>CAVSIC010000001.1:0-324156 GCA_963727905.1 uncultured Microthrixaceae bacterium
CCCCCAGCAGCAACCCCCGCTCGCGAACCGCGGTCCACAGCGAGCGGTGGCGTGGGGGATACGGACGATCGTGACCGCACCCGATCACGCCGATCGGGGCTCGACCGGTGCCTCCGACGGCCAGCGCCCCGGCGTGGGCGGCTCCGTCGATGCCCAGCGCCAGCCCGGAGACGACGGCCACCCCGGATGCCGCGAGGTCTCGCCCGAGGTCACGAGCCACCGCCGCACCCGCCCCGGTGCACCGACGCGTGCCGATGACGGCGACCCGCGGGCCGTCGAGGACCTCGACCGAGCCGTGCAGGAAGGCGACCGCCGGTGGCTCGTGGTCCGACCGCAGCGCTTCGGGGTAGCCCGCGTCACCCACCAACCGCACCTGCACGCCCGCGAGCCGGTGTCGAGCGCCCGCCATCTCGGGGTCGGCGTCACCGTGGGCCCGCCACGATGCCGCGAGGTCCGGGAGCTCGTCCTTCGGCGCACCGGGACGTCGCAGCGCGACGAGGTCCGCGACGCGGCCCGAGGTGGCTCGGTTCCACGCCGTCTCGGGCCCCTCCTCGGCCAGCAGCGCGCGCAGCCGCCGTGGGGTCATGTTCGGGAGCCCGGCGAGCAGTGCCGCGCACCCCGTCGCCCGATCGCCCGTCACGCCGCGCCCGTCGCGGTGACATCGAGGGCAGCGGCCGGATCGACTCGCAACCCCAGCGCGGCGGCCACGTGCGCCGCCTCGATCCGATCGGGGGCACCTCCCAGGTCGGCGATCGTGCGGGCGACCCGGCGGATGCGGTGGAGGCCGCGAGCCGACAGGCGTCCGCTCCGCAGGACGTCCTCGAGCAGCCGGGTGGCGTCGGCGCTGAGCGGCGCCACCGCATCGAGGTGGCGGGCAGCCAGCGCCGCGTTCGTCGGCACCCCGCGGCGGGCGGCCAGCGCCCGGGCGGCCAGGACGCGCTCGGCCACGTCGGCCGACGGTTCGCCGCGCGCGGGACCGAACAGGTCGTCGACCTGGGGACGCTGCACCTCCACCCGCAGGTCGAACCGGTCGAGCAGCGGCCCCGACACCCGCCGCCGGTAGCGCATCCGGGTGGCCTCGCTGCACCGGCATCCGCCCGGCCGGGTGCCGCCGCCGCACGGGCAGGGGTTCATCGCCGCGACGAGGAGGAAGCGGGCCGGCATCGTCGCCGACGCGGCAGCTCGGGCGATTCGGACCACGCCCTCCTCGAGCGGTTGGCGGAGCGCGTCGAGCACCCGGGTGGGGAACTCGGCGAGCTCGTCGAGGAAGAGCACGCCGTTGGTGGCCGCGCTGATCTCCCCCGGGCGCAGCAGAGCCGACCCGCCGCCCACGAGCGCGACGGCGGACGCACCGTGGTGCGGCGCCCGGAACGGCGGGGTGCGCACCAGTCCCGAGGCGGGCAGTGGGACGCCCGCCGCAGAGTGGATCCGCGTGGTGACGACCGCCTCGGGGTCGCTGAGCTCCGGGAGCACGCCCGGCAGCCGCGAGGCCAGCATCGTCTTGCCCGCCCCCGGCGGGCCGAGCAGGAGCAGGTGGTGACCGCCGGCGGCGGCGACCTCCAGGGCATAGCGCGCCACCGGCTGCCCGCGGACGTCTCGAAGGTCGGGGCCCCGACCCCGGGGGGCCGCCGGTGGCACCGGGGGTGCCGTGGGCCACGGCTCGGTGCCCTCGAGGCAGGCGACGACCTGGCGGAGCGACTCCACCGGGTGCACGACACGGTCACCCACGATGCGACCCTCGATGGCGCTGGGGGCGGCCAGGACGAGCGGCCGCTCCGCCCCGATCGCCTCGGCCAGGCAGATCGTGCCCGGCACCGCGCGGACGCTGCCGTCGAGCCCCAGCTCGCCGAGGAACGCCCGGTCGCCGACGGCCTCCTGGGTGACGACGCCGCCGGCGACGAGGAGGGCCACCGCGATCGCGAGGTCGAGCCCGGAGCCGACCTTGCGCACGGTGGGTGGCGCCAGGTTGACCGTGACCCGACGGTCGGGCCAGTGCTGCCCGCTCGAGAGGAGCGCGGCGCGCACGCGGTCGCGCGCCTCGCGGCAGGCGGTGTCGGGCAGACCGACGACGGTGAAGGACGGGAGCCCGCCGCTGAAGTGGACCTCGACGCTGACGGCGTGGCCGTCGACGCCGAGCAGCGACGCGGAGGGGACGAGGCCGAGCACGGCACGCTCCTCGGTGGGGCGCCCTGGTGGGGCGCGGGGCCGGAGGCGGAGGCCTGCCGATGCCGGCCTCGAGGCGTGCGGTCGAGACTAGGGGTCGGGTGTGACGGCGGGAAGGGCCGGACGGCGCGGCACTGAGGCCTTCGGGCTAGCGACCCTGGAACTTCGGGTCGCGCTTCTGCACGAACGCGCTGATGGCCTCGATCGTGTCGGCGGTGCCGAAGTTGACCGTCTGCGACCGGGCCTCGTCGTCGAGGGCCTGTTCGAAGCTCTGCTCGAACGAGCGGTTGAGCATCTTCTTGGTCATCGCCAGCGCGATCGGCGGGCCCGAGGCGAGCCGGGCCGACCACTCGTCGACGAGCTTCTCGACCTCGTCGAGCGGCAGGACGCGGTTCACGATCCCGAGCTCCTTGGCCTCCGCCGCGCTGATCACGTCGGCGAACAGCGCCAGCTCCTTCGCCTTGTGCAGCCCGATGATGCGGGGCAGGAGCCAGGAGGCGCCGCCGTCGAGCGACAGTCCGCGCTTGGCGAAGATCATCGAGAACCGCGCCTCCTCGGAGGCGACCACGAGGTCGCACGACAGCGCCATGCTGAGGCCGACACCGGCGGCCACGCCGGTGACCTTGGCGATCGTCGGCTGCGGCAGGTCGTGCAGCGCCTGGATGACCGAGTTGATGAAGCGCATGTTCGCGAGCTGGTGCCTCCGCTCACCGGTGTTGCCCTCGTCGGACAGGTCCGCCCCCGAGCAGAAGGCGCCCCCGGCACCCGTGAGGACGACGCAGCGGTCGCTGCTGCTCGCCGAGATCTCACGGGCGACCGTGATCAGCTCGTCCCACATCTGCCCGTTGACGGCGTTCTTCTTCTCGGGCCGGTCGAACGTGATCGTGACCACGCCCCCCGCCCGCTCGACCTGCAGCGTCTCCATCACCGCGACAGTATTGGCGCCCATGGGCCTGAACCCCTTCCACCAGCGCCGAAAGAGCCCGGTCGCCGACGCCGCCATGGTGATCTCGGCCCTCCTGCTCTGCGTGCTCCTGGTCCTCTGGGCGCTGTTCGGCTGACCCGTGCTGACCCTCGCCAGCGAGTCGGGGGCGCTGCTCCCGGCGCGGTGGCAGATGACGGTGTCGCTGGGGTCCCACATCGTCCTCGCCTGCTTCGGCGTGGCCTTCCCCGTCGTCATCTGGGTCCTGCACCGCCGCGGCCTCCGCCAGAACGACCCGGTGGCGCTCGAGCTGGCCGAGCGCTGGTCCAAGGTCGCCGCCGTGCTCTTCGCCGTCGGGGCGGTGTCGGGGACGATCCTCAGCTTCGAAATGGGCCTCCTGTGGCCCGCGTTCATGCGGGAGTACGGCGCGGTGATCGGCCTCCCGTTCGCGTTGGAGGGCCTCGCCTTCTTCGTGGAGGCCATCTTCATCGGGATCTACCTCTACGGGTGGCGGCGGCTCCCGGAGCGCGTGCACCTCGCCTGCCTCGTGCCGATCGGCGTGGCCGGGATGGTGGGGACGTTCTGCATCCTGTCCGTGAACTCGTGGATGAACGCGCCCACCGGGTTTCGGCTCGAGGACGGGCACGTGGTCGATGTGGACCCGTGGGCGGCCATGTTCAACCCGCGGGTCTGGCTGCAGTTCACCCACATGTGGGTGGCGACGTTCATGGTGGTGGGCTTCTGCGTCGCCGCGGTCTACGCCGTCGGGCTGCTGCGCGGGCGCGACGACCGCCACCATCGGCTCGGCTTCACCGTCCCGTTCGCCTTCGCAACGGTGGCGGCGCTCGCCCAGCCGTTCCTCGGCCACGCCCTCGGCGCCCGCCTGGCGGGTGACCAGCCCTCGAAGCTGGCCGCCATCGAGCTCTCGGCCCACGCGGAGGAGCGCGCGCCCCTGGCCATCGGCGGCCTGTACCTCGACGGCGAGCGGCGCTTCGCGATCGAGATCCCGTGGCTGGGATCGCTCATCAGCCGGGGCAACATCGACCGCGCGGTGCCAGGGCTCGACGAGATCCCCCCCGACGAGCGACCCGACGATGCCCTCGTCACGGCCACGCACTGGTCGTTCCAGCTCATGGTCGCCCTCGGCCTGGGGATGGCGGGGCTCGGCGCCGCGTTCTGGTGGGCGCGACGCCGCGGCCGGGACTGGCTCGGTCGTCCGTGGTTCCTGCGGGCCTGCGTCGCCGCGGGCGCGGCTTCCGTGGCCGCGCTCGAGCTGGGCTGGATCACCACCGAGCTGGGCCGCCAGCCGTGGATCGCCTACCGGAAGATGCGGGTCGTCGATGCCGTGACCGGCAACGAGGGGGTGTGGGCGACGTTCGTCGTCCTCACGGTCGTGTACGTCGGCCTCGGCATCGGCACCGCGCTCGTGCTGCGTTCGATGTCACGCCGCTGGCGGGCGGGCGAGGCGACGGACCTCCCAACGCCGTACAGCCCCGGAGCGGGGCGTTCATGACCCTCCCGGAGGTGGTGGCGGCGCTGCTGTTCGTCGGTGTGATCGCCTACGCCGTGTTCGCAGGGGCCGACTTCGGCAGCGGCGTCTGGGACCTCACCGCGGGTGGTGACGAGCGTGGCGCCCCGCTGCGGACGCTCATCGACCACGTGATCGGCCCGGTGTGGGAGGCGAACCACGTGTGGCTCGTCTACGTGCTGGTCTTCCTGTGGACCGGGTTCCCCGCCGTGTTCGCGGCCGTCTGCACGACGTTCTTCGTGCCACTGAGCCTCGCCGGCCTCGGCATCGTCGCCCGCGGTTCCGCGTTCGCCTTCCGCAAGCTGGCCCCGAACCTCGCCACCGCCCGCCTGCTCGGCGCACTCTTCGCGATGTCCTCGGTGGCCACACCGTTCCTGTTCGGCTGCGTGGTCGGGGGCATCGCCGCCGGCCGCGTCCCAGCGTCCGGCGATGGTGACCCGTGGACGTCGTGGACCGGACCCACCTCGCTCGTCGGCGGAACGTTGGCGGTCCTCACCTGTGCGTTCCTCGCCGCCACGTTCCTCACGCGGGAGGCGAGCCTTCGGGGCGATGATGCGCTCACCGAGTGGTGCCGGCGCCGGGCGCTCGGGTCCGGCCTCGCCGCCGGCGCGGTGGCGCTGGCCGGCATCGCGCCGCTGCGCTCCGACGCCCGCACGTTGTTCGACGGTCTCACGGACACCGCGCTTCCAGTGATCCTGGTGTCGGCCCTCGCGGGCACGACCGCGCTGGTGGCCCTCTGGGTGCGCCGGTGGGAGCCCGCTCGTGTCGCCGCCGCGGTGGCCGTGTCGGCGGTGGTGGCCGGCTGGGGCGTCGGACAGCACCCGTGGATGCTCGTTGGGAGCGCTGAGATCGAGCAGTCCGCGGCGCCCCGCTCGACGCTGTGGGCGCTGGTGATCGTGGTGGGGTTGGCCGCCGTCCTCGTGCTGCCCCCGCTCGTCTACCTGCTGTCGATCACCCAGCAGGGGTGGTGGGTGCGCCGCGGCGAGGGCTCAGGCCGCCCTCGCGCCGGCCGCCGAGGCTAAGAAGGCGCCCTCGCGCACCTCGAGCCGGCCGCCGAGGATCGCGACCACGTCGAACCGGATCGAGCGGGAGCGGATGCCGGTCTCGGCCACGTACCGCAGGGCCAGGCCGCGGATGCGCTGCTGCTTGGCTGGGGTGACCGCCTCCGCCGGTGTGCCGAAGCGATCGGAGCTCCGGGTCTTCACCTCGACCACGACCAGGACGCCGCGGCGCCGCACGACCAGGTCGAGCTCGCCTTCGCGGCAGCGCCAGTTGCGGGCCAGCACCTCGAAGCCCCGGGCCCGGTACCAGGCCTCCGCCCGCGCCTCCCCGGCCGCCCCAAGTGCGCGGCGAGCCTGGGTCATGACGCAGTCACCTACAGCTCCTTGTTGGGGAGCTCCTCGATGTTCACGTCCTTGAACGTGACGATCGTGACCGACTGGACGAACCGGGTGGTCCGGTACATGTCCCACACCCAGGCGTCGCGCATCTGGAGCTCGACGTAGGTGCGGCCGTCGGCGTCGTGGACGGTCTTGGTGACCTCGTTGGCGAGGTAGAAGCGACGCTCCGTCTCCACCACGAAGGAGAACATCGGAGCGACGTCCTTGTACTCCTTGTAGAGCTGGAGCTCGATCTCCGCCTCGTACCGCTCGAGGTCCTCCGTCGACATGGGTGAAGGCTACTCCCGCGCGGCTACAGGAACGCCGTGCGCGAGGGTGGCCAGACCCGGGCGATGGCCCGGCCAACCAGGTCGTCGATGTCGATGGTCCCGATGTCGCTGAAGCGGCTGTCGTGGGAGTTGCCCCGGTTGTCCCCCATGACGAAGACCCGGCCGTCCGGGACCTTCACCGGGCCGAAGTCCTCGGTCCGGACGCCCGCGGGGAGGTACGGCTCCTGGAGGACCCTGCCGTCGATGAGGACCTCGCCATCACGGGCCTCCACCTCCTCGCCCGGCAGGCCGATCACCCGCTTGATGAGCTCGTCGTCACCACGGTCGCCGACGGCCAGGGCGTCGAGCACGTCGTCCACCACGCCATCCACCAGGCCGTGGTGCTCGGGTTCGGCGATGGGCGAAGGGAACACCACGATGTCGCCCCGGTTCGGGTCGTGCAGCCGGTAGGCCGTGCGCGACACGACGACGCGGTCGTTCACGTGGAGCTGCGGCTCCATGGATCCACTCGGGATGTAGAAGGCCTGCGCGAGCAGCGCCTTCACCGCGAGCGTGACGACGATCGCCGCCAGCACGAGCAGCGGCAGCTCGATCCACGCCTTGATCCGCTTCGGCGCGACGGGCGCCGCTCGAAGCGGCTCCGTGCGGCGCGGCGGCGCGCTGGCGGCGGTCGAGGTGGAGGCCATGCGGACGGCGGACGCTATCGAACCCCGGTCTCGGAGCGAACTCGCGCGTCGGCCGCCCGAGCACCTCAGACGGTGCTCGTGCGCTCCAGGGTCAGCCGGAGGAGCTGGTCGAGCAGGGCGGGATCGAAGGGCTGGCCGAGCTCGATGGCCTGGAGGCCCGCTTCGATGTTGCCGACCCGGAAGCCCACGACATCGATGACCATCCGGCGCTCCATCCCCGGGGCCGTGAGGAGGACCTCGAGGCGGAAGGCCGCGGACTCATCGCCGAGGGCGGGGTCCGGCAGACGCTGGAGCTGCACATCCACCCCGACGGGCTGGCTCTCGCTCGACAGCTCATCCCGGAGAGAGTCCTCGAGCGTCCCGCGGTAGCACCCCTCGAAGTTGTCCTGGTGGACGATCCCGAACGACTCGGTGGCGTAGGCCTCGCTCGGGTGGACCTCGACGTTGGAGAACAGGGCCGCATCCCCGAGTTCGAACGCCCGCTCCGCCTCCGTCTCGTCGCCCTCCGCGAGCTCGCGGTGGGGCGGGTCGAGGCACTCGAAGAGCGCGGCGTCCGCAGCCGGGTTGTCGTCGCCGGCGTCGACCTTCCAGCCCTCGGGCAGATCCGAGAGCTGCAGGAGCGCCGCGTCGCCGAGCTCGAAGTCGGCGACCAGCTCCTCGGCGTTGCGGGAGTCGACGAGGAGGTCCGCGGCACCGCCGCCCCCGCCGTCGGCGGAGTCGTCATCGCCTCCACATCCGAATACGAACATGGACGCGACAGCGAGAGCACAGAGGAGGTTCCGACGCATGGTCGGAGTGTCACATCGTGCGGCGCCCGCCGACATGGGGCGTTCGGCCCATATATCTCCCCGGATGCACCAGGCGCCGGCGTGCCGTCAGGCAGCCGGCGATCCGGTTCGGTGCCGCCATCGGTGGTGGAAGGCGCACCGGCACTCACCGTTCTCCTGGACGGTGAGGCCACCCTCGTACGTACGGCTGCTTGTGGTCGATCTCGCACCGCTCGGCGGGGAGCGTGCAGGACCCGTGGACGCACTGCCGGTCCCGCACCTCGATGGCCCGGCGGGTGGCACCGGTGAAGCAGCGCTGCCGGACGCCGACGTCGACCACCCGGGACGCGCTGTCGAACACCAGCCGCTCGAGGTCGCAGTCCTTCAGCAGGGGCAGGACCTCACCGGGTGTGACCACCGTGCCCGACGACAGCTCGCAGATCCGCGCCATCGACTCGTCACCGGTGAGCACGCTCAGCAGGACACGCGCCGGGGCGTTCCGCTCCGGGTGATCGACCAGGCTGGCCGAGCGGCGGGCCATCTCGACCAGTGCGTCGGCCCGACGCTGCCAGGTGGCCCGGGCCAGCGCGCCGACGGAGGCTCCGTCGCCCTCGCGCTCCCGGAGCTCCGCCCACTCGGCCTCGAACATCTCCTGCTCGAGCCGGTCCAGCTCCCGCTTCACGATCTCGCCGCTGATCGGATCGAGCCACCCCTTGATCGCGATGCCGCCCCACGTCGGCGAGCAGCTGACGTTCCGCCGGTTCCACCGTTCGACCGCGTCGGCCTCCACGCCATCGGGGTCGTAACGGTGGCACCAGTATCGGACGGCGACCTGGAACGACTGGAACAGCAGCGACTCCGCCAGCCCGACGAGGTCGGCCTCACACGGCTCGAAGGCCTCCGGGTTCGCGTCTCGGGCCTGCGCCAGCAGCCGCACGTGGTCCGAAGTCACTCGCCCCTCGAGGAACGCCGCCTCCGTCAGGGGCAGGTCCCGCAGCTCGCGCCCGCAGCGAAGCACCGCACGCGTCCGCCCCATCGGCAGGTGCCGCTTCCACGCCAGCCATGCCGCAGCCGACCGGGCGCCGTCCACCTCCCACTGCCGCGACACGTCGAGAGCCGCCATCGCCCGCGTGTGCGCAGCCGTCGCCACCGCCAACGCGTCGTTGGTGAGGAGGGCAAGCTCCTCCAGCTCCGCGCCCGTGCACGAGGTGAGGTCCGCGGCTGCCGCCCGCACCAGCAGGTCGATCGCCTCCTTCACCTCCACCGCTGGCGACCGCATCGAGCTCATGCATGAAATGTACCGAAAGGGTGTGACACCCGATCCTGCCGCCCGCGGCCGCGCGTGGCGATCGGGCCGTCAGACTTAACCGGTGCTCGTCGACGCTGGGACCTGGCTCCGACGGGCCGTGCTCGCGGTCGGCGGCGGCTCGTTCCTCGTCGCGATCGTCATCGGAGGAATCGTCTCGATCCTGATGATCCCGGTCGGCTGGTACCAGCTCGAGATCGCCCGCCGGAACGACCCGGCCCGGTGCCCGAACCGAGAGGAGGCCGTCCGGATCGATGTGGGGATGGGGGGATGGGCCTCACCGGACAGCTGCACGTACTACGACGCAGCTGGGCGGAACATCACCGGCGACGCCGGAATGGCCGGGCCGGTGCTCCGCAGCCGGCGCGATGTGGTGGACAGCAACACGCCCGCAGCGATCGCCGGCCTTAGCATCGTGCTGGTCCTCGGCGCCCTCGGAGTCGTGCTCGTCCGAGACGCCAGCGAAAGCGTCTAACGCTCGCGCTTTTCCTTGATCTTGGCGGCCTTACCGACCCGATCGCGGAGGTAGTAGAGCTTGGCCCGGCGGACGTCGCCGCGGGACACGACCTCGATCTTGGCGACCGTGGGGGTGTGCACCGGGAAGGTGCGCTCCACGCCGACGCCGTAGGAGACCTTGCGGACCGTGAAGGTCTCGCGGAGGCCATCGCCCGGCGGCCGATGACGGCGCCCTGGAAGACCTGGACCCGCTCCTTGGTGCCCTCGACCACGCGGACGTGGACCTTGAGGGTGTCACCGGGCCCGAAGTCCGGGATGTCGGTGCGCAGGCGCTCTTGGTCGACGAGATCAGTGGGCTGCATGGCGATCGCTCCGTGGGCGCCGCAACGTGCTGCGGCAGCGGCTCTGGGGAGAGCCAAGGATAGGCACCGGCCCCCCTACAGGTCGAACTCGGCCAGCAGGCGGTGCTCGTCGTCGGTGAGCCCGCCCCGGGCCTCGAGCAGATCGGGGCGCTCCCGGCGGGTGCGATCGAGGGCCTGGGCCCGGCGCCAGCGGGCCACGCGGGCGTGGTCGCCCGAGCGCAGCACCTCGGGCACCTCCCATCCTCGGAACTCTGCCGGGCGGGTGTAGTGCGGGTACTCGAGGAGCCCGTCGGTGAAGGACTCGTCGTCGCCCGGAGGCGTCGTTGCCCATCACCCCGGGCACCAGCCGGCCGACGGCCTCGAGGACCACCATGGCCGCCACCTCGCCGCCGCCGAGCACGTAGTCGCCGATCGACAGCTCGCCGTCGACGAGGTGCTCGCGGACGCGCTCGTCGACGCCCTCGTAGCGGCCGCACAGGAGGCTGAACCCCTCACCGGAGGCGAGGTCACGGGCCCCCGCCTGGTCGCAGCCGGCGCCCGGCCGGGCCCAGGGAGAGCAGGGGCCGGGGCGGGTCGACCGCCTCGACCGCGGCGAAGAGGGGCTCGGGCATGAGCACCATGCCCGGCGCCCCCGCCGAACGGCGCGTCGTCGACGGAGCGGTGCACGTCGGTCGTGGCCATCCGCAGGTCGTGCACCCGGATGTCGAGGGCGCCGCTGGCCTGCGCCTTGCCGAGCAGGGCGCGGTCGGCGAACTCGCGCACCATCTCGGGGAAGATCGTGAAGACGTCGATGCGCATGGCGGCGACGAGCGTAGGTCTGGCTGGAGCCGGCTAGAGGTCGAACAGGCCATCGGGCGGGTCGATGGTGACCCGGCCCTCCGCCTGGTCGACCACGAACACCACGGGCACCAGTGCACCGGAGTCGAGCACGAGCAGGTCGCTGGCCGGGTTCCCCTCGACCTCGGTGACGACGCCGACCTCGGTGCCGTCGGTCAGCACGACGGTGGCGCCGACGAGCTCGTGGACCCAGAAGGTGCCCTCGTCGACGGGCTCGTCGACGGGCTCGGCTCGCAGCAGGACACCGCGCCAGCCCTCGACCTGGTCCCGGTCGGTGAAGCCCTCGAACTGCACGATCCAGCGGTCGTGGTGCTGCGAGGACCTGACCACGGTCAGCGGGCCGCGGTCGGTCTCCAGCACCGAGCCCGGGTCGAGCCGGTCGTGCGCTCGGTGGTGAGCTGCACCAGGACGTCACCCCGCACCCCGTGCGGCTTGGTGATCCGTCCCACCTCGAGGAGGGGAGGTATTTGGCTAATCCTCGAACTCGATGTCGACGTCGACGCCGTCGCGGACGGCAGCGGCGCGGACGACGGTGCGGATGGCGTTGGCCACCCGGCCCCGCTTGCCGATCACGCGGCCCATGTCGTCGGGGCCCACGCGCACCTCGAGGCGCACGCGGTCGCGCTGCTGGATCGGGTCGATCCGGACGGCGTCGGGATCGTCGACGAGCGACGTGACGAGGAGGTCGAGGACCGAGGTGGCGGTGGCGGCGGGGACGGAGTTGCCCTCGTCGTGCGCACCGGTGGCGTCGGCGGCGTCAGTGCCCTCGTCGACGTCGCTCACTCGGCAGCCTCGGCAGCCGGAGCAGCCTCAGCGCCCTCGGGGGCGGCGGCGGGCTGGGCCTCGGCCACCTTGAGGAGGCGGGCGACGGTCTCGGTGGGCTGGGCGCCCTTCCGGATCCAGTCGGCGGCCTTCTCGGTGTCGATCTTCACGACCGACGGCTCCTGCCGGGGGTCGTAGGTGCCGATGATCTCGATGAAGCGGCCGTTCCGGGGCGAGCGCGCGTCGGCGGCGACCACTCGGTAGGTCGGCTGCTTCTTCTTGCCCATCCGCATGAGGCGGAGCTTCACGGCCACGTTCGACGTCCTTCGTTCTGCGATCGGTCCGCCTCAGGGCGGCGGACCATGATGGTCGCTCTACTGCGGGGGGTTCAAGCCCGGGAGGGTGAAGACCTGCTTGGGCGCGGTTCCCGCGGCCCCCGAGAGGTCGCCCCCGGGCCGCCCGCCCTTGCCCTTCTTGGCCTTCTTGCCCTTGCCGCCCTTGGCCTTCTTGGTGCCCGACATCCCGGGGATGCGCTTCATCAGCTTCTGCATCTCCTTGAACTGCTTCACCAGCTGGCCGACCTCACCGGGGTCCGACCCGGAGCCCTTGGCGATGCGGGACCGGCGGGAGCCGTCGATCAGGTCGACGTCGGCCCGTTCGGCCGGGGTCATCGAGCGGATGATCGCCTCGATGTGGGCCAGCTGGTCGTCCTCGATCTGGGCGCCCTTGAGCTCCTTCGGGATGCCCGGGAGCATGCCGACGAGCCCCGAGATCGGGCCCATCTTCTTGAGCTGCTGCATCTGCTCGAGGAAGTCGTCGAGGGTGAAGCTGCCGTCGAGGAGCCGGGCGGCGGCCTCCTCGGCCTGGTCCTTCTCGTAGACCTCCTCGGCCTTCTCGATCAGCGTGAGGACGTCGCCCATGCCGAGGATGCGGCCGGCGAGGCGGTCGGGGTGGAAGAGCTCGAAGTCGGCCAGCTTCTCGCCGGTGGACGCGAAGGCGATCGGCTTGCCGACCACCTCCTTCACGCTGAGGGCGGCGCCGCCGCGGGCGTCGCCATCGAGCTTGGTGAGGATCACGCCGTCGAGGGCGAGGGTCTCGTTGAACGACTTGGCGACGTTGACGGCGTCCTGGCCGGTCATCGCGTCGACGACGAGGAACGTGTAGTCCGGGGTGACGGCCTCGGAGATCTGCCGCACCTGCTCCATGAGCTCGGCGTCGATGGCCAGGCGGCCGGCGGTGTCGACGATCAGCACGTCTCGGCCGAGGCGGCGGGCCTCGGCGAGGCCGGCGGCGGCCGTCTCGACCGGGTCGCCCGGCTGGCTGAACACGGGCACGTCGATCTGGCGGGCGAGGGTGCGCAGCTGCTCCACGGCGGCGGGCCGCTGCAGGTCGGCGCCGACGAGGATCGGGTTGCGGCCCTGCTGCTTGAACCAGCGGGCGAGCTTGGCGGAGTTGGTGGTCTTGCCGGAGCCCTGGAGGCCGGCCATCAGCACCACGGTGGGCGGCCGGCTCGCGAAGGTGATCTTGATGGCGTCGCCGCCGAGGGCCGCGATGAGCTCCTCGTGGACGATCTTGATGACGTGCTGCGCCGGGTTCAGCGCCTCGGAGAGCTCGATCCCGACGGCCCGCTCCCGGATCCGCCCCTGCATCGTGCGGACCACGGTGAAGTCGACGTCGGCCTCGAGGAGGGCCACCCGGATCTCGCGCAGGACCTCCTCGACGTCCTCCTCGCGCAGGATGCCCTTGCCGCGAAGGCGCTTGAAGATGCCGTCGAACCGGTCGGAGAGTGCCTCGAACATGAGGCCGCGACTCTAGCGGTGAGGGGTTCAGCCCTCCCCCACCGACCGTGCCGAGGAGCTCGGCTCGGTCGGCCGGCTCGGGGCGGCACGTTCGGATCGCGGCGGGCTCGATGCTGCCCGTCGTCGTCGGCGGGCGTCCACCGGGGTGGTGGGCAGGAGCGACTCGTCGTCGACGGCAGGCACGTCGACGACCCACTCGTCGCCGCCCCGCATCCGGTAGCCGGGCACCAGGTAGGCGTCGCCGCTGCCGTCGTTGGCGCCGATGAGCACGAGGATGCGCTCGGCCTCGTGGAGGACGACCTCCTGCGGCTCCATCGGCTCGGTCGGGTACGGGCCGCACGGGTCGATCACCGGCGCGGGCAGGTCCACGGCCGGATCGGTGGCGGGTTCGGTGGCCGACCTCCGACTCGGCGACCACCGGGGTGTCGGTGGCGCAGGCGATCGGGCGTGTCGGGGTCGACGGCGCCGCGCCGGGGTTCACGTCGGTGGCCAGCGTGGTCGGCGCCGCCTCGTCCGTCGGCGACGGCGTCCTCCTCCATGGCCAGGCCCTCGCCGCGGCCGCCCACTCCGTAGGACGAGCCGTAGGCGGTGCCCTCGTTGAGGCGGTCGATGGCCTTGCGGGTGTCGATCGTCGGGTAGTCGCCCACGCGCTCGGGCTCACCCAGGACGCCGCCCGCCGACGTCACCTCGCCCTTCGAGCCGATCGTCGCCGACGCGGTGAGGCCGGCCACGCGCAGGCCCTCGACCCGAGGCTCGACGGTGACGTACCAGCCGTCGTACGGGCCGTCGACGGTGACCTCGGCGCTCTCGACCGCCATCCCGGTGGCGGCCAGGAGCCCGAGGGCGATGTCCCTCGCCTCGTCCGAGGTGGGGAGGTCCGTCGGGGTGGTGATCGTGGTCGTGACGGGGATCTGCTCGCGGGCGGCGGCCTCGTCGGCGGCCTTCGTGCACTCCTGGTCGTCCGGAGCGCACCCCGGCGAGCCAGCGCTGCTGCCGCCGCCGGAGGAGGTGCCCGGGTCGCCCTTGAACGTGTGGGCATTGAACCACCAGGAGCCGCCGCCGTCCTCGTAGACCTGCAGCTGGGCGTCGCCGGACTCGAGGTTCCAGTAGCCGTCCTCGTGCACCGGGTCGCCGGACATGCCCAGCGCCTCGGCCAGCGCTCGGACGTCGTCCTCGTCGGCACCACCGGCGAGCTTGTAGACGGTGCCGGACCCGCCCAGCCCGGGCAGGTCGTCGCCGGCGCTGTAGTGGACGTAGGCCATCATCGCCATGTCGGCGGCCGGCGCCGCGGCAGGGCCATCCGACTCGCTCCCGCCGGCGGGGGCGCCCAACGAGAGCGGCAGACGGCGATCCGAGTCGTCGTCGTTCGAGACGACGGCCACGGCGCCTACGGCCACGGCCAGGACTGCCAGCGCACCCCACAGGGCCCGGCGGCGGCGCAGGCCGCTGGCCGGGGCGGTAGATGTGAGCTCGGCGACGTCGCCGTGCTCGATGCTCTCGGGCTCGGTGCTGTCCGGTGTGTCCGACATCGCCTGTGCCTCCTCGGCCGACCCATCCCCTACGGGTCGTCCGGTATGACGCTGTCCGGGCTCAGGAGGTTCCCGGACCCGCCACCACGACCTGGTTGTCGACCTCGACCACGCCCGCCACCGACGCAGCGGTGCGCCCGAGGTCGGCCCGGCCGGCGTCGTGGGGCACCTGGCCCCGGAGCACGGCGACCTGCCCGACGACCTCCACCAGCGGCTGCGGGAGGTGCCAGGTGCGGGGCGAGTGCGACAGCTCGAACCGCACCCGCTCGGCGAGGTCCTGGCCGCCGACGCCGCGGCGCTCGTCGAGCAGCCCGCGGAGCTTGGCCCGGGCCTCGGGGCCGGTCATCGGCGCGACCAGCAGGCCGACGGCGACGCCGGTGCCGAAGAAGAACAGGCGCCGCACACCGACGGCCCGCCCGGCGCGGTACCCGGCCTTCACGCCGAGCTTGGTGGTGCCCACGCCGACGCGGGCGGGGAGGAAGATCAGGCGGAGCAAGGTGAACACGGGACCTCCGGTCAGTCCTCGGCGAACAGCGCGTCGACGAACGCGTCGGGGTCGAACTCGATGAGGTCCTCGGCCGACTCGCCCAGGCCGACCAGCTTGATCGGGATCCCCAGCGTGGCCTGGATGGCCAGCGCGATGCCGCCCTTCGCCGAGCCGTCGAGCTTGGTGAGGACCACACCGGTCAGGTCCACGGCCTCGGTGAACTGCTCGGCCTGCACGAGGCCGTTCTGCCCGGTGGTGGCGTCGAGCACCAGGAGCACCTCGGTGACCTTCCCGGGCTCCCGATCGGCGACGCGGCGCACCTTGCGGAGCTCCTCCATCAGGTTGACCTTCGTGTGCAGCCGGCCGGCCGTGTCGGCCAGGACGAGATCGAGGCCGCGGGCGGCCGCGCGCTGCACCGCGTCGAAGATGATCGAGCTCGGGTCGCCGCCCTCGGCGCCCCGGACGAGCTCGGCGCCGGCACGATCGGCCCAGGTCTCGAGCTGCTCGGCGGCGGCGGCGCGGAAGGTGTCGCCGGCCGCCATGACGACCGTGCGACCGGCGTCCATCTGCTGCCGGCCGACCTTGCCGATGGTGGTGGTCTTGCCGACGCCGTTGACGCCGACGAACAGCCACACGTTCGGGGCTCCGGCCTCGAAGCGCAGCGCGCGGTCCCCGGTGCGCAGCTCGATCTTGAGCTGCTCCTTCAGCGCGTCGAGGAGCACCCCGGGATCGGAGATGCTGCGCTCGGCGACGGTGGCCCGGAGCTGGTCGAGGATCGAGGTGGTCGTGCCGACGCCGACGTCGGCCCGGATGAGCGCCTCCTCGAGGTCGTCCCAGGTCTCCTGGTCGATCTTCCCGCGGGAGCGGATCGAGCCGAGGTAGCCGGACATCGAGCTGCGGGCCCGACCCAGGCGGCCCCGGAACGTCGCCTTCTCGCGGACCGGCTCCGGCTCGGGCTCCGGCTCCGGTTCGGGCTCCGGCTCCGGCTCGACGACCGGCTCGGGCTCGGCGAGGGGGGCCGGCACCGGCGGGGCCTCGACCTCCGGAGCTTCGACCTCGGGGGCCGGGGGCGCCTCGGCCTCCGGCTCGGCCACCGGGGGCACGGGCGCGGGCGGACCGGGGGCGACCGGCGGGGGCGGCGGCTCGAGGAGCGTGCCCGACCCACGACGGGTGCTGACGAGCACGGCGCCCGCGAGGACGAGCACGACGGCGGCGATGACGAGGATCACGGGAAGCATGGCGGTCGCAGGTTAGAGGGTCCCCTCGGTAGGTTCGCCCGGTGCGACAGCCCTGGCTGGCCCTCTTGGTGCTCCCCCTCCCCCTCGCGGCCTGCGGCGACGACCCGCCCCCCGACGAGCGGGCGTTCTGCACGCGCCTCGAGCGGCTGGCCGACAACGACCCGTTCACGGTGTTCGGCGAGCGGGCCACCTCCACCGAGATCGCGTCCGCCTTCCAGGCACTCGTCGCCCGCGCGGACGAGCTCGTCGACGCCGCCCCCGACGAGGTGCGCGGCGCCGCCCGCGACTACGCCGATGCCGCGAAGTCCCTCGACGACCTCATGGCCGCGGCTGCGTACCAGGGCGACCAGGTCGACGCCCGGGCCTACCGCGAGGACCAGGTCCGCTACACCGAGGCCGCCACGAGGCTCGAGCGCTACCTCGACTCCTGCCGCGGCGCGGTCACCGCGGACGACGGCTGAGCGCTTCCACAAACACGATTGTTCACCAAGATTCGGCGATCACTAGCGTCGGTGCCATGAGCAGCGCGAACGCACAGCTGGCGGGCAAGCGGGTCCTCATCACAGGGGCGGCGAGGGGCATCGGTGCCGCGCTGGCCCGACGGCTCCACGACCGCGGGGCCCGGGTGGCGGTGGCCGGCCTCGAGCCCGACCTCCTCGCCGAGGTGGCCGCGTCCGTCGACGGCCCGTCGTGGGCCTGCGACGTCGCCGACCGCGATCAGGTGCAGCACGCCGTGGACGCCGCGGCGGCCGAGCTCGGTGGCCTCGACGTCGTGGTGGCGAACGCCGGCATCGCCGCGCAGACCCCCCTGGTCGGGGGCGACCCCGACATCTTCCGCCGGGTGGTGACCGTGAACCTGCTCGGGACCTACAACACGATCCACGCCGCGGGCCCGCACGTCGGACACGCGGGTGGGTACGCCCTGGTGGTGTCGTCGATGGGCGCCGCGGTGCACCTTCCGCTGATGGGCGCCTACAGCGCGTCCAAGGCGGGGGTCGAAGCGCTCGGCAACACCCTGCGCCAGGAGCTCCGGCCGACCGGTGCGAAGGTCGGTGTCGCCTACTTCGCGGAGCTCGACACCGACATGACGAGCCGCGGCTTCGACACCGCCGCCGCCAAGCAGCTGCTCGGTGGGCGCTCCGTCACGCGGGTGACGCCGCTCGCCGTCGGCATCCGCGCCCTCGAGCGCGGGATCGCAGGCCGCAAGCGCGTGATCGTCGCCCCGGCGTGGACTCGTCCGGGGCTGGCGGGGCGCATGCTCGTGCAGCCCGTCGTCGAGCTGGTGGTGCGCAAGCGCATGGCCGAGGCGGTCCGCATCGCGCAGGAGGAGCACGTCACCCTGACCACCCCGCAACCGGAGGATGAGTCGTGAGCGCGCCGACCACGCCCCGGATCGCTCCCGGCGGGCGACGGCAGATCGGCACCTTCGGTTGGATCGTGGCCGCAGTGTCGGGCCGCGTGAGCGGGACGACCCCGCCCAACCTGTTCCTCACGCTCGGCCGCAACCGCCGCGTCTTCCTCGGCTGGCTCCACTTCGCCGGGCGGCTGATGCCCGGGGGCAAGCTCCCCCGCCGCGAGACCGAGCTGGTGATCCTGCGGGTGGCGCACCTGCCGGAGCTGTGCCTACGAGTTCGACCACCACGTCCACCTCGGTGCGAAGGCCGGCATCACGCCGGCCGACGTCGAGCGCGTGCAGGCCGGACCGTCGGCGCCCGGCTGGTCACCACGCGAGGCAGCGATCCTCACCGCCGTCGACGCGATGCACGAGACGCAGGACCTCGACGACGCCACGTGGGCCGCGCTCGCAGCGGAGCTGGACGAGCGTCGCCTGATCGAGCTCGTGATGCTCGTCGGCCACTACGAGATGCTCGCCACCGCGATCGCCGCGCTCCGCATCCAGCCCGACGCCCGCCGCTGAACGCGGGAGCCGCTACAGGGAGCTGGTGACCCGCTCGCTGACGACCTTGCTGCTCCCACCAGGCTGCATCGTGACGCCGTAGAGGATGTCGGCGGCCTCCATCGTGCGCTTCTGGTGGCTCACGATGATGAGCTGCGCCTCCTGGCGGAACTCGCGCACGAGGTCGAGGAAGCGGTGCAGGTTCACGTCGTCGAGGGCGGCCTCGACCTCGTCCATCACGTAGAAGGGCGACGGGCGGCTGCGGAAGACGGCGAACAGGAACGCCAGCGCGGTGAGCGACCGCTCGCCACCGGACAGCAGCGAGAGCTTCCGGACGTTCTTCCCCGACGGCTTGGCCTCGACCTCGATGCCGGTGGCGAGCAGGTCGTCGGGCAGCGTGAGCCGGAGCCGGCCCTGGCCACCCGGGAACAGCGTCTGGAAGAGCTGCTCGAAGTTCTGCGACACGTCGGCGTAGGCGGCCGCGAACACCTCGACGATCTCGCCGTCGATGGCCCGGATCACCTTGGCCAGGTCACGACGGGAGGACTTCACGTCGTCCAGCTGCTCCTGCAGGAACTCGTGGCGCTCCTGGAGGGCCTCGTACTCCTGGAGGGCGAGCGGGTTGATCGGACCCATGAGGCGCAGCTCGCGCTCGAGCTCGCGGGCCCGGGCCGTGGGCGTGACGCCCTCGTTCATCTGCGGCGCCTCGGACGCCATGGCCACCTCGGGCTCCGCGTCGAGGTCTCGGCGCACGGCCTCCACCGCCGTCTCGAGCCGCAGGGTCACCTCGGTCTCGTCGATCTCGGCGCGGCGGGCCCGCTCGCGCGTCTCTTCGAGACGCCGCTCGGCGTCGACCCGCTCGCGGCGCAGGCCGTCGAGCCGGGTCGCGGCCGCCTGCTGCGCCTCGCTCTGGCGCCGTCGCCGATCGCGCAGCGTGGCCAGGCCGGTCTCGACCTCCTCGAGGCGCCCGGTGACGAGCGCGTTGAGCCGTTCGACCGCCTGCTGCTTGCCGTCGAGCTCGGCGCGTCGGACCTCGGCCTCGCGCCGGGCCTCGACCGAGCCCTCGAGCCGCTCCTCGACCTCCACCTTGCGGCCCCGGAGGAAGTCGCGACGCTCGGCCAGGCCCGCGGTGCGCACCTCGAGGTCGGCCCGCATCGAACCGACCGCGCCGGCCCGCTCCTCGAGCTCGGACTTGGCGGACGCCATCGCCCGGCTGCGCTCGGCGGCACCGGCCTCCTCGGCCTCGAACACGGGCAGCACGGCCTCGAGCTCGGCCACGCGGGCCCGCTCGCGGTCCAACCGCTCGGCCAGCTCATCGGCGTGGCCGCCGAGGGCCTCCTCCTCGGTGGCGGCGTCGCGTCGGTCGGACTCGACGCGCTGCAGGCCGTCGGTGGCGGCGGTGAGGCGACCGTCGTGCTCGTCGAGCTCGCGGGCCAGGGCCGACTCGTCGTGGCGGGCCTCGTCGAGCAGCGACCGGGCACCGTGGAGGCTCGCCTCGGCGTGGGTCGACGCCGTGGTGGCCGACGCGGCGCGCTCACGGGCCTCCTCCAGCGCCGCGCCGGTGGCGCCGGAGGAGCCGGTGCCCACGCGCCAGCCCGTGGAGCTGAAGCGGCTGCCTTCGCGCGTGACGATGACCAGATCGGGGTGGGCCAGGGCCACGTCGACCGCGGCCGCCCAGCCGCCCTCGACGGCGACGGCGCGGCCGAGCAGGACGTCGAGGAGCGCGGCGACGTCGGAGCGTGTGGAACGGACGTGGCCGCGCACGGCCTCGCCGCCCGTGCCCGACGGGATCTGCGTCGGGGCCGCGGCCACCGCACCGAGCGCGAGCACGGCGCCGGCCGCGGGCGCGTCGCCCGCCGCGTGCAGCGACGCCAGCGCGGCGCGGCCGGAGTCGATGCTGTCGACCACCACCGCGCTCAGGGCCTCGCCCACCGCGGCTTCCACGGCCGACTCCCAGCCGGCGTCGATGTCGACGAGGTCGAGCAGGGTGCCGACGACGCCCTGGACCTCGGCGAGGCGCTCGGCGCCCGCTCGGGCCCGGGCCTCGTCGAGCGCGAGGGCCAGCGCCTCGGCCCGGGCGGTCCACGCGTGGCGCTCGCCGTCGGCCGCCCGCAGCGCGGCATCGGCCTCGGCCATCTGGGCCTCGGCGGCGATCCGACGGGCCTCGGCCTCCCCGAGGCGGGCCACCAACGGTGCCTCGGACGCCTCGGAGGCAGTGGCCTCCGAGCGCAGGCGCTCCGCCTCGGCCTCGAGGCGGTCGAGCTTCTCGCGCAGGGCCGTGCGCCGGGCCGTGGCCCGGGCCAGCTCGGCGTCGCCCCGCTCGAGGCCCGACCGCAGCGCCGACAGCTCGCCGCGGGCCTCCGCGGCCCGGCCGGTGGGGGCGGGCACGCCTTCGGACCACTCCTGGTCGTAGGCGGTGCGGGCCGCCTCGAGCGCCCGCTCTGCCACCGACAGCTCCTCCGCCTGGGGCGCGAGCTGCGCGGCCTCGGCATCGGCTTCGGCGAGCTCGGAGCCGAGGCGGGCGGCCTCGGCCTCCAGGGTGGCGATCACGGCCTGGTCGACGAACGCGCCGCGCTCTCGCTCGACGCCGCGACGGCGCTCGGTGAGCACCGCCACGAGGCCGCGGGCGCGCTCGCGCAGCGACTCGAAGCGCACGAGCGCGTCGCCGAGGTCGTCGCCGCCGACGTGGCCCAGCTCGGACTCCGCCGCGAGGACGGACGTGTCGAGCTCGGCGAGCCGCCGGCGCAGCAGCGCCTCCTCGTTCGCGAGCTCCGACCGGGCGGCCTTGCCGTCGGCCAGGCGCCGCTGGAGCGTGGTGAGCTCGCGCCCGGCGAGGAACATCTGCAGGGCGCGGAGCTCGGAGACGAGCGAGCCGTGCCGGCGGGCGGCATCGGCCTGCCGCTCGAGGGGGCGGAGCTGGCGACGGACCTCGCGGAGGAGGTCGCCGAGCCGCGTGAGGTTGCCCTCGGTGGCGGCGAGGCGGCGCTCGGCCTTCTCCTTGCGCTTGCGGTACTTCAGGACACCGGCCGCCTCCTCGATGATGAGGCGCCGGTCCTCGGGACGGGCGTTGAGCACCGCGTCGATCTGGCCCTGGCTGACGATCACGTGCTGCTGACGGCCGACGCCGGTGTCGGACAGGAGCTCCTGCACGTCGAGGAGCCGGCACGGCACGCCGTTGATCGCGTACTCGCTGTCGCCCGTGCGGAACAGCGTCCGGGTGACGGTGACCTCGGAGAAGTCGATCGGGAGGATGCCCGCGGAGTTGTCGATCGTGAGCGCGACCTCGGCCCGGCCGAGCGCCGGGCGCTTGGCCGACCCCGCGAAGATGACGTCGTCCATCTTCTGGGAGCGCACCGCCGAGGGCGCCTGGGCGCCGAGCACCCAGCCGATCGCGTCGACGACGTTGGACTTGCCGCTGCCGTTGGGTCCGACCACCACGGTGACGCCGGGTTCGAGGTCGAGGGCAGTGGTGTCGGCGAAGGACTTGAAGCCCTTCAGCGTGAGGGTCTTGAGGAACACTCCCGGCGACGTTAGTGGTCGCCCGAGCGCCCTCGAAGCACCCTCCTCACGACCTACACCTGGCAGGCCTCGCAGTGGTAGAGGGGCTTGTTGCCGACCCGGGACTTCACGATCGGTGCCCGGCAGCGGCGGCACGGCTCGCCCTCCCGGGCGAACACCTTCAGCTCGTCCTGGTAGTCCCCGGGCTTGCCGTAGAGGTCGACGAACGGGCTCTCGTCGATGGTGGTGCCCCGGTGCTTCACGGCCTCGTGGAGGGTCTCGACGAGGGCCCGGAACAGGCGCCGGATCTCCTGCGAGGACAGGGAGTCGGACGTGCGGTCGTAGCGCAGCCCTGCCTCCCAGAGGATCTCGTCGCTGTAGATCGGCCCGATCCCGGCGACCACGTGGGGGTCCATGAGCAGGTTCTTGAGCTTGGCGGAGCGGCTCAGCAGCACGCGGGCGAACGAGGTCCAGGACACGGCGTCGGCGACGGGGTCGAGGCCGCCGGCCGCCACCTCGGGCACCTCGGCGGCCAGGGCGTCGGACGCCACCACGAAGGCCTGGGCGGCACCGGTGGGATCGACGAGCCGGATCTGCCCGCCCTGGGTGAAGGTGAGCACGAGCGCCGTCCCCTTCGGGGGCGTGGTCTTCGGCGCCACCTTCTCGAGGCGCCCGACGGGCCCGAGCTCGATCAGGAGCAGCTCGCCGTTGTCGAGGTTGGCGACCAGGAAGGTGCCGCGCCGGTCGACGGACTTCACCTTGGCGCCCTCCAGGCGACCCTGGAACGCCTTCTTGTTGCCGTTGTGCCGGATGATCTTGGTGCCGGTGACCTCGGGGACCTTGAACCGCTTCCCCACGGCTTCCTTCTCCAGCTCGCGCCGGAGCGTCTCCAGCTCGGGCAGCTCAGCCATGGGTGGTCTCCCTCATCGTTGCGGCGGTGCCCGGGTCGTCCTCGGCCAGCTCGAGGCAGGCGGCCCGGGCGGCCGCCTGCTCTGCCTGCTTCTTCGAGCGGCCTTCGCCCCGCCCGTAGGCGACGTCGTCGATCATCACGGTGACGAAGAACGTGCGGGCGTGGTCCGGCCCGGTGGCCTCCACCGCGTAGCGGGGGGCGCTGCCGAACCGGTGGGCGGCCAGCTCCTGGAGGCGGCTCTTGTGGTCGGCCCCGTCCTCGGGCGCCGTGAGGAGCCGCGATTCGAGGATGCCGAGCACGAACACCCGGGCACCGTCGAGCCCGCTGGCCAGGTAGACGGCCCCGATGATGGCCTCCATCGCGTCCGCGAGGATCGACGGCTTCATGCGCCCGCCCGACAGCTCCTCGCCCTTGCCGAGCAGCAGGTGATCGCCCACGCGGAGGTCCCCGGCCACGCTGGCGAGGGCCACCGAGCTCACGACGGTCTTGCGGATCTCGGTGAGCTCGCCCTCGTCGAGGTCGGGGTGCTCCCGGTACACGTGGTCGGTGACGACGACGCCGAGGACGGCGTCGCCCAGGAACTCGAGGCGCTCGTTGGACGGGTGGCCGGGGTGCTCCGCACACCAGGAGCGGTGCACCAGGGCCGGCGCGATGAGGTCAGGAGCGAGGTCGACGCCGAGGCGTTCGACCAGCCTGACCAGGTCCGGGACCGGGAGCTCGATGCGGGGCTCCTACAGCCGGCCGACGACGTAGTCGACCGCGTCGCGCACGGTCTTCAGGTCTTCGAGGTCCTCGTCGTCGATCCGGAACCCGACGCTGCGCTCGCTGAGCTCCTCCTCGAGGGCCTCCACCAGCTCGATGAGGGCCAGGGAGTCCGCCTCGAGGTCGTCCGCGAAGCTGGCACCCTCGGTGATGGCGGAGGGCTCGATCTCCAGGATGTCCGCGAGTCGGTCGCGGATCAGCTCGAACACCTGCTGGCGGTCCATGGGTCCTCGTTCGACGTGGGTCTCGGCGGGCACGACGGGGGATCATACCGAGGCCGCCCATTTGTGCGCTTGTGATCGCCCGCTGACCTGGGATTTCGCGGGCAGGCGGCTCAGGCGGGGGCCACCGCCGCCCGCAGGCGCTCGACGATGCCGGCCTCGTGGAGCTCCTTGGCCACCCGCACGGCGTTCACGATGGCCGTGGCGGACGAGGAACCGTGGGAGATCAGGCACAGGCCGTCGACGCCGACGAGCATCGCCCCGCCCGTGTTGTCCGGGTCGACCGAGCCGTAGAGGGGCATGAGGGCGGGCAGCAGCACGTCGCTGGCCACCTTGGCCTCGGGGCTGGAGGCGAAGGCCTCGAAGATGGCGCCGACGAGGGTCCGCATGCCGCCCTCGAGCGTCTTGAGGACGACGTTGCCGGTGAATCCGTCGGTCACGACGACGTCGACCTCGCTCGTCATGATGTCGCGGCCCTCGACGTTGCCGATGAAGGTCCCGCCGGCGGCGGTGAGGGCGTCGGAGGCGATCAGCAGGGCGTGGGTCTCCTTCACCAGCGGGGTGCCCTTGGTGGGCTCCTCACCGATCGACAGGAGGCCCACCCGGGGCCGGTCGATGCCGTAGCGCTCGCGGGCGAAGACCGTGCCCATCTGGGCGAACTGGAGCAGCAGCTCCGAGGTGCACTCGGCGTTGGCTCCGGCGTCGAGCAGGACGGTGGGAGATCCACCGGGGACCGGGATCGGCGTGGCGATGGCGGGCCGCTTCACGCCCTTGATGCGGCCCATGCGCAGGAGCGCCGAGCCCATCGTGGCGCCCGTGTTGCCGGCGGAGACCATCGCCGAGGCCTTGCCGTCGCGCACCGCCTCGGCGGCCCGCACGAGCGAGGAGTCCTTCATCTTGCGCACGGAGGCGGCCGGATCGGCGTCCATGGCGATCACCTCGGAGGCCGGCAGCACCTCGAGGTCGCCGGCCAGGGGCCCGAGCACCTCCGGCTGGCCGACCAGCAGGATCGACACGCCGAGCTCCGCCACCGCCCGATGGGCGCCCGCGACGATCTCGTCGGGCGCCTTGTCGCCTCCCATCGCGTCCAGCGCGATCGGGAGCATGTCGCTCAGGTCAATCGACCTCGACGGCCTGGCGGTTGTTGTACCAACCGCAGTTGCCGCACACGACGTGGGGGACCTTGGTCGCCCCGCAGCGCGGGCACAGGCTGCGCGAGGGGCGCTCGAGGACCCAGGCGCTGGCCCGGCGGCTCCGGCTCTTGGCCTTGGAGGTCTTCTTCTTCGGGACGGCCATGGGGTCAGGTCCTCAATGCGTTGCGGTGTGCTGCGATGCGATCTGGCCGGACGACACTAGCGGGGGTCCTCCTCGCGAAGCACGTCCAGGGCCGCCCACCGGGGGTCGCGGGGCGCGTCGCCCGCCGGAGCATCCTCCGCGGGCAGCGCCGGGAACGCCTCCGGGGCGGGGCCGCGGCAGTCGTCCCGGCACAGCGGGGCCAGGGGCAGGTTCAACAGGGCGGTCTCCCGCAGCACGGGCTCGAGGTCCACGTCGTCGCCCTCGATCGGGTAGGTCTCGCCGAGGACGGGGCGGACCTCGAAGACCTCCCGGACCTCGACCTCCTCGAGCCCCTGGACCTCGTCGAGGCAGCGCCGGCACTCGGCCACCCAGGGAGCCCGCACGGTGCCGGTGAGGACGATGGCGCCGTCGATGGCCTCGAGGACGCCGTCCAGCTCGACCTCGGCCCCCTCGGGCACCCGCGCCGTGGTGATCGCGAGGTCCGGCAGAGCCGCCGCCACCGTGACGGGGCGCTGGGTGCCGGGCCGCCGACGCAGCTCCGTCACCCCGATCAGGAGGGGAGAACGCGGCAAGGCTTCAGCCAGGCCGGAGGCGAGCCGGCTCCGCCGGTCGCCGGGAGGCACCTGCGGAGGGCGGTTCGAGCGAAGCGAGGCCCGGAGCAGGCATCAGCTCAGTCGAGCTCTTGGTCGTAGAAGCCGGCCTCGGCGGAGCCGGGAGCGTCCACCCCGTCCACGGCGGGCACCTCGCCGGTGGCCAGCGAGCCCTGGAGCTTGGCCCGGCCGGCGCCGACCATCTTCTGGGTGCGCTCGAGCACGATCTCGAAGCTGGCCAGCTTCTGATCGCAGAAGTCCTCGCACTCGTTGCGCAGGCGGCGGGCCTCGGCGTCGGCCAGGTCGACGATCTTGCGGGCGCGGGCCTCGCTGGCCTTCACGACCTCGGTGCGCTGCACCATCCGCTCGGCGCGGGCGCGGGCCTGGTCGAGGATCTCGTCGCCTTCGCGGCGCACCTTGGCCAGGAACTCGTCGCGCTCCTTCAGGAGCCAGCGGGCGGCCCGCAGCTCGTCGGGCAGCCGCTCGATGGTCTCGTCGAGGAGGTCGAGGACCTCGTCGCGGTTGACCATGACCGAGGTCGACAGCGGCATCGGCCGCGCACCCGACACGAGGTCGTGCAGTCGTCGGAGGAGGTGCTCCACGTCCGACCCCGGCAGGCGGGGCCGCTCGGGGGCGGCGGGCGCCTCCTGGTACTCCTCGATCTGGTAGCCGCCCTCGTCGTAGCCGTCGTGGTCCACCATGTCAGGTCCCATACTTGTCGATCAGTCGCTTGGCCACCGGTTCGGGCACCATCGACGAGACGTCGCCGCCGAAGCGGGCGATCTCGCGGATCAGCTTCGAGGCCAGGTACGAGTGCGTGGCGTCGCAGGGGATGAACAGCGTGTCGACCCCGGTGAGGGCCCGGTTCATCTGCGACATGATCAGCTCGGTCTCGAAGTCGGAGACGACGCGGAGGCCCTTCACGATGAAGTCGGCCTTCACCTCCTTGGCGAGCTGGGTGGTGAGGCTGGCGAAGTGGATGACCTCGACGTTCGGCAGGTGCGCCACCGACTCCTCGATCATCGTCTGCCGCTCGTCGAGCTCGAACAGGGCCGAGTCCTTCTGCGGGTTGCGCACGGACGCCACGACCACCTCGTCGAAGTGGCGCGCGGCCACGTCGATGATGTTGAGGTGCCCGTTGTGCAGGGGGTCGAACGACCCCGGATAGAGGACCCTGGTCACGGGAGAAGGCTAACGCCGGTCCGGGAGGCCGGCCCATTCGCCCTGGTCGAGGACTCGGGTCAGGGCACCGGGCGCAGGAAGGTGACGAAGGCCCGGCCGTAGCGCTTCGATCGGACGACCTCCCACCCCCCCACGGGCGGTGGCTCGGCCCCGGACTCCACCACCACCAGGTCGGCGGGCACCGTCGGGAGCAGCTCGGCCCACTGGTCGTAGCCGTAGGGCGGGTCGAGCAGCGCGAGGTCGAACCGCTCCCCCGTCCGGGCCGCGTCGGCCAGGAAGCGCTCGGCCGGTGCCGCCACCACCCTCGCCACGCCGGTGAGCCCGCAGGTCGCCAGGTTCGCCTCGACCGCGGCGCGCGCCGCCCGGTCGTGGTCGACGAAGGTCGCTCGCTCGGCACCTCGCGACAGCGCCTCGATCCCGAGGGCACCGCTGCCGGCGAAGAGGTCGACCACGGTGGCGCCCTCCACGGCCGCGAGGCTGCCCAGCGCGTTGAAGGTGGCCTCGCGGACGCGCTCGGACGTCGGCCGTGTGCTCGCACCGTCGGGCGCCACCAACCGCCGGCCCCGCGCCATCCCCGATATGACCCGCACGGGGCGACCGTACCGGGATCAGGTGAGCTCGACGGACTCGCCCAGCGCGCCGGTGCGGCTCCGCTCGCGCACGGGCCCGCCCTCGGCCCAGGACGTCGTGCGGAAGTCGTCACCGACGACCCGCTGGAACGCGGCGCCGGTGATGGCCATCTCGAGCAGGTGGCCCCCGCCGGGAGGGCCCATGTCGAACCCCCGCTCCTTCTCGAAGGTCCGGCGGGCCCGCTCCCACTCCTCGGGGTCGTCGACCTCGCGGGCGACGCAGAACAGCTTCGCCTCGCCGGCGAGGTCGTCCTTGTCCGCCAGCGGCGTGAGGATGCAGCAGCGGGGGTCGCGCCGCAGGTCCTTCACCTTCACGGCGTTCGGCATGCTGCCCACGTAGATCCGGCCCTCGCAGATCCACAGCTCCCAGCCGCTGACGCGGGGCCAGCCGTCGCTGCGGGTGGTGCCGATGAGGCTGAGGCCGGTGTCGACGATCTTCTGGCGCGTGAACTCGGCGATGGCGGGGGCGAGCCTCTCGAGCTCGGCGAAGGTGACGGGCATGAGGGTGAAGGTAGACCCCCATCCCTGACATGGACTGTCAAGGATGGGGCGTACGCTCGAACCCATGCGAGCCAGCCGCCTCGTCCAGCTCCTCCTCCACCTCCAGACCAACGGGAAGCTCACGGCCGCCCGCCTGGCCGAGGAGCTGGAGGTGTCGGTTCGGACCATCTACCGCGACGTCGAGGCCCTGAGCGGGGCCGGGGTGCCGATCTACGCCGAGTCCGGCCCCGGGGGCGGCGTCCGCCTCGTCGACGGGTACCGCACCCGCCTCACGGGCCTGACGGCCGAGGAGGCCGAGGCGCTGGCGCTGTCCGGCCTGCCCGGCGCCGCGTCGGAGCTCGGCCTCGGCACGGTGCTGGCCGCCGCCCAGCTCAAGGTCGACGCCGCGCTGCCCCCCGAGCTGCGGAGCCGCGCCGTCCGCATGCGCGAGCGCTTCCACCTCGACGCGCCGGGGTGGTTCGCCCGCGAGGAGCCCGTGCCCCACCTCGCCGAGCTGTCGCGGGCGGTGTGGGAGGAGCAGCGGGTGGAGCTGCGCTACCTCAAGCCGGCCGACGGCGAGGTCCGCCGGATCGTCGACCCGCTGGGCCTCGTCCTCAAGGCCGGCGTCTGGTACCTCGTCGCCCGCTCGGGGCGCACCGCGTCGCTCCGCACCTTCCGCGTCAGCCGCGTGGTCGGCGTGAAGGACCTCGACGAGCCGGTGGTCCGCCCCGACGACTTCGACCTCGCCTCGCACTGGGCGGCGGCGGGCGAGGCGTTCTTCGAGACGATGGCCCTGGTCGAGGTCCGTGTCCGGATGCAGCAGCACAACGTCCGCTGGCTCCGCGAGGTCCTCGACCCGGCGTCGGCCCGCGCCGCGATCGAGTCGGCCCCCGAGCCCGACGCCGACGGCTGGGTCGAGCTCACGATCTCGATGGAGCACTACGACCACGCGGCCCGGTCGCTGCTGGCCTTCGGCGACGGCCTCGAGGTGCTCGAGCCTCCCGAGCTGCGCGCCCGGATGACCGAGCTCACCGCCGCGATGTCCGCCCGCTACGCGATGGCGTGACAGCCTCGGGCATGGCCGTCGCCGACACCATCGTCTGCGTCGACTGCGGGAGCACCTGCCACCGGGTGCCGTTCGAGGCACCCGAGCTCGGGTGGGAGGTCGGACAGGTGGTCCGCTACCGCTGCACCGGCTGCCACGACGAGTGGTTCCTCGAGGTCGAGGAAGCCGACCTGGACGACGGCGAGGGCTGACCCCGCGTCAGCCGGCGAGCGGGAGCGGCAGCCCGAAGGGCACCAGCCCGACCGCCCGCATCCGCCGGACGTGCCCGGCCAGGAGCGCACCGAGGAGCTCGTGCGGCCGGCCGAGCCGCAGGAAGGCGAACAGCGGCGTCGCGCCGGCCCGGCCGGACCACGCCATGTGCAGCAGCATCGTGCGGGTCGCCGCGGTGGCCCGGCGACGGGCGCCGGGATCGGCCTCGAGGGCGCGCCGCAGCTCGGCCGCGGCGGCCGCCTCGTGGCCGACCTCGTCCTCGATGACCCGGTCGATGAACGTCGCGGTGTCGGCGTCGACGACCTTGCGCAGCCACTGCAGGAGGTCGTCGGCCACGCCTTCGCCGAGGTAGGCGAAGATCGCCTCGACGATCGGGTCGTCGCCGTTGCGGCCGTGGTACCGGTCGAGGGTCGCCCGGTAGGGCGCCATCGCCCGCTCGGGGTCGGCCCCCATCGCCTCCAGGCGGTTGACGAAGCCCTTGTGGTGCTTGAGCTCCTCGGCCGCGACCTGGCGGTGCCACCGCCGCTGCTCGGGGTCGTCGGCGGCCTCGGCCTCGGCCTTGGCCCCCTCGTAGGCCTTGAGCTCGCCGTACGCGACCGCCCCCAGCACCTGCACCTTCGCGATGTCCATCACGTTCCCCTCTCAGTGCCCGCCGGGGCGGGCACCTTCCCGTCGGGGGGCCAGGCTGACACCCCGTCCTCGAGCGGGATCGCCAGCGTGCGGAGCACGCCGGCGATCATCCGCCACAGGCCGATGGCGCTGACCAGCTCGATCAGCACCTGCGGATCCGCGCTGACGTGCTCGACGCACGCCCGCCAGGTCTCGTCGGTCACCGTCCCGGTGGCCAGGGTCTCGTCGGTGGCGGCGAGGACCGCGCGCTCCGCCGGACCGAACCCCGGATGGGCCTCCCAGTCGCGCACCCCGAGGAGATCGGCCTCCTCGACGTGCAGGTCGGTGGCCACCTTCCAGTGCTGCGTCCACTCGTACACGGAGCCGGTCGCCCACCCCAGGCGCATGATCACCAGCTCGCGGAGCCGGGGGTCGAGCCGGCCCCGCCACAGCAGGTCCATCAGGAAGTCGGAGTACCGGTGGGCGACGAGTGGGTGGTGGAGCAGCACCCGGAAGACGCTGAGGTCGGCGAGCACGCCCGGCAGGCCCTCGGCCTCCGCCGCGGCGGTGGCCTCCGCCTGCGGGAGCAGCGGCAGCCGCGGCGTCTGCGGCCCGGTCACGGGACCACCACCCCGTGGACGGGGATCGGGCCGTCGCCCTCGCCGGCCATCGTGCGGACGAGGTCCTCGGTCCCGTCGAGGTCCGCACAGCGCCGCGGCAGGTCGGCGAACGGGTAGCGACCGGACGCGAGCAGGTCGAGGGCCGCACGATAGGCCTCGACGTCGACCCCCAGCGCCCCGAGCACCCGCAGCTCCTTGTAGACGACCAGGTCGGGCGAGAAGCCGGGGGCATCGGGCGTGCCCCGCGTGCCGGCGACGACGACGGCGCCGCCTGGCCGCGCGAGGTGCATGGCCTGCGCGAACGCGGCCGGCGCCTTCGCGGTGACGTCGACGACGACGTCCGCACCGGCGCCGGTGGCGGCCCGGAGCGCCCGGACCGGATCCTCCACGGTGACGTCGACCACCAGGTCCGCGCCGAAGTCGGGAGCGGCCGCGAGCCGCGGGGCGTCCCGCTCCCCCGCGCCGGTCACCATCACGAACCCGGCCCCGGCCTCCTTCGCGGCAGCGCAGGCAGAGAGGCCGCGGATGCCCGGGCCGAGGACCGCCACGACGTCGCCGGGGCCGGTGCCGGGCACGGTCACCCCCCAGCGGATGCCGGCCCCGAGCGGGTTGAACAGCGTGGCGACGACCGGGTCGAGGCCGGCGGGCACCGGCAGCAGCATCGTGTCGGGCGCGAGGTACTGGTGCTCGGCGTACCCGCCCCAGAGGCCGGGCGCGGTGGCGACCGGCACGAACCCGTACATGTCGGCCATCCCGTGGCGCTCGCAGCGCCGGTAGGTGCCGGCCAGGCAGGCCGCGCACGTCCGGCACGACTGGAACACCTCGACGGCCACCCGGTCGCCCACGGCGACCCCCCAACGGGCGGCGGCGGCTGGTCCGATGGCCTCGACGATGCCCACCGACTCGTGGCCGGGCACGAACGGCGGGAACGTCCCGAGCGCGCCCGTGTACTGCTCGTGGTCCGTGCCGCAGAGCCCGCACGCCTCGATGCGGAGGAGCCCGTCGTCGTCACCCACCTCGGGGAGCGGCAGCTCGGCCGCCTCGAGCCGGCGGGGCTCCTGCAGCACGAGCGCCCGGGCTCCCATGGTCACACGATCCGGTACGTCTGGACGGCGTGGGCCACCACGACACCGTCGGCGTCGGTCGCGGTGATCTCCGTGAACGTCAGCTCCTTGCCGCGCCGGACCGTGCGGGCGGTGCACACCAGGTCGGAGCGCTTCGCCGCGCCGACGTACTGGACGCTCATCGACACCGTGGACGCGCGGGCGCCCTTGTCGAAGTCGTGGTTCGACCACGCCGCGGCCGCACCGGCCGTGTCGATGGCCGAGGCGATCACGCCACCGTGGAAGAAGGTGCCGTCATTGGTGAGGTCCTCGCGGAACGGGACCCGCATCACGACCTCGTCAGGGTCGTAGCGGTCGAAGACCAGTCCGAGGCCGGCGATGAACGGTGTGGTCGGCATGAGGTCGCGGATCGCGAGCCGACGGCGCTGCTGCTCCTCGTCGCTGAGAGACACAGCACATCTTGGCGCGGCCTAGCGTCCGTCGCGTGGAGCTCGACGCGGTGGAACAACGGGTGCTGGGCAGCCTCCTCGAGAAGGAGCGCACCGTTCCGACGACCTATCCGCTCACGCTGAACGCGCTCCGTTCGGCCTGCAACCAGACCTCGGGCCGCGACCCGATCCTCGACCTCGGCGACCACGAGGTGCTCACGTGCATCGACCGCCTCAAGGCGCAGGGACTGGCCCGCATCGTCCACGCCGGCGCTGGATCGCGCGCCACGAAGTACCGCCAGGTCCTCGACGAGCAGCTCCGGCTCGGTTCCGACGAGCGGGCCGTGATCACGCTCCTGCTCCTGCGGGGCCCGCAGACGCCGGGTGAGCTCCGGTCCCGATCGGACCGGCTGCACGACTTCGCCGACCTGGCCGCCGTCGAATCGGCGCTCCGCTCGCTCGCCGCCCGTGACGAGCCGCTGGTCGAGGAGCAGGAGCGCCGCCCCGGCCAGAAGGAGCGCCGCTGGGCGCACCGGCTGGGCCCGCAGACCGCGTCACCGGCCGAGACGTCAGCGGAGCCTGCACCGGACCTCCCGGACGGATGGGTGCTGGTGCGGGTCCGCGCCGAGCACGCGGACGAGGTCCTCGAGCTATTTCCGGGAGCGGCAGAGATCGTCGAGGACTAGACCGTCGGCATGGCAGCGGACAGCGCAGGTGTGAAGGACGGGATGCTGTGGCCGGCGGTGGCGCTCGTGGTCACCCAGGTGGTCCACGGCGCGACCCCCGTGGACAAGGACCACGTCGACAGCGAGGGGCCCCTCGGGCTCATCGTGGGCGGGCTCCTCCTCGCCCTGTCGGTGGCCGCGGTGGTCGGCCTCCTGCAGCGGCGTGGCTACGGCCGCCCATTGGCCGCGTGGACAGGGTTCGCGGTGGCCGCCGGCTTCGTCGCCTACCACGCCAGCCCGTGGGCCAACTGGTTCACGAACCCCTACCTGGGCAAGCCCGTGGGCGCCCCGGCGTGGATCAGCGTGGCGCTGGCCATCGGAGCGGGGATCTGGTGTGCCTACGAGGGGCGCGAGGCCCTCCGGGCTCGCACCAGCCGCACGCCCGCGGCGGCCTAGCGCAAGGGGGAATCTCCCCCACCCGAAATGGGCCGTTCGCCTCATGTTTGCGAGCGGACGCAACGGGCACGATCGGGGCATGCTCGTCGCCTCCACCGTCGCCGCCCTCCTCGGCGCCCTCCTCGTGGAGCTGCGCCACCGCACCCTGGAGACGGCGGTCGCCCAGGAGCCGTGGATGGCCCGCTCCCGCCGCACCCAGTTCCTCCTCGAGACGTGGGCCCTGACCACCCCCAGCCTGGTCCTCCTCGTCCTCGCCCAGGCCCAGCTCGCGTAGCCCCTCAGCTCTTGAAGAGGAAGGCCTCGTCCTCTTCGTCGAGGAAGAGGCGGAGCTCGTCCTGGAGCTCCGGGTGCGCGTCGAGCGTCGGGTCGGCGTCGACCACCTGGACGGCGGCGTCACGGGCCTGCTGCACGACCTCGCGGTCGCGGCGCAGCGACGCCAGCTTCAGGTCGCTGCGGCCCTTCTGGCGCTCGCCGAAGACCGTGCCCTCGCCCCGGATCTCGAGGTCGACCTCGGCCAGCTCGAAGCCGTCGTCCGTGCGGACGAGCGCCTCGAGGCGGGCGTTGCCCTGCGCCCGCTCCTCCTCGTCGGCCCCCCCTCCGCCGGCGGAGGTGACGAGGTAGCAGAAGGACGCGTCGGCGCCCCGGCCGACCCGACCCCGGAGCTGGTGGAGCTGCGCGATGCCGAAGCGGTCGGCGTCGAGGACCACCATCACGGTGGCGTTGGGGACGTCGACGCCGACCTCGATCACGGTGGTGGCCACGAGCACCTGGGTGGCTCCGCTGCGGAAGCGCCGCATCGCCGCGTCCTTCTCGGCCGCCGGCAGGCGCCCGTGCAGCAGCCCGAGCGACAGCCCGCTCAGGTCGTCCGCCTCGAGTCGGGCGTAGGTCTCCTCGGCCGACGCCACCTCGAGCTTGTCGCTCTCACCGATCAGCGGGCAGACCACGTAGGCCTGGCGGCCGGCCGCCACCTCCTCGCGGACCTTCGCCCAGACCGCCGCCTCCTCGTCCTCGCCGTCGGCCCACGCGGTGACGATCGGCTGGCGTCCGGCCGGCTTCTCCCCCAGCACCGACACGTCGAGGTCGCCGTAGACCGTCATCGCCGCGGTGCGCGGGATCGGGGTGGCCGTCATCACGAGCACGTCGGGCACCGCACCGCCGCCCTTGTCCTTGAGCGCCGCGCGCTGCTCGACCCCGAAGCGGTGCTGCTCGTCGATCACGACCACGCCGAGGCTGCGGAACGCGACCGCCTCCTGGATGAGCGCGTGGGTGCCGACCAGCAGGTCGACCTCGCCGGCCGTCGAGCGCGGCGAGGACGCGCTGGCGCTCCTTGCCGGCGACCTGTTGGTGAGCAGCTCCACGGTGAGCGGTCGGTCTCCGAACAGCGACGCCCCGGCGTCGGGGATCGTGATGCCCTCGACCAGCGGGCGGATGCTGGCCAGGTGCTGCTCGGCCAGCACCTCGGTCGGTGCCATGAAGGCGCCCTGGTGGCCGCCCTGGACGGCGGTGAGGAGCGCCGCCACGGCGACCACCGTCTTGCCCGCGCCCACGTCGCCCTGCAGCAGCCGGTGCATCGGGACGGGCCGGGCGAGGTCGGCGGTGATCTCCGCGATGACGCGCTCCTGGTCACCGGTGAGCGCGAACGGCAGGGCGCCGAGGAAGCGCGCGACCAGCTCGCCGGACACCACGTGCTCGATGCCCTGGCTGGTCGCCTCGATGCGCCGCTTGCGCAGCACGAGGGCCAGCTGGATCCGCAGCAGCTCGTCGAACACCAGCCGCCGCCGCGCCTCCTCCGCCTCCGCGCATCGACTGCGGCACGTGGATGCCCGTGGAAGGCCGCGGTGCGGTCGACCAGGTCGTGACGGTCGAGGATCCAGCCGGGCAGCGGCTCCACCAGCTCGGCGCTGCGCCGCAGCGACTCGCCGATCCAGCCGCGGAAGTCCTTCGAGTAGAGCCGCAGCTTGTCGGACTGCGGGTAGATCGCGGTGATCTGCAGCCGGTCGGCCTCGTCGAGCAGGTCGACCTCCGGGTTGGCCAGCTGCAGGCGCCCCCGGTACTCGGTGATCTTGCCGAAGAACATCGCCTCGGAGCCCTCGGGGAACTGGCGGGCCCGCCACGGCTGGTTGAAGAACGTGACGCCGAGGTAGCCGGACCCGTCGGTGATCCTCAGCTCGGTGCGGGCCTTGCCGCGGCCGCGGCCCGGAACGGTGGCGGAGGACGCCACGCGACCGAAGACCCACGCCGCCTCGTCGACGCGCGCGTCCCGGATCGAGGTCTGCTTCGTCTTGTCGAGGTAGCGGCGCGGGTAGTGCGTGAGCAGGTCGAAGATCGTGGCGATCTCGATCTTGGCCAGGACCTTGGCCCGCTCCGGGCCGACGCCCTTGAGCACGGTGACCGGCAGGTCGTCGAGCTCTCGGAGCCGCTTCGCCAACGCCGCGCTACTCGATGCCGAAGAGGTACGGGTACAGCGGCTGGCCGCCGTGGTGGACCTCGGGCGCCGCGCCCGGCCGGTGCTCGGCCAGCCACTCGGTGATGTGCCGGGTGAAGGCCGCGCTGGCGCCCTCGCCCTCGATGATCGTGACGATCTCGTGCTCGTCGGTGACGAGCTCGTCGAGCAGGACCGTCGCCGCGTCGCCGAGCTGCTGCTCCACGGCGAGGATGCCGTGCTCGCCGAGGCCCAGCCAGTCGCCCTCGGCGATCGGCCCGACGTCGCAGCTGGAGTCGCGCACCGCCTGGGTGACCTCGCCGGCGACGACGGTGCTCGGCGGCCTCGGCCATCTCCGCCGCGTTCTCGTCGGCGTCGGCCTCGGGGTCGTAGGCCACGAGCGCCGCGAACCCCTCGGTGATGCCCGTGGTGGGGACGACGACGACGCGTCTTGGTCGTCGTGCGTCGTCGACCTGCTCGGCCACCGGGATGATGTTCTTGTTGTTCGGCAGGATCACGACCTGGTCGGCCGGGCACCGCCTCCACCGCCGCGAGCAGGTCGGCCGTCGACGGGTTCATCGACTGGCCGCCGGTGACGATGCCCTGCACGCCGAGGGAGTGGAAGATCCGCCGGATGCCGTCGCCGGTGGCCACCGCCACCACCGCGCAGGTGACGGGGGTGAGCAGGTGCTCGGGCACCTCGTCGATCGCACCCGCATCGGCCGCGTCGCGCACCCAGCGCTCCTCCTCGACCTCCTCGAGGAGGTCGGTGACCCGGATCTTGCGGGGCCGGCCGATGTCGATGGCGGCCTCGATCGCGGCGCCGATGTCGTCGGTGTGGATGTGGCAGTTCCAGAGCCCGTCGCCGCCGACCACCACGATCGAGTCGCCGATGCCGGCCCACACGTCCTTGAACGCCGGGATCGACTCGTCGGGCGCCTCGAGGAGGTACATGACCTCGTAGCGGAGGTCGGCGATGTCGCCGTGCGCGCCCTCGGCACCGTGGCCGGTGAGCACGTCGAGCGGCAGCTCGTCGATCTCCTCGGGCTCGGGCACCGGCCGCCCGTCGACGACGTGGAGCAGGACGTCGAGCAGGAGCAGGAAGCCGGTGCCGCCGGCGTCGACCACCCCCGCCTTGGCCAGGACCGGGAGCATGTCCGGGGTGCGGCTCGAGCGCGTCGCCGCCCTGGGCCCGGGCCGCCTCGAGCACCTCGAGCGAGGTCGCCGCCGGCCGCGTCGGCGAGCCGTCGCCCCCTCGGCCGCCTCGCGGACCACGGTGAGGATCGTGCCCTCGACGGGCCGCGTGACCGCCTCGTAGGCGGCGGTCGAGGCCGCGGCGAGGGCCGCCGCCGCGCTGGCGGCCGTCGACCCCGTCGGCCTCGCGCGACCACTCCGGCCACGCCCCGCAGGATCTGGGACAGGATCACGCCGGAGTTGCCCCGCGCCGCCCATGAGCGAGCCGTGGCTGATGGCCTTGCACACCGCCGGCCAGGTCGCCGTCGGCGCCCGTCGAGCTCCTCGCACACCGCACCGAGGGTGAGGGCCATGTTCGTGCCGGTGTCGCCGTCGGGGACGGGGTAGACGTTGAGCCGGTTGATCCCCGTCCTGGTGGGCCCGCAGCGCGTCGCGGAAGCCGACCATGGCGTCGCGCAGCTCGTCGGCGCCGAGGCGCGTAGGGGTGGCCCATCGGGCGCGGAGCCTAGTGGGGCCGGTCCACGGGGCTCGGCGGCACCGGCCGGCTTGGCGACCTCGGCGAGCCACCGCTACCCTCTCCGGGTCCCACGACCGGTCAGATGGGCCGGTCCCGGTGAGCGAGGTCCCACGTCATGGCTGCAGTCTGCGAGGTGTGCGGCAAGCACCCGTCCTTCGGCATGAACGTGAGCCACTCCCACCGCCGCACCAAGCGTCGCTGGAACCCGAACATCCAGCGGATCCGGGCCATCGTCAACGGCTCGCCGAAGCGCCTCCACGTCTGCACCGGCTGCATCAAGGCCGGCAAGGTCCCGAAGGCCGTCCGCTGAGTCGGACCGATACGGTTTCCCGCTACACCGAGAGCCCGCTGGACCCCGAGGAGCCGGTCGCATGCAAGGCGTGATCAAGTCGTACGACCCAGGAACGGGCGACGGCGTGGTGCTCTGCGACACCGACTTCCAGGAGTACGACCTGGCCCCGGACGCCCTCGAGGGCTCCGTCTTCCGGATGCTCCGCCAGGGCCAGCGGGTGATCTTCGACCTCGACGGGCAGACGCGGGCGACCCGCCTGCGCCTCGGCTCCGAGGTCGACATGGGCACCCCCGGGTTCGGGGGCATCCCGGAGATCCCAGCTCAGCAGCCCTAGCCCCCTCACCGCCGCGGAGACCGACATGCCTGCAACGCACGCACGCAACGAGCAGCCTGAAGGCCTGGGTCGACGAGTGGGCCGGCGTCCTCCAGCCCGACGCCATCGAGTGGTGCGACGGCTCCGCGGAGGAGTGCGACCGCCTCACGCAGCCTGCTGGTCGACGGCGGCACCTTCACCAAGCTCGACGACGCCAAGCGCCCGAACAGCTTCCTCGCCCTGTCCGACCCCGGCGACGTCGCCCGCGTCGAGGACCGCACCTTCATCTGCTCCGAGCGCGAGATCGACGCCGGCCCCACCAACAACTGGCGGGCCCCGGCCGAGATGCAGGCCGAGATGCTCGCGCTCTACGCCGGCGCCATGAAGGGCCGCACGATGTACGTCGTGCCGTTCTCGATGGGCCCGCTCGGCTCGCCCATCGCCCACATCGGCGTGCAGCTCACCGACTCGGCCTACGTGGCCGTGAACATGCGGATCATGACCCGCATGGGCCAGGCCGTCCTCGACGTGCTCGGCGCCGACGGCGAGTTCGTCCCGTGCGTGCACTCGGTCGGCTACCCGCTCGTGCTCGCCGACGGCAGCACCCGCCCCGACGTGCCGTGGCCGTGCGACGCCGACAACAAGTACATCGTCCACTTCCCCGAGACCCGCGAGATCTGGAGCTACGGCTCGGGCTACGGCGGCAACGCCCTCCTCGGCAAGAAGTGCTTCGCCCTGCGCATCGCCTCCACCATGGCCCGCGACGACGGCTGGATGGCCGAGCACATGCTCATCCTCGGCGTCACGCCCCCCGAGCGGCGAGAAGCACTACGTCGCCGCGGCGTTCCCGTCGGCCTGCGGCAAGACCAACATGGCGATGCTGATCCCGACCCTGCCGGGCTGGAAGGTCGAGACCGATCGGCGACGACATCGCCTGGATGAAGTTCGGCGACGACGGCCGGCTCTACGCCATCAACCCCGAGGCCGGCTTCTTCGGCGTCGCGCCCGGACACCGGCGACGACACCAACCCCAACGCCGTGCGCATCGCTCGACGCCAACTGCATCTTCACCAACGTCGCCCAGACCGACGACGGCGACATCTGGTGGGAGGGCCTCTCCCCGGCGCCGGCGCACCTCATCGACTGGAAGGGCAACGACTGGACGCCCGACAGTCCGACACCCCGGCCGCCCACCCCAACGCCCGCTTCACCGCCCCGGCGGCGCAGTGCCCGTCGATCGCCCCCGAGTGGGAGGACCCGGCCGGCGTGCCGATCTCGGCGATCCTCTTCGGCGGCCGCCGCGCCACCAACGTCCCGCTGGTCACCGAGTCCTTCGACTGGGAGCACGGCGTGTTCCTCGGCTCGATCATGAGCTCGGAGACGACCGCCGCCGCGGCCGGCACCGTCGGCGAGCTCCGCTTCGACCCCTTCGCCATGCTGCCCGTTCTGCGGCTACAACATGGGCGACTACTTCCAGCACTGGCTCGAGATCGGCCAGCGCGACGGCGCCGCAAGCTCCCGAAGCTCTTCTGGGTCAACTGGTTCCGCAAGGGCGACGACGGCAAGTTCCTGTGGCCCGGCTTCGGCGAGAACAGCCGGGTGCTCAAGTGGGTCGTCGAGCGGGTCGCCGGCACCGGCGAGGCCGTCGACACCCCCATCGGCCGGGTGCCCGCCGCCGACGCCATCGACACGACCGGCCTCGACCTCGCCGCCGCCGCCCTCGCCGAGCTGCTCGTCGGTCGACGCCGAGCTCCTGGCAGGCCGAGATCCCCCAGATCGAGGAGCACTTCGCCTCCATCGGCGGCACGCTCCCCCACCAGCTGCAGGACCAGCTCCTGGCCCTCGGGAAGCGGCTGGCGCAGTAGCCATGTCGGTCAGCGCCTACATCCTCATCCAGACCGAGGTCGGCAAGGCGGCCCAGGTCGCCGAGGAGATCGCCGCCATCGACGGCGTCGTCTCCGCCGAGGACGTCACCGGCCCCTACGACGTGATCGCCCGGGCCGAGGCCCCCACGGTCGACGAGCTGGGGAAGATGGTCGTGAGCCGGGTCCAGATGATCGACGGCATCACCCGCACGCTCACCTGCCCCGTCGTCCACCTGTAGCCCCATCCCCTCACGGGAAGGGTGAGATGGTCATGGCCCGGATGGCCAGGCCCATGAGCCACAGGCCACCCAGGCCGTAGAGCAGCTGCAGCCGGTCCTGCATCTGGTTCCGGTAGCTGTAGAGGATCCCCACGGACGCGAACGCCACGAAGCCGTAGCAGCGCGTGGAAGTCCGCCACCTCGCGGTCCTGGACCGCCACGAGCGCGACGCCGAGGCCGACCTGGGCCAGCACCGTGAGCTCGGCCACGAGGGTGGCCGGCCAGAGCCAGCGGTGCCGGAAGCGCTCGTCGTGGTGGGCGGCGAGCGCCCACGCCCCCACCACCGCGTTCACGATCACGACCACCCACGCGAAGTCCGCGTGGGCGTCGCGGAGGGTCATCCCTTGTCGGCGGAGCCGCCCGCGATCTCGTAGCTCCACAGCTCCGACGACACGCCGACCGGGCGCTTCTGCTCGCCCGCGGCCTGGCCTTCGGCCTTGGCCTCGGACTGGTGCCCGGCACCGAAGGCCGGGCTGCTCACCCAGGCGTTGAAGGACGCCTCGTCCCTCCATCGAGTGACGACGAGCCACGTGGTGCGATCGTCGGTCGGCTTCAGCAGCTCGAACCCCTCGAAGCCGTCCTGGTCGTCCACCGCTCCCGCCCGGGCGGCGAAGCGCTTGGCGAGCTCGTCGCCGCTGTCAGCGGCGACCGTGATGGCGTTGATCTTGATGACGGTCATGGCGGACGACCGTAGCGGTCACCAGCCGCGGTAGTGACCAGGGCGCAGGCGTCGGCGCAGGCGACGCGTCGCGCGACGCCATCGACGGGCCCCCTGGGGCGGGAACGCCACCCCGAACATCACCAGGAGGACCAGCGCGCCCCCCACGCCCAACGCTACGAACACCCTGGGATGCTACGTCGAAGCCCTCACCAGGCGTCGCGGAGCAGCGCGAGGACGTCCGCCTCCCCGAGGGGGCGGGGGTTGGCCGCGACGTTGCCGTTCGACGGCGCCATGCGGGCGACGACCTCGAGCTCGCCCTCGTCGACGCCGATCTCGGACAGCCGAGCCGGCAGGCGCAGGGTCGCCAGCAACCGACCGACGGCACCCGCCGCGTCGTCCCGGTCGCCCAGCGCGGCACCGATGCGGGCCACCGCCTCGGGCACGGCGGGCTCGTTGCAGCGGATCGAGTGCGGCAGGAGCACGGCGTTCAGGAGCCCGTGGGCGATGCCGGTCCGACCCCCCAGGAGCTGCGAGACCCCGTGGTGGACGCCCATGCCGGCGTTCTGCAGCGCCTGGCCGGCGAGGCAGGCGCCCTCGAGGGCCGCGGCGAGCGCACCCGGGTCGTCCGGATCGTCGTCGTGACCGACGCCGGTGACGACGGCGGGCAGGGCGCCGGCCAGCGCGGCCGCGCCGGCGAGGGCCACCGCCTCGGCCGCCGGGGTGCGGCGGGGAGACCAGGCCGCCTCGACGCAATGGGCGAGCGCGTTCATGCCGGTCTCCGCCCGCACCCGCAAGGGCGTGCTCGCGGTGAGCTCGGGGTCGTACACCACCACCACCGGCGCGGTGGTCGGCCCTCCGGCGCCCTGCTTCTGGCCGGTGTTGGGGTCGGTCATGCCGAAGACTGGGGTGAGCTCGGCGCCGGAGTAGGTCGTGGGGATGCTGATGTGGGGAGTGACGGGTCGGTCGAGGTGCGAGGAGCCCGGCATCCCGGCCTCCTGCTCCAGGAAGAAGCACACGGCCTTGCCCAGGTCGGCGCACGACCCGCCACCGAACGAGACCACGAGGTCGATGGCGTCACGGCGGGCCTGGAGGAGAGCCTGCTGCACCACGGGCGTCGGCACGTGCGTGGCCACCCCGGTGAACGTCGAGGCCAGCGAACGCCCGAGGCCGGCCACCAGCGCGGCACCCTCGGGCGAGGCGGCCCGGCCCTCGGTGGTGACGAGGAGGACCCGTCGAGCGCCGATCGTGCGCACGGCACCGGGGACCTCGCGCACCCGGCCCGGGCCGAAGATGACCTGCTGCGCGAGCGCGGTGTGCGTCCAGGCCTCCGGCATCAGAGATCGGCGAGGATGTCGTCGCCCAGCTCGCCCGTGGGCTCGATGTCGCGACGGATGAACCACTCGTAGCCGAACGTCGCGGCGAACGCGTCGTCCGGCATCTGGAGGAAGAACGAGGCGTCCCCGATCTGGCTGGCGTGGGCGGCCATGGAGGCCCGCTTCACGTCGATGACGTCGGTGACGTCGATCCGATGGGTCATGGCCGACTCGGGGCGTCCGAAGGTGGACCCTTCGCTGACGTCGGGGACGTCCTCGGCCGGGAGGGCGCCGGACTCGAGGGCCAGCTCCACCACGCGGCGCAGGTGATCTCGGTTCATCGTGGCCTCGAGCACGCGCTGCGTCCCGGCCAGCTCGCCGGCCCGCACCCCGACGCGGTGGACCTGGATGTGGTCCGGGTGCCCGTAGGCGCCGTCGCTGTCGTAGACGGTGAGCACGTCGGCCTGCTCCTCCCGCAGGATGGCCGCCAGTCGCTCCGCCGCCTCGTCGATCGACGCCGACCAGAACGATCCCGGCAGCTCGTTCTCCGGCGTGCCGATCATCCCCGAGTCGACGAAGTCGAGGAACGCCACCCGGGCGGCGCCGAGGATGTCCGCGGAGTCCTGGCACTCGCGCGCACGACGGTCGCCCAGCACCTCACCGTCGGCGAGGAAGCCGTCGAGCACCTCGCCGTGCTCGCCCCGGGTCGCGAAGACGAGGACGACGCGATGTCCCGCCCGAGCTGCCTTGACGAGGGTGCCGCCGGTCTGGATCGACTCGTCGTCCGGGTGAGCGTGGAACGAGACGATGGTGGCCATGGGTCAGGCGATGGCGCCGGCGTCGCGCAGCTTCGCGACACGATCGGCGTCGAACCCCCACTCGAGCAGCACCTCGTCGGTGTGCTGTCCCGCGTGCGACGGCGGACGCTGGATGGCGCCGGGGGTCTCGGAGAACCGCGGCGCCGGAGCGGGCTGCACGATGCCCTCGCGCTCGATGAAGGTCTTGCGGTGGAGGTTGTGCGGGTGCTGCGGCGCCTCGCGGATCGAGAGCACCGGCGCGAAGCACACGTCGGTGCCCTCCATCAGCTCGCACCACTCGTCGCGGGTCTTCGTCTTGAAGATCGCGGCCACGCGGTCCTTCATCGACGGCCACTGCGTCTTGTCCATCTGGAACGGCAGCTCCTCCTGGTCGAGCCCCGTGATGCGGATGAGCTCGGCGTAGAACTGCGGCTCGATCGAGCCGATCGACACGTACTTGCCGTCGGAGGTCTCGTAGACGTCGTAGAAGTGGGCGCCGGTGTCGAGCAGGTTGTTGCCCCGCTCGTCGTCCCAGATGCCCATCGCGGTGAACGCGTGGAACATCGTCATCAGGACCGCCGCGCCGTCGACCATCGCCGCGTCGACGACCTGGCCCTTGCCGGTCTTCTGGGCGCTGACGATGCCGCACGCGATGCCGAAGGCGAGGAGCATGCCGCCGCCACCGAAGTCGCCGACGAGGTTGAGCGGCGGCACCGGCGGGCCGCCCCGCCGGCCGATCCCCTCGAGGGCACCGGCCAGCGCGATGTAGTTGATGTCGTGGCCGGCGGTCGGCGCGTACGGGCCGTCCTGGCCCCAGCCCGTCATCCGGCCGAAGACCAGCTTGGGGTTGCGGGCCAGCGCGGCGTCCGGTCCGAGGCCGAGTCGTTCCATCACGCCGGGCCGGAAGCCCTCGATGAGGCCGTCGGCCGTCTCGATCAGCGACAGCACCGCTTCGACGCCGTCGGGGTGCTTGAGGTCGACGCCGAGGGAGCGGCGACCGCGCATGAGCACGTCACCGGGCGGGGTGGCCGGGTCGCCGCCGCGCACGTTCTGCGAGCGGTCGACGCGGATCACGTCCGCTCCCATGTCGGCGAGCATCATGGCGCAGAACGGGCCTGGGCCGATCCCTGCGATCTCGATGATGCGGGTGCCTTCGAGCGGGCCGGGCATGGGTCTCCTCCGGAGCGGGTTGGATCAGGCCGACGGGGCGGCGGATCGGGCGGCGAGCGCCGTGACGGCGTCGACGAGCTGGGGAACGTAGGCGAGCGGCAGGTCGTGGCCCATCCCGTCGAGCACCAGGAGCTCGGCGTCGGGGATGAGCTCAGCCGTGCGGGCGCCCCCGCTGGGGGTGACGAGCCGGTCGGAGTCGCCGTGGACGACGAGGGTCGGGACGCCGATGCCCGGCAGTCCGTCGGCCCGGGAGCCGGAGGCCACGATCCCGAGGAGCTGACGCGACATGCCCGGCGGGTGGTAGCAGCGGTCGTAGGCGGCCTCGAGCGCCTGTCGGGCGAGCTCCTCGTCGAAGTGGTCCGGGCTGCCGATCAGCTTGCGGGTCTCGAGGCCCGATGCGATCGCCTCGGCGCGGTCGGCGGCGGGCGGGCGCAGCAGGGCCTGCATCGCCTCGGCGTCCGGCTGGCCGACCTCGCGCTCTCCGGTGGTCGACATCACCGAGGTCAGCGTGCGCACCCGCGTCGGGTGCTCGATGGCGATCGTCTGGGCGATCATCCCGCCCATCGACGCCCCGACCACGTGGGCCGAGTCGATGCCGAGCAGGTCGAGCAAGGCCATCCCGTCGGCGGCCATGTCCGTGAGTCGGTACGGCACCTCGACCGCCTCCCCCTGCTGGGCGGCCAGGAACGTCGGGAGGAAGTCCAGCTCGAACTCGTCGAACTTCGTCGACCGGCCGACATCGCGGTTGTCGTAGGTGATGACGAAGAAGCCACGGTCGACGAAGGCCTCGCAGAGCTCGAGCGGCCAGGCCGTGAGCTGGGCACCGAGGCCCATCACGAGGAGCAACGGCTCGCCCGAGGGGTCGCCGTGCGTGCGGTAGCAGAGCTCGATGCCGTTGACGCTCGCGAGGGTCTCGTCGGTCACCGGGCCATCCTGACGGGCCTTGACCGGACGGTCAAGGAGACCGGTCAGGGCCCCTGGACCCCTCGGATACCGTGCTCGGCCATGCCCGTCGACACGACCGTGGTGGCCGGCGCCCCGGGCCGCGTGAACCTGATGGGCGATCACACCGACCACACGGGCGGACGCGTCCTGCCGATGGCCTGCGACCTCCGGACGGTGGTCGAAGGGGTGCCGGGGGGCGACGAGGTGCGGCTGCGCACGACCTGGTCCGGTCAGGCGTCCGAGGCCGTCGTCCCGCTCGCGCCGACCGATCCGACCACCCTCGAGCCGCCGTGGGCCCGACTCGTCGCGGCCGTCGTCGGCGAGCTGCGCCCCCGGGAGGGGTTCGTCGGCACGGTGTCCACCGACCTGCCCGTGGGCTCCGGGTTGTCCTCGTCCGCCGCCCTCGCCAACGCCCTGGCCCTCGCGCTGGGGTTCGAGGGCACCGCGCTCGAGCTGGCACAGCTGAGCCGGCGCGTGGAGCAGGCCGCCACGGGCGTCCCCTGCGGGATCATGGACCAGCTGGCGAGCGCGGCGGGCGTCGTCGGCCATGCCCTCCGCATCGACTGCACCACGCTCGCCATCGACCCGGTCGCCCTCCCGGACGACCTCGACGTGCTGGTGGTGCACTGCGGGGTCGAGCGCTCGCTCGACGCCACCCCCTACGGGGAGCTGGTGGCCACGCTCAGCGCCGCCGAGGTCGAGGTGGGCGCGCTGCGAACGGCTGCGCTCGCCGATCTCGACGCCCTCACCGACCCGGTGCAGCGGGCACGGGCCCGGCACGTCGTCACGGAGAACGCCCGCGTCGACCAGCTCGTCGCCGCGCTGGCGGATCACGACCGCCACGCGATCACGGCCGTGTTCGCCGCCAGCCACGCCAGCCTCCGCGACGACCTCGGCGTCACGATCCCCGCCCTCGACGACCTCGTGGCCGACCTCGTGGCCCGGACCGACGTGCTCGGCGCCCGCAGCACGGGAGCGGGGTTCGGTGGGTGCGTCGTGGCCCTGGCCGAGCGGGGTGCTCCGCTCCCCGAGGGGCGGCGAGCCTGGCGGCTGCGGCCCGCCGGCGGCGCTACATGCGTCGGAGGAGCTCGGCCTTCTTGGCCTGGAACTCCGACTCGCTGAGCACGCCACGGGCGCGCAGGTCGTCGAGCTGCGCGATCTGGGCGGGGATCGAGTCGCCGCGCGAGCCACGGTCGCCGACGCGGTCGAACTTCCGGTTCTCGTTCGCCTCCATCTGCACGTAGATCTCGTTCTGCACGGCGGACGGCTTGCGGACGTTGGAGAAGGCCTCCTGGCCCTTCTCGCCCGCCGACTCGATCACGAGGTCGCCCGAACCGACGATGCGCTCGAAGATCGACTGGCTGAAGAAGACGGTGTTCACGCGCTCGAGCGGGATCTCGATCCCCTTCTTCGCCAGCACGCCATGGCGGTAGATGAGCCGATCGCTGGTGATGACGAAGTGGGTGGTGACCCAGCGGGCGTAGTACAGGCCGAACCAACCCAGCGCGACGAGGATGACGAGCCCGAAGAACACCATGACGAAGTCGGGCGGGTCGTCCCACCGCACGAGCACGCCCACACCGAGGAGGACCGCGGCCGCCAGTGCCGCCGCCGGCTGCGCGAAGAACCACCAGTGGGGGTGGAGGTCGAGTGCGATCTCCTCGCCCTCGTTGAGCAGCTTGCGGTTGAAGGGCACGACCGAAGCGTAGACCTGGGACCTAGGCCCAGCCGAGGTCCTCGAGGCGGTCGTCGTCGATGCCGAAGTGGTGCGCGACCTCGTGGACCACGGTGATCCGGACCTGCTCCACCACCTCGGGCTCGTCGGCGCACATCGCGAGGATCGGGAGGCGGTAGATCGTGATGCGGTCGGGCATCACCATGCCGTCGTAGCCTTCGGACCGCTCGGTCAGCGGGATCCCGTCGTAGTGGCCGAGGAGGTCGCCGTCCGGCTCGCCCTCGCGGACGAGCACGGCGACGTTGTCCATCATCCGACCGAGGGCCTCGGGGAGCTCGTCGAGGGCATCCGCCACGAGGTCCTCGAACCGATCGCGGGAGACGTCCACCACGCCGGGCAGCGTACGAGCCCACGCGCCCGGTCCTCGCTACCCTCCCCACGATGGACGCGGAGGCGCTGCTGGCGGGGTTGGACGAGGCCCAGCGCCGGGCCGTCACCTCCACCGCCATGCCGCTGGTCGTCCTGGCGCCCGCCGGATCGGGCAAGACCCGGGTCCTCACCCGCCGCATCGCCCACCGCGTCGCCACGGGGGCCGCCGATCCCCGGCACGTCCTCGCCCTGACCTTCACCCGCAAGGCGGCGGGCGAGCTCACCGACCGGCTCGGCCGCCTCGGCCTGCGGGGCGACGCCACCGCCGGCACCTTCCACGCGGTGGCCTGGGGATCGCTCCGCACCCGCTGGGCCGACCAGGGCCGCACCGCACCCACCCTCCTCGACCGCAAGGGACGGGTGCTGGCCGAGGTCGCCCCGAAGGTCGGGGGCCGGGAGCGCCGGGCCGTGGCCGCCGACCTGGCCTCGGAGATCGAGTGGGCGAAGGCGCGGATGGTCACCCCGGACAGCTACGAGGCGGCCGTGGTCGCGGCGAGCCGCCGGCCGCCGCTGAAGCCCGAGCTGGTCGCCGAGGGGTACCGCGCCTACGAGCTGCACAAGCAGCGCACCGGTCTGGTCGACTTCGACGACCTGCTCGCGCTGTGCGCCCGGGCCCTCGAGGAGGACGACCGGTTCGCGGCCGCTCAGCGCTGGCGGTTCCGCCACCTCTACGTCGACGAGCTCCAGGACGTGAACGCCCTGCAGTTCCGCCTGCTCGAGGCGTGGCGGGGCGACGGCTACGACATCACCGCCGTCGGCGATCCGCAGCAGGCCATCTACGGGTGGAACGGCGCCGACGCGTCGTTCCTCATCGACATCCACCGCCACTGGCCTCCGGCGGAGGTCATCGAGCTCGAGCGCAGCTACCGATCGACCCCGCAGATCCTCGGTGCGGCGGCCTCCGTGCTGCGGGCGGCGAAGCAACCCGCGCAGGACATCGAGGCCACACGACCCGATGGCAGCGCCCCCACGGTGGTCGCGCACGCCAGCGACCGGTCGGAGGCCGTCGCCATCGCCCGTGCCGTTCGGCTCGCCCACGCCCCCGGCCGGCCGTGGGCGGACCAGGCCATCCTCGTGCGCACCCACGCCCAGTCGACCCTGCTGGCCGAGGCGCTGCGCGAGGCGGGCATCCCCCACCGCGTCCGCGGAGGCACCGGGTTCCTCGAACGGCCCGCCGTGCAGCGTGCCCTGCGCCGGCTGCGCTCCTCGCACACCCCCCTGGGCACCGCGCTCGCCGACCTCGAGGCCGGGTTGGAGGACGAGGGCGGCCCCGCCACCGCGGCGCTCGACGAGCTCGACCCCGACGACCACGACGGTCGCGCCGAGGCCCTGTCCCGAGCCGAGGACGAGCACGACGCGATGGCCATGCTGCTGCGCATGGGTCGCGACTACCTGCGCCTCGACCCCGTCGGCGGGGGCTCGTCGTTCGCCACCTGGCTGGCGGCCACCGTCCGGTCGGAGTCGGAGGCGACGATGGGTGGCGACGCCGTCGACATCGCCACGTTCCACGCCGCCAAGGGGCTCGAGTGGCCGATCGTGCACCTCGCCGGGCTCGAGGACGGCTACGTGCCGATCGCCCACGCCCGCACGGTCGCGGCGAAGGCCGAGGAGGCCCGGCTCCTCTACGTGGCGATGACGCGGGCCCAGCGCGAGCTGCGCCTCACCTGGGCCGAGCAGCGCACGTTCGCGGGCAAGGTCGTCGAGCGGCGTCGGTCGCCGCTGCTGGCCCCGGTGCCCGACCGGCCCGCCATCGTCGCCGGCCCCACCACCGTCGCCGCACCCCCCGTGGAGGACTGGACCGACGAGCTGGCTCGCCAGCGGGCGCTGCTCGAGCACGCACGCGTCGGCACCTCACCGGAGCTCGTGGCGCTGCGGCGCTGGCGCGACTCCGTCGCCCGGGCGGCACGGGTCGAGCCGGAGGCCGTGCTGGGCGACCACGTGCTGGCCCGCATCGTCGGAGCCCACCCCGCCGATCTCGCCGCCCTCGGCGAGGTCCGCGGCGTCGGGACGATCCTGGCCGAGCGCCTCGGCCCCGACCTGCTCCGTGCCCTCGCCGGCGCCGGTCAGGAGGCGGGCGCGTGAGGTTCACCGCCGAGCAGCGCTTCCCGCACACCACTCCGGAAGAGGTGGCCGTCGCGTTCGCCGATCCGGCGCTCTACGACGGGTACCCGACCGGCGACCGCCTCGCCGCTCCGGAGGTCGTCGGCCACCAGATCGACGGCGACAGGGTCGAGCTGCGGCTGCAGTACCGGTTCATCGGCGAGCTGTCCTCGGCGGTGCGGGCCGTCGTCGACCCCGCACGGCTGACCTGGGTCGAGTGGACCGCCCACGACCTCGGCTCCTGCACGGCGTCGTTCGCGCTGCACCCGGACCACTACGCCGACCGGCTGCGCTGCACGGGGACCGTGCAGGTGGTCGCGGATGGCGCCGGGGCGCGGCGGGTCATCTCCGGCGAGCTGAAGGTGAAGGTCGCGCTCGTCGGCGGGACGGTCGAGCGGACGCTGGTGGCCGACCTCCAGGACCACCTCCGCCAGGAGACGGCGATCGTCGAGGCGTTCCTCGAGCGCCGCTCAGGCTGAGGGCGGGTCGCCCCGTTCGGCCAGGCGCTCGTCCCGCTCGGCCTTCAGCTCGGCGAACTTCCCGCCGTGCATCGAGATGAAGAGCCCGTAGGACTCCGCGCACAGACGATCCCCGGCATGGAGCTCTGCCCGCGTGTGGATCTTGCGGCCGTCGACCCGCTCGATCCGGCCCACCATGCGCAGCTCGGTGTGCAGCGGCGTCGGCGATCGGTAGTCGACGCTGAGGTGACCCGTCATCCCGGGGGAACCGGACATCGACTGGGTGGCGCCGAGGAGCTCGTCGAACGCCGCGGCCACGAACCCGCCGTGGACACAGCCCGGGGGACCCTCGTACGCGGCACCGAACGTGACCGTGCCGACCATGGTGTCGCCCTCCACCCGGATCTCCAGCGGCGGGGCCAGCGGGTTCGCCCGACCCTGCACCGGGCTGTGGTCGAAGAACGCGAACGGCTCGCCCGCGTTCGCCGCCTCGGCGAAGCCCTCGTAGATGGAGGCATTGGGATGTGCGGCGAACCGCGCGGCCAACGCCTCGAGCTCGTCGGCGGCCTCCTGCACGACCTCCACCGGCGCGCTCGTCTGCACCAGCCGGTGCATCACGCCGCGCATGCCGTCGGCGAGGCGGTGCAGCGCCGCCCGGCGGGGCGAGGCCGGCACCGCCGCCGCCCGCTCTGCGCCGGCGAGGACGTCGCGCATCGTCGCCGCCTCGGGGGTGGGGTCGCTCATGCCGCCTCGTCCAGGTCGATGACGACCGGCGCGTGGTCCGACGGCGACTTGCCCTTGCGGGCGTTGCGGTCGATCAGCGCCCCCTGCGCCCGAGCCGCCAACGAGGCGGAGGCGAGCACGAGGTCGATCCGCATCCCGATGCCCTTGTGGAAGTTGCCGGCCCGGTAGTCCCACCACGAGTAGAGGCGCTCGACGTCGGGGAACCGGTCGCGGAACACGTCGGTGAGGCCCCAGTCGAGCAGGCGGCCCAGCGCCTCGCGCTCGGGCGGGCTGACGTGGGTGGCGCCGTGGACGGCGGCGGGGTCCCACACGTCGATGTCGGTGGGAGCGATGTTGAAGTCGCCGCAGAGGGCCGTGGGCGCCGACGGGGCGGCGACGGCGTCGAGGTGCCCGCGGAGCCGCTCCAGCCACTCGAGCTTGTAGCGGTAGTGGTCGTTGTCGAGCGCCCGGCCGTTCGGCACGTACACGCTCATCACCCGCACGCCACCACAGGTGGCCGTGAGCAGCCGCGCCTCGGGGTCGGGCGGAGCGTCGTCGGCGAAGCCGTGCACGACGTCGTCGAGGCCCACCCGGCTCAGGATGGCCACCCCGTTCCAGCGGCCCTCACCGTGGTGGGCCGCCTCGTACCCCAGCGCTGCGAACGCCAGCGCCGGGAAGGCACCGTCGGCCAGCTTGGTCTCCTGCAGGCAGACGACGTCGGGCTGGCTGTCGGCGAGCCATTCCTCCACCCGCTCCTGGCGGGCGTTGAGGGAGTTGACGTTCCAGGTGACGAGGCGCACGGCGGACGACGCTACCGGTCGCGCGCCGTGCGCCTCGTCGTGGTCCTGGGCTCAGCGCCGCCGAGCGGCGGCCTTGCGCTTGGCGGGTGCCTTGCGCTTGGCCGGGGCCTTCTTCTTCGCTGCCTTCTTCTTGGCCGGAGCCTTCTTCGCGGCGGCCTTCTTGCGGGCCGGAGCCTTCTTGGCTGCTGCCTTCTTGCGGGCCGGAGCCTTCTTCTTCGCGGCCTTCTTCTTGGCCGGAGCCTTCTTGGCTGCTGCCTTCTTGCGGGCCGGAGCCTTCTTCTTCGCGGCCTTCTTCTTGGCCGGAGCCTTCTTGGCTGCGGCCTTCTTGCGGGCCGGAGCCTTCTTGGCTGCGGCCTTCTTGCGGGCCGGAGCCTTCTTGGCTGCTGCCTTCTTGCGGGCCGGAGCCTTCTTGGCTGCTGCCTTCTTGCGGGCCGGGGCCTTCTTGGCCGCGGCCTTCTTCTTCTTGGCAGGTGCCACCCGTGCCTCCTCTGGTTGGTGTACGGGATCACTTGCCGTGCCGGAAGGCACGACACCTGGCATGGTCAGGTCGATGCCCCGGCGAGGGGTGTCGAACGCATGGACCACGAACTCGTAGGGCGAGCCGAAGCTGAGGACCTCCCGCGCACTGCGCGGCGGCGGGTCGGCCAGGTGCTTCAGCGGGAGGTAGCAGCGGGTGCCGTCGACCGTGACGTAGGCACCGTGGGAGGCGAAGCGCTCGACCTCGCCCTGGACGACCGACCCGACCGGGTGGGCGCCCACGAACTCGATGAAGGGCAGGGCGTCGTTGTACGGCGACACCGAAGCGCTCCCGCCACCGCCGCCGGTGCCGCCACCACCGCCACCACGACCACGGCGGCGACGACCCCCACCGTCGACGGGAGCGGTGGCGAGTGCAGCCGCCTTCGCAGGGATCGGCGTCTGTCGCTGGCCCGACGCGGACTGCTTCCTGGTGCGACCCGCGGGCGTGGCCTTCGCCGGCGCCTTCTTGGCGCGACGACCACCGGTGGCGGGCTCGGCGCTCGGCGCGTCGGTCCCCGACGTCTGCGCGACGCGCTTGGCCGCCTTCTTGGCGTCGCTCACCGCACGACGGCTGGTCGGGCCGCGAACCGGCGAACGCGGCATGAACACCCAGCCGACGTACGGCACGGGCTTGCCGCCGATGAGCCGACCCTCCTCGAAGAGCCACGTGTACTGACCGTGGAACTCCTGGAACGAATCGTTCGACAGCACGACGGCGTTCGCGCGGTCGGCGACCTGCAGGATGAACGCGTCGCCACGACCGATCACACCCGCAGGCGGCGTGATGATCTCGCCGGCTTCAGCGCCCTCTTCGAACGCCTCGCGCTCACTCGCATCGATGCGGTTCGGGAACGTCGCGTCGACGACGACCGTGACCGCCTTCGGCGAGAACTCGCCCATGAACGCGCGCACCGCGTCGTCGAGCTGCGACAAGCTCGGCAACGTCCTTCCCTCGGTTGCAAGGTTGGATCCGTCGACCACGACGTGGTTCACCGTCATTCGGCTATCAAGTCAACTACAGCCGACGCGCGTTTGCGGGGATCATGCGCGTTCGCGCGGTGCGCGTCGCGCACATCGAAGTAGGTTCGGCGCGATGGCAACCGCGACCGCCGACGCGACCACACACGAGGTCACCGACCTCTTGCAGCACCTCATCCGCAACGCGTGCGTGAACGACGGCCGCGCGGAATCCGGTCAAGAGGTGCGCAGCGCCGACCTGCTCGCGTCGTACCTCGAAGGTCCGGGTCTCGCGCTCGAGCGCTACGAAGCGGCGCCCGGTCGCACCAGCCTCGTCGCCCGCATCGAAGGCACGGATGCCGACGCGCCGACGCTCCTGCTGATGGGTCACACGGACGTCGTCCCCGCGAACCCGGAGGGATGGCGACACGATCCGTTCGGCGGCGAGCTCATCGACGGCGAGGTGTGGGGGCGGGGCGCCGTCGACATGCTCAACCTCACGGCATCGATGGCCGTGGCCACGAAGCACCTCGCCCGAGGCGGGTTCCGACCCAAGGGCACGCTCGTGTACCTGGCCGTGGCCGACGAGGAGGCCCTCGGGTCGCTCGGGGCCGGGCACCTGGTGGACCACGAGGCCGATGCGGTGCGGGCGGACTACGTCATCACGGAGAGCGGCGGCATCCCGATCCCGAGCCCCACGGGCCTCAAGCTCCCGGTGATCGTGGCGGAGAAGGGCAGCTGCTGGGTGAAGCTGCGGGTGCGGGGCACGCCGGGCCACGGGAGCCAGCCGTACAAGACCGACAACGCCCTCGTCACGGCCGCGCACGTCGTGCAGCGCCTCGCCGAGTACGAGCCCGCCACCCAGATCCACGACACCTGGCGGCGCTTCCTCGAGGGCATGGACTACCCCGACGAGATGGTGCAGCCCCTCCTCGATCCCGACACGTTCCTCGACGCCTGCGAGGTGTTCCCCGTCGGCATGGCCCGGCAGTTCCACGCCTGCACCCACACGACCTTCGCTCCGACGATGGCCGAGGCCGGCACGAAGATCAACGTGATCCCCGACCTGGTCACCCTCCAGGTCGACATCCGGACCCTTCCCGGTCACGGCGAGGCCGAGGTCCGGGCGATGCTCGACGAGGCGCTCGGCGACCTCGCCGACAAGGTCGAGGTGGCGGCGGCCTACGACGACCCGTCGACCGCGTCGCCCGTCGACACGCCGCTGTGGGACTCGATCGCTCGGGTGACGCCACGGTTCTACGAGGGCTCGAAGGTCGTGCCGTACATGACGGTGGGGGCCACCGACGCCCGGTTCTTCCGGCGACTCGGCACCACGGCCTACGGCTTCGGGCTGTTCTCCACGGACATGTCGTTCGAGGACTACGGCTCGATGTTCCACGGCGACGACGAGCGCATCGACGTCGGCTCGCTCGCGCTGTCCACCCAGCTGTGGGACGCCCTGTCCCGCGATCTGCTGGAGGGCTGAGCACCATGGGCATCCGGGCGGTGTTCTGGGACTTCGGCGGGGTGGTCCTGTCCAGCCCCTTCGAGGCGTTCAACCGCTACGAGGAGTCGAACGGCCTGCCGCGCGACCTGATCCGCACCGTGAACGCGACGAACCCCGACACCAACGCGTGGGCTCAGCTCGAGCGCAGCGAGGTGGGGTTCGAGCAGTTCTGCGAGCTCTTCGAGGCCGAGTGCCGCGAGCTCGGCCATCGGGTCGAGGCGCGCGAGATGCTCGCGCTGCTGCAAGGCGAGATCCGGCCCGCGGTGGTCGAGGCCATCCGCCGCTGCCGCGACGCGGGGCTCGTCACGGCGTGCCTGACGAACAACTTCGTCACCGGCGACCGCACGCCCGCGGACGGCCGGCCCGGCCACGCCGACGTCCTCGAGCTGTTCGCGTTCGTGCTGGAGTCCAGCAAGGCGGGCGTCCGCAAGCCCGACCCCGCGTTCTACGCCCTCGCGTGCGAGATGGCCGACGTCGACCCGACCGAGGTCGTCTTCCTCGACGACCTCGGCATCAACCTCAAGCCGGCCAAGGCCATGGGCATGACCACCATCAAGGTGGTCGACCCCGCAGAGGCCCTCCGTGAGCTGGAGACGGTGCTCGGCTTCCCGGTCGGCTAGCACCGGTCGGATGCCCGCGGATCCGGAGCACCTCGACGCCTACCTGGCCCGCCTCGGACTCGACCGCGAACCGCCGTCGGTCGAGGCGATGTTCCGCTTGCACGAGGCCCACGCCGAGCGCATCCCGTACGAGACGCTCTGGATCCAGCTCGGCGAGCCGCGCGGGATCGACCAGGCCGGCTCGCTGGCGCTCCTCAGCGAGGGCCGGCGCGGCGGCTACTGCTACCACCTCAACGGCGCGATGGGGCTGGCCCTCGACGCCCTGGGCTACGACGTCACCCGCCACGTGGCCGGCGTGTACGGCCGTCCCGAGGACGACCGCGAGCTGGCGATGACGAACCACCTGGTGCTGACCGTGGCGGGGCTCCCGTCCGACGCCAACCCCGATGGCCGCTGGTACTTCGACGTCGGCCTCGGCGACGCGCTCCACTCCCCGCTCCCCCTCCGAGCGGACACCTTCGTGCAGCCTCCCTTCACCGTGTCGCTCGAGCCGGGCACCGACGGCCTCGGCGAGTGGCACCTGTCGCACGACCCGGACGGGAGCTTCGCCGGGAGCAACTGGCGCGAGGGCGCCGTCGGCATGGAGGTCTTCGCCGACCGGCACGAGTGGCTCTCGACCGACCCCGAGTCCGGCTTCGTGAAGTTCCTCGTGGTCCAGCGCCGGGACGCGGATGGCGTCGACGTCCTCAAGGGCTGCACCGTCCGCCGCCTCGGCGACGGCGCCTTCGACACCACGATCACCACCGAGGCCGAGCTCCGCGAGGTGCTGACCGACCGGTTCCGCCTCGACCTGTCCGACGTCGACCCCGACGCCATGGCGAGCCTGTGGTCCCGCATGTGGCGCGCCCACGAGCGATGGGAAGCTGCCGGCCGCCCCTGATCAGCGTTCTCGGGCTGTTTCGTCGTCTCCTCAACCACGAGATCGCCCGAGAACGGAATCAGGCGGCCCCAGCCTGGGCGATGCGATCGAGGCAGACGGCCCTCACCTCACGCGTGACAGCGGCTGGACGCCGGAGGGCCGTCGTCGTGTAGCGGAGCACCAAGTAGCCGTGGCGGACGAAGAGGTTCTGTCGCAGCAGGTCCTCGTCGAGGGCCGTTCGAGATGAGTGCGCGTCCAACCCGTCGACCTCGACGATGGTTCGCGCGAGCGGAACGGTGAAGTCCGGTCGAAGGCGTCGACCCTCGAGCACCACCTCGTGTTGGTAGAGCACGGGTCCTATGCCCAGGTCGTCGTAGAGCAGCCGAGCCAGGAGCGGCTCGATCATGCTCTCGGGACGCCGATCTCCAAGCGCCCGCCGGTCCAAGTGCGAACGCAGCGCGCCTGTTCCTGTGCGCCCTCGACCACCGAGCTCGGCCAGGATCACGCGAAGGCCCTTCACACTCACGAGTCGAGCGACCAGCGCCCGCTCGACGCAGTCCCCGACCCTCGCTCGGGGGAGAACGGCACCGGCGTCGAGGAGCGCGCGCAGCGGGTTCGTGAGCGGCACCCCGCGCCGCTCGGTGACGTCGATCGGTCGAAGCACGTTTGGTCGGTGGACGATGACACCATCCGGCGCGGGGTGGGCGGAGCGCGGCGCCGTGATCTCGAGCGGTTGCTGGCCGTCGAGCAATCCCCACATCGCCAGTGCGGATCGGTGCGACGCAACAGCCCCCGACCCCGCGGCGAGGCACGCGGCGAGCACGCGGGCGTCGTAGTCCAGCGTGCGGCCGAACGTGGCGTACACACCCGGATGCACCGACCACAACGACCCGCGCTCGAGCCTGCCGTAGATCTCCTCCAGCGAGAGCCCCACCTCGAGCAGCTTTGGACGGGTAATCAGCCCGAGGCGGGCCGCAGCGTGGATCGTTCGGTCGACAGACATCGGCGAACGATCCCAGCGCCCTGTGACAGCCCTCCCCGGGAAGGGGTTCTCGGGCGATTTCGTCGTCCGATGCCCGACGAGATCGCCCGAGTTCGTCGTCAGACGGTGATGGCGGAGGTGAGGAGCTCGGACTGCTCCTGGGCGTGGATCGCGTGGGAGCCGCTGGCGGGGCTGCCGGACTCGACGCGGGACACGCGGTGGATCTCGTGGGAGTCGCCGAACCGCTCGTAGAGGCGGCCCTTCACGAAGTTCCACGAGCCCATGTTCTCGGGCTCCTCCTGGAGCCAGGTGAGCTCACGGGCGTTGGGATAGCCGGCGACGACCTCGTCGAGCTGGTCGAACGGCCACGGGTAGAGCTGCTCGACGCGGACCACGGCGACCGCGGTGCCGGCGGCGTCGCGGGCGGCGATGGCCTCCTGACCGACCTTGCCCGACGTCAGCACGATCCGGCGGATCGCGGCGGGATCCTGCACCGACGCGTCGTCGAGCGTCTCCCGGAACGACCCGGTGGTGAGCTCCTCCGCGCTCGACCGGGCCGGCTTGGCCCGGAGCAGCGACTTCGGCGTGAACAGCACGAGCGGCTTGTGGACACCAGGCCGGCGGACCTGGCGGCGGACGAGGTGGAACACCTGCGAGGCCTGGGTGACGTTGGCGACCTGGATGTTGTCCTCGGCGCACAGGGTGAGGAACCGCTCCACGCGGGCCGACGAGTGCTCGGGGCCCTGGCCCTCGTAGCCGTGCGGGAGGTAGAGCGTGAGGCCCGAGGTCTGGTTCCACTTGTCCTCGGAGGCGACGAGGAACTGGTCGACGATGGTCGACGCACCGTTCCAGAAGTCGCCGAACTGCGCCTCCCAGACCACCAGTGACTCCTTCTTCACCACCGAATAGCCGTACTCGAACCCGAGCGCGCCGTACTCCGACAGGAGGGAGTCGTAGATCCAGAACTTGGCCTGCTCCGGGCTGAGGTGCGCCAGCGGGGCGTACTCGTTGCCGTTCGTGTGGTCGACGAGCACCGCGTGCCGGTGGCTGAACGTGCCCCGCCGCGTGTCCTGCCCGCTGATCCGGAGGTCGGTGCCCTCGAGGAGGAGCGAGCCGTAGGCCATGGCCTCGGCCAGCGCCCAGTCGACCTCGCCGTCGGCCCACATCTTGTCCCGGGCCTCGAACTGCTTCAGCAGCTTCGGGTGGACGTTGAAATCGTCGGGGAACGTCGAGAGCGTGCGGTAGATCGACTCGAGGACCTCGCGGTCGACGCCGGACTCCACCTTGGGCAGGACGCCCACGGCCGGCGGCCGGTGCTTGGCGATGATGTCCTTCGGCGGGGCGGTCTGGCGGGTCTCGTCGAGCGCGACCTGCAGCCGAGAGTGGAAGTCGTCGAGGGCCTGCTCGGCCTCCTCCAGCGACAGCTGGCCCCGCTTCACGAGCGACTCGGTGAACAGCTTCCGCACCGAGCGTCGCTGGTCGATCTTGGCGTACATGAGCGGCTGCGTGTAGCTCGGGTCGTCACCCTCGTTGTGACCGTGGCGCCGGTAGCAGACCATGTCGATCACGACGTCCTTGCGGAACCGCTGCCGGTAGGCGAACGCCAGCCGGGCGACCCGGACGCAGGCCTCGGGGTCGTCGCCGTTCACGTGGAAGATCGGCGCCTGGATGATCTTGGCGACGTCGGTCGAGTAGTAGCCGGTGCGAGCCGACTCAGGGGTGGTGGTGAACCCGATCTGGTTGTTGACGACGACGTGGATCGTGCCGCCGACCCGGTAGCCCTTGATGTCGCTCATGTTGAGCGTCTCGGCCACCACGCCCTGCCCGGCGAACGCGGCGTCGCCGTGCATCAGGATCGGAAGGACCGAGAAGGCCTCGGGATCGTTGATGTCGTCCTGCTTGGCCCGCACCATGCCCACGACGACCGGGTCGACCGCCTCGAGGTGGCTCGGGTTGGCAGCCAGCTCGACCTGGATGTCCTTGCCGGAGCGGCCGACGAACTTGCCCACCTGCCCGAGGTGGTACTTGACGTCGCCGGAGCCCTGCATCGAGTCCTCGTCGACCTGGCCCTCGAACTCCTTGAAGATCTGGTCGTAGCTCTTGCCGACGATGTTCGTGAGCACGCTCAGGCGCCCGCGGTGGGGCATGCCGATCACGGAGCCGACGAGGTCGGCGTCGGCGGCCGCCTCGAGGATGGCGTCGAGGATCGGGATGGCCGACTCCGCGCCTTCGAGGCCGAACCGCTTCTGCCCGACGTACTTGGTGGCCAGGAACTTCTCGAACGCCTCCGCGGCGTTGAGGCGCTCGAGGATGTGGCGCTGGTCCTCCGTCGGCAGGTCGGGGGCGACCCCTTCGACCTGCTCCTGGATCCACCGCTGCTCCTCGGTGTCCTGGATGTGCATGTACTCGATGCCGATGGTGCGGCAGTACGCGTCGCGCAGGACGTGGAGGATGTCGCCGAGCGCGAGGCGCTCGCGGCCGCCGAGGCCCCCGGTGAGGAACTCGCGGTCGAGGTCCCAGATGCTGAGCCCGTAGGTGACGAGGTCGAGCTCGACGGGGATGTCCGGCTCGCGCCAGCGCAGCGGGTCGAGGTCGGCGATGAGGTGGCCGCGCACGCGGTGGAGGCGGATGAGGTTGGCGACCGCCATCTGCTTCTCGAGCATCGCCTGCTCGTGATCGATCGGGTGGACGTCGCGCCGCCACTCCGCGGCCTCGTAGGGCACCTCGAGGGCGCGGAACACCTCGTCGTAGAAGCCATCGGCGCCGAGGAGGAGCTCCTCGACCCGCTTCAGGAAGAGACCGGACTCGGCGCCCTGGATGATGCGGTGGTCGTAGGTCGAGCTGACCGTGATGACCTTCGACAGGCCCAGCTCGGCCAGCGTGACCGGATCGCCGCCCCGCCACTCGGCCGGGTAGTCGAGCGCTCCCACGCCGACGATCGCCCCCTGGCCCGACATGAGCCGCGGCACCGACTGGAACGTGCCGATCGTGCCCGGGTTGGTGAGGCTGACCGTGGCGCCGGCGAAGTCGTCCGGGCTGAGCTTGCCGGACCGGACCTTGCGGATCAGCTCCTCGTACGCGCCCCAGAAGCTGCGGAAGTCGAGCGTGTCCGCGTCGCGGATCACGGGGACGAGCAGCGACCGGCTGCCGTCGGACTTCTCGAGGTCGACGGCGATGCCGAGGCCGATGTGCTCGTTGCGCACGATGCGGGGCTTGCCGTCGGCGTCCTCGACGAACGTGGCGTTCATCACCGGGACGGTCTCGTGGACGGCCCGGACGACGGCGAAGCCGATGAGGTGGGTGAACGAGATCTTCCCGCCGCGGGTCCGACCCAGGTAGCCGTTGATGATCCGCCGGTTGACCTCGAGGAGCTTGGCCGGGACCTGGCGGAAGCTGGTGGCGGTGGGGACCCCGAGGCTCGCCTCCATGTTCGCGACGATCCGGGCGCCAGCCCCCCGAAGGGCCTCGCCCACCTCCGCCACCGGGGCGACCGGCTCGGCCGCCGCGGTAGGAGCCGCCGGTGCCGCGGCCGCGGCCGCGGCGGGGGCCACGGCCTCCCGGAGGGCCGCCGCCTGGGGCTCGGCGTCCCGCCGGTAGTCGGCGAAGAAGTCACGCCAGCTCTCGCTCACCGAGGAGGGGTCGGCCAGGTACTGCTCGTGCATCTCGTCGACCAACCAGGCGTTGGGACCGAGGGCGTCGGGGAGGTCGTTGCGGGGGGCGGAGTCGTCGGCCACGGCCTCAGAGGCTACCGGTACGGGACGGCGGCCGATCCGACGGGCGGCGAAGCCGACCGGCGACGGCGCAGCCGGCGCGATCGGGCGACGGCTACCGGCCCCAGCATCCACCACCCGGACCGAGCCGGGGGGTAGACCCCTTCAGCAACCCAGCCCAACGGCACAGGGAGGCAGGCGCATGGAAGCTGCAGCACTCGGGGGTGACGAGAGCAGTTGCCTCTCGCTCCACGACCTCCGCCCACTGGTGGGCGCCGAGGTGGCCGTCGACACGGAGGGCGGCCAAGTCGTGGGTCGGCTCCTGTCCTGCACCACGCGGAGCGCGTGGATCGTCGGGGACGACGTGGACCACGTGGTCGCACTCCCCCATCTGCGGGCCATCCGCCTCCGCTAGGGGATCTTCGGCTGGGGCCGGAGCGGGGTCGACCGGTAGGGTCGACGCCCTATGTCGAGCAACAACGCGGCGCAGTACATCTTCACGATGTACAAGGTCAGCCGGTTCCACCCGCCGGACAAGGAGGTCCTGAAGGACATCACCCTGTCCTTCTACCCGGGCGCCAAGATCGGCGTGATCGGGTCGAACGGCGCGGGCAAGTCCTCGCTCCTCCGGATCATGGCCGGCTTGGACGACGGCTACACCGGCGAGGCCCGCCTCTCCCCCGGCTTCACCGTGGGGATGCTCGAGCAGGAGCCGCACCTCGACGAGACCAAGGACGTCAAGGGCAACGTCATGGACGGCGTGGCCGAGGTGGCCGGCCTCCTGGAGCGCTACGACGCCTGCCTGGCCAAGTACGCCGACCCCGACGCCGACTACGACAAGATCGGCGCCGAGCAGGCCGAGCTCGAGGCGAAGATCCAAGCGGCCGGCGCCGACGACCTCGACCGCCAGATCGAGATCGCGATGGACGCGCTGCGCCTGCCTCCGGGCGACGCCGAGGTGACCACGCTGTCCGGCGGCGAGAAGCGCCGCGTGGCGCTGTGCCGCCTGCTGCTGTCCCGCCCCGACCTGCTGCTGCTCGACGAGCCCACCAACCACCTCGACGCCGAGTCGGTGGCATGGCTGGAGCAGACCCTGCAGCGCTACGAGGGCACCGTCGTGGCGATCACCCACGACCGGTACTTCCTCGACAACGTCGCCCAGTGGATCCTCGAGCTCGAGTTCGGCAAGGGCCACCCCTTCGAGGGCAACTACTCGGGCTGGCTCGAGAAGAAGCAGGCTCAGCTGGCCGTGGAGGAGAAGCAGGAGTCCGCCCGCCAGAAGACCCTGCAGCGCGAGCTCGAGTGGGTGCGCATGGGCGCGAAGGCCCGCCAGGCCAAGGGCAAGGCCCGGCTCCAGGCCTACGAGAAGCTGCGGGCGGAGGCCGACGAGGCCGAGAGCCGCGCGTCGAAGCTCCAGATCCAGCTGCCCAACGGCCGCCGCCTGGGCGGGGTGGTGATCGAGGCCGACGGCGTGTCGAAGGGCTACGGCGATCGCCTCCTGATGGAGGACCTCACCTTCAAGCTGCCGCCCGCCGGCATCGTCGGCGTCATCGGCCCCAACGGCGCCGGCAAGACCACCCTCTTCCGGATGATCACCGGCGACGAGCAGCCCGACAGCGGCACGTTCAAGGTGGGCGAGACCGTCGACCTGGCCTACGTCGACCAGAGCCGCGACAGCCTCGTCGGCGACAACTCCGTCTACGAGGAGATCACCGGCGGGGCCGAGTTCCTCAAGGTCGGCAACCGCGAGGTGAACGGCCGGGCCTACGTGAGCAACTTCAACTTCAAGGGCTCCACCCAGCAGAAGCCCGTCGGCCTGCTCTCGGGCGGCGAGCGCAACCGCGTGCTCCTGGCGAAGATGCTCAAGGAGCCGTCGAACGTGATCCTGCTCGACGAGCCGACCAACGACCTCGACGTCGACACCCTCCGCGCCCTCGAGGAGGCCCTCGAGGCCTTCGCCGGCTGCGCGGTGGTGATCTCCCACGACCGGTGGTTCCTCGACCGGATCTGCACCCACATCCTCGCCTTCGAGGGCGAGTCGCAGGTGCGCTGGTTCGAGGGCAACTTCTCCGAGTACGAGGAGTGGCGCCACAAGGAGCTGGGCGCCGAGGCCGATCAGCCCCACCGCATCAAGTACAAGCCCCTCGCCCGGTAGCGCCGTGGCCGGGGTCCCGTTGCGGGTGGCGACCTACAACGTCCGCAACGGGCGGGCCCCGGACGGAAGGAACTCGTGGCCGTTCCGCCGTGGCGCCACCGCGACGGCGATCGCCGGGCTGCGCGCCGACCTGGTGGGCCTCCAGGAGGCCTACGGCTGGCAGGTCCGCTCCCTGCTCCGGCGGCTCCACGGCATCGACGCCGTCGGCCGAGGCCGGGAGCGCCGCGGCGGTGGGGGCGAGCGCAACCCCCTGCTGTTCGCCACGGAGCGGGTGGAGCTGCTCGAGCAGCGGACCCGTTGGTACGGCGCCACCCCGGACGAGCCCGGCACGCGGCTGCCCGGCGCCCGGTTCCCCCGCGTCGCCACGATCGCGTGGGCCGAGCTCGACTCCCGCACCCGCGTACAGGTGGCGAACACCCACCTCGACGCGACCTCCTCGACCTGTCGGCAGGCGGCCGCCGAGCAGCTCGTCGGCTGGCTCGACCCCACGGTGCCGTGCGTGGTGCTCGGCGATCTCAACGCCGAGCCGGACGCGCCCGAGCTCGCCGTGCTGCTCGACGCGGGCTTCCGCCAGGCGCTCTCCGCCGACGCCGGTGGCACGTTCCACGGCTGGACGGGCGCCACGGACGGGGCTCGCATCGACCACGTCCTCGTGCGCGGCCCCATCGAGGTGACCGCGGCCGCGGTCGCCCACCCGCGCCCCGACGGCCGCCTCACCTCCGACCACTGGCCGGTGGTCGCCGACCTCCGGGTGCAGGACTAGGGCAGCTGCTCGAGGACGGCGACGGCCATGGCGGCCGCATCGCCGTCCTCGGGGCGCAGCACGAGCTCGGGCGACGACGGGGCCTCGTAGGGATCGTCGATGCCGGTGAAGCCGGTGAGCTCCCCGGCGCGGGCCTTCTTGTAGAGGCCCTTGGGATCGCGCTGCTCGCACAGCTCGAGCGGGGTGTCGACGAACACCTCGACGAACGGCAGGCCGGCCTCGGCGTGGAGCGCCCGGACGAGATCACGATCGGCCCGGTACGGGCTGACCAGCGGCACCAGCGCGATCACACCGGCGTCGGCCAGCAGGGACGCGACGTGGCCGACGCGGCGCACGTTCTCGGCGCGGTCCGCCGCCGAGAAGCCGAGGTCGGCGTTGAGGCCGTGGCGCAGGTTGTCGCCGTCGAGCACGTAGGCGGGGCGGCCGGCGTGGACGAGCGCCCGCTCGGCGGCGACCGCCACGGTCGACTTCCCCGAACCGGACAGGCCGGTGAACCACACCGTGGCCCCTCGGGTGGGCCGGTCGTCCCGGGCCACCTCCCCCGGGTGCCACCGGACGTTGTCCGACATCACACCTCGCCGGTCGGACCGAGGATCATGCCGGCGCCCACCGTGGTGTTCGAGGCCTCGTCGACGAGGATGAACGACCCGGTGGTGCGGTTGCGGCGGTACTCGTCGAAGAGCAGCGGCTGGGTGGTGCGCAGGCTGACGCCGGCCGATCTCGTTGAGCGACAGGCCCACCGCGTCCTCGTACCGGTGCAGCGTGTTCACGTCGAGCTGGTACTGCAGGTCCTTCACGACCGCCCGCACCCAGCGGGTGGTGTGCTTGAGGGCGAGCTTGGCCCCCTCGCGCAGCCAGGTGGAGTCGGACATCCAGCACACCATGGCGTCGATGTCCTGGCCCTGGTGCGGCTGGTTCTTCCGGCGGGCGATCATGTCGCCGCGGCTCACGTCGACCTCGTCGGCCAGCGTGATCGTGACGGACATCGGGGTGAAGGCGCTCGTCGACCGGACCGCTCGGCGTGTCGATCGCCGCGATCGTGGTGACCTTGCCCGACGGCAGCACGACCACCTCGTCGCCCACCTTGAGCACGCCGCCGGCGACCTGCCCGGCGTAGCCGCGGTAGTCGTGGAGGTCGTGGTCGGTCTGCTGCTGCGGCCGGATCACGTACTGGACCGGGAACCGGGCGTCGATGAGGTTGCGGTCGGACGCGATGTGCACCTCCTCGAGGTGGTGCAGCAGCGGCGAGCCCTCGTACCAGGGCATGTTGTGCGACCGGTCGACGACGTTGTCGCCGTGCAGCGCGGACACGGGCACGAACGACAGGTCGTGGATCTCGAGCTTCATCGCGAACGCCCGGAACTCGGCCTTGATCTCCTCGAAGCGCTCCTGGCTCCAGTCGACGAGGTCCATCTTGTTGACGCACACGACGAGGTGGGGCACGCCGATGAGCGACGACAGGAACGCGTGGCGCCGGCTCTGCTCGAGCATCCCCTTGCGGGCGTCGACGAGGATCAGCGCGAGGTCGGCGGTGGACGCGCCCGTGATCATGTTGCGCGTGTACTGGATGTGCCCAGGGGTGTCGGCGATGATGAACTTCCGCTTGGGCGTGGCGAAGTAGCGGTAGGCGACGTCGATCGTGATGCCCTGCTCCCGCTCGGCCCGCAGGCCGTCGGTGAGCAGCGCGAGGTCGGTGTGCGCGTCGCCCCGCTCGCGCGACGTGCGCTCCAGCGCCTCGAGCTGGTCCTCGAAGATCGCCTTGCTGTCGTAGAGCAGCCGCCCGATGAGGGTGGACTTGCCGTCGTCGACCGAGCCGGCGGTGGCGAGGCGGAGCATCTCCGCCATCAGGATGCCCCTGCCATCAGAAGTACCCGTCCTTCTTGCGGTCTTCCATGCCGGCTTCGCTGATGCGGTCGTCGGCGCGGGTGGCACCCCGCTCGGTGAGCCGCGTGGCGGCCACCTCGGCCACGACCTGCTCGCATCGTGGCGGCCGGCGACTCCACGGCCCCGGTGCAGGTGACGTCGCCGACGGTGCGGAACCGCACGGTGCGCTCCTCGACCTCCTCGCCGGGCAGGCGCGGGATCAGCTCGGAGTCGTCCATCCACATCCCGTCGCGGAGGAAGACCTTGCGGGTGTGGGCGAAGTAGATCGACGGGAGGGCGATCTCCTCCTCGGCGATGTACTGCCAGATGTCGAGCTCGGTCCAGTTCGACAGGGGGAACACGCGGATGTGCTCGCCCTTCTTGTGCTTGCCGTTGTAGAGGCTCCACAGCTCGGGTCGCTGGTTCTTCGGATCCCACTGGCCGAACTCGTCGCGGAAGCTGAAGAACCGCTCCTTGGCCCGGGCCTTCTCCTCGTCGCGGCGGCCACCGCCGAAGGCGGCGTCGAAGGCGTTCTCCTCGATGCCGCGGAGCAGCGTGATGGTCTGGTGGCGGTTGCGGCTGGCCCGCGGACCGGCGTCCTCCACGATCCGACCCTCGTCGATGTCGTCCTGGAGGCTGGCGACCACGAGGCGGACCCCGAGCTCCTCGACCATCCGGTCGCGGAACTCGATCACCTCGTCGAAGTTGTGGCCCGTGTCGACGTGCATCACGGGGAACGGCACCCGCGCCGGCGCGAACGCCTTGACGGCCAGCCGGAGCATCACGATGGAGTCCTTGCCCCCCGAGAACAGGAGCGCGGGACGCTCGAACTCGGCGGCCACCTCGCGGATCACGTGGATCGCCTCGGCCTCGAGGGCGCGGAGGTGGCTCAGCTCGTAGGTGGTGGCCGACATGGGGAGGATCACAGTAAAACCCGACCCAACTGGTAAGCAATCCCCGATGCCCAGCCCCGAGGCCCGCCCGGAGGACCACCTGCTGGCCGCCCGTGCCGCCACGGCCGCGGGCGAGCTGCTGCTCCACGTCCGGGACGAGCACGACGACTCGCCGTGGTTCGAGCGGGGCGACGAGGGCGACGCCCAGGCCCACGACCTGCTCTTCGCGCTGCTCCAGGAGCAGGCGCCCGGCGACGCCATCCTCTCCGAGGAGGGCAGGGACGACCTCCGCCGCCTCGACAACCAGCGCTGCTGGATCGTCGACCCGCTCGACGGCACCCGGGAGTTCAGCGAGCACGGGCGCAGCGACTGGGCCGTCCACGTGGCCCTCGCCATCGACGGCGTGCCCACCGCCGGCGCGGTGGCCCTCCCCGCCCTCGGGCGCACCCTCGGGACCGAACCGCCCGAGGTGGTCCCCGAGCGGGAGCCGGGCAAGGTCCGGATCGTGGTCTCACGCAGCCGCCCGCCCAGCGAGGCGTACCAGCTGGCCCGCGCCCTCGACGGCGAGCTCCTCGCCCTCGGCTCGGCCGGGGCCAAGGCGATGGCCGTCGTCATGGGCCACGTCGACATCTACGTGCACTCCGGCGGCCAGTACGAGTGGGACAACGCCGCGCCGGCGGCGGTCGCGCTCGCCGCGGGGCTCCACGCCAGCCGCGTCGACGGATCGCCCCTCCACTACAACAACCGCGACCCGTGGCTCCCCGACCTCGTCATCTGCCGACCGGAGCTGGCCGAGCGGGTGATCGCCACCCTCCAGGGGCGCGAGTGGTGAGCGACCTCCGGACCATCGAGTTCGAGGTGGCAGACCGGGTCGCCACCATCACCCTCGCCCGACCCGACCGCCTCAACGCGTGGACCGGGCGCATGCACACGGAGTACCGCCAGGCGGTGGCCGTCGCGGAGGCCGACACCGAGGTGCGGGTGCTCGTGGTCACCGGCAAGGGCCGCGGGTTCTGCGCCGGCGCCGACTCCGCCGCCCTCGACGGCCACGTGGCCAAGGGCGGCTACGACGACGGCATCCGGGAGGAGCTGGCCACGCCGGGCTACGGCATCCGCGCCGAGTTCGACCACCACTTCGCGTTCCACTACGGCCTGCGCCTCCCGGTGCTCGCCGCGATCAACGGGCCCGCGGCCGGCGTCGGCCTGGTGCTCGCCTGCTACGCCGACGTCCGCTTCGCCGCCGCCGGCGCCAAGCTCACCACCGCCCATGGCCGCCTGGGGCTCCCGGCCGAGTACGGCCTGTCGTGGGTGCTCCCCCGCCTCATCGGCCTGGGCCGCGCCGCCGATCTGCTGCTGTCATCTCGGGTGGTGCTGGCCGAGGAGGCGTCCCAGCTCGGCCTCGTGAACCAGGTGCTCCCGCCGGACGAGCTCCTGCCCGCCACCTACGAGTACGCGAGGGTGCTCGCCCACGAGATCAGCCCCGCGTCGATCGTCGCCACCAAGCGCCAGCTCTACACGGATCTGCTCCACGGCGACGTGGGCGAGTCCGTGGAGGTCAGCAACCGCCTCCTCGAGGAGCACATGCGCCTGCCCGACTACGAGGAGGGCGTGCAAGCCCTCCTCGAGAAGCGACCGCCCGCCTTCTAGGGGTCGAGCTCCTCGGCCAGCTCCCCGGCTCGGGCGAGCGCCGCTGCCTCGTCCTCCAATGGGAAGATCTCGAGGCGTGCGAGCGTCAACACGCTGACGAACTGGATGTCGAACGCCCCCGAATCGCCGTACCCCCCGCCGACCGCGACCGTCGCGACCACGACCTGAGGGGTCAGGTACCGGTCGGCCACGATCCGCCAGCGAACGTCCGGCGACTGCTCGAACATCGGCGGGTAGAGCCCGACGTACTCCTCGCGGTCCAGCTCACCCCACCCGAGCGGCCGGTGGTCGATCGCGACGAAGTCCTCGCGGATCTGATCACGCAGCGCGTCGACGTCACGGGTGTTCATCGCGTCAAAGGCGGACACGAACAGACGCCAGGTCTCGCTACCGCCCCCCTCCCCCTCAAGGAACCGCTCGTCAAGGCGAGCAAAGGCCTCGTCGACCTGGTCCGGGTCGAAGACGTCCAGACGCTGGTAGCGCCCCTGGTCGTCCGCCTCGGCCATCAGCAGGGCTTCGACCGCGGTGTTCGAATCGCCGAACACCGCCTGGACCAACGCGAGCCGCAGGCCGCGGACTCCGATGACCGTGTGCGACCAGCGATCGAACTCCCAGCCGACGATCGCGCTGGCGGTCGGCTCGAACGCTTCGCGTCCCTCGAGCCGGAGCCCGCCGATCACAGGACGATGGTCCTCCATCACCATGTCGGGCGCGTACCGCTCCGCCGCCTCCTCGACCTTCCCGGCGAGCAGCAGCTCCATGGTCCGCTTGATGACCCGCACCGCCTCGTTGGCGGGCAGACTCGCCAACGCCAGCCGGACCGGCGTCTCTGCCGCGGCCGCGCGCTCCGCGAAGCAGGCCCTCGCGGCCTCGTAGTCGTCGGGGCCGAAGACGTCGATGTACAGGATCTCACCGCGCCGCGTGGTGCCCACCAGGTACTGGGGAGACTCGAACACACCGCCGTCATGGGTGCCGAACATGAGGATGTCGACGAGGAGAACGCTCTCGGCGCTCTCGAGGTCACGACGCAGCATCCATCGAACGTCCGGCGCGCGTGCCCACAGCGTGGGGTAGGTCCCGATGTACTCCTCCCGACCGAGCTGCCCGAAGCTCGCGGGCCGGTGGTCGTGGACCACCATCTCCGGCGCGGACAGCTCCTCCATCCGCGACAGGTCGTGGCGACTGACCGCGGCCAGGTAGTCGATCCCCACGCGCCACGGGTCGGCGTAGGCAGCCCCCTCACCCTGCAGGAACCGCTCGTCGAGGTAGGCCAACGCAGCATCGAGCGCGTCGTCGTCGAAGATGTCGTACCGGAGGAGCAGGCTGTTGCCGTCGACCTCGAGGACGATGAGGTTGTCCACCGACCCTCTCGGCCCCGACCACGTGGCTCGCAGGAGCACCAGGAGCCGACCGCGGAGGGCCACCACGTGGTGGTCGATGCCTTCGACCCCCATGTCCACCACGCTGCGGGCGAATCCGATCGTCTGGTCACGCGCCTCCGCCGACAGCCCCGCACCCACCACTGCCCGGTGATCGGTGAATGAGGCCGACGGTGGGGAGGAAGAGGCCACACGAGCGGTCACCGGGGTGCGATGTCCGCGGTCGACCGTCGACGGTCACGTCGCCATCGGCCGACGCGTCCCCCCGCAGGGCAGCCGGTGATCGGCGATGGCCCCACAGCGGGCGGTCGCCCCTCGAAGCTCGGCGCGAACAGGTCGCTGGCGAGGTTCGAGAGCCTCCGGTCGGGGGGTTCGGGGCGCAGGATGAGCTCGCGGAAGCGGGCCTCGGCGGCTGCTCGGGCATCGATGGGGAAGACCTCGAGGCGCGAGATCTGTCCGCCGCGCACCGTGGGGATCCCGATCAAGGGCGTGTGGAACTCGCCGCCCGCACCGGCGCCGAACACGTCGACGCTGCCGAAGGTGACTGCGCCCACCGTTCCGAGAAGGCGACGCAACAGCCAGCGGATGTCGGGCGACGACTCCCATGCCGGCGGGATGGAGGCCAGGTACCCGGCGCGATCGAGCTGGCCGAAGCTGAGCGGGCGGTGGTCCTCGTAGACCAGGTCATCGGCGAGGAGCGCCTCCACCGCGCTGAGGTCACGCCGGCCGAGCGTCCGCATGAACCGCAGGGCGACCCCCATCGTGTCGGCGATCGCTCGCCCCTCATCGGCGAGATACCGCTCGTCCAACATTTCGATCGCCTCGTCGAGCTGATCGAGGTCGAACACGTCCACCGTGGACAGCAGACCGTCCTCGTCGAGCGCGATCACCTGGAAGACGACCACGACGCCGCTGGCGCCACGGTGCGTCGCCTTGGACAGGCACAGGCGATCGCCGCGCACCGCGAGGACCTCGTCGTCGATCCCGGCGACACCGATCTCGAGCAGGCCGCGCACGGCCTCGAGGAAGGGACCATGGCCGTCGATGCGGTACCCGCCCGGCATCGGACGGTGATCGATGCAGACCACGGCGTCGGCGATCATGGCCGAGTACGCCTCGAGGCCCTCCGAGAGCAGGACCTCCCGGGCTCGATGGACCTGACGCACGGCGTCCGTGTCGAGGTCGTGCAACCCGGGGCCGACGTCTTCCGCGTGCTCGGTCGACGACGCCTCGAAGTGGGCGGTCGCCGCGTCGAGATCGTCCGCGGCGAACACTTCGAGCAGGGCGAGACGGCCCGCTCGCGGGTGGAGGACCCCGAGCAGCGGCGAGCGGAACGCGCCGCCATCGCGGGTGCCGCTGATCTCGATCTCCGCGAACACCGCGTCGCTGCGCCGACCCAGGTCCCGCCGGGTGTACCAGCGGACGTCGGGCGACGACGCGTCAGTCGGCACGAAGGAGGTGAGGTACGCCTCGCGGTCGAGGTTGCCGAAGCCCACGGGCCGGTGGTCGTGCAGGACGTAGTCCTCCGAGAGCGCGGCGTCGATCCGGCCGAGGTCCCGGGAGCCGAGCGCAGCGAGGAACCCGAGCGCGGGACGCCAGACGTCGGCCGCGTCGGTGGGCAGGTCCGCCACGAACCGCTCATCTAGGAGTGCGATCGCCTCGTCGAGCTGCTCGACGTCGTACAGGTGGTTGTCGAGGACCAAGCCGTCCGCGTCGATCGTGTAAAGGTTCAGCAGCTCGACCACGAACCGCTTCCCGAAGTACTCCGACCGGATCACGGCATGCCGCTCGCCGCGCACGGCGACGATGTCCTGCTCGACGCGAGCGATCCCCGCCGTCTCGACCATCGACTGCATGAGGTCCACCACACCATCGGGACCCGGCACTTGGTTGCCCCCCACCACGAGGCGGTGGTCCGTGAGGACGATCTCCGGGTGGAGCAGGCCGCGGAAGCCCTGCCAGTCGCGGGCGAGGGCCAGCTCCCAGCCACGCGCGGCCAGCTCGACCGACCGGTTCGACAGTGGTGACGCCGGCCCGCCGTGCGTCCGCTGCTGGGCCCTGAACCAGGCCTCGGCCTCCGCACGGTCCTCCGGCACCCAGAGGTGTGCGCGCGCGACCTTGCCGTCGCGGAGCGATGCGCCGACCACCACGGGGGTGGCGTACGAGCCACCATCCCGGGTGCCGTGCATCTCGAGATCGCAGTAGATGGCCGACCCGGTGAGCCCGAGCACCTGGCGGAGGTCCCATCGGACGTCGGGCGAGCGCTGCCAGTCCTCTGGGTAGATCGCGATCCACTGGTCCCGATCGACCGTGCCCCAGCTGTTCGGGCGATGGTCCTCCAGCGCACCGTCATCCGCGATGCTGGCGCCGAGGGCCGCCCCGTTCTGGGCGTTGAGCGCGAGCAGCAGCCGGCGCACCCCCTCCCAGGCGGCGCGGCGCTCGGGCTCGAGCAGCTCGATCTGGCCGTAGCGCTCGTCCAGGTCGGCCATCGCCTCGTCGAGCTGTGACACGTCGTAGACGTCGATCCGGTTCCCATGCCCGTTGCCGTCGGCTTCGGCGATGGTGAGCATCTCGAGCTTCGCCTCACCGGCGTAGCGGTGGGAGACGACCAGGCCGAGGCGCTCGCCCCGAACCGCCAGCACCTCGGTGTCGGCGGTGTCGAACCCGACCTCGGCGAGGCCCGAGAGCCACTCGAGCGCCCGGGCCTTCCCCTGGATCACATCGCCCCCTCCGACGACGAGCCGGTGGTCGAAGCAGACCAGGTCGTCTGCCACCTCGCTGAAGGCCGCCGGGTCCCCGGTCAGCACCCGGCGCACCTCGCGGTCGTACATCCGCGTCACCGCGTTCTCGAGCACGGAGGCCACGCCGACCGCTCCGGCCACGTCTGCCAGCACGTTGAGGAGAACGATCGCCTCGTCGAGCTGGGACTCCTCGAAGACGTCGAGGGAGGCACCCAGGCCCTGGTCGTCGACGGTGACCAGGATGAGGGCGACGATCTCCGCGCCGTCCGCGTGGCGCACGACGCGCACGAGTCCGGCGCGGTCACCGCGGATCGCCACGCCTTCGATCTCCGAGAACTCGAACCCGAGGTCGGACAGCGCTCCCGACCAGGCGGCGGCGACCTCGAACCCGATGCCCTCGCCGGCACTGACAACCGGCCGGTGGTCCGTGTACCGGAAGTCGGTCCGGACGACGTGGGCCAGGTCCTCCAGCTTCCCGAGGGCGCCGCTCACCACGCCGGCGTAGAGCCGGGTCGCGGCGTTCTCGATCCGCTCCTCCGATCCAGAGCGCTCCTCGAGCAGCGCCATCGCCAGGTCCATCCGGTCGGCCGGGAAGTAGTCGATGCGGATGACCCGGCCGTCGGCGACCTGGAGGACGGCGGACGCCGCCGTCCGGAACTCGCCGCCGTCGACGGTGGTACCGATCCCGGCCGCCTCCGCGACGACCCCGCGGTCGGTGAGCGCGAGGATGTCGTGGAAGCCGAACCAGGCGTCGGGGGCGAGGGCCACCGACCCGCGGTACAGCTCGACGAAGTCGTCGCGGCCGACCGTGCCCCACCCGGACGGGCGATGGTCGACGGCGACCACGTCCTCGGCGATGGTGGCCGTCATGGCCGGCCAGTCCCGCCGCCCCATCGCGTCGACCATCGACGCGCCCACGCGCCACACCTCGGCCTGGTCGGGCGGCAGGGAGTCGCAGTAGCGCCGCTCGAGCTCGGCCCAGGCCTCGGCGTCCTGCTCCGGGTCGTACATGAGGTTGACGAGGACCCGCCCGTCCTCCGTCACCTCCTGCACCTGGACGACCTGCACTCGGCCCGAGTTGTCGGACACCTCGGCCGGGAGGGCGAAGGTCGCCGTCAGCAGGACGAGGCGGTCGCCCCGGATCCCGCGGATGTGGGAGCGGACCTCCTCGATGCCGATGGCCGAGGTGATCTCCGCCGCCTCGAGCAGGTCGAGCGGCTCGTCCGAGCCCACGATCGGGCGGCGATCGATCGACAGGGCGTCAGGGGCGAGCATGGCCTCGAGCGCCGGGCGATCGAACGGCGACACGGCCGCGGTCACCCCGACCACCACCTCGGTCGCGAGGCTGCGACGGGTGGGCGCCGACGTGGTCAGGGGCGCGGGCTCGGCCGCCGCGGCGGGCTCCGACGGCGCCTCCTCCGGCACCTCGGCGCCCAGCAGCCAGCGGGCGTTGGCGGCGGGGACCGACGCCTCCTTGCGCTCGTAGAGCTCGACCGCCCGGCGGGCGGCGGCCACCGAGCCCTCCTCGTCTCCGGCGTGGGCCAGCACCTCGGCCAGCGCCACCAGCGCATCGGCGTGGTCGACGAGCGCGTCGGTGGGCTCGGCCAGCGCCACCGCCTCCTCGGCGAGGCGGCGGGCCTCGGTGAGATCACCCTCGTCGGCCAGCGCGGCCGCCCGCACGGAGCGCCAGGCGATGGACGTCTTGAGGTCGTCGCCGCCGAGGCGTTCGCTCTCGAGCGTGAGCTCGAGCGCCTCCGTCGGCATCCCCTGGGCGATGCGCACCCGGGCGAGCAGGGCGGCAGCCAGGCCCGCGTCGACGTCGATCCCGAGCTCGTGGAAGCCCTCCATGGCTCGTTCGAGGTGGGTGGAGGCACGCTCGAGGTCCCCCGCCAGGGTCTCGACCATGCCCGACGCGAGATCCACCTCGATGAGGCCGAGCGCGTGGCCGAGCTCCTCCAGCGAGGTCCGCGCCGATGCCAGCATCCGGCGGGCCGCGTCGTCCCGGCCGCGCAGCGCCTCGAGCACCGCCTGGCAGCGCAGCGAGATCGCCTCGACCGCCGGCGCCCGGCTCGTGATGCGCAGCACCCGGACGACGTCGAGGCAGCGGCCGCTCGCCCGCGTGACCGGGTTCGGTCCCCACAGCGCGGCCGACGGGGCCCCGGCGAGGATCGCGGTGGCCCGCCGGCGGTCTCCGGCGGCGCGGGCGGCGCCGAGGGCCTGGTCGAGGGCCTGCTCGCACTCCCCGATCCGTCCCAGCCGGGCCAGCGAGGCGGCCCGCACCGCGTGCGCCTTCGCGGCGCCGGCGTGGTCGCCGAGCGCGTCGAGCGCGGCCGCCGCGCCCTCGGCCCGCAGGACGGTGTCGCCGAGGTGCCGCGGATCGCGGAGGTTGGCCAGCTCGCCCTCGAAGCAGGCGGCCCAGCCCTCGAGACGGGCGTCGCCCGGAGCGAGCGCGGCGAGCGCGGTCACCACGGGGGCGGCCTCGGTGACGTCGCCCATCGCCAGCAGGGCCTCGCACCGCTCGATGAGGATGTCGGCGCGAGCCGGGTCCTCGTCGGGGAGGCAGGCCAGCGCCCGACCGAGCAGCCCGGCCGCACCGGGGCGATCGTCGGCCTCCAACGACCGGCGGCCGGCGGCCCGCAGGCGGAGGGCCGCAGACCGGCCGAGGTCGTCGCCCACCAGGCCGGCCTCGCCGCGGAGCAGGTGGGCCTGCTCGAGCTGGAAGCCGATCAGGTCGTCGTGCTCGACGAGCTCCCCCACCTTGGCCTCGAGCCACTGCGCCGCCCGCTCGTGCAGGTCCGCCCGTGCCTCCTTCAGGAGCCGCCGGTACGCGGCGTCCTGCACGAGGGCGTGGTGGAAGCGGAGCTGGGGCTCGTCGAGCCACTGGGTGCCCGCCCGCTCGAGGAGCTCCTTCCGCCGGAGGCCCTCGAGGTGGTCGTCGAGCTGGGCCCCGACCTCGGCGCCCACGAGGTGGAGGACCGCGCCCCGGGCGAAGGTCCGGCCGAGGATCGAGGCCGCCCCGAGCACCTCCTGCTCGGACGGAGGCAGGCGGTCGATGCGAGCCGCCAGCACGGCGTGGATCGACAGGGGCACCTCGACCGTGCGAGCGTCGACCGACGCGGTCCAGCCGGCGTCGGACTGCTGGAGGACGCCGTCGTCGACCAGCATGCGCACGAGCTCGCGCACGAACAGGGGATTGCCCTCGCTGGCCGCGGCCACGCGGTCGAGCAGCGCGGCGGGGAGGGAGGCCCCGTCGAGGAGCGCCCGGGTGAGCCGCCGGCTCTCGTCGACGGCCAGGCCCTCGAGGTGGATGGCCGCCGTGACGCGCCCGCCCACCTCCACGAGAGCGGGCCGCTGCTCGCGGAGCTCGGGGCGAGCGGTCAGCACGAGCAGCAGCGGGATGTCCCGGGTGAAGGTGGCGAGGTGCTCGATGAGGTCGAGCAGCAGGGGCTCGGCCCAGTGCACGTCCTCGAACACGAAGACCATGGGGCGCCGGGCCGCGGCGTTCTCCACCAGCCGGCGCACCGCCCAGAACGTCTCCTCCGGCAGCCCCGGCTCGCCCACGCCGAGCACGGCGGCGGCGCTCCGAGCGATGCGGTTGCGATCGGGCTCGTCCTCGTCGAAGAGCGCAGTGAGGCCGGCCACCACCGTCTCGTCCGACGCATCGTCGTCGAGCGACGCCGCGGCACGGAGGGCCGTGGCCACCGGGGCGAACGTGGCGCCGCCCGACGGATCGCATCGCACCACCACCACGCGAGCCCGGTCGGCGGCCGCCGCGCCCAGCTCCCGGACCAGCCGCGACTTGCCCACACCGGGGGTGCCGACCACCGAGGCCATCTGCGGATGGCGGTCGCCGATGGCGATGTCGAGCACAGCGGTGAGGCGCTCGAGCTCGCCGGCCCGCCCGACGAACGGTGAGGTCGACGCGTCCTCCTCCGTGCGCTCGAGGGACTGGAGCAGGAACGCCGGGACCGGCTCCGACTTCCCCTTCAGCTCCAGGGGTGCCACGGCGCGGAGCTGCGCCCGGGTGCGGACCAGCCGGAACGTGGCCTCGCCCACGAGCACCTCGCCGGGCCGAGCGGCCTGCTCCAGCCGGGCGGCGACGTTGACCACGTCGCCCACCACGTCGTCGTCGTCGGCGGTGACGACCACCTCGCCGGTGTTCACCCCGACGCGCAGCCCCACGCCCGGCGCTCCCCCGGGTCCCCCGAGCTCGGCCACCGCGCCCTGCATCGCGCGAGCGGCGGCCACCGCCCGGTCCGCGTCGTCCTCCCGCACCTCCGGGACGCCGAACACGGCCATGACGCCGTCGCCGATGAACTTCACGACCCGGCCCCCACGGCCCTCGATCTCCCCCCGGACGACCGCGTAGTAGCGGTCGAGCCAGCGGCGGACGGACTCGGGGTCCATGCCCTCCTGGGTGGCGGTCGAGCCGACGAGGTCGGCGAACATCACCGTGACGACCTTGCGGGCCTGGGCGCCCTGGCTCGCCGCTCCGCTGACCGCGCCGAGGGGTGAGCCGCACCGGTCGCAGAACCGGGAGTCCGGGCTGGCGGGGACCGCGCCGCAGGACGGGCAGCCGGCCATCACGCCTCGGCGGCGAGCTCGGCCAGTCGAGCGAGGGCGAGATCGACCTGATCGAGCTCGAAGACCTCACTGCGGAGCATCCGGCCGGCATGGTCCACGCCGATGAGCTGGAGCACACCGAGCCCGCCGAGCGCGCCCCGGTACTCGGCCCGCATCAGCACCGTCCGGTCCCCCCGAACGGCCAGCGGGATCAGCCCCAGCGAGGTGACGCCGACCTCGAGCACGCCCCGGTTCCCCTCGATCACCGCGTCGGGGCCGACGATGGGATCCCCGCCGACCACGTGCCGGTGGTCGAGGCCGACGATGTCGTCGGAGAACATCGAGCGAAGCGCGGTCCAGTCGGCCGCCAGCAGCACCGGGACCCAGCGCCGGCAGAAGCGGGTCGCCGCGTTGTCCGGCACCGGTGCCCCGGCCTCGCGGCGGGCCCGATGACGCATCTCGAGGGCGGCGATGGCGCGCTCGGCGTCGTGCGGCTCGTAGGACCCGTTGTGCACCAGCCGACCCACGTGGTCCACCTCGTAGGACATCAGCGCCACCACCGAGGCCGCGTCCGTCCCGAAGGTGGCGTCAGCGAGGAAGAGGTGATCGCCGAGGGTCAGGAGCACGCGCAGCTCCACCGTCTGCACACCACTGGCGTGGACGGCCCGGAAGCCGTCGAGGACGTTCGCCCGACCCCACTGCCGCATCCCGCCCACGACCGGCCGGAAGTCGTCGAGCACCACGTCCGGGGCGACCCGCTCGCCGAGGCCCCTCCAGTCGGCGGCCAGCAGCGCCTCCATGCCGAGGCGGACCACCTCCACCGCCCAGGTGCCGGTCGCGCCCGGCCCCCAGACGACGGTCACACCACGACGATCGTCGCGAGCGCGGTCGGCGATCGGGCCTTCGTCGGCACCGGCGACGCCGACGAGCAACCGAGCCCGCTCGACCAGGACGGTCGCCTCCTTCTGCCTGTACAGCCCCATCGCCGCTCGTGCCGCCTGCTGGGCCTCCTCCACATCGCCCGCGGCGGCGAGCACGGCGGCAAGGGCCAGCAGTGCGTCGGCATGCCCGAGCAGCGCATCGGTGGGCTCGGCCATGGTCACCGCCTCGCGGGCGAGGGCCAGCGCGCGCTCGTGCTTTCCCCGTCGGGCGAGCGCCTCGGCCCGGACCGATCGCCAGGTGATGCCCGCCCGGAGGTCGTCCCCGGTGAGCTTCTCGCTCTCGACGGTGAGCTCGAGGGCCTCATCGAGGCGGTCGCGGACGATGCACACCCGGGCGAGCAGGGCGGCGGCCAGGCCAGCATCGACATCCACCCCGAGGAGGTGGAACCCGTCGTGGGCCCGGCGCAGGAGGCGCTCGGCCTCGTCCACCTCGCCGGCGAGCATGGCCACCGTGCTGGCCGCGAGGTCCACCTCGAGCAGCCCGTGCTCGTGACCGAGCTCCTCCAGCAACCGACGCGCCGTTCCGATCAGCCGGCGAGCGGCGTCGTCGCGCCCCCGGAGGGCCTCCAGCACCGCTTGGCAGCGAGCGGCGGTGGCCTCCACCGCGGGCGAACCCGAGGTCAAGCGAAGCGCCCGCACGACGTCGAGGCACCGGCCGGTGGCGAGGCTCACGGGATGCGGGCCCCAGAGCGCCAACGTCGGCGCCAACGCCAGCACGGAGGTGGAGCGCCGGCGATCACCCGCTCGACGGCTGGCCTCGAGCGCGCGGTCGAGCGCGGCCTCGCATTCGGCGATCCGGCCCAGGCGGGCGAGCGAGGTGGCGGCCACCGAGTGCGCCTTCGCCTCGCCGGTCGGATCCCCGAGCTCGCGGAGCACGCTCGCGGCCGCCGCCGTGCCGCGGATCGTGCGCTCGAGCGCCGCCGGGTCGCGGAGGTTGGCCAGCTCGCCGCTGAAGCACGCCGCCCACGCCCTCAGGCGCGGCGACCCCTCGCCGACCTCGGCGAGGTCGTGGACGGGTCCGGCGGCGGCTGCCGCGTCGCGCAGTGCGAGCAGGGCCTCGCAACGATCGACGAGCAGCCACGGGCGCTCGTGCTCGCCGGGGGGAAGGCACTCGAGTGCCCGGCCGAGGAGCGACGCCGCGACCTGGTGGTCGTTGGCGTCGAGCGCTCGGCGGCCGGCGGCCCCGAGGCGGGCGGCGGCGTGCCGCCCGAGGGCCGGGTCGTCCTCCCCCATCTCCACCCTCAGACGGTGGGCCTGCTCCAGCTGGAACCCGATGATGTCGTCGTGCTCACCCGCATCGCCGACCCGGATGGCGAGCCACCGGGCGGCGCGCTCGTGGAGGACCGACCGGGTCTCCTTCAGCAGGCGCCGGTAGGCGGCATCGCGGAGCAGCGCGTGGTGCAGCTGCACGACGGGTTCGTCCAGCCACCGCTCCTCCTCTGGGTCGACCACCTCCTTGCGCCGGAGCCCGTCGAGGATGCCCGGGAGCCGGGGGACGAGGTCCGCCGGCACCAGCTCGGCGAGCATCCCCGAGGGACACGTCTTGCCGGCCACCGAGGCCACCTCGAGGACCGTGCGCTCGTCCGGGTGGAGGCGGTCGATGCGGGCGGCCAGCAGGGCGTGGATCGTGAGGGGGACATCGAGCCGGTCGAGGTCGACCATGAGGTGCCACGCGGCGTCCCGCCGCTCGACGACGCCGTCGTCGACCAACATCCGCACGAGCTCACCGACGAACAGCGGGTTGCCCTCGCTCGCCGCCGCGACGCGGTCCAGCAGCTGCTCGGGCACCGACGCGCTGCCGAGGAGCTCATGGGTGAGGCGGCCGGTGTCCTCCACGTCCAGTCCCTCGAGGGACACCAGCGTCAACGGACGATCGGCGTGCTCCTCCACGAGCCCCGGACGCAGGTCGCGGATCTCCGGACGGCCGGTGACGACCAGGACGACCGCCACCCCCCGGGTCCAGTCGGCCAGGTGCTCGATGAGGTCGAGCAGGAGCGGCTCGGCCCAGTGGACGTCCTCGAACGTGACCACCAGCGGGGCCGACTCGGCCACCCGCTCCACGAGGCGGCGCACGGCCCAGAACGTCTCGCCAGGAGCTCCCGGCTCGCCCACGCCCACGACGGCCCCGACGAGGGCCGCCACGCGGTCCCGCTCCGGATCATCGTGATCGAACGTCGAGCGCAGCAGGTCGAGCACCGCGCCGTCGTCGGCATCGTCGGGCAGGAACCCGGTTCGGCGCAGCGCGCCGGCCACCGGGGCGAAGGTCGACCCGCCGCCGGGCTCGCACCGGACGTCGACGGTGAGAGCCCGATCACCGATCTCCAGCTCCAGCTCGCGAGCGAGACGCGTCTTGCCCACCCCCGGCGAGCCGACCACCGCCACGAGCTGCGCCCGTCGGTCCCGCTCCGCCGCATCGAGGGCCGCCACCATCCGGGCCAGCTCGTCGCCGCGGCCGACGAACGGGGAGCCCGGCCCCTCCTCGACGAGCCCGAGCGACACGAGGAGGAAGGCGGCCACCGGCTCGGCCTTGCCCTTGAGCGCCAACGGAGGGACCGGCCGCAGCTGCGCGACCCCGCGCACGAGGCGCGAGGTCGGCTCGCCCACGAGCGACTGACCCGGTCCCGCGGCCTGCTGCAGCCGGGCCGCCACGTTGACGATGTCACCCACCACATCGTCGTCATCGGCGGACACGACGACCTCCCCGGTGTTCACGCCGATCCGCAGGGCCACCTGTGGAGGACTGCCGGGCCCTCCCGCGAGGACGGGCACGGTGGCGTGCAGCGCGGCGGCGGCTTCGAGCGCACGCAGCGCATCGTCCTCTCGAACATCCGGGATGCCGAACACGGCCATCGCCCCGTCGCCGGTGAACTTCACCACCCGCCCGCCGTGGGCCTCGATCTCGTGCCGGAGGACGGCGTTGTAGCGATCGACCCAGCGGCGCACCGCCTCTGGGTCGAGCAGCTCCTGGGCCGAGGTGGAGCCGACCAGGTCGACGAAGAGCACCGTGACCACCTTGCGGGTGGCCGCCGTCGAGCCCGGATCCAACGGCGCGCCGCACGAGTCGCAGAAGCGCGACGACGACCGGGCCGGGATCGCGCCGCAGGCGGAGCAGCTCATGACTCGTCCTTGAGCTCGGCCAGGACCTCTGCGGTGTGCTCGCCCAAGCCGGGGACCGGACCGCCAGGCGCCGCTCGGCGTCCGCCGAAGTCCACCGGCGACGCGACCGCGCGGTGGGCCGGGGCCCCGGCACCGCCCGGGACGTCGACGAACGCGCCGACGGCGATGGCCTGCGGGTCCTCGACCACGTCCGCGGGCGAGTGCACCGGCGCGAACCAGACCCCCTCGGCGTCGAAGCGCTCGAACCACTCGGCCCGCGGCCGCTCCGCGAAGGCCTTGTCCATCGCGGCGATGACCTCGACGGCGTGCTTGCGTCGCCCTCGGCCGGACGCGAACGGCTCGTCGGTGAGCCAGTCCGGCTGCCCGACCGCGCGGGCCAGCGCGGGCCAGTGGCGGTCGCTCTCGAGCCCGAGCAACCAGAACCACCCGCCGTCACCCGCCTGGTACGGGTTCACCATCGGGTTCATCCGCTCGGTGCGGGGCACGGTGGGGGCCAGCTTGCCGAAGCGCAGCTGGATCCCGAGGTCCCAGCCCACGCACCAGATGCCGGTGCGCAGCAGCGAGGTGTCCACGAGCTGCCCGTGGCCGGTGCGGGCCCGTTCGAGGAGGGCGGCGCTGATGCCGGCGACGAGGGTCATCGCCGTGACGTGGTCGCCCATGCCGCCGCGGATGTCGGCGGGCGGCTCGTCGTCGGGCGTGAAGCTGCGGGCCATGCCGCTGCGGGCCCAGAACGCCCCGACGTCGTAGCCCGGCCGGTCGGCGTCGGGTCCGGTGCTGCCGAAGCCGGTGATCTGCGCGTAGACCAGCCCGGGATGGGCCTCCAGCAGCTCGACGGCGCCCAGGCCCAGGCGGGCCACCGCCTCCGGGCGCAGGTTGGTGAGGAACACGTCGGCGCTGGCCACGAGGTTCCGCATCGTCTCCGCGCCGTCGTCGGAGCGGAGGTCGAGGACCACCGAGCGCTTGCCCCGGTTGTCGAGGTCGAAGGGCGGCACCTCCGGCTGGCCGTGGCCGGCGGTGAGGCCCCAGAGCCTCCGCATGGGGTCGCCCTCGGGCGACTCGACCTTGATGACGTCCGCGCCCCAGTCCGCGAGGAGGCCGCCCGCGCCCGGGCCTGCGACCCAGACTCCGAGCTCCACCACCCGAACCCCCGCCAGCGGTCCCGTCATCTCCCTCAGACGGTACCCCCGCCACCGTGCCGGTTGGCCCTGACTCGCACTTTGGCAACGGGTGCTGCCAGAATCTCGGCGCATGGACGATCGCTCCTCGCCCCCCGCCGACCTGGCCATCGGGAGCTACAGCGACGACCCGCCCTGGCTCGTCGACCCCGACGCCATGCCCTGGCGCCTCGCCGTGCCCGGGCTGCGCCGCCAGATCGCCGCCGAGCTGCCCGTGCTCACCCGGCCCTCGAAGGTCCCGCCCGGCGTCCGAGTGCTGCAGACGAGCGCGCTCATGGGCTGGGCCGTCGGCCGGTGGGCCATCGGCGCCCGCCGCAAGGGCGGCCCCGCATCGATCGCCGACGTGTCCCGCCGGCTGCGCCTCGCCGCGGAGCGCCTCGGGCCGACCTACATCAAGCTCGGGCAGATCCTGTCCTCGGGCGAGGGCATCTTCCCGCCCGAGCTCGTCACCGAGTTCCGGAAGTGCCGGGACCAGGTGCCGGCCGAGCCGTTCAACGTGGTCCGCCAGGTCGTCGAGGCCGACCTCGGCAAGCCGCTGGAGGCGGTGTTCACCCGCTTCCACCCCGAGCCGCTCGCGGCTGCCTCGATCGCGCAGGTCCACGCCGCCACCCTCCTCACGGGGGAGGAGGTCGTGGTGAAGGTGCAGCGGCCGTCGGTGGGCGCGCGGGTGCACAAGGACCTCAAGGTCATGGCCTGGATCGCTCCTCACCTGGTGGGCCGGATCCCGGTGGCCGCCCTGGCCAACCCGCCGGCGCTGACGGAGCTCTTCGCGGAGATGATCACCGAGGAGCTCGACTTCCGGCTCGAGGCCGAGAACATGCTCGACATCGCCCGGGCCTTCGCCGAGGTCGACCAGCGCGACTACGTCGTCCCCCGCCCGCACCCCACGCTCGTCACCCGGCGAGTGCTCGTGATGGAGCGCCTCGAGGGGTTCAAGTTCGACGACGTGGCGGGGATGCTGGCCGCCGGCGTGGACACCGAGCGGGTCGTGCGCACCGGGATGATCGGCTTCATGGAGGGGGCGATGATCCACGGGATCTTCCACGGCGACCTCCACGGCGGGAACCTGTTCGTGATGCGCGACGGCCGCACCGCGCTGCTCGACTTCGGCATCGTCGGCCGGCTCTCCGAGACCCGCCGCCTCGCGTTCCTGCGGCTGCTGATGAGCGCGACGTCCAACGACGTCCGGGGCCAGCTGGAGGCCCTGCGCGACCTCGGGGCCCTGCCCGCCGACACCGACGTCAGCGCGGTGATCCGCGACCTGGGCCTCGATCGCCCGGCCGTCGATCTGACGCAGCTGTCCGCCGACGAGCTCGTGAAGGAGCTCCAGAACACGATCAAGGCCCTGCTCGGCATCGGCGCCAAGATGCCGAAGGAGCTCATGCTCTTCGTGAAGAACCTCGTGTTCCTCGACGGCGCCATCGCCACCTTGGCGCCGAACGTCGACCTCCTCGCCGAGATCGGCGAGGTGTCGATGCACTTCGCCAACGTGCACGGCGAACGCCTCGCCGCCGAGCTCGGGTTCGACGTGTCGGGGTACCGACTCGACCTCGACGGCGTGAAGGCCGGCCTGGGCCTGAGCGATGACGACGGCACGACCTACCGAGACCTCCAGGAGCGCCGGGAGCTCATCCGCACCCGGCTGTCGAAGAAGCCGAAGTAGCCGGAACAGCCGGTAGCGTCGACCGGCGATGCGCCTCGTCGTCGCCCGCTGCTCCGTCGACTACGAGGGCCGCCTCAGCGCCCACCTCCCGATGGCCACCCGCCTGATCATGGTCAAGCGCGACGGCTGCGTGGCGATCCACGCCGACGGCGGCGCCTACAAGCCGCTCAACTGGATGAACGCCCCCAACCTGGTGGTGGAGGGCGACGGCCAGTGGACGGTCACCAACCCGAAGGGCGAGCGGCTCGTCATCACGATCGAGGAGATCGTGTCGGACACCGAGCACGACCTCGGCGTCGACCCGGGTCTCCAGAAGGACGGCGTCGAGGCCCACCTGCAGGAGCTCCTGGCCGCAGCCTGCCACGAGCTCGAGACGGGGATGATCCTCGTCCGGCGCGAACACCGGACCGAGATCGGCCCGGTCGACCTGCTCTGCCGTGACGCGGAGGGCCGGGCGGTGGCCGTGGAGATCAAGCGGCGCGGCGAGATCGACGGCGTCGAGCAGCTGGCCCGCTACCTCGAGTTCATGGAGCGCGATCCGATGCTCCGACCGGTCCGGGGGATGTTCGTCGCCCAGGTGATCAAGCCGCAGGCCAAGGCCCTGGCCGCCGAGCGAGGCATCGTCTGCGTCGAGGTCGACTACGACGCGCTGCGCGGCATCGAGCGCGCCGCAGACCTCGCTGTTCTAGGCCGGCGCCAGCTCGTCCACGAGACCCCAGGCGAGCGCGGTGGGCGCGTCGATCGGGGTGCCCGTGAGGGCCAGATGCGCCGCGCGGTGGCGGCCGATCCGGGCCGTCAGGCTGACGGTGCCGCCGGCCCCCGGGATCAGCCCCATGGCCACCTCCGGGAGCCGCAGGGTGGCGTCCGGCGTGGCCACCACCCGGCCGGCGAACGCCGGCAGCTCGACCCCGGACCCCGCGCACGGTCCGTGCACGTGGGCCACGACGCGGTCGGACAGGTCGGCCAACGCCCGCCCGATCGACCGCTCGAGCCGCAGCTCGTGAGCCGCCTCCGGAGACTCGAAGGTGCCGAACTCGTCGAGATCGCCTCCCGAGCAGAACGCGGGACCGTCGCCGTGGAGCTCCACGATCGTGATGGCCGGATCGGCGGCGGCCACCGCGAGGCCGTCGAGCAGCGCGACGGTCATCGCCGCGTTGAGCGCGTTGCGCACGTGGGGGCGAGCCAGGGTGAGGCGGAGGCGGTGGCCGTCGCGCTCCATCCGCACTGGATCCCCCTCGTCGCCTCGGTCCGTGCGGTGGTGGCCGCGCAGCCAGTGGGCGAACTCCGGCCCGCCCTGGAGGGCGGAGTAGCTGCGCGACTCGGCGACCAACCCCTCCTCCACCGAGCGCCCGGGCTGCTCGCGGAGGAGGGCCACGAGGGCGAAGGCCGCCGTCGGAGTGCGCTCGACGGTGCCGACGATCGCCTCGAGGCCGCCGTCGTCGGGACCGAGCACGACGTCGCACGCTCCTGCCGCCGCGTGGGCGACGGGATCGCGATCGCGGGTGACGCCGACGACGACGTTGGGCAGGCCGGCGGGGATCGGCGGCACATCCCACCCGGCGTCGACGTCGAGGTCGACCACCACGACCGCCCGCTCGGCCAGCTTCGGCTGCGTCGCCCCGACGATCCATCCCGTGAGGTCGTCGAGCAGGAGCGGGTGCGGAGCCATGGCGTGCGACATCATCGCGCTGTGCCCTCGCTCCCCGACCCGGTCGCCGCGTGGGCGGCCAGCGGGGCGATGGCGCTCACGGGCTGGCCCGAGCGCCCGCCGCTGGGGCCACCCGTCCACCTCGTGGACCACGTGCGGTCGATCGCCAGTCGGCTCGGGCGCGCGATCGACGACCCGCTGGCGCTCCTCGGCGAGCGGGCCGCGCTCGCTCGGGCTCTCCCGCGCCGGCGCCACGAGCTGCGGCGGGGCGACCCGGCTCCTGCCGACCGGCGACGGCTGGATCGCCGTGAGCCTGGCCCGGCCCGAGGACCTCGACCTGCTGCCGGCCTGGCTCGGGATCGACGTCACCGATGACCCCACCGAGGACCCGTGGCCCCCACTCGTGACTGCCGTGGTCGGGCGATCCACCGCGGAGGTGCTGACCGCCGCCGACGGCCTGGGGTTGGCCGTCGCGGCGCTGCCAGCCGTGTCGGACAGCGCCGACGCCACGTTCGGCGACCTTCCCGTGGGTTGGGACCACGTGGGCGACGGCGCGCCGCCGGCGCGATCCGTCGAGGGGCTGCGGGTCGTCGACCTGAGCTCGCTCTGGGCCGGGCCCCTGTGCGGCGCCCTGCTGGCCGACCTCGGGGCCGACGTCGTGAAGGTGGAGTCCACGACCCGCCCCGACGGCGCTCGCACCGGGCCGCCCGCGTTCTTCGACCTGCTCAACGCGGGCAAGCGCAGCGTCGCCCTCGACCTGACCGCGCCGGCTGGCAAGGCCGCCCTCGCCGGGCTCGTGGCCGACGCCGACGTCGTGATCGAGGGGTCCCGGCCCCGGGCCTTGCGGGCGATGGGGATCGACGCCCGCGAGGTGCTCGTCGCCTCCCGGACCCGCACGTGGATCTCCATCACCGGCCACGGCCGTGCCGGCCGTGACGGTGATCGGTCGCGTTCGGCGACGACGCCGCGGTGGCGGGCGGGCTCGTCGCCTGGGACGACGGCCCCGTGTTCCTCGCCGACGCCGTGGCCGATCCGCTCACCGGGCTCGTGGCGGCGGCGGCCACCGTGGAGGCCGTGCAGCGCGGTGGCACCTGGCTCGTCGATGTTGCGATGTCCCGAGGTCGCCGCGTCGATGGCCGGACCGGGCTTGGCGGTGCCCGACGGCACCGAGGCCGCCGCCCCGCACGCGCGCCCCTCACGAGGAGCGGCCCCCGCGCTCGGGGCCCACACCGTCGAGGTCCTCGGGGCGCTCGCGTGAGGGTCGACCTCCTCATCGGCGACGTGGAGGTCGATGGCCGCCGCGTGAGCGTGGCCGTCGCCGACGGCCGCATCGTGCCCGTCATCGATCGCTCGGACCTCGCCGGCGCAGTCGAGGTCGACGGCCACGGCGGCGCGCTGATCCCAGGGCTCCACGACCACCACCTGCACCTCACGGCCACCGCGGCGGCGGGGATGTCCGTGGACGTCTCGCACGTCGGCGCCGGCGACGTCGACGGCTTGGCCGCCGTGCTCCGCGCCGCCGACGCCGACCACCCCACCGACGTGTGGCTCCGCGTCGTCGGGTACCACGAGGCGATCGCCGGCGACCTCGACCGGCACGACCTGGACCGCTGGATCCCGCGGCGCCCCGTGCGGGTGCAGGATCGCACCGGCGCCCGCTGGACGCTCAACAGCGCGGGTGCGGCCGCGGTGGACCTCCTGCAGGCCGCGGAGAGCGGCATCGAGCGGGACGGCAGCGGCGTCCCCACGGGGCGCCTGCACCGGGCCGACGACTGGCTGCGCCGGCGCCTGCCGTCCGGGGGTCGTCCGGACCTGGCGGGGGTCGGACGCCGGTTGGCCGCGATGGGGGTGGTCGGCGTCACGGACACCACTGCATGGGTCGACCCGGCCGGGTACACCGTGCTGGGCGCCGCGGTGGTCGACGGCGACGTCCTCCAGCGGGTCACCGTGACCGGCGGCCCGGAGCTCACCGAGGTCCCGCCGCCCGCCGAGCTCGGGTGGGGCCCGATGAAGGTCGTGCTCGACGACGCCGAGTACCCGGCCATCGACGACCTGGTCGCGCAGATCGACGCCGCCCACGCCCTCGGCCGGTCGGTGGCGTTCCACACCGTGACCCGGGCGTCGCTGATCCTCGCGGTCGCCGCCCTCGAGAGCGCGACCCGCCGCGCCGGCGATCGCCTCGAGCACGGTGCGGTGATCCCCGACGAGATGTTCGAGGCCATCCGCGCGCTCGCCCTCACCGTGGTGACCCAGCCGGGCTTCGTGCGCGAGCGAGGCGACCGCTACCTCGCCGACGTCGATCCCGACGACCTCCCCCACCTCTACCGGTGCCGCTCGCTGCTCGACGCCGGGATCCCGGTCGCGGCCAGCTCCGACGCGCCGTACTCCGACCTCGATCCCTGGCCGGCGATCCGCACCTCGATCTCGCGACGCACGCTCGGGGGCGTGGTGCTCGGCGAAGACGAGCGGGTCGACGCCGCCACGGCCCTCAGCCTGTGGCTCGGCGCGGCGGACGACCCCGGCGGCCGGCCGAGGCGCGTGGCCCAGGGCCAGGTCGCGGACCTCGTCCTCGTCGACCGGTCGCTCGCCGCGCTCCTCGAGTACCCCTGTGCCGAGGCCGTGGTCGCCACCGTCGTCGGCGGCCGCGTCATCCACCACCGCTAGGCGCCGTCGGTCGGAGCCGGGCGGCTCCGCCGACCCGAGCGGAGACACCTGCGGAGGCCGAGGAGCGAAGCGACGACCGGAGCGGGCAAGCCACTCAGGCGCCGTGGACGGCCTTGGTCTCCAGGAACGCCTCGATGCCCATCTGGCCGTACTCCCGGCCGATGCCCGACGCCTTGAACCCCCCGAACGGTGCCGCCGTGTCCGGGCCGAACGTGTTGACGCCGAACATGCCGGTGCGGATGCGGCGGGCCAGCTCCAGGCCGTGGGCCTTGTCCTTGGTCCACACCGAGCCGCCGAGGCCGTACGGCGAGTCGTTGGCGATGCGGACGGCGTCGTCCTCGTCGTCGTAGGGGATCACCACCAGCACCGGCCCGAAGATCTCCTCCTGGGCGATGCGCATGCCGTTGTCCACGTCGGCGAAGAGGGTGGGCGCCACGTAGCACCCGCCGTCCGGGCCGCCGTCGCCCTGCACGACCAATCGAGCGCCCTCGTCGCGCCCGAGGTCGACGTAGCCCAGCACGCGCTCCTGCTGACGACGGTTCACGAGCGGGCCGATCTCCGTGGCGGGGTCGAGCGGGTCGCCGACCACGAACGTGCGCACCTGCGCCTCGAGCGCGGCGACGACGTCGTCGTAGCGCGAGCGCGGGGCGAGCACCCGCGTCTGGGCGGCGCAGGCCTGGCCGTTGTTCATGAAGGACGCGAAGCGCAGGCCGCCCGCCGTGCGGTCGAGGTCGGCGTCGTCGAGGACGATGGCCGCCGACTTCCCACCGAGCTCGAGGCTGGTGCGCTTGAGCTGCTGCCCGCACACCGAGGCGATCTCGCGGCCCACCGCGGTGGACCCGGTGAAGGCCACCTTGTCCACGAGCGGGTGGGCGACCAGGTGGCGACCGACGTCGGGGCCGCCGGGCAGGACGCTGACCACGCCCTCGGGCAGCCCGAGGCCGTCGACGAGCTCCGCCAGGATCATCGCGTCGAGCGGTGACTCGGGGGCCGGCTTCACCACCACGCTGCACCCGGCCAGCAACGCCGGCACGAGCTTGGCCACGATGAGGATCTGGGGGACGTTCCACGCGGTGATGGCGGCCACGACGCCGACCGGCTCGCGCCAGACGCGGGTCTCCCCGAGCATCCCCGGGATGGCGCCCTCCCACTCGAGGGCACGGGCGCCGTCGAGGAATCCCTGCACCAGCGACGGGATCGCGCCGACCTGGCCGAGCTGGGAGAAGGTGATCGGCGAGCCGTTCTCGAGCGAGATCGTGCGGGCCAGCTCCTCGGACCGACCGGCGTAGGCGGCCAACAGCCCCGCGATGACCTCGACGCGCTCGGCGACAGGACGGCGCGACCACGCCTCGCCCTCGAAGGCGGTGGCGGCGGCCGCGACCGCGTCGTCGACGTCGGCGATCGTGGCGGCGCCGGCCTCACCGACCAGCGCACCGTCGTGGGGCGACCGGACCTCGATGGGTGGCGCCGACGACGGACGCCAGCGCCCACCCACGTAGAGGTCGGTGGCCATCGGGATCAGACCGTCAGGACCACTCGGCCACGGACCTGGCCGGCGAGGATCTCGCTCGCCAGCTGGGGTGCATCGGCGAGCGGTCGGGTGACGGTGAGCGACTCGAGCAGGCCGAGGTCGAGGTCGGTGGCGAGGCGGCTCCACGCCTCGATGCGCAGGGCCTTCGGCGCCATGACGCTGTCGACGCCGGCGAGGGTGACGCCCCGGAGGATGAACGGCGCGACCGAGCCGGGCAGGTCCATGCCCTGGGCGAGGCCGCAGGCGGCGACCGTGCCGCCGTAGCGGGTCTGGGCGAGCACGTTGGCCAGCGTGTGGCTGCCGACGCTGTCGATGCCGGCCACCCAGCGCTCCTTGCCCATCGGGCGGCCCGGCTCCGAGAGCTCGCTGCGGTCGATGACCTCGGAGGCGCCGAGGCCCCGGAGGTAGTCGCCCTCGGCCTCGGCCCGGCCGGTGGACGCGATCACCTCGTGGCCCAGCTTCGACAGCAGCGCGATGGCCACGCTCCCGACGCCACCGGCCGCTCCGGTGACGATCACGGGCCCGTCGCCGGCGGAGATGCCGTGGCGCTCGAGCGCCATCACGCAGAGCATGGCGGTGTAGCCGGCGGTGCCGATGGCCATCGCCTGGGCGGCGGTCAGGGCCGAGGGAAGCGGCACGAGCCAGTCGCCCGGCACGCGGGCCAGCTCGCCGTACGCCGCCGAGGTGGGTCTCCCCCGCGCCCCAGCCGTTGAGCACCACTGCATCACCCGTGGCGAAGTCGGGGTGGCTCGAGTCGCGGACCGTCCCGGCGAAGTCGATGCCCGGGATCATCGGCCAGCGGCGCACCACCGGCGACGAGCCGGTCAGCGCCAGGCCGTCCTTGAAGTTCAGCGACGTGTGGCTCACGGCGACCGTGACGTCGCCCTCCATCAGGTCGGCTTCGTCGACCTGCGGTCCAGTCCAGGGACTGGCCGTCGTCGGTCTTGGTCAGGAGGAACGCGTTGAACGTGGGCACGGCGGCGGAGGTTAGTGGGCGCCGACACTAAGGTGACACGAACGTCAGAAACGTCGATGGGGAGGACCACACGGTGGCTGGGATCTGCGAAGGACGGGTGGCGATCGTGACCGGGGCCGGTCGGGGCATCGGACGCGAGCACGCGCTGATGCTCGCGTCGGAGGGTGCGGCGGTGGTCGTGAACGACCTCGGCGCCGACCCGGACGGGAGCGGTGCCGACGCCGGCCCGGCCCACGAGGTGGTCGAGGAGATCAAGGGCATGGGCGGCCAGGCCGTGGTGAACGGGGCCAACGTCGCCGACTTCGCCGAGGCCGGCGCCATGGTGCAGCAGGCCATCGACTCCTTCGGGAAGCTCGACATCCTGATCAACAACGCCGGCATCCTGCGCGACCGGATGATCTTCTCGATGTCGGAGGAGGACTGGGACGCCGTGATCGCGGTCCACCTGAAGGGCCACTTCTGCCCCACCCGCCACGCCGCTGCCTACTGGCGTGAGCAGGTGAAGGCCGGCAACGCCGTGTCGGGCCGGATCATCAACACGGCGTCGGCTTCGGGGCTGTTCTGCAACGCCGGCCAGTCCAACTACGCGGCCGCCAAGGCCGGCATCGCGTCGTTCACCAACGTGTGCGCGCTCGAGCTGGGCCGCCTCGGCGTCACGTCGAACTGCCTCGCCCCCGTGGCCATGACCCGCCTCGTGATGCCGCTCATGGGCGGCGAGGACGCCGTGCCGGAGGAGATCAAGGAGTCCCTGTCGCCGCGCTGGATCGCCGCGGTGGCCACCTGGCTCGCGAGCGAGGAGGCCGGCCACATCACCGGCCGCACCTTCGAGGTGCGAGGCGAGAAGGTCAGCGTGGCCGAGGGCTGGCACGCCGGCCCGGCGGGAGCGAACAGCGGCACCCCGGCCGAGGTCGGCCAGGTGATCCTGGGCCTCGTGAAGGAGGCCCGCCCCAACGCCGGCCTCGAGGGCGAAGACGCCCCCGACCGCTACACCGTCGCCTGAGGCCGCCTCGCCGCCGAGCGGCTACAGCTGACAGGCTGTGCTTGGCGAGCGTGCGATCTTGTAGAGCCGCTCCCAGTTCTCGCCGCAGATCTTCGCCTTCGACGCGTCCGGGAACGGGAGCTTGTCGAAGGTGTCGACGGCGTGCGGGTACTGCGAGTCGCCGTGCGGGTAGTCGGTCGAGAACACGAGGTTCTCGTCGCCGAACCAGTCCAGGTAGTGCCCGGCGGTGGCCTCCTCGGCCTCGACACCGAGGAAGCACTGGCGGCGGAAGTAGTCCGACGGCTTCATCGTGAGGTCGGTGGCCTCGTACCAGCCGGTCCACTCGTAGTGCTCGTCGAGCCGGTCGAGCAGCCAGGGCGCCCAGGAGCAGTTGCCCTCGAGCAGCGCGCAGCGCAGGTTCGGGAACCGCTCGAGCACGCCGCCACCGCACAGGCTCACCGTGACGAACTGGATGGCGAGCGGCTGGTTGAACACGTGCCAGAGCATCAGCTTGTCGAGGATCTGCAGCGAGAAGTCCGGCGTGAGGAACGTCTGCCCGCCGCCGTGGAACGACAGCGGCACGTCGAGGCGCTGGATCTCCTCCCACAGCGGGTCGTAGGCGGGGTGGTGCCACGGGCGGTTGTTCACGCAGCCCGGCGACAGGAACACGGCCTTGAAGCCGAGCTCCTCGACGGCGCGACGGGCCTCGAGCACGGCGCCCTCGACGTCGTGCGGCGCGACCATGGCGGCGCCGAACATCCGCTCGGGTGACGTCGTTGCAGTAGTCGGCCAGCCAGTCGTTGTAGGCCCGGGCGATGGCGGTGGCGTAGGCCGGCTCCAGGCCGTCGGACCCGATGTGCTCGGCGGAGTCGAGGCCGAGGACGAAGAGGCCGCGGCTCGGGAACATCACCGCGAGGTCGAGGCCCTCGACGTCCATGGCCCGGATCGTCGACGCCGCGTCCCAGCCGTTGGCCTCGGCGTCGGCGTAGACCGACTCGTGCTCGTCCCGCCAGCCGGTCTTGCGGCCGTCGATCACCTGCGGTCGCACCGCGCCGAGCCGGAGCATCGTGTGGTTCTTCACCCGGACGCGCATGTCGCGCGTGAGCTCGGTGAGGCCGATCGGCGCGGCGTGGGCGTACTCGGGCGCGATGTAGCGCTGCCAGAGGTCGGCCGGCTCCATCACGTGGAGGTCGCTGTCGGCGATCACCTGGTCCTTCAGCGCCACGGTGTCCCCCCGGGGTCGTCGGCTGCGGGCTGTCCGGGCAATCTAACATCTGCGTCATGTCCGAGATCCCGCCCTTCGTCCGCACCACGGGCCTGGCCAACTGGAACCGCTACGCGGCGGTGAACGACGAGTTCATCGACATCCACATGGACGACGAGTCCGCCAGGGCCGTCGGCATGCCGGGCGTCTTCGGGATGGGCAACCTCCGCATCGCCTACCTCCACAACCTCCTCTCCGGGTGGCTGGGCGAGCGCGGCGACATCGCCGAGTTCACCTGCCAGTTCCGCGGCCTGAACATGAAGGGCGACGAGCTCACGTGCACGGCCTCGGTCACGGGTGAGCGCGAACAGGACGGGCTCCAGCTCCTGGACCTCACGCTCGGCGTCGTGAACCAGGACGGCGCCGACACGTGCCCCGGCACCGCCACCGTGGTCCTGTTCGACGGCGATCCGAGGATGCCGGGCGAGCCCGAACCGACCCAGCCGTCGGGCCAGGCCGCCGCGGGCCAGCTCCTCAAGGCCGACTCCATCGAGAAGATCGGTCGCACCCTGCCGCCGGTCGCCGCCCCCGCCGTCGGCGTCAACGACATCGCTCGCTGGGCCATCGCCACCCACTGGCCCGAGCCGGCCCCGTCCCTCGAGGGGCCCTGGGGCCTGGTCGCCCCGCGCGACTTCGATCCCTTCGCCTGGATGCCGAACCGCCCCTGGGCCGGCGACTGGCTGTGGGGCATGAGCGCCGAGCCCGGCGGCCGGGTGCTGAACGGCGGCCAGCGCAACCGCTACTTCGAGCCGATCCGCCCCGGCGACGTGATCTCCGTGACCCGCCGGTTCGTCGACGTGATCGAGCGCGAGACCAAGGGCGGCCCCAAGGTCTTCTTCACCAGCGAGTTCGTCTGGCGCAACCAGCACGACGCCCTCGTGAGGATCGCCGAGCAGACCACCATCTACTACTGAACGCCGAAGACCTCGGCGGCGGTCCTCAGGGCGGCGTTGGCGGCGGGGACGCCGGCGTAGATCGCCGTCTGCATCATCACCTCGACGAGCTCGTCCTGGGTGATGCCGAGCTCGAGGGCGCCGCGGAGGTGGGCCTTCAGCTCCTCGGTCTGGCCGAGGGCGGCGAGCTGCGCGCACGTCACCAGGCTGCGGTCCCGGATGGCGAGGTTGGGGCGCGACCAGATCATCCCGAACGCGCTCTTGGCCACGTACGCGAAGAAGTCGGGCGCCAGCTTGGCGGCGGGGAACGCCCCGCCCGGGCCCTTGGCCACCGCCGGCCACAGCTGGGCCTGGATCTCGCGTCCCTTCGCCAGCAGCTCGTCCTCATCCACGGAAGGGTCCTTTCTCAGGCCGGAGGCGAGCCGGCTTCGCCGGTCGCCGGGAGGCACTTGCGGAGGGCCCCACGAGCGAAGCGAGGCCCGGAGCAAGCATGACTCAGGTCTCGAAGATGTTGACGGTGCAGACGCTGCCGCCGCCCACGAGGTGGGCCAGGCCGCGCTTCGCACCGATCACCTGACGGGCGCCGGCCTCGCCCCGCAGCTGCGTGACGATCTCGTGGACCATGGCCAGGCCCGTGGGTCCACCCGGGTGGCCCCGGGCGATCAGGCCGCCGTCGGTGTTGAACGGGATGCGACCGCCGAGGGCGGTGTCGCCGGCCTCGAGCAGCTTCTCGCCTTCGCCCTCCCCACAGAAGCCGAGCAGCTCGTAGTACTCGAGCTCCTCGTTGGCGAAGGCGTCGTGGCACAGCGCGAGGTGGATGTCGTCGGGCCCGAGCCCCGCGTCCTCGTAGGCCAGGCGGGCGGTCGCCGCCGTCATCGACGCCGGTCCCACCACCGGACCGAGGAAGGTGTGGCCGGGCGAGTAGGCCTCGCTCTGCAGCGCGGACGCGATCGGCCGCACCACCTTGCGGTCGGGCTGGTGCCGCCGCACCCACTCCTCGGTGGCGACGATCGCGCACGCCGCGCCGTCGTCGGCGGGGCAGGCCATCATCGCCGTGAGCGGCTCGCTGATCATCCGCGACGCCAGCACCTCGTCCAGGGTGACCGTGTGGTCGGACTGCCGGTTGCTCAGCGGGTTCAGGGCACCGTGGTTCCAGTTCTTCGCGGCGATGGCAGCGAAGTGCTCCGGACGGGTCCCGTGGTCGTGCATGCGGCGCTGCGCCCACAGCGCGAAGTACGCCGCGGGGAGGATCGTCTGGTCGAGCTGGTCGCGGCCGGTCCCCCGGCTGGGGCCGCCCTTCATCATGTCGGTCATCTTGTCGAAGCCGATCGCCATGGCGACCTCGGCCCGCCCCGACGCCACCGCCCAGGCCGCCTCGCGGAAGGCCACCAGCCCGGTGGCCGACGCGTTCTCGATGTGGGTGACCGGCAGGCCGGTGAGCCCGAGCTCCTTCATCGCCTTCACGCCGAGCATGGAGGCGGGCTGGATGTACCCGACGAAGGCCTCGTCGACGTCGGCCAGGGTGATGCCGGCGTCGTGCAGCGCGAGGAGACCGGCGTCGCGGGCCAGCTCGTGGCCACCGCGGGCGGCGTGGTTGCCGAACCGGATCATGCCGATGCCCGCGACGGCGGCGCCCTCGATCCTCACGATGCCTCCGCCCTGAGCGGCTTGAAGCGGTAGATCACCACGTCGTCGCCGTCGTCGGTCTGGTGCAGCGTCTCGAGGTCGAGCTCGAGCGCCATGCCGATCTCGAAGTCGTCGGGACCGCCCACGAGGATCGCCTGGATCCGCGGCCCCTCCGGGAGGTCGACCTGGCCGACGCCGTAGGCGCTCACCACCGCGTCCTTCTTCGCGAACAGCGGCACGTGGACGTAGGTGTAGGTCCAGAGCGTGCCCGTGGGGCTGAGCACGACGTCCTCGCACCCTTCGTGGAGGCACTTCGCGCAGACCATGCGGCGCGGGTAGAAGTGCTCGCCGCAGGCTGGGCACCGGCTGCCGAGGAGCCGGGGGCGCTGGTCGGCGTCGTCGGGCTCGGCGACCGCGAAGTACTCAGGGGCGATCGGGATGCTGCCCATCAGGCCTCCGGCTTCGGGGCGATGGTGAGCTCCACACCGCCGCGCTGCTCGGCCGCGACGACCAGGTCGGTCCAGTCGGCGTCGGCGAGCCCGCGGCGCACGATGTCGTCGAGGACCTCCACCATGGCGGCGGCGATGGCGGCGGAGGTGCCGTGGCCGTCGGCCACCTCCTGGATGAGGTGCGCATCCTTGGCGGCCAGGCCGAGGGCGAACTGGGCGGGCTTGCCCCGCTGGTTGATGCCCTCGACGGCCCGGTCGATGAAGAAGTTCGACGCACCGCCGGTGCGGACGACCTCCACCGCGGTGCGGACGTCGACGCCGGCGGCCACCGCCATCGACAGCGCCTCCAGCGACGCCCAGGTGCAGGTGAACGCCAGCAGGCTGTTGACCAGCTTCATGGTGGTGCCGGTGCCCACGGCGCCGAGGTGGAACGTCGCCCGACCGAGCTGGTCGAGCAGGGGCCGCACCCGCTCGTAGGCGTCGGCGTCGCCACCGACCATCCACACCAGCGAGCGGCCCTGGGCCCCGACGGCGCCGCCGGTGAGCGGAGCCTCGAGGAAGTGGTGCCCGCTGGCCGAGAGCCGCTGGGCGATCTCCTGGTTCGACGCCGGCAGCGTGGTGGAGATGTCGCAGAGGATCGACCCGGGAGCGGCGGCCGACGCCCACTCGTCGGCCACGGCCCGCACGACGTCCGGCGTCGGCAACGACGTGATCGTGATCTCGCTCGCCGCCGCCACCTCTGCGACGGTGCCCGCGGTCGCCCCCTCGATGCCTGCGGCACGAGCCGCGTCGAGGTCGCTCACGGTGACCTCGTGCCCGTCCGCGACGAGGTTGCCGGCGATCGCCCCTCCGATGTTCCCGAGTCCGATGACCCCGACGCGAACCGTCACGCGCCGAGGAGCTCCAGCACGTTGTCCCGCATGATCGCCTTGGTCTCGGCCGCGTCGAACGTCGGGATGTCCTTCACGAACATCGTCGGCTCCGGCAGCCCCTCGGTGTGCGGGAAGTCGGACCCGAAGAGGAGCCGCTCGATGCCGACGGCGTCCTTGAGCCGCGCCATGTCGTCCTCGTAGTACGGCGCCACCCAGACCTGCTCGGTGAACTGCTCCACGGGGTGGCGCTGGAAGGCGATCGGCATCTTGCCGTACGTGTCCTTCAGGTTCCGGAGGAGGTCGGGCACCCACATGGCGCCGTTCTCGATCGACGCCAGCTTCAGCGTGGGGAACCGCTCGAGGACGCCGTGGCAGATGAGGGCGGCGAACGTGTCGGAGATGCCGCGGTCGGCGAACGCGACCATCGGGAACACCTGGTGCGAGAACGCCGTGAACCCGCCGCCCCCGCCGCGCCCGGTGCGCCAGAACCTGCCGTAGTGGTTCACGCCGGACAGCCCCGCGTGGAACGCCATCGGCACGCCCGACTCGGCGATCAGCCCCCAGACCTTGTCGAGCTGCGGGTGGCCGGGCGAGGTGTAGCCGTCGTTGCCGTCGGGCACGGGGCCGGGGATGGTCACGAGGATGCGGGCGCCCATGCCGAGCACCCGCTCCACCTCAGCGGCGGCGCGGTCGGGGTCGGCGAGGGCGATCATCGGCGCCGCGTACAGCCGCCCGTCGCCGCGGTCGAAGCCCCAGTCGTCGTCGAGCCAGCTGTTGAACGCCTCGAAGGCGGCGTGGAGCGCGGGCACGTCGCGCCGCAGTGCCTCCTGGATCCCCACGCCCAGCGTCGGGAACAGCAGGGCGCCGTCCATCCCCTGCTCGTCGAGGAGCTGCAGCCGGGCGTCGCGCTCCCGGTAGGCGGGATGGGCCGAGATCGGCTCGAGGTCGCCGAACATCGTCTTCATGTCGATGCCGCCCTCGTTGCGCCCCCGGAAGTAGTCCTCGAGGCTGCCGGGCTTGGCGATCGGGTCGAACGTCGGGTTCGGGATGAACTTGTTGATCTTGCCGCCGACGAGGAGCCGCTTCTTGCCGTCGACCTCGGCCCACTGCACGCACCGCTTGCGCATCTTCGGGTCGATGTGGCGGGTGAACGCGTCCTCGGCCTCGTAGTAGTGGTTGTCGGCGTCGAAGGGGCGGAACCCGAGCTCGGACATGCGCGGATCGTACGCCGTTTCTGACACGTGCGTCAGGTACGGCGGATAGGGTCCGGCGCCATGGTCGTGGACGCATGGGTGAACCTCTTCCCCGAGGCCTTCGCCTCCAAGTGGGTGGCCCAGGACTCGCAGCAGGGCGTGGTCGAGCTCTTCGGCGGCGACCTGGCCAAGGGCCCGACGGTCGAAGGCCTCCTCGAGGCGATGGACGAGGCCGGCATCCAGACCGGCGTGCTCACCGCGGGGCTCAGCGACCCGGAGCGGGCCCGCCGGCGCGGCGGGTTCGCGGCCGAGGACTTCATCGCCATCGCCGAGGAGCACCCCGGCCGGTTCCTCGTCTCGGCCACCGTCGACCGGGCGGCCAAGCCGGTGGACAACGTGCGCCGGATCCGGGAGCTGGCGCAGCATCCCAGCGTCGTGCTCGGACGGGTGACGCCGCTGGTCGAGCAGTACGAGCTCAACCACCGGCTCTACTACCCCTTCTACGCGGCGTGCTCGGAGCTGGGACTGCCGGTGTCCATCAACGTGGGCATCCCGGGCCCGCAGGTCCGCTCCCGCTGCCAGGACCCGGTGCTGCTCGAGGACGTCCTCATCGACTTCCCCCAGCTCACGGTGATCGGCGCGCACATGGGCCACCCCTACGAGGCGCTGCTCATCCAGTACATGCTCAAGTGGCCGCAGCTCCACCTGATGACCTCCGCCTACCTCGCCACCTACATGGATCCCGCACTGGTCCGGTTCATGGACTCCTCCCGGGGCCGGGGCCGGGTGCTCTTCGCCTCCGACCACCCGGTGATCCCGGCGAAGAAGGCGCTCGACGCCGCCCGGAAGCTGCCCCTGTCCGACGAGGGCATGGCCCTGTTCCTCGGCGGCACCGCCGCCCGGCTGTTCGGCATCCCGGACTCGGTGTGACCGTCGACGAGAAGGGCGAGCACCTCGCCGCCTGGGCCCGGGCGCAGCCCGACAAGCCGGCGCTCGTGATGCACGGCTCCGGCGAGGTGCGGACCTACGCCGAGATCGACGACGCCGCCCGGCGGTTGGCCCGCGTGCTGCGCGACCGAGGCGTGCAGACCGGCGACCACCTCGCCGTGCTCCTCGACAACCAGCCCGAGTTCTACGACGCGGTGTGGGCGGCGATGTACACGGGGCTGTTCGTCACGCCGATCAACTGGCACCTGACCGCCGCCGAGGCGGGCTACATCGTGGGCAACTGCGACGCCAAGGCGCTGGTGGCCACGAGCCAGCTCGCCGACGTCATCGGCGCGATGGACCCCGCGCACCTCGCCGGCGTCACCACCCGCATCGCGGTCGACGGCGACCTGCCCGGCTTCGAGCGCGCCGACGACCTCGTGGCCGGCATCGAGGCCGGCGAGGTGCCGGACGAGCACGAGGGCGGCTGGATGTTCTACTCGTCGGGCACCACGGGCCAGCCCAAGGGGATCCTCCCGCCGCTCGGACCCGCGCCCCTCGGCCACTCGAGCTTCCTCACCCAGATGCTCGGCGGGCTGTTCGGCTTCACGAGCGACGTCGTGTACCTGAGCCCGGCCCCGCTCTACCACGCGGCTCCCGCTGGCTGGACGATCGGCACGCAGCGCCTCGGCGGCACCGCCGTGGTGATGGAGCGCTTCGATCCGATCGAGTTCCTCGAGGCGATCGAGCAGCACCGCATCACCCACGTGCAGTGCGTGCCGACCCACTTCGTCCGGCTCCTCAAGCTGCCCGAGGCCGACCGGCGCCGGTTCGACCTGTCGAGCCTGCAGAAGGTGTTCCACGCGGCGGCGCCCTGCCCGGTCGACGTGAAGCACCAGATGATCGAGTGGCTCGGGCCGATCGTGCACGAGTTCTACAGCGGCAGCGAGGGCGCCGGCTTCACCTACATCAAGCCCGACGAGTGGCTCGCCCACCCGGGCTCGGTCGGCAAGTCGCTGATGGGCGCGATCCACGTGCTCGACGACGACGGCAACGAGATCCCGGTCGGCGAGGAGGGCGAGATCTGGTTCGAGTCGAACCGCCCGTTCGAGTACCACCGCGACCCCGAGAAGACGAAGTCGGTGTGGGACCCGCGCGGCTGGAGCTGGCTCGGCGACGTGGGCCGCGTGGACGACGAGGGCTACCTCTACCTCACCGACCGCGCCTCGCACATGATCATCAGCGGCGGCGTGAACATCTACCCGCGCGAGGTCGAGGACGTGCTCACCATGCACCCCGCCATCGCCGACGTCGGCGTGATCGGCACCCCGGACGACGACATGGGCGAGCAGGTGACCGCCTTCGTGCAGCTCTCACCCGGGGCCACCGCCACCGAGGACGAGCTGATCGCCTACACCCGCGAGCGCCTCAGCCACTTCAAGTGCCCCCGCGAGGTCCGCTTCGTCGACGAGCTCCCGCGGCTCCCCACCGGCAAGCTCCTCAAGCGCCTCCTGTTCAAGTAGCAGCGGGATCGTCGTCATCCGGTCTCCTCGTCAGCGTCGGTCGGAGCGAACAGGTGGGGCGCCCAACGGCGGAGGTCGTCGCCCAGCGGAGAGCGCTCCCAGTCCCACCGGTAGGTGCGGAGCGCCACGACGACGCTCTCCTTGAGCGGGAGGCCAGACGTCCGCAGCACCGCCCGCCAGCGCCCGCGCGTGAGCGACAGCTGGGACCAGCGCACCTCGCGCTTGCGGTAGCGGACGCCGCCGGGCGAGAGCACCAGCTTCCAGACACCCAGCACGCCGAGCATGGTGAACACCGCGGTCAGCACGACCGCCGCGACGAACGCCCGAACGAAGCCCTGGCCCCCCACGGTGCCCACCGCGGTCCCGCCGATCAGCCAGGTCACGGGGAGCCATGCGGCGAGGCGGTAGCGGTGCTCGTCCTGGTCCTCCACCTACGCTCCCCCTCCGTGGACGGCGAGCGCAGGGTAGCGATCATCACCGGGGGCAGCAGCGGCATCGGCCTGGCCCTCGGTCGACGGCTCGTCGACGACGGCTACGACGTGGTGCTCACCGCCCGCACGCCGGACAAGCTGGCCGGCCGCCGCCGAGTCGATCGGCGCGCGTGGCGTCGCCGCCGACAGCGCCGACCCCGAGGCGTTCGCCGCGGTGGTGGCGGAGGCGGGCCGCGTCGACCTCCTGGTCCACGCCGCCGGGGTGCTCGAGGGGACCTTCGTGCGCAAGGAGACGCTGGCCACGTTCGAGTCGGTGATCCGCACGAACCTCACGTCCGCCTTCGTGGTGGCCAACGCGGCGCTGCCCGCGATGCCCGCCGGCGGGCGGATGGTGTTCCTCTCGTCGAGCTCGGCCCACGCCCCCCAGCCGGGCAAGTCCGCCTACTCCGCGTCCAAGGCGGGTCTCAACGCGTTCGCCGGCGCGCTGGCCAAGGAGGTGGAGCGCGACGGCATCGCCGTGCACGTCGTCACCACCGGGCCGGTGGCCACGCCGATGCTCGACGACGTCCACTTCCCGATGCGCACCCTCGCCGTCGACGACGTCGTCGAGGCGGTCGCCTGGCTCGACACCCTGCCCGGGCAACGTGGTGCTCCCCGAGGTGCGAGGTCAGCTCCGTCGACGACGGCCCGTTCGCCCCTGAGCTGCTCGTGCCCGAGGCGGCCCGGAAGCTCGGTCGCACCGACCTCAGCTGATGATCTCGTGCTCCTCGGCGCTGACCTCGGGCTTGCGGTTGATGCAGAAGACGAGCTTGATCACGCCGGGACCCTGAGCCGCCGCCCTCCCGTCCGGGCTAGGTTCTAACATCAGCGTCAGGTTCGGGGAGGAAGCGGATCCATGGCAGACGAGGCCGTCCCGGGGTACGACCCCGAGGCCGTCCAGGCGAGGTACCTGGCCGAGCGCGACAAGCGCCTCGTGGCCGGGCGCGCCGACATCCGCGACCTCGCCACCGACGAGCACTTCGCCAGCTACCTCTCCGACCCCTTCACCCCGCACGCCGAGCGGGCGCCGGTGCACGACGACGCCGACGTGATCATCGCCGGCGGCGGCATCGCCGGCGTGGTGGTCGGGGCCAGGCTGCGCGAGGCCGGGATCGAGCGCATCCGCGTGGTCGACAACGCCGGCGGCTTCGGGGGCACCTGGTACTGGAACCGGTACCCGGGCGTGATGTGCGACGTGGAGTCGTACATCTACCTGCCGATGCTCGAGGAGCTCGGCTACGTCCCGAAGACCCGGTACGCCTTCGGCGAGGAGATCCGCGAGCACCTCGAGGCGATCGCCGGGAAGTACGACCTCGTCGACGACGCCCTGTTCCACACGGGGATCCGGCAGGCGACGTGGGACGAGGACGCCGCCCGCTGGCGCATCACGACCGACCGCGGCGACGCGCTGACCTGCCGCTGGTACGTCCTCGCCACCGGGATCCTGAACCGGCCGAAGCTGCCGGCGATCGAGGGCATGGAGGACTTCGCCGGCCACGCGTTCCACACCGCCCGCTGGGACTACGCCTACACCGGCGGCGCCCCCGGCGGCGAGCCGATGACCGAGCTGGCCGACAAGGTCGTCGGCCTGATCGGCACCGGCGCCACCGGCATCCAGGCCCTGCCGCCTCTGGCCGAGGCGGCCAAGCAGGTCATCGTCTTCCAGCGGACGCCCTCGGCCATCGGCGTGCGGGGCAACCGCCCCACCGATCCCGACTTCGCGTCGAAGCTCGAGCCCGGGTGGCAGCAGGCCCGCATGGACAACCTCCAGGCGGTGATGCTCGGTCGACCCGTCGAGGAGGACCTCACCGACGACGGCTGGACCCACCACTACGCGGCCGTGCACAACCCACCGCGGTGGAAGGGCATGACGCACCGAGGAGTACATCCTCACGTCCGAGTCGCTCGACTTCGGGATCATGGAGGAGCACCGCAACCGGGTGGCGGAGATCGTGAAGGACCCGGCCACCGCCGAGGTCCTCAAGCCGCAGTACCGCTACCTGTGCAAGCGGCCCTGCTTCCACGACGAGTACCTCGAGGCGTACAACCAGCCCAACGTGACGCTCGTCGACTGCCCCGCCGGCTTCGACCGCGTCACCGCGCAGGGCCCGGTGGTCGACGGGCCGGCAGTACGAGGTCGACTGCCTGATCTACGGCACCGGCTTCGAGCCCGAGGCCACCCCGCTCCCCCGCCGGATCCAGCAGGACCTGGTGGGCCGCGGCGGCCTGACGCTCGCCGAACAAGTGGGCGCAGAGCGGCGCCGGCACGCTCTTCGGGATGATGAGCCGGGGCTTCCCGAACCTGTTCGTGATGCCCGCGCCCGCCCAGCAGGGCGTGGTGACCGTGAACTACACCCACCTCGCGGTGCTCGGCGCCGAGTTCGTGGCCCGGGCCATCGCCCAGCTCGACCAGCGGGGCGCGAAGGTGTTCGACGTGAGCGGCGAGGCCGAGGACGCCTGGGTCGAGAAGATCGTGGCCGGCTACGTCGACGGCAGCCACGTGATGTCCGCCTGCACGCCGTCGCGGATCAACAACGAGGGCAACCCGCAGGGCATGGACCCGCGCAACGGCAACTTCGGACGGGGCTTCGGCGACTACTTCGCCTTCCGCGACCTGCTCGAGGGCTGGCTGGAGGCCGGCGACCTCGAGGGGCTCGAGCTCGACACCCGCCCCGTCGAGCCGTGAGCGCGGATCCGTGAGCGACCAGCCGGTCGTCGTCGTCACCGGCGGCGGCGCCGGCATCGGGGCCGCGGTCGCCGAGGAGCTGGGCCGGCAGGGCTGGTTCGTCGTCACCGTCGACCCGCTCGTGTCGCTCGACGGCTCCGAGTCGCTGCCCGCCCCCGAGGAGACCACCGCCGGTCGCATCGTCGCCGCCGGCGGCGCCGCCCGGGCGTCGGGCCTCTCGGTCACCGACGCCGACGGCGTGCGGGCCCTGTTCGAGGAGCTCGTCGCCGAGCGCGGTCGGCTCGACGCGGTGATCAACGTGGCCGGCATCAGCCGACCCACCGGCTTCGCGAAGGGGAGCGAGGACGACTGGCTCGGCGTGCTGACCGTGCACCTCGACGGCTACCGCAACGTGCTGGCGGCGGCGTTGCCGGTCATGGCCGCGGCCGGCCGAGGGCGGATCCTCGGCGTCACGTCCGGGTCTGGCTGGCGGGCGGCCGACGCCGGGGCCTACGGCTGCGCCAAGCGCGCCGTCGCCGCGCTCACCTGGGAGCTCGGCCGCCACGCCCCGCCCGGCGTGGTCGTCAACGCGATGTCCCCCATCGCGGTGACCCGCATGGTCACTGCCGCTCTGGGCCGCTCCCCCGCCAGCGGGCGCCAAGGGCGGGTCGGCCGCCACCGGCGGCCTGTCGCTCGGCTCGATGCCGCAGCCCGAGGACATCGGCCCGCTGGCGGCCCACCTCGTGGGCGAGGGCTTCGGGTGGTGCACGCGGCGCCGTCGTGTTCGCCGGCGGGACGGAGGCTGCGGTCGTCGAGCCGCCCCGGCTCCTCGAGGTCCTGCGCACGGACGCGGTCGCTTCGCTCCCCCACGCTGTCCAGGTGGCCGTCACCGAGGCCTGGATCCCGGCCGAGGCGGCCCAGGCCAGCGGCGGCGGCAGCAATCCCCGCTTCCCCGACATCGCGACTGCCACCCCAGAGGCGCCGCTGACTTCGGTGACCCGTTCATGCCTGGTCGTGTCCGACCGGCCCTCGGTGGCCGACGCGATCACGGCCGCCCTGGCGGCACGCGGCGTGGGTGTCACGACCCTCGGCACGTCGGGTCAGGGGTTCGAGGTCGCGGTGGACGCGATCACCGGTGCCGGCGATCACGACGCGATCGTGGTGGCTCGCGCCGGTCGGGCCACGGCCTCCATCGGAGCTGCGTGGGAACGCATCCTCGCCGAGCACGACCGACATCGTGTCGGGCATCCACGCCGACGCCGCGTGGACCCGCGCGGCTGCAGACCGCGCCGCCGCGACCGGGCGACCCATCCGACTGGTCACGGTCACCGACGCCGGCACGGCCGGGGGTCGCAGCCGGGCGCAGGCCGCCGCCCAGCTGTCCCGGGCCTCGCGCCGCGCCACCGACGACCGCGTCGCCGCGTTCGCGGTCGCCGACGAATCCGGCGACGTCGACACGATCGGCGCGCTGGTCGCCCACCTGGTGGCGAGCCCCGACGCCGTCGCACTGTCCGGGGCCGAGCTCGTGGTGGGCCGCGGGTGGGCCGGGCTGCGCAGCCACCCGCGTCCCAGCGGGTCGATCGTGCTCGGGGGCACCGAGGTGCCGGAGTGGCTCGACGACGCGCTGCGCGACGCGCTCGGGCAGGCCCGATGACCGGCCGCCGTCCCGCCCGCATCGTCGACGCCCACGTGCACCTCTGGGACCCCGCCCGCACCGACTGGTACCCGTACCTGTCCGGCCAGCAGGACATCGGGATGGACACCACCGGCATGGCCCGCCGCTTCGACGTCGCCACCTACCGCGGCCGAGGCGGACGGCTGGAACGTCGAGAAGCTGGTGAACGTGGCCGCCGCCACCGGCCGGCACTCCGTCGACGAGACGCTCGAGCTCGACGAGCGAGCCTCGGCGGGCCGCGGCCCCGCCGCGATCATCGGCGGGCTGCCGCCGACCGAGTCGGTGGCCGAGGCGGTCGAGCTGCTCGATCGCCAGATGGGCGCCCGCCGGTTCCGCGGCGTCCGCCCGATGGGCGCCACCGACGGACCGCTCCCCGCGCCCGACGTCCTCCGGGCCCTGCACGAGCGTCGGCCTGGTCTTCGAGCTGATGGCCCACCCCCACCAGCTGCAGGAGGCGGCCACCGGCCTCGATGGGCACGGCGACCTCGTCGTCGTGGTGGAGCACACCGGGTGGCCCCGCTCCGACTCCGACGAGGAGCGGGCCCTGTGGAGCGCCGGCCTGCAGGCGCTGGCCGGACTCGGCCCCAACGTCGTCTGCAAGCTGTCGGGCCTGGCCATGCCCCTCGGGACCGATGAGCGCCGACGCCTTCCGCCCGTGGATCGAACCGGCGATCGAGTGGTTCGGCGTCGACCGCTGCTTGTTCGCCAGCAACTTCCCGGTCGACGGCATGCACGGCACCCTCGACCAGCTCTGGTCGACCTACGCCGAGGTGACCGACGGCCTCGACGACGCCGCCCGCGACCAGCTCTTCGCCACCAACGCCGAGCGCGTCTACTCCTGCTGAGTACGGTTCGGCCGTGGACCTGGGACTGGAGGGGCGGGCCGCCATCGTCACCGGGGGCAGCCGCGGCATCGGCCTGGCCGTCGCCCGCGGCCTCGTCGCCGAAGGGGCCACGGTCCTCCTGTGCGCCCGCGACCCCGGCTCCCTCGACGCCGCCACCTCCGAGCTGGGCCCGGCGGCGCGGTCGCTCGTCGCGGACGTGACCGACCGGGACGCGGCTCCGGCCATCGTGGCCGCCTGCCTCGACGCGTTCGGCCGGCTCGACGTCCTCGTGAACAACGCCGGCGCGGCCCTGCCCAAGCCGCTCGCCGACCTCACCGCCGACGACTGGCAGGACGGCCTGGAGGTGAACTTCCTCTCGGCGGCTCGGCTGGCGGTGGCCGCCGGGCCCGTGATGGCGGCCGCCGGGTGGGGCCGCATGGTCCACGTCGCCTCGATCAGCGGCCGCGAGCCGGACCCGCACTTCGCGCCGTACTCGGCGGCCAAGGCGGCGCTCATCAACCTCTCGACCTCGCTCGCCCAGACCTTCGGGCCCGCGGGCGTGCACTCGAGCTGCGTCGTCCCGGGGATCACCCTCACCGAGCTGGTCGACGCCAACGCCGCCCAGGCCGCCGAGCAGGCCGGCTCGACCCCCGATGACGTCATCGCCGCGATGCTCCGACGCCATCGGGTGCCCATCGGTCGCTTCGGCACCCCCGAGGAGGTGGCCGACGCGGTGCTGTTCCTGTGCAGCGAGCGGGCCAGCTGGGTCAGCGGCGCCACCCTCGAGGTCGACGGCGGCACGCTGCGCTCCACGTGAGGGCCATCCGGCGGCAGGATCAGGAGCGATGGCCGATCTGACCTCCGCCCGCACCGCGTTCGCGCGCCGCGACTGGCAGGCCGCGCACGACGCGTTCACGGCGGCCGGCGCCGAGCTCGAGGCCGACGACCTCGACGCGCTGGCCGAGGCCTCGCACTGGCTGGGTCGACCCGACGAGGCCATCACCGCCCACGAGCAGGCCGGCGGTCGAGCCCAGTGGCAGCACAGCTACGTCACCGACGACAAGCTCTTCTGCGTCTACGTCGCCGAGGATGCCGACGCCGTCTACGAGCACGCCAAGTGCGGCGGCTTCCCGGCCGACGCGGTGCTGCAGGTCGGGACGATCATCGATCGGACCACCGGCGAGTAGCCGTCAGAGCAGCCCCGGGAGCTCCGTCCGGACGATCTTGCCCATCGCGTTGCGGGGCAGGGCGTCGACGACGGTGAACCGCTCCGGCACCTTGTACTTGGCCAGCTCGGCCAGGCAGTGCCGGCGGACCGCCTCCTCGTCGAACGACGCTCCCGGGGCCAGCTCGACCAGCGCCACCACCCGCTCGCCGAGGCGCTCGTCCGGCACCCCGAACACCGCGCTGGCGACCAGGTCCGGCACCTCGGCCAGCACCCGCTCCACCTCGGCGGGGTACACGTTGGCCCCGCCCCGGATGATCACCAGGCTCTTGCGGTCACGGAGGTGGAGCACGCCGTCGCTGTCCACGAACCCGATGTCGCCGGTGTGCAGCCGGCCGTCCGCCAGCGCGGCCTCCGTCGCGTCCGGGCGGTCCCAGTAGCCGAGCATGAGGCGGTAGCGGTCGTCGCCGTCGGCGGGGGCCACGCAGACCTCCCCCGGCTCCCCGACCGGCACCTCGGCCCCGTCGTCATCGCGGATCGTCACCGCGAGGTGCGGGCAGCGGCCGTCCGCTGGCGCCGGCGACGTGCGGTCCGCCGACGGGGTCGATCGACACCACCGTCGGCGCCTCGGTGAGGCCGTAGGTGGCGAGGACCGGGAGCCCGAACTTGGCCTCGAACGCCGCCCGGATGGCCTCGGGGCAGTCCGCCCCGCCCGTCCAGACCTCCCGCAGCGACGCCAGGTCCGACGCCGCCACCGAGTCCATCGTGGCCAGCGACAGGAGGAGCGCCGGCGGCCCGTTCCAGGTCGTGACCCGCTCCTCGCGGATCCACTCGGCCACGCCCTCGGCGTCGATGCGGTCCATCACGATCGAGCAGCCGCCGGCCTGGGACACGAGGAGCGTGGTGAGCACCGCCATGTTGAGGACGTGAACGGGAAGCAGTCGCCCTTGCGCAGATCGGGCCCGTAGCCCCGGGACTCGGCCAGCACGGCTCCCGGGGTGAGCAGCCCGTGCTGCGAGTGCACGGCGCCCTTCGGCCGACCGGTCGTGCCCGAGGTGTAGGCGATGCCGGCCGGGGCCAGCGGGTCGACATCGACACCGATCGACCCGCCGTCCGCGGCCGCCGCCACGGCCTCCCGCCACTCGCCGACCCCCACCCCACGCGCCCCACCCATCGAACCCGTCGACATTTTCCACGTGGGAGCGTGCGAAACGTCGACGGGTTCGTCTTCGGTGAGGTAGATCGAGGCGCCCGAGTCCTCGAGCTGGAAGCGCTTCTCGGGAGCAGCCAGGGCCCGGTTGATGCCGAGCCACACTGCTCCCAGGCGCATGGCGCCGTGGAAGGCGACCACCACGTCGGCGTCGTTGGGCAGGGTTGCCGCCACCCGGTCGCCGGTGCGGACGCCCAGGTCGCGCAGGGCGTGGGCGGCCCGGTCGGCCTCGGCGTCGAGGTCGGCGTAGGACAGCCGGCGGGAGCGGGTGACCAGCGCCTCGCGGGTCGGATCGGCGGCCAGCGCGACGTCGAGCACGCGTGCCACCGACGACGGGACCGGGTCGCATGGGGAGGACCGTACCAACCTGAACTAACGTTGGTGTCAGGTTTGGGGAGGCAGACGCAGCAATGGACTTCGACCTCGGCGAGCAGGCGGCGGCCCTGCGCACCCGATTGCGGACGCTGATCAACGAGCACATCGCCGACGACTACCTCGGCGCGTTCACGAGCGACCCCGCCGACCTCGACGTCGCCCAGCGGTTCTGCAAGACGCTGGCCGACGAGGGCCTGCTCACCATCGCCTGGCCCACCGAGTACGGCGGGGGCGGCGGCTCGCTCTGGGACCAGACCGTGGTCCGCGAGGAGATGTGGGCGCACCACGAGCCCCGCGGCGCGCAGTACATGGGCCTCAACTGGGTCGGCCCGGCGATCATGGCCTACGGCACCGAGGAGCAGAAGCAGCAGCACCTCTCCGCCATCGCGGCCGGCGACGTGATCTGGTGCCAGGGCTTCAGCGAGCCCGAGGCCGGGTCCGACCTGGCCTCGCTCAAGACCCGGGCCACCGAGGACGGCGACGGCTGGCGCATCAACGGCCAGAAGATCTGGACGTCCTACGCCGGCATGGCCCAGTGGTGCGTGCTGGCGGCCCGGGTCGGCCCCGGCGAGCGCCACGAGGGCATCACGATGTTCCTCGTCCCGATGGACACGCCCGGGCATCACGGTGCGCCCGATCCGCTCGATGCTCGGCCACCACCACCTCAACGAGGTGTTCTTCGACGACGTGTGGGCCGGCCCCGAGGCCGTGCTCGGCGGGATCGGCGAGGGCTGGGCCGTGATCCGCAAGGCGCTGGCCCACGAGCGCGTCGGCATCGCCCGCTACGCCCGCTGCGAGCGGCTCCTGTCAGCGCCCTGGGCAAGGAGCTCGGACCGCACTGGGACGAGCTGCCCCCGGCGCTCCGCGCGCAGTGGGCCCGCGCGCTCGTGCAGGTGCGGGTCGCCCGGCTCCTCGCCTACCGGACCGTGCACGCGCAGGCCACCGGCGAGCTGCCCGACGTCCACGCGTCCACCGCCCGCATCGCCGTGACCCAGTGCGACCAGTCCGTCGCCGAGGTGCTGTTCCAGGCGCTCGAGGAGGGCGCGCTGGAGGCGGGGCCGAGCGCTCCGCTCCACGGCGCCATCGAGGACCACTGGCGCTACGCGCAGGCCGCCACCGTGGCCTCGGGCACCATCGAGGTGCAGCGCATGATCGTGTCGAAGGCGCTGCTGGGAGGCGGGAGGTGAACCCGGTCCTGCCCGACGAGGCCGTCGAGTACCGGGCCGCCGCCGCCAAGGCCTTCGCCGCGCTCGGCGGCGTCGACGCCGCCCGCCGCGCCGAGGACGACCCGGCGCGGCGCGCCACCGAGGTGGCCGGCGCGCTGGCCGCCCTCGGCATCGACGACCTCGACCCGCGGTCGGACCCCGACTCGCTGGCCGCGGCCGGCGCGCTGTGCGAGGCCGCCGGTCGGGTGGCCCTCCCCTACCCGGTCCCGGGCGCGCTGCTGCGCGACGCCGACGGCCGCCCGTTCGCGGTGGTGCCCGACGCCAACCTGCGGGTCGACCACGCCGACCTCTTCCCCGAGTGGCGGGTCGCCTCGCTCCACGGCCCGAGCGGGATCGCGGCCCCGACGGGCGATCGCCTCGCCACCCGCCTCGGTCCGTTCGTCGGCGACCTCACGGTCACCGCGGCGGAGCCGCACGACGCCCGCGACCTCCAGGTCCACCTCGCCCTCACCGGCTGGCAGGTGCTCGGCACCGTCGACCGGGCGGTGGAGCTCGCCGTCGAGCACGTGAACGGCCGCATCCAGTTCGGCAAGCCGATCGCCACCTTCCAGGCCGTGCAGTTCCAGCTGGCCGACTGCGCGGTGGCCGTCGCCGGGCTGCGCGAGCTGGCCGCGTTCACGCTGTGGCGCCTCGACGCGGCGCCCGGCGCCGCGCTGGCCGACGCCCTGGCGCTGCGCCTCCACGCCATCGACGTGGCCCGCACGGTGCTGCGCACCTGCCAGCAGCTCCACGGCGCCGCCGGCGTGTGCGACGAGTACGACGTCTCGGTGCTCACCCGCATGGTGCAGCCCGCCCTGCGCCTCCCGTGGAGCGCCGAGCGCACCGCCGCCGCGCTGGCGAACGCGATCCAGGGCGACGGCTTCGACGGCCTCTTCGCCCACGGGCTGCCGCCGGTGACCACGTTCGAGGGTCCGCCCCTCGAGGGCGCGCCCGGCATCGGCGCGCTCACGATGGGCGCGTTCCTCGAGGAGGTCGCCGACCGCTTCGGCCCCAACGAGGCGCTCGTGTTCGACGACCCGCTGCGCGACGGCGCCACCGTGCGCTGGACCTACGCCGACCTCCGGCCCGAGTCCCGCCGGATCGGCCGGGCCCTCCTCGCCCTCGGGGTCGAGCGCGGCGAGGCCGTCGGCATCCTCATGGGCAACCGCCCCGAGGCGGTGGCGGCGCTGTTCGGCGCGGCGATGGCCGGCGCCGTCGCGGTGCCGATGTCGACCTTCGCCCCCCGCCTCGAGCTGGCCCACATGCTCGACCAGGCCGCCGTCACGGTCGTCCTCACGCAGGACCGCCTGCTGGCCCGACGCTTCGGCGACGACCTCGAGGCCCTGCAGGCCGACCTTCCCGACCTGCGGCACGTCGCGGTGCTCGGCGAGCCCACCTGGGACGCGTTGCTCGCCCTGGCCGCGGACGTGACCGACCGCGAGCTCGATGCCCGCATCGCCGGCACGCAGGCCGACGACCCCGCCCTGGTGATCTTCAGCTCGGGCACCACCAGCACGCCGAAGGGCATGCTCCACGGGCACCGGGCCCCGACGCTCCAGTTCTGGGTGCAGGCCCAGATCTTCGGCCGCCACGAGGCCACCCGCATGTGGACGTCGCTCCCGCTGTTCTGGACGGCCGGCCTCAACACGGCGATGGGCTCCACGCTCGCCGCCGGCGGCTGCTGGGTGGTGCAGGAGATGTTCGAGCCCGGCGGACGCGCTCGCCCTGATCGCCCGCGAGCGGGTCACCGAGCCGTACACGCTCCCCCACCAGACCGCCGCGCTCGAGGAGCACCCGGACTGGGCGGCCACCGACCTGTCGTCGCTCACCAGCGTGTTCGGGAAGTCGGCCTTCGCCCGCCACCCGAGCGTGCACCGGCGACCCGGAGTGGCTGATGCCCGTCGGCTACGGCCTCTCCGAGACCTGCGCGTTCTTCGCCAGCCACTGGAGCACGGCCGACGCGCGAGGCCACGAGGCGGAGCATGGGCCCGCTCCTGCCCGGCAACCGCCTCCGCGTGGTCGACCCCGACACGGGCGCCGACCTCGGCGTCGACGAGGAGGGCGAGCTGGCCCTCGCCGGTCCGACCCTCATGCAGCGCTACCTCGGCAAGGCCCCGGAGGAGTGCTTCGACGCCGACGGCTTCTTCCACACCGGCGATGCCGGCCACGTCGACGCGCGGGGCGAGGTCCACTTCAGCGGCCGCCGCACCGAGATGATCAAGACCGGCGGCGCCAACGTGTCGCCGGCCGAGCTCGAGGTGCAGCTCCGGGCCTGCCCGCCCGTGAAGCTGAGCCGCGTCGTCGGCGTGCCCGACGCCCGGCTCGACCAGCTCGTCGTCGCCTGCATCACCCTCAAGGACGGTGCCGACGCCACCGCCGAGGACATCCAGTCGTTCCTCCGCGAGCGGGTCGCCGCCTACAAGGTGCCCAAGCGCGTGCTGTTCTTCGCCGACGGCGAGATCCCGATGACCGGCAGCGACACCAAGGTCCGCGACGACGCGCTCGTCGCGCTCGTCCAGGACCGCCTCGCCACCACCCCCGTCCCGACGACGACCGGAGACCGATGACCGACGAGCTCGACGCGTCCGACCTCGACCAGTACATGGGCGTGCCCATGGAGCCGGGCGAGCTGAAGGACCCGGTGGCCCTCAACGACATCCGTCGATGGGTCCAGGCGATGCACTACCCGAACCCGCTCCACTACGACGAGCGCTGGGCCGCGGAGAGCCGCTTCGGCGAGATCGTCGCCCCGCAGTCGTTCACGGTGGCCACCGACACCAGCCACGGCTGCTCGCCCGCCCAGGTCGGGAAGATCCCGAACCGCACCTGATCTTCGGCGGCGACGACTGGTGGTTCTTCGGACCCCGCATCCGCCCCGGCGACCACTTCGTGTGCCACCGGATGCCCTACGACTACCGGGTGACCAACACGAGCTTCGCCGGGCCCACGTGCTTCCAGCGGGGCGACACCCTCTACATCAACCAGAAGGGCGAGCGGGTCGCCCTGCAGCGCTCCACCGCGATCCGCTACCAGGTCCGCGAGGCCAAGGAGAAGAAGGCCTTCAAGGAGGAGCAGGACCCGGAGTGGACCGACGAGCAGCTGGCCGAGCTCGACGAGCAGAAGCAGGCGTTCATCGACCAGATCCAGACGCTGCACCACGACCCCCGGTTCTTCGAGAGCGTGAAGGTCGGCGACCAGCTGGCCGGCAACGTGCTCGGCCCGCACAGCCTGGCCAGCTTCACCACCGAGTGGCGCGCCTTCCCGATGACCACGTGGGGGGCCACCGCCAAGGGCCCCACCACGGTGCGGGCCGAGGAGCTCGGCTACACGAAGGAGATGGCCGGCTTCGAGGGCGACCGCCGCATGGAGCGGACCAACCCCGAGCTCACCGACGGTGCGTACTACGGCCCGTCGCGCGGCCACCTCCAGCCCCGCTGGGCCCAGCACGTCGGCATGCCCCGCGGCTACGGCTACGGCGCCTCGATGGGCGCCTGGATCATCGACTACGTGGCGGCCTGGGCCGGCGAGTGGGGCTTCGTCACCAGCTCGACCGCGCAGTACCGGAACCCGGCCTTCACCGGCGACGCCACCTTCCTCACCGGTGAGGTCGTCGACACCAAGGTGCTGCGCAAGCGCAAGCACCGCGTCACGGTGGCCGTCGAGCTCCGCAACCAGGACGATGCCGTGATGGCCAAGGCCAAGGTCGAGGTCGAGCTGCCGAGCGAGGCGGACGCCGGACCGGGCAGGCGACAGCCCCCGTGCCTGATCGCGTCATCCTCGCCACCGCGCCCCTGCGGGGGCCGGGCCTCGACGCTGCTCCGACAGCTCGGCGAGGTGGTCCTCGACCCGTGGATCGACCACCAGCCGCTGCGCCTCTACAACAGCGAGCAGCTGGCGGAGCGAGCCGCCGAGCTGGGGGCCACGGTCCTCATCTGCGAGGCCGACTCCTGCAAGGGCCCGGTGCTCGACCTCCCGCTCGAGGCCATCGGCTCCACGCGGGGCGACCCCACCAACGTCGACGTGGCCGGCGCCACGGCCAAGGGGATCCCGGTGCTGCGCGCCCCCGGGCGCAACGCCGACGCCGTCGCCGAGCTCACCGTCGGCCTGCTCCTCGCCGCCACCCGCGGCCTGCTGGCGGCCGACCGCGACGTCCGCGAGGGCCAGGTGTACCGGGACGGGTCGATCCCCTACCAGCGCTTCCGCGCCTGGCAGCTCAAGGGCCAGACCGCCGGCATCGTCGGCTTCGGCGCCGTCGGCCGGGCCACCGCCTGGCGGCTCGAGGGGCTCGGCATGCGGGTGATCTCCTCCGACCCGTTCGCCCCCGACGCCACCCACGCCCTCGACGACCTGCTGGCCGAGGCCGACGTCGTGTCGATGCACGCCGCCGTCACCCCCGACACGCTCGGGCTCATGTCGGCCGAGCGGTTCGCCAAGATGCCCGAGGGCGCGGTCTACGTGAACTCGGCCCGCGCCGGCCTCCACGACCTCGACGCGCTCACCGCCGCGTTGCAGTCCGGCCACCTCGCCGCGGCCGCCCTCGACCACTTCGAGGGCGAGTCCATCGCCACCGACCACCCGCTCGTGGCCATGTCCAACGTGGTGCTGACGCCGCACATCGGCGGCGCCACGTACGACACCGAGGCCAACCACACGACGCTCATCGCCGACGGGCTGGCCGCGCTCCTGCGCGGCGAGGTGCCCGCCAACCTGGCCAACCCGGAGGTCCTGGACCGTGGCTGACACCGTGGTCTCACCCACCACGACGCGCGAAGCGGTGCTCGCGGCCGCCCAGCGGATGCTCCACGAGGGGCTCGTCGAAGGCACGTCCGGCAACATCTCCGGGCGGCTCGACGGCGGGCTCGTGTGCTGCACGCCGTCGTCGGTCCCCTACGACACGATGACGCTCGACGACCTCGTGGTCGTCGACCTCGACGGCAACGTGGTCGAGGGGCACCGCTCCCCGACCACCGAGAAGGACCTCCACCTCTCGGCGCTGCGCCGCTACCCCGAGCTCGGCGCGGTGATCCACACCCACGCGGTCTACGCCACCATGTTCGCCCTCGCGCACGAGCCCATCCCGGCCGTGATCGAGGAGGTCGTCGTCTACGTCGGCGGCGACGTCCCCTGCTGCGAGTACAAGGGGACCGGGAGCAAGGAGCTGGGCGACGAGGTGGCCGCCCACCTCGGCGACCGCGGCGCCGCGCTCCTGGCGAACCACGGCCTGGTGACGTGCGGGTCGTCGCCCGAGAAGGCCCTGCACAACGCCGCGCTCGTCGAGCGCACGGCCAAGATCATCTGGGGCGCCCGCGCCATGGGGGCCACCATCCACCCGCTGCCGGACAAGGTGAACCGGGACATGGCGGGCGTCTACAAGTACCTGCGCGACAACCCGTGACCCGCCCGCGGTGGGGGGAACGGCAAGACTGTGCACCGATTCGAGGGTTGGGGGAACCTGTGAGGAAGCCGATCGCTGCGCTCGTGCTCGTGCTGGGGCTGGTCACGGCCTCGTGCGGCACCCGTCTCTCCGACGCGGAGTACGCGACCAAGAGCGGCACGACCGACACCACCCGCGCCTCGGGCGATGAGCGCAGCGGCGACGACGGCACCACGGACACCACCGTCGCCGGCAGCGACGTGGCGACCGACGGCGGCGCCACCACGGGCGGGGGCACCACCGGCGGCACGGCCGGGCGGGACGACCGGCGGCACCGGCGGTGCGGCCAGCGGTCCGAACCAGGCCTCCGACGTCGGCGTCACCGCCAACCAGATCGTGATCGGCAACCTCGTCGCCGAGAACGGCGTCCTCGGCGACGCCTTCGCCCCTGCCGCCCGCGGCATCCGGGCGTGGGCCGCGGCCATCAACGCCAAGGGCGGCATCAACGGTCGCCAGGTCGTGCTGAAGACCTGCGACGACGGCGAGGTCCGCAGCAAGACCCTCGCCTGTGCCAAGCGCCTGGTCGAGCAGGACAAGGCGTTCGCCATCGTGGCCGCCAACACCCGGGCCATGGGCGGGGCGGCGGAGTACCTGGCCGGCACGGGCATCCCCGTCATCGGCATGCCGATCACCAACAGCTACTACCGCTACCCCAACTTCTTCTCCGAGTACATCAACGGCTACAGCCGCGACGGCAAGACCGTCGGGTACAAGGGCAACCTCCAGTACCACACCGCGATCTACCGCTGGTTCAAGGAGAACCTGAAGATCACCAAGGCGGCGGTCATCGTCTACGACATCGCCGAGTCGAAGCAGGCCGGCGACGGCTTCGCGCAGGGCCTGCGCCTCGAGGGCTTCGAGGTCGAGACCTTCACCGTGTCGTTCGTGGCCCCGAGCTTCGACCAGGCGGTGGCCACGATGCAGCAGAAGGGCACCCAGCTGGTGCTCGACGCCACCGACGACGGCGCCAACCGGAAGCTCTGCGACGCCATGCAGCGCCGCGGCTTCAAGGTCACCGCGAAGGTCTCCACGGTCGTGTCGATGGGCGACAACGTGAAGAACTCGTACAACGACACCTGCCGCAACAGCGTGTACATCCCCACCAACACGCTCCCGTACGACCTCACCTCGAACGCCGAGGTCGCCGCGTTCCGGGCCGCCTACGCCAAGTACCAGCCGGGCAAGCCGCTGCACGAGTGGGCGCTCGAGGCGTGGGCCCAGGGCCAGATGGTCGCCGAGGGCATCAAGAGCATGGGCCCGGCCCCCACCCGCAAGGGCCTCATCGCCTGGTTGAACAGCCTCGACGACTACACCGCCAACGGCCTCTACTGGGGCCTCGACTGGAAGCCGTGGGACTTCAGCAAGCCGACGATCCGCGGTTGCACGACGATCTCCCGGTACCAGGACGGCAAGGGCTGGTTCCTCGCCAGCCCGTTCCCGGTCTGCTACGACGACGCGAAGAACTACTCCGTCACCGCGCTGGAGCAGGGCAACTAGAAGCGGGTCAGACCGGGCCGAGCAGGGCGGCCGCGGTCGGGCTGGCCCGGAGCTCGCCGGGATCGCCGGCCCAGGCCACCTCGCCCTTGGCCAGCACGTAGCAGAGGTCCGCCAGCTCGAGGGCGTAGGTCAGGTACTGCTCGACGAGGACCACGGTCCGTCCCTGGTCGCGCAGCTCGGCCACCTTCTCGAACAGCTCGGCCACCACGAGCGGGGCGAGGCCCATCGACAGCTCGTCGAACATCACGACGTCCGGATCGCCGACCAGCGCCCGGGCCACCGAGAGCATCTGCTGCTCGCCGCCGGACAGCGAGCCGGCGATCTGGCTCAGCCGCTGACCGAGGCGGGGGAAGACCGTGGTGATCTCCTCGAGCCACTCGGGCCACGGGTCGACCGACCCCGGTGGAGCGCTCCGATGGCTCACGCGGAGGTTGTCCTGCACGGTGAGCGACGGGAACACGCCCCGCCCCTCCGGCACGAGGACCACGCCCCTCGCGGCGATGGTGCTCGGCCGGCGGTTGTCGATGCGCCGGCCGTCGAGGCGGATCGAGCCCTCGCTCACCGGCAGCAGCCCCGAGATGGCGCGCAGGGTGGTCGTCTTGCCCACGCCGTTCGGCCCGAGGAGCGCCACGACCGAACCGGCCGGCACCTCGAGGCTGAGGCCTCGCAGGACCTGGATCCGCCCGTAGCCCGCCCAGACCCCGTCGAGCTGGAGCGAGGCGGTCATCGCGACCCCTCCTCGGCGGGGACGCCCAGGTACGCCTCGCGCACGCGCGGGTCCTCCGCGATCTGCGCCGGCCGGCCGCTCGCGATCACCACGCCGAAGTCGAGCACGTAGACCTTCGACGACAGCGCCATCACGAGCTCGACGTCGTGCTCCACGAGGAGGATGCCCGTCCCGGTGGCGGCGACGTCCCGCAGCACGCCCTGGAACGCCTGGGCCTCGTTGGAGTCGAGCCCGCTGCTCGGCTCGTCGAGCAGCAGCACCGACGGCTCGGTGCAGAGGGCCCGGCCGAGCTCCACGAGGCGCAGCACGCCGGTGCTGAGCGCGCCGGCGGGCTGGTGGCGGTGCTCCCACAGGCCCACCTGGTCGAGCACCGCCTCGACCTGGTCGACGATGGCCCGCTCGGGCCGGTGGCGCAGGCGGAACAGGCCGGTGAAGGTCCGCCCGGGCGACGCCGCCTCGGCCGCGACCTGAAGGTTCTCGAACACGGTCATGCCGGAGAAGACCTCGAGCCGCTGGAACGTGCGGGCGAGGCCGAGCGCCGCCCGATCGGCGGGACCGGCGCCGGTGACGTCGCGGCCGCCGATGCGCACCCGACCCTGCTCGGGCTGCCGCAGGCCGGTGAGGGCGTCGAACAGCGTGGTCTTGCCGGCGCCGTTCGGTCCGATCAGCGAGGTGACGGTGCCGGGGGCCACGGCGAGCGAGGCCTCGTCCACCGCGGTGAGGCCGCCGAAGCGCACGGTGATGTCCTCGGCCTCGAGGACGGGGTCGGTCATCGCCCGTCCCGATCGGCGAGGACGCGCTCCGCGAACGCGGTGGGCACGGGGGCGGGTGCGGGCGGAGCCGGCGGCTGCTTCGCCAGCCGGTGCTGCTCCTCGAGCCGGGCCCGGAGCACGCGACCCAGCCCGCTGGCCCTGGGCCACGACCCCGCCCGGCAGACGACCGAGGAAGACGGCGCCCAGCCCGAACACGCCGATGGCGCTCTGCAGGTCGGTGCCGAGCCATCTCGGGATCAGGACGTAGAGCACCGCGGCGAGGATCCCGCCCTGGATGCTGGACACGCCGCACACGACCACGGCGGTGAACCAGAAGAGCCCGAAGATCGGGTTGAACGTGTTGACGTCCCAGTTCTCGTCGGACTGGGTGAGCAGTGCCCCGCCGATGCCGGCCATGGCCGACGAGACGCCGAACACGAAGAGCTTCGCTCGCCGCAGCCGGATGCCGATCGACTGCGACGCCGTCTCCGAGTCGCGCATCGCGGCCATCACGCGGCCCAGCCGGCCGCTGCGCAGGTTGTGGGCGACGAAGAGCGCGAGGGCGAGGACCGCGAGCTCGTAGAAGTAGAAGGCGGTGTCGCCGCGGAGGTCCCAGCCGAACAGGTGCGGCCGGACGGTCCGGAGGGAGCCCGGCGGCCCGATGAACAGGCGCGTGTTGAAGACGAACCGGTCGATCACCAGCGCCAGGCCGAGCGTGGTGAGACCGAGGAACAGCCCCTTCCGACGGAGGGCCGGGTAGCCGGCGGCGAGCCCGGCCAGCATCGACGCCACCGCGCCGACGACCATCGCTCCGAGCACCGGGAGCTGCAGCGTGACGTGCGCCGACCCGATCCCGATGCCCATGCCGTTGTAGGCCCGGGCGGTGAAGAACGCTCCCAGGCCGGCGATCGACGCCTGGCCGAGCGTGAGATGCCCGGAGAAGCCGGTGATGCACACGATCGAGACGAAGATCACCGAGAGGGCGATCACCGTCTGGGCGAGGCGCAGGTCCGTGGCTCCCAGGAACGCCGGAGCGGCGACCGCCACGGCTCCCGAGAAGAGGGCGACCACCACCCCGCTCTTGCTGGTCCGGCGACCGAGCGCGCCCACCACCAGCCCGCTCGCCGTGGTGCCGGTGTCGCCCACCTCGTCGAGCCGCCGGTAGAGGACGAGGACGAGGAACAGGACGATGCTCGAGAGGTTCAGCACCACGGCCTGGTAGGTGTCGGCCGCCGCGCCGGTGTCGCCGAACGGCTCGAAGTTGTCCATGAGGGCTCGGCCCAGGCCCATCACCAGGAACCCGAACAGGATCGCCCGCGGGATGCTCGTGAGCCGGGCGACCACCGCCACCGAGAACGTCTCGATGCCGAAGAAGATGACCTTGGTCGGCTCGAGGGTGCCCTGCGGGATGATCAGGCCCGACAGCGCGGCGAGCGTGCATCCGAGGCCCCACGCGGCCTGCGACACGCGGTTGGTGTCGATCGCGGCCAGCTCGGCCAGCTCCCGCCGATCGACGACCGCGCGGATCGACGTGCCGAGGAAGGTCCGCTGGAACAGGAGGTAGAGCAGCCCCGCCACGACGAGGACCGTGCAGAACATCCCGAGCTGCTCGCTGTCGAGCCGGATCGAGCCGAGCTCGTACGGGTGGAGCCCGAAGAGCCGCGGCACCGGCTCATCGGGCGTGCCCTGCACCCCGGGCCCCCAGATCACGTTGATGATCGCGAGGACCACGACGGAGACGCCGAGCGCGGCCACCAGGCGCTCGGAGCTCGACGCTCTGCGGACCTGCAGGGGCCGGAAGACGACCCGCTCGAGCACGAGGCCCATCAGGGGCCCGCACACCACCAGCACGATGGGGACCACGAGGAACAGCGGCAGCCCCCAGACGCCGCTCAGCTGCCACCCGAGGTACCCAGCCAGCAGCGCGATCGAGAAGTGGGCGATGTTGAAGACGCCGGTGGCCGTGTAGGTGAGGACGATGCCCGACGCCGAGAGCGCGTAGAGGCTGCCGAAGACGACCCCGAGCAGCGCGATCTGGACGTAGAACACCGCGGCCCCCGCTCAGCCGGCCCGGACCGCGGCGGGCGCGCAGGCCGGGCAGGGCTCGAGGCCCTGCTTCTTGGCGGCGGCCGGCGTCATCGTGGTGCCGTCCTTGCCCTGCACGAGGCGGCAGGTGACCCGGTGGAACAGGTCGCCGCCCTCCATGGCCACCACCCGGCGGGACGGGCCCTCGGCCTCGGCCGACACGGCGGCCGCGCCGTTGGCGGTGAGGTCCGGTGCGTCGGGCCGGCGGAGCAGCGCGCCGTGCAGGTCCTCGACCATGCCCTCGAGGCGGTCGAGGCGGCCGCTGTCGCGCCGGAGCTCCTGCGTGCCGAGGAAGTAGGCGCCGAGGACGGCGAGGAACATGCCGCCCACGCCGCCCGACACCAGGTACGGGATCTGCTTGCCGGGCTGGGCCTCGCGAGACACCCCGAAGTAGCCGAGGAGCATCAGCAGGGCCCCCGCGGCGATGAGGATCCACCCCAGCCAGGGGCGGACGGCCGCGCCGACCCAGCGCCAGAGCTCGCGGGGGTCCGCGTCCTGGTCGGGGTCGTGGGACCGATCGGCGTCGTTGGGCATGGGCACTCCTTCGATCAGGCGGGAGGTCCGGGGAATCGGGCGGGAACCGTGAGGCGCGGTGCGATGCACAGCCCCAGCACGGCGAGGGCGAAGGCGGCGTAGAGCAGCTCGAGACGGCCGCCGAAGAGGTCGGTGGACGACCGCGCCGGGGCCTGGGGGCCGGTGGGGCTCATCTCGTCGCCGGGCAGGACGGGGCTGCTGTTCGGCAGGTCGAGGCCGACGTCGGTGGAGAAGTCGCCGCCGGTCGTGCCGAGGTCGACGCCCTCGTCGACGGGGACGGCATCGGGATCGAAGATCGACGCCGTGCCGGACGCCTCGGTGCGGCCGAGCTGCACGTTGCCGACGTAGGTGCCGTTGGGGTCGATGTCACCGAGCGGTCCGGGGAGCGTGGGCAGCCCGGAGGCGTTGAGGTTGATCTCGAGGAGGAGGCCCGCCGCGCTGGCGACCGCCTGGCCCCGCTCGTCGGTGCTCTCGACGGTCTCCAGGACCGAGAGCTTCACGCCGAGCCCGTCGAGGAGCGGCCGGAGCGCGTCGATGAGCAGCTGCTGGAGCGGCCCGGAGGCACCCGAAGGCGAGCCGAGGAGCAGCCCGTCCTCCGTGATGCGGGCCGGGACGCCGGCGACCGTGACGCCCGTGGCGTCGACCGAGGCGTCGGAGGTGCGCTTGCCGGCGCCGTCGTCGGTGATCCGGGAGGTGGACACGAGCGAGCCGATGCGGATGAGGCCGCCGACGAGCTTGATGCCCGAGAGCGTCGAGGTGGCCTCGACGACCAGTCGGCCCTCGTCGTCGATCCGCTGGCGGGTCGTGCCCTTCGCGCTCTCCACGTTGGCCACCGAGGTGTCGAGCTGCAGGTCCTGGAGCGGCACGAGCTGCAGGACGTCGAGCACCGGCAGCCCGATCACTCGGAGGTCCTCGATGACCGCGTCGCTGGAGGTCTCCTCGACGTCGGCGTGGGCCCGGGCGTAGAAGCCGTCCGCCGAGATCGGGTCGGTGAGCTTGCCCAGCCGCGTGGATCCGATGGTCTGGCGGTCGGGGTTGCTGCCGTCGGCCACCACGCTCAGCGGGTAGTCGTACGTCGCGCAGAGGTCCAGGATCGGCTTGGCCTCAGGCGGGAACATGCCGCCGAAGGTGCCGCACACGAGGTTCGGCCCCTGGAGCACCCCCTCACCCGGGTACAGCACCGAGGCGCGGGCGGTCTGGAGGTCGGTGTCGTACTGCGACAGCCCGTCGAGGGCGGTGATGCGCACCGCGTTCGGGACCGGCAGCAGGCCGTCGCGATCCACGGAGAACGACGCCCCCACGGTGACCGCGTTGCCGCTCCACACCGCCGGGCCGCCCGGTGCCTCGTCCTGGGCCAGGGCCGGGAGGGCGATCGAGAGGACGACGCAGATGGCCGAGGAGCCGAGGCAGATGCGTCGCAGCGCCCGACGGCGACCTCCCCCCATCCTCGGCACCTCCCCCATCGTCCTGCGACGTCCGTTCGGCCGCGTCGGTCGGTTCCCAGCATCGCAGGGCGCCGAGCACCGCCCGTTGCATCCAGGCGGCTCGCGGAGAATAGTGACACGAGTGTCAGAAGAACAGGAGCTCCCCCGGCGCATGGCCGCCGCCGTGCTGGCCGGTCCCGGGCGGATCACGGTCGAAGACGTCGAGGTGCCGCCCGTCGGCGATCACGACGTGCTGGTCGAGGTCGATCTGTGCGGCATCTGCGGCAGCGACCTCCACATGGTCCTCGAGGGCTGGGGGGCCCGAGGCAGCTGGCAGGGCCACGAGTGGATCGGCCGGGTGGCCGCCGTGGGCGGGGCCGTGGCCGACTGGGGCGTGGGCGACGTCGTGGTGGGCGGGCCGATGACCCGCTGCGGGGCCTGCCCCTCCTGCCTCGCCGGCCGTCCGTCGCTGTGCGATGCCCGCGACACCCCGGGCATCGGACTCGAGCAGGGCGCCTTCGCGACCTACAAGGTGGCGCCGGGCTCCGAGCTGCTCCCGATGCCCGAGGGGCTGGACCCGCGGGCCGCCGCGCTGGCCGAGCCGCTGGCGGTGGCCCTGCACGGCATCCGGCAGTCGGGCGTCGTGGCCGGGCAGCGGGCGCTCGTGCTGGGCGCCGGCCCCATCGGCGCGCTCACCATCGCCGCGCTGCGGGCCAAGGGCGTCGACCACGTCGTGTGCGCCGAGCCCGGCGAGCGGCGCCAGGCCCTGGCCGCCGCCGTCGGCGCCACCCGGGTGATCCACCCCGCCGAGCTCGTCGTGCCGTCCATCGCCGAACCGGGGCTGGTGGTCGACGACGCCGTCGACGTCGTGCTCGAGTGCTCCGGCAAGGCCGCCGCCATGGAGGCCGGGCTGGCCCAGCTCGTCCGGGCCGGGACGCTCGTCCTCGTCGGCGCCGGCATCGAGCCGCCCCGCTTCGACCCCAACCGCATCCTGCTCAACGAGCTGGTGATCACCGGGGCCTTCACCTACTCGCTCGGCGGCTTCGACGAGTCGCTCGACCTCCTCGCCTCGGGCGCGCTCCCCGTCGACGCGCTGCTCGAGCCGGGCGAGGTCGGGCTCGACGGCCTCCTCGACGCCATGCAGGGACTCGCCGACGGCCGCCTGGCCGGAAAGGTGCTCGTACGCCCGTGACCGGACCCCCGTTCGCCAAGCCGCCGAGGTTCAACCACCTCGCCGTGTCGGTCGCCGCCGACGCCCTCGACGCCGACGGCCGGCAGGCCATCCAGGACTTCTACGGCGACGTCTTCGGGTTCGAGGAGTACCCGGAGCTCACGAAGGACCGCGCCCAGCTCGTGCTGCGCGCCCACAGCCACGAGCAGTTCGTCTTCATCGTCAGCGACGACTCCCCGATGACCGCGCCCCGCATGGACCACGTGGGCCTGTCCGTCGCCACCACTCGACGACTTCGAGGAGGTCGCCCGGCGCGCCGCCGCGTGGAAGGCGAAGCTCCCCGACGAGGTCGACCTCATCGAGCCCAGCGTGGAGGAGTACGTCGGGGCGCTCCGCCTCCACAGCTTCTACGTGCGGTACCGCCTGCCCGTCATGCTCGAGCTCCAGCACTTCGAGTACCTGTTCTGACCAGGTGTCACCGATCTCCGCCCAGGGGGCGGGATCAGGTGACAGCAGACGCCGTGAGCTGGCGGAATCGCTCGTAGCGGGGTTGCGTTGCCTCGACCCACGTCGGATCGGGCTCGACGGTGTGCGACGTCGCCGCCCACCGCTTCGCTTCGGTGATGTCGGAGTCGAGGCCCGCGGTGCAGCGGGCGATGAACGCCGCCCCCAACGCGGCGCCCTCGGGGACCGCGGCGACCTCGACGGGGAGGCCGGTGCAGTCGGCCAACGCCTGCATCCAGTGCGGGACCTGCGTCCCGCCGCCCGTGGCGACGATCCGCGTGGGAACGAGCCCGGCCGCGGACGCGAGGTCGAGGTGGTGGCGGACCACGAAGCCGGCCGCCTCGTAGGCCGCCCGCAGCAGGTGGGCGGGCTCGTGGTGCACCGCCACGTCGTGGACCCCCGCTCGCAGGTCGCGCCGATGCAGGGGCACCCGCTCGCCCCGCACGTACGGCAGCCAGACCGGCAGGTCGCCCGGCGCGACCGCGTCGAGCTCCGACGGGTCGGGTGACCCCGTCCAGCGCCGGGCGCGGTCGAGGAAGAGGCCGCCGGCGTTGCTCGGCCCTCCGACGAGCACCCGCTCCGGGACGGTGTGCGGGATGGTCCAGAGGCCGTCGACCTCCGTCCACTCCCCGACCACGCCCCAGGTGATGAGCGTGGTGCCGCACAGCACCTGCACGTCGCCGAGCTCGCTCGGCCCCCGCCACGAGCTGCTCGGCCAGCGCATCGATGGCGCCGCCGCCGACCAGCGCGCCCGCCGCGGGGAGGTCGTCGAGGACCTTCCCGGCCGCGTCGTTCCCTCGGAGGATCTCGGGCAGCTCGGTGACGCTGGCCCCCGCTCCGGCGGCGAGCTCCTCGTCCCAGCCACGGCGGCCGTACAACGGCACGCCGGTCATCGCGGTCATCGTGTCGATGGCACCGCGGCCCGTCAGCGCGTGGTTGGCCACCGCCTGGGCCGGCCAGTAGCCCGCCGCCTGCGGGTGGGCCTCGGCCAACCAGGCGAGGAACGCGAGCAGCTCTCCCTGGTCGCCGGCCTGCGCGACGTCGTGGTCGTCGCGCTCCCCCGCCGATCGCCGTAGAGGAGGCCAGGGCTCAGCGCCCGCCCGGAGCCATCGACCGCGGCCATCGACGGGACCATGGCCGACACGGCCACCGCGGCGACCCGGCCGCCGCCGGCCACCTGACCCAGCGCGGACACGACGTCGTCCCGCCAGGCCTGGTCCACGTCGTGCACGAACGAACCCAGCTCGGGCACCGACACCGGGTGCGGCACGCGGGCCCGGGCCCGCACGGTGCCGTCCTCGTCGACGGCCACGGCCTTCACCGAGGTGGTGCCGATGTCGATCCCGACGGTGACCTCGGGGCCCTCCCGGGAATCTGACACGACTGTTAGTCTACGTCGCCGAGACGAAGGGGCTGCGGGAGACGCACGTGGGGGGACATCGCCTGCGGTGGGACGGGTCCACCGCGATCATCACCGGCGCCTCACGGGGCATCGGTGCCGCCACGGCGGTCGCGGCCGCCGCCCGCGGCGCGCGGGTCGGCCTGATCGCGCGGGACGAAGGCGACCTCCAGCGGGTGCTCACGCGCGTCGAGCTCGCCCTGCCGGTGGCGCGGGCGCCTACGCCGTGGCCGACGTGTCCGACGGCCCCGCGGTCGCCGCCGCCATCGCCCGGCTCGAGGACGAGCTCGGCCCGACCGACGTCCTCGTGGCCAACGCCGGCATCGGTCAGTACGGCGCCTTCGCCGACGTCACGGCGGAAGAGGTCGATCAGGTGATCCGGGTGAACGTGCTCGGCCAGATCCACGCGCTGCGGGCCGTGGTGCCCGGCATGATCGAGCGCCGACGAGGCCACCTCGTGTCGATGGGCTCCATCGCCGGCCGGATCGGCACCCCGTTCGAGTCCGTCTACGCGGCGTCGAAGTTCGCCAACGTCGGTCTCGCGGAGGCGCTCGTGACCGAGCTCGGCCCGTACGGGATCGGCGTCTCGATCATCAACCCCGGCCCGGTGGCCACCGAGTTCGGGGAGCGGCGGGGCCACGCGTACGACCGGAAGAGCCCCAAGCCGGTGCCACCGGAGGACGTCGCGCGCGCGGTGATCCGAGCCGTGGAGCGCGGACAGCTCGAGCGCTACGTGCCCGGGATGCTCCGGCCGGCGGTGCCGGTGCGCCATCTCCTCCCCCGCCTCTTCCGCTGGGGCACCGCTCGCAGCATGCGGCGCGAGGTGGCGCACGATCAGGCGAAGCGGGACGCCACGCGCGCCGCGGGTGCCCGGTGAGGGCCCTCCTCTACGGCACCCGCCCGCAGCCCTGGGACGTGCCCGCCGGCAGCGGGCCGCTCGCCCAGAACCTGGCGTCGTCGCCGTGCGCGCTGGTCGACCTCCCCGACGCCACCCCGCTGCGCCCCGACTGGCTCGTGGTCCGCCCGCTCCTCACGGGGATCTGCGGCTCGGACTCGAAGCAGGTCCTGCTCGACTTCGAGGGCGACAGCGACAGCGCGATGAGCGGACTGTGCTCGTTCCCGCAGGTGCTCGGGCACGAGGTGGTGGCCGAGGTCGCCTCGCTCGGCCCCGAGGCGTCGGGGTTCGAGATCGGGCAGCGGGTCGTGCTCAACCCGTGGCTGTCCTGCGCGCCGCGCGGCATCCACCCGCTGTGCCCCGCCTGCGCGGCCGGCGACCTGAGCCTGTGCTGGAGCTTCACCACCGGCGACATCAGCCCCGGCCTGCACACCGGGGTCTCGAGCGACGCGACCGGCGGGTACGCCGAGCTCCTTCCCGCCCACTCGTCGATGCTCTTCGCGGTGCCGGCGGGCGTCGACGACGAGCACGCCATCTTCGCCGACCCCTTCGCCGTGTCGCTCCACAGCGTCACCCGCCACCCGCCGCCCGCCGGCGGCCGGGTGCTCGTCTGGGGCGCCGGCGCGCTCGGGTCGTGCGCGGTCGCGATCCTCCGCGCCCTCCACCCCGACGTCGAGGTCGGCGTGGTGGCCCGCTGGGACGCACAGGCCGCGCTGGCCGAACGGCTCGGCGCCCACCGCGTGTTCCGCCTCGCCTCGAAGCTCGAGATGGTCGAGACCCTGGCCGCGTGGTCGGGAGGGGTGCTCAAGCCGACCATGGAGGGCCTCGAGGGCATCCCCATGTGCCACCCCGGCGGGATCCACGTGGTCTACGACACGATCGCCAAGCCGGAGACGTTCGAGGTTGGCGTCCGCGTGCTGGCCGCCCGGGGAACGCTCGTGAAGAGCGGCGTCACGGTCCCGGGCCGCTGGGAGTGGAGCCCGCTGTACTTCAAGGAGATCACCTGGGTCGGCTCCAACGCGTTCGGCGTGGAGGAGGTCGAGGGCGTGCGCAAGCACGGCATCGAGCACTACCTCGACCTCGCCGCCTCCGGCCGCATCGACCTGACCGGCCTCCTCACCCACACGTTCGGGCTCTCGGAGTGGCAGCAGGCCTTCCACACGATCGCCGAGCAGGAGCACACTGGCGCGATCAAGGTGGCGATCGACCCGTCGAGGTAGAGCCATGACCGAGACCACCCCCGCATCCCCCATCGCCCTCGTGTGCGCGATGCCGATGGAGCTCAAGCCCCTCACGCGCCGCCTCGGCCTGAGGACGGCGGACCTCGGCGGCGGGCCCGGCCGCGTGGGCACGCTGGCCGACGGCCGGCCGGTGGTCGCGCTGGTCACCGGCATGGGCACGCAGCTGGCTGCCGCCGGCATGGCCCGGCTGTTCCGGGCCGTCACCCCCACCCAGGTCGTGGTCGTCGGCATCACGGGCGCGGTGGACGACGAGACCCCGATCGGCGAGGTCGTGCTGCCCGAGCGGGTGATCGACCACGCCACCGGTCGCGAGCACCGCCACCTGCTGCTCGGACCGGGCGAGGTCCGCGGCGCCATGTGGACCACCGACGTGATCACCGCGGCGTCGGAGCTACCGGCGCTGCGGGCGAAGGGCGTCGTGTCGCTCGACATGGAGACCGCTGCGATCGCGCTCGCCTGCGAGGACCACGGCGTCCCGTGGACGGTCTTCCGGGCCATCAGCGACCGCGCCACCGACGGCAGCGTCACCGACGAGGTCTTCCACCTCAGCAAGCAGGACGGCACCCCCGACCTGAAGGCGGTGGCCCGCTACCTGGTGCGCCACCCGGGCAGCATCCCGGACCTCGTGCGCATGGGCCGCGGCGCCAAGCTGGCCACCGAGCGCGCCGCCGACGCCGCCCTGTCCGCCCTCTCCCCGCCCCACGCCTGCCGTCACGGTCGGCGGGCGCTACTCAGAAGCACGGATCGCGTGCTCGGGGCAGCTGCGGACGCCGCGGAGGGCGGCGGCCACCGCGGCCTCGTCGGCGTCGTCGACCTCGACGGACGTGGTGGCGCAGTAGCCGTCGTCGTCGGCATCGAACGTCTCCGGGGCGAGGGTCCAGCAGCGCCCGTGGCCGGTGCAGCGCTCGCGGTCCACTTCGATCCTCATGGCGGCGGAGCGTAGTATCTGACACTCACGTCATGTTCGAGGGGGAGACCTGGTGACCGAGTACGAGTTCCTGCAGTACGAGTCGTTCGACGACGGCGCGATCGTCCGGATCATGCTGGACCGTCCGGACGCGAGGAACGCCCAGAACCGCGGGCTCCTGGTCGAGCTCGACGAGGCCTTCCTCCGAGCCGAGGCCGACGACGCGTGCCGCGTGGTGATCCTCGGCGGCACCGGTCCCCTCTTCTCCTCGGGTCACGACATGGGCTCGAAGGTGTCGATGGAGGAGTACGCGAGCCACCCGACGAGGCAGATCAACGGCGCCACCCGCGAGGGCGCCGAGGAGCAGATGCTCCAGGAGTGGCACTACTACTTCCAGAACACGCTCCGCTGGCGGAACCTCCGCAAGATCACCATCGCCCAGGTGCAGGGCTCGATCTTCTCGGCCGGCCTGATGCTGCTCTGGTCCTGCGACCTGATCGTCGGGTCCGACGACGCGGTGTTCGCCGACGTCGTCGGCACCCGCCTCGGCATGTGCGGCCTCGAGTACTTCGCCCACCCGTGGGAGTTCGGCGCCCGCAAGACCAAGGAGCTCATGCTCACGGGCGACAGCCTCGACGTCCACGAGGCCCACCGCCTCGGCATGGTCTCGAAGGTCTTCCCCCGCGACGAGCTCGACGAGAAGACGCTGGAGTTCGCCCGCCGCATCGCGAAGGTCCCCACGATGGCCGCGCTCCTCATCAAGGAGTCGGTGAACCAGACCCAGGACAACCAGGGCTTCTACAACTCGCTCCAGGCGTGCTTCACGCTGCACCAGCTGAACCACTCGCACTGGCGCGGCCTCCACGAGGACGGGTTCCCGGCGGCGCGGCCGGAGGACGGCATCCCCCTCTGGAAGGAAGCGCCGCCCATCGTCCCCGCCGAGAAGACCTCCGTGCGCGCGGCGGACTCCGCCTGATGTCCGACCTGATGGATCTCGGTGGGGACGTGGACCCACACGATCTGGCCCACCCGCAGCCCCTCTTCAAGGCGCTGCGCGACACCGGGCCCCTCGTCGAGGTGAGCGAGACGATGGTCGTGGTCGGCGGCGACGCCGACGTCCGCCACGTCCTGCAGCACCCCGAGGTGTTCAGCTCCGGCATCGACGCGGTGATCATCGGCCAGATCCGGCCCCTGATCCCCCTCCAGATCGACCCGCCGCACCACAAGAACTTCCGCAAGCTCCTCGACCCGATCTTCGCCCCGAAGCAGATCCACCTGCTGGAGCCGGCGACCCGAGCGCTCGTGCGCGGGCTCGTCGACTCGGTGAAGGACACGGGCGGGTGCAACTTCCACGACGCCATCGCCGAGGTCCTGCCGACCACGGTCTTCCTCCAGCTGCTCGGCCTCCCGCTGAACCGGTCGAAGGAGTTCATCGAGCTCAAGAACGGCATCATCCGCCCTCCCGTGAAGACGAGCGAGGAGCGGGTCGCCTACACGCTCGAGGTCGGCTCCCAGATCTACGCCGTGCTGCAGGAGGCCATCGACGAGCGGATGGACCAGCGCCAGGACGACTTCCTGTCGATGTTCCTCGACGCCGAGGTCGACGGCCACCGCCTCACCAACGACGACGTGCTCGACATCGGCTACCTCTTCTTCCTCGCCGGCCTCGACACGGTGACGGCATCGCTCGACTGCATGTTCAGCTACCTCGCCCAGCACCCGGAGCGCCGGCAGCAGCTCGTCGACGACCCGTCGCTCATCCAGCACGCCATCGAGGAGATGCTCCGCTGGGAGACCCCGGTCCAGGGCGTGGTGCGGGTCGCCACCGAGGACACGGAGATCGGCGGCTGCCCGGTGGCCAAGGGCAAGGTCGTGTCCGTGCTGCTCGGGTCGGCCAACGTCGACGAGCGCGTGTGGTCCGAGCCCGACACCATCGACTTCGACCGCGAGGAGAACCGCCACCTGGCCTTCGGCGGCGGCGCCCACCGGTGCCTCGGGTCCCACCTCGCCCGCATGGAGCTGCGCGTGGCCCTCGAGGAGTGGCACGCGGCGATCCCCGACTACCGGCTGCGCGAAGGTGTGGAGCTCCTGTACACGCAGGGGCTGCGGGCCGTCGAGAACCTGGAGCTGGTGTGGTAGCTGGAGAAGCCCGTCTGCTGATCGACGGGAAGCTGGTCGAGGCCAGCGGCGGGGCGACGTTCGACAACATCAACCCCGCCACCGAGGAGGTGCTCGGCGTCACCGCCGACGCCACCGCGGCGGACATGGAAGCGGCCGTGGCCGCCGCCCGTCGGGCCTTCGACGAGACGTCGTGGTCCACCGACGCCGAGCTCCGCAAGCGCTGCATCCTCCAGCTGCAGGCGGCGCTGGAGGCCGAGCGGGAGGACCTGCGGGCCGAGCTCGTGGCCGAGGTCGGCTGCCCCGTGCTCGCCACCTACGGTCCGCAGCTCGACGCCCCCCTGCGCGAGGGCCTCACCTGGCCGGTCGAGCAGATCGACTCGTTCCAGTGGAGCCGGGCCCTCGGCCCGAAGGACGCCCTCGGGATCGGCGAGAGCGAGCGCGAGGTGTGGAAGGAGCCGATCGGGGTCGTCGGGGTGATCGTGCCCTGGAACTTCCCGATCGAGATCATCCTCAACAAGCTCGGCCCGGTGCTCGCCATGGGCAACACCTGCGTCCTGAAGCCGGCCCCGGACACGCCGTGGAACGCCACCCGCATCGGCCGCATCATCGCCGAGCAGACCGACTTCCCCCCGGGTGTCGTGAACATCGTCGTGTCGTCGGACCACCTCGTCGGGGAGGTGCTCACCACCTCGCCGCTGGTCGACATGGTGGCCTTCACCGGGTCCACCGCCACCGGCCGCCGGATCATGGCCGCCGCCGCGCCCACGCTGAAGCCCGTGTTCCTCGAGCTCGGCGGCAAGTCCATCAACCTCGTCCTCGACGACGCCGACCTCGCCGGTGCCATGGCGGGGGCCGGGATGGTGTGCTTCCACGCCGGCCAGGGCTGCGCCATGCCCACCCGCATGATGGTGCCGCGGTCCCGCTACGACGAGGCCGTCGAGCTGGCGGTGGCGGCGTTCGAGGGCGTCACCTACGGCGACCCGACCGACGCCAGCAACCTGATGGGCCCGGTCGTGTCGGAGAAGCAGCGGGAGCGGGTGCTCGGCTACATCGAGTCGGGTCGGTCCCAGGGCGCCCGCGTCGCCATCGGCGGCGGGCGACCCGCCCACCTCGACAAGGGGTGGTTCGTCGAGCCCACGCTCCTCGTCGACGTCGACAACGGAATGCAGGTGGCGCAGGAGGAGATCTTCGGCCCGGTGCTCGTGATGATCCCGTTCGAGGACGAGGACGACGCGGTGCGCATCGCCAACGACAGCCCCTACGGGCTGTCCGGCATGATCACCGCGGGCGACCTCGACCACGCCAAGGCCGTCGCCCGCCGGATCCGCACCGGCACCCTGGGCCTCAACGGCGGCGTCTGGTACGGCGCCGACGCCCCCTTCGGCGGCTACAAGCAGTCGGGCATCGGCCGCCAGTGCGGCATCGAGGGCCTCGAGATGTTCACGCAGACCAAGACGGTGGCCTGGCCGGCGTAGGCGCCTGGCCCGGGTAGGTGGACGTCCCCGAGTGGGCCCGACGGGGTCGGGCGCAGTGGGTGAACACGGGAGCAGAGCGACCGCCGTTCGCGATCGAGCCCGGCCCCGGACAGGAGTCGGTGTTCGACTACCCGCGCCCGCCGGTGTTCGTGCCGGACGCCCGCCGGATCGAGGTCTCGGCTCCGGACGGCCCGATCGCCTCCAGCACGTCGGCCATCCGTGCGCTGGAGACGTCGCAGCCTCCGGCCTTCTACCTGCCGCCGGAGGCGGTCGTGCCCGACCGGCTCGTGTCCGCCGGTGGTCGCTCGCTGTGCGAGTGGAAGGGCGAGGCCGAGTACGTCGCCCTCGCCGGCACGACCGACCCCATCGGCTGGCGCTACCCCGACCCGTTCCCCGAGTTCGCGCCGTACGCGGGCTGGGTCTCCTTCTACCCGGAGCGGGTGACGTGCCAGGTCGACGGCCAGGTGGCGCGGGGCCAGGCCGGCGGGTTCTACGGCGGCTGGATCACCGACGAGGTCGTCGGCCCCTTCAAGGGAGAACCCGGCACGTCGGGCTGGTGACCCGGCCGCGCTGCGATACTCACGCTCGTGCGCCGCTACCAGGGGACGGTCTACGACAGCGATCGCTGGGACGGCTTCGAGCTCCGCCCCGGCGACATCATCATCAGCACGCCGCCGAAGTGCGGGACGACGTGGACGCAGATGATCTGCGCTCTGCTGATCCTGCAGGAACCCGAGCTCCCGCTCCCCCTGGACACGCTCTCACCGTGGGTCGACATGGTGACTCGCTCCCGCCGCGAGGTGTTCGCGGAGCTGGAGGCCCAGACGCACCGCCGCTTCATCAAGACCCACACACCGCTCGACGGGCTGCCCCACGATCCGACGGTCACGTACATCTGCGTCGGGCGTGACCCCCGCGATGTGGCCCTGTCGATGGACCACCACATCGACAACACGGACGTCGGCGCGTTCCTCGACGCCCGTGAGCAGGCGGCGGCGATCGACGGCATCGAGCTCGGACCGCTGCCGGCAGGAGCGCCGCGCCCTGATGGCGAGCGGGACCGCTTCTGGCAGTGGGTCGACGACGAGACGCCGTCCACGCAGGTCGGGTCGTCGCTACGGCGCACCGTGGAGCACCTGCAGACGTTCTGGGCGGTCGCCGACGATCTCGACGTCGTGCACCTGCACTACGACGACCTGCAGGCCGACCTGGAGGGGCAGATGCGCCAGCTGGCCGCGCACCTCGGCATCGACGTCGACGAGCACCGATGGCCCGGCCTGGTCCAGGCGGCAACGTTCGAGTCGATGCGCACCCGGGCAGACACGATCGTCCCCGCTGGTGGTACGGACCATTGGATCGACCCCGTCGCGTTCTTCAGCCGCGGCACCAGCGGCCAGTGGCGCGACCTCCTCGACGACGCCGACCTCGCCCGGTACGCCGCGCGAGTGCGGCCGCTCGCATCCGACGACCTCGTCGAGTGGGTGCACGGCGGGCTGATCGACTGAGATCACCTCGGCCCGAGACTTGAGGTGCGTGCGGCGAGCCGGCGGCGAAGCCGGCAACGACACGCTCTGGCCGTTTTCGGGCGCCTACGGCGAGGCAATGGGTTCCGCAGATCGGCACCTGAGGCAATGAGTTCCGGATGCGGAACCGGTTGCCTCCGGCTCGGGATTGCGGAACCCATCGCCTCACATGAGCGCCACACAGTGTCCGGGGTGTGGCGGTCGTCAGTCCCAGGATGGTGAGGTGAAGAGGCAGAACGGGTGCCCGTCCGGGTCGAGCATGACCCGGACGCCGGCCTGCGGCTGGTGGTCGGCTTCGACGGCTCCGCACTCGACTGCGTAGGCGACTGCTCCGTCGAGATCATCCGTGGCGATGTCGAGGTGGACCATCTGCTGCTGCTGGTCGGGGCGGGATGGCCAGGTGGGGGCGAGGTACTCGGCGTCCTCGTGGATCGAGATGCCGTGGTGGGTCTCGCCGGTTCGGAGGACGACCCAACCGGGCTCATCAGCCACGCGAGGCCACCCGAGCAGGCGCTCGTAGAACTCGGCCAGCCGTTGGGCATCGCGAGTGCTGAACACCGTCCCGGCGATGCGGAGCCGCGGCCTCACCGCCACATCATCGCCGACTCGCGGCGGATCATCGTCAGAGCCGTCTCGCGGGCCTTGCCGACCTGCTGGAAGCCAACCGACTCGTAGAGGTGACGCGCCGGATTGCTCAGATTGACGCTGAGGCTCAGCGCCGCGTGCCCCTCCGCCTCGCTGGCCTCGATGAGACCGACGAGGAGCTGTCGTCCGATCCCCTCCTGCCGGCGCGATGCGATGACCGCGATCGAGAGCTCGGGGACGTCCTCCGCGATGAAGCCGTAGCCATGGGTGGCCTCGGTGTACCTGCGGTACCACGCCGCCCCCACCGGGCCGTCCTGCTCTGCGATCAACCCGTGGTCGCCCGGCCTCCGCCACCCCGCGAGGTACATCGCGTACCGCGGATCGGCCATCACCTGGTCGGCGGTCGGAGTCGGCTTGTCGGGGTTCCAGACGGCGGCCTCGCCGAGCATCGTCGCAAGGAACGTGAAGTCCGCAGCCTCAGCGGGGCGAGTCCGAACCTCCTCCACCTGGGTCAGTCAAGCAGAGGGGCCGAAGGCCCACGCCACCATCAAGGGGAGCTCCTCCCGCCAAAACGGATCGCCGTGGTCGCCGATCCGTTCGGTCATCACGACATCCGCCGCCGGCGCCGCGAAGCGCGTCCGCCCAGCGGGTGGCGTTCTCGGCGAAGAACGGTTCCAGGGTGCCGGCCACGAGGTAGGTGCGGGGCAGCGAGCCCGACATGTCACCGGGCGGCTGGTAGCCGGCCCCCGGCGAGGCGCAGAAGATCGCACCGTAGATGTCCGGATGCCGGAGCCCGATGGCGAGCGCGAGCTCTCCGCTCGCGGAGACCCCGAACACCGCGGTGCGATCCGCGGCCAGCGAGACGCCGAGCTCCGACCTCACCCACTCGCCGATGTCGTCGACGAAGAACCGCTCGTGCGCGGCGAACCGCTCCGCGTCGAACACCGGTGAGTACTCGCCGAGCCGCGCCATCTCGTCCTCCAGGCGGTGGACACCGACGACCAGCGTCGTCGGCACGTCCGCCGCCCCGTCGAGGAGCTCGCCCCACGCCGCGATGAGCTGGCCGTCCCCGGCGAACACGATCGCCTCCGGCGTCTCCGAAGGGACGTACGCCGTGACCTGGCGGCCACCGTCGTAGTCGAACGTCTCGCTGACCAGCTCTCCCATGGGGAGAACCGTCGCACACGTCTGAGACAATCGCGGACCATGGCCGGCGCTCGATTGATCCTGATCTGCGGGTTGCCGGGGTCGGGGAAGACGACGCTCGCCAAGCGGCTCGCGCCGGAGGTGCCGGCCGTGCGGCTGTGCCCCGATGAGTGGAAGCACGATCTGGGCATCGACTACTACGACGAGCCGGGCCGGGTCCGGCTGGAGGCAGCGGCTCTGGCGGCTGGCGCAGGAGCTCCTCGGGCTCGGTCAGAGCGTCATCCTCGAGAACGGCTTCTGGGCGAGGGAGGAGCGCGACGAGCTCCGGCGGGCGGCGCGGGCGCTGGGCGTGCCGGTGGAGCTGCACTACCTCGAGGCGCCCGTCGATGAGCTCTGGAGACGCCTCGACCTTCGCAACGGACAAGCCCTCCCGGGCACGGCGCCCATCGCGCGGGAGGACCTCGAGCGGTGGGCTCGGCAGCTCGAAGCCCCCGACGCGGCCGAGCTCGCGCTCTACGACGATGCCAGCGTGAGGTGACGTCGACCGATGTCGCGCCTGCGCGACACTCGTCGGGTGCTGCGGACCCGATCGACGAGGACGCTGGCGTGGCTGGTGCTGCCGGCGCTGCTGCTCGTCGCCTGCAGCCGGGGGGCTGACGAGCCGACGTTGACCGGGTCGATCCCGCCGCCCACCAGCTCCACCAGCTCGTCGACCACCACCACGACGGTCCCCGTCACGAGCACCACCGCGGCGCCCGCCCCCGTCGTCACGGTCGCGGCCGCGCCTCGGCCGACCACGCCGCGGCCGACCACCACGTCGACCACGCGGCCGCACCCGGCGCGCGTGGTGGTGCCCCAGCAGTGGAATGCGTTCGCGGTGGTGGGCGAGATCGTCCTGCACCACCCGTCGGACCACGTCGAGGCCGTCGGCTTCCACCAGTCCGCGCAGGACGGCGCCCAGGAGCAGTGGCCGACCACCAGCGCCCGTCGCTGGTTCGTGATGGAGTCACGCGACCGCGACACCACCGAGAAGGGGGCGGCGGACATCGTGGTGGAGCCCGGACGGCCGCTCCGGGTCCCCGTCACCGGCACGGTCATCCGGGCGGGGTCGTACACGCTCTACTGCGACCACGTCGACCAGTACGCGGTGATCGAGCCCGACGCCCACCCGGGCTGGGAGGTGAAGGTCCTCCACATCCAGGGCCTCTACGTCACGAAGGGCCAGCGCGTGGAGGGCGGGGTCACCCCCTTGGCCGCCAACGCGCGCGTGCTTCCGTTCCCCTCGCAGGTCGAGGAGGACACCGGGCTGCCGGCGTGGCCGCACGTCCACGTCGAGGTCGTCGACCCGTCCGTGAAGGACCGCCCGACCGGCCCCGGCTGCGGCTGAGGTTCAGTCGGAGGACGGGAGGGGCTTGGCGCCCTTGATCGGGACGGCGACGTCGCCGATCGACAGGGTGCCGGCGCCGGCCGCGCTCGCCAGCAGCTCGAGGCCGAGCTCCTCGTCGGCGTAGCGCTTGCCGAGGAGGGTGCCGTCGCCGTCGAACGAGACGGGCAGCCGGTCGCCGGCGGCGCCGAGCTCGCGCATCGGCTCGCCGCCGCAGCGCAGATCGACGTCGCCTCCGTCCTTGGGGGCCTTCACCACCACGACCTGGGCGTCGCAGGTGGCACTCTCGAGTCGGCTTCCGGGCTTGAGCTGCACGTGTTCCTCTCTAGCGGGCTGGTTCAGCGGGCCGCCACCGGGACCGAGGACGGTCCGGCGACGTTGGCCATGTGGACGTACTGGACGCCGTCGAGGTCGACCTGGAGGTCGGGCCAGCGACGGTAGATCTCGGTGAAGGCGGTCTTGCCCTCGAGGCGGGCCAGGTGGGCGCCGATGCAGTAGTGGATCCCGTGCCCGAAGGTGATCCCGAGGGGACCGTCCGCGCGGCCGATGTCGAAGCGGTCGGCGTCCGGGTACGCCCGAGGGTCCCGGTTCGCCGCCGCCGTGACGACGAGGACCGGGGAGTCGGGCGGGATGGTCTCGCCGTGGAAGGTGCGGGCGGCCGTGGAGAAGCGCCCCTGGTAGTGCGACGGCGCCTTCCAGCGCAGGACCTCCTCCACCGCGGAGCCGGCCAGCGAGGGGTCGGCCTGGAGGCGGCGGAGCTCGTCGGGGTGCTCGGCGAACGTCATCACGCCGTTGCCCACGAGCTTCGTGACGGTCTCGGACCCGGCCGCCGCGAGGAGGATCACGAACTGGACGACCTCCTTGTCGGAGAGCCGCTCCGGGGTGCCGTCGGCCCGCTCGACCTCCGCCGCGATGAGGTGGTCGATCATGTGGTCCTGGGATTGCACCCGCCGTTCGGCCACCAGCGCCAGGAAGTACTGCTGCATGGCGATGGCCCCGGCGATCCCCTCGTCGGTGGGGAACGGGTTGCCGATCTCGCGCTCGAGCATGCCGTCGGTCCAGTGGCGGATCTGCTGGCGGTCGGGGCCGGGCACGCCGAGGATCTCGCAGATCACCTCCACCGGGAACGGGCCGGAGATGTCGCGCACCGCGTCGAACGATCCGGCGCCGGCGAGGTCGTCGAGGAAGCCGCCGATGACCGACTGCACCACGGGCTCCCACTCGGCGATCCGGCGCGGGGTGAAGGCCCGGTTGACCAGCTTGCGCATCTTCTCGTGGGCCGGCGGGTCCATCATGATCACCGATGCGCCCTCGGCGGCCAGCCCGGAGTAGGCCGCGCTGCGCAGCTGGTCGAGCGACACGCCGCGCGTCGACGTGTACGTCTCGGTGTCGCGGAGCACGTCCACGCAGTCGTCGTAGCGGGACACGGCCCAGAAGCCGAGGTCTTCGTTGTGGTAGCAGGGGGCCTCGTCCCGCAACCAGCGGTACATGTCCCACGGGTCCTCGAAGAACTCCTGGCTGTACGGATCGAACTGCATCGCGTGTCAGGCCTCCCGGAACCGGTCGTCGAGGGTGGCGGTGAGCTGCCGGCGATCCACCTTGCCGGAGTCGAGCCACGGCAGCTGCGTCTGGTCGGAGAACACGGCGATGTGCCGCGGCACCATGTAGGAGGCCAGCTCCTCCTTCACCCGCTTGCGAGCCTGCTCCTCGTCGAGGGTCTCGCCAGGGCTCAGCGCGATGGCGGCGACGACGTCCTGGCCCCGATCGGGGTGGTCGATCCCGCACACGAAGGCCATGACGACCTCGGGGAGGTCCTCCAGGGCGAGCTCCACGTCGCGGGGCGTGACGTTCATGCCGGACGTCTTGATCAGGTCGCCCATCCGGCCCAGGAAGTAGAAGTGCCCGTCGGCGTCGAAGCGGCCGGAGTCGCCGGTGCGATACCACCCGTCGGGCGTGAAGACCTCGTCCCGCTCGCGCTTGTGGAGCCCGAGCATCAGGCTGTAGCCGCGCAGCCAGACCTCGCCGGTCTCGCCGACGGGCACCTCCTCGAGCGTGACCGGATCCACGATCCGGTGCTCGACCCCCGGCACGGAGAAGCCGAACGACCCGTCCTTGCCGTCGGGCAGCGGGTCCTTGTTGGCGAACGAGTGCGGCCCGAGGGTCTCGGTCATGCCGAGGCTGTTCGCCTTCGGCACGTCGGCGTCGGCCTGCAGCTCCTGGGGCAGCAGCGCGGACATGCTGCCGTAGCGCACGGCCGACAGGTCACGGTCCTTGAACGTCGGATGGTCGACCAGCGCCTTCGCCATGTGCGGCCACCCCATCACCTGGGTGACCCGCTCCCGCTCGATGAGCTCGAGCGTCGCCCCGGGCTCGAACTGCTCCTCGAACACCACCGTGGCGCCCGCGTGCAGCGCCGCGATCAGCGTGAAGCTGAAGCCGCCGACCCAGAACAGCGGCATGGGCGTGTAGAGCACGTCGTCCTCGACGAGGTCGCGCATCTGCCACAGGTTGTGGGCGTGGCGGACCGCGGCTCCGTGGGAGTGGATGGCGCCCTTCGGGTCGGCCGTGCTCCCCGACGAGTAGACGATGGCCATGGGGTCGGCCGGCGTGACCTCCGCCTCGGCGGCCCGCAGCAGGCCCTCGCCCACGCCGTCGCCCCGGACGGCCAGGTCGGAGACCGGTCCCGCCCACGGACGGCGCCCCTCTCCCCAGGTCCACACGCGGCGCAGGAACGGGTGCGACTCGAGGAGCAGGTGCTCGTGGGTGGCCGTGGCCAGGCCCTCGACGCCCTGCTCGAACCGGTCGAGGTAGTCGTTCCCGAGGTGGCCGTCGACCGTGAGCAGCGCGTGGGCATCGGAGTGGCGCAGGACTCGGCCCAGCTCGTTCGCCTTGTTGTACGTGTTGAGCATGGCGACGACGGCACCGATGCGGGACGCGGCCAGCCAGCCGACGATCCACTCGGGACCGTTGGGCGCGAGCAGCGCCACGCGGGTGCCCTTGCCGATGCCGGAGGCGAGCATGCCCTTCGCCAGCCGCGCCGACTCGCGCTCGGCCTGGCGGTAGCTCACGCGACGATCGCCGAGGACGACGAGGGTCTTGTCACCCGACCGGTCTGCGGCGGCGCGGATCAGGTTGCCGGTGGTCGGCGTGAAGCTCGGGAAGCTGGGAGCGCTCGCCACGGGGCAGACGGCCGGCTCAGGCGACGTTCATCAGGCGGCTCATGTTGCCGCCCATCACCTTGGCGATGTCCTCGTCGGGGAGGCCCTTCAGGTCGTCCACGAAGCTGATCGGATCGGACATGCCCTCCGGGTGGGGGAAGTCGGACCCGAAGAGCACGTTGTCGGCGCCCAGGAGCTCGACCAGCCCCCGCGGGTCCTCCTCGTGGAAGGGGTGCACGAAGATGTTGCGCTTGAACACCTCCACCGGGTCCTCGGAGAAGAGGTGCGGGTTGAAGGCATAGGCCGACTCGAGGTCGTGGAGGAGCGGGCGGACCCAGTTGCTGCCGTTCTCGACCGGGCAGATCTTGAGGCGGGGGAACCGGCTGCACAGCCCGTGGCCGATGGCCGACGCGATGGTGTCGATGATCGCTCGGCCGGTGTGGCCGACGATGGCCTGGAAGCCCGAGCCGCCGGCGAACGGGGTCATCTCGTCGCGGATGCCCTCCCACTCGTTGATGTAGCGCTGGTAGCCGCTGTCGGAGGCGTGCATGCCGACGACGATGTCCTTCTCCTGCACGAGCTCCCAGAACGGGTCGAACTCGGGCAGCGCGAACGAGCGGGGGCCGCGGAGCCCGGGCACCGGCGCCGGACGGACGAGGATGATCTTCGCCCCCCGCTCCGCCACCCACTCGAGCTCCTTGATGGCCTCCTCCACGATGGGGAGCGTGATCACCGGCGTGGGGAAGATCCGGTCCTCGTAGTTGAAGGTCCAGGTCTCGTGCATCCACTCGTTGAGGGCGTGGACCACGACGTGGAGCGCATCGACGTCGTCGCGCAGGCGCTCCTCCACGAGGCTGGCCAGCGTCGGCCACATGAGCGCCCGGTCGAGGCCGAGCTCGTCCATCAGCTCGAGGCGGGGGGCGGGCTCGCGGAACGCGGCGGGCGCCTGGATCGCCTTGCCCATGATCTCGCGGCGGCTCTTGCCGTCGGGGTTGCCGACCTTGAAGTACTCCTCCTGGGCGCCGGGGGCGGCCACGCGATCGAAGGTCGGGTTCGGGATGTAGTTGCTGATCTGGCCCTTGACGGTGATCTTCGTGCGCCCGTCGACCTCGACGTAGCCGATGACACCCGCGTGCGACTCCGGGAGGAACTGGGTCAGCGCCTCACGCGTCTCGTACATGTGGTTGTCGGCGTCGAAGACCGGAAAGTCCAGGTTCCGGGACGGCATCGCAGCATCCCCCTCAGAAGTGACATCGCTGTTAGAAGACCTTACACTTCGCCTCCGCGACGGCGAAAGCAGCGGAGAGGGGCACGGGGAGTTGGAGCTCGAGCTGAGCGAGGACCAGGAGCTCTACCTCGAGACCACCCGGAGGTTCCTCGCCGCGGAGGCCCCGATCACCGCCGTCCGAGCCCTCGAGTCGGACCCGGCCGGCTACGGCGATGCGTACTGGCGGCAGGCCTGCGACCTGGGCTGGACCGGGATGCTGGTGCCCGAAGCCGACGGCGGCGGGAGCCTCTCCGAGCACGGGCTGCTCGACCTCGTCCTCGTGGCCGAGGAGCTGGGCCGCTGCGCCGGGCCCGGGCCGCTCGTGCCCGTGAACCTCGTCGCCGCGGCCCTCGCGGCGAGCGGCTCGGCCGACCAGAAGGCCGCCGTGCTGCCCGGGCTGGTCTCGGGCGAGGCCGTCGCGGCCTGGACCGGCACCACACCGATCGAGGCCACTGCGGACGGCGACGACCTGGTCCTCCACGGCGTGGCCGCGCCCGTCGAGGCCGGCGCCCAGGCCGCCCACCTCCTCGTCACGGTCCGCTCCGCGGACGGCGTCACGCTCGTGCTGGTGCCAGCCGGCGCGGCCGGGCTCACGATCGCTCCGCTCGGCGGGCTCGACCTGGTCCGCCGCTACGCCGAGGTGGCCTTCGACGGCGTGCGCGTCGGGCCGGAGGCCGTGGTGGGCCCCCGTGGCAGGGCCGACGACGACGTCGAACGGCTGCTCCAGATCGCCGCCGTGCTGGTGTGCGCCGAGGCCGCCGGGGCGGCCGACCGCTGCTTCGAGATGACCCTGGACTACCTCGGCGACCGCTACTCGTTCGGCCGACCGCTCTCGTCGTACCAGGCCCTCAAGCACCGCATGGCCGACGACAAGATGCACCTCGAGGCGTGCCATGCCACCGTCACCGCCGCCGCCAAGGCCGTCGGCGCCGCCGCCCCCGAGGCCGGCGAGCTGGCCAGCGTGGCCAAGGTCTGGGTGGGTCCCCACACGACCGAGCTCATCCAGGACTGCGTGCAGCTCCACGGCGGCATCGGCGTCACCTGGGAGCACGACCTGCACCTGTACCTGCGCCGCGCCACCGTCGACCGCGCCAGCTACGGCACCCCCGAGTGGCACGCCGACCGCATCGCCGCCATCGAGCTCGGGCGGGCGTCATGATCTCCGTCGAGGAGTTCCGAGACCAGGCCCGCGAGTGGCTGGCCGCCAACCTGCCTCCGGAGATCGCAGGACTCACCCGTCGGACCGAAGGCGGTCGGTGGGATCACGAGCGAGCCCTGCAGCGACGGATCTGGGAGGGCGGCTTCGCCGGCATCTGCTTCCCCACCGAGTACGGCGGCCTCGGGCTCTCCCCTGCCCACCAGAAGGCGTTCACCGAGGAGTCCTACGCGTACGACATGCCCTACGCGCTGAACGTGCCCACCTTCGGGATCCTCGCCGCCACCCTCATCGACTACGGCACCCCCGAGCAGAAGGCCCGCTACCTCCCCAAGATGCTCAGCGGCGAGGAGCTCTGGGTGCAGTTCCTCTCCGAGCCGAGCGGCGGATCGGACCTCGCCGGGTGCCTCACGCGCGCCGATCGCGACGGCGACGTGTTCGTGCTCAACGGGTCGAAGATCTGGAGCTCGGGGGCGGCCGACGCCGACTTCGCGATGTGCCTGGCCCGCACGAACTGGGATGTCCCGAAGCACCGGGGCCTCACGATGTTCATCATGCAGATCCACCAGCCCGGCGTGACCGTGGAGCAGATCCGTCAGGTCGACGGCTCGATGGAGTTCTGCCAGGAGTTCTTCGACGACGTGCCGCTCCCGGTCGACTCGGTCGTGGGCGACATCGACGACGGCTGGGCCGTCGCCTCCCGCCTGCTCGTGCACGAGCGCCTCGCCGTCGGCGGCGGGTCGCCCTACACGAGCGGCAAGTCAGGTGGGCACGACGCCGGCGACGAAGACAACCTGCTCGTCGACGTCGTGCGAGAGCAGGGCCGAACCGAGGACCACCACGCCCGCCAGCTCGTGGCCGAGGCCTATGTCCGCAAGCTCGTCCACCGCCAGCTCAACACCCGCCTCACCGCGGCGATGGCCAGCGGGGCCATGCCGCCGCCCGCGGGCTCGATCATGAAGCTGATGGCCGCCACCAACGTCATGCGGCGATGCGAGATCGGGCTGGAGCTGGCCGGGGCGAGTGCGGTGGCCTGGCCCGAACGACGAGGTCCCCGCGACGAGGGCCACACCGCGGGAGCGGGCCTCGGTGACCACTCGCTGTGGCGCCAGGGGATGTCCCTCGGGGGCGGGAGCAACGAGATCCAGCGGAACATCATCAGCGAGCGGCTCCTCGGCATGCCCCGCGAGCACGCCGCCGACCGCGAGGTCCCCTACCGCGAGGTCAAGCGTGGTGGCACCCGCTGATGACCGCGCCTGACGCAGCGGAGGAGCTGCGTCAGGAGCTGCGCAGCTGGCTCGACGAGCACTGGTCGGAGGATCGGCGCCGAGCCGTCCACGGAGACACCCTGGGCGCCGACGACGCCGCCTTCATCGCGCACCGCGAGTGGAACGCCGAGCTGGTCGACGCGGGCTGGGGGGCGATCGCCTGGCCCGAGCGGTTCGGCGGCCGAGCGGCCGGGCTGCTCGAGCAGCTCGCGTACAACGAGGAGATGGCCCGCGCCGGTGCGTCCGGCCCCGTGAACGCCATCGGCGTGGCCAACATCGCTCCCGCGATCATGTCGGTCGGCACGGCCGAGCAGCAGGACCGCCACCTCCGGCCGATGCTCCGGGGCGACGAGATCTGGAGCCAGGGCATGTCCGAGCCCGAGGCGGGGAGCGACCTCGCCTCGCTCCGGTGCCGGGCGGACCGCGACGGCGACCACTTCGTGGTGAACGGCCAGAAGACCTGGAACTCCTACGGCCACCGGGCCGACTGGTGCCAGCTCTACGTGCGCACGAACCCGGACGCCCCGAAGCACAAGGGCATCACCTGCCTCCTCGTCGACATGTCGGCGCCGGGCATCGAAGCCCGCCCGATCACCACCATGGCGGGCGACCACAGCTTCGCCGAGCTGTTCTTCACCGACGCCCGCGTCCCGGTGTCCGCCCTCCTCGGCGAGGTCGACGACGGTTGGGCGGTCGCCACCCGCACGCTGTCCAACGAGCGGGCCGGGGTCGCCAACCTGTACCTCAACATCCGCCGCAAGCTCGATCGCCTGCTCGCCGCCGCCGCCGAGCCCGGGTCCGACGGGACCCGTCCGATCGAGTCGCGAGTGGTCCGGGACCAGCTCGCCGCCCGCTACACCGAGGCCCGGCTGCTCGAGCTCCTCGGCAAGCGGACGGTCGGCGCGATGCTCGCCGGGAAGCAGCCGGGGGCCGAGGGCAGCGTGATCAAGCTGGCCTGGTCGCGCTTCGAGCAGGCCCTCAGCGTGACCGCCGTCGACGTCCTCGGCATGCCCGCGCTGTCCGGGCCGTGGGCCGACGGACTCCTCAGCTCGCGCTCGCTGTCGATCGCCGGAGGCACCACCGAGGTCAACCGGAACATCGTCGCCGAACGGGTGCTTGGGCTCCCCCGCGAGCCGTAGCGGGCACCGGCCTGACACCTCGGGTTTGCGGCCGCGGGGTACAACAGACGGATGGCTTCCCCCCAGCCGCTCCGTCGCGCCCTCGGCTCGGTGCTCGCGCTCACCCTCCTCGTGGCCGTCGCTCCGGCCGCCTCCGCCCTCGCCACCGACCCGTCAGACCCGGCCGGCCCGGAGGTCCACCAGCGCACCACGCCGGTGCCCGACGGCGACCTGGGCGGCGGTGCCACCGCCACCGTCCACGTGGCCGGCGGGCCCGAGCTCGTCGCCGTGACCTGGTCCGGGACCCCCTCCGCCGAGTTCGAGGTCCGCGGCCATGACGGTGCCGGATGGGGCCGCTGGCTCACCCTCGAGGCCGACGACGCCCCCGACGCGGGCGAGTCCGAGGGCCAGCCGGCGCGCAGCGCGGGACCCGCGTTCCTGGGCCGCGACCTGGACCAGGTGCAGCTCCGCGTGACCGACGGCACGCCGCGCGACGTCGTGCTCCACGGCATCGACTCCGAGCCCACCGAGGCGGAACGGGCCGCCGTGAAGGGCGGGCTGCAGCCGATGGCGGTCGCCCAGGCGCCGGCCATGATCACCCGCGCCCAGTGGCAGGCCGACGAGTCCTGGCGGGACGACTCGGGCGGCGAGTGCGACGGCACGCCCGACTACTCGGACGACATCCAGCTCGCCACGGTGCACCACACCGTCAGCTCGAACACCTACGCCGCGAGCGAGACCGCGTCGTTGCTCCGCGCGATCTACGACTACCACGTGCACACCAACGGCTGGTGCGACATCGCCTACAACTTCTTCGTCGACCGCTTCGGCCAGGTCTTCGAGGGGCGCTTCGGCGGCATCCGCCGTCCGGTGATCGGTGGCCACACCAGCGGGTTCAACACGGTGTCCACCGGCGTCGCGCTCGTCGGGGACTTCTCCGCGTTCGACGTCCCGGCGCCCGCGTACAGCTCGCTGGTGGACGTCCTCGCCTTCAAGCTCGGATACCACGGCGTCGACCCCACCGGCTCGTCCACCGTCACCGTCGGGTCGAACACGAGCGCCAAGTGGGCCGAGGGCACCTCCGTCACGCTGAAGAACATCCAGGGCCACCGTGACAGCAACAAGACGGACTGCCCCGGCGCCAAGCTCTACGAGCGCCTCCCGGGGCTGCGCAACGACGTGGCCAGCGCGATCTCCGCACGCGGGTACCAACCGGCCTTCACCATCGACCGCATCGCGGCCGCCGACCGGTTCGCCACTGCGGCCGCGATCGCGCGGGACACGTTCAGCAGCTCGTCCTCGGCCTTCGTCGCGCGCGGCGACGGCGCCACCAGCTTCGCCGACGCCCTGGCCGCCAACTTCCCCGCCGGCCTCGACACCGCGCCCGTGCTCCTGTCCAACAGCACCTCGGTCCCCGCCGCCACGCTGACCGCCCTCCAGGCGCTCGGGGTCGACACGGTCCACCTGCTCGGCGGCGAGGGCGCGCTGAGCGCGGCCGTCGAGGACTCGCTCCGCTCGAAGGGCTTCACCGTCGACCGCGTCGCCGGGGTGGACCGGTACGAGACCGCCGCGAAGATCGCCCTCGCCGACTCCGACGGGGTGGGCACCGACGGCGGGCGCCGAACCGCGGTCCTCTCGTCGGGCACCAGCTTCCCCGACGCACTCGCCGCCGGCGGGATCGTGTACCGCCAGCACCTCCCCCAGCTCCTGACCGAGATGGGTGCCCTGCCCGCCACGACCTCGGCCGCCATCACCGACCTGGGCATCCAGCACGTCCTGATCACCGGCGGCACCGGGACCATCTCCCCCGCGGTCGAGGCGCAGGTGCAGGCCCTCGGCATCACCACCGAACGCGTCGCCGGTCCCGACCGCTACCAGACGTCGGTTGCCCTCGCCGACCTGGCCATCGACCGCTACGGCGCGCCGGGCGCCCACCTCGATCTGGCCACGGGCCTCAACTTCCCCGACGCCCTCACCGGCGGCGCCCACGTCGGCCGCACGTCCTCAGTCCTCCTGCTCACGCCCACCGCGTCGGTGCCGCCGGCGGTCATCGGCTTCCTGCAGCGCCGCGCCGGCTCGGTCAGCGGCGGCGACGTCCTCGGCGGCCGCGCCGCGGTCGACAGCATCGTGAAGATCACCGTCGAGGAGACCCTCCGCCCGAACGGCTAGCGCAGCGCGGCCACGAGCGCCTGGACGCCGGCCAGGGAGCGGAGCGAGTCGTTGAGGTGCGAGCAGGTGCTCGTGCCGGTGAAGCGCGTGGCCACCAGCGGGCGCAGCACGGTGACGGCCTTGCCCACGATCCGGTCCGCGCTGGCCAGTGCGCCGGGGCACTCCGGCCAGGGCAGCACGCGGGCGATGGCGGTGGACGAGCCCACGACCAGCGTGTCGGGGTCGACCGTGACCTCGAGGCGGTACTCGTGCAGCACGTCCTCGACCTCGTCGCCCAGGCCGAGGTGGCTGTCGCGGTAGTGCACGTCGACCTCGACGACGCCGTCGACGATCGCCACGTCGAGACGGCGGGTGCGGCGGATGGACCGGCGGTGCAGCTCAGGCAGCTCGTGCCAGGACAGCGGGTCGGCGGCGTCGGCCAGCGGCGGGGCGTCCGGGCCCAGCGGGATCGGGAACAGGCCGGTCGTGTCGAGGTGGTGCAGCATCGTCGCCCCGGCCCGCCAGCCCGAGCAGAGGTCGGTCATCCCCGCCGCCGAGCCCGGGGGCATCGTGAAGTCCGGGACCTCCCGGCTGGCGCCGTAGCTGGAGATCAGCGCGGCCATCGGGAAGTCGTCCAGGAGCTGGTGGAGGACGGTGGCTCCGTCCCGATGCTCAGCGGCCAGCGAGTCGACCCGCTGCCGGAGGCCCTTCCGCACGGCCCCGCCGACCAGACCGTCCAGTGCGGGGACCGGCGGATCGCAGGTGATCGACGTGACGGTGCCGGCCGCCGACACGGTGGCCTCGACCCGGGCCTCGTCCACCACCTCGACGCGTCCCGTCGGCGTGGGTGAGGAGGTCCCGGCCGACGCCGATGATCTGCTGGTCCTCACCGGGGTCACCCCGGCGCACGTCGATCGTGGTCGTGCGCCGCGCCGAGCCCGGGCGGCGCGCGGGAGGACCCTGCACCGGGTCCTGCGGTCCCGTGGCGAGCCCGTCCGGTCGCACCCGGAGGCCGTCGTTCACCCCGTCGGCTCCACCTGGCGCACCATCGCCTCCTGGGCGAAGGACGCCACCAGCTGGTCGCCCGCGAACACGTCGCCGCGCCCGTAGCTCCGGCCGTTCGCCGTGGCCGGCGCCTGCTGCACCACCAGCAGCCAGTCGTCGACCCGGAACGGCTGGTGGAACCAGAGCGTGTGCGAGGTCACCGCCGTGTGCAGCGACACGGTGGATTGCGCCTGGGAGATCCCGTCGAAGGGGCGCAGCGCGGTGCCGATGAGGGTCAGGTCGGTGGCGTGGGCGAGCAGCGCCTGGTGCAACCAGGGGGCGTTGCCCGCCCGGGACCTCGGCGGTCCGCATCCACCACTCGAGCGTGGGCGGTCCGGCGTCGGTGGCGGCGAGGTCGATGCCCCCGACGATGCAGGTCTCCCACGGCACCATCGCCCCGAGGTCGTGACGGCCGGCCTCTGGACCTCCGACGGCGGGCGGTGGCCCGTCCGTGCGGTGCAGGCCCGTCTCGTCGGCGTGCATCGACACGATGGCGGCGGAGATCACCTTGCCGTCCTGGCTGGCCACCACCTCGGTCGTCCCGAAGGTCCGGCCGTCCTGGAGCTTCTGCACCGTGTACCGCATCGGCTTGGCGGTGTCGCCCTCCCGCGGGAAGAGGATGTGCAGCGACTTGACCGACTTGTCCGGCGACGCCCCGGCGGCGGCCGCCAGCACCTGGGCGAGGATCTGCCCGCCGAAGACGCGGTGGTAGCCGATGTCGAGGTTCTGGCCCTCCACCACGCCGGGCTCGACCTCGGTGAGGTCGAGCGCCGCAACGAGCGCGCCGAGGTCGAAGTTCACGAGGTGGCGTCCTGGAGGTCGGCGAGGACCGATCGGCGGAGGAGCTTGCCGGTGTCGGTCATCGGGAGGTCGTCGCGGAACGCGATCAGGTCGGGGGTCTTGGACGACCGGAGGCGCTCCTTGCAGTACGTCCGCAGCTCGTCCCCGGTGGCCTGCATCCCCGGGCGCAGCACCACCGCGGCCGCCAGCCGCTGGCCCCACTCCTCGTCGGGCAGACCGACGACGGCGGCCTGCACCACGGCGGGGTGGGTGAGCAGCACGTCCTCGATCTCGGCGGGCGCGATGTTCTCGCCGCCGCGGATGATCGTGTCGTCGCTGCGCCCCTCGATGAAGAGGTAGCCCTCGTCGTCGACCCAGCCCCGGTCCTTCGTGGGGAACCACCCGTCGCCGTCGAGAGCCGCGGCCATGCCGAGGTACTCGCCGGACACCTGCTCGCCGCGCACGAAGATCTCGCCGTCGCGCACGTCGACCTCGATGCCGGGGACGAGCCGCCCGACCGAGGACAGGCGCCCCCGGGCGACCTCGTCGCCCGACATCGCGGCGCGGTGGTCGTCCGGCCCCAGCACGGCGATGGTCGAGCTGGTCTCGGTGAGGCCGTAGGCGTTCACGAAGTCGGCGGTCGGGAAGGTGCCCAGCGCCCGCTCGAGCACGGTCACCGGCATCCGAGCGCCGCCGTAGGCCAGCGAGCGCAGCGTGTCGCAACCGGCCGCCGCATCGCCGAGGTGCTCCACGACTCGGGCCAGCATCGTCGGCACGACCATCGCGTGGGTGATGCCCTCGTCCCGCACGGTGCCGAGCCACGACTCCGGCGTGAAGGCCGGGAGGTACACGATGCGACGGGCGGCGTAGACGTTCGACACCGCGTTCGCCACGCCGGCGATGTGGTACGGCGGGACGCTCACCAGCGTCGCCTCGTCGTCGTCGGCACCCGCGAACTCGACCGACGTGATGATGTACGAGGTGAGGTGACGGTGGCGCAGGACCACGGCCTTCGGCGCCGCCGTGGTGCCGCTCGTGTAGAGGAGCACGGCGATGTCCTCGCCGTCCGCGGTGGACGGCTCGACGTCGGCCGCCGCCGCACCCGCCGGATCGGTGAGCTCGTGCCACTCGGCCGTGCTGTAGCAGTGCGCGGCCATCGCCCGGCACCGGTCGGGGTCGTCGGTGATGAGCACGACGTCGTCGTGGTTCGCCAGGAGTGCGCTCAGCTGCTCGTCGCCCAGGCGGTAGTTGAGCGGGAGGAACGGCACCCCGGCCCACGCGGCGGCGAAGAGCCCGGTGGGGAAGGCGGGATCGCTCCCGGCCACGAAGGCCAGGTGCTGGGCCCCGCACCGCCGGAGCACGGAGGCGCCGCGCGCCCGCCCGGGCCAGGAGCTCCTCGTAGGTGAGGCCGCTCGCCGCCGGGCCGACGGCGACGCGGTCGCCGAAGGCCGAAGCCACCATCTCCAGCAGCATGAGCAGCGTCATGAGAACGTTCTAATCGCTCCGAGAGAGGAGCATTGCGCCAGCGATGGGGCCCCCACCGTTGCCGACGGCCGCCACCTCCACGACCCCCGAGGGCCGCTTCCTCGACACCACCTGGCGCTCGCCCGCCTCGCCGCGCAGCTGCAGGCAGGCCTCGTGGACGAAGCCGAACCCGTGCAGCCGCCCGGCCGACAGCTGGCCGCCGTGGGTGTTGAGCGGGAGGTCGCCGTCGAGGGCGATCCGCGACCCGCCCTCGACGAACGGCCCCGACTCGCCCTTGCCGCAGAAGCCCAGCGCCTCGAGCCAGGTCATGGCCAGGAAGCTGAACCCGTCGTAGAGCTCGGCGATGTCGACGTCGGCCGGCGTGAGGTCCGTGCGCTCCCAGAGGTGGGCGCCGGCGTCGCGGGCCGCCATTCCGGTGCCGTCCTCGTACTGGTCCCACGACGGGCGGCCCCGCAGCGCGGTGCCGACCGCCTCCACCCGGGCCACCGGGTGATCGACGTTCGCCCCGTGCTCGGCGGCCGACACGATCACCGCGGTGGCGCCGTCGACCGGGGCGTCGCAGTCGAACAGGTGGAACGGCGTGGTGATCATCCGCGACGCGAAGTAGTCGTCGAGCGTCATCGGGTCGCGGTACACGCCCTTGGGGTTGATCACGGCGTTTCGGCGGGCGTTCACCGCGATCATCGCCAGCTGCTCCTCGGTGGTGCCGAACTCGTGCATGTGCCGCCGGCAGGTCATGGCCAGCCAGTTGGCCGCCGAGTAGGCCCGGAACGGGATGTTCCACTGGAACGCGCCGCCCATCCGGGGCGCGCCGCCACCGCCACCGCCTCCACCGCCGAGACCGATGCCGGCGCGACCGCCGCTCCCCTGCTCGGTGGACTCCGTGACCGTGCGGTACACGAGGACGTGCCGGGCGAGGCCGGCCCCGACCGCCATCACCGCGTTCACGACGGCGGCCAGCTGGGCCGCACCCTCGATCCCACCCGTGTGCCAGCTGACCTCGAGGCGCAGCGCGTCCTGGACCTCGGGGGTGCCCGGTCCCGAGAAGCCCGGGCCGGCACCGCCGCCCGCCCCCGGGTAGGTGGCGATGCCGTCGATGTCGGCCGTGGTCAGGCCGGCGTCGGCGATGGCCTCGAGGGCGGCCTCGATGGTGAGGTCGAGCCCGGTGCGCCCGAGCCGCCGGCCCACCTCGGACTGGCCGATGCCCGAGATGATCGACCGCCGCTCGAAGTCCGTCATCGAGGCGCCCTTCGGGCCGGCTCGAAGAGCGGGAAGAACACCAGGTCGTGCTGCTCGAAGATCACCTGGAGCGGCATGCCGATGCGGAGCTCGTCGAGCGGACAGCCGACGACGTTGGTGGTGAGGCGCAGCTCGTCCTGACCGAGCTCCGGGAACGTCACCAGCGCGATCGCGTAGGGCTCGTCGCTCCCGTCCCAGCTCTGGTGGTTGACCGTGAAGGTGTAGAGCTCGGCTCGGCCGGAGACCGCTTCGGGGGCGAGCTCGCGCCCGCCGCAGCGCGGGCAGCGCGGCAGGGGCGGGTGCAACCAGTACCCGCAGCCCTGGCATCGCAGGAACCGGAGGTGGCCGTCCTCACCGGACGTCCAGAACCAACGGTTGGTGTCGTCGAGGACCGGCTGGACCCGGAAGGGAGCGTCGGCCACCCGGCTACTTGCCCGCGTGCGCGCTCTGCATCACGCGCTCGGCGAGGGTCATCGCGGTGACGATGCCGTCGTCCTGGAACTTGCCGGTGCCGTGGCTGACCAGCGACGTGTCCACGTCGGTGGCCTGGGCCCGCAGCGCGCCGACCGTGCACTCCTCGCGCGGGATCACGGAGAACGGGTCGTAGTGGAAGTTCCGCATCGCGTTCAGGTGGGTGATGCGGTCGATGTCCTCACGCGGCAGCCCGTCGAGGTACTTCATCGCCATCTCCGGGGCATCCGGCCACGTGGAGTCGGAGTGCGGGTAGTCGCACTCCCAGTGGACGTGGTCCATGTTGAGGTGGTGCCGGACCTCCATCCCCACCGCGTCGTCGATGAAGCAGGTGAGGATGTTCTCGTTGAACACGTCGCTCGGCAGGCGGTCGCCGAAGTCCTGGTTCGTCCACACGTGGTGGTTCTTGTACACGTAGTCGATCCGCTCCAGGAAGTACGGGATCCAGCCGATGCCGCCCTCGGAGAGCGCCACGCGGAGGTTCGGGAACTTCCGGAACACCGGCGACCACACCAGGTCGCCCGCGCACTGCACGATGTTCATCGGCTGCAGGGTGATCATCACGTCGATCGGTGCGTCCATCGCGGTGATGGTGAGCTGCGACGACGAGCCGATGTGCAGGTTGACGATCGTGCCGGTCTCCTCGCAGGCGCGGAGGAACGGGTCCCAGTGGTCGCTGTGCCAGCTGGGGTGGCCCAGCTTCTCCGGGTTCTCGGAGAACGTGACCGCCCGGCAGCCCTTCTCGGTCATCCGGTGGACCTCATCCGCCATGAGCTGCGGATCCCAGATCGGCGGGACGGCCAGCGGGATCATGCGGCCGGGGTAGGTGCCGCACCAGTCCTCGACGTGCCAGTCGTTGTAGGCCCGCAGCAGCTCGAGCGCGATGGCCTTGTCGTCGCAGGTGGAGAACAGCTGCCCGGCGAAGCCCGCGAGGCTGGGGAAGTTGAGCGATCCGAGCACGCCGTTCACGTTCATGTCCCGGATGCGCTCGTGGATGTCGTAGCAACCCGGGCGCATCTCCTCGAAGGCCAGCGGGTCGACGCCGTACTCCTCCGGCACGCGCCCGGCCACGGCGTTGAGGCCGACGTTCGGAAGTGCGGAGCCCTCGAACATCCACACGTCGCGCCCGTTGTCGAGCTTCTCGAGCTTGGGAGCGCGCTCCGCCGCCTTCTTGGACAGGCGCCCCTCGAACAGGTGTGGCGGCTCGACGACGTGGTCGTCGACGCTCACCAGGATCAGCTCCTCGACCTGCATGTGGGCGCTCCCCGGGCTCCAGAAGTGACGTTGATGTTAGATTAGCCACCGATGGACCGGGAACGCCCATGGCGGACGTGAGCATTGTTCGGCGGCCTCCGTTCGGCAGCAACCCCCTCGTGGGCGAGCGAGGATCCGACACCCAGCGCCGCATCCTCGGCGCCGCCCTCGAGGTCTTCGCGATCCACGGGTTCGCCGAGGCGCGGGTGGAGCTGATCACCGAGAAGGCCGGCTGCTCGCGGCCCGCGTTCTACCAGTACTTCTCCAGCAAGGACGACGTGTTCTGGGCACTCGCCGCCCAGGTGGCCCGCGAGATGGTCGGCCAGGCCAAGAAGCTCGACCGGGTCACCCCGGACGCCGCGGGGCTCGACCACCTCACGGAGTGGATGGGCGAGTTCATGGGCCTCCACGAGGCGTGGTCCCCGGTGTTCGCGTCGTACCAGGCGGCCGCCCGCGACCACGAGCCCGAGGCGGCCCGGTCCGGTCGGGTGAGCGACCGCACGGGCGTGGCCCTGCTGCGGGCCTTCGACGTACCCGTGGACGCCCGCAGCACGCGGCTCACCACCACGCTGGTCGCCGTCCTCATCCGGTGCAGCTTCTTCGCCGAGCAGACCCCGAGCGGGATGAGCCGGCAGCCGCTCACCTCCGGCGTCGCCCAGCTCCTGCACCGGGTGCTCCACGGCCCCCTCGAGGGCGTCAACGTCGTCCGGGCCCCCGCCGGCCGCCGTCGCCGCGTGGCGATCGCGATGCCCGAGGCCACCGAGCCCGACCGCGACCTGCGGCCCCGCGGGGAGAAGACCCGCATCCGCCTGCTGGAGGCCGGTGCCCAGGTCCTCCCCGCCCGGGGCTACCACGACGCCCGGGTCGACGACATCGTGGCCGCCGCCGGGGTGAGCCACGGCACCTTCTACCGGTACTTCTCGAACAAGGACGACTTCTTCCGGAACCTGGCCGAGGCGGCGGCGACCCGGATGATCGAGCTCCTCGACCGGCTCGAGCTCGACGCTCCGAGCGACGACCTCCGATCGTGGCTGCGCGAGTACTTCGCCGCGTACAAGGCCGACGGCGGCGTCATCAGCACCTGGCAGGAGATGCAGACCAACGAGGAGCTGGCGGCGTTCTCGCAACAGGTGGCCGCCTCCGTGTACACCCGGCTCGTCCGCCTGCTCGACCAGCGCGACTTCGGCGATCCCGTGGTCGACGCGGTGGCGCTCCTGGCGCTGATCGAGCGCGGTCCCTACAGCGTCTACACGCTGCACTTCGCCACCGAGGCCGACGCCATCGAGGCGATGATCACGGTGATCCGGCGCGGGCTCCTGGCCCTCCCGTCGTAGCGCCGCATGGACTTCGAGTTCACCGACGACCAGCTCGAGCTGCGGGACGGCGCCCGGACCGTCCTCGACGCGGCATGCCCGCCCGCCCTCGTCCGGGCGGTGTTCGAGGACGCCCCCGACGCCGCCGCCCGGACCGCCGGCCTGTGGCAGACCCTGGTCGGGCTCGACTGGCCCGCCCTCGGCCTGCCCGAGGAGCACGGCGGCCTGGGGCTCGGCTTCCTCGAGGTCGGCATCGTGGTGGAGGAGCTCGGCCGGGTGGTGGCCCCCACGCCGTTCCTGGCCACCCTCACGCAGCTCGTCCCGCTCGTGCGGGAGGCCGGTTCGTCGTTCCGCCTCGCCGACGTCGCGGCGGGCACGTGCACCGGCACGCTGGCCCTGGCCGAGGACGGGAGCTGGCGGCCCGAGGCGATCCACGCCACCGCCCGTCCCTCCGGATCCGGCGGCTGGGTGCTCCACGGCACCAAGTCGCACGTGCTCGACGGGACCACCGCCGACGAGCTGGCCGTGGTCGCCCGGCTGGAGGGCAGCTCCGGCGCCGACGGCCTGGGCGCGTTCGTGGTGCCACGCGACCAGATCACCAGCGAGCCGGTGACGGTCATCGACCCGACCCTCCCGGTGGCGACCGTGGTCCTCGACGGCGTCGCGGTCGACGGGGACCGCGTGCTCGTGGAACCGGGCGATCCCGCCGCCGCCGCGGTGGTCGCGCGGGCGCTGCAGGAGGCCACCACCGCGCTCTCGCTGTCGACGGTGGCCTCGTGCCGGGCGGTCTTCGAGACCACGCTCCAGTACGCCAAGGACCGCGAGCAGTTCGGCAAGCCGATCGGGTCGTTCCAGGCGATCAAGCACCGGCTGGCCGACGCCTACCTCGCCGTCGAGCGGGCGTCCGCGCTCGCGTACTTCGCGGCCCTCACCATCGCCGAGGACGACGACCGCCGCGCCGTCGCCTGCTCGATGGCCAAGGCCGCCGCCGGCGACTGCCAGCGACTGGTGGCCGGCGACGGGCTCCAGCTCCACGGCGGCGTCGGCTTCACGTGGGAGCACGACCTCCACTTCGGGCTGAAGCGGGCCAAGGCCGGCGACCTCCTCTTCGGCACCGCCGCCACCCACCGGGCCCTGCTCGCCCGCCTCCTCGGCCTCGAGCCGGTCGCATGAGGCTCCGGTTCGACGAGTCGGTGGAAGCCTTCCGAGCGGAGCTCCGCGAGTGGCTCGCCGCCAACCGCCCGACCCCCGAGGAGATGGCCGCCGACCCGTCGGTGTCCACGGGGCACGCCCCCGCGTGGGCCCGGCGGTGGACCCGCACGATGTTCGACGCCGGTTGGCTGGTGCCCGGCTGGCCGCCCGAGCTGGGCGGTCGCAACGCCGGTCCGATCGAGTCGCTCGTCTACATCGAGGAGCTGGCCAAGGCCCGCGTCCCTCGCACCACCAACGTCCAGGGCCTCGGGATCGTCGCCCCGTCGATCCTCGACTACGGCACGCCGGAGCAGGTCGAGCAGTACGCCATGCCGATCCTGCGGGGCGAGGCCACGGCCTGCCTCGGCATGAGCGAGCCCGGCGCCGGCAGCGACCTCGCCGCCCTCTCGACCCGGGCCGTCCGCGACGGCGATCGCTTCGTGGTCAACGGGCAGAAGGTGTGGACGTCGGGGGCCAACTACGCCGACTTCTGCTTCCTCTTCTGCCGGACGACGCCGCTCGACGAGGCGCCCAAGCACAAGGGCATCTCGATCCTGCTGGTCCCGATGGACACGCCCGGGATCACGGTGCGCCCGCTGCCCGAGCTGGTCCACCCGGACCACCCCGATCTGAACGAGGTGTTCCTCTCCGACGTGTCGGTGCCCGCCGCCAACCTGGTCGGTGAGCTGAACGACGGCTGGGCGATGGCCAACGGATCGCTCGCACACGAGCGCGGGATGGTCTGGGTCGGCGCGGTGATGGGGATCGAGGAGTCGCTCGAGCGGCTGTTGGGCGAGGCCCCCGCCCTCCTCGAGGGCCGGAGCCCGACCGAACGGGCGCTGGCCGTCGACCAGCTGGTCCAGCTCGCCATCGACGCGCAGGCCACCCGGTGCCTCGGGTACCGCGGCTTCGCCAAGCTCGCCCGCGGGGGCACCGCGCCCGAGCAGGCCCTCATGAAGGTGTACTCCAGCGAGGTCCGGCAGCGGGTCGCGCTGGTCGGCGCGGAGCTCCAGGGCGCCGATGCCCTCGAGGTCGGGTCGATCGACCTCGACGGCCACCTCGCCATCGACGAGCCGCAGGGCACCTGGCTCGAGCAGTACTTCCAGAGCTTCGCCAACACGATCTCGGCCGGCGCCTCGGAGATCCAGCGCAACATCATCGCCGAGCGCGTCCTCGGCCTCCCCCGTGGCTGAGGAGGCCGGACCGACCATCGGCCGGCTCCTCCTGCAGCGGGCCGCCGATGTCGGGTCGGGCATCTGCACGGCCGACGGCGACGCGTCGTGGACCTGGGCCGAGGTGGCGAGCGAGGCCGCCGCTCGCGCCGCGGTGTTCGACGAGCTCGGCGTCGCCGGGCGCCACGTCGGCGTGCTGCTCGAGAACGTCCCCGAGTTCGTGTTCCTCCTCGGCGCCGCCGCGCTCAGCGGCACCGTGATCGTCGGCATCAACCCCACCCGCCGCGGGGACGAGCTGGCCCGCGACATCCGCCACACCGACTGCGCCCTCGTGCTCACCGACGCCGCCCAGGTCCCGCTCCTCGACGGGCTCGACCTCGGCGCGGCCGAGGTGCGCGTCGTCGACGGCCCGGACTGGTCCGACCGGGTGTCGGCCCACCGGGGCGCCCCGCTGCCGGCGCCCGAGGGGCTCCCGGAACCCGACGCCCTGTTCCTCCTCATCTTCACCTCGGGCTCCACCGGTGCGCCGAAGGCCGTGCAGATGAGCCAGGGCCGGGCGGCCCGCACGGCGTCGAACGCGGCCGTCGCCTTCGGACCTGACGACGTCCTCTACTGCGCGATGCCCCTGTTCCACGGCAACGCGCTGCTGGCGAACCTGTTCCCGGCGATGGTCGGTGGGGCATCCGTGGTGCTGCGGCCGAGGTTCTCGGCATCGGCCTTCCTCCCGGACGTCCGCCGCCACGGCTGCACCTTCTTCAACTACGTGGGCCGGGCCCTGTCGTACCTGCTGGCCCAGCCCGAGACCGCCGACGACGGCGACAACCAGCTCCGTTGGTGCCTGGGCTCGGAGGCCTCGCCGCGCGACCGCAAGGAGTTCCGCCGGCGGTTCGGCTGCCTCGTGATCGAGGGCTACAGCTCGAGCGAGGGCGGCGTCGTCATCCAGCCGTTCGCCGGCATGCCGAAGGGCGCGCTCGGGCGGCCACAGGAGGGAGCCGACGTGGTCGTGCTCGACCCGGAGACCCGCCTCGAGTGCCCGCGGGCCGTGCTCGACGACGACGGCCGGCTCCTCAACCCGGAGGAGGTGATCGGCGAGATCGTCGGCCGCGACGGGCTGTCCTCGTTCGAGGGCTACTACGCGAACCCCGAGGCCGACGCCGAGCGGGGCCGGGACGGCTGGTACTGGAGCGGCGACCTCGGGTACCGGGACGCCGACGGCACCTTCTGGTTCGCCGGCCGGACCTCGGACTGGCTGCGGGTCGACGGCGAGAACTTCGCCGCGGGGCCGGTGGAGCAGATCGTGGGGCGCTTCCCGGGAGTGGCCTCGGTGGTGGTGTACGCCGTCCCCGACCCCCGCACCGGCGATCAGGCGATGGCCGCCATCGAGCTGGACACGGGTGCGGCGTTCGACCCGGTCGCCTTCGGCACCTTCCTCGCCGAACAGTCCGACCTCGGCACGAAGTGGGCGCCGCGCTTCGTGCGGGCGGTCACCGCCATCCCGCTCACGGCCACGGGCAAGGTCGACCGCAAGCCGCTCCGCGCCGAGGGATGGTTGGCCGACGACCCGATCTGGTGGCGCCCCGCCGGCGCGGCGGCCGACGCCCCCTACCGACCGTTCACGACCGACGATGCCGAGGCACTCCGCCAGGCGTTCACCGATGCCGGCCGCGCGGCCGTGCTGGAGGCCCGCTGATGCAGTTCGCCGTCACCCACCCGATGATCACGCACCCGTACCACCCCGAGCTGGTCTCGGGTCGGGGCATCGCCACGGTGGCCGGCGCGGCGGAGGCGGCCGGGTTCGGTGGCTTCGGGTTCACGGACCACCCGGCCCCGTCGCACCGCTGGCTCCAGGGCGGCGGGCACGACGCCCTCGACCCGTTCGTGGCGATGGGCTGGGCGGCCGCCGGCACGACCACGATCCGAATGATCCCCAACATCGTCGTGCTGCCGTACCGGAACCCGTTCGTGGTGGCCAAGGCGGGTGCCACGCTCGACCTGCTCTCCGAGGGTCGCTTCACCCTTGCCACGGGCGCGGGCTACCTCAAGAGCGAGTTCGCCGCCCTCGGCGTCGACCACGACGAGCGCAACGACCTCTTCGACGAAGCCATCGACGTGATCCACGCGATCTGGACGGGCGACGACGTCACGTTCGAGGGACGGCACTTCAGCGCCCGGGGCGTCACCGCCCACCCTCGTCCGGTGAGCACCCCGCACCCGCCGATCTGGATCGGGGGCAACAGCGGCCGGGCCCGGCAGAGGGTGGCCGAGCGCGGCGACGGCTGGTGCCCGTTCCCCGCCCCTGCGTCGCTGGCGAAGACCGCGCGCACGGCGGGGCTCGACGGGCCCGACACGTTGGCGCCCGCGCTCGACGACCTGCGCCGCCGGCTCGACGCCGCCGACCGCGACCCGGCCTCCGTCGACGTCCAGTTCTCCAACGCCGCCGGCGGTGACCCGTCGTCGGACGCCTTCGACGCCGACGCCCACCTGGCCGGCCTCGCCGATCTCGCCGCCCTCGGCGTCACCTGGGTCCAGGTCGGCCTGCCCGGCGACAGCGTCGAGCACGCCGTCGAGACCCTCCAGCGCTACGGCGAGCAGGTCATCACCCAGCTCTGACCCGGTACCCCGCGTTCTGGCGTTGTCCGGTGACGCCAGACCTGAGGAAACAACGCCAGAACTGGGGCAGTACCGTCCGACCCGTGGAGATCGCGGGGGCGAACATCGTGGTGACCGGCGCGTCATCGGGGATCGGGGCGGCGCTGGCGCCGCTGCTGGCCGAGCGGGGCGCGACCTTGGGCATCGTGGCGCGGCGGGCCGACCGGCTGGCCGCGGTGCTGGAGCGCTGCCAGGCCCATGCGCCGGCCTCGCGGATGTGGACGGCCGACCTCGGCGACCCCGCCGCCGCCGAGGCGCTCGCGACGCAGATGTGGGACGAGCTGGGCAGCGTCGACGTGCTCGTGAACAACGCGGCCATCCCGAAGCGGCGCCGCGTGCAGGAGATCACCGTGGAGGAGCTCCAGCAGACGATGGCGACGAACTTCGAGTCGCCGGTGCGCATGACCCAGGCGCTCCTCCCCCGCTGGCTCGACCGGGACCGCGGGATGGTCGTGAACGTGTCCAGCTTCGGTGGGCGGGCCGGCATCCCCGCCGAGGCCGCCTACTGCGCCTCCAAGTTCGCGCTCTGCGGGTGGACCGAGTCGATGCTCATCGACCTCTGGGGGACCGGCGTCGAGGTGCGGCTCGTGCTCCCCGGCGCCATCGACACGGAGATCTGGGACGTCCCCGGCAACGACGCACCCCTCGCGTTCGGCGGCGATCTGTTCCCCGCCGCCGACATGGCGGCTGGGATCGCCGACTGCATCGAGGGCGACGCCTTCGAGCTCTACCTCCCCGACATGAAGCCGATCGCCGAGATGAAGACCAGCGACGCCCAGGGCTTCCTCGGCGGCGTCGCCCACTTCGCCCGCGCACAGCGAGAAGGAGCCTGACCATGGCCGGCCACCTGGACCGCATCGGCAAGATCGCCCTGCGCCTCCCCGAAGCCCAGCGCGTGGACATCGAGGCGTGGGACGGCGAGCCCACGTTCCGCGTCAACGGGAAGAACTTCATCTTCGCCGGGCAGGACGGACGCAGCCTCACGGTGAAGCTGCCCAAGGACGAGGCCGAGGCCGTCGTGGCCACCGACCCCACCGCCAGCCCGTGCGGCTACGGGCTCGGCAAGCACGGCTGGGTCTCCCTCCAGCTGCCGGCGAAGGTCGGTGCCGCCCACTGGGACCAGCTCGAGGAGTGGATCCGCACCAGCTACACGCTGGTGGCTCCGAAGCGACTGGCGAAGCTGGTCCTCGAGGAGGACGGCGTCAGCTGATCCGGGCGACGGCGGCGGCCAGGGTGGGGTCCTTGCCGACGCGGAACATCGGGCGCTCGCCCGCCCGCTCCTGGAGCAGGGTGATGCGGGTGGCGATGGCCGACGCCCGCATCAGCGCGAACACCTCGTACCACCCGAGGTCCTGCAGCGGCCGTCCGGCACCGGCCTCCACACGGGCGATGGCCTCGTCCCGCGTCCCGAAGCCGGGCACCGTCATGCCGGTCAGGTCGGTCTGGACGCCCTCGAGGGCGAGGTGCCAGGCCAGGTCCATCTCGATGGGGCCGGCCGAGGCCATGTCCCAGTCGAGGACCGCCCGCGGGGCGCTGGAGTCCGGGTCGAACACGACGTTGCCGAGACGGACGTCGCCCCACAGCAGGCCCGCCTCCGGCTCGTCGGCCGGCACGTGGGCACGACACCAGGCCTGGATCTCCAGGAGCACGGACGGCGGCGATCCGTCGGTCGACCAGTCGACGTAGACCTCCCACGCGTGCAGCTCCTGCTCCAGCCCGGTGCGCAGACCGAGCCCGCCCGTGGGAGTCCGGTGCAACGCGACCACCGCGTCGAGGTAGCCCTCCCACACCCTCCGACGGGCGTCGTCCGACGGCAGGCCGGACAGCCACGGGTCAGTCGGCGTGAAGTCCGACGGGATCACGCCGTCGACGAACGGCATGCACACGAACGGTGCGTCGAGGAACGAGGGATCGGCCTCGAACCGCGTCGGCCCGGCCACCGGGACCCCTGCGGCACCGGCGGCGTCCTGCACGCCCGCCTGCGTCGCGAGGTCGTACTCGGGGAAGACCCCGTCGCCGAGCGGAGGCAGCCGCACCACGAGCTCGCGGTCGACGATCACCGTCTCGCACGAGAACCCGGCCGCGGGTCGGTCGATCTGGACCACCTCGCGCTCGAGCCAACGTGACAGCCCGGCCCGGAGCTCATCCAGGTCCCGAACAGCCGCGACCGCCATCAGAAGAAGCTGTCGCCCTCGGCCAGGCCGAGGTCGGGGTGCGGCCCGGCGAAGATCGACTGGAGGTTTCCGACGCCGACGCCCCCGCCGACGGGGTCCTCGATGCGGACGAGGTTGTCCCGGATCTGGTGCACGCGGCGCGCCGTCTCCGGGTCGGTGCAGTCGGCGATCATCTCGCCGTCGACGTGCAGGTCGCCGCGCCACTCGCCGTGCCAGTGGCCGTCGAAGCCGAAGTAGAGCCCGGTGCCGAGGTGGAACCCGGTGTCGCCCAGCGCGGTGATCCGCAGCGGACGAGCGGTGCCGTCGGACATCGTGAAGTCGAGCTCCGCGGACAGCAGCCGGCGGTTGTGCGGGTCCACCACGGGCCGGGCCGCCAGCGCGGCGAAGGGCTCCCGACGACCGTCCGGGTGCTCGATGCCCCCTTGCAGCTCCATGCGCTCGAACAGTCCCGGGATGGTGTGGCGCTGGTAGTAGATGTGGATCCCGTAGCGGCTGCCGTCCGGGCGCTCCAGCAGCGATGGCGACCAGATCACGGTGGTGGCCACGCTGCTCGGACGGGCGGGGTCCTCGATGTCGGCCACCGGTGCGCCCACCTGGTAGCGGACGCCCCACGAGTGGTCGCGCGTCGACACCGACGTCGAATCGTCGAGCTCGTGGCGGGTGCCGTCGATCTCGACCCACCCCTCGGCCGTGCCGATCTGGTGGTAGCGGACGATGTCCGCGTCGAGCCGCAGACCGTCGCGCGACCGGTGCTGCTCCGGGTTCTCCAGCGCGCAGGGCACGGTGGACGTGAAGGTCCACTCGAAGCTGATCGGCAGCACGTCGTTCGGGGCCAGCGAGAACCGGACCACCCGGAGCGGCTCGAGCACCTCGTAGCGGATCGGCCCGGTCTCGAGGCGCTCCACGTCGGGAGCCAGCCGCCGGCTCGACCGCACGGTCCACTGCTCGGCGCCCCGGCTCACGCCCGCGTAGGCGTCGAGCACGCCGCGGTTCGTGTACTTGCCCATCCCGAAGCCCAGGCCGATCGAGCCCTCCTTCAGCGCGGCCATCGCGCAGACCTTCTCGGTCCAGGACCGGTCCGACTGGCTCACCGTGCCGAACGTGTCGGTGATCTGGTGGTGGAACGTCTCGTCGGCGGGGACCAACGGCCCGAGCGTCGTCATGGGATCAGGGCACCTGTTCTACGTTGGCCCGCATGGCACTGGACCAGGGGGCGGCACGGCTCGACGGACGGATCGCGGTGGTCACCGGCGGGGGCGCCGGCATCGGGCGGGGCATCGCCGCCGGATTGGCGGCGTTCGGCGCCCGGGTGTCGATCTGGGAACGAGACGATGCCACGGGCCGCGCGGCCGCCGACGAGGTCGGCGGGCTGGCCTGCACCACCGACGTCCGCGACGAGGACCAGGTCGACGCCGCGCTGACCCGCACTGTGGAGGAGCTGGGCACCCCGACGATCCTCGTGAACAACGCCGGAGGCACCTTCCACTCCCCCTTGCTCGACACCGCGCTCAAGGGCTGGGAGGCGCTGATCCGCGCCAACCTCACGCACCTGCTGCTCTGCACGCAGCGCGTGGGCCGGGCGATGGTGGCCGCCGAGCTGCCTGGTTCGATCATCAACATCACGTCGATCGAAGGGACGCGAGCAGCCCCGGGCTACGCGGCCTACGCCGCCGCCAAGGCCGGCGTGGTGAACCTCACCCGCACCGCCGCTCTCGAGCTGGCCCCCCACGGGATCCGCGTGAACTGCCTGGCCCCCGACGTCACGATGACCGATGGCCTGATGGCGATCGCCCAGCCGGGCTTCGAAGGCGCCATCGCCAACATGGTCCCGATGGGCCGGGCCGGTCACGTCGACGAGATGGCGGGCGCCGCGGTCTTCCTCGCCGGCGAGCTGTCGAGCTACGTCACCGGCCAGACGCTCCACGTCGACGGCGGCACGGCTGCGGCCGGCGGCTGGTACCACCACCCCGACGACGGCCACTACGTCCTCGGCTCCAGCTCGTAGCGCTCCGCGTCGATTCCAGCGGTCGTGCAACCGAGCCCCCTCGCGGCCGACGACGTCGATCCCGTGGAGGTACTCGCCCACCTGGAACCCGGTGGCGAGTACCAGCACGTCGACCTCGTGGATCGTCCCGTCGAGCGTCTCGACCGCGCCGGGGACGACGCGGGCGATCCCGTCCGTCACCAGATCGATGTCCGCCCGATCGGCCCCGAGCACCTCGTAGAACTCCGTCGACACCAAGGTCCGGTTGCAGCCCAGCGGGTACTCGGCCGTCAGCCGGGCCCGCAGGTCCGGGTCGGCGACGTGCTCCTCGAGGTTCTGCCGGGCCAGGTCCTTCAGCACCTCCGCCCAGTGGGTGTCGAGCCGGAACGCCACCGTCCCCTCGAACATCTCGTAGAGGTCATGGCGAGCCTTGGCCAGCGCCGCCGGGTCCGTGGCGAAGCGCTCCGGCTCGGCGGGCGTGAACGGCACGTCCGGTCGCGGGATGACGTACGGCGCCGTGCGCTGGAACAGCGTGGTGTGAGCGGCGACCTTGGCGACCTCCGGGAAGATCTGGATGGCGCTCGCCCCCGTGCCGATGACGCCCACTCGCTTCCCCGCCAGGTCGACCGAGTGGTCCCAGCGGGCGGAGTGCAGCAGCGGACGACCGAGCTCGCCGATGCCCTCGATGTCCGGAAGGCGCGGCGCGTCGAACATCCCGGTGGCGAACACGACCAGGTCGGCGACGACCTGCTCGCCGGAGGTCGAGGCCACGTCGCAAGCCGCCCCCGGGTAGGTGTTGTGCCGCCAGGTGCCCCCGATCCCGTCGCCGCCCTCCAGCACGACGTGGTCGTCCCCCCTGGCCTCGAGCCGCATCGCCAGCCCGAGGCCCCCCACGCCGGCGCCCACGATCGCCACGTGGTGGCGCGACGGCGTGCTCGTCACGGCAGCACCCCGTCGGGCAGGGGGTGACGGAACAGACGGGCGGCGTTCTCGCAGCACAGGGCCCGGCGCTCGGCCGGCGGGAGGTGGCCCCAGGCCGCTTGGATCACGTCCTGCGTGTGCGGCCAGGTGGAGTCGCCGTGCGGGTAGTCGACCTCCACCATGATGTGGTCGAGCCCGATGGCGTGCCGGGTGTCGATCGTCGACGGATCGTCGATGGTGCAGAACCAGAACCCGCGGCGCAGCACGTCGGCCGGTCGCTCGTCCCACCCCAGCCCGTAGCCGGAGCGGTCGACGATGTTGTCGAGTCGGTCGAGCAGCATCGCCACCCACCCGATGCCGCCCTCGGCCATCGCCACCTGCAGCTCGGGGAACCGCACGGACCAGCCGGCCCAGAGCCACTCGGTGCAGGCCTGCAGCGAGAGCTGGCCGAACAGCGTGGCGGCGAGCGGCATGATCGCCCGGTCGCAGCCCGGCGGGAGCTCGCCCAGGCCGCTCGATCCGACGTGCAGGCAGACCACCGTGCCGGTCTCCGCGCAGGCCTGGAGGATCGGCGCCCAGTGCTCGTCGAAGATCGACGGCAAGCCGATGAGGTGGGGGCGCTCGGGGAGCGTCACGGCCCGGAATCCGCGCTCGGCGTTGCGCCGGATCTCCGAGGCGCCGACCTCCGGGTCGGTGAGCCAGGTGATGCCGAGCGGGATGGTGCGCTCCGGGTGGGGCTGCCACCAGGCGTCGTGCACCCAGTCGTTGAACGCCCGCGTGGTGGCGAGGCCGAGCTCCGGGTCGGAGCACTGCGAGTACACCCGGCCGCAGAACCCGGTGATCATCGACGGGAAGCTGAGCGACGCCCACACGCCGTTGAGGTCCATGTCCGCCACCCGGGCGTCGATGTCGAAGCAGCCGGGGCGCATCTGGTCGAAGCGGAACGGCTCCACCTTCACGGTCTCGGGACGCCGCCCCACCACCGCGTTCATGCCGACCTGGCTGTGGCGCTCCCCGTCGAACTCCCAGACCTCGTGCCCGGCCCGGTCGACCACGACCTGCGGGGCCCGGTCCTGCAGCCTGGCGGGGAGGCGACCCTCGAACAGGTCGGGCGGCTCGACGAGGTGGTCGTCGACCGAGATGATCGTGGCCCGCACCTCGGCCGGCTCCGGCTCGGGGAGGAACAGCTCGGGGTCGAGCAGCTGCGTCATCTCCCCCGCTCCCCCCGGTCGCTGGTCCGAAAACTGACGCCGACGTTAGTCGCGGGGCCTCGGCAACCGGTTGGGCTCGCCCTCGTCGAACAGGTACTTCATGGCGGCGGACTGGCTGCCGCTCGCGACGAGCCCGCCGTCCTGACCCCAGACGAGGACCTCGCCGTGCCCGTAGCCCCCCGACGCGAAGTCGCCGTAGAGCTCGAGCAGGATCCACTCGGTCGTCTCGCCCGGACGGAAGCGCAGGCTGTTGTCGAGGCTCGATCCGGCGCCGAGCTTCCCCGCGGCGCGAGCCACGCCCAGCGGCACGAAGTCGGCCGCGAACGCGATGGCTGCAGGGGTGAACGGACGGCCGTCGTGGCGTCGGGCCCACAGCGCCGTCGACGCGACCTGCTCCCCCGCGAAGGGCGCCTCACGGAGGTCGATGTGGATGCTCCAGCTCTGACGACGGGCGGTCTCGCCGCGCATCGGATCCCACGGGCGAGCGTCGGTGGGTGGGGCCACCTCGGGCATCGTGCGCCACTGGCCCGTGAGACCCGCGTCGCTGCCGATGCCGGCGGAGCCGAGCGCGGTGAAGGCCACCCCGCCGTCGTGGACCGCGCGCAGCTGGAGCTGCGACGAGCGCTTGCCCTCGGCCAGCACCTCCACCTCCCAGCGCAGCTCCGTGCCGAGGATGGGCGACGACACGAACTGGGTGGTGGTCCAGAGCACGTCACGCCCGCTGGCCGCCTGGAACGCCATCACCGACGCAGCCAGGCCGGTGCCCCCGTACAGGGCGCCGTCGTGGCGCACGAGCCCCGGGCCGAGGACGAAGCGCCCGGACAGCCCGTCGTCGTCCACGTCGACGTCGATCAGGTCGAGGTCGGCAGGATGGAGGCGATCACGAGCAGGCATGGCGCCCCTCTCTAGCATCAGGCCCGTGACGACCTTCAACCACGTGGGCCACTGCGTGACCGACCTCGAGCGGTCCCGGCGCTTCTACGAGGAGGTGCTCGGCTTCACGCACAAGTACGACCTGCCCGTGCCCGACGCCCCGGCGGCCCAGCTCCTGCGGGTCCCGGCGCCCGTCGGCATGACCGCGGTGTACCTGGAGCTCGACGGCTTCACGCTCGAGCTCCTGTGCTTCCGACGGGAGGGCAACGACCCCCAGCGGGAGCGCTCCTTCACCGAACCGGGCCTCACCCACCTCTCGTTCACGGTCGCCGACGTCCGCGCCACCTGCGCCAAGGTGCTCGAGCACGGCGGCGAGGTCCTCGAGGACACCGACGTCGGGGGCCGGGCGATCATGATCCGCGACCCCGACGGCCAGCTCCTCGAGCTCCTGCCCACCCGGAGCTGACCATCCCCCTCCCGGGAGACGCCAGGTGGCAGCGTGGTGAACAGGGGAAGAAAGGGGCCGTGTGACCCATGGCTACCGACACACCACGCCGTCAGAGTGAGGGCATGAGCCGTCCTCGCCTGCGCCACCGGACTCGCACCTTCGCGGTGCCGCCCGGATCCCTGGCTGCGATCCTGCCGCTGCCGCTCCTCATGGGCGGCTGCGTCAGCGACGAGGACGAGCTTCAGGTCGACAGCACGCTCGCTCTCCCCGCGTAGCGGGCCGCCGGATGGCCCGGACGGGCCATCGCAGAACGGCCCGATCGGCCCATGGGCAGCGCCCGCGAGTCGGCGCATCCTCGGGACATGGCCCTCACGTTCGCGCCCGCGATCGCACCCGACCTCGCGCCGGTGTTCGCCCCCGCGGACCACCTGTCCGGCTGGTTCGTCGACGGTGACTCGTCGGAGCGCTGGGACGACTGGCTCGACGGCGACATCGGCATCGACGTCGACACGCCGTACGACCCCGACGACCTGGACCGCCTGCCGTAGCGGGCTCGAACCGGCTACCCGAGGGTGACCGGCAGGGTCGCGAGGCTGCGGGTCAGGGTGGACGGCACGAGCTCGGGCACGCCGGCCAGCTCGTAGTCCGGGTACCGGCGCAGGAGCTCCTCGAAGACGATCCGGGCCTCGAGGCGGGCCAGGCTGGCGCCGAGGCACAGGTGCTCGCCGAAGCCGAACGCGAGGTGGGCCGGCGTCGCCGGACGGGCGACGTCGAGGACGTCCGCCGTCGGGCCGAAGACCGCCTCGTCACGGTTGCCCGAGGCGTAGAGCAGCACGAGGTAGTCCCCCGCCGACACGCGCGACCCGGCCAGCTCCAGGTCGACGGTGGCCGTGCGGCAGAAGGCCTGGATCGGCGTGACCCAGCGCAGGAGCTCCTCCACGGCGGCGCTGAGGCCGTGCGGGTCGGCCACCAACGCGGCCCGCTGGTCGGGATGCTCGGCCAGCGCCAGCGCGCCGCCGGAGACGAGGCTGCGGGTGGTCTCGTTCCCGGCGACCATCAGGGTCATGCAGAACAGCTGCACCTGCGCGGTCGTGAGGGGCACGTCGCCCACCTGCGACGTGGCCAGCAGGGACAGGAGGTCGTCGCCGGGCGACTCGAACCGGTCGCGCACGTGGCCGTCGAGGAACCGGACGAACTCCATGACATCGTCGAGCACCTCAGGGCTCGCGTCGTCGGTCACGGCGATCGTGGCATCGGACCAGCGGCGCACGTCGGCCATGTCCTGCTCGCCCATGCCCAGCAGGTCGGCGATCACCGCTACCGGGATGGGCAGGGCCACCCGCGCGACGAGGTCCACGTCTCCGGTGCCCGGCAGCGCATCGAACGCCTCCGTCACGATGCGGCGCACGGTCGCCTCCATCCTCCCGACCGCCCGCGGCGTGAACTCGCGGTTGAGGAGGCGCCGGTAGTCGGCGTGGATCGGCGGGTCGAGGTGGAGCAGCGAGCCGGCGGCATCGTTGGGCTCGACGAAGCGGAGCGGGTCGTTGACCAGGGCGCCGCGGCGCGAGGTGAACCGGGCCGGGTCCCGGCTGATCTCGCGGATGTCCTCGTAGCGGGACACCAGCCACATCCCGTTGGCCGACCGGTGCACCGGGGCGTTGGCCCGCAGCCAGGCGAGCAGCTCGTAGTAGTCCGGCTGCAGGTAGAAGCCGGCCACCTCGACATCGAGATCCGCGAGCGCCTCCGGAGCCGACAACCTCGCTACCCCGTCGGCTCGGGATCGCGGGGCAGGCCGAGGAGCCGCTCCCCGATCACGTTGCGCTGGATCTCGCTCGTCCCGCCGGCGATCGTGAGGCAGCGGTTGGCAAGGAACCCGAACGTCCACTGCGCAGCCGCGCCGATCGTGGTGGCCCCCTCGGGTCCGAGGAGCCCGAGGCCGACCTCCTGCGTGCGCTGGTCGTGCTCGACGCCGAGGAGCTTGCGCACGCTGGCCTCCGGTCCCGGCGCCGCGCCGGTCACCGATCGCACGGCCGTGCGCAGCCCGAGCACCGCCACGGAGTGGGCCTCGGCCACGAGGCCGCCGAGCTCGTCGAGCAGGAGCGGGTCGCGCTCGGGGTCGAGCAGGCCGGTCGCGGCCCGCTCCTCCACGAGCGAGACGAGCTGCTCCACACCGCCTCCGAAGGACGAGCCGCTCCCCATCGAGACGCGCTCGTTCGCCAGCGTCGTTCGGGCGAGCGGCCAGCCGCCGTCGACCTCACCGACGACGCAGTCGTCCGGCACGAACACGTCGTCGAAGAAGACCTCGTTGAACATCTCCAGGCCGGTCATCTCGCGCAGCGGCCGGATGTCGAGCCCAGAGGTCCTCATGTCGACGATGAAGTACGTGATGCCGAGGTGCTTCGGGGCCGTCGGGTTGGTGCGGGCGAGGCAGATGCCCCAGTCGGCCTCCTTGGCCATGGAGGTCCACACCTTCTGCCCGTTGAGCGACCAACCGCCGTCGACCTTGGTGGCGGCCGTGGTCAACGCCGCCAGGTCGGAGCCGGCCTCCGGCTCGCTGAAGAGCTGGCACCACGCGATCTCGCCGTGGAGCGTTGGGCGCACCCAGCGCTCCTGCTGCTCCACGGTCCCGTGCACCGCGATCGTCGGAGCCGCCCAGGCCCCCACGGCCAGGTGCGGCGCCCGCACCTTGGCCCGGCGCAGCTCCTCGTCGATCACCACCTGCTGGGCGGCGGTGGCGTCGAGCCCCCACGGCGGCGCCCAATGCGGGACGAGCAGTCCCGCGTCGGCGAGGGGAACCCGCCGCTGCTCCTTCGGCAGTGCGGCGATGCCGTCCACGGTGGCCGCGATCTCGTTGCGGAACGACTGCAGCGCGGCATCTCCGCCGACATCGAGGCTCAGCCGACGGCGCACGCCGGCGAGCGCCGCCCGGGCGGTGGCGACGCGGAAACCGGACCCACCACCGAACAGCTGGCGCAGCGACACCGCCCGACGCAGGTAGAGGTGCGCGTCGTGCTCCCAGGTGAAGCCGATCCCGCCGAGCACCTGGATGCAGCCCTTGGCCACCTCGACGTAGCCGTCGAGGGCGATCGCACCCGCCGCCGCGGCCGAGAGCCGCGCCTCCTCCGGCGAGCAGGCCCCGGCTCGAGCGGCGTCGATGGCCGCCGCCGCATCCCACGCCACACCCCGGATCTGCTCCAGGTGGACCAGCAGATCGGCGCACCGGTGCTTCACGGCCTGGAACTGGCCGATCGGCCGACCGAACTGCCGCCGGTCCTTCGCGTACGTGGCCGCGGTGTCGACGCACCACGCCGCCCCGCCGGCCGCCTCCGCGGCGGCCAGGGTCACGCCGAGGGCCTCCACCGTCTCACGGGCGAGGCCGTCGAGCACCCGGATCGGCGCGTCGATGAGCTCGAGCTGTCCGACCGGCCGCGTGAGGTCCAGCGACTCCAGCGAGGTCGGGTTCGTCTCCGGGCCGCGGCGCAGCACGCACCACCGCTCGATGCCCTCCACCAGCACCGGGGCCACGACCACGCCGGCCAGCTCGGCGGCCAGCATCGGTCCGACGCTCCCGGACGCGAGCGATCCGTCGCCGGACGCCACGAGCGTGGAGTGCAGCCCCACGCTGCCCACGGCCCGCCCCGACGCCAGCTCCGCCAGCTCCGGTTGGCCGGCCAGGACGGCGCCCGTCCAGGTGGTCGGCAGCGCGGCACCGGGGGCGACCACCCGACCGAGCTCCTCCAGCACGACGGCCAGCTCGGCGAAGCCGTAGCCCTCGCCGCCCTCGCCCTCGGGCACGGCCAGGCCGAGCCACCCGAGCCCGACCAGCTCGTCCCAGAACGTCGGCGGCTCTGCGGCGCGGGCCGCTCGGGCGACGGCCGGCGGGCACCGGTCGGCCGTGAAGCGCCGGGCGGCGGCCAGGAGCGCGAGGTGGTCGTCCTCGATGGCGATGCTCACGCGCGCTCCCCCACAACTAACACTTGCGTCACCTTAGCGGTCGGCCGCGTCTAGCCTCCGGGTCGCCATGGCGATCCACTACGAGCAGCTCGACGGACACGTCGCCCGGATCACGATCGACCGCCCGGAGGCCCGCAACAGCATGGACCTCCACCACTTCCGCGACCTGGCGAACGCGTGGCGCCGCTTCCGCGACGACGAGGACGACTGGGTGGCCGTGGTCACCGGCGTCGAGGGCAACTTCATGTCCGGGGCCGACCTCAAGACCTACATCCCGCAGATCACCGAGCTCCAGAAGCAGATCGCCTCCGGCGACGTCGACGAGATCGACGGCTGCAAGCTCAGCGACGCCACCGACGCGGTGCTCCGCAGCCTCAAGCTCTACAAGCCGATCATCGCCGCCGTCGACGGACCCTGCGTGGCGGGGGGCATGGAGATGCTCGGTGGCGCCGACCTCCGCATCGCCACGGAGCGGTCGGTGTTCGGCGTGATGGAGCCCAAGCGCGGCCTGTTCGCGGGAGGCGGTACGACCGTGCGCCTGCCGCGCCAGATCCCGTTCCCGGCGGCCATGGAGTTCCTCCTCACCGCCGAGGCCTTCCCCGCGCGACGCGCCCTGGAGCTCGGGCTGCTCAACGAGATCGTCGAGCCTGACCAGCTGCCCGAGCGGGCCCTCGACTGGGCCCGCCGCATCACCGTCAACGCGCCGATGGCCGTGCAGGCCACGAAGGAGAGCGTGCTGCGAGGCCTGGCCGCCGGCACCCTCAAGGAGGCGTTCGGCATCGAGAACGAGATGTCGGTCCGCGTGTTCTCGAGCGAGGACGCCAAGGAGGGGCCGAAGGCGTTCGCCGAGAAGCGCGACCCGGTCTGGAAGGGCCGCTAGGCGACGATGCCGATCGCTCCCCGCACGCCGTGCGTGATCGGCGTCGCCCAGCGGACGATCCGACCGGGCGAGGGCCCGTCGCCCGAGCCGCTGGCGCTGTGGGACGAGGTCACCCGCGCCGCCGCCATCGACGCCGGTGCCGCATCGGGGCCCGATCGCGTGCTCGCCGCCTCCGACAGCCTGCAGATCGTCTACTGCATGGCCTGGCCGTACGACCGCCCCGTCGACCGCCTCGCCGACGCGCTGGGCATCGACCCGCGGCACCGCCTCTACTCCGGCATCGGCGGCACCACCCCGCAGGTGCTCGTGCAGGACGCGGCCACCGCGATCCTCGCCGGCGACCTCGACCTCGCGATCATCACCGGGGCGGAGGCCCTCGAGACCAAGCGGCAGGCCAAGAAGGCCGGAGCGCGCCTCCCCTGGAGCCACCGCGACCCGAACCCACCGCCGTTCCCGTTCGAGGCGCCCTTCCACCCCGCCGAGGTGGCGCACGAGGTCTTCCCGGCGTGGCTCACGTTCCCCGTGTTCGACGTGGCGCGGCGGGCTCGCCTCGGCATTCCGCCGGCGGACTACGAACGCCAGATCGGCGAGCTCCTCGCCCCGATGAGCGAGGTCGCCGCCACCAACCCCTACGCCTGGTTCCCGCGGCCGCTGAGCGCCGAGCACCTCAGCACGCCGACCCGGGAGAATCGCCTCGTCGGCTACCCGTACACGAAGCAGGCCGTGTCGATCATGGACGTCGACATGGCCGCCACCGCCATCGTGGCCAGCCACGCGAAGGCCGACGAGCTCGGCGTCCCCGCCGACCGCCGCGTGTACCTCCGGGGCTGGTGCTACGCCACCGATCCCGTCTACCTGGCCGAGCACCCCGACCTGTCGGCGTCACCGGCGATGGCGGCGGCCAGCGCCGAGGCGCTCCGGTGCGCGGGCGCGTCGATCGACGACGTCGCCCACCTCGACCTGTACAGCTGCTTCGCCAGCTCCGTGCACCTCGCCTGCGACGCCCTCGGCATCCGCCCGGGCGATCGGCACGGCCTCACGGTGACCGGCGGCCTGCCGTTCTCGGGCGGCGCCGGGTCGAACTACCTGCTGCACAGCATCGCGGCGATGGTCGACGTGCTCCGGGGCGACCCCGGCACCCTCGGCCTCGTGAGCGGGGTCGGCATGCACATGACCAAGCACGTCTTCGGCCTCTACTCGAGCGAGCCGCCGGCCTCCGGCCGGACCTCGGTGCCGGACCGGGCCGGCGTGCAGGTCCGGCTCGACGCCGAGCACCCGCCCACCGCCATCGTGGAGCATCACGAGGGGACCGCGACCGTCGCGAGCTACACGGTCGCCCACGGTCGCGACGGCAGCCCCGAGTGGGGCCTCGTGCTCGCCGACGTCCCCGGCGGCCGCGCCTACGCGAGGGTGGAAGACGGGGACCTACTGGTCGCCCTCGAAGCCGAGGAGTGGGTCGGTCGGGAGGTCGATCTCGCCGGGGCGCCCGAGGGCGTCAACCTCGCGACGGCGACCTGACCGCTACAGCGACCGGAATGCCCCGCCGTCGACGATGAGCTGCGCGCCGTTCACGTAGGCGCTGGCGTCGCTGGCGAGGAACAGGCACACGCCGACCATGTCGTCGGGCACGCCGATGCGCTGCATGGGGTTGATGCGGGCCGCCATCTCCCGCATCTCCGGCGTCCAGGCCTGGGCGATGTCGGTGTCGAAGGCGCCGGGCAGCACGAGGTTGGCGCGGACCTTCGGCGCCCAGGTGCCGGCCAGCGCCAGCGTGAGCGCGTTGAGCCCCGCCTTGGCCATGGCGTACGGCAGCTCGTGGGCCGTGGGCCGCAGGGTGCCGCCCGTGGAGACGTTGATGATCGAGCCGCCGTCCCCTTCCGCCATGCGGGTGCCGATGAGCGCCGAGAGGCGGAACGGCCCGCGGGCGTTGACGGCCTGCACCTTGTCGTAGAGGTCCTCGCTGACCGACGGGAGGTCGGGGTACAGCGGTGACATCCCCGCGTTGTTGATGAGCACGTCGCAGCGACCGAAGCGGTCGTACACGGCCTCGACCAGCGCGTCGCAGTCGGCCCAGCGGCCCACGTGGCACGCCATGCCCACCGCGGCCTGCCGGGTGGCGGCGGTGATCTCGGCCGCCGCCGCCTCGCAGGCGTCGAGCTTGCGGCTGGCCACCACCACGGTGGCCCCGACGGCGGCACAGGCCTCGGCCACGGTTCGGCCGATCCCCCGGCTCCCACCCGTGATCAGGACGACCTTGTCGTCGAGCCGGAAGCGGTCGAGCGGTCCGCTGCCCCTCATGTGGGACCTAGAGCTGGCCGGTGGTCTGCGCGGCGAGGAAGCCGGCGTCGGTGTGGAACGCCTCACCCGTGACGTAGGACGACCGCGGGCTGTTGAGGAACAGCAGCGGCCAGGCCTGCTCCTCGGCCGTGGACCGACGCCCGGAAGGGCCGACGAAGGCGTCGATCATCTCCTTGCCGGCGAAGTCCTCGAACGCCGGCATCATCGCCGTGGTCGTGGGGCCGGGGTTGGTGTTGTTGAGGCGGATCCCCTGGCCGGCGATCAGCTGCGGAGCCCGCCACGCCACCCAGGCGTTCATGAGCTTCTTGGAGTACAGGTAGCCCATGTTGGCGTTGAGGTCGTCGGGGTTGGCCTCGACCCACGCCGCGCCCTCGGCGAACGACGCGCTGGTGACCACCGGCAGCAGCTTCTCGAGCTCGAGCTGCCAGCCGAGGCCCGCGTTCGACGCCACGCACGCCACCGCCGAGCCGGACGGCATCGAGGGGAGCAGCGCCTCCACCAGGTGACGGGCGCCGAGGAAGTTCACCTTCAGGGTGTCCATGTCGGAGAACGGCGGGCCGGGGAGGCCGGCGACGCTGAACAGCGCGTCGACCGGACCGATCCCGTCGATGGCCTCGTCGATCGACGCGGTCTCGCGCAGATCGACGGCGCGGGACTCGACGCCCTCGACCTCGACGGTCTTCACGTCCAGCGCGGTGACGCGGGCACCCAGCTCCACCAGGAGCCGGGCGGTCGCCTCCCCCATGCCGGACGCGGCGCCCGTGACGAGCGCGTGCGTGCCGTCGTAGCCGAGGACGTCGTCCATCAGGCGAAGGCGACCTTGCCCCCGTCGATGACCACCCGGCCGTCGCCACCGACCGTCTGGAACACGGCGGTGCCGTCGCCGGTCTTCCACACGTTCACCGTGAGCTGCTCGCCCGGCATCACCGGCGACGAGAAGCGCGCGTCCATCCCCTTGAAGCGGGCCGGGTCGTTGTCGCACAGGAGGCCGAGCAGGAGGCGGCCGCTGAAGCCGTAGGTGCACAGACCGTGGAGGATCGGCTTGTCGAACCCGCCCATCGCCGCGAAGGCGGGGTCGGAGTGCAGCGGGTTGCGGTCGCCGGAGAGGCGGTAGATGAGGGCCTGGTCGTGGCGGGTCTGCGCCGACGCGGTGAGGTCGGGGGCCGACTCGGGGATCAGGTTCTCGGCGGACGGACCCCGGTCACCGCCGAAGCCGCCCTCCCCACGGATGTACGCCGACATGCGGCTGTCGAAGAGGGGCTCGCCCGTGTCGACCAGGGTGACCTTCGACTCGGAGACGATGACGGCGCCCTTGCCCTTGTCGTAGATCGCCGTGATCTCGCCGACGGCCTCGAGCTCGCCCTCGACGGGGATCTCGCGGTGCAGCGTGATGCCCTGTTCGCCGTGGACGAGCATCGCGGGGTTGAAGGAACCGACCTTGTCGAATCCGCCACCGAGCGGGCCGAGCACGACGGCCATGGTCGGCAGGACGCGCTGCGGGGTGTCGCTGGTGTTCTCGGTGGTGAACTGCAGCTCGGCCAGCGGGTCGACCACGCCGGCGCCGACGCCCAGGGCGTAGATGAGGGCGTCCTTGCTGTTCCACTTGCGACGGGTGGGCTCGGACTTGGAGCCGACGGCATCCGGGTTGATGGGCATCTGGTCTGTCTCCTGGTGTCTGTGGGACGGGCCTCAGGCCTCGTCGAAGCCGTTCATGTTGGCGTTGGGTCGGGCCTTGGCGACGATCTCGGTGATCTGCGGGCCGAGCTCGGCCACGTCGTCGGTGGGGTTCTCGATGGTCGGGCCGCGGTGCCAGCCCTCGCTGACCGAGAGCATCCGGCCGCTCACGTCGAAGATGCGGCCCGTGACGTGGGACGACTCCGGGCTGGCCAGCCACGACACCACCGGGGCGATGTGGGCGGGCGACATCTGCTCCTTGATCTCCTCGGGGGCCTGGCCCATGCCGAGGTTCTCCGTGAGCCGGGTGAGGGCGGCGGGCGCGATGCAGTTCACCGTGACGCCGTAGCGACCCAGCTCCTTCGCCGCGATGATCGTGAAGGAGGCGATGCCGGCCTTGGCCGCGCCGTAGTTCGTCTGGCCGACGTTGCCGTAGATGCCCGAGGGCGACGACGTGTTGATGATGCGGCCCACGTTGGTCTCACCGGCCTTGGAGCGGTCGCGCCAGTAGGAGGCGGCGTGGCGGGCGGGGGCGAAGGTGCCCTTGAGGTGGACCTTGATCACCGCGTCCCACTCCGCCTCGGTCATGTTGGTGAGCATGCGGTCGCGCAGGATGCCGGCGTTGTTGATGAGGATGTCGAGGCCGCCGAACGTGTCGATGGCGGATTGGACCATGCGCTCGGCACCGTCCCAGTCGCTGATGTCGTCGCCGTTGGCGATGGCCTCGCCGCCCATGGCCTTGATCTCCTCGACCACCGACTGGGCCGGCGTGAGGTCGGAGCCCTCGCCGTCCATGGCGCCGCCGAGGTCGTTCACCACGACCTTGGCCCCCTGGTGGGCCAGGAGCAGCGCGTGCTCGCGGCCGATGCCGCGCCCGGCGCCCGTGACGATCGCGACGCGACCCTCGTTCAGCTTCGCCATGTGTGGACTCCCCCGTCCGTGTCTCGTTGGTAACCCCTGTAGCCAAACGTCGGCTTCCCATCGTCTAGCGCACCGTCCGAGGTCGGGCGAATCGGTCCGCCGGTCGACGACAGGTTGATTCCGCCGCCGCCCGGCGGGTGCGCGAGTGTTGTGCCTCCATGGACGAGCCCAGCACCCCGCCTGCGGACGCGGACACCGCGGAGCAGCCTGCGACGGACGACGAGAAGCCGTCCGAGAAGCGGCGTCGCCGTTGGGTCCTCCCGGTGTCGATCGCCCCCGTCGTGATCCTGGTCGTCCTCGTGATCGGCTGGGCCGTCGACACCAGCTCGGGCGGCGTGGCCCGCAACGTGCAGCTGGCCGGTGCCGACGTCGGGGAGCTCTCCGAAGCGGAGCTCGAGAGCCGGGTGAAGGCCCTGGCGGAGGACTTCGAGGCGGTTCCCATCGAGATCGTGGCCGACGACCCCGACGGCGAGGGCGAGCCCGACACCTACACCACGACCGCCGGCGAGCTGGGCCTGATGCTCGACCAGGACCGCACCGTGGCCGACGCCCTCGAGGTGGGCGACGACGCGTTCTTCCTGCTGCGGCCCTTCGAGTGGGTGGGGTCGTTCCTCGCCGAGCGCGACGCCCCCATCTCCTACCGGGTCAGCGACGACCAGGTGGCCAGCGCCACGATCGCCCTCGAGGGCGAGGACCGAGTGCTCGCGTCCGAGCCCACCGTGGAACAGGTCGAAGGCGTCTTCCAGGTCGTCCCGGGCAAGGCCGGCCAGGGCATCGACCCGGCCGACGTGGCCGCCGCCCTGCCGGACGCGGCGGCCCACCGCGGCGACGGCCCCATTCGCGTCGAGGTCACCCGCGACTCACTGCCGCCGCTGGGCGACGACGCCGCCGCGGAGCAGGCCGCCGCCGGGCTCGAGGCCCTCGTCAAGGACCCCGTCACGATCACCACCAGCGGCGGGGAGCGCACCATCCCCGCCACCACCGTCCGCACCTGGGCGACGCTCAGCACGGCCCCGGACGGCACGGTGTCCGCCGACCTCGATGCCACCAAGGTCGACCAGGACCTGAAGGCCGCCTTCGCCGACGTGGCCGGCGGCCCCGTCGACGCCCACTTCACGCTCGAGAACGGCGTGCCGGTGATCCTCCCCGAGCAGGCCGGGAAGATCTGCTGCGGCGAGGGCGCCGCCGCCAAGATCATCTCCGCCCTCCGGGCCGGGGGCCGCTCGATCGAGCTCCCGCTCGTCGACGGGTTCCCCACGATCACCAAAGCCCAGCTCGAGGGCCTCGGCGTGGTGGAGGAGGTCGGCAGCCCCGAGGTCTTCGGCCCGACCACGGAGCACAAGTGCTGCGAGTCCCGGGTGCAGAACATCCACCGCATCGCCGACCTGATCCGCGGCTCCGTCATCCTCCCCGGCAAGACGTTCTCCGTGAACGACAAGGTCGGCAGGCGCACGACCGGCAAGGGGTTCACCACGGGCGGCGCCATCATCGACGGCACCGTCGGCACGAGCATCGGCGGCGGCATCTCGCAGTTCGCCACCACCCTCTTCAACGCGGCGCTGTTCGCCGGCCTCGACTTCGGCGAGTACCAGAGCCACTCGCTCTACATCAGCCGGTACCCCCGCGGCCGCGAGGCAACGCTGTCGTTCCCGCACCCCGACCTGCAGATCAGGAACACCACGCCCTACGCGGTGATGATCTGGCCGACGTACACCGACACCAGCATCACGGTGCACCTCTACTCCACGAAGCACGCCACGGTCACCGTCGGTGAGCCGACGGCGTCGCCCGCCGGCGCCTGCACCAAGTACACGACGCCGCGCACCCGGACCTACCCGGACGGTCGTGTCGCGCACGACACGGTGTTCGCCCGCTACCGCCCCGCCGAGGGCGTCGACTGTTGAGCGTGGATGCCTCCCGCTGACACCGCGGTGCTGGCCGACGTGGTGGTGGTCGGCGGCGGTCCCGCCGGTGCGGCGGCCGCCCTCACCCTCGCCCGGGCCGGGCGCGACGTCGTGGTCGTCGACAAGGCCACGTTCCCCCGCGACAAGATCTGCGGCGACGGGCTGACCACCGGCGCGCTGCGCCTGCTCGAGCAGCTGGGCCTCGATCCGGCCACCGTGCCCTCGTGGCAGCCCGTGGAGGACGTCGTGGTGGTGTCCCCGTCGGGACGTGAGGCCACCTTCCCGCTTCCCCGCGGCGCCGGCACCTACGCCGCCGTCGCCCGCCGGACCGAGCTCGACGCCGCGCTGCTCGACGTCGTCAAGGCGGCCGGCGTGCGGGTGCTCGAGGGCCACGCCGTGACCGGCGCCGAGGAGCGCCTCGACCGCGTCGTGCTCGACGTCGAGGGCATCGGCACCGTCCAGGCCCGCTACGCCATCGCCGCCGACGGCATGTGGTCGCCGATGCGCAAGCACCTCGGCCTCGCCAACCCGGGCTACCTCGGCGAGTGGCACGCGTTCCGGCAGTACTTCACGGACGTCGGGCCCCGAGCCGCCCAGGACCTGTTCGTGTGGTTCGAGCCCGACCTGCTGCCCGGCTACGCCTGGTCGTTCCCGCTGCCCGACGGCGGGGCCAACGTCGGCTTCGGCATCCAGCGCCGCGACGAGGAGCGCGAGGGCAAGGTCACGAAGGTCCAGGACATGAAGGACGTCTGGCCCGACCTCCTGGCCCGCCCGCACATCCGCGCGGTCCTCGGCCCCGACGCGAAGCCGGAGTCACCGCACAAGGCGTGGCCCATCCCCGCTCGCATCGACGACATCACCCTCACGGCGCAGCGGACCCTGTTCGTGGGCGACGCCGCGGCCGCCACCGACCCGATGACCGGCGAGGGCATCGGCCAGGCGCTGCTCACGGGCATCCTCGCCGCCCGCGCCATCGAGGACGGCGCCACCGACGCGACGCGCGTCACCGCCGTCTACCGCGGCACGGCCCTCGCCGCCCTCGAGGCCGACCACAAGATGTCGCTGCTCCTCATCCGGGCCCTGCAGCACCGCAAGGGCGCTCGGGCCGCCGTCCGCATCGCCGGTGCCACCGCCTGGACCCGCCGCAACTTCGCCCGCTGGCTCTTCGAGGACTACCCGCGGGCCCTCCTGGTGACGCCCCGCCGCTGGCGCCGCAAGATGTTCCGCGCCCCGGGCGCCTACCGCGGCTGAGACGCGCCCTTCACTGCCGGGCAACAACCCCGAAACAGGCGATCCGTAGGTTGACCCTCGTCAGCCGGGCACCGACCTCCACCGGTGCAACCAGCTGACGTCAGTCCTGGCACACGCGGCGGTGTCGCCCGGACCTGCGACCGGCGCCTCTCACCCTTCCCCCCGAGAGGCGTCGGTCCGCTGTCCGGAAACTTGACCGGTGGGTCAAGGCGACCTAGAGAACACGGATGCGAACCCGCCTGACGGATGTCCTGCAGATCGAGCACCCGGTGATGCTGGCCGGGATGGGCGGGGTGTCGTACTCGACGCTCGTCGCCGCCGTGAGCGAGGCCGGCGGCATCGGCACCATGGGCGCGGCGCCGATGCAGCGCCAGGAGATGATCGACGACATCGCCCGCGTCCGGACGCTGACCAGCAAGCCGTTCGGCGTCGACCTCCTCGCCGCCCTCCCCGGCACCCTCGAGGAGCGGGTCCAGGACCTCATCGACGGCGGCGCCACGATGTTCGTGGCCGGGCTCGGCGTGCCCCGTGACGTCGTCGACCTGTGCCACCGGAACAACGTCCTCGTGGCCTCGATGTGCGGCAAGGTCCGCCACGCGATCGCCTCGGTCGAGGCCGGCTGCGACATCGTGATCGCCCAGGGCACCGAGGCGGGCGGCCACACCGGCCAGATCGCCACCCTCGCCCTGGTCCCCCAGTGCGTCGACGCCGTGGGCGATCGCGTCCCCGTGGTCGCCGCCGGCGGCATCGTCGACGGCCGCGGCCTCGCCGCCGCCATCGCGCTCGGCGCCGACGGCATCTGGGTCGGCACCCGCTTCATCGCCACCCCCGAGGCCCACACCGTCAACGGCTACAAGGAGAAGCTCCTCGAGCTGCACGAGGACGGCACGGTCGTCACGAAGGCGTACACCGGCAAGACCTGCCGGGTCGTGGAGAACTCCTACACCCGCGAGTTCGCCGAGGCCGGCGGCGTGCCCGAGCCGTTCCCGATGCAGGTCGTGAAGTCGATGCAGGACGGCGCCAACCACCTGGGTGGCGACGAGAACAGCGAGGACGTCGACCCCGACCGCGAGTTCTGGCCCGCGGGTCAGGGCGCGGGCGCCATCAACGACATCGTCCCCGCGGGCGAGCTGGTCGAGCGCTTCGTGCGCGAGGCCGAGGACGCGCTCGGCGTCATCCAGAAGGCCTTCGCGTGATCCCTACAGCCAGCTCTTGACGAGCTCGAGCTGGTTGGGATCGCCGATGGGGGTGACGTTGAGGATGGTGACGCCGCTCTCCTGGAAGGCGGCGAGGCGCTCCTTCACGTAGCCCTCGGGGCCGCAGAGCGTGGTCTTCTCGAGGAGCTCCTCGGGCACCAGCGCGGCGGCCTCGTCCTTCTTGCCGGACAGGTACAGGTCCTGGATCTGCTCGGCCTCCTTCTCGAAGCCGTACCTGCAGATGAGGTCGTTGTAGAAGTTCTTGCCCTTGGCCCCCATCCCGCCCACGTACAGGGCGATCATCGGGCGGGCGAACTCGCGGACCTTCTCGGCCCCCTCGCCGATCGAGAGCAGGCTGCCGGCCACGACCTCGAGCGGGCCGAGGGCGGCGTCGCGCTTGGCGTTGCCGGCGGCGAGGTCGGCGCCCCACACGTCCTTGGCCTTCTCCGGCAGGTAGAAGAGCGGCATCCAGCCGTTGGCCACCTCGGCGGTCATCTCGACGTTCTTGGGGCCGAGCGATGCCACGTAGATCGGGATGTCCTCGCGCAGCGGGTGGTTGATCAGCTTCAACGGCTTGCCGAGGCCGGTGCCCTGGCCCTCGGGGAGCGGGATCTTGTAGCTGGGGCCGTCGTGCACGACGCGCTCGCGCTTCCACACCTGCCGGCAGACGTCGATGATCTCGCGGGTGCGGCCCAGCGGGCGGTCGTACGGGACGCCGTGGAAGCCCTCGATCACCTGTGGGCCGGAGGCGCCCAGGCCGAGGATGAACCGGCCGTTGGACAGCGAGTCGAGGCTCGCCGCGGTCATCGCGGTGAGCGTCGGCGTCCGGGTGTAGATCGGCAGGATGCCGGAGGCGATCTCCACGCGCTCGGTGTGCGCGGCCAGGAAGCCCATCGTGCTGACGGCGTCGAAGCTGTAGGCCTCGGCCACCCACACGATGTCGAGGCCGGCCGCCTCCATCGCCTTGATCTGGGCGACGGCCGCCTTCGCATCGCCGCCGTAGTTGAGCTGCGTGGACAGCCGCATGGTGATCCCCCTGGATTCGGTGGTGGTGGGTGGCCTAGGCGCCGAGGCGCTCGCGGGCCTTCTTGGAACGCTCGAGCAGGTGGGTCGGCACGCCGAACGCGTTGTCGGCGGCGACCGCCTCGCCGTCGCCGTCGCCGGCATCGGTCCCGGCATCGGTGGACTCCGTCACCTCGACGGCGACCCGCTGGTCGATCGGGATGAACCCGTTGAGCTTCACGAGGTGGCGGCCGTCGAGCAGCCCCACCTCCACGCCGTTCTCGAACAGGACCCGGTAGCGGATCCAGGTGACCCCGGTCTTCTGGAGCACCTTGCCCTTCATGCCGGCGGGCACGCCGGGCAGGTCGATGTTGGCGCGCACCTTCTCGTGGCGGCGGAGCTCGATCGCTTCGAGGACGGACATGGGCCTCATTCTGACCTCTGCGATCACGCCGGCGAGAACTTGGACCGGGCGGCCGAAGCCGGGCGGCTTCGCCGACCCGAGCGAAGGCACCGGCGGAGGCTGAGGAGCGGAGCGACGACCGGAGCCGGCATCAGGACTGCACGCCCGGATCGTGCGGGAGGCCGAGCACGCGCTCGGCGACGATGTTCTTCTGGACCTCGCTGGTGCCACCGCCGACGGTGAGGGCGGGAGCGAACAGGAAGCCGTAGTGCCACATGTCCGAGCCCTGGCCGAGCGGGCCCTCGGTGGACAGCATCCCGCCGGCGCCGGCGAGGTCCTTGGCGATGTTCATGATCTTCTGGCCGTGCTCGTCGGCGAGGATCTTGCGGATCGACGCCTCGGCGCCCGGGGGCTCGCCCTTGATGCGGGCGGTGACCGTGCGCAGGCGGATCAGGCGGAGCAGCTCGGCCTCGATGTGGAGCTCGGCCAGCCGCTGGCGCATCACCGGGTCGGTGGTGCCGCCCGCCCGGCGGACGGCGGCGAACAGGTCGCCGGCATCCGGGCCCATCCCCCAGAGCGCCCCACCCGACGACAGCGACACGCGCTCGTTGCCGAGCGTGACCTTGGCCAGCCCCCAGCCGCGGTTCACGTCGCCGACCAGGTTCTCGGCCGGGAGCCGCACCTCGTCGAGGAACACCTCGTTGAACGTGTGGGAGCCGGTCATCTCGATGATCGGTCGGATCTCGATGCCGGGGGCGTCCATCGGGCAGATGAAGTACGAGATCCCCTCGTGCTTGGGGGCCTGGGGATCCGTGCGGGCGATGAGGATGCCGAACTTCGAGAACTGGGCCAGCGAGGTCCAGATCTTCTGGCCGGTCACGACCCACTCGTCGCCGTCCTGGACGGCCCGCGTCGTGAGCGACGCCAGGTCGGAGCCCGACCCCGGCTCGCTGAAGAGCTGGCACCAGATCTCCTCGCCGGCCAGCAGCGGGAAGAGGTAGCGCTCCTTCTGCGCCTCGCTGCCGCCGTGGATGATCGTCGGCCCGGCCCAGCCGATCCCGATGGTGTTGCCGGGTCGCTTCACCCCGGCCGCCTTCAGCTCCTCGTCGACGAGGATCTGGTGGATCGGGTCGGCGTCGAGGCCCCAGGGCGTCGGCCAGTGCGGGGCGACGTACCCGGCCTCGGCCAGCTGGCGGCCCGAGGGCGCCGGGTTGTCGGCCAGCCAGTCCCGCACCGCCTGACGGCGGGGATCGTCGTGGGGCGGCAGCTCGAAGTCCACGGCGGCAACGTAGCCCGGGAATTGACCGTGCGGTCAAGAACGCCTGAGGGGTGCGCTACGCTCGCCCGCTCGAACCGAGGAACGTCCGAGCACAGGGGGTCGTCATGTCGGGCTGGAGCTTCGCCGATGTCTGGGAGGTCGTGGCGGCACAGCTGCCCGACGCACCCGCGCAGATCCAGGGCGACCGCCGCGTCACCTGGCGTGACTTCGACCGCCGGGCCAACGGCGTCGCGCAGCACCTGATCGACGCCGGCGTGCAGGAGCAGGACAAGGTCGCCCAGTACCTCTACAACTGCCCCGAGTACATGGAGTCGGTGTACGCCGCGTTCAAGGCCGGCCTCGCCCCGATCAACACGAACTACCGCTACCTCGACGACGAGCTCCTCTACCTCTGGGACAACGGCGACGTCGTCTGCGTGGTGTTCCACGGGACCTTCGTCGACCGCATCGAGGGCATCCGCGACCGCCTCCCCCGCGTCACCACCTGGCTCTGGGTCGACGACGGCAGCGGCCCGTGCCCCGACTGGGCCACCCCCTACGAGGACGCTGCGGCCAAGGGCGGCCGCGACGCGGTGAAGGCCAGCTGGGGCCGCGACGGCGACCACCTGCTCCTCCTCTACACCGGCGGCACCACCGGCATGCCGAAGGGCGTGATGTGGCGCCAGGACGACCTGTTCCGCAACCTCGTCGGCACGTTCGTCCCCGGCGTCCGCGACGTGGAGGAGCCCGATCTCGAGCTCATCCGCGCCGCCACCGCCGGCATCGAGGGCGGGCCCAAGAACATCCCGGCGTGCCCGCTCATGCACGGCACCGGCCTCTTCACGCAGCTCATCACGCTCTCCGGCGGCGGCGGCACCGTGTGCCTCGAGTCGCGCAACCTCGACATCGACGAGCTGCTCTCCACCGTCGGCAAGGAGGGCGTCGCCACGATGGCCATCGTCGGCGACGCGTTCGCCAAGCCGATGCTCCGCGCCCTCGACGCCAACCCCGGCAAGTACGAGCTGGCGTCGCTGTTCATGCTCTCGTCGTCGGGCGTGATGTTCAGCGAGGAGTCCAAGCAGGGCCTCCTCCGCCACCACCCGGCGATGATGATCGTCGACGCCTTCTCCTCCTCCGAGGCCGTCGGCATGGGCCAGTCCGTGTCGACCGGCGGCGCCGCCACGGCCACCGCCAAGTTCACCGTCGGCGAGCACACCAAGGTGATCACCGACGACGGGCGCGAGGCCCTCCCCGGCTCCGGCGACACGGGACGCGTGGCCGTGGGCGGCTACCAGCCCATCGGCTACTACAAGGACCCCGAGAAGTCGGCGGCCACCTTCATCATGTTCGAGGGCAAGCGCTACTCGGTCCCCGGCGACTACGCCATGGTCGAGGCCGACGGCAGCCTGACGCTGCTCGGGCGCGGCTCGGTGTGCATCAACACCGGCGGCGAGAAGGTGTACCCCGAGGAGGTCGAGGAGGTCCTCAAGACCTTCGAGCACGTGGCCGACGCGGTCGCCGTGGGCGTGCCCGACGAGAAGTTCGGCGAGGCCATCACCGCCGTCGTCGAGCTGGCATCCGGCACCGAGCTCGACGAAGGCGCGATCATCGAGCACGTGAAGGGGAAGCTGGCCGCCTACAAGGCGCCCAAGCGGGTGCTGTCGATCGACACGATCGGCCGCGCCCCGAACGGCAAGGTGGACTACAAGCGCCTGAAGGCGTGGGCGGCCGAACAGGTCGGTTCGTAGGAGCGCGATGACGGAGCAGGGCGGCACGGAGCTGCGGGTCGGGTACCACCGGCAGCTCGACGACATCGGACTGAAGGTCACGCGCCTGTTCGCGCTCGTGAGCGAGGCCGTGGCCGCCGCCAACGAGGCGCTCCTCGGCGACGACGCCGATGCCCTCGCCAAGATCCGGATCGGCGAGCAGGTCATCGACGACCTCATGGTCGAGCTGGAGCACGACATCGAGCGGCTGCTCCTCCTGCAGGCCCCCGTCGCCGGCGAGCTCCGCTACGCCCTGGCCCTCATCCGGATCGTCCCCGAGCTCGAGCGCTCGGGCGACCTGGCCGAGCACATCGGCAAGCGGGCCGGCACCGGCCTGGCCGCCCAGCTCACGCCCACCGCGAGGGGGATGGTCGAGCGCATGGGCACCATCGCCGCCGAGATCTGGCGCACGGTCGGCGACGCCTACGCCGACCGCGACACGGAGAAGGCCCTGAGCCTCGAGGCCGCCGACGACGAGCTCGACGACCTCCACACGGCCCTCACGGCCGAGCTCCTGAGCGGGTCCGTACCCTCCGGGATCGCCGCCGACGGCATCCTCGTCGCCCGGTTCTACGAGCGCCTGGGCGACCACGCCGTCCACATCGGCGCCCGGCTGGCCAGCGCCCTCGGCTGACCCCAACGGGCGGTGAACCCGGGGTGAACCGGAGGGGTTAACGTCCGGCCGTGCGATTCCGGCTGCTCCCCACCGACGACTCGTTCTTCCCGCTCTTCAACCAGGCCGCCGCCAACGCCGCGACCTGCGCCCGGCACCTCCGGGACGTGATCGCCGACGGCGCCGCCGACGGCCACGACCGGATCAACCAGGCCGAGCACGAGGGCGACGAGATCACGAGGAATATCCTCCAGCGCCTCAACTCCACGTTCGTCACCCCGTTCGACCGGGAGGACATCCACGCCCTGGCCGAGGAGCTGGACGACGTGGTGGACGACATCCAGACCGTCTCCCAGCTCCTGCTCCTCACGCAGGTCACCACGTCGCTCCCGGAGATGGCCGAGCAGGCCGACCTGCTGGTGCGCATGGCCGAAGAGGCCGAGCTGCTCATCGCCCGGCTCGAGTCGATGAAGGGGGTCGACGAGCACCTCGACAACATCGACCGGCTCGAGAGCGACGGCGACGCCGTGTACCGGCGCATCCTCGCCCGCCTCTACAGCGGCGAGCTCGAGGCCCTCGAGGTGCTCCGCTGGAAGGGCATCGTCGAGGCCCTCGAAGGCGCGCTCAACACGATCGAGGACATCTCCGACGTCGTCGAGTCGATCGTCCTCAAGCACGCGTGACCTGAGCACCGATGGACAACGTCCTCCTGGTCTTCGTGGTGCTGGTCGCGCTCGGCTTCGACTTCGTCAACGGCTTCCACGACGCCGCCAACTCCATCGCCACGGTCGTGTCCACCCGGGTGCTCACGCCCCGTCAGGCCGTGATCTGGGCGGCGTCGTTCAACTTCATCGCGTTCCTGGTGTTCGGCACCCACGTGGCCGACACCATCGCGAAGGACGTGGTCATCCAGTCCGTCCTGTCGATCGGCGTGATCTTCGCGGGGCTGCTGGGCGCCATCGTGTGGGACCTGATCACGTTCTGGTTCGGCCTGCCGACCAGCTCGTCGCACGCGCTCGTGGGCGGCATGGCCGGCGCGGCGGTGGCCAAGGCCGGTGGCCACGTCCTGGTGACCGAGGGGCTGCGCAAGATCGGGGTGTTCATCATCCTGTCGCCGCTGATCGGCCTCGCCCTCGGCCTCATCCTCACCGTGGTGCTCGCGTGGACGTTCCACCGGGTGCGCAACGTCGAGCGGCTCAACCGGGGCTTCCGCCGGGGGCAGCTCGCCTCCGCCGCGGCGTTCAGCCTCGGCCACGGCGCCAACGACGCCCAGAAGACGATGGGCATCATCCTCGCCCTGCTGATCGCCGGCGGGCACGTGTCGGCAGGGTCCGACGTGCCCCTGTGGGTGGTGCTGGCCGCCCACACCGCCATCGGCCTCGGCACGCTCACCGGCGGCTGGCGCATCGTGAAGACCATGGGCTCGAAGATCACCCGGCTCCAGCCCGTCGGGGGCATGGCGGCCGAGTCCGCGGCCGCCGCCACCCTGTTCTTCACCTCGGCCGCCGGCATCCCGGTGTCGACCACCCACACCATCACCGGGGCCATCGTCGGCGTCGGCGCCTCGAGACGGCTGTCCGCCGTGCGCTGGGGGGTGGCCGGCCGGGTCGTCTGGGCCTGGATCCTCACGATCCCGGGCGCCTTCGCGATCTCGTACGTGACCTTCAAGGTCATGGAGATCTTCTCGTGAGGGATCGCCGGGCGGTCTTCTTCGCGCTCGCCGCGGTGGCGTGCTTCGTGCTGGTGCCCCTGGCGGCCGCGCGGTTCCGCAACCTCACCACGGCCGTCGGCGTCGTGTACGTCGTCCTGGCCCTCGCGTCGTACCTCGACTTCCGCGGGCGGCAGTAGCCCCCCTAGGCTCCGCTGGCTACACACGTTTCCAACCGCCTACGCAGGAGCAGGAATGGCTGATCTCGGGTTCGACGGCAAGGTCGCGATCATCACCGGTGCCGGAGGTGGCCTCGGCCGGTCCCACGCCCTGGAGCTCGCCAAGCGCGGCGCGCTGATCGTGGTCAACGACCTCGGTGGCTCCTCCGACGGCGTCGGCCACTCCGAGACCGCCGCCCAGAAGGTGGTCGACGAGATCAAGGCGGCCGGCGGCGAGGCCGTGGCCAACTACGACTCGGTGGCCACCCCCGAGGGCGGGGCCAACATCGTGAAGACCGCCGTCGACGCCTTCGGCTCGGTCCACATCATCATCAACAACGCCGGCATCCTCCGGGACACCTCGTTCAAGAACATGACCCCCGAGCAGCTCAACCCCGTGCTCGACGTCCACCTCAAGGGTGCCTTCAACGTCACCCAGCCGGCGTGGCAGATCATGCGGGACCAGAACTACGGCCGCATCATCAACACGTCCTCCGGCGCCGGCATCTTCGGCAACTTCGGTCAGACCAACTACGGCGCCGCCAAGATGGGCCTCGTCGGCTTCACCCGGGTCCTCTCGGTGGAGGGCGGCAAGAACAACATCAAGGCCAACGCCATCGCGCCGGTGGCCCTCACCCGCATGACCGAGGACATCCTCGGCCCGCTGGCCGACAAGCTCGGCCCGGAGTTCATCACCCCCGTCGTCACCTACCTGGCCCACGAGGAGTGCGAGGTCTCCGGCGAGGTCTTCACCGTGGGCGGCGGCCACGTGGCCCGCGTGTTCATCGGCGTGGCCCCGGGCTACACCGACCCCGAGCTCTCGGCCGAGTCGGTGCGCGACAACCTCGCCACCATCCGCGACGAGACCGGCTACGAGGTCCCCGCCAACCTCAACGAAGAGATGATGCTGACGATGAAGGCTCTGTCGTAGCTTGCTCCGGTCGTCGCTTCGCTCCTCAGCCTCCGCAAGGGTGGCTCGGGCGCACTTCGGCTAGCCCTCGCCATGTCGTCGCTTGCTCCGGTCGTCGCTTCGCTCCTCAGCCTCCGCAAGGGTGGCTCGGGCGCACTTCGGCTAGCCCTCGCCACGGGTGCTCGGTAGTCCGATGGCGCTTCCCGGGGGGACCCCCGACGAGCTGTTCTCCCAGGCCGAGGCCTGGCTCTTGGCGCGGGGCGGGGACGTGCCGCGCGACTGGGGGGCGATCCTTCCGCCGGAACGGGCCGACGAGGGGCGGGCGTGGCAGCGCACGCTCCTCGAGGCCGGCTGGGCCGGGCTCCACTGGCCCGAGGCCGTCGGCGGCCGCGGGCTCACCATGGACCACACCGCCGCGTGGACGCGGGCCTGCGCCCTCGCGCAGGTGCCGGCGCAGATCAACATGGTCGGCTGCGTGCTCACCGGCGGGTCGATCCTCGCCTACGGCACCCCCGAGCAGCAGGCCGCCCACCTCCCGTCGATCCTCGACGGCAGCCGGCTGTGGTGCCAGCTGTTCTCCGAGCCCGGCTCGGGGAGCGACCTCGCGTCGCTCACCACGAAGGCCGAGCTCGACGGCGACGAGTGGGTCGTGAACGGGCAGAAGGTGTGGTGCTCGGCGGGCCGGGCGTCGGACTGGGGCATCCTCATGGCCCGGACCGACCCGGATGCCAAGCCCCACGCCGGCATCTCGTTCTTCCTCGTGGACATGCACTCCGCCGGCATCGAGTGCCGCCCCCTGCGCCAGATGACCGGCGGCGCCGAGTTCGACGAGGTGTTCCTCGACGACGTGCGCATCCCCGCCGACGGCCTGCTCGGCCCGCTCCACGGCGGGTGGGGCGTCGCCATGAGCGTGCTCACCAACGAGCGGGGCTCGATCGGCTCGGCCGGCATCGCGCTCGGGCGTCGCCTCGACCAGCTCGCGGCCGGCATCGCCAGCGGCGACTTCCGGGCGGTCGACCGCGACCGGCTGGTGGCGCTCCTGACCCGCGGCCGCGCCCTGCAGTGGCTCGGGCGGCGCCAGGGCCCGGTGGCCGGCGTGACGTCGTCGCTCGCCAAGCTCGGCGTGACCGAGCTGCTCTTCGACCTGGCCGTGCTCGAGTCCGACCTCGCCGGCGCCTCGAGCATGCTCACCGGCGGTCCCGGCATGGGCCTCCTCAGCGCCCCGGGCGGTCGCATCGCCGGCGGCACCACCCAGGTCCAGAAGAACATCATCGGCGAGCGCATCCTCGGCCTGCCCAAGGGCTGACCGTCCGCCTGATGCGCCACGTGCCGGGTCCCGACGGGAGCGAGCTCGCCGTCCACCACCTCGGGGAGGGCCGGCGCCCCGTCCTCCTCTGCCACGCCACCGGGTTCCACGGCCTGGTGTGGGAGCCGTACGCGAAGGCGCTCGGCCCCGGCTTCGACCGCTGGTCGATGGACTTCCGGGCCCACGGCGCGTCCGTGGTCCCCGAGGGTGAGGTCCCGCCGTGGGAGGGCTTCCGCGACGACGTCCTCGCCGTGATCGACGCGCTCGACCTCCCGCCCGGCGAGCTGCTCGGCGTCGGCCACTCGATGGGCGGCGGCGCCCTGCTCCTCGCCGAGCAGGCGAGACCGGGGACGTTCGCCGGCCTGTGGCTGTTCGAGCCGATCGCCCCGCCCCCCGGGGTCCTGGGCCCGGCCGAGGCGCCGGCCGACGGCTCGCCCCCGCCGAACCCCTTGGCCGACGGTGCCGCCCGGCGCCGGCCCACGTTCGCGTCGCGGGCGGAGGCACTGGCCAACTACGCCGGCAAGCCGCCGCTCAACCGCCTCCGCGCCGACGCGCTCGAGGCCTACGTCCGCCACGGCTTCGTGCCCGACGACGCCCCGGGCGCCCCCGAGGGGTCCGTGCGCCTGGCCTGCCGGCCGGGCGACGAGTCGCTCGTCTACCGGGGCGCTCCTGCCCACTCGGCGTTCTCGCGGCTGGCCGAGGTCGGGTGCCGCGTGGAGGTCGCGTCGGGCGACGAGGCGGGACCCTCGCTCTTCGCCCCCGCCATCGTGGACGTCCTCCCGAACGCCCGGCTCGTGCCCTTCGAGCAGCTCGGGCACTTCGGGCCCCTGGAGGCCCCGGAGCGGGTGGCCGCCGCCACGCTGGCCTTCGTCGACGGGCTCTGACGGACCCCCGCCGACCGTCCCGCGGGGCGTCACACCCCGTGCGTACCCTGTGCCCATGGCCCTTCCGCTGCCCACGAGCCTCTCGCCGTCCAAGGTGAGCTCGTTCACGGACTGCGCCCTGGCCTTCCGGTTCTCGGCCATCGACCGGCTCCCCGACCTGCCGTCGGTGGCGGCCACCCGGGGCACCCTGGTCCACGCCGCCCTCGAGCGCCTCTTCACCCTCGAGCCGGGCGAGCGCACCAACGCGGCGGCCCACCACTGCCTCGCGGCGGCCTGGGAGGAGCTGCGCCTCCTCCAGGAGCTCGCCGCGCTCGAGCTCGACGCCGACGCGGAGGCCGCCTTCACCGCCGAGGCCGCCGCGCTCGTCGACAAGTACTTCCGGCTGGAGGACCCCACCACGATCACCCCGATCGGCATCGAGCTGAAGCTCGAGGTCCAGCTCGGCGGGGTCCGCCTGCGCGGGATCATCGACCGCCTGGAGCTCGACGCCGACGGCGAGCTCGTGGTCACCGACTACAAGACCGGTCGCGCCCCCGGCGAGCGCCAGGAGCAGCAGCGCCTCGCGGGCGTCGCCTTCTACTCGCTCCTGTGCGAGCGCCTCTTCGGGCGCCGACCGGCCAAGGTGCAGCTGCTGTACCTCGCCGACCCCATCGCCATCATCGCCACGCCCACCGACCAGTCCACCCGCGGGGTCGAGCGGAAGCTCAACGCGGTGTGGACCGCCGTCGAGCGGGCCTGCGAGCGGGAGGACTTCCGCCCCAACCCGTCGCGCCTCTGCGACTGGTGCGGCTTCAAGGCCTACTGCCCGTCCTTCGGCGGCGACATCGCCCTCGCCGACGCGCACCGCGTCGAGCAGCTGGCCGCCTCCGCCTGAGCGTGCTGCGCCTGAGCGTGCTGCGCCTGAGCTGTGATCTCTAGCATGCTGGCGGGCGCCCGGAGGGCGGCGGGCCGCCTCGACGATGCGGTCGAGTCCCGCCTCGAGCGCATCCGGGGCAACCGGGTGGCCGACCGCGTGTTCTACGCGGCCTCCGAGCTCGGCGAGTGGTCCCTCATCTGGCACCTCCTGGGCCTGCTCCAGGGGATCCTTCCCGGCCGCGACCCGATGTCGGTCGTGCGCATCTCCACGATCGCCATGCTCGAGGGCGCGTTGGTGAACGGCCCGATCAAGCTGCTCTTCCGCCGCCGCCGGCCCGAGTGGACCTCCGACGCCCCGCGGCCCCACCACCTCCGCCTGCCCCGCACCAGCAGCTTCCCGTCCGGCCACGCCAGCGCCGCGTTCTGCGCCGCGGTCGTGCTCTCCGGCGGAGGCGACCCCCTCTGGCCCCTCTACTTCGGCGTCGCCGCGGTGGTGGCCACGAGCCGGGCCTACGTGCGCATCCACCACGCCTCCGACGTGCTGGGCGGCGCCGTCCTCGGCGTGGCGCTGGGCCTGCTGGCCAACCACCTCTGGGTCCCGTACCCGATCGGGTAGGAATTCCCCGCCGCGCTGGGGTGTTGGCACCCACGTGACCGTGCCCACCCCCGACGCCGACCGCCGCTCCTTCTCCGTCACCTGGGACTACCGGTGCCCGTTCGCGAGGAACGCCCACGAACACGTGATCGAGGCGCTCCGGGCCGGCGCCGCGTGGGACGTGACCTTCGTGGCCTTCTCCCTCGGCCAGGCGCACGTGGCCGAGGGCGAACCGGACGTCTGGGACCACCCCGAGGACGAGACCGGGCTCCTCGCCCTCCAGGCCGGCGTCGTGGTCCGCGACCAGCAGCCCGAGCTGTTCCTCGATGCCCACCAGGCGCTCTTCGCCCTCCGCCACGACCAGGGCGGCCACCTGCGCGATCCCGAGGCCCTTCGGAGCGCCCTCGCGGCGGTCGGGGTCGACGTCGACCGGGTCTTCGACGAGATCGCCACGGGCAAGCCGCTCCAGACCGTGCGCGAGGAGCACGAGTCCACCGTCGCCGAGCACGGCACCTGGGGCGTCCCCACGTTCGCCGTCGGCGACCAGGCCAGCTTCGTCCGCCTGATGCACCGACCGGAGGGCGACGGCGCCGGGGCCACCCGCACGATCGAGCGCGTGCTCGACCTCCTGGACTGGCCCGAGCTCAACGAGTTCAAGCACCCCCGGCTGCCCCGGTAGCCAGCTGGGTAGCCTTCCGGCGTGGCTGACCGAGCGCGCGCCGATCGAGACCGAGAGGTGCGGGCGGAACGTCGGATGACCGACGCCGAGGCCCTCATGTGGAACCTGGAGAAGGACCCGTACCTCAGCGCGTCCATCGCCAACGTCACGATCCTCTCCCAGCCCCCCGATCGGGAGCGCCTCCGGGCCCGCCTCGACCGGGCCTCGTCCACGATCGCCCGGCTCCACCAGCGGGTGGTCCCGGCGCTCGGCCGGATGGCCCCGCCGGAGTGGCGGACGGATCCCGACTTCGACCTCGACTTCCACCTGCGCTGGGTCGCCCTCCCCGCCCCGGGCACCGAGCGACAGCTGCTCGACCTCGCCGCCGGGATCATCAACGACCCGTTCGACCGCACCCGCCCGCTCTGGGAGTTCGTGGTGGTCGAGGGGCTCGAGGGCGGCCGGGCCGCGATGATCCAGAAGCTGCACCACGCGATCGCCGACGGCGTCGGGGCCATCCGGATCTCCGAGCAGTTCATCGACCTCTCGCCCGACGCCACGGAGGCGATGAGCCCGGGCCGTCCCTCCGTCGAGCCCGACGACGACGGCCTGCTCGCCACCACGATCGAGACGCTCACCCACAACCTGCGTCGCAGCCTCGGCGTGGCCCGACGCGGCGCGGAGGGCGCGGCCGGGCTGGTCATCCACCCGAGCCGGATCGCCGCGCTCGGCGGTGACCTCGTCGATCTGGCCGGCTCCGCCACCCGCCAGCTGATGGTCACCGACCCGGCCCGCTCCCCGATGTGGACCGGGCGATCCCTGCGCCGGCGCATCGAGCTCCTGCAGGTTCCGTTCGATCCGGCCAAGCAGGCGGCGAAGGCCCTCGGCGGCAGCCTCAACGACCTCTTCGTCACCGCCGCGGCCGGTGGCGCCGGCGCCTACCACCGCGAGCGCGGCTTCCCGGTGGACGACCTGCGGGTGTCGATCCCGATCAGCACCCGCACCGACGCGTCGGCCGGCGGCAACTCGTTCACCCCGACCCGCGTGCTCGTGCCGGCCGGGATCGAGGACCCGGCCGAGCGCTTCGAGCTGGTCCACCAGCGGCTCTCGGGCATCCGCGGCGAGCGGGCGCTGAGCTTCGTCGACGGCCTCGCCGGCGTCGCCAACCTCCTGCCGACGTCGCTGTCGGTGCGGATGGCCCGCCAGCAGGTGGAGACCGTGGACTTCGCCGCCTCGAACGTGCGGGGCGCGCCGTTCCCGCTCTACATCGCCGGGGCGCGCATGGAGGCGAACCACCCCGTGGGCCCCACCGGCGGCACGGCCTGGAACCTCACCCTCATGTCGTACGACGGGAAGCTCGACATGGGGCTCAACGTCGACGCCGGCGCCGTCGAGGACCCGGAGGCCCTGCGGGACGCGATCTCGGCGGAGTTCGCGGCGCTCATCGCCGCCGGTGGCTGAGCAGCCGGCGGCGCTTCGGGGCGACTAGGCCCCGACGGGAGCCTCCTCAACGAGCGCCGGCTCGCCCTCGGTCGCCAGGTCGGCGGCCTTGAGCAGCATGCGCACGTCGAGGAGGAGGTCGGAGACCTCATCGGTCGAGACCAGCTCGCGGTGCAGGAGATCGGAGAGGCCGGAATCGATGAGGCGGAGGGCCTCGTCGATGATCGCCTCATCGACCACCTTGCCGTCGATGCTGGTCGTGACGTCCTCGGTGTTGGTCATTGCTCAACACGCTATCCCCCGGTCTGTCCCAACGGACGCCATGGCGACCCGCGTCACAGACTGTTCACAAGCGAACGCAGCGCTGCCGGGACGGAGGCCTCAGCGGCGGACGGGCGGGACCAGGTGGCCGGCGGCGTCGAGCTCGGCCACGAGCAGCTCGACCGCCTCGAGGAGCGCCGGGTCGGCGCCCCAGCCGAGGAACAGGTCCCGGGCCATCATGTTGGCCAGCAGCTGGCCGTTGAACAGGCTGTCGTCCCAGCGGTCGAGCTCCGAGGTCATCAGCACGCCGGTGGTGCCGGCCACGACCACGATGGCCCGGAAGATGTCCGGCCCGGGGCGGATCGCCCCGCGGTCCGCCGCATCGGCGAGCAGGACACGGGCCAGGTCGAGGAGGCGCAGCGACGCCGGGAGCGACCGGCTCATGTCCTCCTCCTCCATGTGGAGGCTGGGATCGGTGAACATGAGTCGCAGGAGCTCGATCTCGCTCGGCATCTCGCGCTCGGCCGAGATCCAGTAGCGGACGCCGGCGACGAGTCGGGCCAGCGCCACCGTGACGGGCTCGTCGACCTTGTGGGACAGGAGCAGGTCCTCGAGGTGGGCCTGGGACACCTCGAACGACGTCGTGATGCGGTCGAGGGCCTCGCGCTGCAGCTCCGCGATCAGCGCGTCCTTGGAGGGGATGTGGCGGTAGATGGTGCCGACGCCGCACTCGAGGTCGTCCGCCAGCCGCGGCATCGTGAGCGCGGAGAGGCCCTCGGTCGTGACGATGCGCAGCGCCGTCTCCAGGAGCTGCCGGTGGCGCTCCAGCCGGAACGCCTCCCTCGTCTCGCCCCCGTTCGGGCGCTTCGTCGGTTCCTCCACCTCGCGAAGCCTACGAGACGAGGTCGCTAGGGTCGCCCCCATGGGGATGGAGCGAGCCGGGGTCACCTTCGCCAGCCTGATGGGGCTCGGTCCCGAGGCGGCCGTGCAGACCGCCCGGCTGGCCGAGGAGGTGGGCTACTCCTCGTTCTGGGTCGCCGAGACCACGGGGCCCGAGGCCTTCGCCCAGCTCGCCGCCTGCGGCGCCGCCGCCCCCGGGCTCGACCTCGGCACCGGGGTCCTCGCGCTCCAGCTGCGCACGCCGATGGTGGTGGCCATGGCCGGCGCCACGCTCCAGGCCCTGCACCCCGACCGCGAGATCCTGCTCGGCGTCGGCATCTCGTCGCCCGTCGTCACGCAACGGTGGCACGGCGTGCCCTACGGCGACCACCCCGTCGAGCAGGTGCGCGAGTACGTCACGCTGCTGCGGGCCTGTCTCTCCGGTGAGAAGGTCGACTTCGCCGGTGACCACTACTCCGTGAAGGGCTTCCGGCTCGCGGTGAAGCTCGGCGAGCGGCGGCCGAAGATCGTCGTGGGCGCGCTCAACCCCGTGATGCTGCGCACGGCGGGCGAGCTGGCCGACGGCGTGCTGCTCAACTACCTGCCCGCCTCGCACGTGCCGTGGTCGGTCCAGCAGATCCGCAAGGGCGGCGCCGCCGAGGTCTACGCCTACGTCCACGCCGGGATCTGCGAGCGGGAGGAGGGCATCGACCTGGCCCGCCGTGACCTGTTCTCCTACGCCGTGGTCGACTCGTACGCCCGCAGCTTCGAGCGGGCGGGGTTCCCCGACGAGGTCGCCGCCATCCGCGAGGCCCATGCGGCGGGCGAGCGTGACGCGGCCGTGTCCGCCGTGTCCGACCGCATGGTCGACGCCATCGACGTGATGGGCGACGCGGACACCGTGGCCGCCACGATGGCCGCCTACGCCGACGCCGGCGTCGACGTGCCGGTGCTCATGCCGCTGCCGTGGGGCAAGGACCGCCGCGGCTCCGCGGAGCAGGCCATCCGAGCCGGCGTGGGCCGGGGCTGAAGCGGCCACGTGGAGCTGCGCGACAAGGTCGTCCTCGTCACCGGCGGGGCCAACGGGATCGGTCGGGCGCTGTGCGAGCGCTTCGTGGCGGAGGGCGCCACGGGCATCGCGGTGGTCGACCTCGAGCTGGGCGCAGCCGAGGCGGTCGCGGCCGGCCTGGGCGGCGTCGGGCTCGGCCTGGCCGCCGACGTGAGCCGGGAGCCCGACGTGCAGGCGGCGGTCACCGCCACCGAGGCCCGCTTCGGGCCCATCGACCTCCTGGTGTGCAACGCGGGGATCGGCTCGATGCAGGGCATCGACGCGCCGAACGACGAGTGGCAGCGGGTGTGGGACGTCAACGTGATGGCCCACGTCTTCGCCGCCCGGGCCGTGGTGCCGGGGATGGTCGCCCGGGGACAGGGCTACGTCCTCACCACCGCGTCCGCCGCCGGGCTCCTCGCCCAGGTGGGCGACGCTCCCTACAGCGTCACCAAGCACGCCGCCGTGGCCTTCGCCGAGTGGCTGGCGATCACCTACGGCGACGACGGTCTCAAGGTGTCGTGCCTGTGCCCGCAGGGCGTGAACACGGATCTGCTCCGCCTGGCCGCCCAGGGCGAGTCCGGGGCGGTGGTGATGGCCCAGGGCACGATCGAGCCGGAGGACGTCGCCGACGCGGTGGTGGCCGCGCTGGCCGAGGAGCGCTTCCTCGTGCTCCCCCACCCCGAGGTCGCCGAGTACGAGCAGCGCAAGGCGGCCGACCGCGACCGCTGGCTCGGCGGGATGCGCAAGCTCCAGCGTCGCATCCGCGACGCCCGCACGTAGACGTGGCGAAGCGCGTCACCGCCGCCGAGAAGGATGCGGCCGCCCGAGCCGAGCGCGAGCAGGTCGAGCTCGAGCTCCTCCAGGTGGGGCTGCGCGTCGGCGACCGCGTCCGCTGGCGGCGGGCCACCGGCGGGTCGTGGCTGGAGGGCACCGTCGAGCGCCGCGAGCGCGACGGTTCCATCGGCGTCCGCGACGGGCGGGGCTCGGCCCGGGCGCTCCCGCTGGAGCGGCTGGAGGTGAAGGGCAAGGGACCGCGCGGCGGCAACGTGTGGGAGCCGGTGGCCGCCCGAGCCGACCGCGACGAACAGCTCGGCATGTGGTGACGCGACCGCTGCCGGACCGGATCGGGCCCGGCCTGCGGCTGCTCGTGTGCGGCCTCAACCCGAGCCTGCACGCGGTGGAGTCTGGCCTCGGCTACGTCACCCCCGGCAACCGTTTCTGGCCCGCGATGCTCGAGGCTGGGCTCGTCACCCGCGACCGCGACTGGGAGCACGCGATCACCGTCCACCGCATCGGCATGACCGACCTCGTCGCCCGGGCCACGCCGCGGGCGGCCGAGGTGACCCGGGAGGAGTTCCGGGCCGGGCTGGCCGAGCTCGACGCCAAGTGCGAGCGCTACCAGCCGGGCGCGGTGTGCTTCGTCGGCCTGGTGGGCTGGCGGGCCGCCGTCGACCGCAAGGCCACTGCCGGAGTGCAGGAGCGGCTCGTCGGCGGGCGGCCCGCCTACGTGATGCCGTCGACCAGCGGGCTGAACGCCGCGACGCCGCTGGCGGTGCTCGTCGACCACCTGCGGGCGGCCGCCGCCCTGGCCGACGGGAGCCCCACGAGAACTTGACCGATCAGTCAAGTAGGGTGCCCACCCATGGGGATCCGACTGGAACCGATCGACGAGTACATGCACGAGCTGGGCCCCGAGTCCAACTTCAACGAGAGCATGTACTTCAACGTGTACGACCCGAAGGTGGGGGTGGGCGGTTGGTTCCGCTGCGGCAACCGCGCCAACGAGGGCCACGCCGAGATGACCGTGTGCATCTACCTGCCCGGCGGGCGGGTGGCGTTCATGTTCAAGCGGGCCGAGATCTCGAACAACGACGCGTTCGACGCCGGCGGCATCAAGTTCGAGGTGATCGAGCCCTTCGAGCACCTCGAGGTGTCGTACTCGGGCAAGGTCGTCGTCCTCGACGACCCGCTCCAGATGGTCGACCCGAAGAAGGCCTTCACCGAGAACCCGTACAGCGAGTGCGAGGTGAAGATCACCTACACCCGCGTCTCCGACATGTTCGGCGGCGAGCCGGACACGCCGCACGAGGCGCCCGGTGAGGAGTTCGCCAAGGGCCACTACGAGCAGCTCGTGGCCGGCAAGGGCAGCATCCGCGTGGGCGACGAGGAGTTCGAGATCGACGGGTTCGGCCTGCGCGACCACTCCTGGGGCCCGCGCTACTGGCAGGCCCCCTGGTACTACCGCTGGCTCACCGCCAACTTCGGCAAGGACTTCGGCTTCATGGGCTCCCGGGTCGCCAAGCGCGACGCCAAGGGCACCCGCGGCGGCTTCGTGTGGGACAACGGCACCCTCCACCTCTGCAACGACTTCGACATCGAGACGGACTGGGTCGGCGACGACACGTACCACGACTCGATCCGCGCCACGCTGCGCTCCGGCGACAAGGAGTGGAAGGTCACCGGCAAGGTGATCGACCTCATCCCGCTGCGCAACCGGCGGCCCGATCCCGACGGCAACATGCTCGTCACCCGGATCTCCGAGGGCATGACCGAGTGGACCCTCGAGGACGGGCGGAAGGGCTACGGCCTGTCGGAGTACCTCGACCAGATCATCGACGACCGCCCCGTCGGCCTCGCCGAGTAGGCGAGACCGACGCCGCTACCGTCCGCCGGGGAGCTTGAAGCCCGGCAGGAGCGCCGGGAGCTTCGGCAGCGTGCCCACGAGCGGGAGCGTGTACTGCGGGCCGTTGACGGCATAGTTCACGGTGTCGATCACGTCCTTCACGTAGCCCGGCGTGATCATGTACTCGACGTTCTCGACGTAGCGGCAGTTCACGTGGTGGAGGCCGTCCCGGATGTCCCCTGTGGCAAGGGGCTCCACGTAGTGGTGGACCGGATCCGTGATCAACCCGTCGTCACTGCCCCCGAAGATGGTGCAGCTCGGGGAGTGGTCACCCTCGGCGACGGCCGGGCCGGCGGTGAGCGTGATCGCCCCGCCGGCCAGCAGGGTCCCCGTGAGGGCGACCGCCGCCGCGTGGCGGACCCGTCGGGTGGTGGTGTGCATCGTGGCCTCCTGCCCGCGGGATCGGCCCCCGCCGAGTGGCGCGGAACCTAGCGCCCCGTGCGCTGCGCGCGCGTGGACCATCACCCAGAGACATCGTCGTCGCCGCCCCCCGAACGCTCGCGGCTCTCGCGCTCGGCCCACGAGAACACGCCCTTCGACATCGTCGAGCGCTCCTCTGCGGCTCGGGCCGCGAACACCTCCGCCCGCACGGTGTGCACACCCGCGTCGTCGGGCGCGGCCAGCGCCGCCATCTCTGCGAGGTGGCCCGCCAGTCGCAGGTCGCCGCGCGCCGCCAGCTCCTGCGCCCGCTCGGCGAGCCGCGACGCGCCACCGGCCAGGCCGGCGACCTCGGCGGCGAGCACGGCGTCGGGCGACGGCTTCAGGTTGGCCGGGTTCCCGTCGTACCAGCCGCCGTAGAGGCGCCAGAGGTTGCGGACGACGAACTCCGGCTCGTCGTAGACGGGCTTCAGGTACGGACGGTCGAGGAGGTGGGCGGGCGCCTGCACGGTGTGCACGATCTCGTCGAGCCGAGCACCGGCGTTCATCATCGCCAGCGTCTGGTCCACCAGGGACTCCAGCACCTCGGCCGTCTCCCCGAGGGCGAGGTCGATCCGGTCGGCGCCGAGGATCGGCAGGCCGTGGCCGGGAAGCAGGACCTCGGCGCCGAGGGCCTGCATCTTGCGCAGACCGATGGCCCACTCCCGCGGGTAGCGCTGGACCTTCTGTGGGTTGCCGCAGTTCGGGCTCGCCCAGATGAAGAGGTCACCGGTGCACAGCACCTTGCGGCCGGGGTTCCAGACCCAGGTGGCGTCGTCGGTCTCGCCCTTGTCGTGCGACAGCTCCCACGTCTCGCCGCCGACCTCGAGCGTGTGCCGGTCGCGGTAGAGCTCGTCGGGATAGCGGTACTCCGTCGGCCAGTACGGGTTGGCGAACTGGAACTGCCGCTGGTTGATCACGCCGTTGTACCCGGCGGTCAGCACGTAGCGGGCGAAGCGGCCCGGCAGGAGCTCGTGGGCCACCACGTGGGGCAGTGCCCAGCCGTTGGCGACCGCCTCGGCCTCGAACGGGGCGAGGCCGAAGACGTGGTCGATGTGGCCGTGCGTGAACACCGCGGTGGTGAGCGGCTTGGCGTTCCACTCGCGCAGGCGGTCGAAGTTCGTGCTGGCGAAGATCTGGTTGCCCGTGTCGACCAGCAGGAGGCCGTCATCGGTGTCGAACGCGGAGATGTTGCCGAAGGCGGCGTTGAACGCCGTCCGGTCGGCCACCTCGGCCAGGCCGAGGTCCTGGGTGACGGGGTGGTGCCCGTCGGACGACGCCTCGCCGTTCCAGAGTCGTTCGGCGAGCTCGAGCAGGTCAGCGGCCATGGCGAGGACCGTATTGCGTCCGGAGCCGGCCGAGGGCCCGGAACGCCGCGAGGGACCCGAGGAGCACGGCGAGCAGCGCGCCGACCGGCGCCGCGGGCGCACCGGTGACCGGGATGCGCCGGCCCCCATCGCCGTCGACCACGGCGGGGGGCGGGTCGGCCGGCGGCGGCCCGGCCTCGAGGAACACGGGGTTGCCGATGGTGGTGAGCGACTGCAGGTCCGCGGTGTCGACCCGCCAGAAGGTGCCGAGCGGACCGGATGCCGGGTCGCGGGTGGCGGCCACGGTGGTGCGGAAGTCGTCGCCGACGATCGGCACCACGCCGACGGGGAGGCCGTCCTTGCTGACGAACAGCAGCTGTCCGTCGGCGCCGCGGACGTGGACGTCGAGGGTCGCGGCATCGGCGTGGAGGGTGTCGCCGACGATGCCGCGCTGCCCGTCGGCGGTGGAGGCGGTGACCTCCACGGTGGGGCTGTCGAACGCCCCGCGGGTGCGCACGTAGGCGTGACCCGCCCGGAGGCCGGCGGCCAGACGCCGGCTGCGAGAGCTCCTCGGCGTACACGGCGGTGACGGACGTGCCGTAGTCCGGGCCGAGCTTGTCGTCGCTGCCGGACACCGCGGTGATCTTGTGGCCCTCCCGCAGCAGGCGCTGCCACAGCTCGAGCGCGGTGAGCACGAACGGGTTCTGGATCTGCACGCCGAGCCCCGGCCCGCCCAGCTCGGAGTCGTCCACGAGGATCGAGGTCGTGAGCACCTCGAGGGTGGTCACCTCGTCCCAGTCGAGCGTGCTCGCCGATCGTGAGCTCGCAACCGCGGCAGAAGCTGGCGAAGACGGCCGTCGGGAAGATCGTGGGGTGGGCGACGCCGAAGAGCGCGCCGTCGGCGACGCTGGCGTCCTGGATGCCGCGCAGCGAAACGCCGGGCGCACCGTGGCGCCAGTCGACGACGTGCGGGGTCTCGCCGAGCACGATCGCGTGGCCGAAGTAGGTGATGACCTCCCGGCCGGGCCAGATCACGAGGTCGGGGTTGGCCTGCTGCACCGGCCCCAGCTCGCGCCAGTGCTGGTTCGTGACGTACTCCGTGACCGGGACGAAGTCGAGACCCGCGGCCCGGGCCGCCGCCACCATCGCGGGCCCGGTCGAGGCCCCTCGGGTTCGAGTGGTAGGCGTGCAGGTGGAGGTCGCCGTCGTACCAGCCGGGCTCGTCGCGCGGCGACGTGGGTGGGATCGACCGGGTGGCTCACGAACGGCGCGCCCGACCGCGGTCGCGAGGCAGCGCACCGTCACCTCGTAGGTGGCACCGGTGGGGGCGACGGCGGCCACGCCGAGGTCCACGTGCCAGGTGCCCGGCTGCACCGGGTCCGGTCGGTAGCCGCGCTCGGCGGTGTCGGCCTGCACCCAGATCGGGGCCTGGCCCTTCGCCGTCTTGCCCTGGCGGCTCCCGGACCAACCCCGGAACCCCGCGACAGTGCCGACGCCGCCCTCGTCCCACAGGCCGAGGTCGAACACGGTCTGCACCAGCCCGCCGACCACCGGGATGTCGGGCAGCGGCACGACGTCGGCCCACTGGTACCCGACCTCCACGCGCGTGGTGCCCGCGGCGACGTCGAACGGGAGGTCGCGGTAGGTCTTGGCGTCCTGCGGCGTGACGGACCCGGTCATCACCACCGGTGGCCCGCCGGGCGCGCACGCGGGACGCGGCCGCCGCCGGCGCTCCCTTGGCGGGGCCGCCATGCCGCGAACGCGAGCGCGATCACCACCGCGAGCACGATCACGAGCGCGAACGTCGTCCGCCGTGACCGGGTGCGGCGGCGCGACGAGGAGCGAGACGGGGTCCCTCGCCGCTGGCGCTGGGCCGCCCGCCGGTCGCGTCGGCCACGCGCCGCTAGCGGGGAGCCAGGTCGCGGACAGGCCTGGCGCACGTCGATGCCGAAGGGCAGCACCGCGATGGCCGGCGTGGTGACGCCGTTGTCCACGTAGCGCTGCAGGTGCTCGCGGCACTTCTCGGGGGAGCCCCACACGATCAGCTCGTCGACCACCGACTCCGGGATGGACTCGGCCGCCGCCTTGCGGTCGCCCTCCTTCCAGAGCCGCCACAGGTCGCCGAGGCGGTCCTCCCGACCCATCCACTCGTGGAACGCGGCGTACACGGGGACCGTGAGGTAGGCACGCGATCGCGAAGCGCCCGAAGGCGCGGACGGTGTCGGCATCCTCGGTGGGGGCCACGAAGATGCGGGCCACCACCTCCTTCTCCACTCCCTCGCCCGCCTTCTGCACGATCGGCGCCACCGTGGAGACGTCGTCGGCGGAGAGCCAGTTGATGATGGCGCCGTCGCCCTCGCGCCCGGCCAGCTTCAGCATCCCTTCGCGCAGCGCCGCCACCAGCACGGGCGGCACCACCTCCGGCCGCACACCCAGGCGGAACCCCTTCACGTCGAACGACGGCGTCTCCATCGTGACCTTCTCGCCGGAGAACGCGGCCCGGAGGAACGCGATCACGTCCTTCGTCTGCTGGTACGGCGACTCGAACGGGATGCCGTTCCAGTTCTCGACGATCACGTTCGACGACGTGCCGATGCCGAGCGCGAACCGACCGGGGGCGGCGTCGGCCAGCGAGGCCGCCGACTGCGCCAGGCAGGCCGGACCACGCGTGAACACCGGCACGATGGCGGTGCCGAGCCGCAGCGAGGGCGCCCACACCGACGCCAACGCCAAGGGCGTGAAGGCATCGTGGGCCATCGACTCCGCCGACCACAGGTCCGTGTACCCGAGGTCGGCCAGCTCCACGATCCAGTCCCGCTGCTCGTGCAGGGGAACCCGGTCGAGGGGGACGGTCATGCCGTAGCGCTGCTCCATGCCCGGATCATGGCCCAAGTCAGGTCCGCCCCGTCGCCTCCACGGCCCTCACCGCGAGCGGACCGACCTCACGGAGCTCCGCCCGCCGCACCTCACCGTCGACGAGCTCGAGCCAGGCGACCGTGTGGACCGGCTGGCGCCGTCGCTGCGTCGGAGAGCCGGGATTGACCAGGAGCTGGCCCTCCCCGCCGACCTCGACGAGCGGATCGTGGCTGTGGCCGAACACGACGACCCTCGCGTCCGGGAACCGCCGTCGCATCCGGTGGGCCCGACCGGCCGTGGCGCCGGAGTCGTGGACCATGCCGACGCGGACGCCGCCCAGGTCGTCCTCCCAGACCTCCGGGAGGACCCGCCCCAGCCCGTGGTCGTTGTTGCCGAGCACCGCATGGACCGGGGCCCGTTCGCGGAGCGCGTCGAGCACGGCGACGTCCACGACATCCCCCGCGTGCAGCACCGCATCCGCCTCGTCGGCCAGGTCCCAGACCTCCGCGGGCATCCGGTCGAGCGTGGCGGCGGCCAGGTGGGTGTCGGAGAGGACGAGCAGCCGCACGGTGCCGAGCGTAGGGGGCCGCGATCGGCGTCGGCGGGGGCGGCAGAACCGGAAGATCCGGGATCCTCTGCCGCGAACCGTGACACGGAGTGTCGGCGTTGTCACCGTCTGTGCCAACATTCGCAGCCATGCGGGGGACACGCAGGGCTTGGGTGGTGGTGATGGCCGTCTGCCTCTGGGCAGTGACGGCCGCGTCGGTGGGCAGCGGGGTCGCGCACGAGCGCGCCGGCGGGCCGTCGCGGGCGACGCCGTGGTGGGTGCCGATGACGACCGCCACGTCGACCGCCCCCCCGGTGTCCACCACGACCACGACCCCCACGACCACCGCCGTGCCGTCGGACACCGCACCCCCGACGACGGCCGCGACCTACGGCCGGGCCTCCGTCACCCCACAGGTCATCGACGACGATCCGGTGCCCCGGACCTCGAACGTGCGGTCCAGTCGCGCCCCTGCCGCGGCAGGGCGGATCATCGTCCCGGCCCTCGGCCTGGACGTCGACTCCTACGAAGGGGGCGAGCTCGCCCAGATCGACTTCGGGCCGAGCCACATGCCTCACACCGCGCAGCCCGGGTTCAACGGCAACACGGTCTTCGCCGGCCACCGGGTGACCTACACGCACCCGTTCCAGCACCTCGACCGGCTCGTCCCCGGCGACACCGTCACGTTCGTGATGCCGTGGGGCACCTTCACCTACGCGTTCACGCACCGCGAGATCGTCAGCGAGGGGGGCACGGAGATCCTCCTGCAGACCGTCCGGCCGACGGCGACGCTGTTCGCCTGCCACCCGCCCGGCTCGTCGACGCACCGCATCGTCGCCCGCTTCGACCTCGTGTCCTCCGCGGCGAAGGTCAAGCCGGAGGAGGTGGACGACACACCGCTCTACGACAGCGCGCCCGGCGAGTCGACCGACAACCCGCCGGCGCAGAACACCACGCCGACGACCGCCGCGCCGAGCAAGATCATCCTCCCCGGCCACAAGTAGCCCCGGAGCCCGGCGCTACCGTCCGGGGATCGACGACCGACTCGAGATCCGGGACGCGACCGAGGCCGACGCCGGCGCGATCGCCGAGATCCAGAACGCGCTCCTTGCCACCACCGCCATCGAGTGGACCGACACGCCCCACACCGCTGCAGGTCGCGGCGCCTACGTGGCCGATCACCAGGCGGCGGGCTTCCCGGTCCTCGTCGCGGAGCTCGGCGGTGAGGTCCTCGGCTTCACGACCTACGGCGAGTTCCGGGACAACGTCAAGTGGCCCGGCTACCGCCTTTCGGTCGAGCACACGATCCACGTGCGCGAGTCCCACTGGGGCACCGGCGTCGGCCGCGTCCTGATGTCGGCGCTCATCGAGCGGGCGCGGGCGGCCGGCATCCACGTGATGGTGGGCGCGGTCGACGGCGCCAACGAGGCCTCGATCCGCTTCCATGAGCGCCTCGGCTTCGTCGAGGTCGCCCGCATGCCCCAGGTCGGCACGAAGCACGGCCGCTGGCTCGACCTCGTCATGCTCCAGCTCCGCCTCGACGACGCCGCCCCGCCGCCGAGCTAGCCGTTCGACGTGGCATCGCCGACCCGGTTCGGGGCATGGGCGGCCCCGGTACGGCGTCCAGTGCCCCGAGCCTCGATCACGTGTGAGGTCAGGGGCATGCGTAGCCCTTGCGGGGCACCCGATGCCCCCAACATCGTCTCCACGTGCCGGCCGATGCGCGGCGTCCGGAAGCTCACCCGGCTGCAGTCTGCTCGGCCAGGGACCTCAGGGTGAGGAGCTGGCGGCGCATCATCACGAGGTCGCCGAGCGGGAGCAAGCGGCGGAGGACGGCACCGGCCAGGCCGCCGATCGGGTTCACCACGACCTTGGCGACGAGGCGGGTGCTGGCGGGGCCGTGCGGGTGGACCGTGTAGCTGATGGCGACGTCACCGAAGGTGCGGTGGCCCAAGCCACGAGGGTGAGGTGCTCGTCCACGGCGAACGAGGCGAGCTCGAAGATCATCACCTTCTCGCCGACCACCAGGTGGTCGACGCCGGGGGTGAGCTCGCCTGGGCTGCGACGGCCGCCGTTGTCGATCCGGTCGTAGCTGTAGGGCGCCACCTTCAGCTGGCAGAGCCAGCGGAAGACCACCGACGGCGGAGCACCGATCGACACCGCCCGGAACAGCACCTGCCCGGGGTCGCGCAGCACGTCGTCGCACGGGTACGGACGAGCCCGCTCATCGGCGGTGCTCCCCCACTCGGCGATCATCCTCACGGGTGTTCGGGTGTGATGGTGATGTGGCTGGCGGCGGGGTCCGACTCGTCGAGGTCGAGGTCGGCCTCGTCGCTGCCGTCGGCGTCGGCCTCGGCGATGATCTCGGCCTTCGGGCGCTCGCCGTAGATGGCCTGCTCGAGGCCGAACATGGCGGCGCCGAGCACCGAGCCACCACTGCTCGAGGCGGCGCGGGTGAGCGGGTGGGCGTGGCCGGTCTCGGGGTCGGCCGGAAGGTTGGCCAGCCACTCGAGCCACTGGTCCTCGGTCCAGTCGTCCGCGTCCTCCGGGGGCTCCTCGGCGACGACGGACATGGCGTCAGGCTACGGCCCGGGCGCTACCACTTCGCGATGACGTCGTCGGCGAAGCGGCGGATGCCGTCGACCTTGCCGGCCACGTCGGCGTCGGCGCCGGCGTAGAAGTACCAGGGCATCGTGATGAGGTGGGTGACGCCGGCGTCGGCGAGGCGGCGGTAGCCGTCGAGGTCCCACGCGTCGCGCGCGGAGCCGTACATCGCGAAGGGGAGGTCGCTGCGGCCGTACTCGGCCCGGTACCCGTCGATCTTTCGGCGGATCTCCGCGAGCTCGTCGATCGTGTGGAGGTCGCTGATCCAGCCGTCGTGGCGGGCGGCGCGGCGCAGCGCGATGTCCGACACGCCGCCGATGCAGATCGGCACGTGGGCCGTCGGCGCGGGGAGCATCTCCAGCGGCGTGAAGTCGAAGTGGTCGCCATGGTGCTCGACGACCTCGCCGGTCCAGAGCTTGCGCATCACCTCGATCATCTCGTCCGCCCGCTTGCCCCGCTGCTCGAACGGCGTGCCCATCGCCTCGAACTCCTCCTGCATCCACCCCATGCCGACGCCGAGGGTGACGCGGTTGCCCGAGAGCACGGCGGCAGTGCCGACCTGCTTGGCCACGTGGATCGGCGTGCGGGCCGGGAGGATGTACACGGTGGTGACGAAGCGCAGGTTGGTGGTGACCGCGGCGAGGTGGCCGACGGTGACCCACGGGTCCGGCCACGGCGTCCCCATCTCCCAACGGCGCGAGCCGTCGGAGGTGTACGGGTACGGGTCGCGGGTCTCGACCGGGTTGATGATGTGGTCGGACACCGACATCGTGTCCCACCCGGACTCGTCGCCCGCCTTCGCGAGCGCGACGAGCTCCTCGGGCTGGGAGAAGGTCCCGGAGAAGACGAACTTCACGAGTGCGTGGCGCCGTCGACGCGGAGGTCCGAGCCGTTGACGTGGTGGGCGTCGTCGCTGCCGAGGTAGGCGATCGCGGCGGCGATCACCTCGGGCTTGGCCATGCCGGTGGGCGACATGATGCGGTGGACGAGCCGGCCGTCGGCGCCCTCGGGGAGCTCGAACATGCCGGTGATGGGCGTCTCGATCGAGCCCGGCGACACGGAGTTCACACGGAGGCCCTGCTTCGCGTACTCGACGGCCAGGGTCTTGGTCAGGGCGAAGATGCCGCCCTTCGACGAGGCGTAGGCCGCCGCCCACGGGTGGCCGAACTGCGCGGAGGTCGACGCGATGTTCACGATCGCGCCGCGGGTCTCCAGGAGCGCGGGGATCGACGCCTGGCAGAACAGGAACGTGCCGGTGAGGTTCACCCGGAGGATCTGGTTCCAGCCGTCGAGGGTCGTCTCGTGGCTGTGCTCGAAGCGCAGGATGCCGGCGCCGTTGACCAGCAGGTCGAGCCGGCCGCCGAGGTCCTTCGCGGCGGCGACTGCCGCGGCGCCGGTGGCGGGATCGGCCACGTCGCCGGTGAGGGTGGCGACCCGGTCCGGGTCGGTCGCCTCCTTGCGCGTGAGCTCGAGCCCGTCAGCGGCCAGGTCGACTCCGAGCACCACGGCGCCCTCGTCGACGAGGCGGTGCACGGTGGCCCGCCCGATCCCTGATCCGGCGCCGGTCACCAGCGCCACGCGTCCCTCGTACCGTTCCACGGCAGGAGACTAGAACGCGTTCTAGTTCTTGGCTACTCGGGGCCCGAGCTCCCCGTCCCAGAAGCGGACGATCGTGGACTGGCTGGCGGTGGCGAGGAGCGTGCCGTCGTCGGCCCAGAGGTGCACGACGCCGTGGCCGAAGCCGTGGTGGACGGCGTGGACGCGGATGTCGAGCAGCACCCACTCGCTGGGCACGAGCTGGGCCACGCGGAGGGTGTTGTCGAGGCTGTTGCCCCCGGCCTGGGCGCCCAGGGCCTGACCGATGCCGAAGGGCACGTAGTCGCCGAGGATGGCGAGGCTGGCGGCCGACATCTCCAGGACGTCGGGGAGACGGGCCCACAGGGCGCACCGGCCGTCCTCGGACGGGGGCCCCGGGAGGTCCATCGGGTTGCGGGCGTCGGCCAGCCGCACGTCGATGCGGTCCATGATCGACTCGGCGCCGGGGAACCTGCTCATCCGGCTCGGGCAGTCGTCCGGGGCCGGCACCTGCGGGCGCTCCGCCCACTGGCCCTCCGACGGGACGTCCCGGCTGCCGAGGGCGGCGTTGACCGTGAGGATCTCGCGGTCCCCGACGTGGCCGACGGCGCGGGCCTGCGTGACGCTGCCGCCCTCCACGGCGACGGTGACGTCGATGTCCATGATCGAGGGCGGGTTGGCGTAGGAGAGGTACTGCGCCGTGGCCCACACGACGGGCCGGCCGGAGGTGCCCTCGAGCGCAGCGATGGCGGCGCCGAGACCGCAGCCGCCGAAGAGGAACTGGTGGCCGGTGGAGATGCCCGGGGTCACCGGCAGGACCCAGCGGTTGGGGTTGTGCGTCGGCTCGAGTCCCAGCCAGTCGGTGGCGTCCACGGCCCGGAACCTATCCGGATGCGCGAGGCTCCCTCGCATGACGGATTCCCCTTGGCTCGGCGATGCGTGCTCCCTGGTCGATGCGTTCCGCTCAGGTGAGCGCACGCCGGTGGAGGAGCTGGAGCTCGTGCTCGGCGCCATCGAGCGCAGCGAGATCAACGCGGTGCCCTTCGTCGACGCGGAGGGCGCCCGAGCGGCGGCAGCCGCGGCGGACCCGTCGCGGCCGTTCGGAGGCGTGCCCATCGGGGTGAAGGAGCTCACCGACGTGGCCGGCTGGCCGGCGACGGAGGCATCGCTCGTCTACAAGGACCGCATCGCCTCGAAGACCGCGACGATGGTGCAGCGCCTCGTCGACGACGGTGGCGCCGTCCTCACCGGCCAGTGCACGGCCAGCGAGTTCGGGGGGCTCAACGTGAGCACCACCCGGCTCCACGGCACCACCCACAACCCCTGGCAGCACGGCAGGACGGCCGGCGGCTCTTCGGGGGGCTCGGCCGCGGCCGTTGCCGCGGGCATCTTCCCCATCGCCACCGGCGGCGACGGCGGCGGGTCGATCCGGATCCCCGCGGCGTTCAACGGGCTGGTCGGGATGAAGGGCACCGCCGGTCGGATCCCGCGCGGTCCGCGCACGATGATCTCCCCGCTCACCGTCGTGATCGGCTGCCTCAGCCGCTCGGTGCGCGACACCGCCCGCTGGTACGACGTCTGCGCCGGCTACGACAGCCGCGACCCGTACAGCCTCCCGAAGGTGGCCGGGTGGGAGCGCGACCTCGGCACCCACGACCTCAAGGGCAAGCGCGTCGCCATCTCTCCCACGCTCGGCAGCGCCGTCGTCCGCGACGAGGTGCAGGCCGCGGTGCTCGAGGGCGCGCACGCGCTCGCCCGCGATGCCGGCCTCACGGTCGTCGACGCGCCGGTGCAGCTCCCCGGCCTCGGCCTCGAGTGGGCCCTCACCAACCTCGCCACGCTCAAGGCCGACCTCATCGACCTGTGGCCTGCGTGCAAGGACGACCTCTCGCCGCAGATCGCGTTCGGCCTCGAGTTCGCCGAGGGTGCGATGAACCTGGAGATGTCGGCCCGGGCGGAGCTGGCCCGCATCGAGGCCAACGAGACGATGGCGGCGCTGTTCGACCAGGTCGACTTCGTGATCTCCGCCACCAACCCGGACGTCGCCTACCCGGCCGAGGTGATGGCGAACACGCGGGTCGGCACGCAGAAGGTCGGGCTCGAGAACAACGGCGCCCTCACCATCCCGGCGAACATCTACGGCAACCCCGCGATCTCGATCCCGGTGGCGCCGTTCGACGGCCTGCCGGTGGGCATGCAGGTGATGGCCCGCCACCACGAGGACGCGCTGCTCCTCGACCTGGCCCTGATCGTCGAGCGCACCTGCCCGTGGCCGCTGGTGGCTCCGGGCGCGCCGGCCTGACGAACGCCTCTGGATCGCTGAGCCCGGGACCCGGGACGGCGCGCGTCTCGCGGGGGACGAGCGCCTCGCCGCAGTGGTCGCACACGAGGTGCGGCGGTGACCGTGTGCTCGCAGGTGAGGTGCTCGAGGAGGACGGGCTCGTTCCCGTCGCCCATCAGCCAGCGGTCGCCCCACTGCCGGAGCGTGACCACCACCGGGTAGAGGTCACGACCCATCCGGGTGAGCTTGTAGTCGTAGCGCGGCCGCTCGCCCTCCTCGTAGGGGACGCGCTCCATCACGCCGGCGTCGACCAACGTGTCGAGGCGGTTGGTGAGCACGTTGCGGGCGATGCCGAGGCGGGTGGCGAACTCGTCGAAGCGGGTGATCCCGAGGAACGCGTCGCGGACGATCAGGAGCGTCCACCACTCGCCGATCACCTCGAGGGATCGGCCGATCGAGCACTCCATGTCGGCGAAGGAGACCTTCTTCACACCCTGATCGTACCGCAAAGGGTTGCGTGATGAAACCCTTATCCCTATGGTGCGTTGCATGACACAACTGATGGAGCCCGAGGTCACCATGCCCCCCGCCGAGCTCGGGCCGGCCATCCCCTGGGCCGCGTTCGCCGTGACCGTGGCCGGCGCCTTCATGGTGGCGCTCGACCTGTCGATCGTGAACGTGGCGTTCCCCTCGATCGAGGCGTCCTTCGGCGACGCCTCGACCACGACCCTGTCGTGGGTCCTGTCCGGCTACAGCGTGGTGTTCGGCGCGCTGCTCCTCGGGGCCGGGCGCCTGGCCGACCGGTCCGGGCGACGGGCCTCGTTCCTCCGGGGCCTCACCGTGTTCACGATCGGGTCGCTGCTCTGCGGCGCCGCCCCGAGCGCCGAGCTGCTGATCGCCGGCCGGGTCGTGCAGGCCGTCGGGCGCCGCCCTCCTCATGCCCGCGTCGCTCGGGCTCCTGCTCGCCGCCACCGCCCGCCGAGGCCCGACCCCAGGCCGTGGCGATGTGGGGCGGGATCTCGGCGCTGGCCGTCGCCACGGGCCCATCGCTCGGCTCCGTGCTCATCGACGCCGGCGGCTGGCGCTGGGCCTTCTTCGTGAACCTGCCCGTCACGGCCTTCGCCGCCCTCGGCGCCCGTCGGTGGCTGCAGGAGTCGAAGGTCGGCGGGCCCCGACCCGATCTCCTCGGCATCGGCTCTGCTGTCGGCCGCCGTGGCCGCGGTCGCCCTCGGCATCACGCAGGGCGAGGACTGGGGCTGGACCAGCCCGGCGGTGCTCGGCGCGTTCGCGGCCGCTGTGGCCCTGGGGTGGGTCGTGGTCCGCCGGGGCCGTACCCACGAGGCGCCGGCGCTCGACCTGCGGCTGTTCGAGTCCCGCACCGCCACCATCGCCAACGCCGCCACGGTCGCCTACGCGTCGGCTTCTTCGCCATGCTCCTCGTGCAACGTGCTGTTCCTCACCAACGTGTGGGGCTACTCCACCCTGCGGGCCGGGCTGGCCATCACGCCCGGGCCCCTCGTGGTGGCCGCGCTCTCCCGCTCGACCGGGCGCCTGGCCGCCCGCGTCGGGTACGGCAAGGTCCTCGTGCTCGGCGGGCTCGTGTTCGCCTCGGCCCAGGTCTGGTGCGCCACCCTGGTGCCCGACGACCCCGTCGTACCTGGCGTACTGGCTGCTTCCCAGCCTGGTCGGCGGCCTCGGCGTCGCCCTCACCTTCCCCGTGTTGAGCGCCGCCGCGGTCGCCGGCCTCTCCGCCGGATCGGTTCGCCGCCGGCGGGGCCCTGAACCAGACGGCCCGCCAGCTGGGCGCCGTGCTCGGCGTGGCCCTTCTCGTGGCCCTCCTGGGGACCCCGAGCTCCCCCGCCGACGCCCACGACCAGCTCACGCAGGTCTGGCTCATGGCCGCCGTGGCGGGCGTCACGTGCTCGGCGATCGCCCTGCTGCTCCTGCGCCGGGCCCGGGCATGATCCGTGGAGGCAACGCCGGAGCGAGCGACAGCCCTGTTGTCACACCCCGTGTGTTGAATGACCTGCATGGCACGTCAGCTCACCCTCATCGACACCCCGCACCAGTGGCGGCTCAGCGAGGCGACGAAGGCGGCCGGTCGCAAGGGCGTCGCGGAGGCCCGGGCCACCCTCCGGGCAGCCCTCGCCGCCCAGGTCACGGCCCCGACCGCCGCCGAGTCACCCCGCACCCGCCGCACCGCCGCCTGACCCCCGCCTCCGCCGCTACGGTCGCCCCATGGGGATCGTGGCGTGGTGCGTGGTGGGGCTCCTCGCGGGCGGACTCGCCCGCCGGGCCGTCGGTGCTCCCAAGCGGGGCTGCATGGGCACGATGGTCGTCGGCGTCCTCGGGGGACTCGTGGCCGGAGCGCTCTGGCGCCTCGCCACCGGGACCTCGGTCGACACCTTCGACGACTTCGACCTCGGGTCGATCTTCGTGGCGTTCGTCGGTGCCGCCGGCCTCCTCCTGGTCCTCGAGGCGGTCGGGAGCGACGGGGGCGGCAGGCGCCGCCGCCGCTGACCGGCCCGCGCTCCTCGCCCCTTCGCCCACCGTCCGTACCGAGAGGTAGGTTGCCGCCATGTCCGAGGTCGTCATCGTCGAAGCCGTCCGCACCCCCGTCGGGAAGCGTGGCGGCGGCCTGTCCACCGTCCACCCGGGCGACCTGTTGGGCGCCGCCCAGCTCGCCGCCATCGAGCGCTCCGGCATCGATCCCGAGCTCGAGGTCGGCCAGGTGGTCGGCGGCTGCGTGAGCCAGGTCGGCGAGCAGGCCTTCAACCTCACCCGCACCGCGTGGCTGGCCGCCGGGCTGCCGCTCACCACGGCGGCCACCACGGTCGACACCCAGTGCGGCTCGTCGCAGCAGGCCACCAACCTGGCCACCAGCCTCGTGGCCGGCGGCGTGGTCGACGTGGCGCTGGCCTGCGGCGTGGAGATCATGAGCCGGGTGCCGATCGGCTCGAGCGGCCGCAAGGACCTCGGCCTCGGCATCCCGATCCCGAAGTCGTACTTCCCCCGCTACGAGATGACCTCCCAGTTCGAGGGCGCCGAGCGGATCGCCGAGAAGTGGGGCATCACCCGCGAAGACACCGACCAGTTCGGCTACCTCTCGCAGAAGAACGCCGCCGACGCCTGGGCCGAGGACCGCTTCGGCACCCAGATCGTCCCGGTCGACGCTCCCGACGTCGACGAGGAGGGCAAGCCCACCGGCACCACCCACAACGTCTCGCGCGACGAGGGCCTCCGCGACACCACCCTCGCCAAGCTGGCCGAGCTGAAGCCGGTGGCCCGGCCCGACGGCGTCCACACCGCCGGCTCGTCGTCGCAGATCTCCGACGGCGCCGCCGCCGTGCTGCTCATGACGGCCGAGAAGGCCGCCGAGCTCGGCCTGCGGGCGCGGGCCCGGATCGTCGACACCTGCCTGGTCGGCGTCGACCCGGTCCTGATGCTCACCGGCCCGATCGACGCCACCCAGCGCCTGTTCGAGCGCACCGGGCTCACGGCCGCCGACATCGACGTCTGCCGAGATCAACGAGGCCTTCGCCTCGGTCGTGCTGGCCTGGCAGAAGGAGCTCGGCTTCACCCCCGAGCAGACCAACCCCAACGGCGGCGCCATCGCCCTCGGCCACCCCCTGGGCGGCACGGGTGCCGTGCTGATGACCAAGGCCCTCCACGAGCTCGAGCGCACCGGCGGCCGCTACGGCCTCGTGTCGATGTGCTGCGGCGGCGGCCTCGGCACCGGCACGATCATCGAGCGGCTCTAGCCCCTCCCCCCATCGCCGGCTGGGCCGGTCGGATCTGCCGCTGCTCCTCCCGGGAGGTGCCGTGCGCGCCTGTGCCGTGGTCCTCGTCGCGCTCGTACTGAGCGCGTGCGGCGTGCGCGACCGTCCGGCGGTCGTCCCCGGCCCGCCGGGCACCGCCGTCGTCGTGCGGCCGGTCGACGGCGACACCGTGATCGTGCGCGTCGGCGGCGCCGAGGAGTCCGTCCGGCTCATCGGCATCGACACCCCGGAGTCCGTGTCGCGTCAGCGCCCGGTGGAGTGCTTCGGGCCCGAGGCGAAGCACCGCACCGCCGAGCTGCTCCCCGCCGGCACCGCCGTCCGACTCGAGCGCGACGTCGAGGCCCGCGACGCCTACGACCGCCTGCTCGCCTACGTCACCCGCGCCGACGACGGCGTGCTGGTGAACCTCCTCCTCGTGAGCGAGGGCTACGCCGAGTCCGCCCCGTTCGCGCCGAACCTCGCCCACCAGGCCGAGCTCGACCAGGCCATGGCCGACGCCAAGGCCCAGGGCCGCGGCCTCTGGCCGGTGTGCGGCAGCACCGACGTCGTGGCCGGCTGAGGCTGACTCCGAACATGCGGCCCAGGCGGCGCCGTTGCCGCCACTGAAGCCGCAGGTTCAGCGGTGGATCGGGACCTTGAAGAACGAGTTGCCGTCGAGGTCGGGCACGCGAGGGAACCCGAGCCGCTCGGCGAGGGCGATGGAGCGAGTGTTGTCCGGGTGAATGAGCAGGGTGGCCACCGAGTAGCGACCCTCGAGCGCGAGGTGGTGCAACAGGAGCTGCACGGAGCGCGAGGCGTAGCCCTGGCCGCGTTGCTCGGCGAGCACGAGGTAGCCGACGTTGCACTCGTGCGGCTCCAGCCAAGCCCGGTCATCGATGTCGACCCAGCCGACCACCTGTCCCCCGACCTCGACGACGGCCAAGGGCTGCGGATCGGGGTCGCCCTCGCCCAGGAACCGGTTGGCCACCTCGTCGCGCCCCGCGACGAGCACCGCGCCATCGCCCGGATGGACGGCTCGCAACGTCACGACCCCGTCGGTGATCGGCAGCACCCCGGCAGTCTCGCCCCAGCCCCACTCGAACCCGTCGACATTTCGCACACTGAGACGTGCTGAACGTCGACGGGTTCGCGGTGTGTTGAGTAGCGGCCGACCGATGGCTGACGGGCCGATAGCGTCACGGCGGTGAGCACCCTCGCCGAGCGCCTCGGGTTCGACGCCGACGACCGCGTCGTCATCGTGAGCTGCGACGACCTCGGGATGTGCCACGCCGCCAACGTAGGCCACCTGGGAGGCCCTGCGCGACGGCGCCGGCACGAGCGCCGGGCTGATGGTCCCGTGCCCGTGGGCCCGCGACGCGGCGGCCGGCTACCGGGGCGAGGACGTCGGCGTGCACCTCACGCTCAACTCCGAGTGGGAGCGCTACCGCTGGGGCCCGATCACCCACGCCCCCTCCCTGCTCGACGGCGACGGCGGGTTCCCCCGCACCATCGCGGACCTGTGGGACCACGCCGACCTCGACGAGGTGCGCCGCGAGCTCCGGGCCCAGGTGGAGCGGGCCATCCTCTGGGGCTTCGACGTGAGCCACCTCGACGACCACATGGGCGTGCTCCAGCAGCGACCCGAGTTCTTCGACGTGATGCTCGACCTCGCGGTGGAGTTCCGGCTCCCGCTCCGCCTGCTCGGGCAGTCGAGCGAGCGGGTGGTCGGCTTCCCGTTCCGGCGGCTGGCCGCCGAGGAGGGGATCCTGTCGCCCGACCACCTCGTGGTGAACCGCGGAGAGCCCGCTCGAGCCACCTTCGAGCGGTTGATCGGCGAGCTCCGCCCCGGCGTGACCGAGCTCTTCGTCCACCCCGCCGTCGACACCCCCGAGCTGCGGGCCGCCACCGCCGGACTGGGCGACCCGCGTCGACGACCACGCGCTGGTCACCGCCCCGGACGGCCTGCGGGCCGCGCTCGACGCAGCCGGGGCGAAGCGCATCGGCTACCGCGCCCTGCGCGACCTCCAGCGGGCGAGCAACGACCTTCCAGCCAGCTCGCGACCTGGCTAGAAGTCGGTGGCGGCGGCCACCTGGGCCAGCAGCGCGCGGTACTCGTCGCTCTGCGTGCACGGCAGCACGTCGAGCAGCGGGCCGCCGGCACCGCTCATCTTCACCCGGCCCTGCATGAACCCGACGTGCAGGTCGAGCTCGCCCTTGGCGATCGGCACCGCGTCCTTGTAGGTGATGAGGAACGTGCAGTCGGCGGCGCTGTCGTCACGCCCCACATGCGTGCCCGTGATGCGGCCGTCGACGATCTCGAGCGTGTAGGCGACCTCGCCGTCCGGCGCGCCGGTGACGACGTGCTGCAGGCGGGCGCTGGCGCCCTGTGCGCTCGGGCAGCGCGGCGCCGGGGCCCTCGTGGAGGGCCACCCACTCCTCGCTCAGGTGCTGGACCACGCCTGCTCCCGCACGCCGGCGAACAGGTCGTGCTCGGGCGTCGGCGCGTCGACGAGGGAGAAGTCACGGACGAAGTCGTCGAACGGGTGGATCTCCAGCGCGACCTCCCGCGGCAGCCCGAACCAGAAGGGCGAGCTGGGGATCGATCTGGGTGGCATGGGCGAGGAGCGCGTCGAGCCGCACGTGGGCGTAGCCCGTGATGTCGATGTGCGTGGTGAGCCGGTCCTCGGTGTTCGGGCGATCCCACCAGCGGGCGTCCTTGAACGGCGACTCCAGGCCCAGCTCGAGGAACTTCTCGTGCATCGCCTCGAAGCGCTTCCGCGACCAGGCCGAGTGGTAGACCTTCGCGACCTGCCACGGCTCCCCCGCCTCGGGGTACCAGGCCGGGTCGGCGGCCCGGTCGACGGCCGGCTGGGTGATCTCGTGCACCCGGAGGTGGTCGGGGTGCGGGTACCAGTCCCGCTCGTCGCCGTAGCTGAGGATCACCTGCGGGCGGGTGCGTCGGATGATGGCGACGAGCCGGCCGACGGCCTCGTCGAAGTCGGCGGCGGCGAAGCAGTCCGGGTTCTTGTTGGCCTCGCTGTCGGGCATCCCCGAGTCGCGGTAGCCGAGCATCACGACCTCGTCGTAGCCGATGATCGCGGCCGCCCGGTCGAGCTCCTCGCGGCGGACACGGCCGATGTCGGCCTTCACCTCGTCGGTGTCCATGGCCGGGTTGAGGATGTCGCCCTCCTCGCCCCCGGTGGCGCAGACCAGCACGGTGCGCACGCCCTCGGCGTGGTACTGGGCGACCGTGCCGGCGCCCTTCGACGACTCGTCGTCGGGGTGGGCGTGGATCGACAGCAGCGAGAGGGGGGCTGACATCCGAGACACCCTACCGACGGGTCGGTCGTCGGGGAAGCCGACCGCCCCGGCCGTACCAGATCCCGACCACGAGGCCCCCGACCAGGCCGGTGATCGCCCCGAACGGCAGCGCGACGAAGAACAGCCCCTTGCGCACCAGGTCCCGGTCGAGCCCGGACCCCGGCTCGGTGGAGGCCACGAAGAACAGCGGGATGGCCACGATCGAGAACGCCAGGCCGGCGGCTGCGACCATCACGGCCAGGCCGATGCCGACGCCCACCAGGACCGAGCGCCACCGGGATCTCCGGACGGGGGTTGCCGCGCCGGCGACCAGGTCGTCCCAGCCCGCGGCCACCGGCGTGAACCGCGGCGCGGCGTGGAGCGGGTGGTCGCGCGCGGGCCGGGCCATCACCGTGGACGGTAGCGGGACCCAGGCGATGGGTACGCTCCGCCCCCATGTCGATGTGCCGCCCCGCTCGCGCCCGTTCGGCCCTGGCCGTGCTGCTGCTCGCGGCCGTGACCGTCGCCGGATGCGGCGACGACGGCGACCGGGCCGCGGCTCGGACCGACCAGGTGCGCGACGCCGCGCTCGCCGCCGGGCTGGCCGAGGACGTGGCCGACGTGTTCGCGCTGGCCGCCCGAGCGGACTCGGCCACGTTCCAGGTCACCTACGCCGGCGACGACGGCGCCAGCCTGGTCGTCTCCCAGGACCCGCCGGACCGTCGCATCGACGTCGTCCAGGGCGAGGTGGTCGTGTCCAGCCGCGTGCTCCACGACGGGGTCGCCTACCGGTGCGAGGCCGACACGGCCGAGGGCGGCCAAGCCGGGCGACCTCACCTGCGAGCGGGCCGCCGGCGCGCTGGAGGAGGTCGGCACCTTCACCCAGGACGCGCTGCAGGACTTCATCGACCAGGCGGCGTCGTCGAAGGACGAGCTCTCCATGACCGTGGACGAGCGCACCATCGCCGACACCCACGTCACCTGCGTGACCACCACCCCGAAGGCGGGCACCGCGCTCGACGGCACCGGGCCCGGCACCGACATGCTGTGCCTCTCCGACGAGGGCGCCCAGCTCCTGGTCGACCATGCTGGCGAGCGTCTGGTGGCCGACAGCTACAGCACCGACGGTCCCCAAGGGGACCTTCGACGTCTGAGGAGCACATCACACATGGCAGAGCTGCGCGCGTTCGAGGCCGTCAACCAGTACTTCGCGGAGGCGGCCGCGATCATCGACCTCGACGCCGAGCTGCACGCCGTCCTCACGACGCCCTACCGCGAGATCACCGTGCAGGTCCCGGTGCGCCTCGACGACGGCGAGCTCATCGTCGTGCGCGGCTACCGCGTGCAGCACAACGGCGCCCGCGGGCCCGTACAAGGGCGGCATCCGCTACCACCCGACGCGCCGACCTCAACGAGGTGCGGGCGCTGGCCTCGCTGATGACCTGGAAGACGGCGCTGGTCGACGTGCCCTTCGGCGGCGCCAAGGGCGGCGTCGAGGTCGACCCGACGGGGATGAGCGACGGCGAGCTGCAGCGCATGACCCGCCGCTTCACGCAGGGCATCCAGCACGTCCTCGGCGTCTACCGCGACATCCCGGCTCCGGACATGAACACCAACGCCAAGATCATGGCCTGGATGATGGACGCCTACTCGGCGCAGCCACGGCTACAGCCCCGCCATCGTCACCGGCAAGCCCCTCGACCTCGGCGGCGCGCCCGGCCGCGAGGCGGCCACCGGCCGCGGCGTGCGTCTACGTGCTCGACGCCTGGTGCGCCCACCACGAGCGCTCGACCTCACGGACCTGCAGCGTCGCCATCCAGGGCTTCGGCAACGTCGGGTCCTGGACGGCGCGCGAGCTGCCACGAGCGGGGCGCCACCGTGTCGCCGTCTCCGACGTCGAGCGGCGCGGTCGTCGACCCGGCCGGCATCGACGTCCCCGGCCTGGTGGCCCTCGTCGGCGACGGGCGGCTCGGTCGTCGAGGCCGAGCGGGGCGACGACATCACCAACGAGGAGCTGCTCGCGCTCGACTGCGACGTGCTCGATCCCCGCCGCCCTCGGCGAGGTGATCACCGAGGCCAACGCCGAGCGCATCCGCGCCGCGCGTCGTGCTCGAGGCGGCCAACTACCCGGTCACCCCGACCGCCGACAAGATCCTCGGCGACCGCGGGCATCACCCGTGATCCCCGACATCCTCGCCAACGCCGGCGGCGTCACCGGCTCGTACTTCGAGTGGACGCAGAACATCCAGCAGTTCACCTGGAAGGAGGAGCGCTTCTCGCCGAGCTCCTCGACCGGATGCAGGGCGCCTACCGCTTCACCCAGGCCTTCGCCGACGAGCACAAGTGCACGCTGCGGCAGGCCGCCTACGCCATCGGCATCCAGCGGGTGGCCGCCGCCGCCAAGCTCCGCGGCTACATCTAGGAGGGTCGTCCTCGGCGCGGCGGCTACGCCCGGGCGCGGTCGAGCGGGGCGAGCGTGTGCTCGCCGGTGTCGTCGTCCTCGGTGAGGTGCCAGCCGCAACGGGCGGCCAGGAGCGCGTGGCCCTCGTCGGGGCCCGACGCGATGAGCTCGTCGCCGGGTTCGAGGACGCACGTGCCCGCGGGGGCGGTAGATGTAACGACCGCCGCGCTGCACGGCCAGGACGTGGAAGCCCGGCTCGATGTCGAACTGGAGGTCAGCCAGCGTGGCGCCCGCCGCCTCGGACCCCTCCGCCACCGGCACCCGCACGACCACCTCGTCGGTGTCGCCCAGCGCGATGGACAGGATCGGGTGGAGCTCCTCCTTCTCCTCGATGAGCCACACCATCTGCTGGGCGGCGTCGCCGAGGTCCTCGGCCGCCTGCGAGAGGTGGAGGAGGCCACGGAGCGGGGCGGGGTCGATGCGGTCGTTGCTGGCGCGGAGGACCCACAGCTCGAGCCGGTCCTTCATCTCGTCGAGGCGGTCCTCGAGGTGCCGCACCTCGGCGGCCAGGCCCTGGTCGCGCAGCACGAGGGCGGAGTAGCCGAGGCCCACGGCCACCTCGGAGATGTTCTTCATCTCCACGAGGACGTCGACGGCTCGGTCGAGGTCCGACAGCGTGCCGTCCTCGGGTGGGGCCGGCGGTTCCCAGTGCGGGGCGGCGGCGAGCTCGCGGAGGCGGGGGATGCCGGCCGGCGAGCCGCGGAGGAAGATCACGTCGCCGGGCAGGCAGATGGCGTCGCCGTCGACGTCGGTGATCCAGTCCCGCTCCCGGCGGATGGCCACCACGCGCAGGCCGGTCTGCACCGGCAGCTCGAGCGCCGCGAGCGGCCGGCGGGCGAGGTGGCTGCCCTCGCGGATGCGGACCCGGTGCGAGACCTCCTCGGCGTTGGAGAGGTCGGCCACGAGCTCCCGCGGGATGCCGAGGCGGTGGGTGACGATCCGGGCGATGTCGCAGGCGGCGTTGCCGATGCGCTCGATCGACGAGATGACCTGGAGCACCGAGGCCATCGCCTCGGCCTCCTTCGGGTGCCGGGCGGCGAGCACCGAGACGGCCCGCATCTCGTGCACGAGCTCGGACATGCGCTCCTCGAGCTCGTCGACCTCCTCGGCCATGTCCTGGTCGCCGAAGTAGAGGGCGGCGTAGGCGAGGTCGACCATCAGCTCCGAGAGGTCCTTGGCCTCCGAGAGCATGGCCCTCAGGTTCTTGGGTCTGGCGTCCATGGGCTGCGCGCAGGATAGGCGGCGGATGCACCACACTGTCGCGGTGCGCCGCATCCCCCGACGCCCGATCGCCCTGTTCGTCGGCCTGCTGGCCGTGTCCATGGGCCTCGCCGCCTGCGCCGACGATGGGCGCACGCTGGCCCCACCGCGGCCCGACCAGACCACCACCACGACCCCCGCGCCCATCCTCGGAGCGAGCGCCGACGGGAGCACCGCCTTCCAGCTGGTGCTCGACGGCGTCCCCGACGGCGGCGAGCTGCCCGCGAGGCACGGCTGCTACGACGAGGGGGTCTCACCGGGCCTGCGCTGGGCCAACGTGCCCGTCGGCGCCACCTCGCTCGCCCTGGTGGTGCGCGATCGAGACGCGGGCGGACGCGTCCAGTGGCTCGTCACGGGCATCGACCCCACCGTGCTGGGCTTCGCCGACGGGTCCGTGCCGGAAGGCGCCGTCGAGCAGGCCAACGCCACGGGCGCCATCGGGTGGGACCCGCCGTGCCCCACCCAGGACACGGGCCGGCACATCTACGACCTCGTCCTCCACGTGCTCCGGGTCTCCGTCGACATCGACCCCGCCAACCCGGCTGACGTTGCGGCCCGTCAGGTGGAGGACGCCTCCCAGGAGGAGGCACCCATCGCCCTCACGATGACCCCGCCCGCCCAGGGGCTCGGCTCGACGGAGCCCGAGTAGAGCGAGGAGCGGCTAGCTGTAGCCGAGCGGCTTCGCCGACCCGAGCGGAGGCACCGGCGGAGGCTGAGGCCCGCGCCGAAGGCCCCTCCCGACCGGAGCCGGCATCTAGGAGTTCAGGGCGGTGACGTCGAGGAGGTCGCCGAACTTCTCGATGGCGGCGGCTCGGCGCGTGGGCACGTGCTCGGTCGGGACCTCTGCGGGGGCGTAGCGCTTGAGGATCTGACGGGCGATGGTGACCTTGTGGACCTCGTCCGGCCCGTCGTAGATGCGGGCGGCGCGGGCATGCCGGTACATCGACTCCAGGGGCAGGTCGGTGGTGTAGCCGAGGCTGCCGTGCACCTGGATGGCCCGGTCGATGACCTCGTAGAGCACCTTGGCGCCCCACCACTTGATCATCGCGATCTCGACGCGCGACTTCGACGCGCCGACCTGGTCCATCTTCCACGCCGCCTGGAGCGTGAGGAGCCGCGCCGCCTGGAGCTCGGTGGCCGAGGTGGCGATCCAGTCCTGCACCATCTGCTTCTCGGCCAGCGTGGAGCCGTGGGTGTAGCGCGACAGCGACCGCTCGCACAGCATGTCGAAGGCCCGCTGGCCCTGGCCGAGCCAGCGCATCGCGTGGTGGATCCGGCCGGGGCCGAGCCGCTTCTGGGCGAGCGTGAAGCCTTGGCCGATGCCGGCCTCGCCGCCGACCACGTTCTCGAACGGGATGCGGACGTCCTTGTAGAGGATCTCGGCGTGGCCGCCGAACTGGCCGGTGACGTGGTGCGGCTCGGCCATCGTCGGGACGTCGCGCACGATCTGCACCCCGGGGGTGTCCACCGGTACCAGGAACATCGAGCTGCCCTGGTACGGGTGCACGTCGGGGTTGCTCACCGCCATCACGATCAAGAAGTCGGCGGTGGAGCCATTGGAGGTGAACCACTTGTGGCCGTTGATGACCCACTCGTCGCCGTCGCGCACCGCGGAGGTGGCGAGGAGCGTGGGGTCGGCGCCGGCGCCCGGCTCGGTCATGGAGAAGGCGGAGCGGAGCTTGCCGTCGAGCAGCGGGCGCATCCACTGCTCCTTCTGGGCCTCGGTGCCGCCCTCGGAGATGAGCTCGCTGTTGCCCGAGTCGGGGGCGTTGTTCCCGAAGATCGACGGCGCGTAGACGCAGCGGCCGAGGATCTCGTGCATGAGGCCGAGCTTCACCTGGCCGAAGCCGCCGCCGCCCAGCTCCGGCGGAAGGTGCGCGGCCCACAGGCCCTGCGCCCGGACCTGCTCCTTCAGCGGATCGGTGACCCGGCGGAGCGTGTCGTAGTCGAGGTCCAGCGTCTCGAGCGGCTCGATCTCCTCGCGCACGAAGGTGCGCATCCACTCGAGCTTCTCCTCGAACTCCGGCTCGGTCGAGAAGTCCCAGGCCACAGCGCCTCCCCTAGTCGTCGATCCCCGCGAGCCGCACCCTAGGAGGGCTGCACCGCGACGGCGAGCTGGCGGCTGTGGGCCAGCAGGCGGCCGTCGCTCGACCACACCTCGCCGTCCTCCTCGAGGTAGCCGTCGGCCACCACCGTGGTGCGGAAGCGCACGAACGCCCAGTCGGGCACGTTCGGCGGCTCCTGGCGGAAGTGGACGGTCAGGTCGATCGTGGGCACGCCGACCGGCAGCTCGGCGATCGCGAACACGGCCGGCGGCCAGGCGTCGCAGAGCATCAGGAGCACGACGTCGTCGAGGGGCTCGTCGTCGTCGAGGCGGAGCCAGCCACCGGTGACAGCCTCTTCCACCTGCACCCCGAACGGGGGCCCGATCGCGGGTCGGATCAGGAAGCGCTCCCGGAACGTCATGGGCGGGCCGCCCTCCCGCGGGCCGAGCTCGTCCGGACCAGGGACCTCCGGCATGGGGTGGTCGTGGTGGACCGGGCCGGCCCGCTCGACGCCGAGGGCGACGATCGCCAGGATCACGTCCTTGCCGTCCTGCACGAACCGGGCCGTCGCCGTGCTCATGCCGCGTCCGGTGCGCTCGAGGGTGACCACGACCTCGCACGGGCCGACCTGGCCGGGCCGCAGGAAGTGGAGCGTGATGGAGCGGGGCCGGCGGGTGGGGTCGTCGACCTCGGCCAGCACGGCCCGGAGCAGGATGGCGGCGAGGTAGCCGCCGTTGGGGTTGTGGATCAGCCACCCGTCGTCGACGTTGCCGGCGTAGCGCCCGGCTCCCAGCGGCGTGACCGCGGTGTCGGCGGCGAACCGGCCCACGGTCAGCCCTTGTCGTCGTCGGCGTCGACGGGCGCGTCGACCACCTCTGCTTCGACCACGTCCGCCTCGATGACGTCCGCGTCGATGACGTCGCCCTCGGCGCCACCGGACTCTGCCTGCGCGGCCAGGAGCTCGTTGCGCTCGGCCTTGCGCACCTGGAACCCGGCCACCCAGCCGGCGATCACGGTGGGCAGGAAGAACTGCAGGAGCGGGAGCGAGATGAAGGCGCCGAGGAGGGTGGCGTACATCGCGCGGTTGACGATCTTGGCGCTGCGCCGCTGCTGCACCGAGCGGAACAGGAGGTACGACGCGAGCACGGGCAGCACCGCGGCCAGCGACAGCGGCAGGTACGCGATGAACATCCGCTCGGAGTCGCGGTGCGGCATCCAGTCGTCGCCGATCGCCTTCACGATGGCGTCGGCGTCGGCCGTGGGGGCCGCCGCGGCCGCCTGGACGGCGGTGATCGACCACTCGGCCACGATCGCGGGCCGGGTGTAGACCTCGCCCTGGCCATCGACGGGCTGGGTGAGGAAGAACGATGCGATCACGGCGGCGCCGGCCGCCAGCAGCGCGGTGAGCGCCGCGCGGTAGCCGGGCGGCTGCTGCGACGGGTCGAACCCCCGTCGGGGTGTGGTCCCGCCGGAGGCGGCGCCGCCCGAGGCACGGGTGCTCGGAGCGACGGTGCCGGAGGCGGCGCCACGGAGCCGGCCCAGCAGGGAGCCGCGAGCCGCGCCGCTGCCGCTCGACGAGCTGCCGGTGGAGGACGGGGCCGCCGCGGCGTTGGAGGCGCGCGCCTGACGGGCCGCCCGCTCCTGGCGGTTCTGGTTGGTCCGCTTCTGCTTCGACGGTTGCCGCTTGCCCGAGGCCATGGGCCAGGACGTTAGGCCGTGGGCCCCGCGCCGCCGAAGTCAGCCCGGCGCCGTCAGCGGAAGTCCCGGCTGCGGGTGGTGGCCGCGAGGGGCAGCGGGTCGAGCCGGTCGGCGATGACGTTGGTGACCCCCTCGGCCCGCTCGAGGCGGCCCCGCACCAGCAGGGCCGGGGCCGTGCGGGCCACCCTCCGGTGGTGGGTCCAGCAGCCCTTCGACACCACCACGTTGATCAGGCCGGTCTCGTCCTCGAGGTTCACGAACAGCGTCCCCCCGGCCGTGGCCGGCCGCTGCCGGTGGGTGACGACCCCGCCCACCAGCACCCGCTCCCCCACGGCCACCTCGGCCAGGCCCGTGGCGGTGACCACGCCGAGCTCGGTGAGGTGGTCCCGCACGAAGCGGGTGGGGTGGCCCTCGGGGCTCATCCCGGTGGCCCAGAGGTCGGCCCGGCCCTCCTCGGCCGCGGTCATCGCCGGCAGCGCCGGGGCGGTCATCCCGGTGACGATCCCCGGGAGCCGCATCGCCCCGCCAGGACCGCCGGCCACCTGGGCCGCCGCCCCCGCTGACCACAGCGCGGCCCGCCGGTCGACGCCGAAGCAGCCGAACGCCCCGGCGGTGGCCAGCGCCTCGAGCTGCGGCAGGGTGAGCGGCACGCGACGGGCCAGGTCCTCGGGGTCGGCATAGGGCCGGCCGTCGGCGATCTCCTCAGCCAGGTCGTCGCCGATCCCCCGCACCGACGCGATCCCCAGACGCACCGCCGGCCCCCCGTGCCCCCACGTCTCCGGCGGCTCCCCCTGCGTTCTTGTGATCCCAGATGACGACATCCGGCTGCTGGCATCACAAGAACGCGGGGGTTCCAGGGTGGTGGTGGCGGAGGAGGCGTTGAGGTCGGGGCTGCGGACCTCGACGCCGTGGCGGCGGGCGTCCTGCACCAGCGTGTGCGGCGCGTAGAAGCCCATCGGCTGGGCGTCGAGCAGCGCGGCGCAGAACGCGGCCGGGTACCAGCGCTTCAGCCAGGACGACGCGTAGACGAGGTAGGCGAACGACACCGAGTGGCTCTCGGGGAAGCCGTAGCTGGCGAAGGCGGCCAGCTTCAGCCAGATCTGCTCGGCCACGTCCTCGGTGACGCCCCGCGCCCCGGCCCCGTCGACGAAGCGCTGGTGCAACCGCTCCATGCGCTCCCGGCTGCGCTTGGAACCCATGGCCTGGCGGAGCTGGTCGGCCTCGCCCGGGGTGAAGCCGCCGACGTCGATCGCCATCTGCATGAGCTGCTCCTGGAACAGCGGGATGCCGAGCGTCTTCTCCAGGCTCGACTGCAGCAGCGGGTGCAGGTAGGTGACCTCCTCCTTCCCGTTGCGGCGGCGGATGTAGGGGTGGACCGAGCCGCCCTGGATCGGACCGGGCCGGATCAGGGCCACCTCCACCACGAGGTCGTAGAACTTGCGCGGCCGCAGCCGGGGCAGCGTGGCCATCTGGGCCCGGGACTCGACCTGGAACACGCCCACCGAGTCGGCGCGACAGAGCATGTCGTAGACCTCGGGGTCCTCCTGCGGGATCGTGGCCAGCTCGTAGGCCACGCCGTGGGTGGCGGCCACGTGGTCGAAGGCGCCGTGGAGCGCCTCGAGCATCCCGAGGCCGAGGAGGTCGAACTTCACCAGGCCGATCGCCGCGCAGTCGTCCTTGTCCCACTGCAGGACGCTGCGGTCCTCCATGCGGGCCCACTCGACCGGGCACACCTCCACGATCGGCCGGTCGCAGATCACCATGCCGCCGGAGTGGATGCCGAGGTGGCGGGGGGCGTGCTCGATCTCGGCGGCCAGCTCCAGCACGTCGAGCGGGATGTCGCCATCGACCTGTTGCTGCGCCGCGGTGACGGCCACGCCGCCCCAGGCGTCGATCTGTTTGGACCAGGCGTCCTGCTGGCCCGGGGCGTAGCCGAGCGCCTTGGCCACGTCGCGCACCGACGACTTGGCGCGGTACGTGATGACGTTGGCCACCTGGGCGGCGTGGCGACGGCCGTGCTTCTCGTAGACGTGCTGGATGGCCTCCTCCCGCCGGCCCGACTCGATGTCGATGTCGATGTCCGGCGGCCCGTCGCGCTCCGGCGACAGGAAGCGCTCGAACAGCAGCCCGAGGGCCACCGCGTCGGCGTTGGTGATGCCGAGCGAGAAGCACACCGCGCTGTTCGCCGCGCTCCCCCGGCCCTGGCAGTAGATGCCCTCGCGTCGGCAGAAGTCGACGATGTCCCAGACCACGAGGAAGTAGCCGGGGAAGCCGAGCTGCTCGATGAGGTCGAGCTCGTGGTCGATCTGGGCGTAGGCGCCCGGGATCCGCTCTGCCCCACGGGGGCCGTAGCGGCGCTCGGCGCCCTCGGCGGTGAGGCGGCGGAGGTAGCCCATCTCGTCGAGGCCGTCGGGGCACGGGAACGGCGGCAGCTGGGGCGCCACGAGCTGCAGGTCGAACGCGCAGGCCCGGCCCAGCTCGGCGGCCATCGCCACCGCGCCCGGCCAGCGGGCGAAGCGGCGGCCCTGCTCCACCCCCGAGCGGAGGTGGGCGCCGGCGCAGGCCGGCAGCCACCCGTCGAGCTCGTCGAGGCTGCGGCGGGCCCGCACCGCGGCCATGGCCGTGGCCAGGCGGCGCCCGGCCGGCGTGGCGTAGTGGGCGTTGGTGGTGGCGACCACCTCCACGCCGGCCTGCACGGCGAGGGTGGCCAGCGCGTCGTTGCGGTGCGAGTCGAGCGGGTCGCCGTGGTCGCACAGCTCCACCACCACGTTGTGCCGGCCGAAGGTGTCGATGAGCGCGTGGAGCTCGCGGCCGGCGGCCGCCGGCCCCGAGTCCTCCAGCGCCTGCCGCACCGCGCCCTTGCGGCACCCGGTGAGCACCAGCCAGTGGTCGCGGTGGACGGCGGCGAGGTCGATGTCGTCGTAGACCGGCTTGCCCTTCTCCCTTCCGGTGAGCTGGGCGGCGCTGATGGTGGACGCCAACGACGCATAGCCCTCCGGGTCCCGGGCCAGCACGAGCAGGTGGGTCCCCTCCGGGTCGGCCTCGCCGTTCTGGGGCCGGGTGAGGCCGAGCGAGAGCTCGGCGCCCAGCACGGTGGGCACGCCCAGGACCCGGGCCGCCTCGGCGAAGCGGACCACGCCGTAGAAGCCGTCGTGGTCGGTGAGGGCCAGTGCCTCCAGGCCCAGGCGGGCCGCCTCCTCCACCAGCTCCTCGGGCGAGCTCGACCCGTCGAGGAAGCTGAACGACGAGTGGCAGTGGAGCTCGGCGTAGGGCTCGGCGCCGAGCCGGCGCTCCAGGTCGGGCGGGGCCACGTAGGCCGAGCGGACCGCCGACCAGGCCGGGCTGTCGCCCCCGTTGGCCCCCACCGGCCGCCCGGGCGCGGGCCGTCGGGGTCGGTCGGACAGACGACGCTCGAGCTCCCGCCAGGGGAGGTCCGGGTTGTTGAACCCCACCCCGAGATGATCGAACACCTGTTCGATCACGTCAACTGGCGCCCGAGTCTTCCGATCTCGCCGCAACGACCCCTTCTTGCGGCAGTTCGTCGCGAAGACCGTCACGAACTGCCGCAGGAACGCAACGCAGGCCGTCCAGGATCCGCCGCATGGGTCGGCGGCGCCGCAGGGCGGGCACGGTGCGGTGGGCGGCGCTCGGCCTCGCATCGGTGTCGGTCGCCGTCACGGCGTCGGCGGTCTGGATGGCGCACGACCTCGGCGACCGACCGGACCCGCCCGACCGTCGCCAGCACCCGGTGACGACCTCCACGACCTCGACCACGATCCGCCGCACCACGACGACGACGATCCCCCTCGATCCGATCCGGGTCGGGGAGCTGCCGGGCCCCTACACCCGCGTGGTCGCCACTGGGAACCAGATCCTCGCCGTCGCCCCGGGCACAGGGCTCGCGCCACGGCGCATCGTGCGAGCATCGGCCCGGTCCGCCCTCGGCGTCGGCGAGGGCCGGCTCGTGTACCAGGCGAGCAGCGACGAGGAGTCGCTCGGGGACATCGTCGTGCTCGACGAGCGCGCCTCCCACATCCTTCGGGGCGAGGACGACGGCGGGTGGCACCTGCTCCTGGATGCCGCCGTGGTGCAGCACCGCCCCGAGGCGCTGGTGCTCGACACGCGCGCTGGGACCCCGGAGGACTGGAGCGTCCACCTCCTGCGCCTGGACCTCGAGACGATGGAGCGGACCGACCTCGGTCAGGTCGCCGGGTGGGAGGAGACCATCACCGAGGCCCGGTTGCTGCCCGACGGCCGCGCCGTCCTGCACCGCGTCGGGACGGGAGCCGAGGCGGTCGAGCTCCGTCGACGCGACGGCTCCGCGGCGTGGTCGGTCACCCTGCCCGAGGACGTCGACCGCACGCTCACGGTGCGCCGGTTCGGCACGGCACCCACCGACGTGGCCCCACTGGTCATCGAGCGGGCGATGGAGGAGGGCGCCCGGGACCTCGTCGTTCGGCAGCTCGAGCTCGAGACCGGGGCCGAGCACGGCCGCTCGCACCTGCGCGTCCACACGCCCGATGGCACCGAGCCGGGCGCCCGGCTGTGCGGGTACGCAGAAGCGGAACCCTCGTCGCTCTTGTGCACGCAGTCGGGCAGCCCGGCGCTGCGCATCGACCTCCGCGACGGTTCCTCGGCGGTCGAACCCGGCGCTCCGTACGGGACCATGACCACCTGGCGGTTCGACGGGTGAGCCGTGTCGCTTCGGCCGTCGCCGGGTAGACCGGTGCCATGACCACGGCCGTGCGCAACGCCCCCGACCGGTCCCGGTACGAGCTCCTCATCGATGGGGAGCTCGTGGGCATCGCCGACTACCAGGAGCGCGACGGCGCGCTCGTCATGCCCCACACGGAGATCGCCGCCGAGCGCCGCGGCCAGGGCCTCGGCGACGTGCTGGTGCAGGGCGCCCTGGACGACGTGAGGGCCCGCGGTCAGAAGGTGGTGCCGGCCTGCTGGTTCGTGCGGGAGTACATCGATCGCCACCCGGAGGCCGCCGACCTCCTCGCATAGGCTGCCCGTCGGCGGCGGACGTCGAAGGGGGACGAGGTGCGCGGACGCATCGTGATCGGCCTGGTGGTCGAGCTGATCGGGATCGTGTGGATCCTGCAGGGGCTGAACATCCGCAAGGGCGACGGGATGTCGGGCCACGGCATCTGGGCGGTGCTGGGCGCGGTCCTGGTCGTCCTGGGCACCTCGCTGGTCATCGGAGCGTTCCGCGCCCGGGCCGCCGAGCGGGAGGGCTGATGCCGTACATCGAGGGGCGCGTGGTGCACGACGCCGACGCGCACATCATGGAGGAGCCCACCTGGCTCGGCGAGCACGCCGATCCCGGGATCCGGGAGCAGCTGCTGCCCCGCACCGACGGGCTGGGCCTGGCGCCCGGCGAAGCCGAGCTGCTCGAGCACTACCGGCAGCGCCACGCCGACCCGGAGTTCCGCGCCCGGGACGCCGAGGAGATCATGCAACGCAAGAACTGGAAGGCCACCGGATCGTTCATCAAGGAGGACCGACCCCTGGCCCTCGACCTGCTCGGCGTCGCCAGCCAGCTCGTCTTCAACACGTTCAACAACGGCCGCATGGTCGCCCTCGAGCGCGGCGACGACCTCGAACTCGCCTACGGCGCCGCCCGTGCCCACAACCGGGCCATGGTCGAGTTCTGCGACGTCGACGACCGTCTGCTGCCCACCTGCTACGTGCCGCTGGCTGACTTCGAGCGCTCGGCCGCGATGGCCGGCGAGGCGATCGACATGGGCGCCGCCGCGCTCCTCGTCGCATCGGCCTGCCCCCGCCGGCACTCGCCGTCGCACACGGGCCTCGACCCGGTCTGGCGACAGGCCGAGGAGGCCGGCATCCCGATCGTGCTCCACGTCGGCGGCGGCGGGCAGCTGATCGACCCGATGTTCTTCGAGAACGGCATGCCCTACGTGAAGGACTTCCACGGCGGCGACGAGAACTTCCGCTCGGTCGACTACATGGGCATCCCCCGCCGGCCCGAGCAGATGCTCGCCACGATGATCTTCGACGGCGTGCTCGAGCGGCATCCGCAGCTGCAGGTCGGCGTGATCGAGCAGGGCGCGATCTGGCTCCCGAGCTGGATGTTCCAGATGGAGTCCGCGTTCGACGCCTTCCTCAAGCACGAGGACCGCCTGCAGGCGCTGTCGATGCGACCGAGCGACTACGTCCGGCGCCAGATCAAGGCCACGCCGTACCCCACCGAGGACGTCGGCTGGATCGTGGACCAGGCGGGTCCGGAGACGGTGCTGTTCTCCACCGACTACCCGCATGTGGAGGGCGGACGCCGCCCGATGGAGCGGTTCGAGGCATCGCTCGGCGACGCCTCCGACGCCGTACGCCAGGCGTTCTACTGCGACAACTTCGTCGACCTCATGGGCCGGGCGATGGATCGGGTGCCCGTCCCCGCGTAGGCGATCAGCCGAGCGCGCGTCGCACCCGGAGGTACACGAGGCGCACGGCGAAGGTCTGGCGGAGCTCGTCGAGCAGCTCGGCGCGGAACTCCTTGCGGTACGTCTCGTCGGTGACGAGCACCACCGTGAAGTAGAGGCCGGAGAAGGCGGCGAGGAACCCGCTGATCTTCAGCAGCTCGGCCGTGCACCGGAGGTCGTGGCCGAACACGCCGAACGCGAACAGCTCGTCGCCCTGGTGGCCGAGCCACGAGTCCATGATCCCCGGCGTGATCGTGAGCAGGCCGAACACGATGAAGAACGCGCCCACCAGCAGGGTCACCAAGGTGATCTGCATGCCCTGCGTGAAGAGCGCCACCAACGACACGTTGAGGCGTTGCGGTCGGGTGAGGGCGAGGGCCTGCAGCTCCTCGCGCTCGTCGACGTACTCCTCCAGCAGGAGGCGCTCCGCCGGGGTGCCGGCCACGAAGGAGCGCACCTCGTCGCCGTCGGAGAACGTGGCCAGCTCATCGAGCTCGCCCGGTAGCCGGGTCACGAGGAACACCCCGCCGGTGCCCACGAACATGGCGACGACGACGCCGAGGGCGAGCCCGTCGAACCCGTCGGCGACCTGCCACATCTCCGTGTTGATGAACAGGACGATCTGGATGAGCAGCAGCAGCGGGAGGGCGCGGGCCAGGAGGCGGGCGGCCGACCCCAGCTGCAGCGCCGCCCGTCCGCCGGCCCATCGGATCACCGGCACCAGGCCGAAGCCGGCGGCCGCGTAGACGCCGACCAGCAGCAGGACGTTGACCACCGCGAACTCGAGGCCCTGCAGCGGCTGCCCACCGACCGTGGCCGTGAGCAGCGGGGGCAGCACCACGAAGGCCACCGGTTCCGACACGACCACGGCGCGGGCCCGATGGACGATGGCCGCCAGCTCACCCCGAGCGAACCGGCCCGAGGGGCGGACCAGACGGATGGCGCCGAGCACGATGAAGGCGGCGGCGACGGCCAGGCCGTTCTGCCACCAGGCCGTGTCGAGGTCGCCGACACCGACCACGACCTCCAGCGCGATGGCCAGCAGCAGGAACGGGCGGGCCCGGCCCTGCAGGTCGACCCGCTGGCGGTAGTCCTCGATGAGGTTCGGAGCGCCCCGCTCGAGGAACCAGGCCTCGAGCTCGCTCACCTCCGCCGACGGCATCGGCCGAGGCTACGCGCCGTCCGGCGAGCCGGGCGCCGCCAGGTAGGCCTCGGTCAACCAGCCGAGGATGTCCTCGTCGAGGTCTTCGGGTCCGGTCAGGCGCACGCGGTGCCACCACCGCCCGTTGTACGACTCCGGCTTGCGCACGATCCGCGGGTGCTGCACGGCCCGCCCGAGGGAGAACGCCAGGTCGACCCACTTGGCGGCGGGACGGAGCTGGGCGATCGTGCCGGGCTTCTTCAGGAAGATCCCGACCGCCACCGGCTCCACGATCACCGGCCCGAGCGTGTCGAGGTGCGCCTTCACCGCCTCGTAGATCGGCCGCTCCCGCGCGGGGCCGGTGGAGAAGTACTCGTCGAGCGACAGGGCCGGCGCGCACTCGTGGCCCTGGCGGGTCCGGGCGAAGGTCCGGTGGCACTCGGGGCACTCCCAGGGCATCTCGCCATCGTCGCGGATCCGGTTGAGGGACGGCAGGGATCGCCGCGTACCCTGCGCCGGTGTCGTTCGACGATCCGGCGCTCGCCGCCGATCTTCCCCACGGGCCTGCGCCCACCCGCCTCGTCACGTCACGGTTCGCCGTGGTCACCGGCGCGACGTTCCTCTACTTCATGGCGATGGGCGCGCTCATCCCGACGTTGCCCAAGTACGTGGAGGACGAGCTCGGCGGTGGCGGCGTGGCCGTCGGCATCGTGCTCGGCTCGTTCGCCGTCTCCGCCGCGCTGGCCCGCCCGTGGGCCGGGCGGCTGGGCGACCTGCGGGGGCGGCGGCTGCTCGTCACCGGTGGCGCCGGCATCTTCGGGCTCAGCCTGTGCGCCTACGCGCTCGTCGACTCGCTGGTGCCGCTCATCGCCCTGCGGCTGCTGAGCGGGCTGGGCGAAGCCGCGATGTTCGTCGGCGCCGCCACCGCGATCCAGGATCTGGCGCCCGACGATCGGCGCGGCGAGGCCGCGTCGTACTTCTCCGTCGCGCTGTACGCGGGGCTCGCCCTCGGGCCTGCGATCGGCGAGCAGCTGGCCGACGCGCACGGGTTCCACACCCTCTGGGTGGCCGCCGGCCTGTGCTCCCTCGCGGCCGCGGGGCTCGGCCTGGGCACACCGGCGCGGGCCAACGTGGTCGCGGCCAAGCCGGACCGGCTGCTGCACCCGGCCGCTCTGGGTCCCGGCCTCGTGCTCCTGCTCGGCCTCATCCCGTTCACCGGCTACTCGGCCTTCCTCGCGCTCTACGGCGAGGGCATCGGCCTGCACGACGTCGGCCCCGTGTTCTTCGGCTACGCCGGCGCCGTCCTCCTCATCCGCATGCTCGGCGCCCGCCTGCCCGATCGCCTCGGGTGGCGGGTCGCCTCGTCGATCGCGCTGGTGAGCCTGGTGGTGGCGGCGCTCCTCACCGCCGCCTGGGCGTCGTCCGCCGCCGTGTGGATCGCCGCCGGGTTCTACGCGGTCGGCATGTCGCTGCTGTTCCCGGCGCTGTTCTCGGCGGTGGTGGCCGACGTGCCCGAGGACCAGCGCAGCCAGGCCGTCGGCACGTTCTCGCTCTTCTTCGACCTCGCCAACGGCCTCGGCGCTCCGTTCCTCGGCCTCGTCGTGGCGCTGAGCTCCTACCGCGGCGCGTTCTTCGCATCGGCGGTGATCGCCGCCTTCGGCTTCTTCGCCCAGGTGCGGCTGTCCGCTCGGCAACGAGCGGACACCGCCTGAAGTTCCGGCGGAGCCGGAACCCGTGAAGCAGGTCGGTGGACCTCTGCACGGCCAGAACGGCACGTTCTGGCCTCGATGGAGGCACGTGAAGTCGGCGCCAGGTGTCCTCTCCGATCACGGTTGTGCTGGCGCCAACTCCAGGCGCCTCCTTCATGGCCAGAACCTTCGGTTCTGGCCGTCGTAGGTCCAACCATCCACTTCACGAGTTCTGGCTTCGCCAGAACGAGTCAGTCGTAAGCGGCTTCCGCGCGCCAGGCGCCGGACTCGAGGACCACCAGCCAGGCGGTGCCGGCGTCGGTGACGACCTGGAAGCGGGCCCGGCGGCGGGCGCTGGCGGGGTCCCACCAGCGCTCCTCGAGCGGCCACGGCCCGGCCCAGGCCACCACCCCCTGCCAGGGGCCACCGGCCACCGACAGCCGGGCCGGCGCCGCCGACACCTCGCCGCGGCCGCTGACCCGCAGCGACGAGCCGCCGGCGTCGACCAGCTCGGCGGCCGGCGGCGCGACCGGCACCCGAGCCGGTGACGGCGCGGGCAGCCGCCCCGGCCAGGGACCCGCCACGCGGGATCTGCCCGCCCCCGGCCGCTCGACGGTGAGGTCGATCGCCGCCGCGTCGACCAACGCCACCCGCGCCGCAGGGTCGCGGCCGCCGCGCCACTCGGGCACGGCGACCGCCCCCGGACCGAGGAGGCCCTGGACCCGGGCCACGGCCCGGGCCGCCCGGTCGGCGGTGGCGACGTCGGAGCCCCAGAACCCGAGCTGCCGGCCGCCGGCCGGGACCACCTCGTCGGGCACCAGCCACAACCGGGAGATCCCCGCGGTGGGGCGGTGGCGGGCCGAGCCCTGGAGCCAGCCGTCGAGCTGCCAGCGCAGCCGCTCGGCCATCGCCGACGCGGAGAGCGCGCCGTCCGCTCGCCACACGCGCTCGAGCCGCTCGCCGTGGTCGGTCTCGGCTCCGATCACCACGCGCGTGCAGGCCGAGCCCCGGGCCCAGAGCCGGCGGGAGAGCTCCTCGGCCATCCCCCGGGCAAGGAAGGCGGCCGGGGCCACGGTGTCGGCCGGCGGGTCGAGCTCGGCGCTGACCCGCAGGTCGGGCGGGGGCGGCTCGGTGGCCGGAGCCCGCTCGTCGAGGCCACCGGCCAGGCGCCACGCGGTGTGCCCGTCGGTGCCGAAGCGGGCCAGCACGTCCGGGCCGGGGAGCGCGGCGAGGTCGCCCAGGCGGCGCAGGCCGAGACGCCCGAGCACATCGACGAGGTCGGGCCGCTCCAGCGCGGCCATCGGCAGCTCGGCGAGGAAGGCAGGGGTGCCTCCAGGTTCGACGACGCGCGACGGTCGGGCGGGGAACGCGGCGGAGCGGGCGGCCAGCCCGGCCGCGAAGGGGCCGTCGGCCACCCCGGCTCGCACGGCCACCGGACCGGTGGACAGCTCGGCTACCGCCTCGCCCACCACGCCGAGGGCCCGCTCCACCAGCGCGGCGTCGCCGCCGAAGTACCGCGAGGGGCCGCGGGTGGGGAAGGCGACCTGGCCCGGTCGCGTGAGCTCGACCCGCGGGGTGAGGGCGTCGAGGGCGGCCACCACCGGCTCGAAGGCCCGGGCGTCGCGGGCGAGGTCCTGCTCGACCACCACGAGCGCCGGACACCGGCCCTGCGCCTCCCGGCGGCGCTGGTGGCGGGCGACGCCCTCGGCCCGGGCGGCCGGCGAGGTGGCCACGACCCGGTTGGCGTGGACGACGGCCACCGGGTCGGCGGGCGAGCACCCGGCCGCCACCACCGGCCAGTCGCTGCAGCGCACCACCAGGGTGCGCACCCCGGTCACCCGTTCACCGCCCGCAACGGACGGACCTCCTCGACGACAGCGACCGGGCCATCGCGCGCCGGGAGCCAGAGCTGCGCACGACGGGGGCGGGCGGCCGCTCCCCGCCCGGTGACCTCCAGGGTGACCCGCCGAGCCAGGAGGTGGCCGTAGCCGGCGTCGAGGCCCTCCCAGGTGGCCTCCACGATGCGCAGCGAGAGGTCCGCCTCCGACTCCCAACCCGGGCCGAGCTGCACCAGCACCGTGCCCCGCTCGCGGGCCCTGGCCACGAGCTTCCGCGCGTCGACGGACCGCACGCCGCCCCGGCCGGCGTGGAGCAGCAGCAGGTCGAAGCCATCGACCAGCGCGGCCACGACCGAGCCCCAGGCGGACCGCTCGGGGGCCTGCACCAGCACGAGCCGCTCCAGGGCCACGCCGGCCTCGTCGGCCGCCACCAGCCCGAGCGACGGCAGGCCCACCGCCGCCATCCAGGACCCGGCCCGGGACGCCTCGGCCACCAGGGCCAGGGCCAGCGAGGTGCCGCCCCCCACCCCGGCGGCGGTGACCGACACCGTGCCGCCCCGCCGCAGGCCCGCCCACGGCAGCAGCGCCTCGAAGGGCGCGGCAACCGGCAGCACCTGGTCGCGTGCGAGCGTGAGAGGGCGGATGCGATCGCCGAGAGCCTCGAGGGCAGCGTCCTTCCCCACCCGCGCGATCATCGAACACCTGTTCGGTCCCCGTCAAGCGCCGAGACGCGCGAAGGTGAGCACGTGTTCGACGTCGACGAGCTCGTCGCGGCCTGCCAGGCCGCGATCGCCGAGGACCAGCCGATGCTCGCGGTCCGCGACGTCCTGCGCCGCGAGCTCGAGCACCCGAGCCGGGTGGGTGACGTCCTCCAGCCCAAGCTCGGCGGCGTCACCCTGCTGCACCACGCGCCCGACCTCACGGTGCTCCACGCCGTCTGGGCCCCGGGGATGGAGATCTTCCCGCACGAGCACCGCATGTGGGCGGTGATCGGGATCTACGCCGGCCAGGAGGACAACGCCTTCTACCGACGCTCGGGGACCACGGTGGTCGAGAGCGGCGCTGGCAAGGAGCTGAAGGAAGGCGACATCGTCGTGCTGGGCGACGACGTCATCCACTCCGTGGCCAACCCCCTCGACCGCCTGACCGGCGCCATCCACGTGTACGGCGGCGACTTCGTCAACCACGAGCGGAGCCGGTGGGGGCCCGGGCCTCGCGAGGAACGGCCCCACGACATGGCCTCCACCGAGGAGGCGTTCGCCAGGGCCAACGCGGCCTGGCTCGAACGTCAGTAGCGGGGTGCAGCGCATCTCGGTGATCGGGACCAGCAGCTCCGGGAAGACGACGCTGGCCAAGCGGTTGGCCGAGCGGCTCGACCTTCCGCACCTCGAGCTCGACGCCGTGTTCCAACGGCATGGGTTGGTCACGTCGTCGGTAGCGGTGGATCCAACCCAGGCGAGGCAATGGGTTCCACCCACCGCTGCCGGAGGCGATGGGTTCCGCATGCGGAACCTATTGCCTCGCAGAGAGGTTCAGTCGAAGACGACGGTGCGGCGGCCGTAGACCAGCACGCGGTGGCCGACGTGGGCGCGGACGGCCCGGGCCAGGACCTGCACCTCGAGGTCACGGCCCTTGCGCCGGAGGTCGTCCACGTCGTCGCGGTGGCTGACCCGGAGGACGTCCTGGTCGATGATCGGGCCGTCGTCGAGCTCGGCGGTGGCGTAGTGGGCTGTGACACCGATGACCTTCACGCCGCGGTCGTGGGCCTGGTGGTACGGGCGGGCCCCCTGGAACGCCGGCAGGAACGAGTGGTGGATGTTGATGATCCGCTCCGGCCACGCCGCGCACAGCTCCGGTGACAGGACCTGCATGTAGCGGGCCAGCACGATGAGATCGACACCGTGGTCGGCCAGCGTGGCCGCCACCGCGGCCTCCTGGGCGGCCTTGTCGCCGTCGATGATCGGGTGGTGGGCGTAGGGCACGCCGTACCACTCGGCCACCGCCGCGTGGTCGGGGTGGTTGCTGACGATCACCGGCACCTCGACGGCGAGCTCGCCGGTGCGCCACCGGTTGAGGAGGTCGTGGAGGCAGTGGGCCTCCTTCGACGCGAGGACCGCGACGCGCGCCCGCTCGTCGGTGAAGCGCAGGCTCCAGCGCATGCCGAAGCGCTCGGCCACGGGTGCGAACGCCGGACCGATCTCCTCGCGGGCCAGGTCGACGCCGTCGAGCTCGAGCTCGACGCGCTGGAAGAAGGCCCCGTCGGTGTGATCGGTGTGCTGCTGGAGGTCGACGACGTTGCCGCCGTGGTCCGCGACGAACGCGGCGACGGCCGCGACGATGCCGGCTCGGTCCGGGCACGACACCAGCAGGACGCCGTTGCCGGTCACGACCTGCTCGTCCGCCCCAGCTTCGCCACTGCAGGGTTGTAGCAGGCACCCTTCATCCCGAGCATCTGCGCCGGCACGCACAGGTTGGAGTACTGGCACAGCCCGGGCTCGGCGCTGCCGCCGAGGATGCGGCGCGGCAGATCGGGCTCGGCGTAGAAGGGCCGACCGATCCCCACCAGGTCGGCCTGGCCTCCGTCGAGGATCTCGTCGACCTCGTGCGCGTCGCGGATGCCGCCGACGGCCAGCACCGGGATGGACACCGCCGCCCTCGTGGCGATGAACCGGCTGCGGTTCCACACGGGCTTGTACGGCGCCGAGATCCCGCCCCAGACGTAGCCCGCCATCAGCACGGCCCGCTCGCGACGGTGCGGCGACGCGGTGCGGAAGCGGCGCTTCATCGCGGCGTTCTTCCAGAGCGACCGCGGGATGCCGCCGCGGGACAGGGTGGCGTCGGGGAACACCGACACGCCCACGGGCGTGACCGAGTGGTAGCCGAACTCCTCGGCCAGCTGCGCCATGTGGATGCCCTCGTCCCACGTGGTGTGGGCGGTGAACGGCGGCGCCTTCTCGGCCACGGGGATCTTGAGCGTGAGCGTGTAGTCCTCCCCCGCCCGCTCGGCGACCCGCTGGCGGATGAGGCGGAGCACGCTGGCCCGCTTGTCCGCGGAACCGCCGAACTCGTCGTCGCGCCGGTTCCAGAACGGTGAGAGGAACTGGTCGAGGAGCTTGGCGTTGCTCGACCCGAGCTGCAGCCCGTCGTAGCCCGCCTCGCGGGCCCACTCGGCGATCTCGCCGTACCGCACGGCCATCGCCTTGACCTCGTCGGTGGTCATGACGTGCAGCGGGGCCCGCCGGAACAGCGGACGGATGGCGAGCGGAGGCTTGGAGGCGACGAGCAGCGGGCCCTGGCGCTGCGAGGCGTAGGGCTCGTGCCAGGCCTCCATCGAGAACAGCCCGCCGTGCCCGATCTGGAGCCAGATGGCGGCTCCGGCCCGCTGCACCGCCTCGACCATCGGCGTGAAGCGCAGCACCCGCTCCCGGGTGCTCACGATCGTCATGCCGGGCGACGACCGTCCCTCGTCGTAGATGCACGAGCTGCCCTGGATCACGAGGCCGACGCCGGCCTCCGCGTTGGCGACGAACTGCTTGGCGTAGTTCGCCGGCGCGTCGTCCCCGTCGCCCGCCCCCTCCAGCACCGGCGCGCGGTACAGCCGGTTGCGCAGCGAGGTCGTGCCGCCGATCCGGATCGGCTGGAGGACGGTGCGCTCGCTCACGGCGCGCCACCGTACCGGTCGGGTCTACTGATAGGCGGAGGCTTGGATCCGGTACAGCTCGCTGTAGGTGCCACCCCGGGCCATCAGGTCCTCGTGCGAGCCGACCTCCACGAGGTGCGAGCCGTCGAGCACGACGATCAGGTCGGCCATCCGCACGGTGCTGAACCGGTGCGACACGAGGATCGTGATGCGACCGTCCTCGGCCTCGCGGCGGGCGCTGTCGGCGTAGCGCTCGAACAGCGCGTGCTCGGTCTCGGCGTCGAGGGCGGCGGTGGGCTCGTCGAGCACCAGCACGAGCGGGTCCTCCCGCATGAAGCCCCGAGCCAGGGCCAGCTTCTGCCACTGCCCGAACGACACCTCGACCCCGTCGGGCCACCCCTTGCCGAGCTGGGTCTCGAGCCCGGAGGCGAGGGGGGCGACGACGTCGTCGGCCCCGGCCCGCCCGACGGCGGCGGTCACGGCGGGGGCCTCGTCGATCCGGGGGACGTCGCCGACGCCCACGGACTGCCGGGCGAGCAGCTCGAACCGGAAGAAGTCCTGGTACGCGCCGGCGAGGCGGGCCCGCCACTCGTCGGCCCGCATCCGGGCCAGCTCCTCACCATCGACGAGGATCCGTCCCTCGCCCGGCTCGTAGAGCTTCGAGAGCAGCTTCACCAGCGTGCTCTTGCCCGCGCCGTTCTCGCCGACGACGGCCACCACCGCGCCGGCCGGGAGGTGGAGCGAGACGTCGTCGAGCACCGCGACGTCGGTGCCGGGATAGGCGAACGAGACGTGCTCGAGGTCGATCCCGTGGCGCAGCCGCTCGGGGACGGGCAGGTCGGCGTGGGCGACGAGGGAGGCGGCGTAGTCCTCGAGCCACGCCAGCCGCCGCGAGCCGTCCATCCAGATCCCGCGCAGGAACCCGATCTCCGACACCGTCGCGCCGATGTAGAACGACAGCCGCGAGCCGGCCACGAGCACGAGCAGGACGTCCCCGGGCGGGCGGTCGAGGCCTGAGGCCACGAAGACCACCACGCCGACGTAGGCCAGCCCGAAGACCGCCCAGGCCAGCGAGTGCCACACGGCCGACGCCAGCCGGACGGGCGCCACCTCCGCATACCAGCCCTCCCATGCCGCGCGCCGGCGCTCCACGAGGGTCGAGCCCATGCCGGTGACCCGCACCTCCTTGCCGGGCGGGGCCGTGGTGGCCAACGTGAACAGGTGGGAGGAGAGGCGCTTGCCGACCGCTCCCCGTTCCTCCGCCGCCCGCTCCACGGCGGGCCGCCAGGTCGACGACAGCACCGTCGGGAGCGCGAGCACCGCGAGGAGCGCCAGCGCGGGGTGGATGGTGACCAACAGCCCCACCGTGACGCCGAGCCGGAGGATCCAGCCGACGGTGGAGAACAGCGAGAGGTAGAGGTGGTCGAGCACGAACACCTGGTCTCGCAGCACGGACAGCCGATCGAGGTGCTCCGGGCGCTCCTGGTGGGCGACCGTGGAGATGGTGGCCTGCAGACGGGCGACGTGGCCCTCGAGGGCGATGGCCACCCGGTCGCGGAACTTCCGCTGCACGCGGGTGGCGACGGTGGCCAGGTACCAGAGCAGCGTGGCCGAGCCCCCGAGCGCCATCAGCGCGAACCGGATCTTGCCGCGGTCGTGGTCGAGCACGCCCTGGCCGAGCGCGCGCAGCCACAGCGCGAACAGCGCGTCGGGCAGGGCCGAGAGGAGCGAGATGGCCAGCGCGGCCACGAGGAGCCGGGGCTCGTGGCGGTACCCGAGCTTGAACATCCGCCACATCGACGAGAGCGCCGGCGGCAGCTCCTCGTCGGGATCCGGGCTATCCAAGGACGTCAAGCTCCACCCCCTCGTCGTCGGGGGCCGCTTCGAATCGCTTGGCCTGGAGCTCGAACATCGTGCGGTACCGGCCGCCCGCGGCCATCAGCTCGTCGTGCGTGCCGAGCTCGACCACCCTGCCGCTCTCGAGGACGCAGATGCGGTCGGCCTGGCGCACGGTCGAGAACCGGTGCGACACCAGGATCGTCGTGCAGCGACGGGTGGCGGCCAGCACCCGCTCGAAGATCTCCGCCTCGCCCCGCACGTCGAGCTGGGCGGTGGGCTCGTCGAGGAGCACCACCCCCGCGCCCTGCTGCACGGCGCACAGCGCCCGGGCCAGCGCGACCCGCTGCCACTGGCCGCCGGAGAGGTCGGTGCCCCCGGCGTAGCCCTTCGACAGCGGGGTGTCGAGGTCGGCCAGGTCTCCTGCACCCGCCCGCTCGAGCGCCTCACGGACCAGCTCGTCGGGGGCGCCGCGGGGAGCGACGTTGTCGCGCAGCGGGAGCTCGAAGCGGATGAAGTCCTGGAACACCGCGGTGACCTGACGGCGCCACGCGTCGAGGTCGAGATCACGGAGGTCGACGCCGTCGGACTCGATGGACCCTGACGTCGGGTCGTAGAGGCGGCAGAGCAGCTTCGCCAGCGTGGTCTTGCCCGCCCCGTTCTGGCCGACGATGGCGAGCGACGAGCCGGCCGGGATCGTGAGGTCGAAGCCGTCGAGCACCGGACCCCCGCCGGGGTAGGCGAAGCCCACGTCGCGGAAGCGCAGCTCGTGCGCCCGCGCGGCGGGCTCGGCCGTGCCGCTGGCCAGGGCCCCGGCCGGGGCCAGCTTCCCCTTGAGGCGGAGCACCGCGGCGGCCGGAGCCGACGCCCCGTCGAGCGCCCAGTTGAGGCCGCCGAAGGCGATCGAGGCGGCGCCGATCATCGCCTGGGCGAAGATCACGCCCTGGCCGAGGTCGAGCCGACCCGAGGCCAGCGCGTCGGACAACGACCACGCGACGACGGTGTTGGCGGCCACCACGACCACGAGGCAGCCGAGCACCGACCGCTCGCGCAGACGGGTGGCCTCGTACTGCAGGTCGTGGAGGAGCTGGCGCCGGGTGAGGAAGCGATCGAGCGTCCAGCCGGCCAGCCCGAACAGCCGCAGCTCCTTGGCGGCGGGCGGATCGACGGCGAGCCGGTACGCGTACTCCGAGTCGCGCTGGGCGCTGCGGACCTCCTCGGTGTTGCGGTCCCGCCACACCGCGCTCTCCTTGAGCCACCAGTGCGTGGTGGCCCACGCACCGCCCAGGAGCGGCGCGGCCCACCAGCGGTACCCGAAGAGGAGGACGACCGAGACCACGCCCGACACGAGCTGCATGAGGCTCGTGGCGATGAAGTCCACCGAGATGTAGAGCGGCGGGCCGGTCATGCCGGCGTCGAACTCGCGGGCCACCGTGAGGTCGGCGACGAGCTTCGGGTCCTCGAGGTGGCCCATCCCCGGCGGCTCCGTGGCGGCACGGGACAGCTCGTCGTACAGCCAGGCGCCCGTCCGCTCCCCCAGCGCCCGGCTCACCGCCTGCACCACGGGCGAGCCCACCTGCATCAGCACGAACAGGACGCCCACGCCGATGAGGGGACCGGTGAGGACGGCATCGCGCTGCACGGCGCCGACCAGCACGCCCATGGCGATCGCGAACACCGCGGGCAGCGCTCCCTGCACCACGACGAGCAGCCACCACGCGGTGGACAGGCGGGCGTCGGCCCGGTGGGCCACGCGGACGAGCTGGATCTCCTGGCGCTCGCGGAGCCTTCGGATCACGTCCACGCCCCCTCCATCGCCGCTCGCCCCCCGGCTCCGACGGTCAGCCCTCGGCGGGGGCTGGCTCCTCGCCCTCCGGCGCAGGCGGATCGGCCTCAGCGGGCGCCTCGGTGGCCAGCTCGGGCGGGGCGTCGCCGTCGGCATAGTGGCGGAACAGGCCACGCACGACGTCGGCGAGGCCGGTGCCCGTGCGGCCGCCCTTCAGGGTGATCGTGATGATGGAGCTGTTGACGTGGACGGCTTCCACGTCGCCGGTGGCGAAGAGCCGGCGGGCCAGCTCGTCGACGGGGCGGTGGCGGAGCTCCCCGGGCGCCTCCACGTACCGCTCGTGGCCCATGCCCGTGAGCGGGCGGTTGGTCTCGATGCGGAGGATCGCGGGGTTGCTCGACGGCTTCTCGAGGACGGTGATCGGCTGGCCCATGGTGGCGGCAGGCTACTTGTTGCCCCGCGCGGCCGAGAAGCCGCCCTGCGCACGCACGGCCAGCACCGCGAGGGCCACGGAGATGACCCCCAGCGCCACGTGCACCACCACGAAGCCGGCGCCGTGGTCCGCGGTGGCGATCTGCACCACCCGCACCGGCCACACCACCACGGTCCACAGGCCGAGCAGCGCGACGAGCGCGCCTCGCCGGTCGCCGTGCCGCACGGTGGCGTCGAGCACCAGGCAGGCGAGGACCACGAACGAGGCCGACAGCACGAGGGCACCGGCCCTCCCGGCCGTGCTGAGGTCGTCGTCGCCCACGGCGTTGCGCACGCGGGTGAGCCACACGAACAGGGTCCAGGCGGCGAGGAGCAGTGCGGTCCGGCGGGGTCCGTTCACGAGGCGAGATCCTGCTCGATCTCGCGGATGGCGTGGACGACGGCGGCGGGGGCCGCGCCGAGCGCCTCCCGGGTCGGCGACGCCCGGCGGGCCAGGCGCTCCTCGGTGCGCTCCGCGTTGGTCCGGGTGCCCGCGACGGCCACGCCGAAGATGAAGAGCCCGAACACGGCCGTGCCGGCGAGCACCACCCCGCCGCCGAGGAGGTAGCCGACGCCGCAGAGCAGCACGCCGCACACGGCGCCGACGAGCGGCAGCGAGCTCATGGGCTTGGTGGCGCTGACCATCGCCGCCGGGCGGCCGGCACCGGCCAGTCGGCTGCGCACCTTGCCCTCGTAGGCCACTCGGGACACGGGCACGAGCGCCTGGTGGACGCTGGCCGGGTCGCCGTGGTCCAACGCGGCGGCCAGCCGCGCGAGGTCGCCGGCCACGGCCGGCCAGGTGGTGGCGGACAGGCGGGCCTCGCGGAGGTCGGCCAGCGACGACCGCACCTGGGCGACGAGCGGCGGCGGGAGCTCGATGTTCATCTGCGGCGGTCAGCCATGTCAGAAGAGGCGCTGCTGGTGGCGGTGGGCCGGGTCGACCGGCTCGGGCGGCACGAGGCGGGGCAGACCCGTCCACGGGAGGTGGTCCATGAAGACCCAGCTGCGCCGGTGGATCGCGGACGGACCGACCCCGCGGAGCGCGACCTTGTGGCGCGGGCACGGGTAGCCCTTGTTCTCCTCGAAGCTCCAGAGCGTGTGGTGCTCGGCCTCCTCGCGCATGATCCGGTCGCGCGTCACCTTGGCGAGGATCGACGCGGCCGCGATCGACAGGCACCGGGCGTCGCCCTTCACGAGCATCTGGCTGGTGCCGGCACCGACGAAGTCCCACTTGCCGTCGAGGAGGACGCGGTCGGGCGTGACGCCGAGGTCCGCCAGCGCCCGCGCCGCAGCCAGCCGCTGCGCCTCGGACATGCCGAGCTCGTCGCACTCCTCGGGCGACGCGTGCCCGACGGCCCAGGCGTGGCACCAGTCCGCCACGCGGTCGAACAGCGCCTCGCGCTCGTACTCGGTGAGCATCTTGGAGTCGCGCACCTTGTTGACCCGGCGGTCCTTGGGGAGCACTACCGCCCCGAGCGTGAGCGGCCCGGCCCACGCCCCGCGACCGACCTCGTCGATGCCCACCACGATCTCGTGGCCCTCGGACCAGAGGGCCCGCTCGGCATCGAGCGAGGGGGGCTTGCGCTTCAGGGCCTTGCGCAGCACCGGGGCGGTGCGGGGCGGGCTCCCGAGGGGCGGCATGGGTCGAGGGTAGCGACGACGCGAGACCCGTAGCATCAGGGCCATGGCCGACGAGGGGGCGCCGACCGAGGCGGCCGTGGTCGCGGGGCCCTCGCTGGCGCCGGGAACCCACGTGGAGGCCCAGTCGGGCTTCGACGGCTCCTGGCAGACCGGGTTCGTGGTCGAGGAGGTCACCGAGCGCGGCTACCGCCTGCGCAGGGACAGCGACGGCACCCTGCTGCCCGAGCTCCCCCACGAACAGGTGCGCCGCCGCCGGAAGCGCTCGACCTGGTGGGTCTAGCCCCCCAGGTCGAGGCTCCCGTCCCCGACGGCTACACGAGGTCGAAGCGGTCGAGCTCCATGACCTTGTGCCAGGCGGCCACGAAGTCGCGCACGAAGCGCTCCTCCCCGTCCGAGGCGGCGTAGACCTCGGCGATCGCCCGGAGCTGGGAGTGCGAGCCGAAGACGAGGTCGGCGGCGGTCGCCGACCACTTGCCCGACTCGAACACGCCCTCACCCGACTTCGAGGTCGACCAGTCGCGGGAGGCGAGCAGGTTGACGAAGAAGTCGTTGCTCAGCGTGCCCGGCCGGTCGGTCAGGACGCCGAGCGACGAACCGCCGTGGTTCGCGCCGAGGGCCCGCAGGCCGCCGACGAGCACCGTCATCTCCGGCGCGGTGAGCGAGAGCAGGTTGGCCTTGTCGAGCAGCCGCGTCTCGGTCGGCAGCTTGTCGCCGGCCCTCGCGTAGCTGCGGAAGCCGTCGGCGATGGGCTCGAGCACCTCGAAGGCCTCGACGTCGGTCTGGTCCTGCGACGCATCGGTGCGCCCCGGTGAGAACGGGACCGTGACGTCGTGACCGCCGTCCTTGGCCGCCTTCTCGATCGCGGCCCCGCCGGCCAGCACGATCAGGTCGGCCAGGGACACGGACGTGCCGGAGGCCTGCTGGATCCCCTCGAGGGTCTGCAGCACCGATGCCAGCTCGGCCGGGTCGTTGACCTCCCAGTCCTTCTGCGGCGCCAGGCGGATCCGAGCGCCGTTGGCGCCGCCGCGCTTGTCGGTGTCGCGGTACGAGGACGCCGATGCCCAGGCGGTGCGCACGAGCTGCGAGACCGAGAGCCCCGACTCGAGGACCTTGGCCTTGAGCGCGGCGATGTCCTTCTCGCCGATGGGCTTGCCCGAGGGGGCGGGCACGGGGTCCTGCCACAGCTGGGGCTCCGGGACCCAGGGGCCGAGGAGGCGCGACACCGGACCCATGTCGCGGTGCAGCAGCTTGTACCAGGCCTTCGCGAACGCATCGGCGAGCTGGTCGGGGTTGTCGCGGAAGCGCTCGGAGATCTTCCGGTACTCGGGGTCGGTGATCAGGGCGAGGTCGGTCGTGGCCATCATCGGCGCGTGCCGGACGTTCGGGTCCTGGGCGTCGGGCACCAGGTCGGCGCCGGCGCCGCCCTTCGGGTGCCACTGCTGCGCTCCGGCGGGGCTGTGGCCGAGCTCCCACTCGAAGCCGAACAGCGTGTCGAAGAAGCTGCCGTCCCACTGGGTCGGCGTGGGGGTCCACGCCCCCTCGAGGCCGCTGGTGGTGGTGTCGGTGCCCTTGCCCGTGCCGTGGGCGTTGATCCAGCCCAGGCCCATGCCGTGGACGGGGCAGCCCTCGGGCTCGGGCCCGACGAGGTCGGGATCGCCGGCGCCGTGGGCCTTGCCGAAGGTGTGGCCCCCGGCGATGAGGGCGACGGTCTCCTCGTCGTCCATCGCCATCCGGCGGAAGGTCTCGCGGATGTCCCGGGCCGACTTGGCCGGGTCCGGGTTGCCGTTCGGGCCCTCGGGGTTGACGTAGATCAGGCCCATCTGCACGGCACCGAAGGGTCCGCCGAGCTCGCGGTCGCCGCTGTAGCGCTCGTCGCCCAGCCAGGTGTCCTCAGGCCCCCAGAAGATCTCCTCGGGCTCCCAGATGTCGGGTCGGCCGAACGCGAACCCGAACGTGGTGAAGCCCATCGACTCGAGCGCGACGTTGCCCGCGAGGCACAGGAGGTCGGCCCAGGAGATCGCCTGCCCGTGCTTCTGCTTCACCGGCCAGAGCAGGCGCCGGGCCTTGTCGAGGTTGCCGTTGTCGGGCCAGCTGTTGAGGGGCGCGAAGCGCTGGCCGCCGTCGCCGCCACCGCCGCGGCCGTCCTCGATCCGGTAGGTGCCGGCCTGGTGCCACGTGAGCCGGATGAAGAGGGGCCCGTAGTGGCCGTAGTCGGCCGGCCACCAGTCCTGCGAGGTGGTCATCACCTCGATGATGTCGGCCTTCAGCGCCTCGACGTCGAGCCCGGCGAACGCCGCCTTGTAGTCGAAGTCCGCGCCCAGCGGGTTGCCCTGGGGCGTGTGGTGGTGGAGGACGGAGAGGTCCAGCTGGTTCGGCCACCAGTCCTGGTTGGTCCTCGGTCGGCCCGGCTTGGGCTCCGGTGCGTCGATCGCTGGGTTCTCGCTCTCAGACACGGCGGGTGTCCTCCTTGGTCGGTGATGGGATGCAGTCGGGGCATCGGCCCCAGTAGATGACTTCGGCCTCGTCGATGTCGTAGCCCCGGTCGTCGGCGGCGGTCAGGCACGGGGTGTCGCCGACCGCGCAGTCGACGTCGACCATCTCGCCGCAGGCCCGGCAGATCAGGTGGTGGTGGTTGTCGCCGATCCGGTCCTCGTAGCGAGCCGGCGAGCGGGCGGGCTCGATGCGCCGGAGCACGCCCTTGTCGGTGAGCACGCCGAGGGCGTCGTAGACCGCCTGCCGCGACACCGTGCCGATCCGGTCGCGCACCTCCGCGTAGACGTCGTCGGCCGTGCCGTGCGGTCGGGTCGCGACCGCCCGGAGGACGGCGACGCGCTGCGCGGTGACCTGGAGGCCGTGCTCGCGCAGCAGCGCTTCGTGGTCGACCGCGGGCATGGGGTCGAACCTAGGCCCGATTCTGGATCTTGTCCAGAAATTGTTGGACCCCAGAACAGCTCGCCCTGGAGGGCCTTCTAGCTCTTGAGGCCCTCGATGAAGGTGTCGATGTCGATGATCGGCAGGGTCATCGTCTTGAGGGTGCCGCGGCTGGCCAGCGACGTCGCGACCTTGGCCATCGCCATGTCGTTCGGGGCCTCGATGATGTTGATGAAGTCCCACTGGCCCAGCACCGCGTACTGCTGCAGCACGGTGACGCCCATCGCCTCGACCTCCTGCGACACCTCGCGAAGTCGCTCGGGGTTCTCCGCCAGGCGGGCCGAGCCGTCGGGTCCGAGGGTGGAGAGCATCACGTACTTGGGCATCTCCCGACGCTAACCCAGCCCCTCGCGCCTGGGGATCGGCTGAGAGCGACCTCAGGAGCGACCGCGCCACCGGGCCGGGCAGGGGCGACACTGGTGCGGTGCGAGTGCTCCTCGTGGAGGACGAGGTGGGCCTGGCGGACGCGATCGTCCGTGGCCTCGCCGCGGAGGGGTTCGAGGTCGACGCCGTCCACGACGGCCTCACCGGCTTCGAGCGGGCCCACGACCGCCGCTACTCGGCGCTGATCCTCGACATCATGCTGCCGGGCATGAACGGCTACCAGATCTGCCGCGATCTGCGGGCGGCCGGCGTCTGGACCCCGATCCTCATGCTCACCGCCAAAGACGGCGAGTGGGACGAGGCCGAGGCGCTCGACACGGGGGCGGACGACTTCCTCTCCAAGCCGTTCTCCTTCGTGGTGCTCGTCGCCCGGCTGCGGGCGATCCTGCGACGCGGCGCCCCGCCCCGCCCCGCGGTCCTCACGATCGGCGACCTGTCCCTCGACCCGGCCACGCGCGAGTGCCACCGCGATGGCACCGCGATCGACCTCACGGCGCGCGAGTTCGCGCTCCTCGAGCACCTGATGCGCCACCCGCAGGAGGTGGTCGCGAAGACGGACCTCCTCGAGGACGTGTGGGGACAGGAGGCCGACGCCGACCCCAACGTGGTCGAGGTCTACGTGGGCTACCTGCGGCGCAAGGTCGACGTCCCCTTCGAACGCCGCTCGATCATCACCGTGCGCGGCGCCGGGTACCGGGTGGTCGACGATGCGTGAGCGCCTCGGCGGCGTCCGCCTCCGCATCACGCTGGTGGCCACGCTGGTCACGGGCGTCGCGGTGTTCCTGGCCAGCAGCTGGGTCGTGGACACCGTGCGGGAGTCGATGACCGACCGGCTGCACAGCACCGCGTCGGACCAGCTGGCGGCCGTGCGCGGCGCGCTGGAGGCCGGGCGGGATCCGCAGGACATCGATCTGGCCACGCTGGCGCCGGGCGGCTACGTGCAGGTGATCGACCCCAGGACGGGCAGGGTCATCGCCGGCAGCCCGGGCATGGACGCCATCCGGGTCCTGCGCGACCAGCTCGCCCTCACCAACGACATGGCCGACGGCCCGGGGTTCCAGTACGAGCTCGTGGCGGCCTCGCCGCTCGATTCGGTGCGCCGCAGCGTCGACGCCGTGGAGGAGGGCCTCATGGTCGCCTTCCCGCTGCTGGTCGCCGCCGTGGGCGCACTGGCGTGGATCCTCGCCGGGCGGGCGCTGCGCCCCGTCGAGTCCATCCGGGCGCAGGTCGAGGCGATCACCGCGTCCACCCTCGACCGCCGGGTGCCCGTGCCCCGCAGCAGCGACGAGGTGTCCCGCCTGGCCACCACGATGAACGCGATGCTCGACCGGCTCGAAGACGCGTCCACCCGCCAGCAGCGGTTCGTGGCCGACGCGTCGCACGAGCTGCGCAGCCCGGTGGCCGCCATCCGCACCGAGCTCGAGGTCGCGCAGCGCACCGCGGGTCCGGACGACTGGCCGGCGGTGGCCGATCGGCTGCTGGCCGAGGAGGCCCGGCTCGAGGCGGTCATCACGGACCTGCTCCTCCTCGCCTCGCTCGATGAGAGCGTGGGCAGCGATCAGGTGGTCATCGACGTCGGCGAGCTCGTCGAGGAGGAGGCCCGTCGTCGCGTGCCCGACCGCGCCGGCGTGGGGATCGACCTCGACGTGTCCCCTGCCTCCGAGGTGCTCGGCAGCCGCACCCAGCTGCGACGGGCCGTGAGCAACCTGCTCGACAACGCCGGCCGCCACGCCCGCACCACGGTGCGCGCCGCGGTCCACGTCCGCGACGGCCGCGTGCGGATCCTCGTCGACGACGACGGGCCGGGCATCCCCGAGGAGGACCGCGAGCGGGTCTTCGAACGCTTCACCCGCCTCGACGGCCACCGCGCCCGCGACGGCGCCACCGGTGGCGCGGGCCTGGGCCTCTCGCTGGTGCGCCGGATCGCCCAGCTCCACCACGGCACGGCCTCGATCGACACGGCCCCGCTCGGCGGGGCGCGGGTGGTCCTCGACCTCCCGGCCCACACGCCCTGACACCGCCGTCGCCGACGATCAGAGCGCCTCGACGAGGAGCTCCGCGAACCAGCCTTCTCCGTCGACGTCGAGCCCGCGGCGCCCGAACCAGGTGGCCATCGTGATCACGTCGTGGTGGAGCAGATCGAGGGCGTGGGCGTTGGCGGCGAGGTCGACGGCCTGGGGCAGGTCGATGAGCCAGAGCCGGTCGTCCCACCAGAGGACGTTGTACGGCGACAGGTCGGCGTGCACGAGCCCGGCCCGGGTGAGCAGCACGAGCTCGTCGCGGAGCTGCTCGTGCGCGTCGGCCACCTGCCCACCGTCGAGCCGGGCGTCGACGAGGCGCGGCGCGGCTCCCGACCGGTCACCGAGGAGCTCCATGAGGACGCCGTCCTCGGTCGGCTCGACGAGGTAGGGGACGGAGACGCCCGCCTCCTCGGCGCGGCGCAGCGCGTCGACCTCCTGACCCGCCCACCCGGCGGCCTGCACGCGGCGGCCGTGCTTCGTCTTGCCGGCCACGGCGCGGGCGTCGCGGCTCGACCGGAGCTTCCGGCCGTCCTGGTAGCGCCAGTCGGTCGTGAAGGTCCGGGCCTTGGAGAACCCGCCGGCCTCGAGGGTGCCCTTGCGGACCTCCATCGGCCGGTAGCGCTTGTGGGCGAGGAGCACGGCGCGGGTGCCGTCGAGGCTGGCCCGCTCCACGAGCAGGACCTCGGCCTCCTTCCCGGTCTTGAGCAACCCGAGGACATCGTCGGTGGTGTCCCCGGAGGTGAGCCACGCGGGTGCGTGGCGGGGCGCGCGTTCGAGCACGATCCCTCCGTGGTGGTGCGGTGTCGGGTACGGGTCCGACGGCGCACAGGCGCGCTGTGGAGCTAGGTCCGAGCGCGGGGCCGCCGGGTGGCGTGGACGGTCGTGGTCACGTCGTCACCTCCGGCGTCGGGGCCGGGCCGGGTGCCCGGGTGCTGGTGCACAGCCTGCCAGACGGTGGCCCACGCCGAGGCGATGAGTTCCGCAGATCTGCGCCTGAGGCGTTGAGTTCCGAAGGCGAAACCGATCGCCTCCAGTCCGGGATTGCGGAACCCATCGCCTCGTGTGAGGCCACACGATGCCGGCATGGTCTCCAGCGGGTCAGACGGGCGCGGCGCCGACGACCTGGCAGCGGTGCATGACCCTCGGGTCGTCACCATGGTCGTGGATCGCGAAGTGCAGGAGGCAGCGGTTGTCCCACATCACGAGGTCCCGCTCCCGCCAGGCGTGGCGCATCTGGTACTCCGGACGCACCGCGTGGCCGAACAGGTACCGCAGGAGCGGCGCGCTCTCCTCCGGCGTCCCTCCCACAAACCGCTTCGTGAACATCTCCGTGACGTACAGGGATCGACGCCCTGACTGGTCGTGCGTCCGCACCACGGGATGCGTGGCCCGGGGCGCATCGGTGGCGTCGCGGCCATGCGCCTTCGCGACCTCCTCCGCGGTGTGGACGGCCTGGAGCCGGGCGTCCGAGGCCCGGACCCATGACCTCGCGTTCCGCCGTCGATCGGGCACCTCGCGGAACCGCTACGGACGACGGGAGCAGGGCCTCGGCCGCCGCACTCGTTGCGTCCTTCTTCGACCTGGGTCGAGCAGAGCTCAGGCCTCGCCGAGCTCGGCCCGGGCGGCCTCGAGCTCCTCGGCGGCCGCAGTGGCCTGCGCCCTCGCCTCCGTCGCCTCGGCCTCGGCCTGGGCCGCTGCGGCGTCGAGCCGGGCGACGCGCGCCTCGAGGCGCTCGACCGCCCGCTCCTGCTCGGCTCGCTGCTTGCGGCGCTCCCGCTCCGCGGCCGCCGCCGCCTTGGCGTCGGCGTCGGGCTTCGGCGCCTTCTTGGGCGCCCGGTCGGCCAGCACGATGACCTTCGCCAGCTCGCCCTCGTCGGCGGCCAGCGAGAACGCGGACGCGTCCTGCTCGGTGGCGAGGCGCCCGGCCTGCACGGTGTCCGCCACGCCGCCGTCGAGCACCGCGGCGAGGAGCGTGTCCGCGATCCGGTTCGACAGCCCGGCGTCCTCGGCCCCGAGGAGCGCTCGGGCGGCGCCCACCACGGCTCGGGTGGCCTCGCGGTCAGCGGCGGTGGCCGAGCGCAGGTCGAGGTCCTCGCCCCGACCGGTGCCCTCGGTGACCGCCCGCAGCTCGGCCTTGGCCGTGAGCGCGGCGACCAGCACGTCGGGCTGGTGGCGGGCCACCTGGTTCAGCGCCCAGGCCGTGGCCGTGGGGCGCCGCAGCTTGGCCACCTCGGCGCTGCCCGCCTTGTCGCCCGCCGCCTTCAGCTCCTTGGCGAGGGCGTTCCGGGCCGCCACGAACTCCGCCACCGGCAGGTCGTAGAGCGGATCGACGAGGGTCGGGTCCACCCCCCGAGCATGCCCGGCGCGCGGCCCGCCCACTCGGAATACCGTTCACGGATGGCCCGGCGCGTCGACATCGTCCCTCACACCCATTGGGACCGGGAGTGGCACACGCCGTTCCAGACGTTCCGCCTCCGCCTCGTCGACCTGCTCGACGCGCTGCTCCCCCAGCTCGAGGCCGACCCCTCCTACGCCCACTTCCTGCTCGACGGGCAGATGGCCGTGGTCGACGACTACCTCGAGGTCCGGCCCGAGGCCGAGGCCCGGTTGCGGGCCCTCGCCACCACCGGCCGAGTGGCCATGGGGCCCTGGTACGCGCTGCCGGACGAGTTCCTCGTGTCCGGCGAGACCTTGGTGCGCAACCTCCAGCGGGGCCTGGCCGTGGCCGCCCGCTTCGGCGGCGCGATGGAGGTCGGCTACCTGCCGGACATGTTCGGCCACGTCGCCCAGATGCCGCAGCTGCTCCGCCAGCTCGGGTTCGAGCACGCGGTGGTGTGGCGCGGCGTGCCGTCGGCCATCGACAAGAGCGGGTTCTGGTGGTCGAGCCCCGACGGCTCCACCGTGCGGGCCGAGTACCTGCCCGTCGGCTACGGCAACGGCGCGCTCGTCCCCGACGACGCCAAGGCGCTGCTGCGCCGCATCGGCGAGTTCGAGGAGGAGCAGGAGGACCTGCTCGTCGGACCCATCCTCTGGATGAACGGAACCGATCACCTCATGCCCCAGCCCTGGCTCGGCCGCGTGGTGGCCGAGGCCAACGCGCTCGAGGGCGGGTACGAGCTGCACATCTGCTCGCTCGAGGAGCACGTCCGGGGCGCGCCGACCGACGACCTGCCGGGCTGGCGGGGCGAGCTGCGCTCCGGCGCCCGGGCCAACCTCCTCATGGGGGTGGCGTCCAACCGCCTCGACGTGAAGCAGGCCGCCGCCCGCGCCGAGCTCGCGCTCGAGCGGGTGGCCGAGCCGCTCTCGGCCCTGCTCCTGCCCCCGGACCACTGGCCCACGCGCCTGTTCGACGCGGCCTGGCTCGAGGTGCTGCGCAACAGCGCCCACGACTCGATCTGCGCCTGCTCGGTGGACGAGGTGTGCAGCGCGGTGCTGCACCGCTTCGCCGAAGCCACCCAGATCGCCGATGGCCTCGCCGATCGGGCGGTGCGATCGCTCGCCGCCACCGTGCCGGGCGACGGCCCCCTCGTGGTGAACCCATCGCCCCGCACGCGCGGCGGCGTCGTGGAGGTCCGGCTCAAGGGCGGCAGCGTCCCGCCCGGGGCGCAGCTCGTCTCGGAGCGCCCGGCCGAGCGCGTGCTCATCGACGACGCGCCGATCGAGATGGCCACGGTCACCGTCGCGGAGCTCGAGTACGTGCGCGGGATCCTCACCTTCACGCTCGAGGACCACGACGGGATGGAGCTCATCCACGTGGAGCGCGAGCCGGCCGGCACCCTCGTCACCCCGCCGGTGCGGGCCGAGCTGACCAGCCTCCGGGCGCAGCGACCCGGCCAGCGCGTGCGCGTGCGGGTCACGAACAAGCCGGCCATCACGGTGCTCGCGCGGGTGGAGGACCTCTCCGGGTACGGGTGGCGGTCCTGGACCACGCCCGAGGGGCCCTCCGCTCCCCCGGTCGTGGCCAAGCCCCTGTCGCTCTCCAACGGGCTGGTCGAGGTCCAGGTCGACCCGATGGTCGGCACGTTCTCGATCGACGGGCGCGGCGGGTTCGGCGCGCTGGTCGACGGTGGCGACGTCGGCGACACCTACAACTGGTGCCCGCCCGACGAGGAGCACCTGGTGGAGCGGCCGGTGCGGTCCTCGTGCCGGCTGCGCGAGCACGGACCCGTGCGCGGCCGCCTCGAGGTGCGCAGCGCCTACGAGCTCCCCACCCACGTCGAAGGCGGACGCCGGGTCGGAGCCCACCACGTGCAGGTCCGCACCACCCTCGAGCTGCGAGCCGGCGAGGACTTCGTTCGGGTGCAGGTCGAGCTCGACAACCACGGCATCCGGGACCACCGCCTCCGCGTGCACCTCCCCCTTCCCACCCCGACGGCCACGTCGCGCGCCGAGTGCGCGTTCGCCGTCGTCGAGCGCGGCCTCACCGCCGAGGGCGGGCCCACCGAGATCGGCCTGCCCACGTTCCCGTCTCGGCGCTTCGTCCAGGCGGGCGGGCTCACCGTCGTCCACGAGGGCCTTCTCGAGTACGAGCTGGTCGACGTGCGCGAGCGGCTCTCGGGCGAGTCCGTGGCCCACACGCTGGCGCTCACCCTCCTGCGGTGCACGGGCATGCTGTCGCAGGGGCCGATGGCCACCCGCCCGCTCCCGGCCGGCCCGATGACGCCGATGGAGGGTCCGCAGCAGCAGGGTCCCGTGTCGGCGTCGTTCGCGCTGCACCTCGGCGACCGCGACCCGTACGCGGTGGCCGACGACGTGCTCGTCCCGCTCCTCGTCACGCCGCGCCGGCAGCGGCTCGGGGCCCGCCGACGGGCAGGCGCTGTCCGTGAGCGGGGCCGAGGTGTCCGCGGTGGTCCGCGAGGGTGGGGCGCTGCACGTGCGGGTCTTCAACCCGACGGACGCGCCGACGCAGGTGGTCATCGACGGCCGGCACGGGTGGCTCGTCGACCTGCGGGGCCGTCCCGTGGCGCCGTTCGAGGGCACCTTCGAGCTCGAGCCCTGGGCCATCGCCACCGCGGCGCTGGCCGAGTAGCGCCTACTCCGGCTCGGCCGGGTCGGACGGCTCGGGCAGCTCGATCCCCCGTGAGGCGAGCTTGTCGCGGACGGACTCGCGCATCACGCGACGTCGCTCGTCGATCGCCTCCCGCAACGTCGACGGCGCATCGTCGGCGCGGCGCAGCGCCGCCAGGCTGACCCGGCCGATGTGCTTGAGGTAGCGCGGCCGCATCTGCCGGAACGAGTACCCGCCGGCCTCCTCGAGCGCGGTCCGCAGCTCGGGCGACACCACGACGGCACCCGGGTACGCGATCGAGGTGATGCGGCTGGCCAGGTTCACCGTCGGCCCGTAGGCGTCGCCCTCCCGCTCGAGCACCGGTCCGAGCGCCAGGCCGACCCGGACGTCGGACAGCTCCGCGGCGTCGCGCGACGCGTCGGCCAGTCCCAGCGCGATCTCCGCCGCCGCGACCGGGTCCTCGACGAGGAACATCACCTCGTCACCGATCATCTTGAGGACGCGACCGCCGCCCGCCACCACCACGTCGTAGGCCAGGCGCTCGAACTGGTCGACGACCTCCGCGAGCTCCTCGTCGCTGACCTGCTGGGCGAGCGCGGTGAAGCCGACGAGGTCGGCGAAGCCCACCACCACCCCGTTCGACTCGTCCGACTCGGTCCGCAGCAGGCGCCGGCGGGCGGCCGCCTGGAGGTGCCGGCGCCAGACCTGGTCGAGGATCGCGGGGAAGCTCTCGAGGAAGGCACCGCCCTCCTCCGCCAGCGGCTCGAGCAGCGACGAGTCGAACGGGCCGCCCTCCCGCATCGCCTTCTCGGCGCGAGCGCTCACCGCATCGACGAGGGCGGAGGCCACGCGCGCCATCGACGATCCGATGACCCGGGTCATCCCGTAGGCGACCTCCGGGTCGATGACGCCGCAGTGGAGCAGCTCCGCCACCGAGGCCAGGTTGGCGACATCGACCTGGGTGAAGATGCGCTCCCCGGGCGGCGGGTCCGGGAACCCGAGGGACCGCCAGATGTGGCGCAGCTCCTCCTCGGGGAGCCCCGCGCGTGAGCACGCCTCCGCGAGGTCGTACTCGAGCTCCTGGCCGAGGGCCATCTGCTCGATCGCGAGCAGCACGAAGGACCCATCCGGCTCCGGCGGCACCTGGCCGGGGGGGTCGGTGTCGCTCACCCCATCCCCTCCTGCGGCTTCCGCCCCAGCTCGACGGCGGTGGTGACGCCGTCGGCGGCCCGCTCGGGGATGGCCACCGGGGCGAGGAGCGCCTCGCCGCTCGGCTGGGTGCTCGACCAGGTCGGGTCGAGCCCCGGGATGGTGAGCTCGACCGGTGGCTCGCCCGGCCACGGCTCGAGCTCCCACAGCAGGGCGGGCCGATCTCCGTGCCAGCGCACCGCGTACGACAGCCGGCCGCTCCCGGTGGGCAGGTCGTGGACCTCCCACCCCTGGCCGAGCCAGCTGTCCGAGACGTGGCCGCTCAGCACGAGCGCGGGTTGCCCGAACGCGGCCTCGGCGACGAGCAGGTTGCGGACGCCGACGAGGATCGCGGCCCCGACGATCGAGCGCGTGGCCGTCGTCGGGCCCGACCCAGGTCCAGGTGGGCGACGCCGTCTTGAGCAGCGTCGAGCAGCGGCTCGACCCCGCTGGGCGCCGGCGGCGGGGCCGGCGCGCTCGAGGCCTTCGACATCGCCTCCCCCGCGCGGCGCACGTCCTCGGCGCCGCGGGTCTGGCCCACCGACGCGAGGAGGCCGGCGGCCCCCGCGGCGGCGATGGCGCCCAGGCGCAGCTCCGCGGGGGTGCCCGAGCGACCGAGCTTGGCCACGAGGCTCGCCACGAGCGGGACGGCCCGGTCGGCGAACCCCTCGTCGCGGGTGAGCGACCAGTGCGCGGCGAGGGCGAGCAGCGCCTCACCCGGGCCCTCGGCCCCGGCGGTGGCCACCGGGTCCGCCAGCAGGGCGGCGGCCGCCTCCTGCGCGAAGCCGATCCGGGTGAGCGCGGCGGCGACGCCGAACCCGTGGGGCCGGAGCAGCAGGTGGCAGACGTTGCTGTCGAAGGCGTCCTGCAGCCGGCGCGTCCGGCAGCACGACCCGGGCACCCCGCCGGGCGTGGGTGCGCCAGCCCGAGGCGACCTGCGCGCCGGTCGGGATGACGTCCACGTCGACGGGCCCGCCGTCGAGCGGCAGCACCACCCGCAGGGTGGCCGAGTGGGCGAGCGGGAAGACCACCGCGCCCTGGGCCCGGCCGTCGGCGCAACGGGCCGTCGACCGCTGCCGCCGGCTGGGCGTCGCCACCCTGCACGAGCTCGCCGATGTCGCCTTCGGCGCCGGTGAGGGCGGCACGGCGCCCCGGCGCGCGGGCGGCCAGGAGCGCGAGCTCCCCGTCGACGCGCACCTCCATGCCGTCGGCGGTCACCTCGTCGACGCGGCCGGGGCCGTCGGGCTCGGCCGCCCGGACGGCGAGCGCCACCGCGAACGGGACCTTGCTGTCGTTCTCGAGCTCCACCACGATGACCGCCGCGCCGTTGGCGTCGCGGGCGCCGTAGGTGCGCTGCACGGCATCACCGCTCGGCACCCGGACACGGGTCTCCACCACCGGCGAGGCGCTCACCAGGCGCTGGCGGACGGAGGCCTCCTCCGCGGGGACGTGCCAGCGGTCCTCGGCGCCGACCCACCAGTCGAGGACCCAGTCGGCGCCGTCGAGGCGGAGGTAGCCGGACCGGTCGACGCCGGCCCGCCGCGCGGCGTCCAACGTGCCGACGACCGTGCGCGGTGACCGGACGGGGGGCGGGGGGGTGGTCCGGGGCATGCGGCGATCAGATCAGGAACCGGGCATGCCGTGCATCTCCGAGCGCACGTTGCGCCCCAGGAGGCCGCGGTAGGCCTCGGTGGCAGGAGCGCCCTCGTGGACGACGGCGAACACCTCGCCGGCGATCGGGAGGTCGACGCCGTACTGCGCGGCGAGCTCCATCACGACCCGCGAGGTCTTCACGCCCTCGGCCACCATGTTCATCTCGGCGATGATCTCGTCGGTCTTGCGCCCCTTGCCGAGCTGCTCGCCGACGTAGCGGTTCCGGCTCTGGGGCGAGATGCAGGTGGCGATGAGGTCGCCCATCCCGGCGAGGCCGGAGAAGGTCTGCTGCTCGCCGCCCATCGCGCAGCCGAGCCGGGTGAGCTCGGCCAGGCCGCGGGTGATCACGGCCGAGCGGGTGTTGTCGCCGGTGCCGAGCCCGTCGGCCATGCCGGACGCGATGGCCATGACGTTCTTCAGGGCTCCGGCCACCTCGCAGCCGATCACGTCGTGGTTCGTGTACACGCGGAACAGGTCCGACGAGAACACGTCCTGGAGGGCCTCGGCGATCGAGGTGTCCTCCATGGCGATCACCGAAGCGGCCGCGTCGCCGGCGAGGATCTCCTTGGCCAGGTTCGGGCCGGTGAGCACGCCGTGCGGGTGCCCGGGGAGCTCGGCGGCGAGCACCTCGGTCATGCGCAGCCGGGTGCCCTGCTCGAGGCCCTTCGACAGGCTCACCACCGGCACCCACGGGCGCAGGTACGAGGCGAGGGACTGGGCGGTCTCCCGCATCGTGTGCGACGGCACCCCCATCACGAGGAGGTCGGCCTCGCTGACCGCCTCCTCCAGCGACGACGTGGCGTGGAGCGACGGCGTGAGGTCGAAGCCCGTCGAGGTAGGCGCTGTTGGTGTGCTGGTCGCGCACCTCCACCGCCACCTCGTCCCGACGGGCCCACAGCGTGGTCGGGGTGTTCTTCGCGCAGAGGTGGGCCACGGTGGTGCCCCACGACCCCCCACCGATGACGGCCACCTGGATCGGCATGCGCGGGAGGATACGTACGTGTGCGGCGGGTGACGACGGAGACAGCGGCCGTGGTGATCCCGGTGAAGGCCTTCTCCCGGGCCAAGGCGCGGCTCGCCGAGGTGCTCTCACCCGAGGAGCGGGCCGACCTCTCCCGCTCGATGGCCACCACCGTGGTCGGGGCCGCCGGCCCCCTCGCCGTCGTCGTGGTGTGCGACGACGAGGAGGTCCGGGCCTGGGCCGAGGCCCTGGGCGTCGAGGTGCTCTGGACCCCCGGGCTCGGGCTCAACGGCGCCGTCGCCGCCGGGCGTCGACCACCTCACCGCCCGGGGGGTGGCGCGGGCGATCGTCGCCCACGCCGACCTGCCCGCTGGCCACCGACCTCTCCATGCGTGCTCGGCGGGTCGGCGGTCACGATCGTCCCCGATCGCCACGGCGACGGCACCAACGTCATCTCGCTGCCGGCCGGCTCCGGGTTCACCTTCGCCTACGGCGCGGGCAGCTGCGCCCGCCACGTCGCCGAGGCCGAGCGGCTCGGGCTCGGCGTCCGGCTCGTCGAGGACGAGCGCCCTCGGGTGGGACGTCGACCGACCGGAGGACCTCGAGCCGGAGGATCGTGCACCGTGTCGCTGAACCTGCCCACTCCGGCGGTGGCCCTGGCCATCGGCGCCCATCCCGACGACGTGGAGTTCGGCTGCGGCGCCACGCTCGCCAAGTGGGCGGCGGCGGGGTGCGTCGTCCACCACCTCATCTGCACCGACGGGTCGAAGGGCAGCTGGGACGTCGAGGCCGACACCGCCGCGCTGGTCCGAACCCGCCAGGAGGAGCAGCGGGCCGCGGCGAAGGCGCTCGGCGCCACCGGCGAGCAGGTCTTCCTCGGGCACGTCGACGGCGAGCTGGAGTCCGGGCTCGATGCCAGCGTCGCGAGGTCGCGGCCTGGATCCGGCGCCTGCGCCCCACGGTCGTGCTCGGCCACGACCCGTGGAAGCGCTACCGCCTCCACCCCGACCACCGCCACGCCGGGCTCCTCGCGGTCGAGGGGATCGTCGCCGCTCGGGATCCGCACTTCTTCCCCGACCTCGAGCTCCCCCACCACCGCCCCGACGAGCTGCTGCTGTTCGAGGCCGACGAGCCCGACCACGTCGAGGACGTCGCCGACCACGTCGATCGCAAGGTCGCGGCGCTGCTCAGCCACACCAGCCAGCTGCTGCAGCACGATGGGGATCGACGAGTCCGCCGACCAGGCCACGGTGGAGGCGCAACGAGCCGCCTTCGAGCACGACGTGCACGCCCGCCTGATCGAGCGAGGCGCGCTCGAGGGCGTCGCCCTCGGCGAGTCCTACAAGCGCATGTCCCCAGCGCATTGATGTCCCGCAGGCCGCAACCGGGCGGCTTCGCCGACCCGGCGGAGGCACTTGCGGAGGCGGATGCCGGAGCGAGCAATGGACTAGTTGACGCTGAGGTCGCGGGGCACGCGGGAGAGGCGGGCCAGCTGGCCGCCCTGCCGCTCGAGGATGCGCTGCCACAGCGCGTCGCCGTCGGGTGAGGAACGGATCGTCGGGCTCCGCGTCGACCACGAACCACGCCTCGGCGGCGAGCTCGTGGTCGAGCTGGCCGGGGCCCCACCCGGAGTAGCCGGCGTAGAGGCGGACGTCGGTGACCAGGCCGGTGAGCTCGAACGGGTCCATCGACAGGTCGAGGAGGCCGAGGTCGCCCAGGACGGGGACGAACCCGATCGAGGTCCTCCGGGTCGACGGCCCGGGCCAGGCACCACCCGCTGCGCTCCTCCACCGGCCCGCCGACGTGCAGGACGGCCGGGTCGCGTGGCGACGTCGCCGCCACTCCGGCAGCGCCTCGGCCACCGAGCAGGTCGGTCGGACGGTTGAGGACCAGGCCGAGCGCGCCCTCGTCGCGTGTGCTCGATGACCAGCACCACCGTGCGCTCGAAGTTCGGGTCGCCCAGCAGGGGCTCGGCCACCAGGAGCCGTCCCGTGGGTGGCGATCACCCTGCGAGTCTCGCACCGGCGAGGTCGTGCGAGCTGCCGGTGCTGGAGGACGGGGAGTACGACGGGATCGTGGTCGACGCGGACGCCGACGGCGACGCGGTGCGCCTCGAGGTGACGATCCTGGCCGGCCCCCACAAGGGCGAGGTCGTGTCGATGCTCGCCGTCGGCCTCGCGATCGACCCCCTGGACGCGCTCGGCTCGCCCGTCACGCTCGTGGTGACGGCGGGCGAGCCGCGGGTGACCTTCGATCAGGTGTAGAAATCGCGCACCACCACACGTAGGAGACACCCATGCAGCGACTGTCCGGACTCGACGCGTCCTTCCTCCACCTCGAGACGCCGTCGTCGCACATGCACGTCGCCAGCCTCGGGATCTTCGACCCGCGGGCGTCGAAGGCGGGCGTCTCCATCGACTCGGTGATCGCCGTCTACGAGGGTCGCCTGCACCTCGCCCCGCCCTTCCGGCGCCGGCTGGCCCACGTCCCCTTCGGCCTCCACCACCCGCTGTGGATCGAGGACCCCGACTTCGACATCCGCAACCACGTCCGCCACACCGCCATCCCGGCGCCCGGCGGCACCAAGGAGCTGTCGAACCTGGTGAGCCGCCTCGTGGCGCTCCCCCTCGACCGCACCCGGCCCCTCTGGGAGATCTGGCTGATCGAGGGCCTCGAGGACGGCAACGTCGGGCTGCTCACGAAGGTCCACCACGCCGCCATCGACGGCGCCTCGGGCAACGAGCTGCTCGTCGCCCTCCTCGACCTCAGCCCCGAGGTCGCCGAGCACGTGCCCGAGACCGAGTGGGAGCCCGACCGGCTGCCCACCGACGTCGAGCTCCTCGGCTTCGCCGCCTCGTCGCTCGCCCGCCAGCCGCTCCGGGTGGCCAAGGCGCATGGCCCGCACCGCCAGCGCCGCGCTCGACGTCCGCCGCCGCGGCCAGGAGTCGCAGCGCCGCCGTGCTGCCCGCCGGCCCCGTTCACCGCGCCCCGCACGTCGTTCAACACCGCGCTCACGCCGCGGCGCAGCTACGCGTTCACCTCGCTCGACCTGCGCACCGTGAAGGCCGTGAAGACGGCGGCGGGCTGCACGGTGAACGACGTCGTGCTGGCCCTGTGCTCCGGCGCGCTGCGCATCTACCTCGACGAGCGGGGCGAGGTGCTCGACTCGTCGCTCGTGGCGATGGTGCCGGTGTCGGTCCGCACCGAGGACGAGCGCGACGCGCTCGGCAACAAGGTGAGCATGATGCTCTGCACCCTGGCGTCCGACATCGACGACCCCACCGAGCGCCTGAAGATGATCCAGGGGTGCATGAGCGAGGCCAAGGAGCAGCAGAAGGCCATCGGCGCCGACACGCTCCAGGAGTGGGCCGAGTTCGCGGCCCCCGCGGTGGTCGGTCGAGCCGCCCGCCTCTACTCCCGGTTCAAGCTGGCCGACATGCATGCGGCCGCTGTTCAACGTCACGATCTCGAACGTGCCCGGGCCGCCGTTCCCGCTCTACTCGGCGGGGGCCAAGCTGCTCGTCGAACTACCCGGTGGGCCCGATCATCGACGGCACCGGGCTGAACATGACCGTGATGAGCTACCTCGACCAGCTCGACTTCGGCCTGCTGGCCTGCCCCGACGTGCTCGACGACGTGTGGGCGCTGGCCGACGCGCTGCACTCCGCCCTCGACGAGCTCGTCGAGGCCACCGGCGTGGACACCGCCGCGGTGGCGGAGTTCACCCGGGCCGGCTAGGTCCCGGGCCGGTCAGGTCCCGGGCCGGTCGAGCGCCTCGGATCTGGCGGCCACGCGGGCCATGTGCGCGTCGTCGTCGTACTTGGTGCGGGGCCAGAAGAAGCCCTTGAGGCCGTCGCCCTTCGTGCGGGGCACGACGTGCACGTGCAGGTGCGGGACGCTCTGGCTGACCTTGTTGTTGATCGCCACGAACGTCCCCTGCGCCCCGAGCGCGGCCGGCACCGCCGCGGCCACCCGCTGCACCCGCTCGAAGTAGGGCCCGAGCCGTTCGGCGGGCAGGTCGGTCAGCACCTCGACGTGGGCGCGCGGCACCACGAGCACGTGGCCGTGGAACACGCGGGCGGACGTCGAGGAACCCGAGCGCCACCTCGTCGTCGAGCACCACGTGCGCCGGCTGCTCGCCGGCCAGGATCGAGCAGAACGTGCAGGCGGAGGCCATTCCCGCAGGGTAGGTGCGGCTACTTGCAGGGAGCGTCACCCGGCAGGGTCGCGCGAGCGATCACCTGCCAGTCCTTCCCGCCGCTCCGCCACACGGTGATCTGCGACGCCTTCGTCGAGCGCGCCGCGGAAGGCATCCGCGTCGGCGCCCGTGAGGTCGCGGCACGCGACCCTCGACCAGCGGCTTGGCGCTGATCGGCCAGTCGAGGGTGTTGGGCTTCGGGTCCGGGTAGCTGGACGCGGGCTGCGAGGGCGTGGCGAGCACCTGGTACGCGGTGGGCGCGAAGGTGCCGGTGGCGGCGGCAGACACCGCGTCGCCCACCTTGCCGACGAACACGGACACCTTCTCCCGCGGCCGCCCGCTGCTCGGCCGAGAGGCCCCCGGTGCCGTCCTCGTAGCCGAGGGCGTAGACCGCGGCGGTGTAGGTCTTGCCGTCGAGGACGACGGTGATCGTGGTGGTGCCGACATCGGTGATGCCGGGCTGGCCGTAGTCGCGCTTCGTCGTCGAGGCCGGCGGCCTTCGCCGCGTCGAGCAGCGAGGCGACCTGCGTCGACGACAGGCGGCCGGTGCTCACCGGTGAGATGGCGGGGCCGGGGTACTGCATCGTGGTGGCGCCTCCGGTGAACGCGGTGCCGTCGGCCAGCACCAGCGTGGGCACGGCGGCGAAGTCGGCCCCGTAGGGCGAGAAGCCCCCGCCCACCGAGATCCGGATCACCCCGCTGGAGGCCGGGGTGGAGGGACCGGCGGGGTCGTCTCCCTGGCCGGCGGGCTTCGTGGGCGTCGTCGTGGGGTCGGCCCCGACCGTGGTCGACGTCGTCGACGACGAGCTGGTGGAGCTGCTCGTGCTGCTCGAGTCGGTGCCCACCGCGTCGTCGTCGCCCCCGCAGGACGACAGGACGAGCAGCACGAGGACGAGCAGGGCGGTGGCGCGGCGCATGGGCCCTTCGACGCTACCGAGGCCCCCGAGGTTCCCCCGGGAGCATCCAACACCCGCGCGGCCCGACGCGAGACACTGACGCCCGGTGCTGCTCCGTCCTTTCCACCACCTGTTGGGGGTTCGTTGACCGATCTGCTGGCCGACCAGGCGCGCTCCGGCTCGCCCGACCCGACCGCCACCCGGATGGTGCTCGACACTTCGGTGCTCATCTCGGATCCCGACTCGATCACGGCCTTTCCCGGGGCCGACACCGTGATCCCCCTGGTGGTGGTGGAGGAGCTCGATCAGCACAAGTCCCGCCTCGACGACGTCGGACGGGCCGCCCGGGCGGTGATCCGGTCCATCGAGGAGCTGCGGGTCGCCAACGGCGGCGACATCCGCACAGCCGGTCGCGCTCCCCAACGGCGGCACGCTGCGGATCGAGACCAACGGCCTGCACCTCAACGAGATCCGCGAGCACGGGCTCGACCCGACGAAGAACGACAACCGGATCCTCGCCGCCTCGCTCGGCCAGGCCGTCCACGGACGCACGATCGTCGTGTCGAACGACGCGGCGCTGCGCATCAAGGCGGCGCAGCTCGGGCTCGAGGCGATGGAGCACCAGCGCCTCCGCGGTCGCACGGGCTTCGAGCGTCCCGTCGGCTGGAGCACGATCGAGGTGGCCGCGTCCACCGTCGACCTCGTCTACGGCAGCCCCAACGGCCTCGGCATGCACGAGGTGGAGGGCAGCGAGGGCGATCGGCTCCGGGCCGAGCTCACCGACCGCTACGCGGTGCTCCGGGCCGGCAGCCAGTCGGTGCTGGTCCGCAACGACGACGGCGAGCTCACCGCCCTCCAGCGGGTGCCCGAGCCGTGGGGCCTGCGGCCGCGCTCGAAGGAGCAGCAGTTCGCCCTCGACCTCCTCCTCGACCCCGAGGTCCGGGTCGTCGCCCTCGACGGCATGGCCGGCACCGGCAAGACGATCCTCGCCCTGGCCGCCGGGCTCGAGCAGGTGATGGAGGCCGGCCTGTACGACAAGGTGTCCGTGTACCGACCGGTCGTGCCGGTGGGCAAGGCCGAGCTCGGGTTCCTCCCCGGCACGCTCGACGAGAAGCTCAACCCGTGGATGGTCGCCGTCCACGACGCGCTGGTGGCGCTCACCGAGCGCCGGAGCCACGCCGACGCCCGCGCCGTGCTCGATGAGCTGCACGGAGCGCGACAAGCTCTCGCTCGAGGCCGTCACCTACCTGCGGGGCCGTTCGCTCCACGGGACGTTCGTGCTCGTCGACGAGGCGCAGAACCTCGAGCCCACCACGCTCAAGACGATCCTCACGCGGGTCGGCGAGGGGACCAAGGTCGTGTTCACGGGCGACACGAGCCAGATCGACGCCCCGTACCTCTCCGAGCACAACAACGCGGTGTCGGTCCTGATCGACGCCTTCGACGGCGAGTCGTGCTTCGGGCACGTCCGCCTGTCGCACTGCGAGCGCAGCGAGGTGGCCTCGCTCGCCGCCTTGCGGCTGTAAGGCGCTTCCGAGGCCTACCGCTCGCCCAGCGCACTGGCACACGGCGCGGTCGCCTCCGGCTCCCTGCGCTGGGGCTCTAGCCTCGTCGATCATCGACGATCCGCTCGACGCCGACCTCGATCTCGTCGACGACCCCGACCTCGGGGGCGACGACGGCACCGGCGCGATGTGGGGCCTGGTCGACGACCCCGAGCTGGTCCGCCTCGCCACCGAGCGGGCCGACGCCGCCCGGTCCGAGCCCGCGCTCGCCGCCTCGCTCCTCGCCCTGATCGACGCCACCGCGTCGCGGGTGATGGAGCACCCGATCCGACCCCGGGTGAAGGCCACCCCGCAGGGGCTGCTGCGCGGCGAGCTCGACGTGGTGAAGGTGGAGGTGCCGGCGGTGCTCGCGGCCGGGCTGGTGCTCGACCGCCTCGTGGTCCGCGCCGAGCGGGTCCGCATCGCCCCTGGGCTCCCGCCCCGACTGCAGGCCAAGCCCGTCAGCCTGCGGGCGTACGTGAGCCAGGCCAACGTCGACCGCTGGACCAAGACCTCCCGCTTGCCCATCCGGGTGACGCTCACCGAAGAGGGGGTGGTGATGGCGGCCGGCCTCCGGGGGATCCGGATGGGCGAGGTCCTCGCCGACCTCGAGGTGGCCGGCCCGTTCCTGCGCCTCGTGCCGAAGCGGGCCAGCGTCGGTGGGATCCCCGCGCCCCTGGTGCGCTTCTTCCGCGGCTACCTCCCGCTTCCGCCGCTCCCGCGCGGCGCGCGGCTGGTCGACGTCCGCCCCGGCGACGGCGAGCTGGCGGTGACGTTCCAGATCGACGAGCTCGACGAGCCGCTCACGCCCGACATCGCCCGTCGCCTGCGCCAGCTGACGCGCCTGCCGATCCCCGGCCTCGGCTGAGCCCGAAGGGCGAGGCTCGCGGAGGCGAACCACACCAGCAACACCAGCCACACGACCATCCACCCCCCGCGCGCGCGGTGCACTTACCCTTTTCCTGCATGCGGCGGCGCACCCCGGTCTACGGACTCGACATCGAGACGGACACCACCATCAACGGGCTCGACCCCACGGTGGCTCCGGTCCTCACGGTCGCGCTCGCGTCGCCGGGGTTCGAGGAGACGTTCACCGGCCCGGAGCACGTGATCTTCTCCGAGCTCGACGACCGCCTCACGCACCTCGAACCCGGAGTGATCGCCACGTGGAACGGCGCCGCCTTCGACCTGCCCTTCATCGCCGACCGCGCCGCGCACTACGACATGCAGCTCGGCCTCCGGCTGCAGCTCGATCCTGATCTGCCGATGCACCATGCGCCCCTCCCGGGCCACCGGGGTGCGTACCGGGCGGCTTGGTACCGGCACGGCCACGTCGACGCCTACCGGCTGTACCGCGGCGACGTCGGTCCCTCGCTGCGCATCTCCTGCTCGCTGAAGTCGATCGCCCGCCTGGTCGGGCTCGCGCCGATCGAGGTCGACCGCGAGCAGATCCACGACCTGACCAACGAGGCGCTCCACGCCTACGCCGCCAGCGACGCCCGCCTGGCCCGGATCCTCACGGAGCGGCGCTGGCCGACGGCCGCGCGCTGCGTGGACAAGCTCGAGGAGCTGGCCGACCGCTACGGCCGCCCCGGCTACGCCGCCGCCATCTCGGCTTGAGCCGAAACCCCGCAACGAGGCGGCGGCCGGGACCCGGCCCGAACCGTCCGCAGCGGTCACGCCCAGATGCGAGGCAATAGGTTCCGTCACGGATCGTTGGAGGCGATGAGTTCCGCATCTGAAACCAATCGCCTCAGCCGTGCAGCAGCGGAACCCATTGCCTCGCGGTGAGTCGGTGACACCGCTACCGATCGGTTCCGGAGCGACCGCGCCGCCGCATCGTTGCGCCCCGCTCCTGTCATAGGCGCGGGCCAGGCTTGGCCTCTCCTCGCAGCTCGCGCTGCCGGATCCACTCCGTTCCGCGCGCTGCGAGGTTCACATGGCACGATGCCGACCCGTCTCGACACCCCGACCACTCGACCGAGACCTTCTCCTGTCCGTCAGCCACTTCGTCGACAGAGGTGCTGCCCTCGGCGGTAGCGACTGCTTCGTCAGCGTGAGCCCCTCGGGCAGGGAGATCGCCGTCGGCTTCTACCCGCTGTACACCGGGCTGCACCCGTGCGAGGAGCTGGGCGACATGGTCGCGGACGATTCGTGGTGGGCTGTCGGCCTGATCCTGCACGGCCGAGGCCACTTCCTCGACCAACCGGACCTGCCAGCCGAACCGATCGTCTCGACCTACTTCATCGAGCGCGGAGGAGCGGAGGTGTCCCTCCTTCGACGAGGGGAGCGCCTGGAGGAGATGCCAGGACCGGCGATCGGCCGCATCCCCGACCTCTGCCGCAGCATGCTCGGGCTTACGTAGGCTGCGCCGATGCACGGACGGCTCGGGGGCGGCTGAGGATGTCGACGGTCCTGGGGGTGGCGCTCGGTCCGCACGCCACCGTGGTGGAGGCGCGCGACGCCGACACCGGTGAGCTGATCCGCTCGGGGCGCGCGCGCCACGACGAAGCCGGTGGCCCCGCGGGCGACCCCAACGCCTGGTGGCGCTCGCTCACCACCGCGATCCAGCGCGCCGGCGCCGGCCAGGTGGCGGCCGTGTCGGTCACGGGGAGCCACCCGGGCCTCGTCCTGCTCGATGGCGCCGGCGTGGTCCTGCGCCCGGTGCAGGCGTGGGAGGGCGCCCGGGCGGAGGTCGCCCGGCTGCAGCAGGCCCTCGGCGTCGAGCGCTGGGCGCGGCGGTCGGGCACGGTGCCCGACGCCGGCACCGCGGTCACACGGCTCTCGTGGCTGCGCCGCACGGACCCGGCCGCCTTCGCCCGCATCGGCACCGTGCTGCTCCCCCACGACTGGCTCACCTACCGGCTCGCCGGCCGCGCCGTCACCGATCGGGGCAGCGCCTCCTGCACCGGTCTGTGGTCACCGTCGGTGGAGGGCTGGCTCCCGGAGGCGATCGAGCTCCTCGTCGGGGCCGGCCACGTGCAGGCGTGGGCCGAGCACCTCCCCGAGGTCCTCGAGCCCCACGCGGCCGCCGACTGGCTCGATGCCCCCGTGTTCGAGCTCGTCGGGCTGAAGGGGCGGCCGCTCGTGGCTCCCGGCACAGCCGAGCCGATGGCGATCGCCCTGGCCCTCGGCCTCACCCGCGGCAAGGTCGGCGTCGCGCTGGCCGAGCGCACCACCGTGCTGGCCCCCCTCAACGACGCCGTGGTCGACCCGTCCGGCGTGGTCCAGAGCCGGGCCGATGCCACCGGTGGGCACCTCGCGGTGGCCCACACCCATGGGGGCGCCGCGCTGATCGACGCCATGGCGGAGCTGCTCGACCTCAGCGTCGCCGAGCTCGGGCAGTTGGCGTTGCTCACCGAGCCCGTCGACGACGTGGTGGTCGTGCCGGGGGTCGGCGACCGCTCCGGCGCGGTCATCACCGGGGTGGGCCCCGGCACCGGCCGCGGCGCCCTCGCCCGCGCCACCTTCGAGGGCGTGGCCAGCGCGGCCCTCGCCGCCCTCGAGGCCATCACCGAAGCCGGTGCCCGCTGGTACGACCACGAGCCGATCCACCTGGCCGGCCCGGCGGACGCCCTGGACGCCCACGCGCAGGTGCTCGCCAACCTGGCCGGGCACACGGTGGTGGCCACCCCGGACGGCCTGGCCGCCGCCGGCGCGTGCGTGCAGGCCGCCGCCGTGCTCCGACGGGCGCATCCCGCGGAGGTGGCCGACGTGTGGGATCTCGCCGCGGGCTACGAGGTCGAGCCCGAGGACGACCCGGAGCGCGAGCACCGGCTCGCCCTCCACGCCGAGGAGCGCGAGCGCCAGCGCCGGGCCTGGTTGGAGGACTCGACGGGCGGGGCCTAGGCCGGCGGGGCGCCGAGGGCGCCCTTGGCCCGCAGCGCGGCGATGCGGTCGGCGTCGTAGCCGAGGACCTCGGCCAGCACGACGTCGGTGTGCTCCCCGGCCTCCGGGGCGTGGGTCGGCAGCGGCAGCTCCTCGCCGATCACCTTGATCGGCGACGGGACCTGCTCGGTGCCCACCCGTTCGCGCGGGATCCACGGCAGGCGGTCCTGGAACTGCGGATCGTCGGCCAGCGTCCTCGGCGTGTTCACGGGGGCGATCGGGGTGTTGGCCTCGTCGCCGAGCTTCACCCACTCCGCGGTGGTGCGGGTCCGGAAGATCTCGGCCAGCACCTTGCGCAGCTCGGTGTTCCCGCGAGCGTGGTCGGCGTACTGCGAGCCGGGGTGCTCCTCGAACAGCTCGGGCCGCCCGATCCCCTTGCAGAAGTTCTCCCAGAACTCGCGCTCGGAGGACTGGAAGAGGATGTGGCCGTCGGCCGTCTCGTAGAACTGGTAGCGCACGCCGTCGCGCATGCCCCCGGTTCCCGGCGCCCGGCGCTCGTACCCGTCGGCCTTGTTGCCGGTGACCTCGGACTCCGGACGCTCGTAGGCCTTCCACGTCTCGCTCCGGAGCCAGTCCATGGCCGCCGACGCGTCCGACTGCGCGATCTCGAGTCGGCAGGGCTCACCGGTGGCACGGGCCCGGGTGATGCCGGCGAGCACGCCGAGGGCGCCGAACAGGGGCCCGGCGTGGATGCCCACCGAGGGGTGCTCGGGGATGAAGCAGAAGCCGTCCTCGGTGGTGTCGGGCTGCACGAGCCCCGCCCACACGTCGTAGGCGATGCCGTGGCTGGGCATGTCCTTGTAGGGACCGGTCATCCCGTAGCCGGAGATCGTGCAGAACACGATGCTCGGGTTCACCGCGAGGCAGGCCTCGTAGCCGACGCCCCGCTTCTCGAGCCCGCCGGGGCGCATCGCCTCGATGACCGCGTCGGCGCCGCGCACCAGCTCGAGGAAGACCTCGCGGCCCTCTTCGGTGCGCAGGTCGAGGGTGATCGACCGCTTGCCGCGGCTGATGTGGAGGTGCATCAGCGACGTGCCCTCCACGATCGGCCAGGTCATCTGGCGGATGTAGTCGCCGGAAGGCGGCTCGACCTTGATGACGTCGGCGCCGAGATCGGCGAGCGTCGTGGTGATCGCACCCGGACCGAGCATCGAGCACTCGATGATGCGGACGCTGCCGAGCGGCGAACGGGAGGTGGGGGGTGCAGGGGGGCGTGCAGGGGGGCGTGCAGAGCTCTGAGCAGGTTCGGCCATCGGCGGACGATGATGGCACACTGTCTGACGACCCGTCAGAAACGCGATCCGAACGAGCCGCGCCCGCATGGACCTCTCCTTCACCCCCGACCAGGACGCCCTTCGCGAGGCCTGCCAGCGCCTCTACGACAAGGAGTCGCACGGCGAGCGGGTGCGGGAGCTCGAGCCCGTCGGGTTCGACGAGCGGCTGTGGGACGCCGTCGCGGGAATGGGCCTGCCGGTCATGGCCCTCGCCGAGGCGGCGGGCGGCGCCGGGGCGTCGCTGACCGACCTCGCCGCCGCGGTCGAGGTGCACGGCGCCCACTGCGGTCTCGTGCCGCTGGTCGAGGGCGCCGTGGCCGCCCGGCTGCTCGCCGCCGCCGGGCCGGCTGGCGCCTCAGCGCTGTCCGCCGTCGCCGAGGGGGCGGTGGCGACCTTCGCGCCGCGCCCGGGCCAGGCCGGCGTCGCCCGGTTGGTGCCGTTCGCCGCCAGGGCCCAGGTGGTCGTCGCCCTCGACGGGGACCGGCTCGTCGTCGCCGTCGACGCCGGCACCACCGAGCTCCGCACCCTGGCCGGGATGGCCGCGGCCGACGTCGACCTGGCCGGCGCGACCGTGCTCGCCGAGGGCGCCGCCGCCCAGGAGGCCTTCGAGCGGGCCCGGGACGAGTGGCGGTCGCTCACCGCCGTCGCCCAGGCGGGCCTCGGTCGGGCCACCCTCGACGTCGGGGTGCAGTACGCCAAGGACCGCCACCAGTTCGGCGTGCCGATCGGCAGCTTCCAGTCGCTCCAGCACCGCTTCGCCGACCTCCACGAGCGCGTGGACGGCTCCCGGCTGCTCGCCTACCAGGCCATCTGGGCGCTCGACGAGGCCGACCCGTCGGCCCCGGGCCGGGCCGCCCAGGCGTCGTGGTACTGCGGCCAGGTGGCCGAGGAGGCGGCCGGGTTCAGCCTCCACGTGCACGGCGGCTACGGCTTCATGGTCGAGTACGACGTGCAGCTGCACGTGCGGCGGGCCAAGGCCGCCCGGCTCGTGCTCGGCGACGCCCGCCACGAGCTCCGCACGATCGCAGCGCGGCGCTGGGGCGCCGATGCCCCCGACCCCGCGGTCCTCGCGGCGGCCGCCACCGCCCGGCCCACGCGAGCGGGCATGGACTTCCGCGTGGACCCGGAGACCGAGGCCTTCCGGGCCGAGGTGCGGGACTTCATCGCCGACCACCTCACCCGCGAGGTGGTGGAGCGGGCGCTGACCAGCGGCACCATGCACGACTGGGGCTTCCACCAGGCGCTGTGCGAGCGGGGCTACCTCGCCGCCGGGTGGCCGAAGGAGGTGGGCGGCCTCGGGCGCAGCGCGATCGACCAGGTCGTGCTCAACCAGGAGCTGTACGCCTCGGGCGCGCCGATCGACGGCCTCAACATCGCGTCGATGGTCGGCGCCACGCTGCTGCTGCAGGGCACCGACGAGCACCGCCGCGAGGTCCTGCCGAGGATCCTCGCCGGGGAGGTCCTCCCGTGCCTCGGCTACAGCGAGCCCGACGCCGGGTCCGACGTCGCCGCCGTTGCCACACGGGCCGTGCGCGACGGGGACGGCTGGGTGATCGAGGGCCAGAAGATGTTCACCACGCTGGCCCACGAGGCCCAGTACGTGTTCCTCCTCTGCCGCTCGAACCTCGAGGTGCCCAAGCACAAGGGCATGACCATGTTCCTCGTGCCCATGGACACCCCGGGCATCGAGGTCACCCCGGTGGCCACCATGGGCGGCGAGCGCACCAACATCACCTTCTACAGCGAGGTGCGGGTCCCGGACTCGTGCCGGGTCGGCGAGGTCGACGACGGCTGGACCGTGATGCACGCCGCCCTCGTCTACGAGCGCAACGGCGCCAACTGGGGCGAGCCCCACCACCTCGTGGAGTCCGTGGCCGGCTGGGCCACCCAGGCGGGACCCGACGGCACCCGACCGTTCGACGACCCCACGGTGCGAGAGGTGCTGGCCCGCTGGTCGACGGAGCTCGAGGTCGGCCGCCTGCTGCTGTTCCGCTCGGCCTGGCTCTCCGCGCAGGGCGCCATGCCCCAGGTCGAGGGCTCCATGGCCAAGCTCCACATCACCGAGGCGTTCGTGCGGGCGGCCTCGGAGCTCGTCGACCTGCTCGGCGCCGACGGCCTCGTGCCGATGGGCGAGGACGGCACGGTGCTGCAGGGCCTCGTCGAGCACGCCTTTCGTCACGCGGTCGTCACGACGATCTACGGCGGGAGCAGCGAGGTGCAGCGGGAGATCATCGCCGGCCGGGCCCTCGGCCTGCCCCGCAACCGCTAGACCGGGCCAGGAACGCCCGGAATCTGGGCGATACCGGTCCAAAACCGGAGTTTTGCGACACAAAGGCTGACACTAGTGTGCCACAAATCACACCGGTGAATGTTGCGATCGAGTGTCAAAGAATGACACCCTTTCGCAACTAGCCACGCCGCCTTGGCGCGGTCCCCGACCCCAGGGCGCTCGCAGTTCCCCGCACTCCCCCCCCAGCCTTTCCCACACTGCGCGCGCCCGATCACCCCAGGAGGAATCCGAAGGGATGAGCCACCCCCCGAGTCCCACCAGCTCGCCGCGACGCGCGCGACGGGCCCTTCTCTCCACCGCTGCTGCGCTCACCGCGCTGGCCGTGCCCGGCTCGGTCGTCGGCAGCGACGGACCCGATCTCCTGTCCCGGGTGAGCGCCGAGTCGGCGACCCCGGCAGTGCGCTTCCAGGGCGCCACGCTCGACGGCTTCTCCCTCCCGGGCCGGCCGCTCCGCAGCCAGATCGAGGGCTTCCAGGGCATCTCGCAGGGCCTCCCCACCACCACGGTGGCCCCGCTCGAGCAGTCCCTGACGCCGCCCACCACCGCGGCGCCCACCACCACCACGACCGCTCCCCCGCCGCCGGCTCCCGCCGCCCCGGCCCCGGTCGCCACGAAGGGCGATCCGAACGATCCCGCCACCTGGGACCGCCTCGCGAAGTGCGAGGCCAGCGGCAACTGGTACATCAACAGCGGCAACGGGTACTACGGCGGACTCCAGTTCTCCGCTTCCACCTGGCGCTCCGTGGGCGGCACCGGCCTCCCCCACCAGAACAGCCGTGAGGTGCAGATCGAGATGGGCAAGCGCCTGCTCGCCCGCGCCGGCTGGAAGTCCTGGCCCAGCTGCTCCCGCCAGCTCGGCTACCGCTGACCCCCTAGCGGCCCAGCATCCCGGCGATCCAGCGCCGGTCCCTGGCCTGGCGTTCGAGATCGACGCGGACGTCGACGGACCGGACCGGGTCGCTGTCTTCCTCGGGCATCACCGGTCCCGCCATCGGCGCCGGCTCACCGAAGCAGTCGCGCAGCCAGAGGACGCGCTCGCCCAGCCAGAACCGGAGCATGGCCACGCCCCCACCGGCCGGGTCGGACACGAGCGCCTCGCTCGTGAGGAACCCGGCCCACGTCAAGTGGATCGCGTCCCACTCCTCGGCCACTGACGCCCAGCCGGGCACCAGGTGGGCCGCGACCTCAACACGACAGGCCCTCCCTGCCGATGCTTCCTCCAGCGCTCGCGCGTCGACGTACCCGCGGCGGTGGGACTGGCCGGGGAGCGACCAGCTCCCGTGCTCGCCGGCGCCCTTCGGGTGCCGCTCGACGAGATCGACCCAATCCTGCGGCCGGTTCAGCTCCAGCACGCGCGGCGATCCCACCACGGGGAGGCGCCAACGGGTGAGCGGGTCGAAGTCCAGCTCCCACGCGCCCGCCAAGTCGTTGTGAGCCTCTGCCGGCGGTCCGTTGGCGGTGAACAGGCCGGCCAAGGGGAACTCCCCGGCGTCGTATGCAACGTCGAGGTCGCCGAAGACCGGCCCCGGCGGGCGATCGTCCTTCCAAGGACCCGTGAACCACAGCTCCTGCCGCTCGAGATCGACCGGCGCCTCGAGCTCGGCGGCGAAGCGATCGGCGATCGCTTCCGCCAGCGGGAGTCGCCGCGGTGCTTCGCCGTACGCGCTCGCGATCTCCGCCGGCGCCTCCGACATCCAAGGGCCGGAGGTCATGTAGGCGGACCTGACGCCCGCCGCCGCCAGGTCGCCGAACCTCATCGACATGACGTCGCGCCCGGCCTCCTCGAGCGCAGCGAGCAGGCAGACGCCGACGGGCGCGGCGAGGAGCGCGTCTGCGAGCGGCGTGCGGTCCCCTGCCATCGCTCGAGTCTCGTCGGGCGCGACCCCCGAACTGGCGCGAGTTCCTCGCTCTTGCCGGCGAACAGGTCGCGCCAGTTCGGGGAGCTAGTAGCGCAAGCCGGGGGTGCGGGTGCCGAAGACGTCGGTGGCGAGCTGCTGGCCGAGCTTGTCGGCGTCCCAGCGCTTGCCGCCGTTGCTGATGCTCGGGCCCTCGGACCAGCCCCGCATCCACACGATGTCCTCGGCGACGGCCCGGATCACCTGGCCGGTGACCATCTGGCTCTCGTCGGAGGCCAGCCAGGCCACGAGCGGCGACGACACCGCCGGATCCATCCGGTTGAACTCGTCCTCGGGGATCTCGTCGGCCTCGATCACCGCCGGCGCGCCCGGCATCGTGCCGGTGATGCGGGTGGCGGCAGCCGGGCCGACCGCGTTCACGGTGACGCCCAGCTTGTAGAGCTCGAGCGACAGCGTCTGGGTGAAGCCGGCGATGCCGGCCTTGGCGGTGGCGTAGTTGGTCTGGCCGAAGTTGCCCACCAGCCCGGCGCCGGAGGTGGTGTTGATCACGCGGCCGGTGAAGACCTCGCCGACCTTGGCCCGATCCCGCCAGTGGCGGGCGGCGTGGTGCGACGGCGCCCACGTGCCCTTGAGGTGCACGCGGATCACCGCGTCGAAGTCACCCTCGCCCATGTTCCAGATGGCGGTGTCGCGCACGATGCCGGCGTTGTTCACCAGCACGTCGAGCTTGCCGTAGGTGTCCACGGCCTGGGCCACGAGCCGACCGGCCCCTTCGTAGTCCGCGACGTCGTCGTAGTTGGACACGGCCTGGCCACCGCGGGCCGTGATGAGCTCCACGGTCTGGTCGGCGGCCTTCTGGTCGGCGCCGTCGCCGGTGACGGAGGTCCCGAGGTCGTTCACGACCACGCTGGCGCCGTGCTTGGCCAGCTCGAGCGCGTGGGCCCGGCCGATGCCGGCTCCGGCGCCGGTGACGATCGCGACCTTGCCGTCGAGGAGTGCCATGGGGTGGGTCTCGCTTCCTTGGTTGGGGGGATCAGGCGCCGAAGCGGGCCTTGAGCTCGAACTTGAGGACCTTGCCGGTGGGGTTGCGGGGCAGGGCGTCGACCAGCTCGAGCCGCTCGGGCAGCTTCTGGGTCATCAGGCCCTGCTCCTTGCAGTGGGCGACCATGGAGTCGAAGGTGACGTCCTTGCCCTCGGCGGCGACGACCACGGCGCACACGCGCTCGCCGGTCTTCGGGTCCGGCACGCCGATCACCGCCACGTCGGCGATGTCCGGGTGGGTGAAGAGGACGTCTTCGACCTCCTTGGCGGAGACGTTCTCCATGTTGCGGATGATGATGTCCTTGACCCGACCGGTGATCGTGACCATCCCGTCGGCGTCGATGCGGCCGAGGTCGCCGGTCTTGAACCAGCCGTCCTCGTCGAAGGCCTCGCCGTCGAGCGACGAGTCGAGGTAGCCCTTCATCATCTGCGGCGCCTTCACGCGGATCTCGCCCTCCTCGCCGATCCCGCCCTCCTTGCCCTCGAGGGTGACGACCCGCAGCGTGGCGCCGCCGGAGGCCCGGCCCTCGGTGAGGGCGAGCTGCTCCTCGGTGTCGTGGATGCTGCCCATCGCGATGATCGGCGCCTCGGTGAGGCCGTAGCCGGAGACGATGCCGGCGCTGTTGCCGCTGCTCATCTCGGACTTGATGTCGTAGAAGAGCTGCGGCGGCTTCGGCGCGCCGCCGCCGCAGTACACGCGCACCGAGGGGAACAGGTCCTCGCCGGCGGGCAGCTGGCGCTGCGCGGCGAGGTAGGCCATGTGGAAGGGGGTACCGGCTCCGGCCATGGTCACACCGTGCTGCTGGATCAGCTCGACCACCTTCGCGGGGTCGAAGCGCTCGATGTACACGGTCGGGAACCCGTAGACGAGGGCGCTGACGAGCCACCCGATCCCGCCGATGTGGGTGAACGGGAAGACCACCGCGTTGATGTCGTGGTCGCTGCACCCGAGGCGCTCGCTCATGCCGACGGCGCCGGCGAGGATCGTGCGGTCGGTGTGCTGCGCGCCCTTCGGGTCGGCCGTGGTGCCCGACGTGTAGAAGTACCAGCGCACGGGGTCCTGCGCCGGGTCCGGCGCCGGCGGGAGGGTGGCGGGGTCGCCCTGCGGCAGCGCCTTGTCGGCGACCAGCACGGCCATGGAGCCGCCCTCGGCGCCGATCTGCTCGGCGATGCCGCGGGCCATGGCCTCGAAGTCGAACCCGCTCCAGGTCGACGGGACCACGAGGAGCTTGCTCTTGGCCTGGCGGGTGACGAACCCGACCTCGCGGTCCCGGTAGATCGGCAGCATCGGGTTCTGGATCGCGCCGAGCCGGGCCAGGGCGAGCACGAGGATCTTGGCCTCGAGCCAGGTCGGGAGCTGCCACGACACCACGTCGCCCGGGCCGATCCCCATGCGGGCCAGCCCGGCGGCGGCCACCTCGGCGGCGGCCTTCGCCTCCGCCCAGGTGAGCGTGCGGCCGTCCTCGTCTACCGCGGCCAGGGCGTCGGGGGTCGCGGCCGCCCGTCGCTCCACGAGCTCCCAGAGGCTGCCCCCGTCCACGTTCGGCATGTGCAAACCCCCACGATCCAGTGACCTGACGACCCGTCAGATCCTAGCGGTCGCCCCAGACTCAGGCCGAAGCCGGCGGCTCAATCCAGGACGAGCAGGAGGTCCTCGAGGAGCTCGGTCTCGGTGATCTCGACGGCGATGGAGGCCACCCGCATCGCCGTGAGGAGGCCGAGCCACGCGCCGAAGAGGAGGTCCTGGTCGCCGAGGCGGGTGTGCAGCGCCTCCACGGGCGGCCGGATGCCACCGGCGATGGCGGCAGAGGCGGTGAGCATGTCGCCCAGGAGCTCGAGCCGGTGCTCGGGGACGGCCCCGTCGAGCGCGAGCTGCGCGAGGAGCTCGGCCAGGTCATAGGCCTCCTCCGTGGTGTCCACCATCTTGCGGAAGACGACGCCCGCGGCGTCGAGCAGCATGCCGGCGACGGTCGCGGCACCGTGCTCGCCGACGGCGATGCCGATCGTGGCGGCCGCCGGCTCCGGCGACTCCTCCAGGATCTGCAGCTCGAGCGCCTCGCGGACCGCCTCGTTGAGCTCCATGGCGCCGAGGCTAGGGCTCGGGCCCGGCGACCGTTGACGGACCGGGGCCGCGGGCGTACGGTCGAGACATTCGTGGAAGCGCTTCCACGAATGCTCTGGGGGGAGCCGATGCCGACGATCGCTGACGTCGCCGCGGAAGCGGGGGTGGGCCTCGGCACCGTGTCGCGGGTGCTCAACGGGAGCCCCAAGGTCAGCGATGACACCCGGGCGCGGGTGCAGGCCGCCATCCAGCAGCTGGGGTACCGCCCGAACCCGATGGCCCGCGGGCTCTCGCGCGGACGGTGCCAGACCATCGGCGTCATGATCCCGTCGTTCACCCACGCCTCCGCGGTCGAGCGCCTCCGAGGCGTCGTCGCCGGCCTCGATGGGAGCCGCTACGACCTCGTGCTCTTCAACGTGGAGCAGCCGCTCCACCGCGACGAGCACCTCGCCGCGCTCACGGGACCCGGGCGAGCCGACGGCGTCCTCGTGGTCTCCCTCCCGGTCCCCCGCCAGGACCTCGACCGGCTGAGCGGCACCGGCACGGCAGTGGTGCTGGTCGACTCGCGCCGTCCCGGCATCCCCTCGGTGATCACCGACGACGTGGAGGGCGGGCGGATGGCCACCCACCTGCTGCTCTCGCTCGGGCACCGGTCGATCGGGTTCATCGGCGACGACCCGCGAAACCCGCTCGGGTTCCGATCCAGCCGGTCGCGCGAGCAGGGCTACGAGTCGGTGCTCGTCGCCGCGGGGCTGGGGGCCGGGGCCGAGCTCCGCCGCTACGCACCGCACGAGCGGGGCGCGGCCCGAGCCGTCGCGCTCGACCTCCTCGACCGCGACCGGGGCGACCCACGGCCGTCTTCGCCGCCTCCGACGTCCAGGCGATCGGCGTCATGGCGGCGGCGACCGACCTCGGCCTCCGCGTGCCCGACGACCTGTCGGTGATCGGCTTCGACGACATCGAGCTGTCGGAGCACCTCCACCTCTCCACGATCCGCCAGCCGCTCTTCGAGAGCGGGCGCCTGGGGGTCGAGCTCCTCCTCGCCACCCTGGCCGACCCCGACCTGCCGCCACGGGGTCGCGAGCTCCCGCTCGAGCTCGTGCAACGGGCGACCACCGGACCCCCAAGGGCACGAAGCAAGCGTTGACCAACCACCAGTAGGAGACAGCACATGACACGACACCGGACCCGATGGCTACGAGCGCCGCTGGCGCTCTTGATGCCGCTCTGCCTCATGGCGGGCGCGTGCGCGGGTGATGACGACGACGACGACGGAGCCGCCACCGAGACGGGCGGCGACCTCGAGGGCACCACCGTCACGATCTTCGGCCCGGAGGTGGAGGTCGAGGCACAGGGCTTCCTCGACTCGTTCGCCGCCTTCGAGGAGGAGACCGGGATCGACGTGCAGTACCAGGGCGATCGCAGCATGGAGGAGCAGATCGGCGTCCGAGTGGACGGTGGCGATCCCCCGGACATCGCCATGTTCGCCGCGCCGGGGAAGATCGCCGACTTCACCGACGACCTCGTGCCGCTCAGCGACGACGTCCGCGACATCGTCGACCAGAACTTCGACTCCGGTTGGACCGAGCTCGTCACCATCGACGACGAGGTCTATGGAGTGCCGGTGAAGGCCGACCTCAAGAGCCTCGTCTGGTACGACCCCGCCGCCTTCACAGCCGGCGGCTACGAGGTGCCCACGACCTTCGACGGCTTCATCGACCTCACCGATCAGATGATGGCCGACGGCAAGGTGCCGTTCTGCGTCGGCCTCGGCAGCGACGCGGCGACCGGCTGGCCCTTCACGGACTGGGTCGAGGACATGATGCTCCGGCTCAAGGGCCCCGACGTGTACGACCAGTGGGTGCAGCACGAGATCCCGTTCGACGACCCCCAGGTGGTCGAGGTCGGGGAGTACGTGCACGACCTCTGGGCCCAGGACGGCTTCCTGTTCGGCGGCCTGCAGAACGCCGCCGCGACGCCCTTCGCCGATGCGGGCCTCCCGCTGCTCGAAGGCGACTGCATGATGCACCGGCAGGGCAACTTCTACGCCGCCAACTGGCCGGACGGCACCGAGATCGGGCCGGAGGGCGCCGTGAACGCCTTCTACCTGCCGGGGAGCGACGACGAGCCGCACATCACCCTGAGCGGTGGCATCTACGCCACCTCGTTCAGCGATCGTCCCGAGGTCGAGGCCACGATGGCCTTCCTGGCCAGCACCGAGCTCGCCGACGCCCGTGCTCCCGTGGGCGGGTTCCTGTCGCCGAACAAGAACGTCGACACGAGCCGGTACCCGACGGAGATCGAGCAGACGTTCGGCGAGATCCTGGCCGACGCCGACCCGGTGCGGTTCGACGCCTCCGACCTGATGCCCGGCGCGGTGGGCACCGGCACCTTCTGGACCGCCGCGGTGGACATCACCACGGGGGCGAAGAGCGTCCAGCAGGCGTTCGCCGACGTGGAGGCCAGCTGGCCGAAGTGATCCGGTGACGCCGACCCTCGGGTCCGCAGGGCGACCTGCTCTGCGGACCCGGCGGGCGTCGAAGGAGGTGACGTGGGAGATCTGGTCGGGATGGTGGTGGGCGTCGTGTCGGCCGTCGGCGCGGTCGTCGGCGTGGTCGTCCTCGCCAACCTGGTCCTCGACCAGGCCACCGGGCGCTTCGCGGTGTTCGCCGGGTCCGCCGGGGCGCTCACGGGCGCGTTCGTCGGTGGCCTGGCCAACAGCGGCGGGTGGTTCCTGGGCGGCGCCGCCTGGCCGGTCGGCGGGGCCGCGCTCGGCGCGGGGGTGGGCACGGTGCTCGGCGTCCGGCGACCGCCCACCCTCGCCCGCCGGCGGGCCCTCGCCCGACGGCTGCGCCCGATCGTGTTCCTCGCCCCGGCGCTCGCCTTCCTCACAGTGGCACTCGTGGCGCCGACGATCCGCACGGCGTACCTGAGCCTGCGCGGGCGCCGCGGCGACGAGCTGGTCGGCGCCGAGAACTACCGGTCGATCTACCACGACCGGTCGATCGTCACCACCGATGGGATCGGGGACATCTTCACCAGCCGGCTGTTCATCGCGGCGGTGGTGGTCCTCGTGCTCGGCGTCGGCGTGGCCCTCGTACGGGCGCGGTCGACGAGCCGGGAGGTCGACCTCGGCGCGCCCGGCCCCGTGCTGTCCATGGGCACCGCCGCCGTCCTCGTGGTGCTCGCCGCGGTGGGATCGCTGCGGGCGGTCCTGTGGAACAACATCTACTGGGTCGTGCTCGTCACCGGTGTCAGCACCGCCCTGGGCCTCGCGATCGCGGTCCTGGCCGACCGGGCACGCGGCGAGTCCGTCGCCAAGTCGCTCATCTTCATGCCGATGGCGATCAGCTTCGTCGGCGCCAGCGTGATCTGGCGCTTCGTCTACGCCTACACCCCGCCGGGCCGGGACCAGATCGGCCTGCTCAACGGCGTGTGGGTGGCCGCCGGAGGGGACCCGCAGGCGTGGATCCAGCAGGTGCCGTGGAACACGCTGTTCCTGATCGCGATCATGATCTGGATCCAGACCGGGTTCGCGATGGTCGTGCTGTCCGCCGCGATCAAGGCGGTGCCGGTCGAGCTGACCGAGGCGGCCCGGGTCGACGGCGCCAACGACGGCCAGATCTTCTGGCGCATCACCGTGCCGCAGGTGCGCAGCACGATCGCGGTGGTCATCACGACCCTCATCATCACGGTGCTGAAGGTGTACGACATCGTGAAGGTCATGACGAACGGCGAGTTCGGCACGAACGTCCTCGCCAACCAGATGTTCGACGAGGCCTTCATCAACCGGAACCTCGGACGTGGGTCGGCGCTGGCGGTCCTGCTGTTCGTCGCCGTGATGCCGCTGATGGTCCTGAACGTGGTGCGGAACCGGAGGGAGGCGGGATGACGGCGCCCACCGTGCCCGTGACCGTGCGCACCGGGTGGGGACGACGCCTGCACCGGATGCTCGGGAGCATCCCCACCGTCGCGCTCTGGGGACTGGTCTTCGTCTGGACGCTTCCCACCCTCGGGATGCTCGTCTCGTCGTTCCGACCGGAGCAGGCCGTGAAGACCAGTGGGTGGTGGACGGTGCTGACCGATCCCCACCTCACGACCGCGAACTACGAGGCCGTGTTCTCCACCGCCGGAACCGACGCACCGAACATGTGGGAGCACTTCATCAACTCCCTGGCGATCACGATCCCGGCCACCCTGATCCCCATCGCGCTGGCGTCGTTCGCGGCCTACGCGTTCGCATGGATGGACTTCAAGGGGCGCGGGTGGCTGTTCGTCGCCGTGGTGGCGATGCTGGCCGTGCCGCTGCAGATGTCGCTCGTGCCGCTGCTGCAGCTCTACACCGGCGGGGCCCACCTCACGATCGGGGGCGAGACGCTGACCCTGCTCCCCGACCTCGACCTGGCCGGGTCCCCGACGGCGGTGTGGATCACCCATGTGGGCTCCGCGCTCCCGATCGCCATCTTCCTCCTCCACAACTACATGGCGGCGCTGCCCAAGGACGTGCTCGAGGCCGCCCGGATCGACGGCGCCGACCACCCCACGATCTTCTGGCGGCTCGTGCTGCCGCTGTCGGTCCCGGCGTTGGCTGCCTTCGGGATCTTCCAGTTCCTGTGGGTGTGGAACGACTACCTCGTGGCGCTCACCTTCGTCGGCGGCGCGCCCGACGCCGCCCCGATGACCGTGCGGCTGGCCAGCCTGTCCGGCGGCCGCGGCCAGGACTGGCACCTCCTCACGGCTGCCGCCTTCGTGTCCACCGCGCTGCCGCTGGCCGTGTTCTTCGCGCTGCAGCGGTTCTTCGTCCGAGGGCTCCTCGCGGGCTCCGTCAAGGGATAGGAGGCGGGATGGCCGCCGTCACGCTCGAGCAGCTCACCAAGGTCTACGAGAACGGCCACGTCGGCGTGCGCGACCTCGACCTCGACGTGACCGACGGCGAGTTCCTCGTCCTCGTCGGGCCGTCGGGCTGCGGCAAGTCCACCGCGCTGCGCATGGTTGCCGGGCTGGAGGACATCACCTCGGGCACCCTGCGCATCGGCGACCAGATCGTGAACGACCTCCCGCCGAAGGACCGCGACGTCGCCATGGTGTTCCAGAACTACGCCCTCTACCCCCACATGACCGTCGCGCAGAACATCGGCTTCGCCCTCAAGCTGCAGGGCCGGCCGCGGGCCGAGATCGCCGACCGGGTCCGTGAGGCCGCCGAGACCCTGCAGCTGGAGCCCTGGCTCGACCGCAAGCCGGGACAGCTCTCTGGCGGGCAGCGGCAGCGGGTGGCGATGGGGCGGGCCATCGTGCGCGACCCCGCCGTGTTCCTCATGGACGAGCCGCTGTCCAACCTCGACGCCAAGCTGCGGGTGCAGGTGCGAGCCGAGATCGCGCGCCTGCAACGGGAGCTGAAGACCACCACCATCTACGTCACCCACGACCAGGTCGAGGCCATGACCATGGGCGACCGTGTGGCAGTGCTCCGGGAGGGCGAGCTGCAGCAGGTGGCCCCGCCCGAGGTGCTGTACGAGGCTCCGGTCAACCTCTTCGTCGCCGCGTTCATGGGCTCTCCCTCCATGAACCTCCTCGAGGGCCGCATCGCCGTCGACGGGACACGGGTCAGCGTGACGGTGGGCCGCGACACCCTCCCCCTCCCCCACTCGGTGATCGACGAGCGTCCCGCGCTCCGGGGCCACGACGGGCGAGACGTCGTCGTGGGGATCCGCCCCGAAGCCCTCTCCGACCCCGCGCTCGACCGCGGGAGCAGCCGCCCCCGGATCCGGGCCGAGGTGGAGCTGCGCGAGTCCCTCGGAGCCGAGCTGCTCGTGCACCTCTGCGTGGAAGCCCGGGTCGCCGTCACGGACGAGTCCCGCTCGCTCGCCGCACTGGTGGACGACACCGCCATCGCGCGCCTCGAGCGCCAGGCCGAGGAGGACCGCGGCGCGATCGTCGCCCGCTTCTCCCCCGGCAGCCAGGTGCGCGTTGGGGAGGCGATCGAGGTGGCGGTCGACACCGAGCGGATCCACCTGTTCGACCCGGACAGCGGACTGGCGATCCGGTCCTGACCGCCGTCGCGTTCCCGGACGGCTTCCTCTGGGGAACGGCCACGTCGGCGTTCCAGATCGAGGGTGGGGCGGACCTCGACGGTCGGGGGCCGTCGATCTGGGACACGTTCTGCGCGACTCCGGGGCGCGTGCGCGGGGGCGACCACGCTCGGGTCGCCGCCGACCACCGCGGCCGGATGGCCGAGGACGTGGCGCTCCTGGCCGACCTCGGTGTCCGGGCCTACCGGTTCTCGATCGCCTGGCCCCGGGTCCAGCCCACCGGCGCCGGGCCCGCCAACGAGCCGGGCCTCGACGTGTACCGGCGCCTCGTGGATCTCCTCCTGGCCCATGACATCGAGCCGGTGGCCACCCTGTACCACTGGGACCTGCCGCAGGCGCTGGAGGACGCCGGCGGCTGGCCGGAGCGTTCCACCGCCGAGCGCTTGGGGGACTACGCCGCGCTGGCCGGAGCCGCCCTCGGCGACCGCGTCACCCGCTGGTGCACGATCAACGAGCCGTGGTGCTCGGCGATGCTCGGCTACGCCGCTGGCCTCCACGCGCCGGGTCGCACGGAACCCGGCGCGGCGGTGGCCGCGGCCCACCACCTGCTGCTCGGCCACGGCCTGGCCGTCGACGCCCTGCGAGCCCACGTGCCCGCCCCCGAGGTGGCGCTCACGGTCAACCCGTACCCCGTCGTGGCGGCCGGCCCCTCGCCCGAGGACCGAGACGCCGCCCGCCGCGTCGACGGCATCGCCAACCGCCTCTGGTACGACCCCGTCCTGCTGGGTCGCTACCCCGGCGACGTCCTCGAGGACCTCTCGGCGGTGAGCGACCTCGGCCACATCCGCGATGGCGACCTCGCCCAGATCTCGCGGCCGCTGGATGCGCTGGGCGTCAACTACTACCGCCGGCACCACGTGCGGCACCAGGTCGGGGCCTCGGCCTCCGGACCCACGGCCCAGTGGCCGGGCTCGCCCGACGTCGAGCTCGTGCAGCCGCCGGGCCCGGAGACCGACGGCGGCTGGGCGGTCGAGCCCGACGGCCTGTACGAGGTGCTCGTCGAGCTCAGCGAGCGCCATAGCCCACCGCCCCTCTACGTGCACGAGGCAGGGGCCGCCTACGACGACGAGGTCGGCGACGACGGCCAGGTGCACGACGACCACCGGATCGCCTGGCTCGATGGCCACCTTGCGTCCGCCGCCCGGGCGATGGCCGACGGCGTGGACCTCCGCGGGTTCTTCGTGTGGTCCTTCCTCGACAACTTCGAGTGGGCCGAGGGCTACGCCCACCGGTTCGGCATCGTGCACGTGGACTTCGACACCCTCGTGCGCACCCCCAAGGCCTCCGCCCGCTGGTACGCGGACGTGGCCGCCACCGACCGGACGCAGGGCTAGGGCTCGGGGGCGGCGGCGAGGGCGGCCTGCTCGTCGGCGAAGGCCTGGGGCTGGCGACGGGCACCCTCCACGGCGACCACGGCGAGGGCACCCACCACGACCGCCATGCCGCCGACCTGGACCGCCACGAGCGGCTCGTGGAGCACGATCGCGGCCATCGCGGCGGCCACCACGGGCACGGCCAGGGTGAGCAGCGAGGTGACCACCAGGGTCACATGGGCGTGGGCCCAGTTCATGAGGAAGTGGCCGAGCGCGCCGTTCACCATCGCGATCGTGGCGATGATCGCCCAGCCCTTCGCGCTCGGCATCTCCATGCCGATCCCGAGGAGCGCCGGCGTGGGGATGGCCAGCACCGCCGCCACGATCGACAACCCGACGAGGTACTCGAGGCTCGAGAGCACCTCGCGGGCCCGCTTCGAGGCGATGAAGTACGCGGTCCACGCCAGCAGCGCGCCGACCGCGAGCGCATCGCCGCCCCCGCCGTTCGCGCCACCACCGTCGCCACCCAGCACCACCACGGCCGCGCCACCGATGGCGAGCACACCCCAGGCCGCCTGGGACCACCGGGCCCGTTCTCCGAACATCCGTCCGGCCACGAGCAGGAGGAGCAGCGGCTGCAGTGCGCCGATCACCGTGGCGTTGGCGACGCTGGTCCGCTGGAGGGCGCTGAAGAACAGCACGATGTCGGCCCAGAAGGCGACGCCACCCCAGAGCGACCGCCGCATCAGCCCGAGGCTCAGCCGCCCACCGCTGGCGAGGAAGATGCCGGTGACGGATGCCGCGCCGATCCACAGGCGGTAGGTCGCCACGGCCGCGGCATCCAGCTCGGGGACCTGCTTGATCAGCACCGAGGAGGTGCCCCACACCGACACCGCCACCACCGCGGCGGTGATGCCCGCCGCCGCTCGGCTGTCGCCCGGGCGCGCAGCGGAGGTGTGGGCGGCGGACACCGTCGCAGGCTAGAGGCACGGGTACGGTCGGGTGATGGCCGACGTCCTCCTCGAGCTGCCCGACGGCGACGTGGCCGAGCTGGTCGAGCGGCTGGACGACACCGCGGTGTTCGCGAACTTCGAACCGGGCGTGGACCGCGACGAGGCCCCGACGCGCACCGGGCTCTCGCGGCTGGTGGGCAACAGCGGCCCGTGGATCCCCCTCGCCACGTGGACCCTCGGCGAGATCGGGCTCCAGCACGCCGCCGGCCAACGGGTGGTGCGCACGCTCGCCGAGCGCGGCGTCCCGGTCCCGGAGGAGTGGTACGTGGTCGCTGACCACCCGAAGCGCGGGCTCGTGCTCCGCACCTACGCAGCACCACCGTCCGAGACGCTCCCGTGGCTGGCCCGCGCGGCGGCCGCCGTGTGCCCGCTGCCGATCGACCGGCCGTGGCCAGCCGTGATCAGGGTGCGCTGATCAGCCGGTTCTGACCTCGGAGACCGCGAGGTCGAGGGCCCAGCGGTAGTCGGCCTTGCCGCTCGGCGATCGCACCACGCGGTCCACCACCACGAGGTGCTTGGGGACCTTGTACCCGGCGAGCAGCGAGCGGCAGTGCGCGGTGAGGACCTCGAGCGAGGGCTCGGCGCCGACGGCGGGCTGCACGACCGCGGTGACCGCACTGCCCCAGCGCTCGTCCGGGACGCCGACCACCAGCACGTCGGCCACCGAGGGGTGGGCGTGGAGGACGCCCTCGACCTCTTCGGCGTGGACCTTCTCGCCCCCGGTGTTGATCGAGGTCGACCCGCGCCCGAGCAGGTCCACGGTGCCGTCCTCGGCCACCGTGGCAAGGTCACCGGTGATGAGCCAGCGCTCGCCGTCGAGCTCGAGGAACGTGGCCGCCGTCTTCACCGGGTCGTTGAGGTAGCCCAGGGGCAGCCAGCCGCCGGTGACGATGCGTCCGACGATGCCGGAGCCGGGCACCACCTCGCGGTCGTCGTCGTCGAGGATCCGGATCGGCTTCTTGCCCCGGTCGAACCGCACCGGCGCTCCCGCCGTCGGCGCATCCGCGGCGGTGATCCGCGACGAGCCCTGGATGCCGGCCTCCGAGGAGCCGAACCCGTCGGTCACGAACAGGTGCGGGAACGTGGCGAGGACGCGCGCCTTCGCGCCGGGCGACAGCGGGGCACCCCCGTTGGAGAACGAGTAGAGCGACGACACGTCCCACCGCTCCGGGTCCGCGTCCCACGCGTCGAGCAGCGGTTTGGCCACGGCGTCACCCACCACGGTGAGGAGGTTCACGCGCTCTCGCTCGATCGTCGACCACACCGCGACCGGGTCGAGGGAGCCCTGCGTGAGCACGACGCGGTGGCCCGCGAAGAACCACATGAAGGCGGTCCACTGCGCAGCTGCGTGCATCAGCGGGGCGATGGTCATGTAGGTGACGCCGCCTTCGCCGATGCGCGCCGGCAGCTCGTCGAGCGACGCGATCTCGCCCTCCATCCGCAGCGGGTCGCCGCCGCCGAGGCAGGCGTAGAACGCATCGTGCTGGCGCCACACGACGCCCTTGGGCAATCCGGTCGTGCCTCCGGTGTAGATGACGTACCGGTCCTCGGCCGACCGCTCGGGCACCGAGGGGCGCTCCGGCGGGGCGGCGTCCACGGCGGCGTCGTAGTCCTCACCGGTGGCCAAGGTCCACGGCTGGCGGGCGAGCTCCGGCAGGACGGCGGCGACGACGTCGGTCTGCTGCGGGCCGTGCAGCACGCCCACCACGCCGGAGTCGGTGAGGAGGTGCTGCAGCTCGTGCGCGATGTAGCGGTAGTTGACGTTGATCGGCACCGCGCGGAGCTTGAAGCAGGCCAGCATCGCCTCGAGGTACTCGGGGCAGTTCTCCAGGTAGAGGCCGACGTGGTCCTCCGGCTGCACACCGAGCGACACGAGGTGGTGGGCGAGCCGGTTCGCCCGGTCCTCGAGCTCGGCGTAGGTCCGCCGGTGCTCACCGCACACGAGGGCCTCGCGATCGCCGCACGCGTCGGCGGCCATCTCCCAGACGTCGGCGAAGTTCAGGCTGCGGGGCGGGGGGACGTCGGCCATGGGTGTGGTGCCTCTACTTGATCGCGACGGGGGCGGTGGGGGCTCCGGCGCCACCGGTGAAGGGCTCGGGGTTGGCGACGAGCAGCATCTCGTAGACGCCGTCGCCGGCGCAGTGCTCCGACAGGGCCTCCAGGTCGAAGTTCTGCCCCTGGAGCAGGCCCATGTCCCGAAGCTGGATCATGTGCACCGGGAAGAGCACGGCGGGGTCCTCGCCGGGGACGACCTCGAGGGTGAACGTGTCGGTGGCCACGGCCGCCACGTCGTGTCGGCGCATCCAGCCGATGGTGCCGACCGTCAGCCCGGGCGTGGGCTCGAGCGTGTAGCCCTGCCGGTCGCGGGCCCTGAACCGGGCCATCTTCCCCGTGCGCACGAGCACGATGTCGCCCGGCTCCGGGCGCAGGCCGGCCAGCTCGACGGCCGCTTCGAGGTCGGCCTCGGTGATCGGGTACCCGCCCTCGAGCTGGTCGACGCCCTTGGCGCGGGCCACGTCGAGCAGCACGGCCCGGCTGACCACGCTGGTGACCCGGTGGATCCCGCAGCGGGCCACGCGGCGGTCGGCGGTGACGGACGCGGCCGGGAAGCCGTTGTAGAGCTGGCCCTCGTAGCTGACGTGGGCCAACGCATCCCAGTGGGTCCCCGCCTGCAGCCCGAGCGACACGGTGTCGTCGTTGAACGCGGCGTCGGAGGGATCGCCCGTGTAGGTCTGGTTGATCGCCACCATCGTGTGGAGCGGGTTGGTCCGGCCCGGCACGTTGCCCATCTGGGGGCCGTTGGCGTCGAGGCGGATGGCCAGCGGGAACCGCTGCCCGGTGCGCGCCGCGGCGACGCCGCGTCGCACCGCGGCGTCGTCGATCAGGTTGAGGGTGCCGAGCTCGTCGTCGTCGCCCCACCGGCCCCAGTTGGAGACCTCGGCGGCGAGCGCACGGAGCTCGTCGGGGAGCGCCATGGTCCGGTGTCTACAAGGTCCGGGTCAGGACGTGGGCAGCTTGCCGCCCGCCGCCTCGCGGTAGCGGGTGGTCGAGTGGACCGGGTCCTTGTCGAAGTGCGGGATGACGTCGCGGCCGAAGAGCTCCATCGACGACACGACCACCTCGGTCGGCAGGGTGTTGGTGGTCGGGCTGAAGGTCAGCTGGTCGAAGCCCTCGTCCACCCAGCGCTGGACGCCCTTGGCGCAGTCGTCCGGGTCGCCGATGACCACGTAGCCCTCGGCCGCGAGCTGCTCGACGGCCTCCGGCGTGGGCTCGGGGATCTTGTTCGGCCACTCCGGGAGCCCCGGCGGCTTCGGGATGTTGTCGAGCCAGTGGAACGCGAGGGACGTGTAGTAGTTCATGCCCATGTTGGACGCGACCTCGAAGGCCTTCTTCCGGTCCTCCATGCACAGCATGTTGGTGACGCCCATGATGTTGTCGTTGATGTAATCGCCGACGGGCGTGGCCTGGCCGATCTTGTCCTTGTAGTTCTTGACGAACGGGGCGAGCTGGCTCGGCTTGCCGTTGCTGAAGCAGAAGGCGCCGAGCCCCAGGTCGGCGGCCTCGGAGAAGGTCGGAGGCGAGCCCGCGGCCACCCACATCGCGGGGTGCGCCGGGCCGTACGGCTTCGGGAAGACCTCGCGCTCGGGGACCCGGAAGTACTTGCCCTCGTAGGAGTACTGGCCGTGCTTCCACATCTTCGGGATCTCTGCGATCGACTCGCGCCACATCGCCTTGGTCTCGTCGATGTCGGCGATGTCGAAGCCGTGCACCTCCGTGGTCGAGCTGCCACGCCCCGTGCCGAACTCGAAGCGGTTGCCGGAGAGGTGGTCGAGCAGCGCCACGTTCTCGGCGATGCGGACCGGCTTGTTCACCTGGGGGGTGATGTTGAAGATGGCCGAGCCGAGGTGGACGCGCTCCGTGATCGCCGAGCAGTGGCCGAGGAAGGCCTCGGGCCCGGGCATGTGGGAGTACTCGTCGAGGAAGTGATGCTGGGGGCACCAGACGTATTTGAACGCGTTCTGGTCTGCCGCCTTGGCGATCTCGACGTTGCGCATGATGCGCTTGTGCTCCGCGAAGGGGTCCTGCGCCCGCTCGAACTTCGGGACGAACAGCTGGGCGAAGACGCCGAACTCCATGGCTTTCTGCCTCCTGAGCGCACTCGAACGACCGTTGGACCGTACCATCAAACTAGAACAGGTTCTAGTTTTTGGCGTGACGTCTGGCGCAATGACGTGCAATCCGGCGCAAAAAGCTGCAAGGTTGCGGTGGGCCGGTGCGTCTTACCGGCGTTACCGGCACAAGAACCAAGGGAGACCACCAAGTGTCTGAGAAGACCAACCTCGTGAAGCGGGCGGCCCAAGCCGCCGCGTTCACCGTGGGCGGCGGGGTCGCGATGACCTTCGCAATGGCGGGTTCCGCCAGCGCCGACACCATCACGCACCAGGAGAGCAACGTCACCAACGCTGGCGCAGCTGCCGCCAACAGCGGAGGAAACGTCGCCATCGGCAACGCCTCCACCAACGTCGCCGGGTGCGCCCAGGGCGCCATGGGTGGCATCGCCAGCAACACCTGCAACGGGGGCAACGCCTCCAACGGCACGGCGAGCATCACCACGGGTGAGGCAACTGCTGCCGGCAGCGTCGCCTCCACCGATGTCGATCAGGAGTCGGCGGGCAGCGAGGACGGCGGTCTCGCGATCGCCTCCCAGGACACCGACGTCACCAACGCCGGGGTGGCCGCGGCCAACAGCGGCGGCAACGTCGCCGTCGGCAACGCCTCCACCAACATCGCCGTCAACGCCCAGGGCGCCGGCGGTGGGCTGGCCTCCAACTCCGGTTCCGCCAGCAACACGTCCAACGGCACCGCCGGCATCACCACCGGTGCGGCCGAGGCGGCCGGCAACGTCTCCAAGACCACGGTCGACCAGGCCGCCGCATCGGGCGAGGGCAACGGCCTCGCCATCGCGGTGCAGCACACCGACGTGCTGAACCTCGGCTTCGCCGCCGCCAACACCGGTGGCAACCTGGCCCTCGGCAACGCGTCGTTCAACCTGGCGGCCAACCTCCAGGGCGCCGTGGGCCTCATCGCCACGAACACCGGCTCGGCCACCAACGCCTCCAACGGCAGCGGCTCGGTCAAGACCGGCGGGGCCAAGGCGGCCGGCAACTCGTCCACCACCGACGTGGGCCAGGGCATCGACATCGATCCCGACGGTTTCGGCCTGGTGTTCCAGGACATCCACCCGACCAACATCGGTGCGGGCGTCGCCAACAGCGGCCTCAACGGTGCCATCGGCAACCCGTCGTTCAACGCCGACATCCTGGCGCAGGTGACCTTCGGCCTCCTGTCCACCAACTCCGGCCTCGCCGGCAGCCTGTCCGACGGCTTCGCCACCGTCCTCACGGGTGCGGGCAGCGGTGTCGGGAGCCAGGCGACGACCACCGTCAAGCAGGACGCCTGATCAAAGGCGCCTCGGGCCGAGTCCGACCACGCAGCCCCGGCTCCGGCCGGGGCTGCGTCGCGTTCCAGGGGGAAAAATTGACAGCCGCCCCTCTCTCCGCACGATGAGCAAGCAGCACCCCCGCCGCCTGAGCGACGCCGATGCGATGTTCCTCCACGTCGAGGAGGCAACGGGTCAGCCGGCCGCGCCGGTCGGCATCGGGATCTACGAGGGCCCGTTCGATCCCGAGCTGAGGGAGCACCTCCGGGAGCTCCAGAAGCGGATGTCCTCGCGCGGACGCCAGCGGATCGTGCGCGACCGGTGGTCGCCTGCGCTGCCCCGCTGGGTGGACGTGCCGGGCTTCGAGCCGGACTCCCAGGCGGTCGAGCTCCCTCCCCCGGGCGACGGGACCCTTCGCGCGGTGATCGATTGGGCGGAGGCGCATGCCCTCGATCCCTTCCCCGAGGGTCGACCGCCGTGGCGCAGCACCACGTTCCACGGCGTGCTGGTCGACGGCATCCCGCGCACGGTCAGCGTCGGTCAGTCGCACCACGCCATGATCGACGGCGAGGGCGGTCGGCGACTGGGGCTCCGCATGGTCCAGTTCGCGGCCGACGAGCCGTTGCCACCCATCCCCGACGAGCCCGAGGAGCCGTTCGAGGAGATCGGTCCGCTCGCTCGATGGGTCGAGGGCTGGCGACTCGAGCTCATCTCGTTCGGCGCGCTGCTCTCCCGCACGGCCCGTCGGGCGGCGTGGGCCGGCCGTCACCCGGTCGCGGCCGGGCGCCGGGCCCGGTCGATCACCGGCGACGTCCGCACCCTTCGGTCGGACCTCGGCCACCAGGCGCACAGCCCCCTCCTGCAGAGGGCCAGCAACGGGGTCCAGTTCGACGTCGTTCCCGTGGACCTCGCCGCGCTGCGGGCTGGGTCCAAGGCAGCGGGTGGCACGGTGAACGACGGACTCATGGCAGCAGTCGCGATCGGCCTGCACCGGTGGCACCGCGATCACGGTCTCGACATCGCCTCGGTCCGCACGTCGATCATGGTGAACCGGCGCGACATCGACGACAACTCGCTCGGCAACGACATGATCGCGGCCATCGTCTCGCTCCCGATCGACGACGTCGCCGACGTCGCACAGCTGGTGCGCCGCTGTGGCGAGGTCTCCCGACGCCATCGGTCCGGCGGCGACGGCATGCGCATGATGGAGGTGGGGCGGTCGCTCGGCGCCCGCCTCCCCCGGCGGATCATCGTGCCGGCGACCCGGAAGAACATGGGCGGCATCGACGTGCAGATGTCCAACGTGCCGGGGCTCCCCCACCCGCACTGGGTGGGTGGGAACCGCGTGATCGGCGGCGTCTCCTTCCAGATGGCGACGCTCAGCGGGCTGGCGATGCTGCTGACGGGCGCGGACCCGGCGGCGGTCCTCTGCATCAACACCGATCCGGCGGTCGTGACCGACCGCGAGGTCCTCGTCGGACACCTGCGAGATGGCTTCGCCGCGGTGAGCGCGGACGCCGCTCCGGTCAGCTGACGGCCACGACATGAGCGGCGACCGACTGCGCGTCCTCAGCTGGAACCTGTGGTGGCGGTTCGGGCCGTGGGAGGAGCGGCTGCCCGCGATCGTCGCGAGCATCGAGCAGCTCGACGCCGACCTGATCGCGCTCCAGGAGGTGTGGGTCGCCGATGGGACGTCGAGCGCCCACGTGATCGCCGAGGCGCTCGGGTACCACGTCGAGGTGGCCCACCGGCTCGTGCTCGACGGGGTCGGTTTCGGCAACGCCGTGGTCTCACGCTGGCCGATCGCCCGCGCCGCGGTGCGGTCTCTCCCCTGCGCGGACGGCACGGACGAGGAGCGGCTCGCCCTGCTCGCCGAGGTCGAGACGCCGAACGCGCCGGTGCAGATCGTCAGCACGCACCTCAACTGGCGACACGACGAGAGCGCGGTGCGGCAGGCCCAGGTGCGCGAGCTCTGCGCGTTCATCGCCTCCGAGCGGCCCCGCTCCTACCCGCCGATCCTGTGCGGCGACTTCAACGCCGAGCCCGACAGCGACGAGGTGCGGATGCTCACCGGGCTGGCCGCCGTGCCGGAGCCCGGGCTCGTGTTCCGCGATGCCTGGACGAGCCCCAGCACGCAGGGTCCGGGGCACACCTGGGTCGACGCGAACCCCTTCGCGGCGGCCGAGCACGAGCAGGAGCGCCGCATCGACTACGTCTTCACCGGCTGGCGTCGCAACGACGGCCGGGGCGCCCCGCTGTCGTGCCGGGTGGTGGGCGACGTGCCGGTCCAGGGCGTCTGGCCGAGCGACCACCTCGGCGTGCTGGCCGACCTCCGCGCCTGACGGGGTTGGTTCTTGACCGCGTGGTCAGGTTCTGATCTACCGTCGGGGTGTGGATCGTGACGTGGTCATCGTGGGGGCCGGCTTCGCCGGCATGTACATGCTGCACAAGTGCCGCCAGGAGGGGCTGACGGCGCAGGTGTTCGAGGCCGGCGGCGGGGTCGGCGGCACCTGGTACTGGAACCGCTACCCGGGCGCCCGGTGCGACATCGAGAGCATGGAGTACTCGTACGGGTTCGACGAGGAGCTCCAGCAGGAGTGGGAGTGGACCGAGCGCTACGCGCCGCAGCCGGAGATCCTCTCCTACGCCGAGCACGTCGCCGAGCGCTACGACCTGAAGCGGGACATCACCTTCGACACCCGGGTCACCGCCGCCACCTACGACGAGGCGACGACGTCGTGGCGGGTCCAGACCGACCAGGGCCACGACCTCACCTGCCGGCTTCGTGGTCATGGCCACCGGCTGCCTCTCGTCGGCCAACACGCCGGACATCCCCGGCAAGGACGACTTCGAGGGCCCGACGTACCACACCGGTCTCTGGCCCCACGAGGGCGTCGACTTCACCGGCCAGCGCGTCGGCATCATCGGCACCGGGTCCTCGGCCCTCCAGTCGATCCCGATCATCGCCGAGCAGGCGGCGCAGCTCACCGTGTTCCAGCGGACCGCCACCTACGCGGTGCCGGCCTGGAACCAGCCGCTCGACCCCGACGAGGTGGCCAAGGTGAAGGCCAACTACGCCGAGTTCCGGGCCGCCAACCGCCAGATGCCGAGCGCGTTCGGCGCGTGGCTCGACCACCCCGAGCACGCCACGATGGAGGTCACCCCGGAGGAGCGCGAGGCCCGCTTCGAGGAGCGGTGGGCCCACGGCGGGTTGCCGTTCCTCGGCGCCTTCACCGACCTCCTCCTCGACCCCGAGGCCAACGAGCAGGCCGCCGACTTCGTGCGCGACCGCATCCGTCGGATCGTCGAGGACCCGGACGTCGCCGAGCGCCTGTGCCCCACCCAGGTGATCGGGTGCAAGCGGCTCTGCGTCGACACCGGGTACTACGAGACCTTCAACCGCGACAACGTGCTGCTCGTCGATCTCAACGAGACGCCGATCGAGCGCATCACCTCGACCGGCATCCAGACCACCGGCGGCGAGCACACCTTCGACGCGATCATCTTCGCCACGGGGTTCGACGCCATGACCGGCGCACTGCTGCGGGTCGACATCCGCGGCAAGGACGGCCTGCGCCTCCAGGAGGCCTGGTCGGCGGGACCCCGCACCTACCTGGGCCTGGGCGTCCACGGCTTCCCGAACCTGTTCACGATCACCGGTCCCGGCTCGCCGTCGGTGCTCACCAACATGCTCGTGTCGATCCAGCAGCACGTGGAGTGGATCGCCGACTGCATCACCCACCTCCGCGACGGCGGGCTGCGCACGATCGAGGCCGAGCTCGACGCCCAGGACGAGTGGGTGGACTTCGTGAACACGGTGGCCGACATCACGCTCTTCCCCACGTGCAACTCCTGGTACCTCGGGGCGAACGTGCCCGGGAAGACGCGGGTGTTCATGCCGCTGCCCGGCTTCGGCACCTACATGGAGCTGTGCGACGCCGTGGTGGCCGACGGCTACCGCGGCTTCGCGCTCGCGTGAGCCTCCGGCTCGAGCCCTCCGGCGTGATCCGCCCGGCTCGACCCGACGACGCCGACCGCCTCGCGGAGATCTGCCTCCTCACGGGGGCGGCCGGCAAGGACGCCACGGAGCTCCTCACGGACCCGCTCCTGCTCGGCGACCTGTTCGTCCTGCCGTACGCCGCCCTCGAGCCGGAGCTGGCGTTCGTCGTGGACGACGGTGCCGGCGCCCAGGGGTACATCGTCGGCGCTCGGGACACGCGCACGTTCGAGGCGCGCGCCGAGGCCGAGTGGTACCCCGCCGCTCGCGAGCGCCACGCCGCCCCCGGGGAGGCCAGCGGCCTCGACTCGCTGTTCCTGGCCGTGCTGCACGACCCGCCCCTGGCCGCCGACGACGTGGTGGCGGGCTTCCCGTCGCACCTCCACATCGACCTGCTGCCCCCGTTCCAGTCCGGCGGCTGGGGCACGCGGCTGATGCACACGCTGTTCGAGGCGCTGCGCGCCGGCGGTTCGACCGGCGTGCACCTCGGGGTGTCCGAGGCCAACCAGCGCGCCGTCGGCTTCTACGAGCACCTCGGCTTCCACGAGCTGCACGCCGACGGCTTCACCCGGACGCTGGCGCTCGCGCTCTGAAGGGGCGCGGAGGTCAGAGCTCGTCGTCGAGGGCGGCGGGGTCGGCCGGCACGTCGACCGCCATCGCCTCGAGCGCGTAGCGGGGCACGACGTCGAGGGCCCGCTCGTGGGTGCAGGCCAGGACCACCGGCGCCGCCACCCCCGCGTCGTAGGCCCGCATCCAGTTGGCGGCCGTGACGCACCAGCGGTCGCCCGGCACGAGGCCCGGGAAGCGGTACTGCGGCGCCGGCGTGGCGAGGTCGTTGCCGATGCTGCGCTGGTGCTCGAGGAACTCCGAGGTGACCACCGCGCAGATCGTGTGGCTGCCGAGGTCCTCGGGCCCGGTGCTGCAGCAGCCGTCGCGGAAGAACCCCGTCATCGGGTCGGTGCCGCACGGCTCCAGCTCGCCCCCCAGCACGTTGCGCTCCGACATGGGGGCCAACGCTACGCGAACCGGTCGAACCCGCCCGCACGGGGGCAGAAGATGGTCCGAACGGACCATGGGCGCGCCCGGACCTCGGTCGTACGTTGGCCTCAGCAACCGGGTCGCGCTGCCGCACCCCACCCGCCGGCAGCCGCGACCCGGTAGGCCGCCCACCACGGGGAACCGTGTCGTGCGGACCGGCGCCCGGGGGGTGCGCCGGTCCGCCTCGGGCGCGCCCGGGACCTCGATCTAGCGATCGACGATCTAGCGATCGACCGCCCGCTGGAGCTGGGCCTTGTTCATCTTCGAGCGGCCCTCGACGCCCTTGCGCCGAGCCTCCTCGTAGAGCTGGTCGCGGGTCCGACCGCCGGGGCCCTTGTGCGAGCGGAGCCCGCCGCGCCGGCTCGACGAGATGTCGTCCTTCGAGGCCCGGCTGGCCTGCTTGGCTTCGCCGGACCGGGCCCGCTCCTTGTTGACGGTGCGAGCGGCGATCTCCTCCGCCAGGTCCTCGCTCCGGCCCTGTTCCTCCAGCCCGTCCCGGATGTGCTCGTACTGCCGCTCGCGCTTCCGGCTCCAGGGTCCCCTCGGCATGGTCGGCCTCCTCGATGGGTGATCTTCGGACCTCGGGGCCGTACCCCGGCCCGGGCGCCGACAACCCGGGTTGCGCAGCCAACCCGGGTTGCGCAGCGGGCGCGTGGGGTAGGGCAGGCAGCGATGGCCGTGATCGACCGCGAGCTCCTCCCCGACGTCCGCCACCTGGCGTGCATCGGCCTCATGGGGTCGGGCAAGAGCACGGTCGGGCGCATGGTCGCCGAGCGCCTGGGCTGGGCGTTCATCGACGTGGACGACCTCATCGAGGCTGCCACCGGGTGCACCGTGGCCGAGCTCTGGGAGCACGGCGGCGAGGACGCCTACCGGCCGCTGGAGCACGAGATCGTGGTCGATGCCCTGGGAGCGATGCACCACAGCGTGCTCGCCACCCCTGGCGGCGTGGTCCTCGACCGCGAGGCGGTGCACGCCATCGGATCGAACGACGTCGTGGCCGTGTACCTCCGGGCCGGACCCGACGAGCTCGCCACCCGGATCGCCCACGACCACGGCCACACCCGCCCGCTGGTCGACGACCACCCGGGCGAGGTCATGCGGGCCATGTTCGCGGCCCGTGACTCGAGCTACCTCGACCTCGCCGACGAGGTCGTGGACGTCGAGCACCTCACCGCGGATCAGGCCGCCAACGCGGTGCTGCACGTGCTCGTGGGTTCGTTGCTGCGCCCCTAGAAGCCCTTCAGGGCTACGAGCCCTGAGCTACGAGCCCTTCAAGGCGGGGTGCTGCCGGGCCAGGAGGGGGAGCACCAGAGCACGCGGCGAGTGGTGGGCCACCGACGCCAGCAGCCGGTTGGGCAGACCCGGGATCACCACCGGCCGCCCCTTGGCCAGGCCGTCGACGGCCGCCTTCGCCACGTCGACGGCGGAGACCCACATGATCTTGGGGAGCGACTCGCCGGCGGCCTCCTCGCCGATCCCGGCGGCTTCCGCGAAGCCCGTCTCCACCGGGCCCGGGCAGAGTGTGGTCACCGTGACGCCGGTGCCCTTGAGCTCTGCGCCCATCGCCCGGGAGTACGAGAGCACGAACGCCTTCGACGCGCCGTAGCCCGCCTGCCCAGGCAGCGGCTGGAAGGCCGCGGTGGAGGCCACGTTGAGCACGGCGCCGCTCCCCCGCGCCACCATCCCGGGCACGAACGCGCTGCACAGGTGCACCACTGCCTCCACGTCGGTGCGGACCATCGCCACCTCGCGCTCGGCGTCGCTGGCGTGCACCGCGCCCATGGTCGAGAAGCCGGCGTTGTTCACGAGCACGTCGGCCTGCAGACCACGCTCCTCGAGCTGCTCGACGATGCGGTTGCGGGGCACGACCTCGGTGAGGTCCGCGGCGATCACCTCGGCGCGGATGCCGTGGGCGGCGGAGAGCTCCTGGGCGAGCTCGTGGAGCGGGCCCTCGCGTCGGGCGACGAGGGTGACGCCGTGGCCGCGGGCGGCGAGGCACCGGGCGATCTCCACCCCGATCCCGGAGGACGCCCCGGTGACGAGGGCGGTGCGGTCGGCGGCGGGAACGGGGAGCGGCATGCGCGGGATCGTAGGACAGGATGGTGCGGTGGACGCCTCCCTCGCCCGCCGGCTCTGGCTCGTCGGCGAACCGGTGCACGCCCTCACGTACTTTGCCCAACCCGCCTTCGACGCCTGGGCGGCGGCCGGCATCACCGGGTTCTGGCGGGGCTACTTCGCCACCCGGGGCGCCCCGCTCGGCGCGGTGGGACCCGGCCCTGTTGTGGCCGCCTTCTACAACTTCGAGGCGGGCATGGTGGCCAAGGCGCTGCCGGCCGTGTGGGACCTGGCCCCACCCTCCGTCGCCCTCGACGCCCGCCTCACCGGCATGGACGCCGCCCTGCGGGCCGTGGTCGGCGACGCCGCGGTGGAGGACCCCGCCCTGCCGGGGGTCGTCGCCGCGCTCCAGGACGCCGTCGCCGCGGCACCCCTGGCCGGGCGTGCGCTGTTCGCGGCCAACGCCGCGCTCGCCGTGGCCCGACGCGCCGCACCTCGCGGTGTGGCACGGGCTCACCTGCCTCCGCGAGCACCGGGGCGACGGCCACAACGCCGCGCTCCTGTCGGCGGGCATCGACGGGTGCCAGGCCCACGTGCTCGCCGGCGCCGCCGGCGGCACGCCGCGCGACGTCACCCAGCCGACCCGGGGATGGTCCGACGAGCAGTGGGAGGCGGCCGAGGCCGACCTCGTGGCCCGAGGCATCGTCGACGCCGGCGGCGCCGTCACCGCGGTCGGGCGTGACCTCCACGCGGCGGTCGAGGCCCGGACCGACGAGCTGGCCCTCGAGCCCTGGCGGGGCGGCGGCGTCGCCGCGCTCGAGGCGGTCGAGCGGGCGCTGCTCCCGTGGGCACGGGCCATCCAGGACGCCGCGGTGATCCGCCAGCCCAACCCGATGGGCCTCCCCCCGCTCCCGGCCTGACGACCCGACCGCCCGGCGACCACCCGACCACACGACCGCCCGGCGACCCGAACTGGTGGTCGAACGTCGACAGGAACACCGAACATGTCGCGCCAGTTCGGGTCAGGGGTGGTCGGTCCTGGCGTGGCCCTCGGGCAGCACGGCCTCGACCTCGAGGTCGAGGGCGTGGGCGGCGTGGCGCCGCGCCATGGTGAGGAACATCTCGTCGCCCCGGTCGGTCTGGCCGACCATCACGGCCGCCCCGATGGCCATGGCCAGGCCGGCCAGCGAGTGCTGCCGGTACTGGAGCCACACCCAGTCCCAGTCGAGGTCCACCCCCGCCGCGGCCATGCGCCCGTGGTAGTCCCGCACCAGGTCCTGCTCGTGAACGCGACGGTCCTCGGTGGTCGGGCCGGCACCGAGGAAGTAGCTCAGGTCGGCGAGGCCGGGCCCGAGGATCACGGTCTGCCAGTCGACCACCGCGACGGGCGGGCCACCGTCCGGGGTGCCGAAGAGCAGGTTGTCGAGGCGGTAGTCACCGTGCTGTGCCGTCCAGGCCTCGGGGGTCTCGAGGGCCAGTGCGGGGATGCGCGTCAGCGTGCGCCGGGCGAGGTCGATGATGGACGGGTCGATGCGCCCGTCGTACCGCTGCTCGAAGGTGTCGATGAGCATCAGGTACATCGCGCCGGCGAAGGCCACGCGGTCCGCCGTGACCCGGTGCAACCACGCCAGGTCCCGCAGCGTGGGGTCGCCCCAGCGGGGCGCGTGCAGCTCGGGGAGGTGGCCGACGGCGACGGCGGCCACGTCGACCGAGCACCCGGTGATCTGGTCGCCCTGCTCGGCCGGGGCGAGGTCCTCGAGCAGGAGCGTGAAGTCGTCGGTGACCGGGTCGTAGGCCACGTGGTGGCAGCCGGGCGCCCGCACCCGCAGGGTCGGAGCCAGCTCGGCGTAGAAGCTGGTCTCGATCAGGTAGCTCTGCATGGCCTGGCTGGTGGCCCGGCTGGTGGGGTCGTCCGACGGCAGCTTGGCCACCACTGAGGCGGGTCCGGTGGCACCGTCGGCGTAGGTGAGGCGGAGGCGCACGCTCTCGGCCACCTGGCCGGTGCCGACGCGCTGGGCGTCCACGGCCACGACCTCGGCCCCGAGGGCCTCGGTGAGCCAGGGCGGCGTGAGCTCTGCTGCGGTGACCACGGGTCCGGACCCTACGCGGCCGGTGCCCGTCGTTTGGCATGCTGCGCCGATGACCGACGTGCCCCAGGACCCCACCCAGCTCGTGCACTCGACCATGCCGCTCTGCGCCCACCTCGGCGTGCGGGGCGTGCGGGCCGACCAGGAGGAGGTCGTGCTCACCATGGACTGGCGGCCCGAGCTCTGCACGATCGGCGGCCTGCTCCACGGCGGCGCCGTGATGGCGCTGGCCGACTCGGCTGGCGCGGTGGCCGCGTTCCTGAACCTGCCCGAGGGCGCGGCGGGCACGTCCACGATCTCGTCGTCCACCAGCTTCCTTCGAGGGATGAAGGAGGGCGGCGTGGCCACCGCCACGGCCCGGGTGCTGCACGCCGGTGGCACCACGATCGCGGTGGAGACCTCGGTGACCGACGCCGACGGTCGTCTGATGGCCAAGGTCACGCAGACCCAGGCCGTGCTCCGGCCGCGGAGCTAGCCCGCGGAGCGAGCGGGGATCAGACGGGTCGCAGCGTGGCGAGCTCGACGGCGTTGTCGAGCAGCACGAGCTTGCGGTCCTCGTCGGACAGCGGCTTGGTCTCCGGCAGGTAGTCGAGCGGGTGGGGCAGGGCCTCGATGTGGGGCCAGTCCGAGCCGAAGATCACACGGTCGGCGCCCATCTGGTCGACGACGGTGAGCAGGTCGTCCTCCCAGAACGGGTTGACCCACACGTGGCGGCGGAAGATGTCGACCGGGTCCTCCTTGAAGTACCCGGGCATCTTCTTGGCCTGCGAGCGGAGCTTGCGGAACAGGTCGCCGAGGAACTCGGCGCCGTTCTCCACCGACGCCACCCGCAGGTTCGGGAACCTGGCGAAGTGGTTCGCGAGGGTCATCGACATCAGGTACTCGTAGACGGCCGTCTCGATGTCGAAGCCCTTGATCGACGGGCCGTAGCCGCCGCCCTTGAAGTTGGCCGCGAACCCATCGTGGGCGTAGCCCTGCGACGAGCGGCCGCTGTCGCCGGCGTGGACCACCACGGTGATGCCGGCCTCGTTCACCCGGGCCCAGAACGGGTCGAACATCGGGTCGAACGGGTTCTTGCGACCCAGCGCCGTGGTGGGCGCGGCGGTGCGCATCACGATGAGCCGGGCGCCGCGGTCGAGGGCCCACTCGAGCTCCTCGACGGCCCAGTCGACGTCGGCCAGGGCGAGGTACGGCGCGTTGAGGATGCGTCCCTCGTGGTCGAAGCCCCAGTCCTCGTCCATCCACCGGTTGAACGCCCGGAACGTGATGCACACGGCCTCGGGGTCGTCCTTGAGGATCTCCTCGTAGAGCATCCCGAGCGTCGGGTACATGAAGCAGCCGGCGAGGCCCTGCTCGTCGAGCACCTTGGCGCGGGCGACGGGCTGGAGGTACTCGGGCCGGATCGGCTCGCTGTCCTTGAGCAGGGCGAGGACGTCGACGTTGTTGGGGTTGCCGCGGAAGTACTCGCTCAGGCAGCCCGGCTTGGAGATGGGGTTGAAGGTGGCGTTGGCCACGGCCCGGCTGACCTTGCCACCGACGACGTGGTACTTCTTGCCCTCGATCTCCGCCCACTGCACGCAGCGCGGCCCCATCCCCGCCGGCAGGTGCCGGGTGAAGGCGTCGAGGGCCTCGTAGTAGTGGTTGTCGGCGTCCCAGACGGGATGCCCGAGCTCCAGCGCAGGATCCATCCCCCCAGGGTAGAACACGTTCTCGTCCCAGGCACAGGGCGGCCGGTCGGCCTGGTGTCATGCAGATCCGCATGACGACATGCGTGATCGCGGCGTATCGTGAAGCGCATGCCGAAGACGATCCAGATCCGAGATCTCGACGACGAGGTCTACGACGCCCTCTCCCAGCGAGCCGCCGCCGCCCACCTCACCGTGCCCGAGCTCCTGCGCCGGGAGGCATCGCGCCTGGCCGCCCGACCGACGGTGGCCGACTGGCTGGAGCGGACCCGTCGACGCCCGTCCACGACCAGCACGAGCGAGGTCCTCGAGGCGCTCGACGAGCTGCGCGGGGACTGGCCCGATGCTGGTCGTTGATGCGTCGTGCCTGTACGAGGTGCTGGCCGACACGCCGGCCGCCGAAGCCATCCGGCAGCGGCTGGCCTCGGACGAGGATCACGCCGCGCCGCACCTCGTCGACGCGGAGGTGCTGGGCGTGATCCGCCGCCAGCACCTCCACGGCGGGCTCGACCGCACCGCCGCCACCCAGGCCGTCGACGACCTCCGGGCGTGGCCGGGCCAGCGGTACAGCCACAGGCCGCTGCTCGAGCGGGCCTGGGATCTGCGGGCGACGGTGCGGTCCTGGGATGCGCTCTACGTGGCCCTCGCCGAGGCCATGGACGCCACGCTCCTCACCACCGACGCGCGACTGGCCGCGGCCAGAGGCCCCCGGTGCCGCATCGAGGTCTCTGACTGAGGCACCCGACGCGCGCACCGAAGCGGTCATCGGACGTGCCACATCGGCGGACCGGCTAGAACGCTTCCCCATGGCCACGACCGAGGTGATCGACGGCGTGCTCGTCGTCCACCTGGGCGACGGGCCCAACAACGCCACGGACGGCCTGCTCACAGCGCTCGAAGGGGCCCTCGAGCAGGTGGAGGCCGACGAGGGGGTGCTGGGCCTCGTGACCGTCGGCGACGGCAAGGCCTACTCCCAGGGCTACGACCTCGAGCTGTTCGGGTCGATGGAGGGGTTCGCCCTCCAGGCCTTCATCGACCGGTCCGTCGTGCTCCTCGCCCGATTCCTCACGGCGCCGGTGCCCACGGTGGCGGCGCTGAACGGCCACGCCTTCGGCTGGGGCGCCATGTTCGCCCTCGCCCACGACCAGCGGGTGCAGCGGGCCGACCGCGGGTGGCTGTGCCTCCCCGAGGTCGACCTCGGCCTCCAGTTCCACCCGCTCCAGCTCTCGCTGATCCAGGCCAAGCTCAGCCCCGCCGCGGTGGCCGAGAGCATCCTCGCCGGCCGTCGCTGGGATGCCGATGCGGCGTTGGCCGCCGGCGTGGTCGACGCCCGCGCCGCGGAGGGCGACCTGATGCGGGCTGCGGTCGACCTCGCGCTCGCTCGCTCGGGCAAGGCCCGCGGCATCGTCGCCGCGCTCAAGGCCGACCTCTACGCGAGCACCATCGCCCTCCGCCCCGAGGGATAGCGCTCAGGGAGCGGTCGCCCGGGCGGCGGCGAGGTTGGCCAGCAGCCCGGCGATCAGCTCCTCGGCGAGCTCCTTCGGGATCTCGTGGCCCACGCCCTTCCACGCCACGAGGGTCGAGTCGGGGATCGCCTTCGCCAGCGCCTCGCCGTGGTCGATGGGGAAGATCGGGTCCTCCGTGCCGTGGAAGATCACCGTGGGCACGGAGATCGCGGCGAGCGCATCCATGCGCGATGGCGCCGTGAACACCGCGATGGCGTGCGCGCTGTTCGGGTTGGTGCCCCGGGCCGCATCGAGGGCGGCCTGCTCGCGGTGGGCGGCCTCGTCGAACGGGAACCGGCTGCCCGACAGCACCCGCCACAGATCGGCTTCGCGCTGCGCGAGCTCCTCGTCGGTCGACACCTCCCGCGTGGCCACGGCGATCATCTCGCCGCTCGTGGGCGAGAGGCGGTCGTCCGGTCCCGCGCTGGTGATCAGGAGCCCGAGCGAGCGAACGCGGTCGGGGTGCTCCAGCGCCACCACCTGGCTGATCATGCCGCCCATCGACGCGCCGATGAGGTGGCCTCGCGCGATGCCGAGGTGGTCCATGAGCCCGACCGTGTCCTGGGCCATGTCGGCGAGGACGTACGGATCCGTCGCGTAGTCGACGTGCGTCGACAATCCGATGTCACGGTTGTCGAAGCGAACCACCCGGTAGCCCTCGCCGACGAGGTGGTCCAGCAGCTCCTGCGGCCACGACATCGCGGTGGCCGTGGCCCCCATCACCAGCACGATGGCCTCGTGGGCCGGGTCGCCCAGGTCCTCGTACCAGAGCCGGACCCCGTTGACGTCGGCGTAGCCCTCGCTCATCGCTGCGGCTCCGTTCCCGGCGCGTGGTAGCGGAGTGCCGGGGTGCCGGGCCCGTTCATGACGCCTGGGACGCCGTCGGGGTTCTCGATCAGCACCTCGCACTCGAGCCCCTCCGGGTCGATGAAGAAGAGGCTGAGGAACGGGCCGAAGTCGGTGACGAAGCCGTCGGTGCAGCCGCGCGCCATCAGGTCGTCGCGGATCGTGTCGAAGGCCTCCAGCGTGGCTGCCTGCAGACCGATGTGGTCGAGCCGTCCGCGGCCGAGCATCGGCGTCTGGCGCTCGTGCTCGGTGCTGCCCCGCTGCTCGAAGAGGTTGATCTCACTGCGGGGGCCGATCTTGAGCAGCGTGAGCCGCATCTCCTCGTTGTCGACCGGGCGGCCGAGGACCTCCGCCCCGAAGACCTCGGTGTAGAAGGCGACGAAACGATCGGTGTCGCCCGTGACCACCGCGACGTGGTTGAACCCATCCAGGAGCATCTCCAGATCCTGCCTCAAGTCCCTCGCAGCCGGCCCAGGATCTGGTGGTGGCGGACGAGGAAGGCCGGCTCGTCGAGGCCCTTGCGGCGCATCCAGCCGGTGACCTCGGCGTTGCACTTGCTGGCGTTGCACGACCGGCAGGCCGGCACGACGTTCTCCAGGGTGTAGCGACCGCCACGCGAGATGGCCAGGACGCAGTCCCGCTGCAGCGCGGCACCGACGCCCGCGCAGTAGGCGCAGCCGTCCCACGCCTCCATCAGCGCTGCCCACTGCGCATCGGTGAGGTCGTGCTCGACACGGGCCATCCGCTTCGACCGGCGCCGCTGCGCCCGCACCTGCCGACTCCCGCCTCGTGTCACGCCCGAAGCGTACGCAGGTGGGGTGCCTTCACCCGGGACAGACGGAGCGAGAAGGCGTACCCTCCCAAGCAGCGACTAGGAGGCGGGCTGATGCGACGAGTGCTCCTCGGAGTGGTGGCCGGCGTGACCGCCGTTCTCACCTTGGCGGTATCAGGAGGGGGCACCGCTGGTGCCGCGCAGAGCGGTGAGAGCAAGGGCATCCAGCTCAAGTGGGGAGCGGTGACCCTCACGATCGGGGAGCTTCCCGCCAGGCAGACCGCCAGCATCCTGACGATCGCGGTGCCGACCACCGGCGACGACGGTGCCCCGGGGTCCTTCGGGCTCGACCTGTCGAACGGCTAACAGATCAGCCGCGGAGCACCGCGGCGACGTCCCTCGCGACCTGCTCCGGATCCTGGTGTCCGTCGATCACCTGATCGATCAGGTCGGCGTGCCGGTGGTCCTGGATCACCGACTGGTGCCAGTCGAGCCACTCGATGTTGGTCCAGCCCTCCTCGGCCTGGCGCACGGCATCCCGGCGTCGCAGCTCATCCGGGTCCACGTCGAGGAGCGCGACCACGAAGCCGCTCCCGCGCAGCTGCCGGGTCCGCTCGAGCGGGAGGTAGCTGTTGAGCAGCACGACCTCGTCCAGGGCCGCGGCGGCATCGAGGACCTGGGGCAGGAAGCGTGCGTTCTTGGTCTCGATGTCCGGCCAGGTCCCACCGTTGAGGCGGACGATCTCGTCGTCGGTGTCGATCACGGTGATGCCGACGGAGCGCAGCGGCTCGACGAGCGTCGTCTTGCCGGCACACGGCGCCCCGAGGAGGAAGACCCGCACATGGAGAGCATGGCAAGGCCCGAGGTGGCATGCGCACCGACCTCGGCCTGCCCACGCTCACCGTGCGCACCGACGACGGCTACGACCCGCCGCTCGAGCACATCACCGACTGGATCGTCGCCCAAACGGTCCGGTGAGGACGTCGGAGCCCGCGTAGCGTCACCGGCATGGCGAAGCTGGAGCCCGTGCCCGAGGACTGGAGCCGCGCCCTTGCGGTCGTCGCCCACCCCGATGACATGGAGTACGGCGCCGCGGCGGCCGTTGCCCGGTGGACGGGGCAGGGCAAGCGCATCGCCTACGTCCTCGTCACCGACGGCGAGGCGGGCATCCAGGCGATGCCTCCGGAGGAAGCGGGGCCGCTCCGACGGGACGAGCAGCGTGCATCGTGCGCAGCGGTGGGCGTCACCGAGGTCGAGTTCCTCGGCCTGCCCGACGGCTCGGTCGTGGAGGGCCTCGAGCTGCGGGCCGGCCTCAGTGCCGCGATCCGCCGCCATCGGCCCGACGTGGTGCTGTCGATCAACCACCGCGACTCGTGGGGTGGCCCGTCGTGGAACCACGCCGACCACCGCGCCGTCGGCCGGGCGCTGCTCGACGCCGTGCGCGACGCCGCCAACCCCTGGATGTTCCGCGACCGGGGGGAGGCCTGGGGTGGCGTGCGCTTCGTGGCGTTCAGCGGGAGCCCGCAGTCGACCCACGCGGTCGACGTGACCGCCAGCTTCGGCGCCGGCCTCGCATCGCTCGCCTGCCACCGCGCCTACCTCGAGAACCTCGACGGTGACCCCGAGGACTCCGCTCGCTTCCTCCGCGAGGCGGCGGAAGGAGCCGGGGCGGACTTCGGCGTCCCGTTGGCAGCAACCTTCGAGGTCGTCGGCTAGCCGCATGGTGACCCCGGCGCCGATCGTGCACCTCACCGGGGCTCCGGCGGTCGGCAAGCGCACCATCGCCCTCGCGGTCGTCGACGAGATGGCCGCACGGGGCCGGCACGCCGTGCTGCTCGACAACCACCGCACCGGAAACCTGATCCTCGACGTCGTGGGCGCCGACGGTACGAGTGCGCTGCCCGCCGGGGTCTGGGACCGGGTGGGTGAGGTTCGGGAGGTGGTCTTCTCGGCGATCGAGGACCTCTCGCCGCCGGACTGGTCGTTCGTAGTCACCAACGTGCTGATCGCCGGCCAACCCCTGGACGAGGCGGCTGCCCGCCGTGTCGTCGAGCTCGCCGAGCGGCGGGGCAGCGCCTACGTGCCCGTGGCGCTGACGTGCGACGTCGACGTGCTCGTGGAGCGCGTGCCGAACCCCGACCGGGCCGGGCTCCGCAAGTGGATCGACCCCGCCGGCGTGCGCGAGCTCGTGGAGACGCGCGAGCTCATCGTGCCCGACGGGTCACTGCTCCTCGACACCACGACGCTCCCGCCGGCGGAGGCCGCCCAGCAGATCGTGGATCACCTCGAAGCGCTGCACTCGTAGCGTCGGCGCCATGGGGCTCTGCTGGATCACGGGGGTGTCGGGGACGGGGAAGTCGACGCTCGTGCAGCACCTCGTCGCGCTCGGGCACCAGGCCTGGGACGCGGACCTCGGGTTCAGCGTGTGGCGCCACCGGGCCTCCGGGACGATCGTCGATCGACCCGTAGACGACCGTCCCGATGGCTGGGCGGCGGACCACGATTGGATCATCGACGTCCCGAAGGTGCGTGACCTCGCCGACGAGTCGGGTGATGACACCTGGTACCTCGCCGGCAGCGTGGCGAACGAGGACGAGGCCTGGGACCTGTTCACCACGGTCGTCCTCCTCACCGCCGATGACGACACCATCCGGGCGCGCCTCGCCACCCGAGGCCCCGACGACTTCGGCGCGACCGCCGACGAGCTCGCCCTCGTGCTCGGATGGAACGCGGTGCTGGAGGACATGTACCGGCACCGGAGCGCCACGATCGTGGATGCGACCGCACCGCTGGAGCAGGTCGCCGCCGCGATCCTCGCCGCCACCCGTTGAGTGGCCGTCACCCATCTCGAGAGCGCAGATACGGTGCCGGCATGGGCTCGATGGGCAAGCGTCGAGGTCGTCGGACTCGGGCCGATTCGCCTGACCACGGCGATGGACGGGGTTGGCCGACCTTCCGGCACAACCAGTGGACCTGGGAAGGCACGTTCGAGCGCAGCGCTGCGCTCGCGCGTGGGGCGCGGCTCATCCGGCGCGCGGCGGACGACGGACGATCTCAAACGGCGATCTCGTCGTGCCGATCCTGGTGACCTGCATCGGCTTGGTCGTGCTGATCGCAGCCTTCGCGCTCGCCCTTCGCACGATCACCTGACCTTTCGAGGACTGTCACACCCCCTTCGTACCCTTGGGACATGACGATCCTCGACCGGGAAGCAGGGAGCACTCGCTCCTCGGTCGACGCGTGGGACCGGTGCCACGACCTCGCCGTCGCCGCGATGTCGGCGGTGAACCTCGCGACGGTCACGCTGGTCGAGGCGATCGGCGAGCTGCTCACCACGGAGGCGCACGCCGGCTCCGGGCTCACGCCGGAGCATTGGGTGCGGTGGAAGGCCAACGTGTCCCGACACCGCGCGGAGGGACTGCTGCGGATCGCGCAGCGACGCGACGAGCTGCCGATGTGCTGGGCCGCCTTCGCCGACGGTCGGATCACCGAGGACGCGATGACCCGGATCTCGCGGCGGGTGCCGGCCGAGCGCGACCGGCAGGTGGCGGGGCTCGCTCCCCTCCTGATGATCTCGCAGCTCACCCGGCTGCTGGCCTCGCTGCCGGAGCTCCCGGATCCGGATGCGCCCGACGCCGACTCGAACGGGCGCCGGCGGTCGGCCCAGGTGCAGACCTACGCGGACGGGTGGGGCGAGGGGCATGTGCTGCTGCCGCCGGACGAGTGGGCCACGTTCCTCGTCGGCCTCACGGCGGCCCGCGACACCGAGTTCCGTGACCGGGCCGATCTGGCCGCGGACGCGGAGGTCAGCGCCGCAGATCTCCAGCAGGTCGGCTGGGCGGATGCCTACCTGCGGATGGCTTCGGAGGCCGCTGACGCGCTCGACGCGACGCTCCAGCGCACCGGTCATCGAGGCGAGCGGCACCAGGTCGTCCTCCACCATGACCTCGATGCGCACGGTGGCTACGGCTCTGGGCGACTGCACCTCGGTGAGCACGTCGCCGACTCCGTGGCTCGCTACCTCGCCTGCGACGCCAAGGTGCTCGTCTACCTCTACCGGGACGGCAAGCTCGTCGGGATCACCCCGAGCGAGCGCACGCCGAACCGTCGGCTCCGCCGGTACCTCGAGCACCGCGACGGCGGCTGCGCCCACCCGCTCTGCGACCAGAAGCGCTGGCTGCACGCCCACCACCTGAAGCACTGGCGCGACGGCGGCCTCACGATCCCGCCGAACCTCGTCTGCCTGTGCCCCAGGCACCACCGGCAGCTCCACCTCGGCGAGCTCCTGATCGACGGGGATCCCGAAGGCGGCACCCTGCGGTTCCGCGACGGGTTGGGGCGGGTGATCTCACCACCGGGGTTCGGAGCTGCTGAGCTCCCGCCCACCGCACCGATCCGATCCGCCTACGAACCGCCTTGCCACGAGCGCCTCGACGCCCGCTGGTTCGCCTGGTCCTGAACGGTCGCGGGCTGACGCCGCGCCGCCCGTTTACCCTTCTGGCATGACGGACGAGCGGTTGCCGGTGATGCGACGCATCGCCATGCGGAACCTTCGTCGGACGGCCCACAAGGGGCGGGGCGAGCCGCTCGGGCCGGAGGACTGGGAGGCGTACTTCCGGTTCGGGGCGCAGCCGCAGACCCGGGCGATGAAGCGCGTCATGCGGGCGCTCCCGTCGACCCCGAGGTGCGGCTACTGCGGAGCGCCGTTCGCCGGCTTCGGCGCGTTCGTCGTGAAGCGGTTCGGCTACAAGCCGTCGCGCAAGAACCCCAACATCTGCGCGACCTGCGTGGAGATGGCGCCGCCCGGGGGCATGACGACCGAGGTCGGGGTGCTGTTCGCCGACCTCCGCGGCTTCACCACGTCGTCAGAGCTCGTCACGCCCGAGCAGGCCACCGCGCAGCTGCGCCGCTTCTACGCCCACGCGGAGAAGGTGTTCTTCCCCGAGGCGCTGATCGACAAGCTGATCGGCGACGAGGTCATGGCGCTCTACCTCCCGTCCATGCTCGGAGCCGTCGGAGACGTCACCGACGCCGACCGACGGGCGGCGGCGACCGTCATGGTCGACCACGCCCGCGAGCTCCTGCAGCGGATCGGCTACGGCACCCGGAACGGGCCCGAGCTCCAGCTGGGGATCGGCATCGACTTCGGCGAGGCCTTCATCGGCAACATCGGCAACGCCGCCGTGCACGACTTCACCGCCGTCGGCGACGTCGTCAACACCGCCTCCCGGCTGCAGGGCCAGGCCGCCAGCGGCGAGGTCGTGCTGTCGGCCCGGCTCGCCGAGCACCTCGACGCGCCGATCGGCACGCCCGAGCAGCTCACGCTGAAGGGCAAGGCGGGAGCCGCTCGACGTCTACCGGGTGCAGCTGGTTCCCGACCTGATCAGGTGACCGGCAGACCGCCGGTGCGAGGCGGGCGGGCGCAGGCATCGAACAGCAGCCAGGTGCCGTCGGGCGACCACGACACCGGGGAGATGCCGAAGCCGTCGGGGACGCGCACGAGGTCAGCGGTGCGGCGGCCGTCCATCGTGGCCACCTTGATGCCGCGGTAGTCGGTGCGGTCCTCGTAGGCGACGACCTGGCCGTCGACCGGGACCGCGGGCATCCAGCGGCCTCGGCGATGTCGGTGAGGCGGCCGGACGCGAGGTCGAGGAGGTGGAGGCTCGGCTTCACCACGTGGTCGGTGCCGGCGTCGGCGAGGACCAGGCGGTCGTTGCCGGCCCACTGCACGAGGTTGAAGCCCTGCCCCACCTGGGGGAGGTCCCGTGAGGTGTTCGTGTGCGGGTCGTAGACGAGCAGCTGGTTCATGTTCATGCCGCCCGCGGTCGACACCAGCCGACGGCCGTCGGGTGACCACTGCAGGTACGGCGAGTGGTACCCGAGCGGGCTCTGGGCCCAGTCCCGCAGGACGGTCCCGTCGGCGGCCAGGAGCTGCGTCCTGCCCATTCCGTCGGTCAGCAGGATCTCGCCCTTGGGCGACCACGAGGGAGCGGGGTTGTCTCCCCACACGACGACCTGGGTCCTCTGTGCGGCGAGGTCCACCAGCGCGGTGCCGAACTCGGTGTCGCCGCCGAAGGTCGAGCGCGGTGCGGCTCCCGTCGGGCGAGGGGCTGCCGATGCCGCGGAGCGGAGCCGTCCGCCCCCACCGATCGGTGATCGGCGGGAGGGTCCAGGGCGTGCTGCCGCCCTGGACGGAGATCCGGGTGGCGGGCCCGTTGAGCTCCGTCATCGCCACGATCGCACCCGAGCCCGCCCAGGTGCGATACCGGTCGACGGCGCAGCCGGACATGAGCTGCCGCAGGCCCGACCCGTCCCGCCGGACGATGTAGGCGCCCGACTGGTCCACGGTCACCGTGTCGACCGCGAGGCCAGGGGCCGAGGGGGCCGCGGTGGTGGAAGTCGACCGGCGCGGGGTGGACGAGGGCGCGGCGGTGGTCGGCACGGTCGTGGTCGGGGCCACGGTGGTGGTGGTCGTGGAGCTGGTGGTGGCGCCATCGGCTCCCCCGCCGACGCTCAGCGGCGTCCGATCACCGTCGTCACCGGACCGCGCGCCTGCCGCGGCCGAGCCGGCCAGGACCATCCCGGCGATCCAGATCGCGAGCCAGCGCCGCACCCCGTCAGCATCCGCCCGCCCCCGCCGGACCCGCATGAGGCAAACGGCCCATTTGGGCCGGTCAGCCCGAGTCGAGCGCCGCCCGCACCGGGGCGTACTCGGTCCAGGGGTCGAGGAAGGTGGCCTCCCACCGATCGACGTGGCCGGGCACCTGCAGGCGGAAGTAGATCGTCCGGCGGACGACCGGGCTCGTGTTGCCGCCCTTGTTGTGGCCGAGGAGGAAGTGGGACAGCACGACATCGCCGCGGCCGAGCATCAGCTCGGTGCCCGGACCCTGGTCGAAGCGGCGGGTCGAGCCAGACGGCGTGGCCGCCGACCGGACCGAGGACCCGGGTGCCCCGCTCCTGGAACAGCGCCTGGTGGCCGAGGTGCGATCCAGGCCAGACCCAGAGGTTCCCCGACTGCGGCGCCCGCTGGTCGGTCAACGCCACGCCGGCCAGCATCGTGAACGAGGCCGGCCGCTCGGCGGTGGGATCGTGATGGCCGTCGATGTGCGGCGCCCCCGGGATGTGCGAGTACGGCGGGATGGTCGTCGCCACCTGCACGGTGTCGAACGCGATGTCGATCGGGTGCGGGACCACCAGCTCGCGGGCCGCCTCGACGGCCCGCGACCGGTGCAGGAGGTCCGCGCAGCGGGGCAGCCCGGCCACCGAGCCGAACCACGGTCGGCACCCGGTGCCGTCCGGCTGCTCCGCCGGCGCGGCGTCGCCGGTGGCCACCAGCTCGTCGACCTCGGCGTCGGCCTCGACCAGGAGCTTCTCCGACACCGCGTCGCGCAGCACCAGGTAGCCCTCGCGCCCGAATCGGGCCAGGTCCTCCGCCGTCAGCCATCCCACGGCGAAGGATCGTTGCCCACGGGGGCGACCCGGAGCGAAGGAGTTCCGCCGAGCACACGCGGCTCGAGCAGAGCAGGATGACGGCATGCCGGATGACTCGCACCTCGCTGGGATCGACCCCTACGCCGCGTGGGACCGGGAGGCGGCCCGCCTCACCGACCACCTGCGCGGACGGCCCGACGACGATGCGGAGTGGGATGCCCCCTCGGAGTGCGAGGGCTGGACCATCCGCGACGTGCTCGCGCACCTCCTGGCCGAGCAGGAGTACTTCGCCGCCTGCCTGTCCGGCGACGTCGCCGACCTCATGCAGCGCTTCGGAGAGCAGGGCGCGACCGACCTCGACAGCTTCAACACCATCGGCATCGCCCTCGTCGCCGACCGGTCGCCCTCCGAGCTCCTGGCGGAGTGGATCGAGCAGGACGAGCGCAACCGGGCCGGGTTCCGCGACCGCGGGGACAGGGACGTCGACTCGAGCATCGGCGCCTACTCGGGTCTGTGGCAGGCCTTCCACCTCGCGTCCGAGCTGGCCACGCACGCCGACGACATGCACGTCCCCGACGATGCCGACCGGGTGGAGCGCACGGCCTGGCGGGCGCCGTTCTCCCGGTTCGCCGTGACCGAGTCGCACCCTCACCTGAGCGTGGAGGTCACGGGCCCCGGCCGCACACGAGTCCACGGCGACGGCATCGACGTGGAGCTGGACGACGAGACCCTCGTCGCCGCCGTCGCCGGTCGCAGCAGCGATCCCACGCTGGCCCCCCTCAACACCGCCGGCTAGCTACAGAGACAGGACGCCGCGGTTGAGCTTGCCGTGGTGGAGGTCGTCGAGCGCCGTCTGCACGTCGGCGAGGTCGTAGACCTGGCTGACCATGCTCTGGAGGTCGAGGCGGCCGTCGAGGCAGAAGCGCACGAACATCGGGATGTCGTGGTGCGGGCGGGTGCTGCCGTAGCGGCACCCCATGATCGACTTGTCGTTGTAGAGCGTGTTGATCACGAACGACGTCTCGGTGCCGATCTTCGGCACGCCCAGCAGCACGCAGCTGCCACCCCAGTCGAGCAGGTCGATGGCGTTGCGGATCAGGCCGGGGTGGCCGACGCACTCGAAGGCGTAGTCCACGCCGTTGGGCAGGCCGAGGTCCTTCACGGCGGCGACCAGCTCGCCCTCACCGGTGAGCGCCGAGCCGTCGAGGAAGTCGGTGGCGCCGAACTGGCGGGCCACGGCCTCCTTGCCGGGGTTGGCGTCGATGACCACGATGCGCCCGGCCGAGGAGAGGCGAGCGGCCTGGATGACGGACTGGCCGATGCCGCCGGCGCCGATCACGGCGACGGTCTCGCCCGGCTGGACCTTGGCCCGGTTGAGCACGGCCCCGGCGCCGGTCACCACCGCGCAGCCGATGAGGCAGGCGGCGTCGAGCGGCATGTCCTTGTCGATCACCACGGCCTGGCTCTCGGCCACGACGGTGCGCTCGGTGAAGACGCCGGCGTTGGCGAACTGGTACGCCTTCTCGCCGCCGACGGTGAACGGGCGGCTGAGCCGACCCGCGGTGTCCCGGCAGTGGGTGGGACGGCCGCTGTCGCACGCGTCGCACAGGCCGCAGCTGCCCAGCGTGGTGAGCACCACGTGGTCGCCGACCTGCACCTTGCGCACCGCCGACCCGATCTCCTCCACCACACCGGCCCCCTCGTGGCCGAGGACCACGGGGGTGGGGAACGGGATGGTGCCGTCGAGCACGGACACGTCGGAGTGGCAGAGGCCGGCGTTCACGATGCGGACCACGACCTCGTGGGGCTTCGGCCCGCGGACCTCGACGTCGTCGCGGACCTCGAGCTCACCCGTCCAGACGAGACCCCGCATCAGCTCGAACCCCCCGGCGACAGCACGTGGCCGGGGAGGCCGGCGTCGGCCTGCAGCTCGCCGTCGATCACGATCGGCACGCCGTTGACGATGGTGGCGTGCACGCCCTGCGGCTTCGAGGTCCAGCGGGCGGCGCCGTTGGGGAAGTCGTGGGCGAGGTACTTCTGGTCGGGGCCGACGGTGTCCGGGTCGAACACCATGATGTCGGCGGCGTAGCCGCTGAGGAGCAGCCCGCGGTCGGTGAAGCCGCACAGCGCGGCGGGGATCGCGGTGATCTGGCGGACGCCCTCCTCGAGCGTGAACCCGCCCCACTCGCGCACCCAGTGCTGGAGGAACCAGGTGTGGGCCTCGGCACCGTCGTCGCGGTCGAGGTGGGCGCCGCCATCGGACGTGCCCACGATCATGTGCGGGTCGTCCTGGGCGATCTTGGTGCCCTCGATCCACTCCGGCGTCTCGGTCTTCCAGAGGAACTCCACGGCGAGGTCCTCGGAGGCGGCGATGTCGAGGAACGCGTCGGTCGGGTGCAGGCCCCGCTCGGTGGCGACGTCGACGAGGGAGCGGCCGACGAGCTTGTCGTTCTCCGGCTTGGAGACCTTGTTGACGTGCAGCACCGTCCAGGCCGGCGGCGGCAGGGTCGGGCCGGCGTCGGGGTCGCGGTTGGGCTGGTCGACCGAGTCGCGGGCGGCGTCGCGGAACGCCGGATCGGCGATGAGGGCCAGCCGCTCCTCCACCGTGGTCGCCTCGGTGAAGAGCCGGTTGAGCTGGAGCGCGCCCTCGTAGAGCTTCGTGCCGGCGGCGAGGTCGAACGTGCGGTTGAACGGCTTCGACATGGCCATGGAGTACACGGCGGCGCCCTGGGCGGTGGCCTCGTCGACGAACCGCTTGGCGTTGTCCCAGCCGGCCGTGGGGGCGTCGACCTTCGAGCGGGCGCCCAGGCCCTGGATGATCACAGGCATGCGCGAGAGCAGCGACATCTCGATGAGGAGCTGCTCGTCGTCGGCGGTGATGCCGCCGACGGCCGACCCGGGCAGGTAGGCCAGCGAGCCGCTGCCGCTGCGCCCCGCTGCCTCGGAGAGGGCCTTGAGCTCGTCGAGGCTCGAGAGGCGGCTGGGCACCGGCCGGTCGGCGGAGTCGAAGTGGGTCGGCGAGTGGGTGCTCGAGAAGCCGGCGGCGCCGGCCGCCATGGCGTCGCGCACGATCGTGGCCATCTCCGCCACCTCGGCGTCGGTGGCCTCGCGGGTCTGGGCGTCCTCGCCCATCACGTAGCGGCGGAGCGCACAGTGGCCGATGTAGAACGCGGCGTTGATGCCGATCTTCCCGCGCATCGACTCGAGGAACTCGGGGAACGTCTCGAAGCCGTCGACGGGGATCCCCTCGAGGGCGGACGCGTCCATCCCCTCCACCCGGGCGAAGAGCTGGATGAGCCACGGGGCGTCGCCGGGCTTGAGCGGGGCCACCGAGAAGCCGCAGTTGCCGGCCACCACCGTGGTGACGCCGTGGAAGCAGCTGGAGGTGCCGTAGGGCTCGAAGGTCAGCTGGGGGTCGTAGTGCGTGTGCGGGTCGACGATGCCCGGGGCGACCACCATGCCGGCCGCGTCGATGACCCGATCGCCCTCGCTCGCCTCGACGAAGCCGATGGCCGCGATCCGGCCGTCCTTCACGGCGACGTCGGCTCGGCGCCGGGGCAGGCCCGTCCCGTCGACGACGATGCCGTTGGTGATGACCAGGTCGAACTTCGCCATGGCCCGAGACTAGAACACGTTCTAGTTCTGGACAACCAGGCGGTCCGAACCTGGGCGGGGTTCCGGAACTAGGGTCACCGCCATGCGGAAGTGGGCGACCGGATCACCGGTGAGCGCGGGGGTGCTGCTGGTGGTGGCGGGCTTCGTGGCCCTCTTCCTCGCCTGGAACGGCGCCGCCGGCAAGGACTACGTCGAGGGGCAGCTCCCCTACGTGATCAGCGGCGGCATGGTGGGCCTGGGCCTCATCGGTGCGGGCCTCACGGTCATCAACGTGCAGGCCCGTCGGGCCGACCAGGCCGAGCTCCTCACCCGCCTCGAGGCGCTCACGGAGGCCCGCGAGGACATCGTCGACCCCAAGGGCAAGCCCGCCGCCCGCCGCAAGCTCAAGGCCTCGTAGCTCGCGCTGTCGGCCAGCCCCTCGCAGCTACCCGAGGTAGAGGCTGCGGATCCGCTCGCCGTCGGACAGCTCCTTGCCCCGGAGCGTGGCGGTCACCACGCCCTGGTCCACGAAGAAGCCGACGTCGGCCACCTCGAGGGCGCTGACGTTCTGCTCCACCAGGAGCACCGTGGTCCCGTCGGTGGCCAGCTCGCGGGCGATCCGCAGGATCTCCTTCACGATCACCGGCGCCAGGCCCAGCGACGCCTCGTCGACCACCAGCACCGCCGGACGGGCCATGAGGCCTCGGCCCATGGCGAGCATCTGCTGCTCGCCCCCGGACAGGGTGCCGGCGACCTGGGTGCGGCGCTCGGCGAGCCGGGGAAGCACCTCGTAGACGTGCTCGCGCTGCGCCTCGACCCAGGCCTTGTCACCCCGCTGCGTCCACGCCCCCACCTGGAGGTTCCGCTCGACGGTGAGGCCGCCGAACACGTGCCGGCCCTCGGGGACCATCACGATCCCGGCCTTCACGCACGCGGCCGTGGACAGGCCGGTGATGTCCTCGCCGTTGAGCCGCACGGCCCCGCCCGTGGCGGGCACCGCGCCGCAGAGGACCTTCATGGCGGTGGACTTCCCCGCCCCGTTGAGCCCGAGGATCACCGCCACCTCGCCGGCGCCGACGGACAGCGAGAGGCCGTGGAGGACCGGCAGCGCGCCGTAGCCCGCCGTGATCCCGTCGAGCTCGACCACGGGGGTCTCAGGCAAGGGTGCTCGCCCCCTCGCCCATGTAGGCCTCGGCCACCTGGGAGTTGTCGCGGACCTGCTCGGGCGTGCCCTCGGCCAGCATCGCCCCGAAGTTGAGGACGTAGACGTAGTCCGACGTGCGGAGCACCAACGGGACGTGGTGCTCGATCAGGATGATCGACAGCCCCAGCTCCGAGCGCATCAGCTCGACGCGGTCGCAGAACGCGCTCCCCTCCTCGCCGCTGGCCCCCGCCAGCGGTTCGTCGAGCATCAGGATCGACGGGTCGGTGGCCAGCACCGCGGCAACCTCGACCATCTTCAGGGTGCCGTAGGGCAGCCCGCCGATGCGGCGGTCGCGGAAGTCGGCGAGGCCCATGAAGTCGAGGACGTCCATCGCCCGCTTGCGGAGCAGGCGCTCCTCCCGCATCGCGGCCGGGGTGCCGAAGAGGCTGGCCAGGCTGCTCGACCGGATGCTCCCGTGCTGCGCCACCACCAGGTTCTCGATCACCGTGAAGCTGCGCACGAGCCCGACCTGCTGGAACGTGCGACCGAGACCCCGCTGGGCCCGGGCATCCGGGCGGAGGCCCGTGACGTCCTCGCCGAACAGGCGCACCCGACCGCGGGTCGGTGAGTAGAAGCCCGACACGCAGTTGAAGAGCGTGGTCTTGCCGGCGCCGTTGGGTCCGAGGATCCCGACGATCTCGTCGGGCCCGACCCGCAGGGTCACGTCGCTCAGCGCGCGGACGCCGCCGAACTGGATCGAGACGTCGTTCACCTCGAGCAGCGCCTCGGTGTCGGCGAGGCGGGGCGCGGTGGAAGATCCAGTGGTGCTAGGGCCGGACACCCATGCTCCCTCCCTGCGCCGTGAACGCGTCGGGGTCCTTCTGGAACGGACCGCCCCGCAGCCACCGCAGGAGCGGCCACTGCTGCTGGGCGATGCCGCCCGGGAACATCGTGAGGGTGAGGAGCAGGAGGATGGCGCCGATGGCGGGCTCCCACGTGGCCTTCAGGGCCGTGAACGGGAAGAAGTGGAAGTTCTCGTGGGCCCGGTCGAGGAGGGTGGGGAGGATGGCGAAGAGCACGCCGCCCTGCACGACGCCGGCGCGGTATCCGGCCCCGCCGACCACGGTCATCAGCAGGAACGTGAGCGACAGGCTGAGCCCGAAGTCCTCCTTGGACACGATCTGCTCGATCGAGGCGAACAGCGCGCCGGCCACGCCGGCCATGCCCCCCGAGATCACGAAGGAGAGGAGCTTGTGACCGGTGACGTCGATGCCCCACGACGCCGCCACCCGCTCCTCGTCACGCAGGGCCTGGATGGCGCGGCCGGGGCGGGTGGAGGTGAGGCGCCAGTCGAACAGGAGGGCCAGGCCGAGCATGGCGATGCAGAAGTAGGCGTAGCGGAGGTCGCTCTGGAACATCGACGGGCGAGCCGCCGGCTGCCCCGCCCCGCCGCCGGTGAGGAAGCGGATGTTGAACAGCGTCTCCTGGGCGAAGAGCCCGAACGCGATGGTGACCAGGGCGAGGTACAGACCGGTCACCCGGAGGGCCACGCCTCCGAGCACGAGGGCGGCGGCCATGCCGCACATCGCGGCGACCACCATCGCGGCGCCGAACGGCATCCCCAGCTCGGTGAGCGCGTAGCCGGACGCGAACGCGCCGAGCCCGAGGAACGCGGCGTGCCCGAGCGACGCCTGGCCCGTGTAGCCGACGAGCACGTTCATCGACAGCGCCACGATCCCGTAGACCGCGGCGCGGGCGACGATGTTCATGTAGATGTCCGGGACGAACTGCGGGATGAGCAGGATCATCGCGGCGATCAGGCCCAGGGCCACCAGCCGGGGCGCGCGGCCCCCGCTCACGTGCCCCGCCCCAGGAGGCCCTGCGGCCGCACGAGCAGCACGCCGAGGAGGACGACCAGCACGGCCAGCTGCGGCGGGCCGGGGACGTCGAGCTCGAGGGTGGTGACGATCTGGATGGCGGCCTGGCTGACGATGCCGAGGATGAACCCGCCCGCCACGGCTCCCGGCATCGAGGTGATGCCGCCGAGCACGACGCCGGTGAACGCCGGGATCATGAAGGTGGCCGTGACCATGCCGGGGGTGAGGCTCTCGAACACACCGGCGCCGAGCACGCCGGCCAGCGCGCCGAGCGCTCCGGCCGCGCCCCAGGCCATCGCCCGCATCCGCTCCACCGGCACGCCCTGGAGCTCGGCGGCGTAGGCGTCCTCGGCGGTGGCCAGGAGGGCCACGCCAGGGGCGCTGCGGAAGAAGGCGGCGAGGGCCAGCGCTGCAGCGGCCAGCGCGGCGAGGATCACGATCGCGTGCCAGTCGACGATCACGTCGGTGCCGATGAGGCGGAAGCCACCCGACACCGGCCGGGGGAACCGTCGGGCCTTGGCCTCGAAGAGGTTGATCTCGATCGTGGTGAGCAGCAGCGCGACGCCCGCGGTGGCCACCAGCGAGGTGACCGGGGAGACCTTGCCGAGCGGTCGGATCACGATGAGGTACAGGCCCACGCCGAGCACCGCCCCGACGGCGACCGCGGCGATGATCGCCGGGATCAGCAGCCCCTTGTCGGCCACCTGATCGCCGGTGGTCTCGAAGCCCGTCATCACCATCAGCGCGACGAACGCCGGCACGGTGCCGAGCTCGCCCTGGGCGAAGTTCAGGATCCGGGTGGCCTTGTAGACGAGGGCCAGGCCCAGCCCGACGAGCGCGAACACGGCGCCCCGCTGGGACCCGAACACCAGGACCTCGATCACCTTGTCCACGTCAGCGGCCCCTCATCAGAACCCCGACGCGAACGTGGCGAGGGTCTTGTGCTCGCCCGACGCGCAGTCGGCCTGGAGGACGTGGACCTGCTTGGCCCCGAAGTGGTTGGACGGGCTGAACGAGAGCTGCGGGTTGACCTTCGTGGCGAGGCCCTGCTGCTGCTCGAGCATCTTCACGAAGTCCTCCCGGGTGAGCTTGGTGCTCTTGTAGACCTGCTCGTAGCGCTTGAACGCCTCGTGCTCCACGGAGGCCAGGCCCCACAGCGCGAGCGCGATGTCGTCGGTCGGGACGCCGAGGCGCTGGCCGGTCTGGAAGAACTCGGGGACGTTCTGGCGGGCCCAGTCGAGGCCGGGGAAGGGCGAGAAGAAGATGCCCTTGTCCACGTCGGGGCACCCCGCGCCGAGCACGGCGTTGAGGCCCTTGCTGATGCCCAACCCGACGTACTGCGGCCGGAAGCTCTGGGTGCCCGACTGCTGGGCGAACTGGATGTAGTCCACCGGCGAGCTGAGGATGAAGAGCACCTGCACGCCGGCGCCCTTCATCTCGCTGGCGTAGGACGTGATCCAGCTGTTGTTGCCCTTCGGGTGGCGCAGGGTCTTGAAGTACGACAGGCCCTGCTTCTTCACCGCCGCGTCCCAGGCGTTGGCGGCGTCGTCGAAGTTCGGCGTGTTGGTGATGATGGCGCCGACCTTCTTGCCCGGGAAGCTCTTCTTCACGTACTGGGCCAGGAGCTCGGTCTGGGCGGGGTACGACATGCCGAAGCCGAAGTAGGTGTCGAGGTCCTTGAGGCCTGCCTCGGTGACGCCGGCGGAGAGGTACGGCACCTTCGACTGGTTGGCGAACTGCGCGCACGCCTGGATCTGGTCGGTGCCGCCGGCCCCGGCCAGCAGGAACGACTGGGACGCTTCCTCGCGGCAGGCCTGGATGGCCGTGTTGGGCGTGTACTTGTCGTCCTTGAAGATGACCTTGACCTTCGACCGGCCGAGCACCTTCTCGCCCTTGGTCTCGGTCACCCAGCGCCAGTAGAGGTCGTTGGACTTCTCGAACGAAGCCGCCGGCAGCGGCGCGGCACCCGTGACCGGCGCGTGCAGGCCGACGGTGATCGTGTCGGCGCTCGTGCCGGTGGTGTCCTTGCCCGTGAGCGTCAGCGCCGCGGCGCCGCCCGTGCCCCCGGTCGTGCCACCGGCGGTGCCGCCGGTGGTGCCGCCCGGGGTGCCGCCGGTGGTGGCGTCCGGGGCCACGTCGGTGGGGGCCGCGCCGGCGTCGGTGGCGGCAGGCCCGCCCGAGCCCGACTCCACGATGATCTGCGGCGGTGCGTCCTTGGCGGCGTCGTGCGTGCCCGGCTTCTGCCCGCAGGCGGCGGCGAGCAGCCCGAGCCCGATCGCGACCGATGCGGCCTGCACGAGTCGCGGGTCTGTCGTCGCTGTGGTCCGTCGGGTCATGTGATGTCCTCCTCGTCGAGGCGGAGCTCGAGTCGGGTCAGGGCGCCGGGACGGCGCCGCGCGAGGGCCGGTTGGGCCCGCAGCGCGTCGGTGAGCAGGAGGGCGCCGGCGGCCAGCAGGGGCAGGCCGATCCACACCCAGCCGGGGGTCTGCGGGTCGCCGCCGGTGTGCTCGCCCTCGGCGTAGCGGGCCCGCAGGGCGCCGACCGTGGAGCCGCCCCCGCCCACGGGGACGCCGCCCAGGTCGAACCCGGTGTCGCCGGCGATCGGGATCTCGAAGGAGTCGCCGGGCAGGAACGCCCCGCCGTCGCCGGCGGCGGAGTCGTCGGGGGTGGTGGAGTACCGGATCACCGGTCGGAGGCCGGCGGCGGCGGTGTTGTCGGCCAGCGACACGATCCAGTTGGTGGAGAGGTCGGGGTCGCCGTAGGCGAGGTTCGGGGCGCCGGCGGGGCGGAGCAGGATGCCCTCGTTGGCGAGCGGCTCGCTCCCATCGAGGCCGGTGGTCCACGCCTGCGCCGCGAACGTGAGGTCGAAGGTCCAGGTGCCGGCGGCGGGGTCGAACTCGCCGGAGGTCCCGGCCAGGCAGTTCACCCTCGGGACGCGGGTGCCGTCGAGCGACGCGCCCTGGGCCGGGCCCCCGTTCCACGGGTCGACGGTGGGGCAGGCCTCGATGCCGGTGATCGTCTCCGCGGCCAGCGGCACCTCACCGGACAGCGCTCGCTGGATGGCGTCGGCGATCAGCTGGGGGTTCTGACCCTCGAGCTGGGAGACGATCTGCAGGACGACGTCGCGCACCGCGGGCGACTCGATGGCGAAGTTCAGGCCGTCCTGGTGGAAGACGAGCTCGAACGAGGCGAACCGCTCCCCCGCCGGCAGGGCGGGCAAGGAGATCTGGAAGCCCGACAGGTACCGGGCCTGGCCACCGAGCATGCCGATCGGCGTGGTGCCCGGGAAGATCGGCTGGGCCAGGTCCCCGTCGGGGGTGACCAGGATCGGGAGGCCGTCGCCCAGTCCGAGCAGCGCCACCACCTGCTGGACCTCGCTGCCGCACACCTGCGGCACCCCCACGAGGCCGGCGACGAGGCAGGCCGTGGCCGGCGGGAAGCCGTTGCGGAGCACCGGCGGGGTGATCTGGGTGATCGGGTACGTGTAGTACGCCTGGCGCCCGAACGTGGCCGGAGCCTCCACGGTGTCGGCACCGCCGCTGCCCGCGCTGAGGACCACGCCGGCCAGCACGGCGGCTCCGATCACGCCGATGCGGCGCCGACGTCTGG
>CAVSIC010000002.1:0-73336 GCA_963727905.1 uncultured Microthrixaceae bacterium
TGCCCGCGGCCCCGCCCATCATCAACGTCTGCTGGAGGCTCGGCTGGCGCGAGCGCTTCACGCCCTTGGGCCGACCGGTGGTGCCCGAGGTGTAGAGCATCGTGCCGCCGCCCGGACCGTCGAGCGGGAACATCTCCGTGGAACCGGAGGTGCTGATGGCCTCGAGCTCGGGACCGGCGACCACGATGCGGACGTCGCCTGGCACCTGCTCGACGGCGGCGCGGGCGGTGGCCTCGTGCTCGGGATCCACGAACACCACCGTCGACCCGGAGTCCTCGACGATGTACGCCACCTCGGCGGCGGTCAGGTGCCAGTTCACGGCGGTCAGCCAGATGCCGGAGAGCTGGGACGCCATCAGCAGGTCGACCATCTCCACGCGGTTGCCCATGAGCACGGCGACGTGGCCGCCGAAGTCGACGCCGGCCTCGTCGTGCAGCCAGTGCCCGATGCGCAGGGCACGCTCCACCAGCTCGCCGCGCGACCGGGTCCGGGTGAGGTCGTCGACCGCCGGCGCGTGCGGATCCGCCTCCGCGAGGTCCAAGTACGTCATGGGTCCGGATCCTGGCACGACCCGACGTACGCTGCGCCGATGGCCGGACATGGACACGGCAGCAAGGCGGTCGTCGCCGCGCTGTTCGCCAACCTCGGAATCGCCGTGTCGAAGCTCGTCGGCTTCCTCATCACCGGCTCGGCGTCGATGCTGGCCGAGGCGATCCACTCGGCCGCCGACTCCGGCAACCAGGGGCTGCTGCTGCTCGGCGGCCGGCGGGCAGCCAGGGCGGCGGACACCAGAGCCACCCCTTCGGCTACGGCCGCGAGCGCTACTTCTGGTCCTTCGTCGTGGCGATGGTGCTGTTCAGCCTCGGCGGCGCCTTCGCCACCTTCGAGGGCGTCGAGAAGATCCGCCACCCCCACGAGCTCGAGTCGGTCGGCGTCGCCATCGGCATCCTCCTGGTGGCGATCGTCCTCGAGACGTTCTCCTTCCGCACCGCGATCGTGGAGGCCAACAAGGTGCGGGGCGACGCCGGCTGGTGGACCGTTCATCCGGCGGTCGAAGAACCCCGAGCTCCCGGTGGTCCTCCTCGAGGACCTGGGCGCCTTGATCGGTCTGGTGCTGGCGCTCCTCGGCGTCACGATCGCGCACCTCACCGACGACCCGATGTGGGACGGCATCGGCACCCTCTCGATCGGCATCCTGCTGCTCGTGATCGCCGTCGATCCTCGCCTTCGAGATGAAGAGCCTGCTCATCGGCGAGACCGCCGACGACAAGGTCGAGGCCTCGATCCGCAGCGCCATCGAGGGCGACGCCGACGTGGAGTCGGTGATCCACCTGCGCACGCAGCACCTCGGGCCGGACGAGCTCCTCGTCGGCGCCAAGGTCAGCTTCGCCCCCACGCTCACCGTGGCCGACCTGGCCGCCGTGATCGACCGGGTCGAGGTGGCGGTGCGCGACGCCGCGTGCCGGCGGCGCGGATCCTCTACGTCGAGCCCGACGTCCGGCGACCGGAGGGGACGTGACCCCGCCGGAGGTCGGCCCGCGGGCGCAGCTGAAGGCGCTGGGCGAGCTGATCCGCAACCAGCGGCAGCAGGCCGAGCTCACGCTGCGCGAGCTGGCCGCCCGCACCAACGTCTCGAACCCCTACCTGAGCCAGATCGAGCGGGGCCTCCACGAGCCCTCGGTCCGGGTGCTCAAGGCGATCGCCGGCGCGCTGAACCTCTCGGCCGAGACCCTGCTCGTGCAGGCCGGCCTGCTCGACGACGACGGCGACGCCCCCAAGCCCCCCACGGTGCAGGACGCGGTGAAGGCCGACCCTCGCCTCACCCCCGACCAGCGCAGCGCGCTGATGTCCGTGTACCGCAGCTTCCTCGACGAGGGTTGAAAACAGCGAGAGCGGCGTGTCCCGGGGGGAGAGACACGCCGCTCGATCGCATTTTCAGATCCGGGGGGCGGATCCGTCGTCAGGGCCGGAGCCCTGCGAACTCGGTCAGGCGGCAGCCTCGGCGGCGGCCTTGACCGGCTTGGCCTTCTCGATGCCCATGATCGGGGCGACCGTCTTGAGGACGGCGGTGACCAGCGCGGTGTTCGCGTCGATCAGCTTCTTGGCGAAGGCGGTCTGCGACTCCACGACCTCGACCGGGGTCGGGAGGGCGGTGGGGTAGGTGAAGGACGGAAGGCGACCCTCGACGAGCTCGACGCCCTTGGCGACGTACTCGACGACCGGCTTCTTGGCCTGCTTCACGTAATCGATGACCTGGTCCTCGTAGCCGACGACCGTGTCCAGGATGGTGCTCATTGGGGGGGACTCCTCAGTGGTGGGGGGTGATCTCCGTTGCTGCTAACTATATCTAGCAGTTGCTTGACGAGTCAACGTGACCCTGGGCACACGGAATCCCGACTGTCTTGATCGGGTTTGCGGTGAGGCCCGCTAAGGTCGTCTCCGCACATCGACGATCCAGCCCCTCTACCCAGGAGACCCCCATGGCCATCCGCCTCGGCGACGAAGCCCCCGACTTCACCGCCGACACCACCGAGGGCACGATCAACTTCCACGAGTGGAAGGGCGACAGCTGGGCGGTGCTGTTCTCGCACCCCAAGGACTTCACCCCGGTCTGCACCACCGAGCTGGGCCGCGTCGCCGCGCTGAAGCCCGAGTTCGACAAGCGCAACGTGAAGGTCATCGGCCTCTCCGTCGACGCCGCTCGACCGACCACGACGAGTGGGCGCAGGACATCGAGGACGTCACCGGCATCGAAGCTGAACTTCCCGCTGCATCGCCGACCCGGACCGCAAGGTCGCCGACCTCTACGACATGATCCACCCGAACGCCAACGACACCCTCACGGTGCGCTCGGTGTTCGTGATCGGCCCGGACAACAAGGTGAAGCTCACCCTCACCTACCCGGCCTCCACCGGCCGCAACTTCGACGAGCTCCTCCGGGTGATCGACTCGCTCCAGCTCACCGCCAAGCAGCAAGGTGGCCACCCCGGCCGACTGGAAGCACGGCGAGGACGTGATCATCGTGCCCGCCGTGTCCGACGAGGACGCCAAGGAGCTGTTCCCGAACGGCTGGGACGCGAAGAAGCCCTACCTGCGGTTCACGAAGCAGCCGGGCTGAGGCCCAGCGCCAGGCGCAACGCCCGGCGCCACGCCGTCTCCGCCAGGCCCAGCTCGGCGAGGCGGCGATCCGCTTCCTCGCTCCTCGACGCGGCGTCGGCCTCTCCACGGGCCGATGCCGCGATCGCGTCCGCCAGCCGGGTGATGGCCTGCGCGACGCGGTCCTCGGTGCTGTCCGCCGCGGCCACGACCTGGTCGAACGCGGCCTGCGCGGCGGCGCCGTCGCCGCGACGACTCGAGCGCGATGCTCTGCGCGATCCCGGCGAAGACCCGGTCGAGGTGGCTGGCCTTGTCGTCGGCGAGGACCTCCCCGGCCACGGCCAGAGCGCCGCCCGCGTTGCCGTCGGCGGCCCGCACCAGTGCGAGCGCCGACATCGCGTTGGGGTCTCGAGTGCCATCGAGCTGGCGGTGCATGGACTCCAGCACCTGGACGGCTCCGCTCGGGTCCCCCTCCTGGAGCTTGTGCAGCCCGGTGGCCACCGCCCGCTCGGTGTCTCCGACGAGGACCTCCTCGCCACCCATGCGATACGTCGGGGGCGAGTGCAGCAGGAGCGCCCGGGCCAGGTCGGTGTCGCCGACCTGCACCGCGGCGTTGATCGTGGCCATGAGGGCGAAGGTCTGCTCGCGGTCGAAGCCCTCGGGGATCTCGCCGTCGCCCGCGGGCAGCACGGCGAAGCCCTCCGCCACCCGACCCACGCACACCAACGCACGGCCCAGGTGGGCGCTGGCCTGGAGGATGCCGAACGCGTCGTCGATGGCGACGAGGTGCTCCCGCGCCTCCTCGAGGATCGGGATCGCCGCCTGCGGACGACCGGTCCAGAGCCGGACCGAGCCGATCAGCACGAGCATCATCCCGGTGGCCCAGCGGTCGCCCCGGTCGCGGATCTCGTCGATGACCTCCTCGGCCATCGCGCCTGCCTCGGCGGCGTGGCCCTGCTGGAAGCGGGTCCAGGCGAGCAGGCCCAACGCCCAACCTCGGCCGGCCTTGTCGCCGAGCTCCTCGAACTCGGCGGCCGCCGCTCGCAGCTGCTGCTCGGCCTCCTCGGCGCGACCGAGGTAGAACGCGCACCAGGCCAGGTTCTGCTGCGCCCACGCCGGCACCCCGGCGATCGCCGAGGGCGGCGAAGCGGCCCCGGGCGTCCTCCAGCAGCGCGAGGGCCGCCTCGTAGTCGAACTGCAGGAGCGCCCCGAACCCGCGCTGGCGCTGGACCTCGGCCTCGCCGCTCGGGTCGCCGAGGCGCACGAACAGCGCCTGGGCCTCGGTGAGGTGACCCTCGGACTCGGCCCAGGCCGCCTCCTTCTGCTCGATGTCGCTCAGCGCCAGGAGGGCCTGCGCCAGGTGCGCCTCGCCCGCAGCACCGGCGCCCCGCGACTCGTCGATCGCGGCGAGCACGTCGGCCCGCGCGGCGGCGAGCTCCCGCATCTGGGCGAGGGCGCGCCCGCGGCCGGTGAGGAAGGTCCGGTGGTGCTCGCCGTGCTCGCCGGCGAGGAGGCGCAGGCCCTCACCGTAGAGCCGCTCGCCGACCACCCACAGCTCCGCCTGGTCCGCCCGCACCGCCGCCTGGGAGAGCCAGGACAGGGCCTTGGAGCGCACGGCTCCAGAGTCCACGTCGCCGGTGCCGAGCTCGGACATCAGCTCCGCGGCGCGGACGTAGTGGAACGCGATGCGATCGAGCGTGGCCTCGGCCGTGACGTCGTCGTGCTCCTCCATGAAGGAGGCGATCCCGGCGTGGGACTTGGCCCGATCGCCCTTCGTGAGCGTGCTGTAGGCGACCTCTCGCACGACGTCGGAGCGGAAGGTCCACTTCTCCGCCTTGCCGACGCCGGTGAGGACCAGCATCTCCTTCTCCTCGAGCGAGCGCAGGACCGGGCGGACGTCCTTGATGCCCAGGTGCTTCTCCGCCATCACCTCGATCGACTGGTAGGACCCGCGGCGGCCGAGCACCGCGCAGTCCTCGAGCACGCGTCGCTCCTCCGGCGCGAGCCCGTCGAGCCGCGCCGCGACGAGGCCACGGAGCGTGTCGGGCAGGTCGGTGGCCTCCGGCCCGCCGCCGACCACGCCGGCCTCACCGAGGAGGGTGACCAGCTCCTCGAGGAAGAACGGGTTGCCGCCGCTGCGCTCGAGCAGCGCAGTGGCCAGGGCGTCATCGAGATCGACGCCGGCCAGCTCGCGCAGGAGCTCCGCCGAGGAGTCCGCAGAGAGCGGGTCGAGCGTGAGCAGCACCGTGTTGTGACGACCGTCCGACGGCCGCCACCGCTCCTCGATGGCGCGCCGCGCGGTGGCCAGCACCACGAACCGGCGGGGGCAGAGGCGCTCGAGGAGGGTGTCGACGAGCTCGAGGACGACGTCGTCGGCCCAGTGGAGGTCGGAGAGCACGACCACGACGGGCTGCTTCATCGAGTAGCGCTCGGCGAACGTCACGACGGCCCCGATGGCCTCCTCCCGGGCGCGGGTGGCCTCGAGGCGGCGCAGCTCCGACTCGTAGCCCATGAGGAAGAGGAGGCCCTGGAGCACGCGATCGACCTCGCTGGCCACCGCCGCGGAGCCGAGGGCGGTGCGCACGGCCGTGTCGGCCAGCGCGATCGCGTGCTCGAGCGCGTCGCTGGAGCGGATGCCGCACCCGTGGCGGAGCGCATCGGCGACCGGCCACCACACGTTCGCCTCGCCGTACGGGACGCAGCGGCCCTCGAGCACGAGCGCCTCGTGCTCGCAGGCGGCGACGGAGGCCAGCTCCTCGGCGAGGCGGGACTTGCCGACGCCGGCCTCACCGAGCACGAGGAGCATGGCGGCGCGGTGGTTGCGCACGGCGTTCTCCACGCTGTGGCGGAGGATGCCCAGCTCGGGCTCCCGGCCGATGAGCGCGGCACGGTTCCGCTCGGGCCGGTAGCCCGGCGGCAGCGCGGCGTCGATGGCCAGCCAGGCGGGCACCAGCTCCTCACGACCCTTGGCGTCGATCGGCGCCAGCTCGTCGTACGTGACCACCCGGCTGGTGGCGGCGTAGGTGGCGGGGCCGACGAGCACGGCGCCGGGCGCCGCCGCGGTCTGGAGGCGGTTGGCCGTGTTCACCACGTCGCCCATGGCCGTGTAGTCGCCGCCGGAGCGCAGGGCCCCGACCAGCACCTCGCCGGTGTTGACCCCGATCCGCATCTTGACCTCGACGTCGAGGCCGGCGGTGACCTCGGCCAGGGTGGCCTGCATCCGCAGGGCCGCCCGGACCGCCCGCTCGGCGTCGTCCTCGTGGGCCGTGGGGGCCCCGAACAGGGCGACGATGGCGTCGCCGATGATCTTGTCGACTCGGCCCCCGAAGGCGTCGATGTCCTTCACGAGGTGCTCGAAGCACCCGTCGACCAGGTTCTTCACCTGCTCCGGGTCACGGGTCTCGGACAGCGCGGTGAACCCCACCAGGTCCGCGAACAGGACCGTGACGATGCGCCGTTCGTCGCCGCGCAGCCGGAGGTCCTGTCCGCAGGCGGCGCAGAACCGTGCGCCCGGCAGCACGTCCGCGTGGCAGCTGGGGCAGGTCACCATGCCGAAATCTACTCCCGACGGTGTCCGGTTCCTCCCGGTTCGCCCGACTCGTGGCGATCACCGGTACCCACGTAGTCTCTGCGGTCGTGAGCGAGGCCGTCGAACCCGTAGCCGCGCCCGTGGAGCCCGTCCCGGCGGCACCGGCCGCGGCGGCCCGTGCCGTGAACGTGGTGAAGGTCTACGGGAGCGGCGACACCGCCGTCCGGGCGCTCGACGGCGTGTCGGTGAACTTCCAGTCCGGTCGCTTCACGGCGATCATGGGCCCGTCGGGGTCGGGCAAGTCCACGTTGATGCACTGCGTGGCGGGCCTCGACTCCGTGACGTCGGGCAAGGTCTTCATCGAGGACACCGACCTCACGCAGCTCGACGATCGCTCCCTCACCCGGGTGCGCCGCGAGCAGGTCGGCTTCATCTTCCAGCAGTTCAACCTGGTGCCCACGCTCAACGCGATGGAGAACATCACCCTGCCGCTCGATCTGGCCAGCCGGCCGCACGACACCGAGTGGATCGACTCGGTGGTGCGCACCGTGCGGCTGAACGACCGCCTCACCCACCGTCCCTCGGAGCTGTCAGGCGGCCAGCAGCAGCGCGTGGCCGTGGCTCGTGCCCTGGCGGGGCGGCCGAGGATCATCTTCGCCGATGAGCCCACCGGCAACCTCGACTCCAAGGCCGGCACCGAGATCCTCCGCTTCATGCGCCAGGCCGTGATCGACCTGCACCAGACCATCGTGATGGTCACGCACGACCCCGTCGCGGCGTCGTACGCCAACCGGGTGCTGTTCCTGTCCGACGGCCAGATCGTCAGCCAGCTGTTCGAGCCCACGTCGGCCCGGATCATCGACCACATGAAGTCCCTCGGGGACAGCTAGTGGGTCGCTAGGTGCGGAAGGTCACCCTTCGCTCCCTCTGGGAGCACAAGCGCCGACTCCTGTCGACGGTGCTCGCCGTGGTGCTGGGCGTGTCGTTCATGTCCGGCACGTTCATCATGTCGACCACGCTCGACCAGTCGTTCGACGACCTGTTCAGCACGGTCGTCGAGAAGGTCGACGTCGTCGTCCAGGGCAACCTGCTCTACACCGACCTGCTGACCGGCGACAACCGGTCCAACCTCCCTCAGGGCCTGACCGAGCAGGTCGCCGAGGTGCGCGGCGTGGCCGCCGCCCACCCGCACGTGACCACGCAGGGCTCCACCAGCTTCAACCGCGTGCTCGACGCCGACGGCGAGCCCATCGGCGGCGGGCAGGGCACCACCCAGTTCGAGAACTGGATCGACGACACCTCGATCAGCCCCTACCACCTCGACCGAGGGAAGGCGCCGGAGCGGGACGACGAGGCCGTCATCAACGTCGCCGCCGCGGAGGAGGGCGACCTCGGCCTGGGGGACACCCTCAGCCTCGTCGCCCAGGACGGGCGCCACGAGTACACGCTGGTGGGCACGTTCGCCCTCGGCGCCGCCAAGAGCCAGGGCGGCGCCGTCACCGTCGGCTTCACCCTGCCCGAGGCGCAGCGCCTCGCCGGCCTCACCGACGAGATCACCTCGATCTACGTCAAGGCCGAGTCGGGGGTGAGCCCGGAAGAGCTGGACGCCGACCTCACCCCGCTGATCGGCGGCGCGGGCGAGGCGATCACCGGCGAGCAGGCGGCCGCCCAGCTGTCGAGCCAGCGCCAGACCAACCTCGGCTTCCTCACCCTGGCCCTCTCGATCTTCGGTGGCATCGCGCTGCTCGTGGGGATCTTCGTGATCTCCAACACCTTCTCCATCCTCGTGGCCCAGCGCACCAAGGAGCTGGCCCTCCTCCGGGCGCTCGGCGCCAGTCGGGCCCAGGTCCTCGCCTCGGTGATGCTCGAGGCCACCGTGGTGGGTCTGGTGGCGTCGGTCCTCGGCCTGTTCGGCGGCCTCCTGCTCACGATGGGGGTCACCGCCGGGCTCGAGGCGTCCGGCGCGTCGCTGCCGAACGCCTCCCTGGTGGTGGCGCCGGACACGATCATGCTGTCGCTGGCCATCGGGGTCGGCGTCACGGTGCTGGCCTCCTTCCTCCCCGCGTTGCGGGCCACGCGGGTGCCGCCGTTGGCGGCGCTGCGCGACGTGGCCGTCGACCGCTCCAACCTGTCCCGGGTGCGCATCATCAGCGGCGTGATCGCGCTCAGCGTGGGCACGTTCAACATGTCGGCGGCCTGGCGGGCCGACGAGAACTCCAGCGTGATCCTGCCGGTGGGCATCGGCGCCGTGCTCACCGTGATCGGCGTCCTGGTCGTCGGACCGGTGCTGGCCGGACGCACGGTGAAGGTCCTGGGCCTGCCCCTCCCCCGCTTCCGGGGCGTCACCGGGAAGCTGGCCACGGAGAACGCCGCCCGGAGCCCCAAGCGCACCTCGGCCACCGCATCGGCCGTGATCATCGGTGTCGCCCTCGTCGTCTTCATCCAGGTGTTCGCAGCCTCGGCCACCGTGTCGGTGAAGTCCGAGGTCGAGCGCGGGTTCGACGCCGACTTCGTGGTGAGGAGCAAGCCGGAGGGGCTGATGGTCTCCCTGGGCATCCCCTCGAGCGTGTCCGACACGGTGAGGACGGTGCCGGGGGTCGGCGCGGTCACCGCGCTCGGCTTCGGCTCGGTCGGGATCCAGTACCCCGACGGCGGGACGGCCACCCACTTCGTCACCGCCATCGAGCCCAAGGGGTTGACGGAGATCTTCAAGCCGCGGATGGAGCTCGGCGACGTCGAGGACCTCGACGACGACGGCGTGTTCATCGACACCGGTGTGGCGGACAAGCACGACCTCCACCTCGGCGACCCCATCACCTTCATCGCCCCGGGTGGGGCCACGGCACAGCTGCGCGTGCAGGGCATCTCCGACGACCGGAACCTCCTCGGCATCGTGTCGATGACCCGCACGAAGTTCAAGGAGATCAGCCCGCAGGTGGTCGACGTGCAGGTGTCCGGCAAGGTGCAGCCGGGCGCCGACATCGACGAGGTGATCGCAGCCATCTCCGCCGAGCTGGACGACCTGCCCTCGATCCAGGTCCTCGACCGCGAGGGGTTCATCGGCAGCATCGTCGACCAGATCACGTCCTACGTCACCCTGATCCAGGGTCTCCTCGTCCTGTCGATCATCACGGCCCTCTTCGGCATCGCCAACACGCTCTCCCTGTCGATCAGCGAGCGGACCCGCGAGCTCGGTCTGCTCCGGGCGGTCGGCATGGACCGCGCCAGCGTCCGCTCGTCGGTGCGCTGGGAGGCGATGCTCATCTCCGCCCTCGGCGCGCTCGTGGGCGTGGGGTTGGGGATGTTCCTCAGCGTCGCGGTCACCAAGGCGATGGAGAGCTTCGGCCTGTCGTCGTTCGCGTTCCCGGGTGGGTGGCTCGGGGTCATCCTCCTGGTCACGATCCTGCTGGGCACGGCGGCTGCCATCCGGCCCGCGCGGCGGGCCGCGTCGCTGTCGATCCTCGACGCCATCGCCACGGAGTGACCCGGACGTAGACGCTCGGTAACCACTCGGGGCAGTCATACGGCTGCCCTAGGGTGGCCGCCATGTCTGTCGCCACGCCCGCCGCCCCCGATTCCACGGTCGCCGCAAGCGCCCGGAACGCCGTGAAGGTCTACGGCTCCGGAGACACCGAGGTCCGCGCCCTCGACGGCGTCACCGTCGACTTCACCACCGGTCGCTTCACCGCGATCATGGGCCCCTCGGGGTCGGGCAAGTCCACGCTGATGCACTGCACCGCCGGGCTCGACGAGCTCACGTCGGGCGAGGTGTCGATCGGCGGCACCGAGCTCACCGACCTCAACGACAAGGCGCTCACCGAGGTCCGTCGCGACCACGTCGGCTTCGTGTTCCAGGCGTTCAACCTGATCCCGACGCTGTCGGCCATCGAGAACATCACGCTCCCGATGGACCTCGCCGGGCGCAAGCCCGACAAGGCCTGGGTCGACACGGTGGTGTCCACGGTCGGGCTCGGCAACCGACTCAACCACCGCCCGAGCGAGCTCTCGGGCGGCCAGCAGCAGCGCGTCGCGGTGGCCCGGGCCCTGGCCTCGCAGCCGAAGATCATCTTCGCCGACGAGCCCACCGGCAACCTCGACTCCAAGGCCGGCGCCGAGATCCTCGGCTTCATCCGAGCCGCGGTCCGGGACATGGGCCAGACCGTCGTGATGGTCACCCACGATCCGGTCGCCGCCGCCTACTCCGACCGGGTGCTCTTCCTGGCCGACGGCAAGATCGTCGGCGAGATGGCCGACCCCACCGCGGCGAGCGTCATCGACCGCATGAAGGGCCTCGACTCCTGATGCTCCGACTCACCCGCCGCTCGCTCTGGGAGCACAAGCGACGACTCGTCTCCACGATCGTGGCGATCGTGCTCGGTGTCGGCTTCATGGCCGGCACCTTCGTGCTGTCCGACACGATGGACCAGGGCTTCGACGATCTCTTCGCCACCGCCAACGAGGACGTCGACGCCCAGGTCCAGGGCGCGGTCCTCTTCTCCGACAGCTTCGGCGGCATGGGCGACCAGCGCGGCCTGCTCGACCCCGGCCTGGTCGACGAGGTCAAGGGGGTCGACGGCGTCGCCGAGGCCGTGCCCTTCGTCATCACGATCGGATTCGGCTCGACCAACCGGATCCTCGACAGCGAGGGCGAGCCCCTCGGCCCCACCCAGGGCCCGCCGACGCTGATCGAGAACTGGACCGGCGACGCGCCGATGAGCCCCTACGACCTCGACGAGGGGCGGGGACCGAGGCGCGACGACGAGATCGCGCTCAACATCCAGGCGGTCGAGGACGGCGGGTTCGACATCGGCGACGAGGTCGGTGTGATCACGCAGTTCGGCCGCAAGGACTACACGCTCGTCGGCAAGTTCTTCTTCGGCACGGCCAAGAGCTCCGGCGGCGCCATCAGCGCCGACTTCACGCTCGCCGAGGCCCAGCGCCTGGCCGGCACCGACGGGAAGATCCAGCAGGTCCTGGTGGGAGCCGAGGACGGCGTCTCCCAGCAGGAGCTCGTCGACCGCATCAGCCCGATCCTGCCGGACGGCTCCGAGGTCATCACCGGCGAGGAGGCGGCCGCGCAGCTGTCGAGCGACGTCCAGTCGGGCTTCGCCTTCTTCAAGACCTTCCTCACGATCTTCGGTGGCGTCGCCCTGCTGGTCGGCGTCTTCGTGATCTCCAACACGTTCTCGATCCTGGTCACGCAGCGCACCCGCGAGCTGGCCCTCCTCCGGGCCGTCGGCGCCCGGCGCGGGCAGATCCTGCGATCCGTCCTCGTCGAGGCGGTGATGATCGGTCTGATCGGAGCGCTCCTCGGCCTCGGGTTCGGCATCCTCCTCGCGTCCGGGGTCACGTCCGCCTTCGCCAGCGCCGGCACGGAGCTCCCCACCAGCGGGCTCACCCTGCGGTTGCCCACGGTGATGGTCGCCCTCGTCGTCGGCGTCGGCGTCACGCTGATCGCCGCGCTCATGCCGGCCATCCGGTCCACCCGCGTCGCGCCGATCGCCGCGCTGCGCGAGGTCGCGTTCGAGCGGGCCGGCGCCTCCAAGGCCCGGATCATCATCGGCTGCGGGGCCCTGGCGCTCGGTGCGTTCAACCTCAGCGCCGGGTGGCGCGGCGGCAGCGACACCGAAGACGTCCCGACCGCCGGGTTCGGTGCGGTGCTCGTGATCATCGCGGCGCTCGTCATCGGCCCGGTGCTCGCCGGACCGACCATCCGCGTCCTCGGATCGGCACTGGCCCGGTTCCGCGGGATCACCGGCCGCCTGGCCATGGAGAACGCGGCCCGGAGCCCGAAGCGCACCTCGGCCACCGCGTCGGCCCTCATCATCGGTGTGGCGCTGGTCGGGTTCATCCAGATCTTCGCCACCTCCGCCCGAGAGTCGATCAGCCGGGAGGTGTCGCGCGGCTTCGACGGCGACTTCGCGGTCCAGGCCGATGGCGGGTTCGGCGGCCCCTCACCGTTCCCGACCCGCATCGCCGACGAGGTCGCGAAGGTCCCCGGGGTGAAGGCCGCCGCCGGCCTCGGCTTCGGACAGGCCAAGTTCTTCCTGAGCGACGGCAAGGACATCAACCAGTTCCTGTCGGCGATCGACCCGTCGCAGCTCGATGGCGTGCTGCGGCCCCGCATGGCGGAGGGGTCGGTCGACGACCTCACCGACGACGGCGTGATCGTCGACCTCGGCGAGGCCGAGGACCACGGGATCGAGATCGGCGACACGATCGAGATCCTCTTCGCCGGCGGCAAGACCACCGACGTCACGGTCGAGGCGATCAGCGACGAGGAGAACCTCCTCGGCTACTACACGATCACCCGGCGCACCTACATCGCGTCGGTGCCGCAGCCGACCGACTTCATGGTCTTCGGCGCGCTCGACGATGGAGCCAGGTTCGAGGACGTGCAGAAGCGGATCGACGCGATCATCGGCGACGTGCCGACCCTCAAGGTCGTGGACCGCGAGGGCTTCATCGGCAACATCGCCGATCAGATCGCCCAGTTCGTGAACTTCATCCAGATCCTGCTGGCGCTCTCGGTGATCATCGCCACGATCGGCATCGCCAACACCCTGTCGCTGTCGATCTACGAGCGGACGCGGGAGATGGGCCTCCTCCGGGCCGTCGGCATGAACCGCCGGCAGCTCAAGGCCTCGATCCGATGGGAGGCCGTCCTGATCGCCGCCCTCGGCACCATCGTCGGGCATCACGCTGGCCGTGGTGCTCAGCCGAGCGATGCTCGAGGCGCTGCAGAGCTCGGGCCTGATCGCCTACTCCGTGCCGTTCGGGTTCCTGGCGTTCCTCGCGGTGATGGCGGGCGTGGTCGGCGTGATCGCCGCCTTCTTCCCGTCGCGACGGGCGGCCCGCCTCGCCATCCTGGATGCCATCGCCAAGAGCTGAGGGTCGCCGGCCCCTGGCCCTTGACAGACACGAACAGATGTTCGGTACCCTGACCGGGTGCCCGAGCTCACCTGGCAGCCGACGCTCCTGGGATCCGAGCCGCCCAGCTTCGACCCGACGCTGCACGGCGCCCGGCGCCGCTTCCTCGGCGCGGGCGCGTGGGTCGACGTCGTGCCGGGCTGGGTCACCGGTGCGCGATGCGCTCTTCGACGAGGTGCTCGAGCGAGCGCCGTGGCGCCGAGCCGGCCGACCGGCCGATGTACGACCGCTCGTCGCCGTGCCGCGCCTCATCGCCACCCGCTGGGACGACCGCCCGCCGCTGATCGCCGGCATGGCCGCCGCTGCCTCGGGCGCCACTACGGCCGGCACCTCCGGTCGATCACCGCCAACCTCTACCGCGACGGCAACGACTCGGTCGCCTGGCATGGCGACCGCATCGGCCGCCGCGCACGCCGACACGGTGGTCGCCATCCTGTCGCTCGGCGAGCCCCGGCGGTTCCTGCTGCGGCCCGACGGCGGCGGCCCGTCGCGTCGGCTACGAGCTGCACGGCGGCGACCTGCTCGTCATGGGCGGCACCTGCCAGAACGACCTGGGAGCACTGCGTGCCGAAGCGGGCCCACGCCGGCCCGCGGATCAGCGTGATGTTCCGCGAGCCCGGGGTCAGGTGACGCAGAGGGTCCGGACGAGCCCGGATCAGTCGGTGGCGGGGCCCATCTCGGCAGCGTCCCAGAAGGCGCGCATCGTCGCGATGCGGCCGTCGTCGGTGAAGGTCATCACGTCGATGATGTCGATCGCGAACGTGGTGCCGCCCATCACGGGACGGGCCTGGAACGAGAAGGCCGCCTCACCGCCGGCGATCCGGATCGGCCCCGTGGGTCGCAGGGAGATCGACTCGGCCATCGTCGTGGTCTGGTCGTAGAAGCCGCCGATGGCCTCGCGTCCCTCGAGCCTCGGGGTTCCCACCGGGTCCTCGATCCAGGCGTCGTCGGCGAAGTTGTCGAGGAAGGCGTCACGAGTCCCCCCGAAGGCAGTGAGGTAGCCCTCGACCCGAGCGCGGATGGTGGCGTTGTCGGCGGTCATGACCGGGACCCTAGGTCGACGGCTCCACGTCGGGCCGCAGGAGCAACCGGGGGCCGCGGTCCCACGTGAGGTAGTTCCACGCCCAGTTCAGGAGGACCGAGGCACGGTTGCGCTTGCCGACCAGGAACACGAGGTGGAGCCCCAGCCAGGCGAGCCAGGCCAGGCCGCCCTTGAGGTGGATGTGGCCGGGGAGCTCGGCGACCGCGGCACGGCGGCCGATGGTCGCCATCGTCCCCTTGTCGCGGTAGCGGAACGCCTCGGTCGGCTTGCCCTCGGCCAGTCGCCCGATCTGGCGGGCGACGTGACGGCCCGCCTGCATGGCCACCGGGGCGAGCTGCGGGAGCACCTCGCCCTGCGCGTCGGTGGCCGCCGCGATGTCACCGATGGCCCAGACGTCGTCGCGGCCGGGGACGCGGAGGTCGGGGCCGACCACGATGCGGCCGCCGCGGCCCTGCTCGAGGCCGAGCAGGTCGGCGAGCGGGTTGGCCCGGACGCCGGCCGCCCACACGAGGGTGTGGCAGGGCAGCACCTGGCCGTCGGCGAGGGTGACGGCGGTGGCGCCGACCTCGGCCACGCCGGTGCCGAGGAGCACGTCGACGCCGCGGCTGCGCAGGGTGTCGAGCGCGTGCCGGCGGCTGCGCGGCGAGAAGGGAGCCAGCAGGTGGTCCTGCACCTCCACCAGCACGATGCGAGCCCGGCTCACGTCGAGCTCGGGGTAGTCCTTGCGGAACACCTGCGCGAACAGCTCGGCGAGGGCACCGGCGGTCTCGACGCCCGTCGGTCCGCCGCCCACCACCACGAAGGTGAGGGCGCCGTCCTCGGGCGGCTCGCCGGCCGCGGCCCGGGCGGCGGCGCCCTCGAAGCGCTCGACCACGTGGTTCCGGAGCTTCACGGCATCGGGGAGCGTGTAGAGGGCGAAGCCGTGCTCGGCGGCGCCCGGCGTGCCGAAGTGGGTGACGGCGGCGCCCCCGGCCAGCACCAGGTGATCGAACGGCAGCGGGGGCTGGTCCTGCAGCAGCACGTGGTGGTCGGCCCAGTCCACGCCGGTCACCGTGGCCTGGCGGAAGCGCAGGTTGCGCTGCCCCTGGAAGAGGCCGCGGACCACGTGGGCGACGTCGGCGGCGTTCAGCCCGGCGGTGGCCACCTGGTAGAGCAGCGGCTGGAAGGTGTGGAAGTTGTTGCGGTCGACGAGCGTCAGGTCGACGGGGCGGTCGGCCAGGTGGCGCGCCACCTCGATCCCGCCGAACCCGGCGCCGACCACCACGACCTTGGGGACCACGGCCACCTCCCCAGGGTACCGCTCCTTGTGAAGATCTTCACGAGGGTGCCGTTTGGCAGCGCGGGCACCAGTAGGTGCTGCGGTTGAGGTCGCCGTGGCGGTCGACCCGGATCGGCGTGCCGCAGGCCGGGCAGGGCCGGCCGGCCCGTCCGTAGACCGCCACGCCCTGCGGGTGGGTCTGCCGGCCGGGCCGGTCCAGGTTGGCCTGGAGCTGGCGAGCGGCCATCGCCCACACGCGACGGCGGGCGTCGTCGTCGACGGCGGCCAGCAGCGCGGTGGGATCGAGCCGGCAGGCGAAGCACGCCTCCGACTTGTAGACGTTGCCGATGCCGGCGGCGATGCGCTGGTCGAGGAGCGCCTCGCCGAGCGTCGCCGCCGGGTCGCCCAGCCGGCCCGCTCGCTCCACCACCTCGTCGAGCACCGTCGGCTCGAGCGACTCGACCAGGCACAGGTCGGGCCCGAGGTCGAGCAGCACCTGCGGCTCGCCCCCACCGCGCCGGTAGGTCTCCACCACCGGCGCCTGGAAGCACACCCCCACCCAGCCGCTGTCGGTGCCGACCACCACCCGAGCGAGGTACGCGGGCTTCTTCCACCGCTCCCGCTCCCGGTAGATGTGCCACGACCCGGTCATGCGCAGGTGGGTCCGCAAGGTCAGGCCGTCGGCGAAGTGCACCAGCAGGTGCTTGCCCTGCGCCTCGACGCCGCTGATCTCGGTGCCGAGCGCGGGCGCCGGTCCGCGCAGCATCGGCGACTCGAACCGGGTCAGCGCGTGCCCGACCATCGCGGGACGCAGGCGCGCTGCGGTCTTCGCGAGCGTGTCCCCCTCGGGCATCAGGCGGCGGCGGACTGGAGGCCGGCCACGACGGCCAGGAGCTCATAGGAGCGCAGTCGGTCGACCGGGTCGTAGGCCATCGTGGTGACCATCACCTCGTCGGCGCCCGTGCGCTCGACCAGCGCGGCGAGCTGATCCGCCACCGTCGCGGGGTCGCCGACGATGCGCGACGACGACCACGCCTTGATGGACTCCTTCTCGGCCGGCGTCGGGTGGAAGGCCTCGGCCTCCTCGGGTGAGGGGAACCGACCCGGCCGGCCCGACCGCAGGCGCAGGAACGACAGGTCGCTCGGCTTCGACAGCCAGCGGGCCCGCTCCATGGTGTCGGCGCAGAGGACCGCGGCGCCGAGCAGCACGAACGGCTCGTCGAGGACCGCCGACGGCTGGAACGCGTCGCGGTAGATGGCCAGCGCGGCGTCGGTGTTGCCGCCCGCGAAGTGGTGGGCGAACGAGAACGGGAGGCCCAGCGCGCCGGCCAGTCGGGCGCTGTAGTCGCTCGAGCCGAGCAGCCAGATCGCGGGCTGGTAGCCGAGCGCGGGCACCGCGGTGATGGGCCGGTACGGGTGGTCGTCGGGGAACGTCCCGTTGAAGAAGCAGAGGAGCTCGCCGAGCAGGTTCGGCAGGTCCGGCTCGCGCAGCGCCCCGCCCCGCCGCAGGGCGGAGGCGGTGCGAGGGTCGGTGCCGGGGGCGCGCCCGATGCCCAGGTCGATCCGGCCCGGGTGCAGCGCCTCGAGCATCCCGAACTGCTCGGCGATCACGAGCGGCGCGTGGTTGGGCAGCATCACCCCGCCCGAACCGAGGCGGATCCGGCTCGTGGCGGCGGCGAGGGAGGCCAGCAGCACAGCCGGGGACGAGCTGGCGATCCCCGGCATGTTGTGGTGCTCGGCCACCCAGAAGCGGTGGTAGCCGAGTCGCTCCACCGCCACCACGAGGGCGTGCGAGGCCCGGAGCGCCTCGGCCGGCGAGGAACCCTCGCTCACCGGCGCGAGGTCGAGCACCGACAGGGGGATCTCGAGGGCGGAGGGCACGAGAGGGACAACGCCGCCCGGTCCCCCCGTGTTCCGGTGGACCGCCGGTACGGTCGGGCGCCATGACCGTGCGCGCCATCGGGGCCGAGGAGCGGCGGGCGCGGCTGGGCCTCCGCCACCGGCTGGCGCCGAGCGCCCGGGTCGACGACAACATCGCCGCCATCGCCGCCGACGTGGTCGTGCTGCACGCCACCGACCCGGCCACGGTGGTGATCTCGGCGCTCGTCCGAATGGCGCACCCGGACGCCGCTGCCGTCGAGCGCGCCCTGTACGACGACCGCACGGTCGTGCGGATGCTCGGCATGCGGCGGACGCTGTTCACCACGCCCGTGGACCTCGCCCCGGTCATCCACGCGTCGTCCACCCTCGCGGTGGCCGCCGCCGAGCGGCGCAAGCTGGAAGGCCTCATCGAGGAGGCCGGGCTGGCGTCGCCGGCGGGCCCGTGGCTGCGCCGGCTCGAGCACAAGACGCTGGCCGCGCTCGAGGAGCTGGGCGAGGCGGAAGCCCGGGACCTCACCGCGAAGGTCAAGGAGCTCGGCCGCAAGGTCGTGGTGGCCCCCGGCACCCGCAACGCCGCCAACGTGAACCTCACCTCGCGGGTCCTGCTCCTCCTCGGCGCCGACGGCAAGGTCGTGCGGGGTCGACCGCGTGGCCGGTGGACGTCGAGCCAGCACGCGTGGGCGCCGGTCGATCGTTGGCTGGGCGGACCGCTGGCCGAGCTGGACCCGGTCGAGGCGAAGGTCACCCTCGCGCGACGGTGGCTCGAGCGCTTCGGGCCGGGCACCGTCGGCGACCTCAAGTGGTGGACCGGGTGGACGCTCGGCGCCACCCGCGCGGCGATCGCCGCCCTCGACACCGTGGCCGTGGACCTCGACGGCGAGGAGGGCCTGGTGCTGGCCGGCGACGACGCCCCGGTCACCTCGCCGGGGCCCTGGGCGGCGCTGCTCCCCGGCCTCGACCCCACCGCCATGGGCTGGGTGGCCCGCGACTGGTACCTGCCGCAGGCTTACCGACCCAGCGTGATGGATCGGACCGGGAACGTCGGGCCGACCGTGTGGCTCGACGGCCGGGTGGTCGGGGGCTGGGCGCAGCGGAAGGACGGCGAGGTGGTGCTGCAGCTCCTCGAGGACGTGGGCCGGGCGGGCGAGCACCTCATCGGGGCGGCGGTGCGCGAGCTCCAAGGGGCGCTCGGTGACATCCGGGTGACCCCGCGGTTCCCGGCCCCGCTCGACCGTCAGCTGGTGGCCGATCCGACGCCGATCACCGCATTCTGGCGGGACTGACGCCGAACACGCCGTCGAGGAGGACGTCGAGGGCGGCGGTCATCTCCCGGAGCGCCGCGCGGCGGTCGGTGGAAGAGGTCGCGCTTCGTGGAGAAGTGGTGTTGCAGCGCGCCCGGGGTCACGCCGTTCTGGCGAGCCGACGGCCTCACCGGCGAGACCAACGCGCCGGGCGCGGCGTTCACGCTCACGCTCGACTCGTTGCCGCATCCACTGGGCCGGGAGCGACACCGCCACCCACTTCACGGGTGCCATCGGAGGACGCGGTCCGCTCCGAAGCTACCGCGCCGCCGACCAGATCCTCGCGTCCGCCTGACGCCGTCCTACGCTGCCGCGGTGGGTACGCCGCTCGACCTCCGGTTCGTGATGTCCGCCGACCGCGTCGACGCGCTGCCCGACCTGCGGGCCGAGGTCGCCGTCGTCGGCCGGTCCAACGTCGGGAAGTCGTCGCTGCTCAACGCGCTGGCCAACCGCAACCGCCTCGCCAAGACCTCGAAGACGCCGGGCCGCACGCAGCTGCTCAACTGCTTCGCGCTCGGCGAGGACACGGGCCTCATCGACTGCCCCGGCTACGGCTACGCCTCGGTGTCGAAGACCCAGCGGGCGGCCTGGGGGCGGATGATCGACACCTACCTGCTCGAGCGGGAGCAGCTGGCGATGGTGATGGTGCTCGTCGACGGCGAGATCGGTCCCACGAAGCTCGACGTCCAGCTCCTCGACTGGATCCAGGCCAACGCCCTCCCCCACCAGGTGATCGCCACGAAGCACGACAAGGTGAAGTCGTCGCAGCGGGAGAAGCGGAAGAAGGAGCTGGCGTCCGGGGTGGGGCTGCTCCCCGCCGACGTCGTGTGGGTCAGCGCCAGCAAGAACGTCGGGATCGACCGCCTCCGGGACCTCGTCCGTCTCTGGCTGACGTAGGCGTCGCGATCAGCGGGCCGGGCGACCGAGGTCGGAGACCCAGTAGATCTTGTAGGCCGAGCTCGGGTTCTGGGCCATCCCGAACCCAACCTGCGTGATGGCGGAGCTCATGTAGTTCTTGCAGTGGCCGGCGCTGCTGAACCAGCCGTTGACCACGTCGGTCGCGGTCTGCTGGCCCGCGGCGATGTTCTCGGCCCAGGCCGACCAGGCGTAGCCGGCGACGGTGAGGCGGTTGCCCGGATCCGAGCCGTCGCGGCCCGTGTGGCTGAAGTAGTCGTAGGTCGCCATGTCGACGGCGTAGGCGTCGGACGCCCGGCTGATCGTCCCGTTGAGCGTGAGGGCGGGGACGGCGGGCATCGCCACGCCGCCGCAGGTGGTGCCGGAGGCCCGCTTGGCGTTGACCATGGCGAGCATCTGGTTCTGCGTGGCGGCGGAGAGGTTGCCGCCGACCGGAGCGGGGGCGACCGTGGTGGCCGGGGCCTGCGTCGTGGCCGGCGCCTGGGTGGTGACCGGGGCCTTTGTGGTGGGGGGCGCCGGCGCCTTGGTGGTGGGCGGGGCAACGGTGGTGGCCGGGGCGACGGTGGTGACCGGGGCTTGCGTGGTGACCGGGGCCTTCGTGGTGGTGGTCGACCGCTTGACGGTGGTGGTCGTGCGCCAGGGCCAGCTGAAGCGCACCGAGGCCACCTGTTCGACCTTCGGCTCGTCGTCGTGCGCCCGCTCGACGGCGAAGCCCAGCTGCAGGGCGCCCACCGCCACCGTCCCCGCCACCAGGAGTCCGGCCATCCGTCGCACGTTGTTCGAGGTCATGCCCAGGCCATCGGCGGTCCGCCAAAGCACCTGTAGCGACCGGCCCCCACGGGCGCGACGACAACGCGCAGGGCGTCCCCTTCACCCCCTTCGCGCCGCGAAAATGGGTCCACGGGCCCAGTCCCACTACGTTCCGGGGCGATGCGCCGCCGTGCCACCGCCGTGGTGCTCCTCTTGCTCGCTACGTCGTTCGCCGCGTGCGGTGACGACGACAGCTCGGCCGACGACGATCGGATCGTGATCGCCACGACGGTCGCGCCGATCACGAGCATCGTCGCCAACATCGTGGGCGACCGGGCCGACGTCCGGGGCATCGTCCCGGAGGGGACGAACTCCCACACGTTCGACCCGAGGCCGAGCGTGGCCGAGCTGCTGTCCGAGGCCGACGTGGTGTTCGTGAACGGCCTCCAGCTCGAGGAGCCCACCACGGAGCTGGCCGAGGCCAACCTCAAGGACGGCGCCGAGATCGTCGAGCTCGGCACGGAGACGTTCCCCGAGGACAGCTGGATCTACGACTCCTCGTTCCCGGAGGAGGACGGCAAGCCCAACCCCCACCTCTGGACCGACCCGCTGCTGGCCCGCCGCTACGCCGTGCTGGTGCGCGACGTCATGGTCCGGCTCGATCCCGTGAACGACGACCACTACCAGGCCAACCTCGAGGCGTTCTCCGACAAGATCGGTGAGCTCGACGCCGCGATGCGCATCGCGTTCGACACGGTCCCCCGCCGCGAGCTGCTCACGTACCACGACGCCTACGCCTACTTCGCCCGCGACTACGGCTGGGACGTGATCGGCGCCATCCAGGTCTCCGACTTCGAGGACCCGACGCCGAGCGAGGTGGCCGACCTCATCGAGCAGGTGCGCCGCGAGCAGGTGCCGGCCATCTTCGGGTCCGAGGTGTTCCCCAGCCCGGTGCTCGAGCAGATCGCGAACGAGACCGACGCCGAGTACGTCGACGACCTCCGCGACGACGACCTGCCCGGCGGTCCCGGCGACCCGGACCACTCGTGGCTCGGCTTGATGGTGTTCGACTACATCACGATGACCGAGGCCCTCGGCGGCGACGCGTCGGCGCTGCGCGACATCACCGTGCGCGACGTCACGCCCGACCGGGCGCACTACCCGCAGTGACCGCCACCGACGACCTCGTCCGGGTGGAGGGCGCGTCCTGCACCTACAGCGGCGCCCCGGTCCTTCGCGACGTCCACCTCGCCATCGGGGCGGGCCGGTTCACCGGCATCGTCGGGCCCTCCGGAGCCGGCAAGACCACCCTCCTGCGGGTGCTGGCCGGGACGATGCCGCTGGCCGCCGGCACCGTGGTGCGCCGGCCCGGCCTCCGCACCGGCTACGTGCCGCAGGTGGAGACGGTCGACTGGTCGTTCCCGGTCACCGTGTCCGAGTGCGTGCTCATGGCCCGCACCGCCACCCGACGGCGACCGTGGCCCACCCGCGCGGAGCGGGCCGACGCCGCCGCGGTCCTCGACCGGCTCGGCCTCACCGAGCTGGGCGGCCGCCACATCCGGGAGCTGTCCGGTGGCCAGCAGCAGCGGACGTTCATCGCCCGGGCGCTGCTCGGCGACCCGGACCTGCTGCTCATGGACGAGCCGACGTCCGGTGTCGACCTGGCCACCCGCCACGAGGTGCTGCACCTCCTGTCGGACCTCCACCACGAGGGCGTGTCGGTGGTGGTGACCACCCACGACCTCAACGGGATCGCCGCCCACCTGCCGCACCTCGTCTGCCTCAACACGGTGGTCGTCGGCGAGGGCCCACCCTCCGAGGTGCTCACCAGCGACGTGCTCGAGCGCACCTACGGCGTTCGCATGGACATCCTCCAGCACCTCGGCATCCCCGTCGTGCTCGACCGGCGCTCCCTCGAGGTCGACCCCGACCACCACCACGAGCCGGAGGGCTGACGTGGGCGAGCTCCTCCACCCCTTCGAGTTCGAGTTCTTCCGCAACGGCGTCGTCGTGGCCACCCTCGCCGGCGGCCTCTGCGGGCTCGTCGGCGTGTACGTGGTGCTCAAGGGCATGAGCTACATCGGCCACGGCCTCTCCCACGCGATCTTCGGCGGCTTCGCGGCGAGCACGCTGCTCGGCGTGAACCTCGCCCTCGGCGCCGGCACGTGGGGGCTGGCATCGGCGCTGCTCATCAGCGGCGTCACGCGCCGCCGCTTGATCGGGGCCGACGCCGCCATCGGCGTGATCACCACCGCGTCGTTCGCGCTCGGCCTGGCGCTGTTCTCGATCTTCGGGCGACACGGCCGCAGCTTCGAGGCCCAGCTGTTCGGGAGCATCCTCGGGGTGAGCCGCGACGACGTGCTCGCGGTGGTGGTCGTGGCCGTGGCCGTCACCGCGGTGGTGGTGCTGGCCTACCGTCCGCTGCTGTTCGCCACCTTCGACCCGGAGGTGGCCGAGGTCTCCGGCGTTCCCGTGGCGCGGATGGACGCTCTGCTCATGCTCCTGCTGGCGGCGTCGATCCTCGTGACGATGCAGGTGGTCGGCGCCACGTTGCTCGCCGCCACGCTCGTGATCCCGCCCACCGTGGCCCGGATGCTCACGAGCTCGTTCCCGCGCATGCTCCTGTGGTCCACCTCGATCGGCGCGGTGACCGGCTTCGTGGGCATGAACGTGAGCTACCACGTCGACGTGCAGTCGGGCCCGAGCATCGTGCTGGTGGGCGCGGCGCTCTTCGCCGTCGCCTTCGTGGTCACCGGCGCGCAGGGCCGGCGCCGGGCCGCGACGCTCCGCACGGTGCCCTGACCCCGTCCGGCGGGCAGGATGCGTCCGTGCGCCGACGACGGGCCGACCTCCGCCACGACGACCTCGTGGCCTGGCTGGCCGACCGGGCGGTCCCCATCGACCTGGCCCACCCCGGCCCCCACCCCGCCTGGTCGGCCCTCGACGAGCTCGCCGACCGGTCACGGCTGGCCTACCTCGCCGAGTCACACCACTTCGTCCACGAGAAGTACGCGTTCCGGCGGTCCGCCATCGCCTGGCTGGCGACGCGGGGGTGGCGCTGGTTCGGCGAGGAGCTGGGCTGGACCGACGGGCTGCGGGTCGACGAGCACCTGCGGACCGGCGATGCCGCCGCGCTCGACCGGGTGCCGACCTACGGGTACGAGGGCGTCCGGCGCACCGACCGGACCGATCGGCCGTGGGGCATCCTCGCGGCGGGTGACGCGGCGTTCCCCACGTTGGCGTTCCGGACCGCCCAGCAGGCCTTCGCCCGGTCGGTGCGGGAGTTGGGAGGCGACCTCCGCTGGTTCGGGTTCGACGTGGACGGGTGGACGACCGCGGGGCTCGAGGTGCTCCGCGAGCTCGGCCCGTCACACCCCGACGTGGCCGCCCTCGTCGCCGACCTCGAGCAGATCCCCGGCGAGTCACTCCAGGCGGAGGCCGATCGGACAGCGGCGGTGCTCACCGCGGCGCCGCCGCTGCCGGCGCTCGCCGCCCGCACGCTCGACGCGCTGGCCACCACGCTCCGCTATGCGACCGAGGCATACCCGGCAGCGACGTGGGAGGGCCTGCGCCTGCCGTTGGCCACCCGCGAGCAGCTGATGTGGCGCCACGTCGATGCCGTGCTCGACGACCCCGCGCTCGCTGGGCCCGACGGGAAGGTGGCCCTCCAGGCCGGGAGCCTCCACCTCCTGAAGGACGACGGCGCCATCCACGACGAGACGCCGGGCATCGGGCCCGGAGGCGATCGCGCCCCGTCGATCGGGCACCACGTGGCCCACCGCGCCGACGTCGGCGCCGACCGGGTGCTGGCCATCTGGATGCTGTGCGGCCGCGGGCACGACGCCAACAGCCTCGTGCCGGGCCAGGCCGGGATCGCGCCGCGACCGGGAACCCTCAACGCGGCGCTCGACGAGGCGAGCGGCGGCCGATCGGTGCTGGTGCCGCTCACCGGCCTCCCGGGCGACGTGCGCGTCCAGCACATGCACGACTCCGTGTTCCGCACCCCCGTGGCGGGGCAGCTCGACGCCGTGGTCTACGTGCCCGAGGTCAGCCCTCTCGCTTGACGGGCCGGTAGCGGGCGCCGATCTCCCGGCTCTCCGCATCCCGCTGGGCGGCCGCGAGCGCCCGCAGATCGCCGGCGGCGCCCTCGTCGTGCTGGTCGAGCCGCGGCGCCGCCGCGTCGACCTGGCCCTTGGTCACCCGCAGCACGTGGCCGGCCTTGGCCCCGAGCTCCGCCGCCAGCGCGTCGACCGCGTCGCGGAGGCCGGCCGTCGGGACCACCCGGTTGACGAACCGCATGGCGTGCGCCTCGGCGGCGTCGAAGGTCCGCCCGGTGAGGACGAGCTCCTTCGTGCGCGCCGGGCCGAGCTCCCGGGTCAGCAGCGGGATGCCCGTCCAGAACAGCGGGATGCCCATGTCGACCTCGGGGATCTTGAAGCGGGCGTCGACGCCGGCCACCCGCAGGTCGCACGCCGCCGCCAGCACCACGCCACCGCCGATGCAGTGCCCCTGCACCGCCGCGACCGTGAGCGCCCGCATCCCGCCGATCGACTCGGCCATCGCTCGGCCCACGCCGGCCGACGCCTCGGGGGGCCCGAGCTCGGACCAGCTGCGGTCGTTGAGGTCGAAGCCGGCCGAGAACGCCCGGCCCTCCCCCGCCACCACCACGACCTTCACGGCCTCCTGCTCGTCGAACCACCGCGCCGCGTCGGCCAGCCCCTCGAGCACGGCTCGGCTCAGCGCGTTGAGCTTGTCGGGCCGGGCCAGCGTCAGGCGCCCGATCGCGCCGTCGACCTCCGTCCGCACCACCTCGTCTGCCATCCGGGGGACCGTAACCGGGCAAGATCTCGGCCATGACGGATCTCAGCGGACACGTCGCCCTCGTCACGGGCGGCAACGGCGGCATCGGGCTCGGCATGGCGATGGGGCTGGCCGAGGCCGGCGCGGACATCGCCATCTGGGGCAACAACCCGACCAAGAACGAGTCGGCGGTCGCCCGCCTGGAGGCCACCGGCCGCAAGGTCCACCTCGAGCGGTGCAACGTGAGCGACGAGGCGGCGGTGGAGGCGGCCTTCGCTTCCACGCTCGCGGCGATGGGCCGGGTGGACAGCGTGTTCGCCAACGCCGGCACCAGCGGGTTCACCCCTGGCATCTGGGAGCTGCCCACCGAGGAGTGGCGCCGCGTGATGGGCATCAACCTCGACGGCGCCTTCTTCACCGTGCGAGCCGGCGCCCGCCACATGGTCGAGCGCGGCGGCGGCGGCGCCATCGTGATGACCGCGTCGACGTCGACGATCCACGGCGCCCCGAACCAGCCGCACTACGCCGCGTCGAAGACCGCGCTGCTCGGCCTCACCCGGGCCATGGCGGTGGGCCTGGCCCGCCACGGCGTGCGCGTGAACGCGATCAGCCCCGGCTGGACCGACACCGACCTCACCGCTGCCGGCAAGCTCAACGACAAGTTCGTGCACAACACCACCACCCGCACGCCCGTGCGGCGGTGGGCCGACCCGGACGAGTTCGGCCGCGTGGCGGTGTACCTGGCCGACCCGTCGCTCACCTTCCACACCGGCGACACGCTCGTGGTCGACGGGGGCTACACGATCTTCTAGAGCTCGGAGCCTCTAGAGCTCGACGGTGCCGGCGACCACGGTGTGGGTGTCGCCGCCGACCCACACCTGCCCGTCGACCAGCTCGAGGTGGGCGCGACCGATGCGGCCCATCGCCGTGCCCTGGGACGCCGTGTAGGTCGGCGGCAACACGCCGTCGGCGATGAGCCACTGGGCCAGGCTGGCCTGGAGGCTGCCGGTGACGGGGTCCTCCGGGATCCCGACGCAGTCCGCGAAGCCCCGCACCTCGATGGCGCACTCGGCGCCCTCGGGGTACCGGGCCAGCACACCGACCTGGGGCAGCGAGACGAGGGCGGCGTGGTCCGGGTCGAGGGCGAGGAGCGTCTCGACGTCCGGCACCTCGAGGCCGAGCCAGTACGGGCCGTTGACCAGCCGCTGCGACCGCACGACGTCGTCCGCCGTCAGCCCGAGCGCGGCGAGGGTGGCGGCGAGCTCGCCGGCAGGGACCTCGCTCCGCTCGAGCGGTGGCGCGGCGAACGAGAGCCGGTCGCCGACGCGCCGCAGGGCCACGAGGCCCACCGCGCACTCCTGCACGACCTGCTCGCCCTGGGGCACGCCGCCCGCGGCCAGCCAGGCGTGCGCAGAGCCGAGCGTCGGGTGGCCGGCGAAGGGCAGCTCCGCGGTCGGGGTGAGGATCCGGACGCGGTAGTCGGCGGCCGGATCGGTCGGCGGCAGGAGGAACGTCGTCTCGCTGAGGTTCGTCCACCCCGCGAAGGCGCGCATCTCCCCCTCGTCGATCCCGTCGCCGTCGACCACCACCGCCACCGGGTTGCCCCGGGTCGGGACCTCCGTGAACACGTCGACCTGCTGGAACCGGCGGCCGGGCATCAGGGCCGCCAGAGGTGGTCGATGAGGGCCTGGTCCTCGTCGAGGATCCAGCACTCGGCGATCCGGCCGTCGACCACCCGATAGCGCGCCACGCGCTCGACGTCGTGGGACTCGTCGTCGCGCTCCAACCGCTCGCGCACCACGATGGCCCCCAGCGAATCGCCGGCGAGGACGTCCACGATCTCGAGCAGGGTGCGGGGCGCTCGGGTGCTGACCGCGATCATCGCGGTGAGGCACGCCTCCTTGCCCACGTGGGTGCCGGCGAGATCGGTGGTGCCGAAGTAGTGGAAGGTGCAGTCGTCGGCGTAGAAGTCGAACAGCGTCGAATCGCTTCGCTGCCACGCCTCCGCATAGGCGTGGAGCAGGGCGGCGGTCTCGTCGGAGGCCATGCCGCCGACGCTACGCCGGGTGGCCCGGATCGATGTCGCCGGTTCGGCCGAGCCGGAGCGGTGCCTCGGCGGCGCCCGCGCGGACCTCGGCGACCTCCGGCTCGAGCACGAACCCGACGTGGTCGCCGCCGGCGACGCGCACGCGCTCGAGGATGCGTCCCACGAACCGCTCGGGCAGCGCATCGAGGAGCGGCGTGCCGCCCGGGCCGGCCGACCAGGGCAGGCCGGCCATCTTGTCGACGTCCGGGTCGTCGCCGGTGGTGCCCCCGAACCGCTCGGCCAGGTCGTGGTCGCTGGCCGACAGGAGGTGCACGGCGAGGTGGGTGGTGGCCAGCTCGGCAGCCAACCGGAAGGTGCGGTTCTCGACCGAGAGCCACACCACGTAGCGGCGCGGCTCGATCGACGACTGCGAGTGGAAGCCGACGAGGCACCCGTCGATCTCGGTCCCCGCGCCCTCCCCCGCGACCGTGACCACGACCATCGCCGTGTCGAGCCGGGCCACGAGGGCGTCGAACGCGTCGGTGTCGAGCTCAGCCACGGGCCGGCCGCCGCGTCCAGCCCTTGTAGGCGGACTTGAAGCCGGCCCGCTCCAGCGAGGTGCGCACCTCGGGCGGCGCCTCGTGCACCGACACCCCGTCGATCGTGCGCAGCTCCAGCATGCGGAAGCGCCCGCTGTCGACGAGCCCGCCGAGGGCGGCGGCCCACCGGTCGTCGTCGATCCCCGCGGGGAAGCGCACGAGCGTGTGGGCGCCGCGCTCGAGGTAGGCGAGGGCCTCACCCGCGGCCAGGACCACGAGTGCACCGGCCGCCCGCTGCGGTCGGCCGTCGGTGTCCGGCCAGGGCAGCGCGGCGCCGAACGGCTGGGCCGGGTCGGTGGCCGCGAGGACGACGGGCGGGCTCGCCTCGTCGTCGGCCAGCGCGCCCTCCCGCTCGCCGCGGAGGCGGTCGACGGCGCCGGGCACCGCGAACTGGGCGGCGCCCAGCCCGGCCACGAAGTAGCCGCGCCGCACCTGGCCGCGCTCCTCGAGCGCCTTGAGCACCGGGTACACGCCCGCGAAGCCACCCTCGGCGCCCTCGCCGAGCGCCGCCTCCCGGGTGAGCACGCCGTAGCGCTCGAGGAGCTGGAGCGCCCGGGCGTGGGCGGCCTCGGTGAGGGTGGGCCGCGGCTCGAGCAGCGGAGCCACCAGGGACCAGCGCCCCGCCCCCGCGGGCGGGCCGAGCCGGGCCAGCCGTCCGGGTCGGGGGCGGCTCCGGGGGGCCGACTTGGCGGACGGGCGGCGACCGGTGCCGCCGACGAAGGCCCGCAGCGGGGCCAGCGAGTCGTTGGTGACCAGCCCCGCCCAGACGAGGTCCCACAGCGCGGCGAGGACGGTCGGGTCGTCGTAGGGCTGGTCGGCGACCTGGGCGGCCCGGGTGAGGTCGCTCCAGAACGACGCGCCCCGGCCCTCCAGGTGATCGAGCAGCGCGGCGTGGAGGGGGCTCGGGTCCTCCAGCCCCTCCCCTTCGGGCAGCAGGAGCCCGGCCTGGTCGCGGAAGGCGAGGCGGATGCGCCCGTCGCGCGACCCGATGGCGCCGGCCCCCACCCAGACGACCTCGCCGGAGGTGCACAGCGCGTCGAGGCCGGACACCTCGTCGATCGGGAGGCGGGCGCCGAGGATGTCGCGCTCGAGGGCCGAGGCCACGAGGGGCGCGCCCTGCAGCTGGCCGACGACCTCCTCCAACGCGCCCACCCCACGGCGACCCGCACCGACGCCGTGCCAGCGGGGCAGGAAGCGGGCCAGGGTGCCGGCGTCGACGGGCTCCACCTCTCGGCGCAGCGCGGCCAACGACCGGCGCCGCAGCTGGCGCAGGACGTCGTCGTCGCACCACTCGCGCTCGACGCCGTCGGGCCGGAACTCGCCCCGGACGACGCGGCCCTCGCCGATCAGCGTCTCGAGCGCGGCGCGGACGGCGTCGACGCCGACGCCGTAGCGGGAGGCGGGGTGCTGGGTGAGGAAGGGACCGTGGGTCCGGGCATAGCGGGTGACCAGGTCGAGCAGAGGGGTGGGCACGGACTCGGTGCAGACCGCCGGCAGCCCGACCGGCACGGCGACGCCCAGGGCATCGCGCAGGCGGCCGGCGTCTTCGGCGGCGGCGACCCGCTCCTCGCCCGCGAAGTGGGTCACGAACGCGCGCCGCTCCCCCACCAGCTGGTCGACCCAGCCGGCCGCGGCCTGCGGGTCGGCGGCGCGGGCGGCCAGCTCGGCGGAGGACAGCGGGCCGAGCTGACGCAGGAGGTCGTGCAGCTCGTCGCAGTCGCGCGCCTGGCGACCGGGCACGAGGCGCTGCAGCTCGAGCTCCAGCTCGGCGAGGACGTCGCCGTCGATGAGCTCCCGGAGCTCCTCGGCCCCGAGGAGGTCGCGCAGCAGGTCCCGGTCGAGGGCGAGGGCGGCGGCCCGGCGCTCGGCGAGCGGCGCGTCGCCCTCGTACATGTAGACGGCGATCCAACCGAACAGCAGCGACTGCGCGAACGGCGACGCCTGCCGCGTGTCGACGGGCACGAGGCGCACCTTGCGGCTGCGGAGGTCGCGCAGCACCTCCACGAGCGCGGGGACGTCGAAGACGTCGTTGAGGCACTCGCGCGTCGCCTCGAGGAGGATCGGGAACGACGGGTACTTGCCGGCCACCGACAGCAGGTCGGCGGAGCGTTGGCGCTGCTGCCACAGCGGGGTGCGCTGGTCGGGCCGGCGCTTCGGCAGCAGCAGCGCCCGACCCGCGCACTCGCGGAAGCGGCTGGCGAACATCGACGTGGACGGCAGCTGCGCCATGAGGATCTCGCCGACCTCGTCGGGGTCGAGCAGCAGCTCCTCCTCGAGGAGCTCGTCGACCGACTCGGGCAGTCGGATGGCGATGCCGTCGTCGCTCCACATCATCTCGACGGCCATGCCCCAGCGCTCGGTCAACCGGTGTTGCAGCGCCATCGCCCACGGGGCGTGCACCTGGGCGCCGAAGGGCGACAGCACGCAGACCCGCCAGTCCCCGATCTCGTCGCGGAAGCGCTCGACGACGATCGTGCGGTCGTCGGGCACGGCGCCGGTGGCCTCGGCCTGCTCGTCGAGGTACGACACGAGGTTGGACGCCGCCCGCTCGTCGAGGCCCGACGCCGCGAGCCGGGCCCGGGCCTCGTCGCCGCCCTTGGCCGCCCGCAGCTCACGGGTGAACGCGCCCATGGCCCGCCCGAGCTCGAGCGGCCGGCCGGGGCCGTCGCCGTGCCAGAACGGCATCTTCCCGGGCAGCCCCGGGGCCGGGGTGACGATCACCTTCTGGAACGTGATGTCCTCGATGCGCCAGGTGGACGCGCCGAGCAGGAACGTCTCGCCGGGCCGGGACTCGTAGACCATCTCCTCGTCGAGCTCGCCGACGCGGGTGCCGTCGGGGAGGGTGACGGTGAACAGCCCACGGTCGGGGATGGTGCCGGGGTTGGTGACGGCGAGTCGCTGGGCGCCGGCCCGACCGCGCAGCACGCCGGCGACGCGGTCCCACACGAGGCGGGGCCGCAGCTCGGAGAACTCCTCGGACGGGTAGCGGCCCGAGAGCAGGTCGAGGACGGAGGCGAGCACCTCGTCGGACAGCTCGGCGAACGGGGCCGCGCTGCGCACGACCGCGGTGAGCTCGTCGACGGGCCAGTCGTCGAGCGCGCACATGGCCACCACCTGCTGGCACAGCACGTCGAGGGGGTTGCGCGGGTAGTGGGTCTCCTCGATCTGGCCGGACTGCATGCGCTCGACCACGACCGCGGTCTCGAGGAGGTCGGCCCGGTGCTTCGGGAAGACCTTCCCGCGGCTCGGCGCCCCGACCTGGTGGCCCGCCCGTCCGACACGTTGCAGCCCCGTGGACACGCGCCCGGGCGAGGCCACCTGCACCACGAGGTCGACAGCTCCCATGTCGATGCCGAGCTCGAGGCTGGAGGTGGCGACCAGGCCCTTCAGGCGACCGGACTTGAGGTCGTCCTCGATCTCCAACCGCTTCTCGCGCGACAGCGAGCCGTGGTGGGCCTTCACCAGCTCGGGGGCATCGGGGGGTCGGCCGTCCTGCTCATCTCCGCGCGACTCGCCCTCCCAGTGGAGCTCGTTGAGGCGGGTGGCCAGGCGCTCGGCGAGGCGCCGGGCGTTGACGAAGATCAGGGTGGACCGGTGCTCGAGCACGAGCTCGAGGAGCCGGGGGTGCATGGCCGGCCAGATCGAGCGCCTCGCAGGGCCGGCCGCGGCCGGCCCGGAGGTCGGCTCGTCGACGACCTGCCCGAGGGTGGCCATGTCGTCGATCGGGATGACCACCTCGATCTCGAGGGGCTTGCGCACGCCGGCGTCGACGATGGCCACCGGCCGGGGCCCGCGGGTGGGGCCGTCGAGCTCGGTGCCGCCGAGGAAGCGGGCGATCTCCTCGAGCGGGCGCTGCGTGGCGGACAGGCCGATGCGCTGCGGCGACGGGGCGCCACCGGACCGGACCCAGTGGTCGAGGCGCTCGAGGGTGAGCGCGAGGTGGCTGCCCCGCTTGGTGGCCGCCATGGCGTGGATCTCGTCGATGATCACCGCCTCGACGCCGCGCAGGGTCTCCCGGGCCGCCGACGTGAGCATCAGGTACAGCGACTCGGGCGTGGTGATGAGGATGTCGGGCGGGTACCGGACGAGCTTGCGGCGCTCGTCGGACGGCGTGTCGCCGGTGCGCATGCCGACGGTGGGCTCGGTGTAGGGCCCCCCGAGGCGCTCGGCGGCCAGCTTGATGCCCTGGAGCGGGCTGCGGAGGTTCTTCTCGACGTCGACGGCCAGCGCCCGGAGGGGCGAGACGTAGAGCAGCCGGGTTCGGTGCGTGGCCTCGGCCGGGGTCGGGTTGCTGACCAGCCGGTCGATGGCCCACAGGAAGGCGGCCAGCGTCTTGCCCGACCCGGTCGGGGCCAGGATCAAGCTGTGGTGCCCCTCGGCGATGGCCGGCCAGCCCTTGGCCTGGGGCGGCGTGGCCTCCGGGAACGAGGTCTCGAACCAGGCCCGGACAGCCGGCGAGAACGGTGCGAGGGGGTCTGCGTCGGCCACGCCGACGAGGCTATCGACGGGGTACGACAGCGACCCCGGGGCAGTCCCCGGGAACCCCCAAGGCCGCAACGAGCGGCGGGGTCGCCTGCGAACGCCGTCCGCCGCGGTGACGCCCTCCGCCCGGGCCGGCGAGGTCATCGGTTCCGATCCACCTGGCCCGAGGCAATCGGTTCCGGATGCGGAACTGATCGCCTCGTCCTACCGACACCGGAACCCATCGCCTCGCGTGGGTCGGGGTGTCGCTCGGACGCTGGCGGGTCTGACCCGTGGGAGGGCCCCAGCGGGAGGCGGTCGCCGCCTCGGTGCGCCCTTGCCCCTAGCCCTCGGAGAGGGGCTCCAACACCTCCAAGGTGCCGGTCATGTTGGGGTGGATCTCGCAGCTGTAGTCGTAGTTGCCGGCGTCGAGGGCGGCGACGTCGAGGCGCTGCTGGATCGGGCCCGCCTCGAGGGGCGTGTGGAGGATCTCGTCGTCGAGGGCGAGCTGGAAGTTGTGGTTGACGTCAACGTCCTGGTTGTCCTCCACCACGGTGAAGGCGATGCCCTCGGGGGCCTGGATGCACGGGACGTCCCAGGCCAGGTCCTTCGCGACGATCGTGACCTCGCGCTCCTCGACCACCGCGCAGCCGTGCTCCTGGCCGGTGGTGCTCGTGGTGTCACCCGAGCCGGACGCGTCGTCATCGCCGCAGGCGGCGAACAGCAGGAACACCGAGACGCACAGGACGACCAGCTTGGAGCGCATGGGGGGCGACCGTACCCTCGCCCGGATGGGGGAGGTGCTGACCGCGTTCGCCGTCGTGCTCCTGGCGGAGCTCGGCGACAAGACGCAGCTCGTCGCCCTGACGCTCGCCGCCCAGCACAAGGCGACCCGGGTCCTGCTGGCCCTCGGTGCCGCGATCCTCGTGCTCCAGACGCTGTCGGTCACCGCGGGCGCCCTGCTGAGCCGGGCGGTCCCCGATCGGGCCATCGCCGTGGGCGCTGGGCTGCTGTTCCTCGGCTTCGCGGTGTGGACCTGGCGCGGGCGCGACGCCGACGCCGAGGGCGACGAGGGGTCGGGCGCCACCGGCCTCTTGGGCGTGGCCGGCGCGTTCTTCCTGGCCGAGCTCGGGGACAAGACGATGCTCACCACCGCGGGCCTGGCCGCCGACCACGGCGCCGTGCCCGTCTGGATCGGCTCGACGATGGCCATGCTCGCCTCCACCGTCCTGGCCGTGGTGGCCGGCCGGGCGCTCACCGCCAAGGTCGCCCCCCGCACCCTCCGCTCGATCGGCGCCGTCGCCTTCGCCGCGGTCGGCCTGGCCACGTTGGCCTCCGCCGTTTAGCACTGAGACCGGGCCATTGCGGCCGTGTAATTACACCGCTGCAATGAGTCGATGTCACTCCAAGAGCTGGACCGGCCCGACGAGGCCGTCGGCACCTCACCGATGCAGGTGCGCAAGCGCAACGCCGACCTCGAGCCGGTCGACCTCAACAAGATCGTCCGGGCCGTCGAGCGGGCCGCCGCCGGGCTCCCCGGGGTCGACCCCCTCCGGATCGCCACCAAGACCATCAGCGGCCTCGTCGACGGGGCCACCACCAGCGAGCTCGACGAGCTGTCGATCCGCACGGCGGCATCGCTGATCACCGAGGAGCCGAGCTACTCCCTCCTCGCCGCGCGCCTCCTGGCCACGTTCATCGACAAGGAGGTCCGCAACCAAGGGATCCACTCGTTCTCCCAGTCGATCCGCCAAGGCCACGCCCTCGGCCTCGTCCACGACGACACGGCCCACGTCGTCGAGCGGAGCTGGCGCAAGCTCGACGACGCCATCGAGGCCCTGGCCGACCGCCGCTTCGAGTTCTTCGGCCTGCGCACGGTCTACGACCGCTACCTCCTGCGCCACCCCGAGACCCGGGCGGTGATCGAGACCCCACAGCAGTTCCTGCTGCGCGTGGCGTGCGGGCTCAGCGACTCGGCCGAGGAGGCGCTGTCGCTCTACCCGCTGATGTCGCGCTTCGAGTACCTGCCGAGCAGCCCGACGCTGTTCAACTCCGGCACCCGCCACCCGCAGATGTCGTCGTGCTACCTGCTCGACTCCCCCACCGACGACCTCGACGCCATCTACGACAAGTACAAGGACGTCGCCCGGCTCTCGAAGCACGCCGGCGGCATCGGGCTGTCGTTCTCCCGGGTCCGCTCGCGGGGCTCGCTGATCCGCGGCACCAACGGTCTCTCGAACGGCATCGTTCCGTTCCTCAAGACGCTCGACTCGTCCGTGGCAGCCGTGAACCAGGGCGGTCGCCGCAAGGGCGCCGCCTGCATCTACCTCGAGACCTGGCACGCCGACGTCGAGGAGCTCCTCGAGCTGCGCGACAACACCGGCGACCCGGCGCGGCGCACCCACAACCTCAACCTGGCCCACTGGGTGCCCGACCTGTTCATGGAGCGGGTCGAGCAGGACTGGATGTGGTCGCTGTTCGACCCGAAGGAGGTCCCCGAGCTCGTCGACCTCCACGGCGAGGCGTTCGCCGACGCCTACCGGAAGGCCGAGCAGGAGGGCCGCTCCACCAAGCAGCTCCGGGCCCGCGACCTCTACGGCCGGATGATGCGGACGCTGGCCGAGACCGGCAACGGCTGGATGTGCTTCAAGGACGCGTCGAACCGCACCTGCAACCAGGCCGCCGCCCCGGGCAACGTGGTCCACCTCTCCAACCTCTGCACCGAGATCCTCGAGGTCACCGACCGCGACCACACCGCGGTGTGCAACCTCGGCTCGCTCAACCTCGGCCGCTTCGTGGTGGAGGGCGGGGGCGACCTCGACTGGCCGCGGCTGGCCACCGCCGTCCGCACGGCCGTGCGGTTCCTCGACCGCGTGATCGACCGGAACTTCTACCCGACCGAGGCCGCCGATCGGTCGAACGAGGGCTGGCGCCCGGTGGGCCTCGGCGTCATGGGCCTGCAGGACGTGCTCTTCGCCCTCCGCCTGCCGTTCGACAGCCCCCAGGCGCTGCGCCTGTCGGCGCGGATCAGCGAGGAGATCTACCTCGCCGCGCTCGACGCCAGCTGCGAGCTCGCCGCCGCCCACGGCCCGCACCCCCGCTACGACGAGACGCACGCGGCGGCCGGTCGCCTCCAGCCCGACCTCTGGGGCGTCGAGACCACCGACCCCCGGTGGGCGCCGCTGCGCGAACGCATCGCCGAGCACGGACTGCGCAACTCGCTGCTGGTGGCCATCGCCCCCACCGCCACGATCGCGTCGATCGTCGGCAGCTACGAGTGCATCGAGCCGGCCGTCTCCAACCTCTTCAAGCGGGAGACGCTCTCGGGCGAGTTCCTGCAGGTCAACACCCAGCTCGTGCGCGACCTGCAGGCCCTCGGGCTCTGGTCACCCGAGCTGGTCGACCGGATGAAGGTGGCCAACGGCTCGATCCAGGGCATCGACGAGATCCCTGCCGAGCTCAAGCTCCTGTACCGCACCACCTGGGAGCTGCCGCAGCGGGCGCTGATCGACCTGGCCGCCGCCCGCGGCCCGTTCATCGACCAGAGCCAGTCGCTCAACCTGTTCCTCGAGAGCCCGAACATCGGGAAGCTCTCGTCGATGTACCTGCACGCGTGGAAGTCGGGCCTCAAGACCACGTACTACCTGCGCTCCCGCCCGGCCACGCGCATCACCGCGGCGACCGTCAACCCGGTGGATGCAGTGGCTTGCTCACTCGAGAACCCGGACCATTGCGAGGCCTGCGAATGAGCCTCGCTCACGCACTCCCGCTCGAAGCGAGCCCCAACGCCCGTCGGGCCGGGGCCCGGCTGCTGGACCCGGGCCTCGACCTCACCCTGCGCCCGATGCGCTACCCGGACTTCTACGACATGTACCGGGACGCCATCCGCAACACCTGGACCGTGGAGGAGGTCGACTTCAACGACGACCTCGACGACCTCGCCCGCAAGCTCGACCCGGCCGAGCGCCACCTCGTCCACCGCCTCGTGGCGTTCTTCGCCACCGGCGACTCGATCGTGGCCAACAACGTGGTGCTCAACCTCTACAAGCACATCAACGCCCCCGAGGCCCGGCTCTACCTGAGCCGCCAGCTCTACGAGGAGGCGCTGCACGTCCAGTTCTACCTGACCCTCCTCGACACGTACCTGCCCGACATGGCCGAGCGCGAGCAGGCCTTCGCGGCGATCGAGCACATCCCGTCGATCCGGGCCAAGGCGGAGTTCTGCATCCGCTGGATGGACTCGATGAGCTCCGTCGACGAGCTCGTCACCCGCGACGACCGGCGCCGGTTCGTCCTCAACCTCATCTGCTTCGCCACGTGCGTCGAGGGCCTCTTCTTCTTCGCCGCCTTCGCCTACGTGTACTTCTTCCGCTCGAAGGGACTCCTCAACGGCCTCGCCTCGGGCACCAACTGGGTCTTCCGCGACGAGTCGATGCACATGCGCTTCGCGCTGTCGGTGGTGGACACGATCCGCCAGGAGGAGCCCGACCTGTTCGACGCCGAGCTCGAGTCCGACGTGCACCGCATGGTCGACGAGGCGGTGGAAGCCGAGCTCGTGTTCGCGGAGGACCTGCTCTCCGGAGGGGTGTCGGGCCTGTCGGTGGCCGACACGCGGGAGTACCTCCGCTACGTGGCCGACCAGCGCCTCGGGAACCTCGGGATGGCTCCCCGCTACGGGGCCCGCAACCCCTTCGACTTCATGATGCTGCAGGACGTGCAGGAGCTCTCCAACTTCTTCGAGCGGCGGGTGTCCGCCTACCAGGTCGGGATCACCGGGGACGTAGCCTTCGACTCGGACTTCTAGAGTGCAGGGGTGGACGACCCGACTCCGCTCAACCTGAAGCAGGTCGCACGCGTCCTGGGCGTCCACTACATGACCGCCTACCGGTACGTCCGCCAGGGGCGGCTGCCGGCCCGCCGGGCCGGGCAGGTGTGGCTGGTCGACCCTGCCGACCTCGACGCGTTCCGCGCCGCGGCAGCCATGGCCCCGCCGGCCACCACCGGTGCGCCGGGGGTGCACGGCGGCACGCCGGTCGACTGGTGCGCCCGCCTGGTGCACCCGCTCGTGGCCGGCGACGAGACCGCCGCCTGGCTCGTGCTCGACGACGCGCTGGCGGCCGGCCACTCCCCCCGCTGGTGCCACGTCGACCTGCTCGGCGGCGCCGCCGGTCGCATCGGGTGCGAGGTCGCCGCCGGCCGGCGCGACCAGGTCGAGGAGCACATCGCCCTCACCACCGCCACCCGCCTCGTCGCCCAGCTGGGCGCCCGCTTCCGGCACCGCGGCCGCACCCGCGGCACGGTGGTCTTCGGCAGCGTCCCCGGCGAGCACCACGGCCTCGCCCTCGCGATCGTGGCCAACGTCGTGCGCCTCGAAGGCTACGGCGTGGTCGAGCTCGGCACCGATGTCCCCGTCGACGCCTTCCTCGGCGCCATCGCCCACGGCGACGACGTGCTGGCGATCGGCCTCGGTGTCACCACGGCCGAGCGGCTCCCGTCCGCCGTGGCCGTGATCGACGCCCTGCGGACCGCCCACCCGTCGCTGCCGATCGTGCTGGGCGGCCAGGGCGTCCGCAACGACGAGGTCGCCGACCTCGTGGGGGCCACCACCTGGGCCGCCGACGCCGACGAGGTCGTCGCCACCATCGACCGCCTGGCCGCCGAGCGCCGGCGAGCCCGCGCCGCGGCGAGGGCCGCTGCCCGCCGGTGAGCGCGGCGGAGATCACCGGCCGCGACCTCCGCTGCTCCGTGTGGACCCGCGAGCAGGGCGTCGACCCGATCGGGAGCACCCCCACGTTCGACGCGCTGCTGCTCGTCGAGTGGCCGCTGCCGTGGCCGAAGGACGTCGGCGAGATCGACGCGCTGGCCGCCGCGGCCGCGGATCCCCGCGCACTGGTGATGGCCGTCGTGCCGCAGGCCGGCGACGAGGTGGTGGAGGGCTCGATCCGGGTCGTGCACCACCGTCGCGTCGGCACGCACCGCTTCGTCGGCACCGACCACTGCGTCCCGCGCGACGAGGTCACCGAACTCCTCGCCCGGCTCCTCGACGACATCGACGGCGACCACCTCGACTGGCCCACGGCCCTCGGCCCCGCCCCGTCCGACGTGCTGGTGTGCGGGCACGGCCGCCGCGACCCCTGCTGTGGCCGGTGGGGCACCCTCCTGCAGCTCGAGCTCGCCGGGCGCCACCCCGACGCCCGCGTGTGGCGCTGCAGCCACACCGGCGGCCACCGCTTCGCCCCCACCGCCATCACCGTCGCCGACGGACGGGCGTGGGCCTACGCCGACGCCGACCTCCTGGTGGGGGTGCTCGGCCGCGGCGTCCCCGTCAACGACCTCCACGGGCACGACCGCGGCACCAGCGCCCTCGGGCTGTGGGGCCAGGCCGTCGAGCGGGCCGTGTTCGAGCACCTCGGCTGGGGCTGGCTCGACTGCGAGCTGGCCGACGTCGGCGTCCAGGTGGCCGACGACGGGCGGTCGGCCGTCGTGCGCCTCGGGTGGCACGACCCCGCGGGGGCCGAGCACGAGAGCGAGGGCACGGTCGTGGTCACCCGCGAGGTCCCGGTGCTGGTGTGCGGCGAGCCCCCGGAGGCGGCCAAGAAGTCCAGCCTCGAGGTGGCGGTCACGGCCCTCTCCATCGATCGTCGGGCGATCGACCGGTAGCCTTCCGGCATGGCCGAGTACCAGACCCCGGAGTTCCACCCCGCCTTCGAGGAGTACTGCGAAGCCATCTTCGAGCTCGCCGAGGACGATGTCGAGGTGATCCAGGCCCGCATCGCCGACCGCCTCATGGTGTCCCGCCCGGCGGTGTCCGAGATGATCAAGCGCCTCGAAGGCGACGGGCTCGTCTCGATCGACCACAACAGCATCTCGCTGTCGACGTCCGGCCAGCGCCTGGCCGAGCGGGTGGTGCGCCGCCATCGCCTGGCCGAGCGCCTCCTCACCGACATCCTCGGGCTGTCCTGGGCCGACGCCCACAAGGAGGCCGGCAAGTGGGAGCACGTGATCTCCCAGCCGGTCGAGGAAGCCCTCGTGCGGGTGCTCGGTGATCCGACCACCTGCCCCCACGGCAACCCGATCCCGGGAGCCAGCTACGTCGCGCCCGCGTCCTCGCCGCTGAGCGACCTCGCCGTCGGCGCCGGGTTCGTGGTGAGCCGCATCCCCGAGGAGCTGGAGTTCACCCCCGGCCTGCTCGAGTTCCTCGAGGAGGCCGACGTCGTGCCCGGCCGCAAGGGCACCCTCACCGCCGCGTCGCCGGATGGCACCACCACCGTCGAGATCGACGGCCGCCACATCGGCATCGGCGCCTTCGCCTCGCAGCGAATCCTGGTCACGACGTAACCGGCGACCACGCCAGCGGGGCTCAGCCCTCGGCGCGCTCCAGGTCGCCGCGGTCGCGGCGGTCGTCGCGGCGCTGCTCTTCGTGCTCCACGTCGTCGCGGGCGTCGACCAGGATCGACGGCAGCGGGCGGGCGTGGACGAGCGCGAGGCGCTTCGTGGCGCGGGTGAGGGCGACGTAGAGGGCGCGGGCCCCCTGGACCTCCTCCTCGAGGATGGCGGCCGGCTCGACCACCACGGAGGCGTCGAGCTCGAGGCCCTTCACGAGGCTGACCGGGACGATCGTGATCTGGGTGTTGAGGCCGGTGCGCACGGCCCGGCCGTACTCCACGCCGGCGGCGTCGAAGGCCGCGACGACGGGCTCCACGAGCGAGTCGGGGACGATCACGGCCACGCTGCCCGGATCGACCGCGTCTCGCTCCTCGAGCGCGGCGGCCACCACCCGCTCGCCGAGGCGGCCGGGCTCGGCGGCCAGGAAGCGCGGCTCGTCGCCGGCCTGGCGGACCGAGCTGGGCGGGCGCAGCCCGGGGGCGGCCAGCTCCAGCACCCGTGAGGCCAGGCGCATGTTCGGACCGGGGAGGCGGTAGCCGATCGTGAGCTCGGAGCGCCGGGCCGGGCGGCGGTCGGGCAGGTGCTCGAGCACCTCCTCCCAGTCGGCGTGGGCCCAGGCACCGGTGGACTGGGCGATGTCGCCCACCACGGTCATCGACCCGTTGAGCGAGCGGCGCTGCAGCATGCGCAGCTGCATCGGCGAGAGGTCCTGGGCCTCGTCGACGACGATGTGGCCGTAGGTGCGGACCTCCTCCTCGGGCGGGGCGCCGGGGCGCTTGCGCCGCGGGCGGGGGCCGAGCAGCGCCCGGGCCTCGTCGAGGAGCGGCACGTCGTCGTGCGTCCACCCGGCGTCCTCGGCCCGCTCCGCCCGTGGGCGGTAGAGCGCGGCCCGCTCGGCCTCGGTGAGGAGCTTGCCGGCGGCGAGGTCGATGAGCGCGTGGGACCCGAAGAGGTCGTGGAGCATCTCGGCCGGGGTGAGCACCGGCCACATGCGGTCGAGGGCCTCGCGCAGCTCGGGCGTGCTGCGCAGCCCGGAGCGGACGGCGCCGGCCTCCACAGGCACGCGGGCGCTGTCGGCCAAGGTGGCGTAGACGCTCGCCTCGACGTGGCGGCGCCCGGCGTTGTGCAGCCGGAAGCGGCGGCGGGCGTCGGACACGATGGCCTTGCTCTGGCCCGGGGTGAGCGTGAGCGTCTGCAGCCCGAAGCCGACCTTGAGCGGCTGGCGCAGGGCCCGCTGGCGGTCGTGGACGGCCCGGCCGAGGACCTTGCTCATGCGCAGGTCGCCCTTCACCCGGGCCGGCTCGGGCTGGTCGCGCCCCTCGACCGTCAGGCCCCCGGCCCCCTCGAGCAGGTCGGCCAGCACCACGAGCTCGACGCCGGCCTCGCCGAGGCTCGGCAGGACCTGCTCGATGTACCCGAGGAACAGCCGGTTCGGCCCGACCACGAGGACGCCCTGGCCCTCGAGCGGGAACCGGTGCGTGTAGAGGAGGTAGGCGGCCCGGTGCAGCGCCACCACCGTCTTGCCGGTGCCGGGGCCGCCCTGGACCACGAGCACGCCGGGGAGCTCGGACCGGATGATCTCGTCCTGCTCGCCCTGGATCGTGGCGACGATGTCGGAGAGCCGGCCGGTGCGGACCTCCTCGAGGGCGGCGATGAGGGTGCTCTGGCCGCGGATCTCGACGCCCTCGTCCTCCACCGACAGCTCGCCGCCCAGGAGGCCGGCGGACTCACCGAAGAGCTCGTCCTCGATGGCCAGGAGCTGGCGGCCCCGGGTGGCGAAGTGGCGGCGGCGGACGAGGCCCATGGGCGAGCGGCCGGTGGCCCGGTAGAAGGGCTCGGCCACGGGGGCCCGCCAGTCGACCACCAGGGGCTCCCGGTGCTCGTCGGCCACCGCCAGGCGCCCGATGTAGAAGCTGTCGCCCCCCTCGCTCTGGGTGCGGTCGATCCGGCCGAACACCAGGCTGGCGTCGCCGAGCTGGAGGGAGGCCAGCCGCTGGGCGATGTTGCCCTCGATCATCTCCCGCTCCCACCGGGCCTGCTCGGTGCCGCCCTTGCCCACCTCGACCATCGACCGCAGCTTGGTGGCCTCGACGCGCGACCGCTCCAAGGAGTCGTACGCACGGTCGATGTGGGCCTGTTCTGCGGACAGGTCGGGATGCGACGCCATGTTCCTCCCCGGGGAAATGGGATCGGCCATCTTACCTGTGTCTCCACCACCGACGAAAGGCGGCGTTCACCCACTCAGATCACGGTCCGGGGTCCTCCCCGACCTCCCGGAGGCCGTCCCGGATCGCCACCCGGAGGCGGCGGGCGACGCCCGGGGGCAGGTGGGCGATCAGGCCCGCTCCAGGACGGCCCACCTCCTCCACCGTCAGCACGATCCGGGGCTCGGCGTCCTCGTAGTCGTCGCTGATGGCGACCGCCCACGAGACCTGCTGGAACTCGTCGTCGTCCCCCTCGGGCAGCTCCTCGGGGGTGAACGGGTGGTCGTCGATCGAACGCCTCAACTCGGCCTCCTGGAACTCACGCCGTCCTGCCTCACGGAAGGGCGGCCCTGTGCTTCTGGGGGCTCGCCAAGGCTCGCCCGCGTGGTGCATTCGAACATGGCGGCGGAGCCTCCGTAGGGTTCTCCGTGATGCCGCCGACCGCCGACCTCGCCGACGCGCCGCTGCTGCGGGCCTGCCGCGGGCTGCCGGCCGCCCGGGTGCCGGTGTGGTTCATGCGCCAGGCGGGGCGCTCCCTGCCCGAGTACCGGGCGCTGCGGGGCACGGGCAGCATCCTCGACGCCATCAAGGACCCGGACCTGGCCACGGAGATCACGCTCCAGCCGGTCCGTCGCTACGGCGTCGACGCCGCCATCCTCTACAGCGACATCGTCGTGCCGGCCGAGGCGATCGGCTTCGGCGTGGACGTGGAGCCCGGCGTCGGGCCCGTGATCGCCGAGCCGTTCCGCACCAAGGCCGACCTCGACCGGCTGCGGCCCTACGAGCCCGAGGCCGACGCGCCGTACGTGCAGGCCACGGTCCGCCAGGTGGTGGCCGAGCTCGGGTCGACCCCGCTCATCGGGTTCGCCGGCGCGCCGTTCACCGTCGCCAGCTACCTGGTGGAGGGCCGCCCGTCCCGCACCTACGGCCTCACCAAGGCGATGCTCCACGGCGACCCGGAGCTCTTCGGGGCCCTGCTCGACCGCCTGGCCGACATCGCCATCGCCTCCCTGCGGGCGCAGATCGAGGCCGGCGCCAGCGCCATCCAGCTCTTCGACTCGTGGGCCGGCGCGCTGTCCCCCGACGTCTACGAGCAGCACGTGATGCCGGCCAGCGCCAAGGTCTTCGCCGCCATCGCCGACACCGGCGTCCCCCGCATCCACTTCGGGGTGGGCACCGGCGAGCTGCTCACCCTCATGGGCGAGGCCGGGGCCGACGTCGTCGGCGTCGACTGGCGGGTGCCGCTCGACGTCGCCCGCGAGCGCGTGCCGGGCAAGGCCGTGCAGGGCAACCTCGACCCGGCGGTGTGCCTGTCGCCGTGGGAGGTCGTCGCCGACCGCACCCGCGACGTGCTGCGCCGCAACGGCGGCCGCCCGGGCACGTCTTCAACCTCGGCCACGGCGTGCTGCCCGAGCTCGACCCGGGGATCCTGGCCGAGGTCGTGGACCTCGTCCACGAAGAGGGCCGAGCCGGATGACCGAGGTCGGGCTCGTCGTGATGGCCTACGGCACCCCGGCCTCCCCCGCGACATCGAGGCGTACTACACGCACATCCGGCGCGGGCACGCCCCCACCCCCGAGCAGCTGGCCGACCTGCGCGCTCGGTACGAGGCCATCGGCGGCACCTCCCCGCTGGCCGAGCGCACCGAGGCCCAGCGCGTGGGGCTGGCCGCCGCGCTCGACGCGGCTCGAGCCGGGTCGCTGGACCGTGGCGCTCGGCCAGAAGCACGCCGCCCCCTTCATCGAGGACGCCGTGGCGGTGCTCGCCGGCAGCGGGGTGCAACACGTCGTCGGGCTCGTCCTGGCCCCGCACTACTCGCGGTCCTCGGTCGGCCAGTACCAGGAGCGCCTGCACGCCGCGGCCGCCGAGCACGGGGTCCCGAGCGCCGCTGTCGACAGCTGGCACCTCGAGCCGACCTACGTCGACTTCCTGCGCCGACGCCGTGCGCGACGCGCTGGCCGAGCTGCCCGGAGCGCACCGAGGTGCTGTTCACCGCCCACTCGCTGCCCGAGCGCGCTCTCGTGGACGACCCGTACCCCGACCAGCTCCACGAGTCGGCCGCCGCCGTCGCTCACGCCGCCGGGCTCGAGCCGGAGTCCTGGTCGATCGCCTACCAGTCGGCCGGACGGACCGCCGACCCGTGGCGCGGTCCCGACGTCCTCGACGTGATCGACGATGTCGCGGCCTCCCGGCGAGCGGACGGGATCCTCGTGTGCCCGCAGGGGTTCGTGAGCGACCACCTCGAGGTGGTCTACGACCTCGACCTCGAGGCGGCCCGCCGGGCCGAGTCGGTCGGGCTCGCCTTCGCCCGCACCCGCGTCCTCAACGACGACCCGACGGTCCTTCGCGCGCTGGCGGAGCGGGTCCGGGCGCTGGCCTCGCCGTCGTGAGCGCACCGGACCGGCTCGACGCCGTCGTCATCGGCGCGGGCATCACCGGGCTGGTGGCCGCCCGCGAGCTGGCGCTCGGTGGGGCCTCGGTGGTCGTCGTCGACCCCGCTCCCCCGGGCGGCAAGCTGCGCACGACCCCGTTCGACGGCGGCGCCCTCGACGAGGCGGCCGACGCGTTCCTCGCCCGGGTGCCCGAGGGCGTCGACCTCTGCCGTGCCCTCGGCATCGACGGCGACCTGGTGTCCCCGACCGCCCGCCGGGCCCACGTGTGGAGCCGGGGCGCGCTCCACCTGCTGCCCGAGGCGCAGGTCCTCGGCGTCCCGACCGACCTCGACGAGCTGGCCGGCTCCGGCATCGTGACGCCAGAGGGACTGGCCCGAGCGGCCCAGGACCTCACCATCCCGCTCGATCCACCCGACGGTGACATCACCATCGGCGCGCTGATGCGGCACCGCCTCGGTGACGAGGTGGCCGAGCGCCTGGTCGACCCGCTCGTCGGCGGCATCAACGCCGGCGACACCGACCACCTGAGCCTGGCCGCCACGGTCCCGCAGCTCGACGCCGCCGCCCGCAGCGGCGCGTTCTCCCTGATCGAGGCCTGCCGGGCCCAGCGCGCCGGCGCGTCAGTGGTCGACCAGGCGACGCCGGTCTTCTACGCCCCCCGCGGTGGCATGGGCGCCATCGTCGACGCGCTCGTGGCGGATCTCGCCAACCGGGGCGTCGTCGTCGAGCCCGCCGCGGCCACCGACCTCGAGCGGGCCGGCCACCGCTGGCAGGTCGTCCTCGCCGACGGCCGCCACCTCGTGGTCGACCGCGCCGTGCTCACCGGCCCCGCCGGCGTCAGCGGCGCGCTGGTCGCCCCGCACGCCCCGGCGGCGGCCGACCACCTCGCCGCCATCCCGTACGCGTCGGTGGCGCTCGTCGCGCTGGCTGTCGACCGGGCCTCGATCGACCGCGAGCTCGACGGCAGCGGCTACCTCGTCCCCCGCGTGGAGGGGCGCACGATCACCGCCTGCTCGTGGACGTCGTCGAAGTGGCCGCACCTCCACGGCGACGGCACGGTGTGGCTGCGGGCATCGGTCGGCCGCTACGGCGCCGACGACGCCCTCGGCCTCGACGACGCTGCGCTGCTCGACGCGGTGGTGGCCGATCTCGCCGACACGATGGCGCTGCGGGGGCCGGTCCTCGAGTCACGCATCACCCGCTGGCCCGACTCGTTCCCGCAGTACCGCCCCGGCCACCTCGCGGTGTGCGACGAGATCGACGCCGACCTCGCCGCGTCGGCCCCCGGGCTGGCCGTCGCCGGCAGCGCCCTGCGCGGCCTCGGCGTCCCCGCCTGCATCCGCCAGGCCCGCGCGGCTGCCGCTCGGTTGCTCGGGTAGCCAGAGACAGGGCGCAACGAGGCGGCGGCGGGGTTCTCCGGCCACGCGCTACGCAGCGGTGTCACCAACCCGGCGAGGTCATAGGTTCCGCCTGGGCCAGCCTGAGGCGAGTGGTTCCGCATGCGGAACTCATCGCCTCAGGCGACGCAGAGCGGAACCCATCGCCTCGCTTGTTGAGCAGAGACGCTGACACCGCTCCGTAGCGCTCCATCGGGCGTCCCCGCCGCCGCATCGTTGCGCTCTTGACCTACTCGGAGCGCGGGAGGATCCAGTCGTCGGACCAGGGGTCCCGCGGCTGCGATGCCAGGTCGACGGACGGGTCGATCAGGCGCTGCGCCGGGCGCCCGTTGAGGGACACCCAGGCGTCGACGCGGACCTCGACCCCGCCGCCCTCCCCCGCCGCGATGGCCAAGGCGGCCTGGTGGATGAGGTCGGGCTCGCCGGACATGACCCGCAGCTGGGTCGGGGTGTACGTCGACGTGGCATCGGCCACCCAGCGGCGGCCGGTGTCGGGGTCGGCCACCAGGAACGTGACGGACCCCGCCTTCTCGGTGAGCAGCACGTTCCAGGCGAACCGGTAGCCCTGCCCCGTCCACCGCGGATCCCCCGGGTACAGCAGGTGCCGCAGCGGCAGGAACAGCTGCACCGCCACCCAGACTCCCGCTGCGGCGGCGAGCCAGCGGGGCGGCACGCGTCCACGCGACGACGGCACGGGCACCGGGACCGGGCGGGTGCGCCAGCGGGCGGCGAGGCGGCGAGGCCAGTCGGGGGCGAAGAAGACGGTGCTGGCGCCGATCATCACCCAGGGGAAGACGCCGATCGGGAACAGCACCCAGGTCGCGAGGTGGAAGGCCACCAGCGCGGGCCAGGCGAACGGTCGGCTCCGGCGCCAGAGCAGGAGCGGGACGATCGACACGTCGAACACGGCTCCCGCGATCGCGAGGACGTGGGCGGCGCTCGGCGCGGCGAGCAGCCCGCCGACGCAGCGGCGTCGCCTCGTGGGCCGGGAGCCACAGCCGCAGCGGGAGCGCGTCGACGAGCCAGTCGGCCTGCAGCTTGGCCAGGCCGGCCGACGCGTAGACGACCCCCACCTGGAACCGCAGCAGCCACACCCACCCGCGGGCCACGGTGCGGGGACCGCCCGCCCGCCGGGCGTCGAGGCTGGTGCCCGCGCCGAGCGGGACCACGACGCCGAGGCCGGCGACCAGCGTGAGGAACCAGTAGTGGTTGAGGTAGGTGGTGGCGTCGATCAGCTCGATCCACCCGAGCGCCACGAGGACGCCCGCGGCGGCCCATCGCGTCCGCCACCCCAGCGCCAGCGCAGTCGAGGCCGCGGCGAGGCCGGCCACGAGCACCCACATCCCGAGCCGACCCGGCTGCGGCACCCAGCCGAACCCGAGGTAGGTGAACCGGTGCGACGGCCCGGCGTAGAGGGCGTCGATCCAGCCGTAGGCGACGATCCGGACGGCGCTCAGGACCCCGACGGCGCCGAGCACGATGCGCACGACGGCCAGCGACGCCGGGTCGACCGGCACCGCGGCCGCGGCCAGCCACCGGCCCGTCGAAGGCTTGCGTTGGGCGCGCACACCCGACACAGTAAGGCATCCTTGATACCGACCGGACTCCGGTCCTTACACGGGAGACGTCCTCCGTGGCCCCTCGTACCCCTCGCCGGCTGATCGCCGCGACGCTCACCGCATCGCTCCTGTTCGGCGCCGCCGCCTGCGGCGACGACGACGCCGGCTCGGACGACACCACGTCGTCGACCGTCGCCCACGAGCTCACCGACGCGGACGCGCTGGCGGCCGCCACCACCTACGCCGACCTCGTCCACGCGTCCTACGCCGACGTGGTCACCCGGGCCGAGGCCCTCGACGGCGCGCTCGAGGCCTTCGCGGCAGCGCCGACCGCGGCCACCCTCCAGGCGGCCAAGCAGGCCTGGCTCGACGGCCGCGTGACCTACGGCCCCACGGAGGTCTTCCGCTTCTACGACGGTCCGATCGACAACCCCGAGGACGGCCCGGAGGGCCAGATCAACGCCTGGCCGCTCGACGAGGCCTACATCGACTACGTCGACGGCGATGCCGAGGCGGGGATCATCAACGACCCCGAGGTCGCCGAGATCACCACGGACGTGCTCGTGGCCGCCAACGAGGAGGGTGGCGAGAGCAACATCTCCACCGGCTGGCACGCCATCGAGTTCCTCCTCTGGGGCCAGGACCTGAGCGACACCGGTCCGGGGGCGCGCCCGCTCACCGACTACACGACCTCGCCGGTGGCCGAGCGTCGCGCCACCTACCTCACCCTGCTCGGCGACCTGCTCGTGTCCGACCTCGAGTCCGTGCGCGACGCGTGGGGCCCCGAGGCCGGCTCGTACCGCGAGACCTTCCTCGACGACCCGCACCAGGCGATCGCCAACATCCTCCGCGGCATGGGCGCCCTGTCGTCCGCCGAGCTGGCCGGTGAGCGCATCGCCGTGGCCCTCGACACGAAGGACCAGGAGGACGAGCACTCCTGCTTCTCCGACAACACCACGGTCGACGTGGTCGGCAACGCCACCGGCATCCGGATGGCGTACCTGGCCGACTTCCCCGGCATCGACGGCACCTCCGTGTCCGACGTGGTCGCCAAGGTGGACCCGGAGCTCGACACCGCCCTCCGGGCCGAGCTCGACGCCTCCGTGGCCGCCGCCACGGCCCTCGAGGCCCCGTTCGACCAGCTGATCCTCGGGGACGACGACGCCCCCGGCCGGGTGGCGCTGTCGGCCCTGGTGACCCTGCTGCAGGACCAGGGCAAGACGATCGCGGACGTGGCCGGAGCCCTCGGCTACTCCGTGAGCCTCGTGGTCGAGTAGATCGTCTCTCTGTGCGTCGGCCGATCCTGCTCCTCGCGCTCGTCGGCCTGCCGGTGCTCGTGGCGTGCGGTGGCGGGGGCCGCGATGCCCCCGCCCTGCCGTCCGCGGCGGTCCTCGAGCGCCAGGGCGGTGACGCCACCGTCCGCGTCGACGGGCGCGACGCCTTCGCCCAGCCCACGCCCGGGCTGAGCGACGAGGACCTGCGCACGTTCGCCATCGGCAACAACTTCTTCAACGACAACTGGGTCACCGCCCCCGCGTCGACCACCGGGCGGGACGGGCTCGGCCCGATCTTCAACGCCCAGTCGTGCTCGTCGTGCCACTTCAAGGACGGCCGCGGCGAGCCGCCCGCCGCGGACGACGACCCGGTGCGGGGCCTCCTCATCCGGCTCAGCGTCGCGGGCGACGACGGCACCTCCGTGCCCCACGCGGTGTACGGCGACCAGCTCCAGGACCGAGCGATCCGCGGCCTCGACCCGGAGGGCTCCATCCGCATCCGGATCGCGGAGCGCCCGGGCCGCCTGGCCGACGGCACGCGCTTCTCGCTGGCCGAGCCGCACTACGAGCTCGTCGCCCCAGACGGCACTCCCCTCCCGGACGACCTGCTCCTCTCGCCCCGCCTCGCCCCACCGGTGTTCGGGGTCGGGCTGCTGGAGGCGGTGCCGGCGGCGGACATCGAGGCCCGCGCCGACCCCGACGACGAGGACGGCGACGGCATCTCCGGCCGGACGAACCACATCGTCGACACCGACACCGGCGAGCGGGTGCTCGGCCGGTTCGGCTGGAAGGCCGCGGTGCCATCGGTGCGCGACCAGGTGGCGAACGCCTTCGACGGCGACATCGGCATCACGTCGTCGATCCGCCGCCAGCAGCCGTGCACCGCGGCCCAGACCGAGTGCCTCGCTGAGCCCAACGGCGGCGACCCGGAGCTCGACGACCGCAAGCTCGACCAGGTCACCTTCTACACCCGGACGCTGGCGGTGCCGGCCCGACGCGCGTCGGCGAGCACGGCCACCCGCAAGGGCAACGAGCTGTTCCAGGAGATCGGCTGCCAGTCGTGCCACACCGCCGAGCTCCGCACGGGCGACGCCGACGTCCCCTCCCTCTCGGGCCAGCGCATCCGCCCCTACACGGACCTCCTCGTCCACGACCTGGGTGCCGGCCTGGCCGACCGCCGGCCCGACGGCGAGGCGACCGGGCGGGAGTGGCGCACCCCGCCGCTGTGGGGCATCGGTCTCGTCGAGACCGTGAACGGCCACACCCGGTTCCTCCACGACGGCCGGGCCCGCAACCTGCTCGAGGCGATCCTCTGGCACGGCGGCGAGGCCCGCGCCGCACGAGGCCGCTTCACCCACCTGTCCGCCGACGAGCGAGCCGACCTGCTCGCCTTCCTGGAGAGCCTCTGATGCGCCGAGCCGTCGCGGTGGCCACCGCCGCCCTCCTCCTGTTCGCCGCCTGCTCGGGCGACGACGATGCGATCGACCGCGGGGACGACTCGGCCAGCACCGAGGCCGTGCTCGGGGCGCTGGCCAACGGCGTGATCATCCCCTCCTACGAGGCGGTGGTCGCCGACGTGCAGGCCCTCGGCGCTTCGCTCGACGACCTCTGCGGGGTACCGAGCCAGGCCACCCTCGACGTCGCCCGCGACCGCTGGCGCGACACCGACCTCGCCTGGCAGAGCACCCGGGCCACCGGGGTGGGCCCTGCGATCGAGCTGCGGGCCATGCAGGCCATCGCGTTCCGGGCCCGGACCGACAAGGTCGAGGAGGCCGTGGCCGACCCGAAGGTGCTCGAGCCCACCACGCTCGACGACCTCGGCGCCGACGTGCGCGGCATCTACGCGGTGGAGGAGCTGCTGTTCGCTCCCGCCAGCACGGCGCTGGCCACCCCCGACGGAGCCGCCCGCTGCGCGTACGCCCGGTCGGCCACCGAGCTGGCCGCCGGCGCGGCGCTGGCGGTGCTCGACCAGTGGACGCTGCTCGACGGCGGCTACCGCGGCACGTTCGTGGCCGGCATGGACGGCGACCCCATCTCCTCGGTCGGGGCCATCGTCAACGAGATGACCTTTCGGCTCCAGCAGATCGATGACCAGGGCCTCCGGGCGCTGGCCGAGGCCACCACCTACGACGAGCTGCCGTCGACGCGGCGCGAGGGTGCCGCCGCCCACGGCCTCGCCTCGACGCGCGGCGTGCTCGGCGGCATCGCCGCCGCCGTGCTGGGGCCCGACGGCGAGCCGGGCCTCGCCGACCTCGTCCGCTCCCGCTCGGCCGACACCGCAGACCGCCTCGAGCGGGCCGTGCAGCGCGCCCTCGAGGCCCTCTCTGCCCTCCCCGACTCCAGCGCGGCGGCCCTCGAGGATGCGTCGGGCGTCGACGCCGCGGCCGAGGCCATCGGTGAGCTGCACGTGCTCGTCGCCACCGAGGTGGCCAGCCAGCTGGGCGTGACGATCGGCTTCAGCGACTCCGACGGCGATTCGTGACCCGCTGGGGGCCCGTCGCGGCGGTCGTGGCGGCCGCGCTGGTCGCGCTCGTGGTGTGGCGGTCGGGCGACCCGGCCGAGGAGCCGGGCGACGCGGCACGTCTCGTGCCCGTCGAGGTCACCTCGGACGCCCCCCGCCTCACCTCGCTGGCGGACCTGCTCGAGCTCAGCGACCTCGTGGTCCGTGCCGACGTCACCGGCACCGACCGGGGCCGTGTGTTCGCCGACTCGGGCGGCAGCGGGGCGATCGAGTCCCGCGTCGTCCACCTGCGGGTGACCTCGGTGCTGCGCGGCACCGGCGCCCGGGCCGACGATCGCCTCCTCGTCGAGGAGGAGGGCTGGACCGCCGAGGGCGCGCCGCTCGTGGTGGACGGGCTGGCGCCGTCGGCGATGGGAGACGACGCCGTGTGGTTCCTCATCCGGGTCGGTGACGACGAGGAGGCGCGGTACGTGGTCGTGAGCGCGGAGGGCCGCTACCTCGTCCGCGGCGACCGGCTCGTCGGCGCCGCCGGCCACGATCCCCTCGTGGCCGAGCTGGCCGCGCTCGGGGCGGCCGGCCTCGAGGCCGCCGTCGTGGCGGCCCCCTGACCTCCCCAGCGGCCATCATCTCCGCCGTGCCCCTCCGCCCGGACCGCCTCCGCGTGCCCGTCCTCTGCATCGTGTCCGGGCTCCTGCTGTGCGCGTCGATGCCGCCGTTCGGGTTCTGGCCGCTGGCCGCCCTCGCGTTCGTCGGCGTCGACCGCCTGCTGGCCGACCAGCCCCGGATGGCCCGACTGCGCCGCGGGTGGCTGGTGGCGATGGCGCTGTACGTGCCGGGCCTCTTCTGGATGCACTCGCTGACGCTCCCCGGCTACCTCATCGCCTGCTCGCTCTACGCGCTGATGCTCGGCGTGGCCACGGCCCTGGTGCCCTCCGGCCCGGCTCGGTGGCCGGCCCTGGTCGGGGCATGGACCCTGGCCGAGCTCGTGCGCTGGTCGTGGCCGTTCGGTGGTGTGCCCCTGGCCAGCCTCGCCATCGGGCAGGTGGCCGGACCCCTCGCCCCCGTGGTGCGGGTGGGGGGCGCCCTCGGCCTCGTGGCGGTCACGGTGCTGGCCGGTCAGGCCGTCGTCGCCGCCTCGCGCGGCCACGGACGCGCGGCGGCCGCGATGGCCGCCGGGGTGCTGCTGGCCGTCGGCGGATCGATGGCCGCACCTCGTGGCCACGACATCGGCTCGGCCGAGGTCGCGCTCGTGCAGGGCGGCGGCCCGCAGGGCACCCGCAAGGAGGACACCGGCGTCGTCGTCCCGTTCGAGAGCCACGTGGAGGCCACCGCGCTCGTGCGCCCGCCGGTCGACCTCGTCGTGTGGCCCGAGGACGTCATCGACACCCCTGGGGCCTTCGAGGACCACCCGTGGGCCCGCGTCGTCGGCTCGCTGGCCCGCGACCTCGACGCGCCGATGGTGGTGGGCACCGTGGAGGGCGCCGGACCCGACCACTACGCCAACGCCGCCGTGCTGGTGGACGCCGGGGGCCGGATCGTCGATCGGTACGACAAGGTCCGCCGCGTCCCGTTCGGCGAGTACACGCCGCTGCGCTCGCTGCTCGAGCCGATCGCCGGCGACGCGCTCAATGCCCGCGATCTCCTCATCGGCGAGGGCCGCGGGCGCCTCGACGTCCCCGGCCGCGTGGGCCGCGCCGCGGTGGCGATCTCCTGGGAGGTGTTCTTCCCCGACCGCGTCCGCGAGGGCGTGGAGGACGGCGGCCGGATCGTGCTCAACCCCACCAACGGCTCGTCGTTCACGGGGACGATCGTGCAGAGCCAGCAGGTGGCGTCGTCCCGCCTGCGGGCGCTCGAGACGGGCCGCTGGGTGCTCCAGGTGGCCCCCACCGGCTTCACCGCCGTCGTCGACGACCACGGCCGCGTGCTCGACCGCACATCGGTGAGCGAGCGGCGCGTGATCCAGCAGGAGGTCCGCCTGCGCGAGGGGCTCACGCCGTACACGCGCCTCGGCAACGGCCCGGCCCTGGCACTCGCCGCCGGATGCCTCGCCGCCGCCCGCTGGTGGTCCCGCTCCCTCAGGCGGAAGGGCTGAGGATCCCGACGTCGATCGTGCGGGTGACCTGGACCGCCTCGAGGAAGGCTCGGTCGTGGGTGACCAGGAGGAGCGTGCCGTCGAACGCCTCGAGCGCGGCCTCGAGCTGCTCGATGGCCTCCAGGTCGAGGTGGTTCGTCGGCTCGTCGAGCACGAGGCAGTTCACCCCGGTGGCCATGAGCTCGGCGAGGAGCGCCCGCGTGCGCTCCCCCGGCGACAGCGCGGACCCGGGCCGGTCGACGTGGTCGGCACCGAGGCCGAACTTGGCCAGGAGCGAGCGGGCCTCCGGGCGGTCGAGGCCGGTGGCGGCCAGGTAGCCCGTGAGCAGCCCCTCGTCGCCGCCGTAGCGCGAGCGGGTCTGGTCGAGCAGGCCCACGGTGACGCCGGGCCCGAGCCACCGCTCCCCCGCCGCCAGCGGCACCTCGCCGAGGAGCGCCCGCAACAACGTGGTCTTCCCCGAGCCGTTGGGGCCGAGGATGGCGAGCCGCTCGGCCCAGGCCACCTCGAGGTCGACGGGACCGAGCCGGAACGAGCCGAGCTCGACCTCCGCCCGCTGCAGACGAGCGACGACATCGCCGGCCCGTGACGCCACCCGCAGGTCGAGCTGGAGCTGCCACGGCTCCCACGGCTTCTCGACGACCTCGAGCCGTTCGATGGCCTTCTCGGTGGCCTTCACCTTCGACGCCATCTTCTCGGAGCGCTGCGACTTGAGGTGCGGGATGAACTTGTCGTTGTCGGTCTTCTTGGCCTTGGCGTTCTTCACACCGGTGACGGCCCACTCCCGCTGCGTCTGCTGGCGCTGCTGCAGGCGGTCCCGCTCGGCGGTGAACTTCTCGTAGCCCTCCTCCTGCTGCCGGCGGGCCAGCTCCCGGGCGGCGACGAAGTCGGACCACCCGCCGGCGTGCTCGACGGCGTCGTGGTGCGGCATCCGGATCTCGAGGATGCGGGTCACGGCCCGGTCGAGGAAGGCCCGGTCGTGCGACACGGCCACGATGGCCGAGCCCGTGCCCGCGACGAACCCCTCGAGCAGGTCGAGGCCGGCGAAGTCGAGGTCGTTGGTCGGCTCGTCGAGGAGGAGCACGTCGTGGCGGGACAGGAGGATGGCGGCCAGCGCGGCCCGGCTGGCCTGCCCACCGGACAGGTGCCCGACCTCCACGTCGAGCCGATCGGCGGGCAGGCCGACCTGGGCCAGCACCGCGCCGGACCGGGCGTCGAGGTCGTCGCCACCGAGGGCCAGGAAGCGCTCGAGGGCCTCGGTGTACGCCACGATCGAGGCCGCGTCGCCCATGGCCGCCTGCGTGGCGTCGAGCTGGGCCGACGCCTCGGCCACACCGGTCCGCCGGGCCAGGTAGGCCCGCAGTGTCTCCCCGGGCTGGGCGTCGGGCTCCTGGGGCAGCCAGCCCACCGTGGTGGTGGCCGGCGTGCGCTCCACCACCCCGCCGTCGGCCGCTTCGGCCCCGGCCAAGATCCGCAGGAGGGTGGACTTGCCGATCCCGTTCGGCCCGACGACGCCCAGGCGCGTGCCCGCGGTGATGGAGACCGACACGTCCTGCAGGACGGTCTGGGCACCGTGGTGGCGGGTGAGGTCCCTGGCGACGAGCACGGGTTCTGACGCTACCGCCGGGCGGGCAGCCCCCTGCCGGCCCGGAGGGAGAGCGGTCGCCCCTCGGGTGGCGAAGCCGACCGGCGACGGCGCAGCCGGCGTGGGCGAGCGATCGCTACCGGCGAGGCCCCACCTCGCCGGTAGCGACTTCCTGTGAGCGCTCCCCGCTGCGCTACAAGGCCAGGACGATGACCTGCGTCAGCGGGCCTCGCGCCGTGCTGGCGGCGTAGTCGTCGTCACCGCTGAAGGACACGTTGTACCCAAGGGCCAGCAGGGACTGGACGCTCGTCAGGATGTTCGACGAGCAGCCGCCCACGCCCTGGGCGTTGGTGGTCGCCGCGCAGATCGGGGTGGTCCCGATGCTGAAGCTGATCGTCCTACCGGCCAGCGGGGCGCCGGAGGCCGTCTTCAGGGTGGCCTGCACCCCGGGGAAGAGGACGGCGGTGGCGTTGGGCTGGAGGAGGACGACCTTGACCTTGACCACCGACGGCGCCGCCGTGAGGGAGGTACCGATGAGGGGGACGCCCTCGACGATCAGGGTCACGGTGGCGACGCTGAAGGCGCCGGAAGGGTCGGTCACCCGGTAGGTGAACGAGTCCGTGCCGATGTAGTTCAGGGCCGGCGTGTAGGTCGCCACCGCCCCTGCCACCGTCACCGTGCCGTGCGCCGGCGCCGAGTCCACCGCGTAGGTGAGCGCGTCGCCGTCGACGTCGGTGGCGAGCAGCGCCACGTTGACAACGGTGTCCTCGTCGATGGTCCTGGCCACGTCGAGGGCGGACGGAGCGTCGTTGACGGGGTCGACCGTGATCGACGCGGTGGCGTTGTTGGACCCCGCCGTGCCGTCGTTGGCCGCCCACGTGAACGAGTCGGTCCCGTTGTAGTTGGACGCCGGCGTGTACACGCAGCCGGCGTCCTCGCACACGAGGTCACCGTGGCTCGGCGGGCTGACCACCGAGTAGGTGAGGGCGTCACCCTCGGCGTCCGTGGCGCCGAGCGGGATGTCGATCGGCGCGTCCTCCGGGGTCGTCACCGTGCTGTCGTCGGCAACGGGCGGGTCGTTGACCGGGCCCACGATCACCGTGAAGACGCCGGAGCTCGTGAGCGACCCGTCGCTGACCGTGTAGGCGATCAGCTGCTCCCCGGTGACGTCATCGGCCGGGTCGAACGTGCAGGCCCCCGTGTTGTCGCAGGCGAGCGTCCCGTTCTCGGAGGGCGGAGCCTCGTCCACGGTGTAGGTCAGGGGATCACCCTCGACGTCGGAGCCGCCGAGCTGGAAGCCCACCTGCTGCTCCTCGTCGGTAGCGACGGAGCCGCCCGTCGCGATCGGCGCGTCGTTCACGGCGTTGACCGTGATGCCGATGATGCTCGACGCCGTGCCGCCCTGGCCGTCGTCGACGGTGACGTTGAGCGTCTCGACGCCGAAGGCGTTCGTGTCCGGCACGTAGACCAGATCGGGGGCGATGCCCGCGATCGACCCAAAGGCCGGGGCATCGACTGCGTAGGTCAGCGTGTCACCGTCGATGTCGGCGGCGACGATCGGGATCGCGACCGGCGTGTCCTCATCGGTCGACACGAGCGTCGGGTTGACCGTCGGGGCGTCGTTCACCGGCGCCACGAGGATCGTGACGCTGGCGGTGTCGCTCATGAACCCGTCGCTGGCCGTGAACTGGAACTGGTCGGCGCCGTTGAAGTTGCCGTTCGGCGTGTAGGTGCACGAACCGCCGCTGTTGCAGGCCGCCCCGCCGTTGGTCGGGCCGGCCTGGGGGGCCGTGAACGCCAGGACATCGCCATCGGGGTCGGAGGCGCTCAGGCTGAACGTCACCGGCAAGTCCTCGGCGGTGGTGATGGTGGCGCTGTTGGCGACGGGCTGGTCGTTCACCGGCGCGACGTGCACGGTGATCGTTCCCGTGGCGCTGAGGTGGCCGTCCGTCACCGACAGCTGGAACGTGTCATCGCCGACGTAGTTGACGTTCGGGATGTACACGAGGTCCGGGCCGATGCCCACGATCGAGCCGTGGGAGGGGGAGGCCGCGACCGACCAGTCGAGGAGGTCACCGTCGACGTCGCCGGCGAAGATGCTCAGGATGGTCGGGGTGTCCTCGGCGATGGTGAACGGCTGGTTCGGGAGGAACGGAGCGTCGTTGACCGGGTGGACCGTCACCGTGACGGTGCCGTCGTCGAAGCCGCCGTTGCTGTCGGTCACGGTGAAGCCGTAGGTGTCCACGCCGTAGAAGTTCAGGTCCGGCGTGTAGGTGACGTCGTTCGGGCCGACGACCTGGGCCGTGCCGTTCGGACCGTCCGTGGTGTGGTCGACCGTCACGACGTCACCGACGTCGATGTCGGTGCCGCTCAGCGTGGAGGTGACCGGGATGTCCTCGTCGGTCTCGACGTCGGTGCGGTCGACGGCGACCGGGGCGTCGTTCACCGCGGTCACGTTGATCGTCACCGTGGCGCCGTCGAGGTCCGAGAGCGAGCTGTCGTCCACCGTGAACGTGAAGCTGTCCGGACCGTTGTAGTTCGGAGTCGGCGTGTACGAGCACGCCTGGCCGGCACAGGTCAGCGAGCCGTGGTCGACGTCGTCGAGCGGGCTCGTGAAGTTGAGGGCCGGGCTGTCGACATCGGTACCGGACAGGGAGATCGGGAAGTTCACCGAGTCCTCAGGGACGTTGACCGTCTGGTTGTTCGCCACCGGGGCATCGTTGATCGGTGTCACCGTCATGGTGACGGTGGCCGTGCCGGTGCCGCCCTCCGTGTCGGTACCCGTCACGATGTAGGTGTCGACGCCGTTGAAGTTGAGGTTCGGCGTGTAGGTGCAGAGGCCCGCCGGCGTGCAGGACGCCGAGCCGCTCGTGGGCTGGGTCGACACGTTGTAGGTCAGCTGGCTCGGGGCGTCCTCGACGTCCGTGCCGGCCATCTGGACGTCGCCGGGCGTGTCCTCGTCGGTGGTGCCGGCGTTGAAGGTGATGGTCGGGTTGTCGTTGACCGGAGTGACGTTGATGGTCGCCGTGGCCGGGGCGGAGGCCTTGTGCGCGCCCACCGTGGCCGGCGTTCCGTCATCTGCCGTGAAGGTGAAGGTGACCGGGCCGTTGTAGTTGGGGGCCGGGGTGAACAGGACGGTGTTGCCGCTGATGGCGCCGAGCGTCCCCTGCGAGAGGGGAGGCGCGCTGGCGAGCGCGTAGGTGAGGAAGCTCTCCGGCTGGCTGTCGGAGTCCGTCGCGGACAGGTTGACGGTGACCGCGTTGTCCTCGTTGGTGCTGGTCGTGACGTTGTTCGCGACCGGGACCGCGTTGACCCGGATCTGCGTGCTGCTCGTCAGCTGGCGCCGGTTCTGGTCGGCGGCATCGATCGAGCCGTTGTCGGTGAACTTCGCCGCCACGGTCTTCAGCCCGGGGGTGGCGGTGTTGACCGCCTGGGTGAGCTCGGTCGAGTCCAGGGACGGGTGGACGATGTCGCCACCCGTGTTCGAGGGCACCGTGTACTCACGCCGCTCGAAGGTGCCGTCGTTGGCCGAGTCCCACTCGACGACCTGGACGGCGGCCAGCGTGCCGGCGTCCGTCGGGGCGGCGGTCACGCTCGCGACGTCGCCGGGGTTGACCGACGGCGGGGTGCTTGCCTGCGTCCCGGTCGTCGACCAGGTGTTGCCGAGCGAGGTCGCCGGGTTGTTCACGATGACGGCGCCGAGGCGGTGGTACGCGGTGGCCCCGTTGGTGGCGCCGTTGGTCGGGCAGGCGCCGTCCTCGTTGCAGAGGAGCGTCTCGAGGAGCCAGTAGCCACGCGTGGACGGCGTGGTCACCGTGAGGGTCTGGAGGGCGTTGTCGTTGCCGCCCGAGGTCGTGGCGAGGTTCTGCACCGTCCCGTCGTTGAGGCGGCGCCAGCGCGGCTGGGCACCGGCGCAGTTGTCGTCGAAGCTGAGCTCGACGCCGAAGACGCTCGTGTTCGAGTCCACGTCGTCGCAGGTGTACTGGACGGTGAACGCCGTCGAGGGCGCCACCTCCGGCGGGTCGACGATCTGGTTCGTCGAGGTGAGCCGGGGGAAGTCGGCCGACCCGATGCCGTTGCCGTCCTCGACGAACCGCATCTGGTTCGTGACGGAGGCACTCTGCTCGCCCGTGTTGTCCTGGACCCGCATCCGGAACGGCGCGTTGAAGGACCTGCCCGAGAGGTTGGGGCCGTTGGGGATCGTCACATGAGCGGTGACTCGGGAGGTTTCCAGGCCGCCGGCCGCCGGCGCGAAGGCCTTCTCCGTGACCGCCACCAGCGTGCCGGCGTCGGTGTTGGAGTTCCAGTCGGCGTCGAAGCGGACACCGGTGATGGTGCGGCCGACCGGGTGCTGGACCAGGAAGGTCGCGGTGACCACGCGGGAGCCGCCTGCGTCGGGGAGGCTGCCGTGCTCGAGCCACGCCGCGTCACCGCTCGAGTTCAGCCCCGTGTTCAGGATCACCGGCGCCGGCAGGGCGGCCGAGGCCGGGGTGGCCACCTGGATCGCCATGGCGATCGTGGGCAGGATCAGCAGCCCGGCGAGGGCGGCTGTCAATCGCGGTCGACGCTTCATCGATCCTCCGAGGTCCTTGCTGGCGATGGGGCTGACGTGGGTGCGGGTGAGGCGCTTCACGACAGCGTCCCGGTGGCGGTGCTGGCGAGGAACCCGGCGTTGCCGGCGAAGCTCGCGGTGTAGGTCGGGACGTCCTTGCGGGGGCCCTTGCCGGTGCAGGTGGCCACGCCGCTGGCGTTGGTCGTCGCGCTGCAGATGACCTTGCCGTCCACCGTGAAGCTGATCGACACGCCGGAGACCGGGATGCCGCTCCCAGTGGCGGTGAGCGTGCTCTTCAGGTTGGTGTACGTGTATTGCGACAGGCCCCCGAGGAGCCCGCCCGGCTTGGTGACCACGACCGGACTGGCCACCTGGGAGGTGGGCAGCGCCGAGCCCTGCACGATGGTGAGGTTCACCGTGCCGCTGTCGATCAACCCGCCGCTGTCGGTCACCTTGTAGGTGAAGACGTCGGCTCCGGTGATGAAGCCGTTGGGCGTGTAGGTCAGGTTCGGGGCAGTGCCCGACAGGGTGCCCTTGGTCGGGCTGGTCACGACGGCGAAGGTGACCGAGCCGATGCCGTCCGGGTCGGTGTACCCGAGGGTGACCGGCACGGGCACCGTGCGGCTCGTCGTGAGGGACATGTCGGTGGCCACCGGAGCGTCGTTCACGGGAGTGACCGTGATCAGGATCACCCCGGCGGTCGTCTGGTTCGCCGAGTCCTTCACCGAGAAGCCGATCGCGTCGGCGCCGTTGTAGTTGAGGGCCGGGGTGTAGGTGCCGCTGGCGTAGGTGCCGTGGGCCGGCGGGGTGGTGACCGAGATGGTCACGGGGCCCTCGGGGTCGGAGCCGGTCAGGGCAATCGCCTTCGGCGTGTCCTCGGCCGTGGCAACGGCGCCCGAGTTGGCGACCGGCTGGTCGTCGACCGGGAGGACCGTGATGGTCACGGTGCCACTGGCAGAGGCGCCGGCAGCATCGCGGACCGAGTAGCCGAATGAGACGTTGCCGCTGGCGTTGAGCCCCGGCGTGTAGGTGAGGCCGGCCCCGGACCCGGACACGAAGCCCGGCGACGGGTTGCTCGTGCGGGTGAAGGTCAGCGTGTCACCGGTGTCGACGTCGCTCCCCGGCAGCGTGAAGGACACCGGGGTGTCCTCGTCGGTGCTCAGGGTGACGTTGGGGGCCGTCGGCGCGTCGTTCACCGGGGCGACCGTGAGGTTGATCGCTCCGGTGGCCGTGCCACCGGAGTCGGTGACCGTGTAGCTGACGGTCTCGTTGCCGTTGGCATTGGGACCTGGGGTGAAGGTGCACGTCCCTCCGCTGCCGCAGAGCAGATCGCCGAGGGTGGCGGGCTGGGCGACGAAGGTCGCCGAACCGCCGTCCGGATCCCCGCCCGGGAGGGCGAACGAGATGGCCGGACCGTCTTCCGTGGCTGTGCGGCTGATGGTGCCGGCGGTGGCCGGGTCATCGACCGGGGTGACCGAGACCGGGATGGTCACGCGGACCCGGGCGCCGTTGCCGTCACCGACCTCGACGTCGAACGAGTCCCCGCCATTGGCGTTGGCGTTCGGGGTGTAGGTGCACACCCCGGCGCCCGTGCAGCTGAGGCTGCCCTTGACCGGGTCGCGCTTCACCGTCCACGTCAGGGTGTCCCCATCCGCGTCGGTTGCCGACAGGGTGATGCTGCCCACCGTGTCCTCCGCCGTCACCAGGGTCTGGCCGGAGGCCACGACGGGTGCGTCGTTGAGATTGGCGACGGCCAAGGTGATGGTGGCGTTGTCGATGCCGCCGCGGCCGTCGTTGACCTGGACGACGAAGGTCTGGTTGCCGGCGAAGTTCGCCGGCGGGCTGTACGTGCAGGCCCCCGAGGCAGAGCAAGCAAGCGCTCCGGCCGCGGGGTACGTCAGCACCGTGTAGGTACGCGGATCGCCGTCGGGATCCGAGGACAAGAGGCTGAAGGCCCGAAGGGTGTCCTCGAGGACCGCCACGCTGCCATCGTTGATCTGCGGCGGGGCGTTGTTCAGGGCCGAGACGCTTACGGTGATGGTTGCGGTGGCCGTGCTGGGCGACCCGTCGGACACGACGACCTCGAAGCTGTCGGTGCCCGAGAAGCCCGACGCCGGCGTGTAGGTGCACACCGCCCCGGCGCAGTTGACCGTCCCGGCGTTCGCCGTCGGCGAGGTCGGGGTGTAGGTCGAGCGCGTCACCGTCGATGTCGTTGGCCACGATCGTGACGTCAAGGGAGGTGCCCTCGGCGGTGCCCACGGACTGGTTGCTCGCGGTCGGGGCGTCGTTGGTGGGGTTGACCGTGATGTCGATCACGGCCGAGTCCGTGGCGCCCGAGGGATCGGTCACCTTGAAGGTGATCTGGTCGGGGCCGTGGTAGTTGGCGGCCGGCGTGTAGGTGAGGTTCGCACCCGTGCCGGAGATGGAGCCGTGGGCCGGCAGGGCCAGTAGGCCGTACGTGAGACCGTCACCGTCGATGTCCGAGCCGGTGAGCGTGATGCCGACCGGGGTGTCCTCGTTGGTGGTGGCCACACCGTCGTTCGCCACCGGGGCGTCGTTGACGGGCGTGATCGTGAGGTTGGCCGTCGACACGTTGCTGTGGAGGCCGGATGGATCGACCGCCTCGTAGGTGAAGGAGTCGGCGCCGTTGGCGTTCAGGTTCGGCGTGTAGATGCGGCTCGAGCCGCTGCCGGAGAGCACGCCCTTGGTCGGCGAAGACAGGACGTTGTACGTCAGGGTGTCGCCGTCGATGTCGGTGCCGGAGAAGATGACGGTGCCGGGCGTGTCCTCGACGATGGTCTTGAGGACATTGGCGGTGGTCGGCGGGTCGTTGACCGGGGTGACGTTGACCGTCACCACGCCGGTGTCGGTGTTGCCGAAGGCGTCGGTGGCGACGAAGCCGAAGCTGTCCGGGCCGTTGTAGTTGGCGGCCGGGGTGTAGGTGCAGGCGCCGGCCGCGCTGCAGGTCGCGTTGCCGTGGGTCGGGTTCGGCGTGGTACGGGCGTAGGTGATCGCGCTCCCCTCAGGATCCGTCGCCGTCAGGGTGACGGCCTTTGCGCTGTCCTCGGGCGTGCTGACCGTCTGGTCGTTGGCGATCGGTGGCAGGTTGCTGCCGACGGTGACCAGTCGGGTCGTCTCGGCGAAGTCGCCCCCGGTGTCGGTGACCCGGAGCTTCACCGTGCGGACGCCGGTGGTGTTGTACGTCATCGACGGCGTGGCCGAGGTGACGCCGGCATCGAACGTGCCGTTGCCGTCGAGGTCCCACTGGTAGCTCTTGGCAGTCGTCGCCGTGCTGGCGTTGCCGTTGAAGTTGACCACCAGGGGGGCCGGGCCGCTGCTCGGGGTGGCGGTGAAGGAGGCCGTCACGCCCGGGGCGGGGACGTTCGGCGTGAAGATGCCGGTGAAGGTGGCGTCGTTGTTGCCTCCGCCGGACGGGAGGCCGAGGGCGTCGTTGATCGCGTTGTTCAGGTTGTAGACGAGGGCGACGGTGCCGCAGCTGCTGGCGCCCGGCACCGAGTAGGTGGTGTTCACCATCGTGACCCGGCCGTCGGCCTGGGTCAGGGGGACGCCGGTGAGCGGCTCCTTGGGCCCGGGGCCCGCCGAGGTGCCGGTGGTCATGCCGTTGATGTCGATCGGGGAGACCTGGCAGCTGCTCGAGAGCGGGCCGCCGGTGGCGCTCACCTTCACGTGCATGTCGAGGGACATCGCGCCCGTGATCGGGTTGATGGTGCCGGTCCAGTTGGAGAGCGCGGAGATCTGGAGGACGACGATGAAGTCGCTGACGACCCCGCCGGAGGCGTCGTCGGCGTTGACGAACAGGTACTGCGTCGGGAAGAACACGCCGGCCTGGGGGAAGGTGACCGCGCCAGCGGCGGTGATCGTGCCGTTGTTGAGCTGGATCGGGAGCTTGGCCTGGAAGCCCGGCTGAGTCTCGCTGTCGTCCGTCGCGCTCGAGCACTGGGTGTCGGCAGGGAAGTCGATGTTGGCGTCCTGCGCATCGGCGCCGGTGCCGTCGTTGTTCTCGCCGTCGGAGCACTGCGGCAGGCGGCCCTCGTCCACGAAGTCGAAGCCGTTGTCGCCGATGTTGAGCTGGCCGCTCGCGAACTTCAGGGTGAACGTGCTCGCGGAGTTCGCGACCTTCGTGGCGTTCGCCGGGTTCTGATCGACGAGCGTGCCGATCGTGGCGAAGAGCGCTGCTGTCGCGACAAAGGCCGCGAGCTTCCGGAACCGACCCATGGCTGTCCTCCCCATAGGCGTGGGCCTGTCCACCCACGCTCCCCGATCGCGCCGGAACGACATTCCGGGCGCTCCGGGCACCATAGTGACAATTGGCACCGCGCGCACCAATTTTGTGAACATACGCTCACGTATGGTGACCGCCGGTAACCCAGAACCCCCGGAAACCAGCTATCCCAGCAGGCCCAGCGCCTCCAGGACGGCGTCCTGCACGGGGGTCAGGATCGGGTCGATCAGCGCCGCGATCGGGTCCGGCTGCTCGACCGGGGCCTGGGCGAACGGCACGTTCCGGAAGCCGCAGGCGGCCACCCGGAGCAGCCAGTGCTGCCACACCGCGGGTGTGACATAGGGGTTACCTGCCACGCCGAGGCGCCGTCGGCTCTCCTCGAACGCGCGCTGCGTGGCCGGTCCCCACGCCCCGTCGACGGGCAGGCGCCCGCCCTGGAACGCGTTGACCACCTGCTGGATGAACGCGGTGTCGGAGCGGGCTTCGCGGTCGCAGACCAGCGCGCCGCCCGCGGTGTCGAGGTGGAGGTGGTCGGCGTGGTCGGCGTTGAAGCCACCGTCGAGCACCCAGTGGAAGTGCCGGCGGCACACCGCGTCGACCGCGAGGTAGCGGCGCCGCGTCCGCAGGTCAGGCGAGACGTGCTCGCGGGCGTAGGGGGTGCTCGCACCGTTCGACCAACGAACCTGGTCGAGGTCGAAGGCCATCCCCTTGCCGTGCTCGAGCGGCTTGTCGACGAACGTGCCCGCCGTGATGATCCGGTTCATCCCGATCAGGCCGCCGTACCGGGCGGAGGCGTCCTTGAGGTCGCGCACCCACACCACGAGCCGACGGTGGAAGTCGGCCGTGGAGGCGAAGGTCTGCAGCTCGACCCGTCGTCCGGCGGTGCCGTCCTTCCAGCGCCAGTAGCCGAGGGGCACGCCGTCGAGCTGGTCGAAGCGCATCTCGGTGGCCGACGGCGCCGCCGCCAGCGCGCCACCCGCGCCGGCCCCGAGCAGCGCCAGGGAGCCCGCGCCGACCGCGGTGAGCCGTAGGAAGCGCCGGCGATCCATCCCCGTCTGCGCCGCGTCGCCCACGCCGGGTGAACCTAGTGCTGGCTGATGCGCAGCGCGAGGGCGGGGGCGAGCGCGGGACGACCGGGCAGCTCCACCACCGTGCCCGACCCGGAGGCCCGCGTGGGCAGCGGGCCGTCGTGGCCGAGCAGCTCCACCGTGCCGCCGGCCGGCACCTGCACGTCGACGAGCTCGACCTCGGCCGACGACGGGGTGCCGAGCACGATCGCGTGGACGGCGCTCCCGTCGGCCGCCGCGGTGAAGCGGACGTCGTGCCCCTCCCCCGTCGTGCCCTCGGAGCGCTCCCACACCCGGGTGCCGTAGATGGCGTCGCCGTTCGTGCGCAGCCACCACCCGAGGGCGAGCAGGCGCTGGGCCTGCTCCCAGGGGATGGTCCCCTCGCCGGTGGGACCGACGTTGAGGAGGAGGTTCCCGCCGTGGGACACGACGTCGATGAACATCCGCACGAGCTTGTCGGGGGCGAGGTAGGTCGACTCGTCCTCCTCGCGGTTGTACCCGAACGACGTGCCGATGCCGCGGGTGGCCTCCCACTTCCGGTTCGGGTCGCCGGTGGTGGAGTACTCGGGCGTGGTGAAGTCGGTGTGGCGCATCCCGGACGACTGGGCCATCCAGTCGAACCGGTTGTTCACGACGCCCTCGGGCACCGCCGCGTAGTAGTCCTCGAAGAGCTGGTCGAGGTCGGCCGAGGCCGGGTAGCCGATGTCGTTCCAGAGGACGTCGGGCCGGTAGCGGTCGATGAGCTCGTGCCAGTGGGCGTCGGCGTAGTCGCGGTACTCGTCGGACTGCGGGATCGCCGCGAACATGCCGGCCAGGTCCCGGATGGGCAGGCCGCCGAAGGTCCAGTCGAGGCCGCCGGAGTAGTAGAGGCCGTAGCGGAGGCCCCGGTCGCGCACCGCCGCTCCGAGGTCGCCGACCAGGTCGCGCTCGGAGGCCCACCGCTCCTTGAAGGGGTTGGGCGTGGCGCTGGGCCAGAGGGTGACGCCGTCGTGGTGCTTGGTGACGAGCACGACGTAGCGGGCGCCGGCCGCCTGGAAGAGGTCGGCCCACGGCTCGGGCTGCCAGCCGGCGTGGCCGGCCAGGAACCGCTCCACGAACGCGTCGTAGGGCAGGTCGCCGTGGTGCTCGGCGTGGTGGGCGGCCACCGGGCTGCCCTCGATGGCCAGGGAGTTCTGGTACCACTCGACGTAGGGCGAGCAGCGCATCGCCTCCGCCCACCCACCGTCCGCGGCCAGGTCGAACGGGCGAGTCGGTGACCGGCGCGAACGCCGGGACGGCCGCCGCCGTCCAGTGCACGAAGATGCCGAGCTTGGCGTCGTCGAACCACGTCGGCAGCACTCGGGCACCCGGTTCCATCCCGCCCCTCCCCCTCGGTGTCGCTACGGTCACGACCATGCGAGCAGGTCGGGACGGTAGCGGAGGTGTGGCGCTACCCGGTGAAGTCGATGCAGGGCGAGCGCGTCGAGCGCATGGAGGTCGCCCCTGGCGGTGCCACGGGCGACCGGGTGCTGGCCGTGGTCGACCCGGCGGCCGGCAAGGTGCTGTCCGCCAAGCGGCACGCCCCGCTGCTCGAGGCCTCCGCCCGCACCGATGGCGCCGGCGAGGTGGTCGTCACCCTTCCCGACGGCAGCGAGCACCCCGCCTCCGACCCCGCCGTGCACGCCGCGCTGTCCGCCTGGCTCGACCACGAGGTCCGCCTCGAGGCCCCGCCCACCGACGGCGTGTTCCCGATGGAGATGTACTCCGGGATGTCCGACGAGGACACTCCCGCTGTTCGACTGGGCGGGCCCGCCCGGCACCTGGCTCGACCTGGCCGACGCCCACTGGCTGACCACCGCCAGCCTGGCCGCCGCCGCCGAGCTGCACCCGGCCGGGGAGTGGGACGTGCGCCGGTTCCGCCCCACCGCGCTGTTCGAGGTGGCCGGCGCCGGGCTTCGCCGAGGACGGCTGGACCCAGGTCGAGGTCGGCGAGGCCCGCTCCGAGGTGCTGATGCCCACGATGCGGTGCTCGATGCCCTCGCGGGCCCAGCCGGGCCTGGTCCGCGACCTCGCGATCGGCACCACGCTGCGCGACCAGCACGACAACAACCTCGGCCTCTACGCCAAGATCGTCGGCGCCGGAGCCATCGCTGTGGGAGATGCCGTCCGGGCCAGCGACGTCAGGGGCGCGGCTTGACCGAGTGGGTCAACACGCCCGAAAGGCTTGCCGGTCCATGGCCACCGACGCCCCCCTCCGGATCGCCTACCTCACCTACCGCGGCAAGCCGCACGTGGGCGGCCAGGGCGTCTACACCCGCCACCTCACGAAGGCCCTCGTCGACCTCGGCCACACGTCGAGGTCCTCGGCGGCCAGCCGTACCCGATCCTCGACGAGCGGGTCCCGCTGGTCGAGCTGCCCGAGCCTCGACATCTACAACGACCACTTCCCGATGCGGCAGCCCGGGATCTGGGAGCTGAAGAACTGGAAGGACATGCTCGAGGTCACCGCCTTCACCGCCGGCACCTTCCCCGAGCCCCTGGCCTTCTCGATGCGGGCCTGGGACCACCTCCGCCACCGCAAGGACGAGTTCGACATCGTCCAGGACAACCAGTGCCTCGGCTACGGCCTGCTCCTCATCGAGCGCCAGCTCGGCCTCCCGGTGCTCGGCACCATCCACCACCCGATCACGATGGACCGCCGCCTCGAGATCGCCGCCGCGGAGGGCTGGTACAAGAAGCTCACCCTGCGCCGCTGGTACGCCTTCGTCGACATGCAGACCCAGGTGGCCCGCCGCCTCGAGCGGATCATCACGGTGTCGGAGAACTCCTTCAAGGACATCGTCGCCGACCACAAGGTCGACCCCGACCGCATGGCCGTCGTGCCCGTCGGCGTCGACCCCGAGCTGTTCCGCCCGCTCCCCGACGTCAAGCCCGTCCCCGGCCGCCTCATCACCACCGCCTCGGCCGACGTCGCCATGAAGGGCCTCAAGTTCCTGCTCGAGGCCGTGGCCAAGCTGCGCACCGAGCGCGACGACGTCCACCTCGTGGTCATCGGCCGCCGCAAGCCGGGCGGGCGCCAGCGACAAGACCATCAAGAAGCTCGGCCTCGAGGACGCACGTCGAGTTCGTCACCGGCGTGCCCGAGGAGCGCATCATCGAGCTCTACTCCGAGGCCGAGCTGGCCGTCGTGCCGTCGCTCTACGAGGGCTTCTCGCTCCCCGCCATCGAGGCCATGTCGCTGCGGCGTGCCCGCTCGTGGCCACCACCGGCGGCGCCATCCCCGAGGTCGTCGGCACCGACGGCGAGACCGCCCTGCTCGTGCCCCCGGGCGACAGCGAGGCGCTGGCCGCCAAGCTGCGCTGGGCCCTCGACCAGGCCGACCTCCGCAACACCGTCGGCGCCCGCGGCCGCGCAGCGCGTCATCGACCGCTGGTCCTGGCGGCACACCGCCGTGAAGACCGTCGAGCAGTACCGCATCCGCCTCGAGCTGGCCGGCAAGGGCAAGTAGCCGTGCTGACCGTCCACTTCGACCGGCTCGGCGTGCGCGCGGGCGACCTCCTGCTCGACATGGGCTGCGGGGCCGGCCGCCACGCGTTCGAGTCGTATCCGCCGCGGCGCCCACGTCGTGGCCTTCGACTACTCCGCCGCCGAGCTCAAGGACGTCGGCGGCCTGTTCGCCGCCATGCGCGAGGCCGGCGAGGCGCGGCACGGCGCCCGGCTCGCTGGCCTGCACGGCCAACGGCGACGCCCTCGACCTGCCGTTCCCCGACGACACCTTCGACCGGATCATCGCCTCCGAGGTGCTCGAGCACGTCCCCGACGACCAGCGGGCGCTCGCCGAGATCTGCCGGGTGCTCAAGCCCGGCGGCACCCTCGCCGTCACCGTGCCGGCCTGGCTGCCCGAGCAGGTCTGCTGGGCCCTCTCCGACGAGTACCACGCCCCCTTCGTCGAGGGCGGCCACGTGCGCATCTTCACCGAGGCCGAGCTGCGCAAGCGGATGCGCGGCCGCCGGCCTCGAGCCCGGCGCCGCCCACCACGCCCACGCCCTGCACTCGCCGTACTGGTGGCTGAAGTGCGCGGTCGGCCCGACCAACGACGACCACCCGCTGGTGAAGGCCTACCTCCAGGTCCTCGTGTGGGACATCGCCGGCACCCAGCCGATGAGCACGGTCACCCAGCTGGCCGAGCGGGTCCTCAACCCCGTCCTCGGCAAGAGCCTCGTCGTCTACGCCACGCAAGCCGAGCGGGGAAGGGCTGACGTCATGCCGCATCGACGTCCCCGGCCTCGTCTCCGCCACCGACCTCCACGCCACCGTCGACGGCATCGCCGAGTGGCAGCTGCCCTCCGGCATGATCCCCTGGTTCCCCGGCGGCCACGCCGACCCGTGGAACCACGTCGAGGCGGCCATGGCCCTCGACCTCGGCGGCCACCGCGCCGCCGCCGAGCGGGCCTACGACTGGCTGATCGACCTGCAGCGCGCCGACGGCTCCTGGCACCAGTACTACCTGGCCGACGAGCAGGGCCGCACCACGTCGAGCAGGACAAGCTCGACGCCAACGTCTGCGCCTACGTGGCCGCCGGCGTCTGGCACCACTGGCTGCTCACCGAGGACCGCGGCTTCGCCGAGGCGATGTGGCCGGTCGTCGAGCGGGCCATCGACTTCGTGCTCGAGCTGCAGACCCCACGCGGCGAGATCCTCTGGGCCCGCCACGCCGACGGCACGCCGTGGACGCTTCGCCCTGCTCACCGGCTCGTCGTCGATCTGCCACAGCCTGCGCTGCGCCATCGCCCTCGCCGAGCTGCTCGGCCACGAGCGCCCCGACTGGGAGCTCTCGGCCGCCCGCCTCGCCCACGCCATCGCCACCGTGCCCGACGCCTTCGCCCCCAAGCACCGCTGGGCGATGGACTGGTACTACCCGGTGCTCGCCGGCGTGGTGCTCGGCGACGCCGGCCGCGCCCGCCTCGCCGCCCGCCGCGACACGTTCGTCGCTCGACGGCAAGGGCATCCGCTGCGTGTCCGACCGCCCGTGGATCACCGTGGCCGAGACCTGCGAGTGCGCCCTGGCCCACCTCGCCGTCGGCGACCGCCGCACCGCCGAGGAGCTCTTCGGCTGGGCCCAGCAGTTCCGCCACGACGAGGACGGCCGCTACTGGACCGGCACCGTCTTCCCGCAGGAGAGCCACTTCCCCGCCGACGAGCGCTCCACCTACACCGCCGCCTCCGTGGTCCTCGCCGCCGACGCCCTCGCCGGCCAGTCGCCGGCCTCCGCGCTGTTCGTCGACCACGACAGCGTCCTGCCGAGGCTCATCGACCTCGTAGACGCCCGCGAACCCGTCGACATTCGGCACGCTGCCCACGTGCGCAACGTCGACGGGTTCGGCGGCCTCAGGTCCGGCGAAGGACCGCGGAGGGAGCCCGACCGGCGGCGACCTCGTCGAAGCGGCCGGACTCGAGCGCGGGGCGGTAGATCTGGTCGTGCGGGGCCGGCCGCCGTCGGCGGGGTCGGCGAACACGTCGTGGATGCACAGCGTGCCGCCCGGCACCACGTGCGGGGTCCAGCGGTCGTAGTCGAGGCGGGCCGGCTCGTCGCCGTGGCCGCCGTCGATGAAGAGGAAGGCCAGCGGCGTGCCCCAGGCCCGGGCGACGGTCGGCGAGTCGCCCACGACCGCCACCACCGTGCCCTCGAGGCCGGCGTCGTGGATCGTCCGGCGGAAGATCGGCAGCGTGTCCATCTTCCCGACCGCGGGGTCGACCAGGTCGGGCTCGTGCCACTCCCAGCCCGGCTGGTTCTCCTCCGAGCCGCGGTGGTGGTCGACGGTGAACAGCACCCGGCCGATCGAGCGGGCGGCGGCGCCGAGGTAGACCGACGACTTGCCGCAGTAGGTGCCGACCTCGAGGCAGCCGCCGTCGACGGTGACCGCCGCCGAGCGCGTCGTGCAGGGCCAGGCCCTCGTCCGGCGGCATGAAGCCGCGGGCGGCCTCGGCCCGAGCCTGCAGCTCCTCGTCCATCACGCCTCGGCCGGCGCGGCTTCCTCGGGAGAGGCGAAGACCACGCTGTCGAGGAAGAGGAACTTGGACACCCACACGATGCCGAAGCCGCCGATGTTGGCGGCCATCACCGGCCAGGTGCGGTCGGTGTAGTGGTCGACCACGGTGACGAGGATCGTGGAGATGACGAGGCCGAGGAGGGTGAACCCCCAGAACGGCACGATCTCGCGGCGCACGCTGGCGGGCCCGAGCTGGCCCCACACCCAGCGCTTGTTCAGGATGAACACCGGGACGGCCGAGAGCATCACGGCCATCACGTTGGCGAGGGTCGCGTTCACGTCCAACAGGCCGTGCAGGCCCACGATCAGCCCCTGCGTGATGACGATGCCGACGACCGACACCATGCCGAAGCGCATGAGCTGCTCCGCCCGGCCGCGGGTGATCCGGTCGAGGACCTCGGTGGCCGTGTCGACGACGGGCATCGGACAAGGCTAGGGGCCGGGCCCCTCAGCGCGTTCAATCGACGAGGGCGTTGGCCTGGGCGACCCGCCCGTACCAGCGGGCGCTCTCCTTGGGGGTGCGGGCGAACGTGGCGCGGTCGCACTCGACGAGGCCGAACCGGGGCCCGTAGCCGTACGCCCACTCGAAGTTGTCGAGCAGGCTCCAGTACGTGTAGCCGCGCACGTCGATGCCGTCGTCGATGCAGTCGAGGACGCCCTCGAGCGCGGCGTGCACGTAGCGAACGCCGCTGGGCGTCGTCGTCGGTGCCGATGCCGTTCTCGGTGACGAGGATCGGCACCTCGCCCCCGGTGACCTCCCAGGCCCGCCGGATGCAGGCGGCGAGGCACTCCGGGTAGTACTCGTAGCCCATGATCAGCGTGGGCACGCCCTCCTCGGGCCCGAGCGTGCCGTCGGGGCCGACGCGGGTGCGGGAGTAGGTCTGCACGCCGACGAAGTCGTCGCCCGTGGTGGCCTGCGAGGAACACGTCCTCCATGCCCGCGCGGATGCGGTCGCGCTTCGACTCGCCGCCGTCGACGGCCTGGTAGTCGCTCATCGCCAGGGTGATGCCCACCGGCACGCCGGGCACGTTGGCGCGGATCGGCGTCGACCGCCTTGCGGTGCGCGTCGACGAACACCTCGTTGACCGCGCGACGGGCGGCCGGGTCGCGTCTTGCCAGGCGGGAAGGCGCCGGCGAGGTAGCCGATGGTGGCCACCATCGATCGGCTCGTTGATCGTGCAGGCCCGGCGGATCACGTCGCCGAGGTGGCCCGCCGGCCCGCTCGCAGAAGGCGGCGAACCGGTCGGCCGTCGTCGGGCTGCTCCCAGCCGCCCTGGTCGGCCAGCCATCGGGGCGTCGTGAAGTGGTGGAAGGTGACGACCGGGTCGATGCCCGCCTCGAGCAGCGCCTCGCACTGGCGGGCGTAGTGGTCGAGGGCGGCCGTGGAGAACTCGCCGTCCTCGGGCTCGATGCGGCTCCACTCGAGCGAGAAGCGGTAGTCGGTGAGGCCGAGCTCGGCGACCAGCGCGACGTCCTCGGGCCAGCGGTTCCAGCTGTCGCAGCCGTCGCCGCTCGACTCCTTGCAGCCCGACCCGGGCGTGTGCTCCCAGCGCCACCAGTCGTTGTTCCAGTTGCCGCCCTCGATCTGGTGGGCGGCGGTGGCGGTGCTCCAGCGGAAGCCGTCGGGAAAGGTGCGGGCGCTCGACATGGCGCGGGACCGTACGCGGACGGCGTACGCGAGGATTGGGGCCATGTCCCAGGAGGCCGTCGACGACCTCGTGAAGCTGCTCGACCTCGAGCCGATCGAGGTCAACCTCTTCCGCGGCGTCTCGCCCGGACGAGGAGCGCCAGCGGGTGTTCGGCGGGCAGGTGGCCGGCCAGGCCCTCGTGGCCGCCGCCCGCACGGTCGAGCCGGGCCGGTCGGTCCACTCGCTCCACGCCTACTTCCTGCGCCCCGGCGACCCGACCGTGCCGATCCTCTACGAGGTCGACCGCATCCGCGACGGCCGCTCGTTCACCACCCGACGCGTGGTGGCCATCCAGCACGGCAAGGCCATCTTCAACCTGCAGGCGAGCTTCCAGGTCGCCGAGGCGGGCCTCGACCACCAGGAGCCCGATGCCCGACGCTCCCGCCGCCGGAGGAGCTGCCGCGACTTCCCGACGCGCATGGCGCCGTACAAGGAGCAGTTCGGCGACTACTACGACCGGCCCCGCCCGATCGACATCCGCTACGTCGACTGGAACCCGCCCGACCGCCGCGACCCGCTGCCCCCGTACCAGCGGGTGTGGCTGCGGGCCGACGGCACCCTGCCCGACGACCCGGTGCTGCACGCCTGCGTGCTCACCTACGCCAGCGACATGACGCTGCTCGACACCGCGCTGCTCCCCCACGGGGGCAGCTGGGCGAGCGGCCGGCCTCTTCATGGCGAGCCTCGACCACGCCATGTGGTTCCACCGGCCGTTCCGGGCCGACGAGTGGCTGCTGTACAGCCAGGACACCCCGTCGGCGTCGGACGGCCGCGGCCTCGGCCGGGGGTCGATCTTCACCGCCGACGGGCACCTCGCGGT
>CAVSIC010000003.1:0-24506 GCA_963727905.1 uncultured Microthrixaceae bacterium
TATGTCGTTGCTAAACTAACTACAGTATTGCTGATTATTGCAATTCCTTATTGTTTGGCCTACCTGCTGTATCAATTGTTCGTCTTCAGCGTGTTCAGAACTCTCTTGCACGTGTTGTCTGTCGTTCCTCTAGGCTTCAGTCTCATTCTGCTTCACTTCTGAAGCACCTCCATTGGTTACCCGTATGTCAGCGTATAAAGTATAAAATTGCATCCCTGACATTTAAAATACTCCACTATGGAACGCCTTCTTATCTAGCTGATTTATTGTCAGCTTACCAACCATCTCGCTTGCTGCGGTCCACTGGCTGTCACTTGTTAACCGTCCCTGACATTCGTTCGTCGTTAGGTCGACGTGCCTTTTCATATTCTGCTCCGACTATCTGGAACTCCCTGCCAATACATCTACGTTCTTGCTCCTCACTCACATCATTCTGTAAGGGACTAAAGACTCATCTGTTTCCTCCATAGATATTTTTAAATAGCCGTGTTGATTTATTGGTTAATGGACCTGGAACGTGTCTGTCGAGTTTTTCTCTGATAATAATTGTATTTGCTCGCTGGTTGGAGTGAACTTGCGTGTAGATCAATTGTTATTTGGGACGTCCCTGATATCGTCGTCAGATGATGAAATGGACGTTAAGCTTTGATTGATTGATTATGACATATTGGCTTTGGTTTCATATGGAATCATGTCATCATGGATGACGTTAGCACGCGCATTATTGTTATTGTTAATGCTCGCTACCATAATGTCCTTGCCCTCGAGGCCGCGCACGTCGCCGACAGACGTCTCGGCCACGATCACACCCTCGAGCCCGGGCGGAGCCTCGATCGTCGACGGGTGCACGACCGGTTGGATCTGCGCGAACTCCATGAGCGAGCGAAGCGAGACGACGCCGACGAGCTTGCCGTCCTCGACAACGGGCAGGTGACGGTACCGGTGCTCGGCGAACGCGGTGAACGCCTCTTGGACCGACAGGTCCGGCGCCGCGCAGTCGACCGGCTGCGTCATCCACTCGCTGACCTTCGTGTCGGCCGGAGACGCGCCGGTGGCGTTGAACCGCACGAGGTCGCGCTCGGTGAGGATCCCGATCGGTCGCTCGTCGTCGATGACGATCGCCGATCCCTTCTTGCGCTCCTCCATCCGGGCCGACACCTCGGCGATGGTCTCGGAGGAGCGGGCCGTGACCGCTGGGGTGCTCATGACCTCAGCGACCGTGCGGATGGTGGCGGGTGCTGGCATGGGGTCGAGCCTACCGAGGCCGTTCCGCCATGGCTGCGACGACGGCCGCCGCACGACAGCAAGTGTTCATCGAACCGCGATGCGCTCGTCACCCCGCGGTGCGCTGCCTGTCACAGCCGGGCGCGACGCTCCCCCCATGCCCTCGATCTCGACCTTCTCCGGTCGCTCGGCAACGACGGTGCCCTCACGAACGCTCGCACCGTGCTCGACGAGCGGGAACGGGAGGACTGGCTTGATCGCCGGCCTCGCGCTCCGGCTCGACGAGTGGGACCGAATCCCTCGCCACCGAGCGCTCGGCGCCAGGCCGCCACCGCCGCCTGACGCCTCCCACCGTCGCGCTCGGCCGCGTCAGCCGGCCCGGCGCTTGAGGAGCATGCCGCCCACCGCCCACCACCGCCAAGGCGGCGACGCCGGAGCCGATGACCCACGGGGCCGCCGACGTGCTCCCGTCATCTCGCTCCTCGGCCTCGAGCGAGGTCCCGGGCAAGCCGCTCGGTCGTGGTTGGCGCATCGTTCGTCGTGGTGCGTCGCCGCGGTGGTCGTCGTGGCGTTGGGTGCGGCGGTCGAGGGTGAGGCGCGGAGCGGGGAAGGCGCCCTCGGCTTCGCTCTCCTCCTCCTCGATCCACGCCAGCTCGCCCGCCTCGGTGGTCTGGATCGTCTTGGAACAGCACCAGGCCCAGGGTGTCGCGGGAGCTGCACGACCACCGGGAACGCGGCTTCGGTGCCGTCAGGTACGGAACCGCCGGACCACGTGACCGTGCCGACGGCGGTGTCGACGGCGCTGGTCCATCCCGCTTGCGTCAGGCACCTCGACGACGGTCGCCCCGTCGGGCAGCGAGCACCTCGAGCGCCGGTGGTGGCCGCCCCGTCCTTGCCGTGGTGGAAGCTGAACGTCAGGGTGACTGGTGGAGCCGGCGACGGCCTCGCCGGGTCCAGCTCGACGTGGGCCCACGCCGCCGCGGCGAACAGGAGCAGGCCAGCCGAGCGCCAGGAGGGTGGCCGCGAGCAGACGTCGGATCATGGGGGACGGTCGTCGCGGGCGCGCGCTCGGTCCCAGGCCGCCGACGCTCGGCGACCTCGACGGTACGGTGGGGTGATGGAGCACGTGCGCTGGACGGCTCGGCCCGAGCTGCACGAGCCGGTCGTGATCGCCGCCTTCGAGGGGTGGAACGACGCCGGCGACGCCGCCACCACGGCGGCCCGCTACCTCGTCGACCGCTGGGACGCCGACCTCGTCGCCGACGTCGACCCGGAGGAGTTCTACGACTTCACCTCCACCCGGCCCCAGGTCCACCTCGACGACGACGGCCAGCGCCAGATCGAGTGGCCGGCCACCGAGGTGTTCGCCGGGTCGATCCCCGGCGTGGGCACCGACGTGCTCATCATCGTCGGCACCGAACCGCAGCTGCGCTGGCGCACCTACTGCGCGGAGCTGGCCGAGATCGCCCGCTCGAACGGCGCCCGGCTGTGCGTCACCCTCGGCGCCCTGCTCGCCGAGGTGCCGCACACGCGGCCCACGCCGATCGTCGGCACGGCCTACGACCCCGACGTCGTCGCCGGGCGTCCAGCTGCAGCCGTCGAGCTACGAGGGACCCACCGGGATCGTCGGCGTGCTCCACGACACGTGGCGCACGGCCGGCCTGCGCACCGCGTCGCTGTGGGCCACCGTGCCGTCCTACGTGCCCGGCGCGCCGTCACCCAAGGCCGCGCTGGCGCTGGTCGAGCGCGTCGCCGCGATGCTCGCAGACGTTCGTCGTGACCACCGACCTCGAGATCGCCACGGCGTCCTACGAGCGCCAGGTGAGCGAGCTGGTCGAGGCCGACGAGGAGACCGCCACCTACGTCACGTCACTCGAGGAGCGCCACGACGACGCGCCCGACGTGCTGCCGTCGCGCCGAGTCCATCGCTGAAGAGGTCGAGCGCTTCCTCCGCGATCAGTAGCCCGGGGCGTGCCGGGGCCAGGGCGCTGGTCTGCTCCCAGATCCTGGGCCAGGCGGAGGGGCAGCTCGTCGCGGTGGCGGCCGGCCGTGATCTGGAGGCCGACCGGCAGCCCCCGCTCGTGGTGCCGGCCGGCACCGAGATCGACGGGTTCCAGCAGAGGTTGGCGAGCATCGTGAACGGGGTGGCCATGGCGCCGCCCGGCGGCGGACCCTCGGCGGCGAAGGCCGGGACGGCCGTGGTCGGCGTGAGCAGCACGTCGACCTCGTCGAACAGCGCGGCGACGTCCAGCGTGAGCTGCTCGCGCCGTCGGACGGCGCGGGCGAACTTGGAGCAGCGGGTAGTCCTTCGTCTGCTCGAGCGCGTCGCGGGAGTAGCGCGTGAGGTCGTCGGCGACGTCCGGCCACATGTCCTCGTCGATCGAGAACCACAGGTCCATCGCCCCGCCGCTGAGCCAGGTCCGCACCGGGTCGGTGAGGCGCACCTCGCCGTCGTCGAGCTCGAGCTCGGCGGCGGCCGCCAGCGACGGGCGCGCGGCCTCGGCCACGCGCCGCGACCTCGGGGTCGACGTGCTCGACGAAGCCGAGGTCGACCGACCAGCGGGCGCGGAGGCCCGCCGACGTCGAGCGACTCGATCGCGTCCTCGTAGCCGACGGTCGGCGGCGGGCAGCGACAGGCGGTCGTCGTCCGTCGGGCCCGGCGATGACGTCGAGGTGACGGGCGCTGTCGGCCACGGTCGTGGTGAGGAGCCCGTAGACGGCGGTCTGCGATCCGGACGGGCCCGGGTGCGGGATGCGGCCGTGGCTGGGCTTCATGCCGACGAGCCCGGCGAAGGCGGCCGGGATGCGGGTCGAGCCGCCGCCGTCGCTGGCCGTGCCACACGGGACCAGGCCGGCGGCGACCGCGGCCGCCGAGCCGCCGGACGAGCCGCCCGGCGTGCGATCGAGCGCCCACGGGTTGCGGGTGATCCCCCACGCCTTCGTCTTCGTGAAGTTGAGCGTGCCGAACTCGGGCGCCGCCGTCTTGCCGATCGGCACCGCGCCGGCGGCTCGGAGGCGAGCCACGTGGATCGAGTCGGCCGCCACCGGACCGCGACCCTTGTAGACGAGCGAGCCGTGGCTGGTCGGCATGCCGGCGCAGTCCTCGAGGTCCTTCACGCCGAACGGCACGCCGGCGAACGGGCCCGGGATCGTTCCCCGCGGCCACCGCGGCGTCGACGGCCTCTGCCGCGGCGCGGGCCAGGCCCTCGTCGAGGTGGACGAAGGCGTTCAGCGGCGTCGTTGCCGGCGGCGACCGCGGCCAGGCACGCGTCGAGCACCTCCGTGGCCTTGCGCTCCCCCGAGCGCACCGACGCCGCGATCTCGATGGCGGTCTCGTCCATGGCGTCGATCGCGGACCCTAGTCGGCGACGTCCGGGTGCCAGGGCTGGGCGCGGGGCTCGTCGTACAGCACGTCGACCGGCTCGCCCCGGATGGCCGCGAAGGCGTGGGCGCCCCACTGCGACAGCCCGACGGTCATCGGCGGGCAGCTCGTCCTCGGCGAACCAGCCCGACGTCCGCCGTCTCGAGCGGGTGGGCCTTGAGCTCGCCGCCGGTGGCGCGGCAGAGGAACACGATCGAGTAGAGCGGGATGCGCGTGATGCCCATGCGCATGCCGTCGAGCACGGCGATCACGCCGCTCGACCTCGCAGTGCGATGCCGGTCTCCTCCCGCACCTCCTTCACCGCCACCTCGCTCGCCGAGTAGCCGACGTCGGCCCATCCCGTCGGGTAGAGCCAGACGCCGGAGTCGGCCCGCTGCACGAGGAGGATGCGGCCCTGCGTCGTCGTGGACGACCGCGCCGACGGCCGACTTCGGGGTGACGTAGCCGGCCACGCCCTGGCCGACGCTGCGCATCCACTCGTCGACGTAGTCCTCGACGTCGAGCTCGTCGTCGGCGGCCAGCGCGGCCCGGATGTCGGCGGCGACGTGCAGCACCTCCTCGAAGCGCTCCCGCTCGTAGAGGCTCTCGGTGAAGCCGAGGCCGGTGCGGGCGATGCCGGCGAGCGCCTCGGACCAGCGCACCAGGTCCGGCGTGGGTGGGCGGGCAGGCGCGGTCGGCCAGTCGAGCTCAGCTCGACAGCTCGTGGAGGAGCGCCCGCTCGATCTCGACGAGCAAGGCGGGGTCCTCCAGCTTGCCGCCCGACGGGCCGCGCACGTAGAACGCGTCGACGACGCGGTCGCCCAGCGTCTGCACCTTGGCCGACACGATGTCGAGCTCGAGCTCGGCGAGGGCCCGGGTGATGCGGTACAGCACGCCGATCGAGTCGGGGGCGTGCACCTCGACGACCGTGGCCGCTCGGGACGCGTCGTTGTCGACGACGACGCGCGGTGATCCCTGCGACCGGGCCCTTGGCGGCCCGACCGCCGTAGACGCGTGCTCGCTCCGCCAAGCGGGCCTGCAGGGCCAGGCGGCCCGTCGAGCACCTTGTCGAGGTCGGCGACGACCTTGTCCCACGAGATCGGTGGGCCCGAAGCTCGACTCGACCCGCAGCACCTCGAGGGCCACCCCGTCGAGGCGTCGTCACCGCGGCGTCGAGCACGCCGAGGCCGTGGAGCGCGAGCACGCCGGCCACCCGGCTGAACAGGCCGGGCCGGTCGGGCGCCACGACCGTGAGGCGGTCGCCGTCGCCTCGGAGCACCTGCTGGCCGGACCGCAGGAGCGACGAGGTGCTCCTCGTTCGGGAAGTCCTCGCTCATCTCCTCGGCCGTCCCGCCGCCCAGGACGTGGCCGACGCGGCCGACGAGGTCGCGGACGAGCTCGGCCTTCCAGTTCCCCCAGGCCGCCGGACCGGTGGCCAGGCTGTCGGCCTCGGTGAGCGCGGCCAGCAGCGCGAGGGTGAGCGGGTTCTCCACGGCGGCGGCCACCTGCTCGATGGTGGCGGGGTCGTCGAGGTCGCGCCGGGTGGCGACGTCGGGCAGGAGCAGGTGGTGGCGCACCATCGCCTGCAGCACCGCCACGTCGGCGGGGTCGAACCCGAGCCGCGCTCCGATCGTGGCCAGCAGGTCGATGCCCACGTCGGTGTGGTCGCCCGGGTAGCCCTTGCCGATGTCGTGCAGCAGGGCGCCGACCACGAGCAGGTCGGGCCGGTCGGTGCGCGCCACGAGCCCGGCCGCGTTGGCCGCCGTCTCCATGAGGTGCCGGTCGACGGTGAAGCGGTGGTAGGCGTTGCGCTGCGGCTTGCTCCGCACGGCTTCCCACTCGGGCAGGACGTGCACCCACAGGCCCAGCTGGTCGAGGGCCTCGATCACCGGGATGGCCGGGTGACCGGCCAGGAGGAGGTCGACGAAGCGCCGCCCGCACGGCGTCGGGCCAGGGCGTCGGGGAGCGGCGCGGAGCCGGCGACGAGGCGATCCAGCGACGCGCGGTGGATGCGCGTGCCGCCGGCGGCGGCCGCCGCGGCCGCCCGCAGCAGCAGGCTCGGATCGGCCGTGGGTCGGCGTCGACGGTGAGGTGGACCTCGCCGTCGCGGAGGACGAGACCGTCGCTGATGGGCTTGTCGCGTCGGGAGCGCCAGCCGAGCGGGCCGCTCAGGGACGCCTCGATGCGCTGCCAGGCGTCGTCGCTGCGCCACGCGATCGTGCGGGCGGCGGCCGCCACCGAGTGCATGAGGGCGTCGGCCGACTCCTCGCCGAGCGCGGCGGCCACCGCGTCCTGCTCCTCGAGCAGGAGCCGATCGCCGGGCCGGCCGGTGCGGCGGTGGAGCTCGACCCGGGCGGACAGCAGCGTCTCGTAGGCGGTCGCCAACGCACGGGTCGTCGCCCTCCCAGAGCAGGCTGCGGGCGGCCTCGCCCAGCGCAGCGCGTGCACGTCGCGGAGCCCGCCCCGCCCCTCCTTGAGGTCGGGCTCGAGGAGGAAGGCCACCTCGCCGGATCGCTCGTGGCGGTCCCGCACTCGCGTGAGCAGCTCGTCCAGCCAGCGCTTGGATCGCTTCTGCCACTGCTGCAGCGCCCGGTCGCCGAGGTCGGCGGTGAGCGCGGCGTCGCCGGCCAGGTGGCGGATCTGGAGCAGCGACGTGGCCGTGTCGAGGTCGTCGGCGGCGAGCGCCAGCGCCTCGCGGGTGGTCCGCACGGCGTGGCCCAGCTTCAGGCCCTCGTCCCAGATCGGGTACCAGACCTGATCGGCGAGGGCCCCGATGTCGGACCGCCCGTCATGGAGGAGCACGACGTCGATGTCGGATTGCAGGCTCAGCTCGGCTCGCCCGTAGCCGCCGACCGCGACGAGCGCGACGCCCCCGGCCCGGTCGCGGACTCCGCCTGCTCGAGCAGCCCGGCCAGCCAGCCGTCGACGAGGTCGCTGTAGGCCCGGCAGAGCGCGCTGCCCACGAGCGTGGTGTCCTTGCGCAGCGCCTCCCGGGCCGGTCCGAGCTCCATCGGAGAAGTCTGGCAGGTCCGACCCGGCTCAGACCCGGTCGACCAGGCCGCGCGCGGCCACCGCGATCGGGATCCCACACGCTCGAGAACGGCGGCGCGTACGCGAGGTCGAGGTCGATGATCTCGTCGACCCGCATCCGCAGCGTGCAGGGCGGTGGCCACGGTGTCGATCCGCTTGGCCGCGCCGACGCCGCCGACGATCTGACCGCCGAGCAGCCGCCCGGTCCCCCGCTCGGCCACGAGCTTCACCACCATCGGTTCGGCGTCGGGCAGGTAGCCGCGCGTGCGTCGTCGACTCGATGGTCACGGCTTCCGCGCCGATGTTCGCCTCGGCGGCCTCCCGCTCGGTGAGACCCGTGCGGGCCACCTCGACCGAGCAGACCTTGGTGATGGCCGTGCCGACCACGCCCGGGAAGGTGGCGTAGCCGCCGCCGAGGTTGATCCCCGCCACCCGGCCCTGCTTGTTGGCGACGGTGCCGAGCGCGATGTGGACAGGACGGCCGGAGACGAGGTGCCACGACTCGCAGCAGTCACCGGCGGCGTACACGCCCTCGAGGTTGGTGCGCTGCCGGCGATCCACGGCCAGCGCATCCCGGATCCCCGTCGACACACCCGCTGCCGCGGCCAGCTCGCTGTTCGGGGTGACGCCGAGGCCCAGGACCACGAGATCGGCATCCACCGCGCCACCATCCTCGAGCACCACGCGACCCGGCTCGAACGCCGCCACCCGGCTGGACAAGCGCACCTCGATGCCCGAGGCCCTGCATCGGCTCGAGCAGCCGCTGCGGCCATGTCGGCGTCGAGCGTGCCCATCAGCTGGTCGCTGCCCTCGATGACGGTGACGGACGCGCCCCAGCGCACGAAGGCCTCCGCCATCTCCAGCCCGATGTAGCCGCCGCCCACGACGACGACCGAGCGGCACTCCGAGGTCCGGGCCCGTTCCAGCAGCAGCTTGGCGTCGTCGAGCGTCTGGACGCCTCGGACCTGGTCGCCGTCGATGCCGGGGAGGTCGGGCCGGGTGGGGCGGGCGCCGGTGGCGATGTGGAGCTGGTCGTAGCCGAGCTGGATCGTGCGCTGGTGGAGGTGGTCGCGGACGTCCACCTGACGCTTGTCCGCGTCGATCTCGACCACCTCGTGCTGGAGGCGCACGTCGATGCGGTGCTCCTCGCGGAACTCCTGCGGGGTGCGGGCCACGAGGTCGTGCAACGGAGGCCACGTCGCCGCCGACGAGGTACGGGATGCCACACGCCGAGTAGCTGGTCCAGGTGCCCTTCTCGAGGGCCACGATCTCGAGGTAGGGCTGCCGGCGGCGAGCCTGCATGGCGGCCGCCATCCCACCGGCGTCGCCGCCGATCACCACGAGTCGGTCTGCCATCGGCTGGCAGGCTACCGGTGGGCTCGCATGCGAGACTTCCCCGCATGGCCGTGCGGGAGGACTGCCGTCACTACTCCACTCGCACGATGCCCTCGGGGGACGTCGTGCAGCGCTGTCGCGTGGAGATGGCGGAGATCGCGCCGTTCGCCTGCCCGCCCGACTGCCTCTTCTTCGAGTCCCGGTCGATCACCGACGCGGGCTGGAAGCGGTTCGACCGCCCGACGACGAGGAGTGACTCAGCGTCCGCCAGCGCGTCGACGTCGCAGGATGACGTGGGCCTTGGCGGCGCCCCACACGAGACCCGGTTCGTGCACGACGGGATCGAGGTCCGCGAACGACGCCGGCGTCAGGTCGTAGACGGTCGTCGGGGAAGAGGCGTTCGGCGTCGGCATCCCGCACCACCGGCGGCACGCCGACGTCGGCCAACACCGCGCGTCGGGTGGGCCACCGCGCCGGCGGATCATCGCCAGCGGGTTGTTGCGCTGCGCATCGACGTCCGTGGCCAGCAGCTCGCGGAGCGCCGGCGCCACCTCGGCCCGCGCCCGTTCACCGGCCGCCGCGGCCGCCTCTCGGAGGCTCGGGCGCCGGTTCCTCGCCCCGCCACTCCCGCCACCGCTGGGCCACGACGCGCTCGACCCACCCGGGAGCGCGACGTCGACGGCGTCCGCCAGCGACGACGCGTAGCGAGCGAGCGCGGCGGCGTCGTCCGGATCGTCGAGCGGGTTCGCGGCGGCCACACCGGCCATGCTTGCTGCTGATGCGGATCCGCGCCCTGTCCGTCTTCGAGGGGGTCGTCTACCACTGCTGGTGCGTCGATCCCTCCCAGCCCTGCCGGCCCGACGCTGGAGGTCGACGCGCTGCTTCGCCCCGGCGATGCTGACGCTGAGTCGGGGCCGCTCCTCCTCTCGATCGCCGACTACGTCGCGATGGCGGGCGGTCTGGAGACGGCGGGGCCGTGCGTCGAGGAGCTGGCGGCCAAGGGTCGCATCGTCGAGCACCTCGACGTCGCCCACCTCACGTTCCCAACGTGGACTGTCGTGCCCCAAGGGGGGTCCGCCCCCCTTGCACACCCCCCGCCCACCTGATCTCTGGGGCCATCCACCGGGGGGAGCCGCCCGTTGCTCCCGCCTACGTGAGCATCTGATTGAAGCCACCTCAGCGCAGACCGTCCAGGTCGAGCGTCACCCACCGGTACCCGGCGGCTCGCACGGCGGCCAGCACCTCGGTGCGCTTGGCGAGGACGGCATCGAGGTCGAGCTCGGGAACCTCGATGCGGGCCACCTCGTCGTGGTGACGCACCCGCAGGTCGGTGAAGCCGAGGGCCCGAAGCCCGGCCTCGGCGCGCTCGACGGAGCTGAGCCGGCCCAGCGTGACGGCGGTGCCGTACGGCAGGCGCGACGCCAGGCAGGCGGCCGCCGGCTTGTCCCACGTGGAGCAGTCCGAGCTCCTTGGACCACGCGCGCACGTCGGCCTTCGAGAACCCGGCCTCGACGAGCGGGAAGCGAGCGCCGCGCTCGACGGCGGACCGCTGGCCGGGCCGGTGGTCGCCGAGGTCGTCGAGGTTCACGCCGAGCACGACCGTGGCGCCGGCGGCCTCGGCGATGGGTCCGATGGCCTCGAGGAGGGCCTCCTTGCACCAGTAGCAGCGGTCACCGTCGTTGCGGGCGTAGTCGGGGTTGGCGAGCTCGTCGGTGACGACCTCCTGCCAGGGCATCCCCCACCCTTCGGCGAGGGCGGCGCACGCCTCGCGTTCGGAGCCGGGCAGCGACGCCGACACGGCGGTGACGGCGAGCACGTGGTCCGGCTCCGAGCGTGTCGTGGGCGACCCACGCCAGGAAGGCCGAGTCGGCACCGCCCGAGAAGGCGACGACCACCGACCCGAGGCCGCGCAGGTGCGACCGGAGGGCCGTCGAGGTCGGCGTCAGGCATCGAGCAGGTCCGTAGACATCCCGGCCAGTCTGCACCCGGCGAGCGGGCGCGTTCACAGCGCCGCAACAAGCGCGTGTGTAGTGTCGCTGATCACATCGTCCCAGGTCACTGGGCTAGGGGAGGCAAACAGAACATGAGTCACAGAAGGTCCGTACGGATCGCAGGAGCGCTTGTTGCTCTCGCGTTGGTCACCGCCGCGTGCGGTGACGACGACGACGAGGGCACAACAACCACAACAGCCGGCGGAGGCCACCACCACGACAGCCGGCGGCGGTAGGCGGCGGCGAGCTGGTCGGCGCCAAGGGCACCACGCCCGCCCCCGAGACCACGGACGCCGTGCGCGACTTCCAGGCTCGGATGGACGCCCACGCCGCAGAGGCGGGCATCGACCTCGATGGCACCTACGCCTACGGCCCGGAGGCCTACGACAGCACGATGCTGATCGCCCTGGCCGCCCAGCAGGCCGGTGACGACGGCAGCGCGCATGCCGGCGAGATCGTGAACGCCAGCAAGGGCGGCGAGAAGTGCAGCTCGTACGCCGACTGCCTGGCGCTCATCGAGGCCGGCACCGACTTCGACTACGACGGCGTCTCCGGTCCCACGGACATGTCCGGCAACGGCGAGCCGATCATCGGCTCGTACGCCGTGCAGGTCTACGGCGACGACAACCGCCTCGACGCCGAGCTGGAGACGTTCAGGATCATCGAGGCCAGCGACGAGTTCAAGGCCCTCCCAGTCGACCCGGTCACGACGCCACGGGCCGGCGACGGCGTGCTCAAGATCGGCACGCTGCTGCCGGAGACCGGCAACCTCGCCTTCCTCGGACCACCGGAGATCGCCGGTGTGCAGATGGCCGTCGCTGAGATCAACGCGGCCGGCGGCTTCAACGGGCCAGGACGTCGTGCTGGTCGAGGGCGACTCCGGCGACACCACGACCGACACCGCCGTGCAGACCGTCACCCGTGAGCTGGCCGACGGGGTCGACGCCATCATCGGCGCCGCCTCCTCCAGCGTGTCCGCCAGCGTGATCGACCAGATCACCGGCGGCCGGCGTCACCCAGTTCTCGCCGGCCAACACCTCCAAGCAGTTCTCGGACTACCCCGACAAGGGCCTGTACTTCCGCCTCGGACCGTCCGACATCCTGCAGGGCCAGGTGCTGGCTGAGCTCATCGCCGAGGACGGCCACGCGTCGCTCGTGATCCTCAACTTCGACGACGACTACGGCAACGGCCTCGCCGAGGACCTGGCGGCGTCGTTCACGGCTGGCGGCGGTGAGGTGATCGACACGATCACCTACGACCCGCAGGCGCAGACGTTCGACGCTGAGGTCGGCCAAGCCAAGGAGGCCGACGCCGACGCCATCGCCCTGATCGGCTTCGACGAGACCAGCCGCCTGCTGGTCACGCTCGTCGAGCAGGGACTCGGACCGAACGACATCCCGACCTACATGGTCGACGGCAACATCGGCAACCCGCTCGGCGAGCGCTTCGACGCCGGCGAGTAACCACCTCCGCTGAGGTGTGCAAGGACCCCGGGGCGACCCGGGGTCCTTTCGCGTACTACGTGGCTTTGGCGAGGGTGCCGAGGTAGAGCTCGATCACCTTTGGGTCGTGCATGAGCTCCTCGCCGGTGCCGGAGTAGGCGTTGGTGCCCTGGTCGAGCACGAACGCCCGGTGGCAGATCTGCAGGCAGCGACGGGCGTTCTGCTCCACCATCACGATGGAGACGCCGGTGTCGTTGATCTGGCGGCAGCGGATGAACACCTCGTCCTGGAACGCCGGCGACAGACCGGCCGACGGCTCGTCGAGCAGCAGCACCGACGGGCGCATCATCAGCGCCCGGCCCATGGCCACCATCTGGCGCTCGCCACCGGAGAGCGAGCCGGCCCGCTGCTTGCGCCGCTGCCCGAGCAGCGGGAAGAGGTCGCACACCTCCTCGAAGCGGGGCCCGAAGTCCTTGCGGCGCTGGTAGAGGCCCATCTCGAGGTTCTCCTGCACGGTGAGGCTGGGGAAGACGTTGTTGTTCTGCGGCACGTAGCCGACGCCGAGGGCGACGAGGCGGTGGGCCTTCGCCTGGGTGATGTCCTTGCCGCGCAGCTCGATCGAGCCCGAGCGCACCGGGACGAGCCCGAACATCGCCTTCAGGAGCGTCGACTTGCCGGCGCCGTTCGGGCCGATGATGCCGACCAGCTCGCCCTTCTGCAGCTCGAGCTCGCAGCCGCGGAGGATGTCGACGCCGGGGACGTACCCGGCGACGACGCTGCGCGCGACGAGCAGCGGGCCGTCCCAGTCGTCGCGCTCGTCGGGCTCGAGCTCGATCTCGACCGCCGGCAGCTCGGAGCTCGTCAGCCATCGGCGTCTCCCACCTCGTCCTCGATCACCGCGTGGATCTCCTCGAGCTGCGCCTGCTCCTCGGCCGGCGGTGAGCGGCGCGTCGTGGTGGGCGCCGAGGTAGGCGTCGATCACCGCGTCGTTGCTGCTGATCTGATCCGGGGTGCCCTCGGCGATCACCCGACCCTCGCCCATGACGATCACCCAGTCGGAGATGTCGTGGACGACGTCCATGTCGTGCTCGACGAACATCACGGTCATCCCGTCGTCGCGCAGCTGCTTGACGTGCTCGAGCAGCGACTGGGTGAGCGCCGGGTTCACGCCCGCCATCGGCTCGTCGAGCATCACCAGGGTGGGCTCGACCATCAGCGCCCGGGCCATCTCGAGGAGCTTGCGCTGACCGCCCGACAGCGAGCCGGCGTACTCGTCGCGCATGTGGTCGAGCTTGAACCGGTCGAGCAGGTCCTCGGCGCGGGCCTCGATCTCCGCCTCCTGGGCCCGCCACAGCGGCCGGACGAGGCTGGCGAAGAAGCGCTCGCCTCGCTGGCCGGTGGCGCCGAGCTTCAGGTTGTCGAGCACGGTGAGCCGAGCGAGCGACTTCGTGAGCTGGAACGTGCGGACCATGCCGGTGCGGGCCACGCGGTGGGCGGGCATGCCGGTGATGTCCCGCCCGTCGAACCGCCAGCGACCCGAGTCGGGCTGGTCGAACCCGGTGAGCAGGTTGAAGAACGTGGTCTTGCCGGCGCCGTTGGGGCCGATCAGGGCGGTGATGGCCCCCCGTTGCACCTCGAGGTGGTCGACGTCGACGGCGGTGAGCCCACCAAAGCGTCGGCGCACGCCGTCGACGACGAGGATCGGGTCGGGCTTGGCCACGCCCGGCTCCGGGGCCAGGTCCGGCGAACGCGGCCTGCGGCCGGCGACACCACGGCCGGTTCAGCGCCGGACACTGACCGCCACCTCGCTCTTGTCGCCGATGATGCCCTGTGGCCGGAAGACCATGAGCGCCATCAGGCCGACGCCCACGAGGATGTTGCGGACGACACCGACCTCGTTGGCCACGAGGAAGTTGATGACGTCGTGCTCGATCGCCTCCCGGAGGGCCACGTCGACGAAGGCGCTGAGGAAGAAGAAGACGATCGAGCCCAGGACGGGCCCGAGCACCCGGGCCGCCCCGCCGAGCACGAGGGCGACGTAGGCGAAGAAGGTGAGCGCGGTGCCGAGGCTGTCGGGCACCACCGACTGGCGGGACACGGCGAAGATGACGCCGCCGACGCCGCCGATGATGCCGCCGATGGCCAGCGACTGGAGCTTGTACGACGTAGACGTTCTTGCCGAGGCTGCGCACGGCGTCCTCGTCCTCGCGGATCGCCTTGAGGACCCGGCCCCACGGGCTGCGCACGAGGAGGTACACGAACAGGCAGGCGAGGGCCACGAGCGACCAGCCCACGAGCAGCACCCAGAACTGGTTGGCGGAGTAGGTCACCCCGACGTCGGTGCCGGGGATGTTGAGGGTCTTGCGCCCGCCGGAGAACGGGTTGAGGTCGAAGAAGTCGCCGGCGAAGTTCTGGATGCCGGCCGCCCCGCCGGTGGTGGCCCGGAACCGGGCGGCGCGGAGCACGAGCCGGATGATCTCGCCGGCCGCGATCGTGACGATGGCCAGGTAGTCGGCGCGCAGGCGCAGCGTCGGGACGCCGAGGATCAGCGCGAGGATCGACGCGGTGAAGAGCACGCAGGAACACGCACAGCCAGAACGACAGGCCGAAGGTGTCGACGCCCATGGCCACCGTGTAGGCGCCGACGGCGAGGAACCCGACCTGGCCGAAGTTCACCAGGCCGGTGTACCCGAAGTGCACGTTGAGCCCGATGGCGGCCAGCGCGAACACGATGGCCTGCGGCCCGAAGGCCGTGGTGAGCGACACGCTGAGGATGAACTGCCAGTCCATGGCGCTGCCTTTCAGCCGATCCGCTCGGCTCGTCCGAGGATGCCCTGCGGACGCACGAGGAGCACGACGATGAGCACGAGCAGGGCGCCGACGTTCTTCAGCTCCGTCGGCACGACGAGGGTCGACATCTCGATGAACATCCCGACCACGAACGACCCGACCAGCGCGCCGTAGGCCGTGCCGAGGCCGCCCAGGGTGATGCCCGCGAACATGAGCAGGAGCAGCTTGAAGCCCATCTCGAACTGCACCTGCTGCTGCAGGCCGAAGAAGATCCCGCCGGTCGCCGCGAGCCCGCCGCCGAGGGCCCACACGAACAGGATGACCCGGTCGACGTCGATGCCCGACGACGCCGCCAGGTCGCCGTTGTCGGCGACGGCGCGCATGGCCTTGCCGATCCGCGTGTACTGCAGCAGCGACGCGACCGCCACGATGATGACGATGATCAGGCCGATCATCCACAGGATCTTGGGCGTCGTGGTGATGGGACCGATGTCGATCCCGTCCTGCCGGTAGTACTGGCGGTAGGGGCGGAACACGCCGCCGAACAGCAGCTGGAACAGGCTTCGGGCAGCCAGGCTCAGGCCGATCGACACGATCATCATCGCCACCAGGCTCATCCCGCGCGAGCGCAGGCGCGCCCAGAGGAGCCGGTCGACGATGGCGCCGGTCGCGGCGCCGACGGCGATGGCGATCACGCCGGCGAGCGACGATGTTGACGTGGTGGTCGACGTTGATCCACCAGGCGACCATGGCGCCCCAGGTCACGTGCTCGCTGTGGGAGAAGTTCACCAGCCCGGTGGTGCCGTAGATCAGCGACAGGCCCACCGACGTGATGGCGATGACCAGGCCGAAGCTGAACCCGTTGAACAGGAGCTGCGGCACCTTGTCCCAGGTGCTGGAGGTGGCCCGCTCCCGATCGCCGAGGGTGATGTTCAGGACCCGAGCCCGGTTGGGGTCGATGCGCGATGACGTCGCCGCCCGCTCGCGGCAGCCCGACGTCGTCCGGCAGCGAGTCGAGGTCGAGGGTGGCGGTGTACTGGCCGTCGCCGGGCAGGGTGATGGTGGCCTTGCCGTCCTCGTCGGTCTCGACCTCGTCGACCACCTCGTCGGCGGCGTCGGTGACGACGATGACGACGCCCTCGACCGGCTCGTCGTCGTCGCGATCCGCCGTGCCCTGGCGATCGATGACGTTGACGCTGATCTCGCGCTCTGCTCGCCGGCTCCTGCGCACCCGCCGCGGGCACGACGGTGGACGCCAGGACGAGCAGGATCGTCGCGCCCAGCAGGACGGCGATGAAGCGCTGAGCTGCCCGGTTACGTCCACCACGATGGGCGGACGTTATCCCTAGTCGAGACCGACCGCGGTCGAGCACCTCACCGAGCGGTGCGACCATGCCGGCGTAGAACGGGCCGAACTCCGCGTAGTGCGCGGACGCCTCGTCGAACCGCATCGTGTACACGACCTCCTTGAGGTCGTCGGGGTGCACGGCGAACAGGGTGACGCCCCACTCGAAGTCGTCGATGCCGGTCGAACCGGTGACGACCTGCAGCACCCGACCGGCGAACTTCCGCCCGCTGGTGCCGTGGGCGTACATGAGCTCCTTGCGGTCGTCGTACGGCAGCGTGAACCAGTTGTGGACCTCACCGCGGCGCTTCGACATCGGGTAGAAGCAGAACGCCGCCTTGCCCTCCGGCGGCAGCTTGGGGTGCAGGCGGGCCTCCTTCAGCTCGTCGGGCACGCCCTGCGAGTACTCGGAGAGCTCGGTGAGCGAGACGTAGCTGTCGACCACGTCGAGGCCGGCCTGGGTCAGCTCGGTCTGGAGCTGGCGCAGCCGCCAGAGGTCGGGGCCCAGCGCCATGAACGCGACGTCGGCCTTGTGGCCGAGCATGGCGGCGGTCACGACCTGGAGGTCGTCGGCCTCCGCCGCCTTCACGGCGGCGGCGACGGCGTCGCGCCTCGGCGAGCGGACCGGCCTGGCAGAAGAGGTGCAGGACTCCCCACCCGACGGTGGGCACGAGCGCTTCGGGCATGGCGCCGAGGGTAGCGGTGGCGTCAGAAGCCTCCCTAGTCGTCGAGGAGCTCGACCGCGCACGACGGCGTTGTAGTCCGGCACCTTGGAGCGAGGTTCGCGATCGGTCGGCCGCGCCGCCGATGAGGACGTTGCCCTCGGGCCAGTGCACCTGGAGGCTGTGGCTCGGCAGGCGGACGAGCTTGAGGCGGCCGTCGAGCGTGCCGGCGTCGCTGGTGAGGCGCACCCGACGTGCCCTCGACCGCGCCCAGCGCGGCGGCGTCGGCCTCGTCGATGTACACCGCGTCTCGGGTGGCGCCGGTGAGCGGGTCGACCTCGCCGTGGATCATCGAGTTGAACTGCTTGCCGCGGCGGGTCGCCACGGTGAACGCCCCGGCAGGGAGGTTCGGCGCCGTCGGGGTGAGGGGCGTGAAGCGAGCTCGGCCGTCGGGCGTCGGGAAGGTGCCGTCGACGCAGAGGTGGCGGCCGCCCCACTGCACCTGGTCGCCGGTGGTGGCCAGGTCCTCGATGCCCGGCGTAGGCGGGGACGATCTCCGCGATCTCCGCCCGCAGCGCCTGGTTGGTGGCCCAGGAGAAGGCCGACGCCAGGTCGGGCCGGACGCGCGTGGCCACGTCGGCGAAGAGGCGCCACTCGCTGCGGGCCTCGCCGACCGCGCCGGGGCAGCTCGGGGCTGAAGACGATCCGCCGCTCGGTGGTGGTCTCGGTGCCGCCGCCCTCCTGCTCGTAGCGGGTGGCCACCGGCAGCAGGATGACGTCGTCTCCGTCGACGAGCATCTGCGTGGACACCACGACGTCCTGGTGCACGCGCAGCGGCACCCGATCGAGCGCCGCCTCGACCGTCGGCGGATCGGGCAGCACCTCGAGGAAGTTGCCGCCGCTGCTCCACAGCACGTCGAGCTCGCCGGCACCGGCGGCGTCGATCATCTCGGGCGCGGTGCGACCCGGCGCGCCGGGCACCGCGAAGCCCCACCGGGCCGAGAGCGCGGCGGCGTGCTCCTCGTCGACCGGCTGACCGCCGGGCAGCGCGGTGGCGTAGGCGCCCATCTCCGCGCCGCCCTGCACACCGGAGTGGCCCCGGATCGGCATCAGGCCGGCACCGTCGCGCCCGACGTTGCCGCCCGCCAGGCCGAGGTTGACGATGGCCCGCACGCCGTCGACGGCGTCGCGGTGCTGCGTGATGCCCATCGACCAGATGAGCACCGCGCTGCCGGCACCGGCGTACAGGTCGACGAACGCATCGACCTGCTCGGCGGTGACGCCCGCCTGCTGCGAGGAGCTCGCGCATCGTCCTGTCCGGCGAGGGCCGCCACGAGCTCGTCCCATCCCGTGGTGTGGGCGTCCACGAAGGCCTGATCGACGGCTCCGCGGGCGATCAGCCGCTTGAGGACGGCGTTGGCCAACGCCACGTCGCCGCCGGGCCGCACCGGCACGTGCAGGTCGCAGATCGTGGTGCCGAAGAGGGCGGACTCCACGCTCGACGGGACCCAGTACCGCTCGAGGCCGGGCTCGAGGTACGGGTTGACCACGACGACGCGGCAGCCGCGCTTCTTGGCCAGGTAGAGGTACTTCATGAACACGGGCTGGTTGTTGGCCGGGTTCGTGCCCCACAGCACGACGAGGTCGCTCTCGATCACGTCCTGGAGCGAGCAGGTGGACGCGGCCACGCCGATGGTGTCCTTCAGCCCGACGGTGGACGGCGCGTGGCAGACGCGGGCGGCGGAGTCGATCCCGGCGATGCCCATGGCCCGGGCCGCCTTGCCGGCCACGTAGTAGGTCTCGTTCGTGATCCCCCGGCTGGTCAGGTAGAGGGCGACGCGATCGGGCGTGGTGTTCCCGATGGCGCCGGCCAGTGCACCGAGCGCCTCGGCCCAGTCGATGCGACGGAAGCCCGGCTCGCCGCGCCGGCGTCGCATCGGGTGACCCAGGCGGCCGAGCCGGCGCAGCTGGCTGGACGTCCGGTCGCGCAGCGGCCCCACGTCGGCGAGGAGCAGCGGGTCGATGGCGTCCGCCGTGTTGAGCTCGAGGAGGTTGAGGCGCGTGGTGCAGAGGTGGATGCCGTCGATCGTCCAGTCGTGCAGCCCCGCCACGCCCAGCGCGCAGCCGTCGCACGCGCCCTTGGTGAGGACGTCGAGGGCGTACTTGGGGTGCGCCCGGTTGGCCCACGCCACCTTGGCCATGTCCCGGTAGTGGTGGGGCTTCTGCAGCCCGGCACCGTTGGGCCGCCAGCCCGCCCAGCCCGACGGCTGCCAGCCCGTCAGCTGCTCCCGCCACCCCATCAGGTGGCAACAGGCGAGTAGAGGTTGCAGGTGTGCTGGTCCCGCGCGCGGGATCGCACGAACCCGACGAGGGTGATGCCGGCCAGGCGGGCGGCGTCGACCGCGAGGGCCGACGGGGCGCTCACCGACACCACCGCGCTGCACCCGGCCGCCCATGCCTTCTGCACGATCTCGAACCCGGCCCGACCGCTGATGTACAGGCCGAGGTCGGTGGCCGGCAGGGCGCCGTCGAGCAGCAGGCGGCCCACCACCTTGTCGACGGCGTTGTGGCGGCCGATGTCCTCGCGCACGACGACGACCCGGCCGGTCCGGTCGAACACCGCCGCCGCGTGGACCGCCCCGGTGACGTCGAACAGGTCCTGGTCGGGGCGGACCTCGGTGGGGATCCCGGCCAGCAGCTCGACCGGCCAGGGGTCCCCCACGGGGATCGGCGCGATGCGCTCGCGCAGCTCGTCGAGGGCGGTCGAGCCGCACATGCCGCACGCCGAGGTGCTGGCGGCGACGCGAGGCGTCGGCCGCGGCGCCTGCCCGCCTGTGTCGACGCTCACGACGTTGAAGGCGGTGTCCACCGCGCTGCCGGTCGCGCAGTAGCGGCACGAGAGCACGGTGGCCCCGGCCAGCAGCCCGTCGCCGTGGCACAGGCCCACGGCCAGCTCGAAGTCGTGGCCCGGCGTGCGCATCGTGGTGCCCACGAGGTTGCCGTCGAGGTGCACCTCGAGCGGCTCCTCGACGATGAGCTGGTCGGGATGACGGGTCAGCGACTCGCCGTCCCAGCGCTCGGTGAGCACCTTCGCGGTGCGACCTCGGGTCACGCCTCGGAGGCTACTGACCGGGCGTGGAGTCCCGACCCTGGTACCAGGCCCACACGAGGAGCGCGATCACCGGCAGGATGAGCACCCAGACCGAGGTGTTGGCCGCCACCATCACGATGAGCACGAGCGCGAGCAGCGACCCACCGAGCCACGCGGCCTGCGACTGCTTCACCTCCGAGGGTGTGCGCGGCTCGGTCGGCGTCGGTTGGCGTGACCCCGGAGTCGGCCCTTGCCCTCCTTGACCAGGCTCGGCTTCACCGCCGTGCGCCACAGCTCCTCCTCGCGGGCCCGGTGCTCGCGCAGCCGGGCGGCCAGGGCTCGGATGGCCTCCGGGGAGCCGGCGCCCTCGTCCACCAGCCGGCGGATCTCGGCGGCCTCTTCGGCCAGTGCGAGCGCCTCGGGGGTGGGCTCCTCCTCGGGCGCGTCCGCGCCCGTCGTCTCCACCACCGACGGACGGATCCGGCGGCTCGAGTCCCCCCTCGCCGGGCCGCTCGTCCATGGCGGACCACGCTACCGAACAAGCAGGAGACCCAGAGTCGATGCCCGAACCTCAAGGGACGATGTTGCGGAGGAGCAGGTGGGCCACGAAGGTCCTTGGGACGACCTTGGTGGCCACGGCGCTGCTGGCCTGGTCCCGTCGCCCGGCCGGCGGCGGCGTCGGTCCCCGTCCTCGTGCTCGAGGGCACCGGGTACGGCCACGGCGTCGGGCTGTCGCAGTGGGGCGCCGAGTACCTCGCCCGCACCGGCGCCTCGACGGAGCAGATCCTGGGCACCTTCTATCCCGGCGCCGCGCTGGGCGAGGCGGCCGGTGCGGTCCGGGTCGCCGTCCACCGGCCGGCGACCAGCACGACGACGCTGACGCTTCCCGCAGGGCGGCGAGGTGCGCAGCCCCCTCGAGGGCGCCCAGGCCCCCGGGTTCCCGGTGCGCGTCGGCCCCGGCGGACGGGTGCGGATCACCTTCGACGGGTCCTACCGCGTCGACCCGCTCGTCTCCGGCCAGTCGGCCGGGCGGCGCGGCCACCCGTACCAGGACGAGTGCCTGTGGGGGCTGTTGTGCCCGACCACGACGGCCCACCGCGCCGCCGACCACGACCACGACGGCGCCGCCGGGGACCACACCACCCCGCCCGGCACCCCGCCGCCCGCACCGCCGCCGGTCGCGGCCGCGACCTCGGCGAACCCGGTGTGGGCCGTCCCCGCCGGGGGCGGCGTGACCACCGTCGACGAGCGCGGCCGGTCCTACCGAGGCGTCATCGAGGCGACCGGGGCGGGCGGGCTGCGGCTCGTCAACCTCGTCGGCATCGAGGACTACCTCCGCGGCATGGCCGAGGTGCCCGGGCACGTGGCCGGCCGCCGCCGTCCAGGCACAGACGATCGCCGCCCGCACCTACGCCCTGCGCGCCGATGCAGGCGAGCGGCGAGCTGTGCGACGACGCGCGCTGCCAGGTCTACGTCGGCGGTACCGCCGAGTCGGCCGGCCAGGACGCGGCCGTGGCCGCCACCGCCCGCCGGGTGCTCGCCTTCCAGGGCGCACCTGGCCGCCGCGGTGTACTCGGCCGACGCCGGCGGCGTGTCGGCCACACGCTCGAGGGCTTCGGCACCCCCGACGGCGTCTACCCGTACCTCACGACCGTGCGCTACGACACCGACAACCCGCTGCCCTGGCACCTGCAGGTCGGCCTGGGTGACCTGGCCGCCCGCTTGGGCTACCCGGGGACCGTCACCGGCGTGCGGGTCGGCAGCGTCGGCCCGAGCGGCCGTGCGCTCACCATGATCCTCGAGGGCTCGGCCGGCGAGGTCGGTGTCGACGGCCGCACCTTCGCCCGCTCGCTCGGGCTGCGGTCGACGCGCTTCACCGCCACGCTCGGGACCGCCGACGGCGCGCGCCCCCTCCCCCGCCCGCCGAGGAGGAGATCCAGGTCCTCCCCGACGAGACCGCGACGCGCCCGCCAGCCGTCGCCCGGCCCACCCGGCTGCAGGTCGACCGCCGCCGCCCAGCGACACCGCGGCCGCAGCCGCGATGCCGGCGGCGCTCGACCCTCGCCGCCACCTCTGGGCCTCGCGGCAGGTGTTCGCGGCGGCGGCGGCCGGCGCCCACGTCCCCCTGGCCTGGCGAGCCGTCGGGCCGTGGTAGCGGCAGCGGCCGCCCCGGAGGGCGGCCGCTGGAACCGAAGGCGTTGGGAGGGAGACTTAGAAGTCCTCCATGCCGCCGCCGGGCATGCCGCCGCCGCGTCCTTCTCGGGCTTGTCGACGATGACGGCCTCGGTGGTGAGGAACAGCGCCGCGATCGACGCCGCGTTCTGCAGCGCCGAGCGGGTCACCTTGGCGGCGTCGATGATGCCGGCCTTCACCAGGTCCTCGTACTCGCCGGTGGCGGCGTTGAGGCCCTCGGTGGCGGAGTCGAGGTTGCGCACCTTCTCGACGACGACGCCGCCCTCGAGGCCGGCGTTGACGGCGATCTGCTTCAGCGGCTCCTCGAGCGCCTGGGCGACGATGCGGGCACCGGTGGCCTCGTCGGGCCCTCGAGCTTCTTGGCCAGCGCCGAGGACCTCGGCCTGGGCCCGCAGCAGGGTGACGCCACCACCGGCGACGACACCCTCTTCGATGGCGGCCTTGGTGGTGCTGACCGCGTCCTCGATGCGGTGCTTCTTCTCCTTGAGCTCCACCTCGGTGGCGGCGCCGACCTTGAGGACGGCGACGCCGCCGGACAGCTTGGCCAGGCGCTCCTGGAGCTTCTCGCGGTCGTAGTCGGAGTCGGTGTTCTCGATCTCGGCCTTGATCTGCTCGATGCGACCCTTGATGTCGGCCTCGTCGCCGGCGCCCTCGACGATGGTGGTCTCGTCCTTGGTGACGACGACCTTGCGGGCCCGGCCGAGCAGGTCGAGCGTGGTGTTCTCGAGCTTGAGGCCGACCTCCTCGGTGATGACCTGGCCGCCGGTGAGGATGGCCATGTCCTGGAGCATCGCCTTGCGGCGCTCGCCGAAGCCGGGGGCCTTGACGGCGACCGACTTGAACGTGCCGCGGATCTTGTTGACGACGAGGGTGGCCAGGGCCTCGCCCTCGACGTCCTCGGCGATGATCACGCAGCGGCTTGCCGGACTGCATGACCTTCTCGAGCACGGGCAGCAGGTCGCGCACGGCGGAGATCTTCGAGCCGACGAGCAGGATGTAGGGGTCCTCGAGGACGGCCTCCATGCGCTCGGGGTCGGTGACGAAGTACGGCGAGATGTAGCCCTTGTCGAAGCGCATGCCCTCGACGAGGTCCATCTCCATGCCGAAGGTCTGGCACTCCTCGACGGTGATGACGCCGTCCTTGCCGACCTTGTCGATGGCCTCGGCGATCATCTCGCCGATCTCGGCGTCGGCCGCGGAGATGCCGGCGACCTGGGCGATCTGCTCCTTGGAGTCGACCTCGACGGCGGCTGGCCTTGATGGCGGCTCGACGGCGGCCTCGACGGCGGCCTCGATGCCCTTCTTGAGCGACATCGGGTTGGCGCCGGCGGCCACGTTGCGCAGGCCCTCGCGGACCATCGCCCAGGCCAGCACGGTGGCGGTGGTGGTGCCGTCACCGGCGACGTCGTCGGTCTTCTTGGCGACCTCCTTGACCAGCTCGGCGCCGATGCTGCTCGTACGGGTCCTCGAGGTCGATCTCCTTGGCGATGGACACGCCGTCGTTGGTGATCGTGGGAGCGCCCCACTTCTTGTCGAGCACGACGTTGCGGCCCTTCGGGCCGAGGGTGACGCGCACGGCGTCGGCGAGCTGGTTCATGCCCGCTTCGAGGGCGCGGCGAGCCTCCTCGTCGAACGCGATGATCTTGGCCATCGGCGGGTTCGTTCCTCCGTAGGTGGACTGATTGCTGCGTTAGCACTCGCGGTATGCGACTGCTAAGAGCCAACCACCTACGATCAGCACTCGCAACCGCCGAGTGCTGATCGTCAGGCTGGGTCGGACGGCGTGATGGCGGCCGAGCTAGGCGCGGAGCTCGGCGGCGATCTGCTCGGGGTCCGTCGGCTTGGTGAGGTGGCGGCCGCACCGAGGCCCAGCTGCGGATGAGATCACGCTCGTTGGACTTGCAGGTGAGCATCACGATGCACGTGTCCGGGGCGAGGCCGCGCTCGCGTCGCACCTCGAGGACGTCGTAGCCGTCGATGCCCGGCATCATGACGTCGAGGAGCATGGCGGCCGGTGGGCGCAACGTGAGCTCCTCGATGG
>CAVSIC010000004.1:0-39592 GCA_963727905.1 uncultured Microthrixaceae bacterium
CCAGGGCATCCGGACGCGGTGGTGCAGCTGGCGGAGCTCCTGGTGGGCCGGGGCGATCCCGCGTCCACCGCGGAGGCGCTCGCGCTCCTCGAGCGCATCCCCGAGTCGACCGAGACCCGGCGGGTCGCCGCGATGGCCCGAGTGGGTGTCGACGTGGCCGACGACGAGGTCACGGCCGAGCTCGACGGCCTGCTCGACAAGGTCAAGGACGACGACGACGCCCGCCAGCGCTTCCTCGACCTGCTCGAGGTGCTCGGGCCGGACGACCCGCGCACGGCGTCGTACCGCAAGTCCCTCACCAGCCGGCTCTTCTAGCCGACAGGTCCTTCCACCCTCGCGGCCCCCGCCGCCGCTGCGCTCCCCCCCGCCGCCGCTGCTCCGTCGCGCCTGGAGGGATCATGGCCGACCTCGACCTGTCCGACGAGCCAACCGAGCTCGTGCGTCCCGGCCCGCCCCGTTCCTGGCGAGAGCGGGTCGGCGATCTGGCCGACGCCACCGGCACCACCCCCACCCGCCTCGCCGCCGGGGCGTTGCTGGTCGCGATGGCCGTGGTGGTGGGGCTGTGGCTCACGCGCCCGCCGAGCCTGCCGCCGGAGGTGTCGCTCCCGTTCGCGTCGACGACGGCGCTCGGGGCGGCCACCACCGGCACGAGCGCGCCGCCCCAGGATCTGGTGGTCCACGTCGCCGGCTCGGTGGTCCGACCCGGGGTGCTCCACCTGCGGCCGGGGGCCCGAGTGGTGGACGCGATCGACGCGGCCGGTGGGCTTGCGCCGCAGGCGGACGGGGCCCGCATCAACCTGGCCGCCCCCGTGGCCGACGGCTCGCGCGTCTACGTACCCGCGGTCGGCGAGGCGCCGCCCGCCGCCGTCGGGCTGGGGGGCGCGGGCGAGGGCGAGGGTGGGACGGCGGGTCCGGTCGACCTCAACACCGCCGACGAGGCCGCCCTCGACGCGCTGCCGGGCATCGGACCCGCCACGGCGAAGGCGATCGTCGCCCACCGCTCCGAGATCGGGCGCTTCACGTCGGTCGACCAGCTGCTCGACGTGCGGGGCATCGGCCCGGCCAAGCTCGAGGAGCTCCGGCCCCTCGTCACGGTCTGAGGCCGGCGTGCCCGACCGGTGGGCGGTGGGGCTCGCGCTGGCCGTCGCGGCGGGCGCGCTCCGTCCGAGCGCGGTGCCGTTCGAGGCCGCCGCGCTCCTCGTCGTCGCGGGGCTCGTCGCGCGACGACCGGTGGTCCTGTGCCTCGGCGCCGCGCTCCTTGCCAGCGGGCTGGCCGCGAGCGCGCTGGCCGGGCTCGAGGGCGTCGAGCCGCGATCCGTCGCGGCGACCGTGACGCTGCTGACGGATCCCGAGGCCGACGGAGGGCGCGTCGAGGCAGAGGCCCGCCTCGACGGTCGTCACGTGCTCCTCCAGGCCTCCGGCCCCTCCGCGGCGGGGCTCGCGCAGCGGCTGGCCGGGGAGCACCTGGTGGCGCGGGGTTCGCTGGCGCCTCTCGCGGCCCCGAGCGAGTGGAGCCGGTCGCGCCACCTGGCCGGCCGGTTGACGGTGCACCGGTGGTCGCCGGGCCCGCCTCCGGGCCTGCCGGCCCGAGCGGCGAACGGCTACCGGCGGACGCTGGACCGTGGCGCCGAGCGCCTCGGTGAGCGACGGGCCTCCCTGTTCGCCGGCCTCGTCGTGGGCGACGACCGGGACCAGCCCGCCGACCTGGCCGACGACTTCGAGGGCGCCGGCCTGGTCCACCTCCTCGCCGTCTCCGGCCAGAACGTCGCGTTCGTGCTCGCCGTGGCCGGCCCGCTCGTCCGCCGTCTGCGGCTCTGGCCCCGCCTTGGCGTGACCCTCGCGGTGATCGGCGGCTTCGCCCTCCTCACGCGCTTCGAGCCGTCAGTCACGCGGGCCGCGGCGATGGCCGCGCTCGCCTCGTCGACCACCACCCTCGGGCGTCCCCAGCCCCGTCTCCGCGTGCTCGCGCTGGCCGTCTCCGGCCTGCTGCTCGTCGATCCGCTGCTCGTGCGGTCGCTCGGGTTCCAGCTCTCCGTCGCCGCGGTGACCGCGATCGCGGTGGCCGCCGCCCCGATCGGACGGACGATCCCCGGGCCCCGGTGGCTGGCCGAGCCCATCGGGGTGACGCTCGCCGCCCAGCTCGGCGTGGCCCCGCTGCTGCTCGGCGCGTTCGGGTCCCTCCCGATCGCCTCCGTCCCGGCGAACGTGCTGGCCGTGCCCGCCGCGGGGCTGGTGATGGTGTGGGGGATGACCGCCGGAGCGCTCGCCGGGCTCGCTCCCGAACCGGTCGCCGACCTGCTGCACACCCCCACGCGGGTCCTGCTCTGGTGGGTCGAGGCGGTGGCCGGCCGTGCGGCACGCGCGCCGCTGGGCCATGCCGGACCGGTGGTGGCGCTCACCGTTGCGCTGGCCCTCGGGTCGCTGATCCTCGCGGTCCGGAACCAGCGGTGGTCGTGGCTGCGACCGCTCGGCGGCATCGCCGTCGCCGGTTCGATGCTGGTCGGGCTCGCTGGAGCCCATGCGCCACCCGGGCTGCGCACCGCCCTGTCTCCCGGTGTCGTGCGATGGCACGCGGGTGCCACCGATGTCGTCGTGCTGGGCGGCGCCAGCTGGCAGAGCTCGGTCGGGGCGGAGGCCACCCTCGCCGCGCTGCGCGTCGCAGGGGTGGGCGCCATCGACGCGCTGGTCGTGGTCGACGACAGCGTCGCTCCCTCGATGGTGGACGTGGTGGGGGACCGCCACCCGACCGGAGCGGTGCTGATCGCCTCCACGGTGGCTCCGGGCCACCGGCCCGACGGGGCGGCGGTGGTGCCCCCCACGGGCACGGCCCTCGAGGTCGGCGACCTCCACCTCCTCATCACACCCGCCGGGGATCGCCTCGTCGTCGAGGCCTGGCCCAGGGGTCCGTAGCCCAGGGGTCCGTAGCCCAGGGGTCCGTAGCCCAGGGGTCCGTAGCCCAGGGCTAGGTTCGAACCCGTGGAGCCCTCGGTGCCGTGGCGGGTCGTGCTGGACGTCCCGTGCCGCGACCTGGCCCTCGGGCCCCACCGCTACGACATCCGGCACCGGGCGCTCGTGATGGGCATCCTGAACCGCACGCCCGACTCGTTCTTCGACCAGGGCAGCTACTACGACTTCGACGCCTTCCTGGCCAAGGCCGAGCAGCTCGTCGCCGACGGCGCCGACCTCCTCGACGTCGGCGGGGTGAAGGCCGGCCCTGGCCCCGAGGTGGGCGAGGCGGAGGAGCTCGAGCGCGTCGTCCCCGCCATCGAGGCCCTGCGGTCGCGCTTCGACGTCCCCCTGTCGGTCGACACATGGCGGGCCTCCGTCCTGCGCGAGGCACTGGCCGCCGGCGCCGTCGTGGCCAACGACATCAGCGGGTTCGCCGATCCGGACTACCTCGCGGTGGCGGCCTCCGCCGGTGCCTCGGTGGTGGCGACGCACATCCGAATCGGGCCCCGCGTCCCCGATCCGGAGCCCGTGTACGACGAGCCGGTGGTCGATGCCGTGTGCAGGTTCCTGCGGGAGCGCGCCGAGCGGGCCGAGGCGGCGGGGATCCTCCGGGAGCGGGTGATGATCGACGCCGGGCTGGACCTCGGCAAGACCGAGCCACAGTCGCTCGAGCTGCTCCGGGCCCACGACCGGCTCGCCGCCCTCGGGTGGCCGCTCTTCCTGTCCGCGTCGAACAAGCGGTTCCTCGGGCATCTCGTCGGCACCGACGTCGACGACCGCTGGGAGGCGAGCCACGCCGCGCACGCCCTCGGGATCGCGCTCGGGTCGCGCATCCTCCGCGCCCACGACGTGCGCGGGGCGCGGCGCACCTCCGACGTGATGGCCGCCGTGCTCGCCGCGCGGCAGGACCGGGTGAGCGCATGAGCAAGCGGGCGCCGTTGGTCACCTTGCTGAAGGGCGACGACGAGGTCGTGCTGCGCGATGCCGTCCGCCTCCTCGTCGACGAGCTGGTGGGCGACGAGGACCGGTCGCTCGTGGTCGAGGAGGTCGAGGTCGGCGCGACCGATGAGAACGGGAGCGATCCGCTCCTCGCGCTGGTCGATGCCGCCCAGACGCCGCCGTTCCTCACCGAGCACCGCGTCGTGCTGGCCCGCATCGCGGAGAAGCGGGAGCGCAAGGAGCAGGTCGCCCCGCTCGTCGACTACCTCGCCGATCCGCTGCCCTCCACCCGCCTCGTGCTCGAGTGGCGCACGGGCAAGGTCCCGAAGGCCCTCCTCGAGGCGGTCACCCGGGCCGGCGGCGAGCAGGTCGATACCAGCCCCGGCCGCAAGGTGGGGGAGTGGGTCCAGCAGCACCTGGCCGACGCCGAGCTCAAGGTCGACGCGGAGGGCCGCCAGCGGCTCACCACGTGGGTCGGCGACGAGCCGAGCCGGCTGCTCGGGCTCATCGACCTCCTGCGCTCCACCTACGGGTCGGGCACGAAGCTGTCGGTCGCGGAGATCGAGCCGTTCCTCGGCGACGACGGTGGGGTGCCCCCGTGGGACCTCACCGACGCCATCGACAAGGGCGACCGGGCGCGGGCCCTCGAGCTGCTCCAGCGGATGATCGGCCAGGGCGAGCGGCACCCGTTCCAGGTCCTCGCCACGCTGCACTCGCACGTGGCCCGCATCCTGCGACTCGACGGGGCGGAGGTCACCAGCGAGGCCCAGGCCGCGGCGCTGCTGGGCATCAAGGGCTCGACGTTCCCGGCCAAGAAGGCGCTCGGCCAGGCGCGGAAGCTGGGCCACGACCGCATCGTGCGGATGGTGGAGCTGCTGGCCGAGGCCGATCTGGACCTGCGCGGCGGCAAGGCCTGGCCGGATCACCTGGTCCTCGAGGTCTTGGTGGCCCGCATGGCCACCATGAGCCGCTAGCCGGGTAGCAAGCGGCTCGGACCGTCAGATCTCGGAGCCGGCCCCGTTCAGCTTCTTCATGAGGCGGGACTTGCGGCGAGCGGCGGCGTTCTTGTGGATCACGCCCTTGGTGGCGGCGGTGTCGATGCGCTTGACGGCGGCCTTGGTGAGGGCGGCGACGTCGTCGGACCCGTCCTCGATGGCCTTCATGGCCGTCTTGGTGCGGGTCTTGAGCTCGCTGCGGACCGCCTTGTTGCGCTCGGCACGCTTCACGTTCTGGCGGTTGCGCTTGATCTGGCTCTTGATGTTGGCCATGGGGTCCTGCCACTGGTGCGAATCGGAACCCGGGAAGGGTAGCGGGAGCGGGCGTTTCGCGTCACATCCAGGGGCCCAAGTACCGTTCGGAGTCCCCCTATGGACCTGAACCGCATCCGCTGCCTGTCGATCGTCGCGCACGTCGACCACGGGAAGAGCACGCTCGCGGATCGCATCCTCGAGCTGTGCGGCGCCGTCGATCCCCGGGAGATGCGGGCCCAGTACCTCGACTCCATGGACCTGGAACGGGAGCGGGGCATCACGATCAAGCTCCAGTCGGTCCGGCTCGACTGGCGCGACCACGTGATCAACCTGATCGACACCCCGGGCCACGTGGACTTCGGCTACGAGGTCTCCCGGTCGCTGGCTGCCTGCGAGGGCGTCATCCTCCTGGTCGACGCGGCCCAGGGCATCGAGGCCCAGACGCTCGCCAACTGCTACCTCGCCCTCGAGAACGACCTCGAGATCGTCGCCTGCCTGAACAAGATCGACCTGCCGGCCGCCGACCCCGATCGGTGCGCCGCGGAGATCGAGTCGGTGCTGGGGATCCCGGCCGACCAGATCCTGCGCATCAGCGCCAAGACCGGGGAGGGCGTGCCGGAGCTGCTCGACGCGGTGATCGAGCGCATCCCCGCCCCCAAGGGCGAGGCGGCCGATCCACTGCAGGCCCTGATCTTCGACTCGTACTACGACAGCTACCGGGGCGTGGTGTCGTCGGTGCGGGTGATGAACGGCGTCCTGAAGACGGGTGGCCGGCTCCGGTTCATGCAGGCCGGCGCCACCCACGACGCCGACGAGATCGGCGTCCGCCGGCCGGACCACACGCCGGTGGCCTCGCTCGGCCCGGGCGAGACCGGCTACCTCATCGCCGGGATCAAGGACGTGCGCGAGGCGCGGTCGGGGGAGACCGTGACCGAGGCCGCTCGGCCCGCGCCGGTGGCCCTCGACGGCTACCGCGACCCGAAGCCGATGGTGTTCTGCGGGCTCTACCCGATCGACGGCGACCAGTTCTCCGACCTGCGCGACGCGCTGCAGAAGCTCGGCCTCAACGACGCCAGCTACACGTACGAACCGGAGACCTCGGGGGCCCTCGGGTTCGGCTTCCGGTGCGGCTTCCTCGGGCTGCTGCACATGGAGATCATCCGCGAGCGCCTCGTTCGCGAGTTCAACCTCGACCTGATCGCCACGTCGCCGTCGGTCGCCTACCTGGTGCACAAGACCGACGGCACCGTCGAGGAGGTGCACAACCCCGCCGACCTCCCGCCCGTCACCGCGATCGACTGGATCGAGGAGCCGATGCTCACGTGCACGATCCTCACGCCCAAGGACTACGCGGGCACGATCATGGACCTCTGCCAGACCCGGCGGGGTGAGATGAAGAAGATCGAGTACCTCTCGCCGGAGCGGATGGAGCTCGTGTACGTCGTGCCGCTCGCCGAGGTGGTGCGCGACTTCTTCGATCAGCTCAAGAGCCGGACGCAGGGCTACGCCTCGCTCGACTACGAGACGGCCGGCTACCTCCGCTCCGACCTGGTGAAGGTCGACGTGCTGCTGAACAGCGTGCCCGCCGACGCGTTCTCCACGATCCTCCACCGCGACCGCGCGCAGGACTACGGCAAGAAGATCTCCGAGAAGCTCAAGGACCTGATCCCGCGCCAGATGTTCGACGTGCCGATCCAGGCCGCCATCGGCGGGCGCATCATCTCCCGCGAGACGGTGAAGGCGAAGCGCAAGGACGTGCTCGCCAAGTGCTACGGCGGCGACATCACGAGGAAGCGCAAGCTCCTCGAGAAGCAGAAGGAGGGCAAGAAGCGCATGAAGAACATCGGGCGCGTCGAGGTCCCCCAAGAGGCCTTCGTGGCCGCCTTCAAGCTCGACGAGTGAACCTCAGCCGAACCCGCGGGCGTCCTGCTTGAGGGACTGGTCGATCACGAGCGGTGTGGCGAGCAGCATCAGCCGCAGGTCCCGCTCGTGCTCCTCGTTGATGCGGATCACGTAGCGGTCCGCGCGGGTCCACGCCGTGCGGGCCCAGCCCTCCCACGACTTGATGATGGTGGCCGCCTCGCGGCCGCCGACCTCGACGTGGAAGTCCCACGCGCGGAGGTTGGTCGCCTTCATGTGTGCGAGCGGCTGCCCCGCGGCGTCGAGGAGGGTCCAGCGGATCTTCCAGAACACGTTCTGCTGCACCCACTGACCGAGGAAGCGGTTCTGGCCGTCGAACACCCGCAGCTTCGACTTGAAGAGCTTGCGGGGGCGGGTGAGCCGGAGCACGTCTTCGCCGTCGAGGTCCTCGAGCTCGAAGTGGTGCGTGAAGAACTGGTCGAAGGTGGTGAGCACGCGGGCGACCTGCTTGCCGCGCGACTGCCCGATCTGGCGGAGGGTGCCGATGCGCTGCCCGTCGGAGCCGAAGGCCTCGTACTGCGTCTCGACCTCGAGCACCTTCGGGAGCTGGTTGAGGACGAGGATCGACGCGCCCGCGATCGTGCCGTTCTCGGCGAACGCGGGCGGGAGCAGCTCGCTGTCCTGCAGCTGCTTGGCGACCTCCTCCGGGGTGTGCTGGATCCCGCCGCGGCGCTTGACCTTGTTGCGCTGGTGCGCTCGCCACCCGAGCACGACGCCGACGGCGGCCAGGCCGACGAGGAGCGCGCCGATGGGGCCCCAGCTCGAGACCGCGACCCACCCCGCCGCCTCGCGGAACAGGCGGAGGCCGACCAGGGCGACGATGACCTTGCCGAAGGCGGGGCGGCCCCGCCTGCTCGGCTTCTTGCCGCTCGCGCCGGCGGGTACCGGGGCGACCGGGGGCGGGGGGAGGGAGGAGGCGCGATCGATGGACACGGCGCCACCGTGCCAGGCGGCCGCCCGCCTCGCCATGGGCCGATCGGCCCAAAGCGGTCGCATCGGGGACGAACGAGCGCCGGGAGCGGCGGGTCAGCCCAGCGCGCGCTCGAGGTCGACAGGGTCGACGGAGCCGGGCGGGCCGCCGCGGCGGGCGAGGTCGTTGGCAGTGCGCTGGAGCAGCTCGTTCACCGGGGTGGCGACACCGTGGAGCCGGCCCAGCAGGACGATCTCGCCGTTGAGGAAGTCGACCTCCACCGGCCCGCCCCGCTGGAGGCTCTGCCAGGTGGAGCCGCCGCCGCGGCGCTCGCCGTCGATCGGCCGGAGGGAGATGAGGTCGCCGCGACGGGCGGCGTCCTCCTCGTCGCTGGCGGCGTGGATGCCGGCCGCCTCGATCACCGCACGGCCCTCCGCCATGGCCAGGCCGAACAGCGGGCTGCCCCACGAGGCGGGCCCGCAGGACGCCTCGATCGCGTTGCCGAGGTTCATCACCAGCTTCGACCACTTGAAGCGCATGACGTCCGGGCGGGCGAGCGAGCTGAACGTCGACGCGGAGAACGCCCCGGCCAGGTGCTCGGCGGTGGCGTCGACCCCCGCGGGGTACCGCCCGACGTCGAGGATCCCCGTGGTCGGGGCCGACGACGCGTCGACCACTCCCGGGACGAGGTGGAGCGCGGGGAGCATCACCGGCACCGCGTAGACGTGCTCGAACCGGCGGAGCACCTCCCGCTCGTTGGCCACGCCGTTCTGGAGGCAGGCGATCGGCACGTCCCGCGGGATGCCCGCGAGGGCGGCCACGGTGTCCTGGCTCTTCACGGCCAGGAGGACGACATCGCCGGACCCGAGGTCGAGCTCATCGACGTGGGCCGCCACCCGCGGGTGGACCCGTACCTCCTCATCGGGGGAGCGCACGAGCAGGCCGTCCGCCGCCATGGCCTCCCGATGGGCTCCACGGGCGACCAGGGCGACCTCGTGGCCGTGCTGCGCGAGGCGGCCGCCCACGACCCCACCGACCGCTCCTGCCCCCACCACCACGAATCGCACGGGACCGAGGATGCCATGGCGGGATGCCATGGCGGATCCTCTGGCAACCTGCTGTTGGTGCTGGCACTCGGTAGCATCGAGTGCCAGCCAGGGCGCCTCGTCCCGGCCCGCCCAACCACATGCTCGACGAACGCAAGGCCGCCATCCTCCGGGCCGTCGTGGAGGAGTACATCGACACCGCCCAGCCGGTCGGCTCGGCGCACGTCGTGCGCGCCCCCGGCGTGCAGGTGTCCTCGGCCACGGTGCGCAACGACATGGCGACGCTCGAGCAGGAGGGCTACCTCCGGCAGCCCCACACGAGCGCCGGCCGGATCCCCACCGAGAAGGGCTACCGGTTCTTCGTCGACCACCTCGGCTCACCCGGCGCACTGCGCGGCACCGACGCGCAGCAGGTGCGGACGTTCTTCGAGCGGGCCCATGGGGAGCTCGAGCAGATGCTGCAGGACACCTCGCGCCTGCTCGGCGACCTCACGAGCTACGCGGGCGTCGTGGTCGGCCCGGCGCCGGTCACCGAGGCGCAGGTCCGCTCGGTGCAGCTGGTCGGCCTGTCGTCCTCCGCCGCGCTCGCCGTGCTCGTCCTCTCCACGGGCGCGGTGGAGAAGCACACGCTCGACCTCAGCGACGGCGGCACGGCCCTGGCCGAGGGGGTCGGCGAGGAGCGCCTGGCAGCGGCCACCGCCCACCTCGCCTCCTCGCTCGGCGGCGCGGGGCGCGCCCACCTGCCCGCGCCGGAGGCCACCGGCGACGCGGTCACCGACGCGCTGTGCGACCTCGCCGTCGCCTCGCTGCGGGACGACCGGGGTGACGACCCCGACCAGGTCTTCGTCGGCGGCACCGCCCGCATCGCCCGCGCGTTCGACGCCATCGAGACCGTGCGCGAGGTGCTCGGCATCCTCGAGCAGCAGCTCGTCGTCGTCACCCTGCTGCGCGACGTCCTCGACCGCGGCCAGCAGGTGGCCATCGGCACGGAGACGGGCATGGCCCCGCTGGCCGAGTGCGCACTGATCGTTGCGCCGTACCAGGTCGACGGCGTGCCGGTCGGCTCCATCGGCGTGCTCGGTCCCGCCCGCATGGACTACCCGCAGGCGATGGCCGCGGTGGCGGTCGTCAGCAAGCGGCTCTCGCACCGGCTCACCGAGGGCTGATGGCCGACTTCTACGAGCTGCTCGGCGTCGATCGCGACGCCTCCGCCGACGAGATCAAGCGGGCGTTCCGGCAGCTGGCCCGGCAGCTCCACCCGGACACCAACCCCGACCCCGAGGCGGGGGAGCGGTTCAAGCAGGTCGCGCACGCGTACGAGGTGCTGTCCGATCCCGAGAAGCGGGCTCGCTACGACCGCTTCGGCGCCGAGGGCGTCGGTGCCGGCGCCGGCGATCCGTTCGGCTTCGGCGGCGGCGGCGGCATCAACGACATCTTCGAGGCGTTCTTCGGCGGCGGCAGCCCCTTCGGCGGTGGCCGGCGAGGGCCGAGCGGCCCCCCGCGCGGTGCCGACCTCGAGCTGGTCGTCGAGCTGACGTTGGAGGAGGCGGCGTTCGGCGTCCGCCGCCCGGTCGAGGTGCGGGCGCCGGTCGCGTGCGAGACCTGCGGCGGGAGCGGTGCTGCGGAGGGCAGCCAGCCGATCACCTGCGTCGAGTGCGCTGGCGTCGGACAGGTCCAGCGGGTGCGGCAGTCCTTCCTCGGGCAGATGGTGAGCACCACGGTGTGCCCGAGGTGCAGCGGCATCGGCCAGGTCGTCCCGGATCCGTGCCCCGCCTGCCGCGGCGAGGGTCGTACGACCGACGAGCGCTCGTACACCGTCGACATCCCTGCCGGCGTCGACACGGGGTCGACGCTCCGCCTCACGGGTCGCGGCGCGGCTGGACCGCGGGGCGGGCCCAGCGGCGATCTGTTCGTCCACGTGCGCGTGGCCCGTCATGCGCGGTTCGTGCGCGACGTCCTCGACCTGCACTGCGACGTGCCGGTGAGCTTCGCCCAGGCGGCCCTCGGCGCCCACCTCCAGCTCGACACCCTCGACGGGGTCGAGGACCTCGTCGTCCCCCCTGGCACCCCGACCGGTCGGGAGCTGCGGCTCCGGGGCCGGGGCGTCCCGCAGCTCAACGGCCGCCACCGCGGCGACGTCATCGTGCGAATCGTGGTGCAGGTCCCCGACGACCTCACAGCCGAGCAGGAGGAGCTCCTGCGTCGCTACGCCGAGCTGCGGGGCGACGACGTGGCGCCGGCCGAGCCCGGCTTCCTGTCCCGGATCCGCTCGGCCTTCCGGTAGCGATGACCGCCCACCCGGCGGACCACCCCGGGCCGCTGGTCTTCGTCGGCGATGTCGACGCACCAGAGCTGTCCGCCGACGACCGCCACCACCTCGAGCGGGTGCTGCGCCTCCGCGCGGGCGCCCTCCTCACCGTCGGCGACGGGCGCGGGCGCTGGCGTCCGGCCCGGCTCGGCGCCGAGCTCGAGCCGACGGGCGGCATCGAGGAGTCGGCCCGACCCGACCCCGGGCTCAGCGTGGGCTTCGCGCTGGTGAAGGGCGACAAGCCGGAGCTGGTCGTGCAGAAGCTGACGGAGCTGGGGATCGACCGGATCACCCCGTTCCGGGCGGAGCGGTCCGTCGTGCGCTGGGACGAGGCGAGGGCGGCCAAGGCGGTGGCGCGGCTGCGCCAGGTGGCCCGGAGCGCGGCCGCCCAGTGCCACCGGCCGTGGCTCCCCGAGATCGCCGAGGTCGCCGACCTCGCCGGTCTGGTCGCCCTCGACGGTGTGGCCGTGGCCGAGCGCGGGGCCGGCCCGCTGCCCACCTCGTGCACCACGGTCCTCGTCGGTCCCGAGGGGGGCTGGGCACCGGGGGAGGTGCCTCCCGGCCTCCCGACCGTCGGCTTGGGACCCAACGTCCTGCGGGCCGAGACGGCGGCGATCGTCGCCGGCGTGGTGCTGACCCGGGGCCGATGACCGCGTTCTGACGAACGTGTCGTTGGTCACTCCGAGCGCGAGAGGTTTGGCGCGGAGCGTCCGTGAGCGTAGGTTTCGACATACGCCGTGCCGTTCGGTGCGGCTTCGCGGTGGGCGCGACCAAGAGCGGTGGTTGGAGACAACCAGGTCGGGGACCTAGGAGGTCCGGATGCAGGCAATGGAGAATCTCTCTGACCGCAGGTACGCGGTCACGGTCGGGGCGCGCCTTCGGGCGATCCGAGGGCAGCAGCGCCTCTCGCTGCAAGAGGTCGAGGCCCGCTCGGGCGAGGAGTTCAAGGCGTCCGTGCTGGGCGCCTACGAGCGGGGCGAGCGGGCGATCTCGGTGGCACGGCTCCAGCGCCTGGCGCGGTTCTACGGGGTCCCCGTCGATCAGCTCCTCCCGGGTGACGACGGTCCCGCCTTCGGGGCCCGTCCGGGTGACACCGACCTGACGGCGGTGGTGCCGCTGGCCGAGGAGTGCACCAAGCCGGTCCGGATCGCGCTCGGGGCGCTGACCCGCGTCGAGGGCGCTCAGGGCGAGCTCCTCACCCGGTTCGTCCGCCTGATCCAGGTCCAGCGGGGCGACTTCAACGGCCAGGTGCTCACGGTCCGCCGAGACGACCTCGTGGCCATCGCCTGCATCCTCGACATCACGCCGGAGAAGGTCTTCCCGCGGCTCGAGGAGCTCGGCGTCACCTTCGAGACGCCGTAACGACGCGCGCCCCCTAGACATGGGGGCATGTTCGGGTTGTACGTCCACGTCCCGTTCTGCGCGGCTCGCTGCGACTACTGCTCCTTCGCGACCTGGACGGACCGCCACCACCTGACGGAGTCCTACCTCGCGGCGATGCGGTCCGACGCCGACCGCCTGGTGGCCGAGGGCCTGCCCGAGGTCACCTCGGTGTTCGTCGGTGGCGGCACGCCGTCGATGGTCCCCGCCAGCGGGCTGCTGTCGGTGCTCGACCTCGTGCCGCGGGGCGCCGGGTGCGAGGTCACGGTCGAGTGCAACCCCGACGACGTCTCCGCCGAGCTGGTGGACGCCTACCTCGCCGGCGGGGTGAACCGGATCTCGCTCGGCGTGCAGTCGACGTCTCCCCACGTGCTCGCCGCGCTCGGGCGGACCCACGACCGCGGCAACGTCGAGCGCGCCGTGGAGGTCTTCCGTGCGGCCGGCCTGCCGACGTTCAACCTCGACGTGATCTACGGCGGCGCGGGGGAGTCGCTCGAGGATTGGGAGCGCACCCTGGACGACGTCGTCGCCCTGGGCCCGCCCCACGTGTCCGCGTACGCGCTCACCGTCGAGGCCGGCACCCCGCTGGCTGCCGACACGGCCCGCCACCCCGATGACGACGACCAGGCCGACAAGTACCTCGCCGCCACCGAGCGGCTCGGTGCGAGCGGGCTCGGCTGGTACGAGATCTCCAACTGGGCTCGCCCCGGCCACGAGTGCCGCCACAACCTCCTCTACTGGACCATGGGCGAGTACCAAGGGCTGGGCTGCGCCGCCCACTCCCACCGTGCCGGTCGTCGGTTCTGGAACCTGCGGACACCGGACCGCTACATCGACGCCGTGCGGGACGGGGCCACCGTGGTGGCGGCCGACGAGGACCTCGACGACGAGGGACGGGCGCTCGAGGCGCTCCAGCTCCTGCTCCGCACCCGCCAGGGCGTGCCGGCGGCGGCGCTCGACGCGGAGGCCCTCCCCGGGCTCGTCGAAGCGGCGCCCGGCGCGTCCGACCGCCTCGTCCTCACGGTGGACGGCCGGCTGCTCGCGAACGAGGTCGCCCTGCGGCTCCGGGTGCCGTAGGTCCGCTCCTCGCCTTACGGCATCTCAGTACATCTCGATACGCTCGCCCGATGGCTGTGCGCGCGTCGGTGGAGGTGGAGGGCGGACGTCCCGTCGTGCGTCGCGTCGCCCACGGCGCCGACACGCTGGAGCTGCGGACGCGCGCCGAGGCCCTCGCCGCGGCGGCCGGGCCCGGGGTGCTGGGGGTGCTCCGGTCAGGGCCCACGGCCGACGGCGGCTGGGAGCTCGTCACCGAGCACGGCGGACCCCTGCCGATGGGCCACCGGCTGCGCACCGCCGCTGCCGTCGGGGAGCTGGGCGCCTCCGTCGCCGAAGCGCTGGCCGCGATGCACGACCGCGGCGTCACCCACGGCCGGCTCGCGGTCGAGCACCTCTGCGTCGGCCCCGAGGGGCGGGTGGTGCTCGACGGGCTCGCGCCGGTGGGCGGGCCGGAGGCCGACGACGTCGCCGCGCTCGTGGGGATGCTGGTGCGCATCGTCGACGAGCTGCCGTCGACCTCGGATCGACGTGAGCGCGAGGGGCGCGACCGCCTCCGCCGCACGGTCTCCTCGCTCGAAGGCGCAGCGGCCCCGCGACTGCCACCAGCTCGACGCCTGGCCCAGGAGCTGCGGGCGGCGCGGCCGCCGGCTCGGCCGCGGCGCCAGCCCGTGCGGCGCCCGCGTGCGGTGGTCGCGGCGGCGGCGGTGCTCGCCGCGGTGGCGGTCGTCGTGGTGGTCCGGTCACCCGGCCGATCGGCGCCCGCTCCCGCCCGGGCGTCCTCGGCCTCGTCCACCGTGCCGACCACCACGACCGCGCCGCGGCCGTGGTGCGTCGCGTCAGAGGGGGCCATCGTCGAGGCCGGAGTGGACGGGTGCCCGCAGTCGGCGTCGGTCGAGGGGGCCGCGATCACGGTCGACGGCCGCCGTGTCGTCGTCGGGCGCCACGGCGACGAGGTGCTCGTCGCGGACTGGGCCTGCGAGGGCATCGCCCGCCCCGCGGTGCTGCGGCCCGACACCGGGGAGGTGGTGGTGTACGGGCCGGTCGACGCGCCCGGGGGGCCGGTGGTGGAGCGAGCCGAGCGGATCGAGGGCGCGGCCCACCTCGCGGCTCGGGCCGAGGGCGGCTGCGTGGCCCTGCTCGTCGTCACGGCGGACGGGAGCGTTCGCTTGGCATGATCGGGTCCTGTGAGCCCCACCGCCCTCGCCCGCACCCATGAGTGGTTCGAGCACAACAGCGGCTGGGCCCCGCCCGACGTGGACACGTTGGCGGAGTGGGTGGCCGACGGCGTCTGCCGAGCGCCCGACGACTGCCTGGTGGCTCCGGACGGCGTCTGCGAGCACGGCCTCGCCAGCTGGAAGCTGGTGCTCGAGGCGCTGAGCTGACGACGCGGGGCAGGGGCGGAGCGGGCCCAGCGCGTACCCTGCCCGTCGTGCACGACCGCGACCGCGACCCGTTTGCCCGTCGCACCGCCGACCCGGCGGTGCTCCTGCCCTGGCTGGTCGAGCTGGCCCGCACGGCGCCGGGCCTCCTCCGCTCCTACCTCCCCGGGGCTCCGATCGACGCCCGCAGCCGGGAGCAGGTCATCCTCGCGGTCACCGAGGTCAACGGCTGCCGCTACTGCGCGTGGATCCACGGCAGCTGGGCGGACTACCTCGGCCAGGTCGAGGATCCGGTCGACGTGCTCGAGGTCCTGCTGGCCCATGCCCGCGCCTCGGCCGAGGCAGGACAGCCCCTCGACACCGCTCCGCTCCTCGACGTGCTCCCCGCCGACGTCGTAGCCGGCTTGCGCGCCACGGTGGCCCAGATCGAGGTGGCCAACCTGGTGGGCAACACCGTCGACGGGCTGCTCGCCCGCGCCACGCGCCGTCGTCCCCTCGACCCGATGAAGGCCGCCGCCGAGGTGGCCACCGTGGCCATCGCGCTGCCGATCGCCGTGCCGATGCTGGCCGTGGGCGGCGCCTTCCGCCTCCTCCGGCGACTGGCCCCCGACGTCCCCGAGGTGGAGATGCCGCCGGCCGGCGAGGCGAACCTGCTCGCCCACCTGTTGGCCCGGACCGTGCCGAGCTACCTCGCCAACGCCGGCCTCCGCCTGGCGCTCCTGAACCTCCCGGTCCCGTTGGTCCTCGGGATCACCGCCGGCCGCACCTCGGCCACGGTGCGGGTGGGGCGTGGCGCGATCACCGTCGACAACGGCATCGCCCCCGACGCGACGTTGGTCGTGGAGGGCGACGTCGAGCCGCTCCTGCAGCTCGCCACGGGACACCTCGTGCGCGAGATCGGCAGCCTGCGCGTCAAGCGGCCGTGATGCGTGCCGCGCTCGAGGCGCTGGTCGGGGCCGAGCACGTCCACGACCCCGCCGACTGGCTCGAGGACATCACGGAGCACCCTGCGGGCAAGGCCGACCTCACCGTCGCCCCCGGGACCCGCGAGGAGGTCGTCGCCGTCGTCCTCTGGGCGGCCGCGGAGGGGGTCGCCGTCACCCCGGTGGTCGCCGGGTACAACGTGGCCGGCATCGCCATCCCGCACGGTGGGATCGTCCTCGATTTGAAGCGGCTCGACGGCATCGAGGTCGACGAGGACACGCGGACCGTGATCGTCGAGCCGGGCGTCACCTTCGAGCAGCTCAAGGCCCACCTCGACGCGCACCACCCCGACCTCGCGTACACGTACCCGTTCGCCCCGCCGTTCACGTCGGTGCTCATGAACGCGCTCCTCGACGGCCTGAACAACCTCTCGCTGCCCGGCGGCGCGATGGGGCGCTGGATCACCGGGGTCGAGGCCGTGCTGGCCGACGGCTCGGTCGTGCGCACGGGCACGGGCGCAGTCGTCGACCGGTGGTTCGCCCGGGCGCCGTTGCCCGATCTCACGGGGCTGTTCGTGTCGACGCAGGGCACCACCGGCATCGTGCTGCGCGGCGGCCTCGCACTCGTGCCGAAGGCGCCTCACCGCAGCCGTTGGTTCGCCTTCTGCTGGTCGCTCGAGGACGCCAACCAGGCGATGCGGGCGCTGGCCCGCACCGGCTCGGTCGACGACGTGGGCTGCATGACCTGGCCGTCGGCCAAGCTCCTCTTCGGCGCGACCCGGGATCTCGTGCGGGCCGACGACGAGCCGCTGGCCTTCCTGTTCATCGACCTCACCGGCGCGTCGGAGGCGGAGCTCGCCGCTCGCCGCGACCTGGCCCGATCGATCCTGGCCGACGCGGGGGTGGACCCGCCGTTCGAGGTCTCCCACCTCGTCGATCTGATGCCGGGCATGGCCAAGCTGGCCGAGCTGCCGACGACGCTCGACTTCCTGCTCGACTTCCCCGGCGGCGGTCTCGCCTGGGTGGGCTCGTACGGCCCCCCCGGCTCGTGGGTCGCCGGCGCCGAAGCCGGGTTGGCCGCGCTGGAGCGGCACGGGTTCCCCCCGTTCCTCGTCGCCCGCCCGATGGAGGGCGGTCGGTACCACGTGCTCCGCTACGTGGCCTGCTTCGACCGGAGCGACGAGGAGGAGGTCGGCCGCGTGCGCGCGTGCATGGGCGAGCTGGCGGACATCGTCCTCGATCACGACTACGTCCCGTACAAGGCCTCCGCCGACGCCGCCACCCGCATCGTGGAGCGCGCCGACCCCGGGTTCGCCGCGCTGCTGAGCCGGGTGCGAGACGCCCTGGACCCGGAGCGCCGCATGAACCCGGGACGGTGGCCGGGCACGTGAGCACGACCACTGCCACGACCGATCGGGCGCTGTTCGACCGGCTGCCGCGGCTGGCCGACCTCGTGCCGTTCGTGCCGCTGGCGGACGGGCTCCCCACGCCGGTCGACCGCGTGGAGGACCGGTTCTGGGTCCAGCGCGACGACCTGAGCGACAGTCGCTACGGCGGCAACAAGGTCCGCAAGCTCGAGCACCTCCTGGCGATCGCCGCTCGCCGGGGCGGCCCGGTGCTCACGGCGGGCGCCATCGGCAGCCACCACGTGGTCGCCACCGCCGTGCACGCGCAGCGCCTGGGGCTCGAGGTGGAGGCCGTCCGCTTCCCGCAGCCCCGCACCGACCACGTCGAGGCGATGTTCGCGAAGGGCGACGCGCTCGGCGTCCGCAACGTCGACGCCCCCAGCTCCACGGCGATGCCGTTCGTGCTCGCTCGACGTTGGGCCCGGCTCGCTCCGACCGGGGCGACGCTCATCACCCCGGGTGGGTCCACCCCCGTCGGGATCCTCGGGTACGTGGGCGCGGGCCTCGAGCTGGCGGACCGCTTCGCCCGCGAAGGCTGGGACGAGCCCGACGACGTCGTGGTGGCGCTGGGCAGCGGCGGGTCGTCGGTGGGGCTGTCGCTCGGGCTCGCGCTGGCTGGCTGGCGGAGCGCGACGGTCGTGGCCGTCCGGGTCGCCGACCGCATCGTGACCAACGCTCCGGTGCTGCGCGGCATGGAGGCCGGCGTGCGGTCGCTCCTCGCGGTGGGCGGGGGGTTCCCGCCGGCCGCCCGCTGGACGATCGACGGGCGCTGGTTCGGGCCCGGCTACGGGCACCCCACGGAGGCCGGGTCGAACGCCGCCGAGCGGGCGGCCGGGCTGGGCCTGCGCAGCGAGCCGACCTACACCGCCAAGGCCCTCGCGGCCGCGTTCGAGCGCCTCGACGCCGGGCGCCGGGTCGTGTTCCTGCAGACGTTGTCGGCCTGATCCGCCGCTTCCGGCCCCAGATCGGAAGGGATCGAAACGCAGGGAGCGGGTGTACCCTTGCCCACATGGCGTCGTTACCCCTCGACGGACCGCAGGGTGCCCCGGATGCGGTGTGGCTGTCCTCGCAGGACGCTGCCAAGCGGCTCGGGGTCACCGCTCGGACCCTGTACCGGTTCATCGACCAGGGCGACCTCCCGGCCTACCGGCTCGGGCGCGTCATCCGTCTGAAGCTGACCGACGTCGACGCCTTCATCGAGGCCTCGCGCATCGAGCCGGGCAGCCTCGAGCACCTGTACCCCGACACTTCAGTCAAGGGCTAGCGCACTTCTTGTCGTCCACCCAGGTCCGGATCTCCGTCCCCGCCAACCACCTCATGCCGGCCCTCCTCGGGCACCGCGACGAGGTGCTCCGTGCGATCGAGGCGGAGTTCCCCGAGGTCACGGTGCACGTCCGCGGCAACGAGATCGCCGTCGAGGGACCCGACGCCGAGCGCGTGGGCGCACTGTTCGAGGACCTCGTCGTGCTGGTCGAGCAGGGCCACCAGCTCGACCCGAGCACCGTGCGGCGCAGCGTCGACATGGTCCGCCACGACCAGCGCCCTTCGGACGTCCTCACCTCCGAGGTCCTGCGGCCCGCACGCGGGCGTCCGGTGCGGCCGAAGTCGAGCGGCCAGAAGCGCTACGTGGATGCGGTGCGCGACAACGTCGTCACCTTCGCGCTGGGACCGGCCGGAACGGGCAAGAGCTGGCTCGCGGTCGCGATGGCCGTGCAGTCGCTGCTCGCCAAGGAGGTCGACCGGATCATCCTGACCCGCCCCGCGGTGGAGGCCGGCGAGCGCCTCGGCTTCCTCCCGGGCGACCTCATGGCCAAGGTGGACCCCTACCTGCGCCCGCTCTGGGACGCCCTCCACGACATGGTCGGCACCGACCAGGGGGCCAAGCTCCTCGAGCGAGGCGCCGTCGAGGTGGCCCCGCTCGCGTTCATGCGCGGACGGACCCTCAACTCGTCGTTCATCATCCTCGACGAGGCACAGAACACCACCCCCGAGCAGATGAAGATGTTCCTCACGCGGATCGGCTTCGGATCGAAGGCCGTCGTGACTGGCGACACCACGCAGGTCGACGTCGCCGGCGGTCGCAGCGGGCTGGGCGGGCTCGAGAAGATCCTCACGGGGATCGACGGGCTCAGCTGGGTGCACCTCACGAGCGCCGACGTCGTGCGCCATCGCATCGTGCAGGACATCGTCGATGCGTACGAGCGGGCGACTGCCCCCTCCGATGGGTGACCTCGACGGGCCGGATCGGCCGGATCCGCGCGAGCTGCCGGACGGCATCGGTCCCGAGGAGCTCCCGCAGCTGCCCGGGGTGGCCCGAAGGCGCCGGCGCCCGCCGGAGGGTGACGTCGAGGTGTTCGGCGTCGATGAGCAGCAGGACCACCCCGTCGATCTCGCCCGGTGGGTGACGCTGGCCAAGTCCGTGCTGCTCGACTCCGGGGTCCGGGGCGAGGCCGAGCTGTCGGTGCTGTTCGTCAGCGAGCCGGTGATCGCCGACCTCAACCAGCGCTACATGGACAAGGAGGGCCCCACCGACGTGCTGGCCTTCCCGATCGACGACCCGATCGACTCCGGGCGCTGGCCGGACTCGGGCAGCACCGGCCCCGACCGCGAGCCCCCGGAGCTCGGGGAGCTGCCGTTGCTGCTCGGCGACGTGGTGGTCTGCCCGGCCGTCGCCGCCCGGCAGGCCCCGACGCACGCCGGCAGCTTCGACGACGAGATCGCGCTGCTCGTCGTGCACGGGATCCTCCACGTGCTCGGCATGGACCACGCCGAGCCGGAGGAGACCGCCGCGATGCAGGCCCGCGAGCGCGAGCTCCTCGACAAGTTCCACCACCGTCCATGAACGGCACCGAGGCGTCCATCGCCGTCGCGGTGGTCGTGCTGTTCCTCGCGTCGATCGTGCTGGCCGCGGCGGAGACCGCGCTGACCCGGGTGTCCCGGGCGCGGGCGCAGGCGCTCGCCGAGACGTCCGGGCGCAAGGGTGAGATCCTGCTGCGCCTGGTGGAGCACCAGGAGTGGCTCAACCCGGTCCTCCTCGTGGTGCTGTCCACGCAGCTCGTGCAGTCCACCCTGCTGGGCGTGCTCGCGAGCCGCACGTTCGGTGGGTGGGGGGTCGTCGGCGCCACGGTGCTCAACGTCACGCTGTTCTTCGTCGTGGCCGAGGTGGCGCCGAAGACCTGGGCGATCCAGCACACCGATCGGGTGGCGCTGGCCGCCGCCCGCCCGGTGGCCGCGCTCGCGGGGCTGCCCCCGCTCCGGTGGCTGTCCCGCGGCCTGATCGGGCTCACCAACGTCCTCCTGCCCGGGAAGGGCCTCGAGCGCGGGCCGTACACCTCGGAGGAGGAGCTCCTCGCCGTGGCCGACCTCGCGGTGGAGGACGACGTCATCGAGGCCGAGGAGCGCGAGCTCATCGAGTCGGTCATCGAGCTGGGCGACACGGTGGTGCGCGAGGTGATGGTCCCGCGCCCCGACATGGTCACGGTCACCTCGGACTTCCGGATCGCCGACGCGATGGAGGTCGTGATCCTCAACGGCTACAGCCGGATCCCCGTGTGCGGCGACGGCATCGACGACATCGCCGGTGTCGTCCTCGCCAAGGACCTCATGCGGGCCGAGCGGGACGGGCGCGAGGAGGGGACCGTGGCCGAGCTGGCCCGGCCCGCCCGGTTCGTCCCGGAGACGAAGCCGGTTGCCGTGCTGCTCCGGGAGATGCAGCGGGAGCGGTTCCACATGGCGATCGTGATCGACGAGTACGGCGGCACCGCCGGGCTCGTCACCCTCGAGGACATCATCGAGGAGCTGCTCGGCGAGATCGTCGACGAGTTCGACGTCGAGGACCCGATGGTCGAGCCGCTCCCTGACGGCGGGGTTCGGGTCAACGCCCGTCTGCCCATCGACGAGGTCAACGAGCTGCTGCACGCCCGGCTCCCCGAGGGGGACTTCGACACGGTCGGCGGGTTGCTCCTGTCCCAGCTCGGCCGCGTCCCGGTCAACGGCGAGAGCGTCGTGGTCGAGGGGTGGGAGCTCACTGCCCAGCGGGTGCAGGGCCGTCGCATCGGTCGCGTTCGGATCGAGAAGTTGCCCGGATGAGGACCGGCTTCGTCACCCTGGTGGGCCGACCCAACGTGGGGAAGTCCACGCTCGTCAACCGCATCCTCGGCACCAAGGTCGCCATCACCTCGGACAAGCCGCAGACCACCCGGACGCGGATCATGGGCGCGCTCACGCGCCCGCAGGACGACGCGCAGATCGTGTTCGTGGACACGCCCGGCATCCACAAGCCGCGCACCGCGCTGGGCACGCGGCTCAACGCCACGGCGCAGGGCACGATCAGCGACGTCGACGTGGTGTGCTTCGTGCTCGACGCCACCCAGCCGTTCGGTCGCGGCGACCAGTGGGTCGCCGGCCTCGTGCCGAGGTCCGCCATCTGCATCATCAACAAGATCGACCGCGCCCCGAAGGGTGCGGTGGTCGGCCAGCTCGAGGCGGCCGCGGCGCTGGAGCTGGCCGCCTACTTCCCGGTGTCGGCGCGGACAGGCAAGGGGGTCGACGAGCTGGTGAGCCACCTCATCGCGCTGATGCCCGAGGGGCCGCAGTACTTCCCCGACGACATGGTGAGCGACGTCCCCGAGGCGTTCTGGGTGGCCGAGCTCGTGCGCGAGCAGCTCCTCCGCATCACCCGTGACGAGGTGCCGCACTCGATCGCCGCCCGGGTCACCGAGTGGGACCTGCCGTACGTGCGCTGCGAGATCCTCGTGGAGCGCGAGTCGCAGAAGGCGATCGTGATCGGCAAGAAGGGCGAGGTGCTGAAGAAGGTCGGAATCGCCGTGCGCGAGCAGATGCCCGAGGGCACCTACCTCGAGCTGCTCGTGAAGGTCGACAAGAACTGGCAGAGCCGCCCGTCGGCGATGGAGCGGTTCGGCTACTGATCGTGCGAGTGCGCCGGATCGTCGCCGTGGCCCTGGTGGTGGCCGTCCTCGGTGCCGTCGCCGCCCCGGCGGCGGGGCAGGAGACGACGACGACGCGGCCGGAGCCGGTGGATGCCCGGGTGGTGGGCCGGGTCGTGGACGGGAAGGGCGCGGCGCTGGGCGAGGTGCCGGTGATCGTGCGCTTCGTCGACGACGGGGCCGGCCTGGGGTCGCTGTTCCTCTTCGGGGCGTTCGTCGCCTTCAGCGGCGGCCTCGGATTGGCCACCTGCTTCTTCCCGGGCGGGTGCCCGCTCGGCGACACGCGCTCGGAGGGGGTGGTGGCGAACACGGCCACGGCGGCCGACGGGGCCTACGCCGCCACGCTCCCGCAGAGCTACGTTGCCGGCCACGAGACCGACACCGACTGGATCGTGGGTGCCGAGCTGCCGCCGCAGCCCGGCCAGTCCGCCGGGCCGACGTCGAGCTTCGAGTTCGAGGTCAACATCGCCACCCAGGAGGCGCCGCCGCTCCCGCTGTGGACCGACGCCCCGAAGGTCGAGGTCCGCGGATGGGCCATCGTCGTGGACGGGGCCGGTGCCCCCCGGGGCCTGGAGACGACCGGGTTCGAGCTGGTGGCCCAATACGGGCGGCTGCACCTCGACAGCGGCCGCGGGTACCTCGACGCCCGCCTCCTGGAGGTCCCGGTCGGGGAGGACCCCGGCCTCGTGGCCGGCGCCACCGGCTCGAGCGACGTGCGCGTGCCCCACGACGAGGGCCGCACGATCTACCACCAGCGCGTCCGCTCGGCGGTGGTGCCGGTCGATCTCCTGCCGGTCCCGCCGTCGCGAGGGGCCGCCTGCTCCGGCCGGCGCCGCGACGGCGCGGCGGCCAACGTCACGGGGGCGGCCGGCTGCCGGCTCACCGACGGCGACTTCGCCACCCCGGTGCAGGCCCCGCCGCCCCCGGGCGACCCCTTCGACGACCCGTTCTTCACCGACGACCCGAACGACGACACCACCACCACGCAGCCCGATCCTGCAGAGACCACCGAGGCCGTCGTGGAGCTCGCCACCCCGATGGACCTGGGCCTCGTCGTCGTCCGCGGGATGGACGCCGGGTCGGCCGTGGTCGAGGCGTCCGAAGACGGGACGACGTGGGAGCGGCTGACCACCACCGAGGACCAGACGATCGTCGACTCCAAGGCGGCGACCGCGGAGCCGACCGGCCGCATCACTGCCCGCTACGTCCGCGTGTCGGGGACCTCGATGACGACGCTCTACGAGGTCTCCGCATGGGAGCGGACCGCGGACGACGCCGAGCTGCCCGCGAGCGGGGCCGCCTCGTCGGGGTCCGGCAACCGCCGCGGTGGGGCGGGTGACGACGAAGAGGACAGCTCGGGCGCCGGCGTGCTCGCGCTCGTTCTGATCGTGGGGGTCGGTGCCGCCGGGGTGGGGGCGCTGCGCCGTCGCAATCGACCCGCGGGCGGATCGTCCTAGCCGAGGACCTGGGCGATGGCGTGGAGGAGGAGGCCGGCCAGGCCGCCGACCACCGTGCCGTTGATGCGGATGAACTGGAGATCCGGGCCGAGCAGCAGCTCGAGGCGCTGCGCCGTCTCCTCGCCGTCCCACTTGGAGATGGTGGTGCTCACGAGGTGGGTGATCTCCCCGCCGAAGTGGTCGACGACGTAGCGGACCGCCTGCTCGGCGCCGTTCTGGACCATGTCAGCCAGCGCGGGCTCGGCGAGGAGCCGCTGGCCGCCGGAGGCGATCGCTCGAGCCAGGCCCTGGCGGACCTGGGACTCGGGGTCGGCGGCCTGGTCCCGCAGGGCCTGCTTGGCCTCGGCCCACAGGCCGCTGATCCACGCGCGCAGCTCGGGTTGGGCCAGCAGGTCGTGGGCGAGCTGGTCGCCCCTCGCTCGCAGCTCGGGTGACGTCTGGAGGTCGTGGGCCAGGCCGGCCAGGCGCTCGTCGAGGAGGCGGCGCAGGTCGTGGTCGCGGTCCTGCACCATCTCCGAGAGCACGTTGCGGGCGCCGTCGAGCAGGCGCTGGAAGATCCGGTCCTCCACCGCGCCGGGGAGCCACCACGGGGAGGACTGCTCGAACCGCTCGTGCAGCTCCTCGCGGTGCTCGTCGAGGTACGAGGCCAGCCCCGCCAGCGCGGCGTCGACCAGCTGATCATGTCGGCCGTCGCGGGTGAGCACCGCCAGGGCCCGTCCCGCCATCGGCGCCAGTGGCGCGGACTCGAGGCGCGAGCGCACCACGCCGTCGAAGGCGGCCTGCACGTCCTCGTCGCGCAGCAGGTCGGCCACCTGCACGGCGGCGTCGGCGATGTGGCCGGCCAGGCGCTCGGCGTTGGTCGTGTCCGCCAGCCACCGGGCCACCCGTCCGCCGACGTCGGCGCCCTGGACCCGCTCGGCCACCGCGTCGGGGGTGAGGAAGCTGCTCTGGATGAAGTCGCCGAGCGTCTCGCCGAACTGGGCCTTGCGCTCCGGGATGATCGCCGTGTGGGGGATGGGCAGGTTGAGCGGGTGGCGGAAGATGGCGACCACCGCGAACCAGTCGGCCAGCCCGCCCACCATGGATGCCTCGGCCATCGCCTGGACGTAGCCGAGGAGCGAGTCGTCCTCGGCTCCGGTGACCACGGTGAGGATGAACACCACGGTGACGCCGGCCAGCAGCATCGTCGCCCGCCGCCGGGTGGCCACGAGCTGGGCGCGCTTGAGCTCGGCCGTGGGGGAGGGCGGGAGGGTGCTGGCGGCAGCCATGGGGAGGGTTCTACCCACTTGTGCGCACCGACGCGTGAGGCGTCGACCGCCATCGTCGGCTTCGCCGCCGAAGCGCCGACACTGCGGCTTCCCGCTCTTGCCGGCTTCGCCGGCGGGCCGCTCGGGCCACGGCCACGCCTTCGGCGTGTCCTCTAGGCGTCGCGGATGTCGCGGAGGGCCTCGAGGGCGACCTCGCGGTCCTTGGTGCGCCGCATCGGCGGGAGGGCCCGGACCACGTCCCACCGGTAGCTGGCCTTGGCCAGGCGCGGGTCGAGCACGGCGACGACGCCCCGGTCGGTCGCCGTGCGGATGAGCCGACCGGTGCCCTGGGCGAGGAGGGTGGTGGCCCTCGGGAGGTCGATGCGGGCGAACGCGTCGGCGCCCGCCTGCTCGCGTCGTGCCTGCAGGAGCGGCTCGTCGGGCCGGGGGAACGGGATGCGGTCGATGACCACCAGCGAGCAGGCCTCGCCGGGCACGTCGATGCCCTGCCAGAAGCCCATCGTGGCGAACAGGCAGGTGGCGGGATCGGCGGCGAACTGCTCGATGAGGCGGCCCTTCGGCGCTGACCGCTGCGTGAGGATCGGCACCGACACCCGGTCGGCCAGCGCGGCGGCGGTCTCGTCGAGCACGCGGAAGCTCGTGAACAGCGCGAGCGTGCGCCCGCCGGCGGCCTCGATGAGGTCGGCCAGCTCGTCGGCCAGCGCCGCGAGGTAGCCGCTGGCGCGCGGGTCGGGCAGGTGGGCCGCGCAGTAGAGGACGGCCTGGCCCTCGTAGTCGAACGGGCTGCCCACATCGAGCTCGGTGACCCCGCCCTGGGCGACGCCGAGCCGGTTGGGGAGGCGGGTCGGGAGCGTGGCGCTCGTGAGGACCGCGGTGCGGCGGGTCCACAGCGCGTCGTGGAGCAGCCCGGCCACGTCGAGGGGGGCCACCCGCAGGACGGGGAAGCTGTCGCTGCCCTCGACCCACACCACCTGGCTGGAGCTCACCTGCTCGACCACCCCGAGGTCCTCGATCAGGGCGCCGGCCGACTGCTGGAGGCGCAAGGCCCGGGCCCGGGAGTCGTCGGGCGCGCTCGACGGCACGGCCCGGGCCGCCGCCAGCACGAGCTCCACGCGGCCCCGTGCGACGGTGAGGGCGCCGCCGAGGTCGTGGGGGAGGTCCCCCTTGAGGCGGTGGTCGCGGTGCGGCCGCAGGGCCTCCACGATGATCCGGCCGGCGTCGTCGATGCCGGCGGCGAGGCGGTCGTCGGCCACCACGCCGCGGGTGCGTCGGGCCAGGTCGGTGAACCGGCCGCCGGTGACCTCCACGCCAGAGGTGGCCGACACGATGTCCTCGAGCTGGTGCGCCTCGTCGATCACCACGAGGTCGTGCTCGGGCAGGATCACCCCGCCCGCGGCCAGGTCGAGGCCGTAGAGGTGGAGGTTGACCACGATCACATCCGCCGCCGCCGCCCGCTGCCGGGCCGCCTCCGCGAAGCAGACCTCCCCCTGGGGGCACCTCGATGCCCCCGGGCACTCGCGGGCGCTGACGCTCACGGCCGCCCACGCCGCGTCGGACGGCTCGTCGGCCAGCTCCGCCCGGTCGCCGGTGTGGCCGTCCTCGGCCGCCCACTGCGCCAACCGTACGAGCTCGTCCTTCGGCGCCCGCTCGGCCACGCCGTCGAGACCGAGCTGCTCGCCCTCGCCGTCCTTGCCGCCGAGCTCGAACAGCCGCTGCAGGCACAGGTAGTTCGACCGACCCTTCAGCACGGCCCAGGAGAAGGGGTGGTCGAGGTGCGCCTGGAGGAACGGGAGGTCCTTGCCGGCGAGCTGGTCCTGCAGGTTCTTCGTGGCGGTGGCCACCACGGTGGTCTTGCCGCTCAGCACGGCGGGGATGAGGTAGGCGAGCGTCTTGCCGGTGCCCGTGCCGGCTTGCACCGCGAGGTGCTTCTTGGTGCGGATGGCCAGGGAGACGGCTTCGGCCATCTGGGCCTGGCCCTCGCGCACCTCGCCGGCGGGGAGCTGCTCGGTGACCTTCGCCAGCGCGGCAGCGACGTCGTGGGGCATCGGTCTACGCGCCCGGCGACGCGGTGTCGCTGCGGGTGGCGGCCAGCTCGGCGTCGTAGCCGAGGAAGGTGAGGGTGCGCCGTAGCGACGTGCCGATGAGCAGGGCGAACACGAGGGTGCCCACGCCGACCTGGCCGCCGATGGCGAACCCGACGAGCACGCACACGCCCTCGATGGCGGTCCGTGCGGGGGCCAGCGGGTAGCCCTTGTCGCCCACCGCGAGCATCACGAGCTCGGCCGGGCCGGCGCCGAGCTCGGGGAGGATCACCAGCACGATCCCGATCGTGAGGACGACGAACCCGATGGCGTAGAGCCCGATCCGGGGCGCGAGCGCTTCGACGTCGGGCAGCACGTCGAGGACGAGCCCGAGGACGGGGCCGACGAGGGCGACGTCGAGGGCGGTGCCGATGCCGACCTGCCCGCCGAGCAGGGCGCCGATCGCGAGGAAGAGGAGGGGCAGCAGGATCGCGGCGACGCCGATGGGGATGTCGAACCGCTCGTGCATGCCGGTGGTGACGACGTCGTAGGGAGCCACGCCGAGCTCGGCCTGGATGGTGAGGGCCACCCCGGTGGCCACCACCGCGATGCCGACGAGCTGCACCGAGAGCCGTCGCCACAGCGAGCTGCCTTGGGGAACGACGACGACGGGCACCGGGCGACGCTACCGGCGGGGGTACTCGCTCGTGACCAGCTCGGCGCCGGCCCGGACGAGGCGCTCGACGTCGGCCACCGCGGCGGCGAGGCCGGGGAGGTCCCGCTCGATGGCCCCCGCCGGGGTGAGGAACAGGAACGAGACCCGGACCACGGGCTCCCCGGTGGCCTGGGCCACGGCGAGGGCGTAGGCGGCGCCCTGGAGGCGGTACCCCGCGACCCGTTGGTCGAGGTCGGCGGGGTCCGTGGTGTCGGCGGTCTTGTGGTCCACGACGACGAGGCCCTCGGGGCCCCGGTAGAGCAGGTCGACGTAGCCCTCGAGCAGCCGATCGCCGATCGGGGTGCAGGCGTAGACCTCGCGCCAGTGGGGGGCGTTCGCCGCCGCTCGCACGATGTCGCTGCCGAGCGCCGCCTGCACGAGTGCGCGCACGGTGTCGGCCCGGCCGGGCACGCCCTCCGCCTGGGACTGGGCGGCCACCGCGGCGTCGAGTCCGTCGCCGGTGGCGAGGTCGATGGTCTGCAGGACCCCGTGGACCGCGCTGCCCACGGCGGTGCCGTAGCGGCCCTTGAGCCAGGGCGGGAGGTCGAGGTCGCGTGGCCGCTTCTGGAGACCGGGGTCGATGGCCGCGAACAGCGGGAGGTCGGTGGGCTCCACGGGGCCCGGATCGCCGTCGTCGAGCACGTCGAACAGGGTGGGCGGGTCGGTGCTCGACGGTCCCGCGACCGTGAGCACCTCGGGCTCGACGGCGCCGTGCGGGGTGCCCTCGTCGTCGAGGGCGGTGGCGGCCACCGCGCCCGGGCGGGAGGCAACCAGCAGCGCCGCCTCCCGCTCGTCCCGCCAGGTCTCCCAGTCGACCGGGGCCTCGGGGGCGACGACGTGGCCGACCGCCAGGGGCTCCGGTTCGCCCGACAGGTCGGGCAGGTCGGCGACGAGCGGACCCATGCCGTGGTGCAGCACCTCGGCATTGGTGCGCGTCCGGTTCTCCTTGGGTGGGTTCTTCCGCAGGGTGCGGTGCAGGGAGACCACCAGGTGGTCGCAGGCCCTGGTGCACGCGACGTAGAGGAGGCGAAGGCGCTCGTCGTAGCCCATCTGCTCGTCGAGGGGGATGGCGGCCTCGAACTCCTCGGTGACGACCTCCTTGCCCATGCGGTAGCCCACGGGGCCTCCGTCGCGCGGGAAGTGCACGTCGACGGGGGTGCGCTGACCGCCGGGCCGGGCGGAGAGACCGGTGACGATGGTGATCGGGAACTCGAGTCCCTTGGCCGCGTGGATGGTCATGATCCGCACCGCGTCGTCGTCGGTCTCGGGCAGCACCGACTCGGCGACCCGGGACCCCTCGGCGGTCTGCTGCTCGATCCATTGCAGGTACGACCGGAGGCTTCCCCCTGTGGCGTCGCTCCAGGCCCGTGCCTGGTCGATCACGAAGCGCAGGCGCCGCCAGGTGTCCCGAGGTCGGCCCTCGGCGAAGCCGAGCTCGAGGGCGCGTCGCTCCCGGGCGATGTGGTCGAGGAGCTCGGCGGGGGACTCCCAGTGGCGGCGATGGTGGACGTCGAGCAGGAAGGCCAGGCCGGCGGACACGATCCCGTCGGCCGGGTCGGGCGCCTCCGGGGTGTTGTACGACCACGGTCGACGCTGCTCGACCTTGTGGCGGAACAGGTCGTCGTCGCCGCAGCCCAGCAGCGGGGTGCGGAGCGCGGACACGATCCGGAGGTGGTCGGTGGGGTCGTCGGCGGCGCGGAGCACCATCAGGAGGTCGCGCACGGCGCGGGTGGCGTAGACGAGCGAGCTGGACTCGGCCCGAAAGGGGATGCGGGCCGCGTCGAGGGCCTCCTCGAGGAACGGCAACGAGGTCCGCGCCGGAACGAGGATCGTGATGTCGCCGAGGCGGCAGTCCCGCCACGTCTCGCCGCCGTCGACCCGCTGGTGGACCTGCCAGCGCTCGGTCAGGGCCGTGGTGATCACGTTGGCCACGTCGACGCTCTCCGCGGTGCGCACCACGTCGGCGGGGGTTCGCGGTGCGTGGGGCTCGCCGCCGACCACGGCCACCGGAGGGCCCACGGGCGCGGGCTGCCGCTGGGCCTGCAGCGCCACGTAGGGGGGCTGCGAGGGGAACGGCGTCTCGGTGTCGGGCTCCTCGCCGAGGAGGGTGGCGAACGTGTCGTTGACCCACTCGATGATGGGCTCGACGGTGCGGAAGTTGGCCGTGAGCTCGACCGCCCCGCCGCCTTCGGGCGAGAACCGCGCCTTGGCGGCGAGGAACGTGGCGATGTCGGCCCGGCGGAACCGGTAGATCGACTGCTTCGGGTCGCCGACCACGAAGAGCCGCCCCGGGTCGACCTCGACGTCGGCCCAGCGGTCGGCCTCTGCTGTTGCGGGGTCGAGCGCCGCGATCCGCACGGCCAGCTCGATCTGGATTGGGTCGGTGTCCTGGAACTCGTCGAGCAGCAACCGGCGGTAGCGCTGGTGGAGGGCGGCCCGCACGGTGGGCCCCTGCTCGGGGTCGCTCAGCACCTTGCGGGTCAGCACGAGCAGGTCGTGGAACTCGAGCGCACCGGCGGCCCGCCGGCCCTCGGCGGCCTCGAGCGTGTGCCGCCGCAGGGCCGAGCCGAGGTGGTGGGCGCAGGTGTCGAGGACGCTGGCCCGAGCCACGTCGATCGCCTCCCGAACCCCCGACAGCCGGCTGTGGACCGCGTCCTTCTGGTGGCGCCACGAGGGGGCCTTGCCGCAGCCCTTGCGGTACTTCGGCGGGCCCAGGAGCAGGAGGTCGAGCAGGTCGAGGTCGTCGCCCACGCACTGGAGGAGCGCCACGCCGAACCGCTGGTGCTCCCGAAGGGCGACGTAGAGCGCGTCGGTGTCGTCGATGCAGTGCCCGGCGAGGCCCTCCAACGGGTCGATCGCCTCGTGGATGGCGTCGACCAGGCCCCAGATCGGGGGCGGCTCGGGGGCGGTGGGAGGCACGAGGTCCTCGACCAGGTCCCAGGAGCCCTCGAACGCGAGGGCCAGCGAGCGGAGCTTGTTGGGGTCGACCCCGGCACAGGCCAGGAGGAGGATCGTGCGCTCGAGCGCGGGGTCGGCGAGCAGGTCGTCGAGCACCCGGGACCAGCGCCGGTCGAAGGCGACCGCCGAGCTGACCTCGTCGAGGACCTCCACCTTCGGCGGGAGCTGGGCCTCGACCGGGTGCTCCGAGAGGAGTCGTTGCGCGAACGAGTGGAGCGTGCCGATGGCGGCGCCGTCGAGGTGGCTCAGCGCGGCGCGGCAGCGGGCGGCCTCCTCGGCGTCGGCCCCCGGGTCGGCGGCGCGCTCCTCGAGCCCGCGCCGCACCCGGTCGCGCAGCTCCGCTCCGGCCTTCTCGGTGAAGGTGATGGCCGCGATCTCGCCGAGCTCGACCGTGCCCGAGGCGACCAGCGCGATCACGCGGCCGACGAGCGCGGTGGTCTTGCCGGATCCGGCGCCCGCCTCCACGAACAGCGTGGTGTCGAGGTCGTCGCGGATGCGGTCTCGGGCGGCCTGGTCGGGAGGGGGCGCGCTCATGCCGGGACCTCCTCCGCGAGGTCCTCGGCGCGGTCGTCGTCGAGCGGCTCCGCCAGGTCCGCGTAGCGGGCGAGCAGCGGATCGTGGCGCTTGCGCTCCCACTGCTTGCGGAGCTCGGCGGTGCCGAGCCGGTCGGGGTTGCAGACGTGGCACGAGATCCGGAAGAACGTCGACAGCTCGGGCGGGTGCGGCGGGAAGAGCCCGTCCTCGATCCCGCGGACGATCACGTCGAGGACCTCGACCGTGCGCTCGACCACGGCGTCGGTGATCTCGTAGCCGGGCCGGGCGAACCCGGCCCGCGAGGTGACGAACCAGTAGCTCGCGTGGACCGGTCGCCGTGGGTCGCCGACCGACGCCCGGCCCGCGAGGCCGTAGATCGGCAGCTGCAGCTTCGTGCCGCGGGAGATCGGGTCGTCCTTCAGGATGTCCCGGTAGCCGTCGTGGTACGAACCGGTCTTGTAGTCGGTGACGTGCACCGTGCCGTCGGCCGCCTGGTCCACGCGATCGATCCGCCCGCGCACGCGCAGCACTCGGTCATCCGGGAGCCGGACCTCCACGGCCTCGATGCCGTCGCCGAACCCGAAGCTCAGCTCAGCGGCGATGGGCGCGGTCCCCACCGCGATGCGGTGCTCCGAGTCGAGGAGCAGGGACGTCTGGAGGTCGTTGAGGATCCGACGTCGGTCCCGACGCCAGAAGATCGGGCGGCCCGTGAGCCCGAGCGCCTCGTAGCGGTCGCACAGTGCGCTCCCGATCTCGCCCAGGCGGCTCACGTCGGCGGGGGTCCACGGCCGGCCCGGTCCGGGCCGCTCGGCGGGCGGGCGGGCCACGACCTGCAGGATGAAGGTCTCGAGCGCCTCGTGCACGAGGTTGCCCTTGTCGATCGGGGTGATCATCAGGGCGTCTTCGGGGTTCTCCACGGGCGCGGCGCCGAGGAGGTCCTCGACGAAGTGGCGGTGCGGGCAGTCGGCCCAGCGCTCGAGGCGCGTCGGCGAGGTGATGCGGTCGAGCGGCGACGGCACGGCCAGCCCGGTGAGGTTGCCGTCGAAGCGGGTGAACGCCTCGCTGCGGCGGGCGGCGATGACCTCGGCGCCGAGCGCGGTGGCGCCGTCGTCGACCGAGCCCAGCTGCCCATCGGCGGCCAGGAGCGTGCGGAGGCGATGCTCCTGCGGGGTGGCCGGGGTGCGGAGGGCTCGGAGCCCCGCATCGAAGGACGGCACGTGCGCCACCCACGGAGCCCGCGCACTGAGCAGGTCGGCCCCCCACCAGCGCCGACCCACGTCGTCGGCGAGGACCGGCGCGAGGTCGAGGACCCAGCGGCTCGGGACGCGCTCCGCGCTGCGGCGCAGATCGCCCCGTGGCACGCACAGGAGGTGCGTCGACGCGCTGCCGAGCGCGCTGAGGAGCTCGCGGTGCTGGCGCCCGACCCGGCCGGCGCGCGGGGAGCTCCCCGGCGGTGACGGCCCGCTCTCGGTCCGGGAGGAGCGAGTCGTCGCGGACGGCGGCGGGGAACGAGCCCTCGGCCAGACCGAGGACGACCACGAGGTCGAGGTCGAGGCCGACGCCCATCTCCACCGAGCCGACGAGGACGCCGTCGCCGAAGCGACCCACGCGCCCGAGGTCGTTCTCCAGCTCGAGGAGGAGGGTGCGTGCGAACACGTCGAGCCCGACCGGCCCTTCGAGGGCGTCGAGGGCCCCGAGGCGCTGGAGCGCCCGCTCGACCTTCTCGGCGGCCTTCTGCTCGGCCGGCGGCCAACCCTCCCGCCTCGCGGCCGGGCCGAGGAAGCGGTGCAGGGCGCGCTCAGCCCATGCCGCGTGCGCGCTCCACGGGCGAGGGTTGGCCGCCGCCCGGGCCAGGTCGCGGATCACCTGCAGCATGAACTCGCGGAGCTGGAGGGCCTGAGCGGCCTCGCGCCGGGCCCGCTCCGCCAGCCACGTCGGCGCGTCGTCGTCCTTCTCGGCGCCCGCCGCCCGCTCTTCTTGCTGGGCGGCGTACTGGAGCAGGTGGTGATCCCAGTCGGCGGGCCCGGCGACGATTGCCGCGTCGCGCGAGATGCGCTCCCACGCCGTGGTGGGCGCTTCTCTCCCCGCGTGCTGGATCGGTGCCGAGCTGAGCCAGGAGAACACGTCCTGGCGCCGGTACCCGCCGGAGGGGAGGGCCAGGAGATCGACGAGCGTGCGGCCCGCGGTGCGAGCGGACAGCGGGACGACGGCCACCCCGTTGGTGGTGACGTTCGCCGCGTGGAGGTGGTCGTGGCTGAGCTGGGCGTAGGGAACGGGGGAGGCGTGCAGCACCGCGATGCGATCGAGGCGCGTGCCGGCGCGCACCGCGTCGACGACCGCCCGCACGGCCGCCCGGACCTCCTCGTCGGCATCGGACGCGGTGAGGACCGTGGTGCGGCCCGGCGCGACCGGCCGTGCGGCGGGGCCGTCGAGGGCCGCCGTGACGTCCAGGCGGGCGAGGGACTCGTGGACCTCCGCGTCGGCGTCCTCCTCGCCCGTGAGGCCGACGATGACCGCGGTCGGCAGGTGCTCCGCGAGCGCCTTGAGGAGGCGGGCGGAGTGCAACGAGAGGCGCTGGGGGAGGTGCACCACCAGCGACCCGAGCTCCTTGCGCACCCGGCCGGGGTCGGCGAGGGCGGCAGCCTCGAGCAGGTCCTGCTCGTCGGACCACGCCGGGGCGAGGCGGGTCCGGACGGCCCGGTGGAGGCGGACCACCTCGGCGGCGCGGGCCGACGTGCGGGCCAGCGCATCGAGTGCGGCCGCCGAGCAGTCGCGCAGCTCCCGGTAGGTGGCCACGAGCGCGGCCTCGGTGGCGGGGTGCTGCCGGACGGGCTCGAAGAGCCCGGCGTCGGCGGCCAGCTCGGCCCGCATCGCCGCGGCCAGCACCGGGGTGGACACCGGCCGCTTGCCCTGGGCGGCAAGGGTGCCCGCGCCGAGCAGCTCCGCCAGGCGGAACGTGGTGAGGAACGTGACGGCGGCGACCCCGATCCCGGACCCCGCGACCGGCCCGAGCTTCCCGGAGGCGAGCAGCCGGCGGGTGGCCACGCCGACGTGGTTGGACGGCACGACGACCGTGACGAGCTCGAGCGGGTCGCCCGCCTTGGCGGCCACGACGGCGGCGAGGACGGCCTCGCTGGTGCCGAGCCCGGGGCGGCTCGCCGTCGTGGTGATCACGCCACGCAGGCTAGGAGCCGGCTGTGACACCCTCGCCGATGGCCTCCGGAGCCGCTAGGAGGCCCGGACCCAGATGGGGGCGGTGACCACGTCGTGCAGCCCGTCCCGCCCGCAGTCGCGGCTGTCGGCGCCGCAGATCACCACGAACGCCCAGTCCTCGCCCTTGGCGGGAGCGGAGAGCGAGGCGTGGGCCCGCACCGACCCGTCGGCCCCCGCGGTGCCGAGGAGCAGCGGGGTGCCGCCGGCCCGTCGTACGAGCACCGCCCGGCTGCCCGGGGCGAGCCCGGTGGCCGACAGCTCCAGGGCGTGGGTCCCACCGAGCAGCCGGCTGCCGAGCGGGGCGGCGCCCGGCGCGTCGAGCGAGGCGCCGTCGGCCCAGAAGGAGACCACGGGGTAGGTGGCCCTCTGGCCCGGCGACCCGCCGACGACGTCCTTGCTGTAGGCCATCGTCCGGTTCTGCTGGAGGGCGAAGTAGTAGTCCCGCGGGCTGCGGCCGCGGGTGAGCATCACGGTCTTGCCGTCCTCGCTCGACGACCACTCCTTCTGGTGCTCGTCTTCACCGACGACGGGCCCGAGGTGCCACCCGTTCGTCAGCGCCTTCACGTACCAGGCGATGTGGTCGCCGCCGTGCACCTCCATGCCGCTCACCTGCGCGTCGACCGACGGCACGTACGCGTAGTCGTGCCAGTTGGCCACGCCGAGGAGCGCCTGGACGACATCACCGGTGATCGCGCTGTCGTTGAACGGTGTGAGGTTCGGCTTGCCGCCCGGGTGGTTGAAGACGACCAGCCCGTCCGAGCCGCCGCCGTGCTCGGCGGGCCGGCGCAGCCAATCCCAGAAGAGGTCGGTGCTGAGGTAGCTGCCGTCGATCTTGGCGTTGCGGGTGTTGCGCGAGAAGTAGACGCCGAGGTGGTTCGCGGGGTCGTTCGTGTACTCGAACCCGCGCATCGCCGTGAACCCCGAGTACTGCCCGCCGGAGCGCTCGGTGGCGTCGACGGCCTGGCGGAGGGTCTCGTCCCACTTGCGGTGGTGGTCGGCGTCGATCGGGTGCGGGCAGGCCAGCCCCGGGAAGATCCCCTCGAGCCGCAGCTCGGACAGGCTCGCCGGGATGGCTGGGGCGCTGAGGCAGGCCTCCGCGGTGGTGATGGGGAGCTTCTCGTTCTCCGTGTGCTCGCTGGAGATGAGGTAGTCGACCTTGATGCCGGTGTCCCCGCCGGCGTCGGCGACGTTGTGGCCGTCGCGGGCGGCCCGGTAGTAGTCGGCCGGACGGGTGGTGGGGTCGCCGTCGGAGTAGCCGCTGTGCTGGTGCACGATGCCGATCCGCGGTCGCAGCGGCTGCCCGAGGTCGGGCTCGGTCGTGGTGCGGTACTGCGGGTCGGCGTAGCCGGTCGCCTCGCAGGGGCCCTCGACCCACTGCAGGTCGCACACGGTCCGCAGGACGCCGAGCGTTGCGTCCGACAGCCGCGGGATCCCGTCCACGGAGATCGCCTGCGCAGGGGCCGCGAGCCCGCACAGGATCGCCACCGCCAGCCCGACGCGCCCCCATCGCATGGTGATGGTCTAGCCGCTCTGGGTGGCGGCCCCGAACCTGGGCGTAGCCTGCCGGCCATGAGCCTCCCCACCCGCACCCTCGGCACCAGCGGCCTCTCCGCCGGCTCGATCGGCCTCGGCTGCATGAGCTTCAGCCCGGTCTACGGCGGCTACGAGGGCCACGACCCCGACGAGGTCATCGGGCGGGCGCTCGACCTCGGCAGCACGCTGCTCGACACCGCCGACGTCTACGGCCCTCACGAGTCCGAGCAGGTCGTCGGCAAGGCCATCGCCAAGCGGCGCGACGAGGTCGTCCTCGCGACGAAGTTCGGCCTCTCACCCGATCTGAGCGGCGGCAGCTTCAAGCTCGTGGCCGACGGCCGTCCCGAGTACGCCCGCGAGTGCATCGACGGCTCGCTCGAGCGCCTCGGCGTCGACCACATCGACCTCTACTACCTGCACCGCCCAGATGTGAACGTGCCGATCGAGGAGACCGTCGGCGCGATGGCGGAGATGGTGGCCGCCGGCAAGGTCCGCCACCTCGGGCTGTCGGAGGCCTCGGTCGACACGCTCCGCCGGGCCGTGGCGGTCCACCCGATCGCCGCGCTGCAGACCGAGTACTCCATCTGGAGCCGGGACATCGAGGACGAGATCATCCCGACCTGCCGCGAGCTCGGCATCGGCCTGGTGCCCTACAGCCCCCTCGGCCGCGGCTTCCTCACCGGCACGATCACGGGCGACACGATCTCGGCCGGCGACTTCCGCCGTGGAAACCCCCGGTTCGCCGAGGGTGCCAAGGCCCAGGGCGAGCAGGCGGTCGACGTGATCCGCGGCATCGCCGACGCCCACGGCGTCACCCCCGGCCAGATCGCCCTCGCCTGGGTCCTGTCCCGCGGCGACGACGTGATCCCGATCCCCGGCACCAAGCGCGTGAAGTACGTCGAGGAGAACGTCGCCGCCGGCGATGTGGTCCTCACGGCGGACGACCTCGCCACCCTCGACAGCGTGAAGGTCGATGCCCCGAGGGCCGTCGACCCCGGCTGGATCAACCGCACCACCCCCCAGCCCGCATAGCCCCCGACCCCAAGCGTTCTGGCCCGGAACACACGACCCCTGGGTCGTGGAATCCGGGCCAGAAGCAGTGGGGTGTTCAGGCGACGTCGACGAGGGCGCCGACGCGCACGGCCGGTCCGTCGGGCATGTGCCGTTTGTACCCCGGTCCGCCTGGTCGCGAGCCCGCGAATGGGCCGAACGCCTCACGACGTCGGACGACGGACCTCGCTACGGTCCCCCCATGGTCCCCGCCGCCAACGAGACGGCTGATCGTCCGCTGCTCGGGCGCCTCGGCCCCGAGGGGTACGTCTTCCTGCCCGGCGGGGTGGTCGTCGGTCCCACGGGCGTCACGGTGGTCACCACGATCGCCTGCACGGAACGGCTCCGCGTCCACCAGTGCGAGCTCTGGCACGGCCGCTTCCCGCGCCGCCAGGAGCTGGCCCGCTCCGCCCGCCGCACCTCCGAGGTCCGCGACGCCGTCGCCCCGTTCGACCCCGACCTCCCGATCCGCTCGATCGGCGTCGTGGTCGGCTCACCCGTGCCAGATGACCCGTACTGCTCGCTCGAGCTGGAGCTGTGCGGCCCCGGCGCCCTCGCGGACTGGATCCTCGCGGCGCCGGCCGTGCTCGGCTGCGACGAGGTGCTCTCGCTGTCCCGCGACCTGGAGGCCGCTACACCGCGACGGTCAGGGTGGCGGTCATCCCGCTCGCGTCCCCGGTGACCGTCGCCATCTGCAGCGAGTAGCCGTCGCGGAAGACGCCGTCTCCCGAGCTGCCGCCCTTGCCGCAGGCGGCCAGCGCCAGGGCACCTGTCCCGTCGGGGAAGACCTGCAGGGCGCGGCGCCGACCGAGGGACGGAGGGGCCGGGACCAGGAGCGGGGCGCCGGGACCCGAGCCAGCCGAACGCCGTCCGAGGATCGGCTGGGAGGTTCCTGTGAGTCCGTGCGACCGTCAGGCCGGGGTCGGGACCCAGTTGCCGTGGAACCCGAGCGGCACCCGGTTCGGCAGCAGGACCCGGGCCACGGGCCCGTCGGCCGGGTCGGCGGCGGGCAGCACCACGAGCTCGCCCCGGCCGGAGTCGGCGTCGTGCACGAGGCTGAGGAGCCACCCGTCGTCCTCGGCGGCTCCCTCGGAGCGCGGCACGTGGACCCACTCGCCGCTGATGCGGCCCGGTCCGAGCTCGATCACCGCGGCGTCGCCGCCCTTGGCGTCGATCCGGACGAGGTGGCCGCCGAAGCCGTTCCCGGCCGTCGACGACGCCACGGTGGACGCGTAGCCCCAACGGTGCGGGCGCCCCACGAGGCGCTCGTCCACCCGGGGGAACTCCATCGCCACGTCGGACAGCTGTTCCTCGTGCACGGTGCCGGCGGCGGTGTCGATCGTCCAGCGCCACAGGAGCGGTGTGCCGTCGTCGGGCCCGCGGCGGTGCTCGCTGAACATGCGGTCGTAGCGGATGACGTCGAGCACGACCTTGTCGCCGTCGTCGTGGGCGTTGAGCGGGTGGAACACGTAGCAGGGGGCGACGTCGAACCAGCGCACCTGATCGCCGCGGCCGCCCAGCGGCACGAGGCCCGACCCGCGCGGCCCGATCGTCCTGCCACCGGTAGGGGAGGACCGAGCCCGACATGGCGCCGTCGAGGTCGAACGTGACCGGGAGGTCGTAGACCACCACCCACCGCTCGGTGATCGAGCAGTCGTGCACCATCGGGCCGTCGGGCACCTCGATGGCCTCGACCTGCTTCACGATGCCGTCGGCGTCGATCACCGTGTACTGCAGGTGGGGGAGCGCCCAGTGGTAGCTGATCGCGTGCAGCTCGCCGGTGGCGGGATCGACCTTGGGGTGGGCGGTGTAGCCGTTGGGCAGGCCGCCGAGGTCGCAGTGGGCCACCGTGTCGAGCTCGTCGGACAGCTCCACGGGTCGGGCGCCCGCCTCGACGATGGCGAACGTGCGGCCCGCGAGGCCGATCACGTTCGTGTTGGCGGTCTCCATGCCGCCGTGGCGCTCGCCGGGCGCCGGTGGCTCGCCGAGCGCCTCGCTGACCCCGCTGGAGCGGACCATCCGCGCCCGGTACCACTCGGCCGAGCCCTCGCGCAGCCGCAGTCCGTGGACCATGCCGTCGCCGACGAACCAGTGGTGGGTGGCCGGATCGACCGGCGTGATCGGGTTGGGCCCGTTGCGCAGGTAGCGGCCGTCGAGCTCGGGCGGCAACGTGCCGATGACCTCGAGGTCGAGGGCGGTGACGTCACCCGGGATCGGGGCGTACGGCCCCTCGAGCCACTTGTTGCTGATCGTGTCGGCCATGGATCCCCCGATCGCCGCTGACGGCCTCCATTTCTACGCCTCGGGCGCGTGCTCGGCGACCGCACCGCCGCGCGTCGCGGTCACCGGGGCGGCCCCCTCGTGGTGCGGGACCTCGATCGGGATGGTGTCGGTCCCCTCCGCGGCCTCCCAGCGCAGCACGTTGACCACC
>CAVSIC010000005.1:0-111265 GCA_963727905.1 uncultured Microthrixaceae bacterium
CGAGCCTCGCCGAGCTCGTGGAGCGCACGGCGCTGCCCCGCGCCACCGCCCACCGCCTCGCCGTGGCCCTCGAGCAGCACGGGCTCGTGCGCCGGGACGACGACGGCCGCTTCTGCCTCGGCCTGCGGCTCATCGGGCTCGGGCACGAGGCCGCGGAGGCCATCCCCGTGTGGGCCCCCGCCCGTCCCGCGCTGACCTGGCTCCACGAGCGGACCGGCGAGTCGGTGCAGCTCTACGTCCGCGATGGCGAAGCTCGCGTGTGCGTCGAGTCGATCGAGTCGGCCAAGGAGCTCCGCACGATCGTGCCGATCGGCGCCCGCCTGCCGCTGTCGGCCGGCTCGGCCGGGCGGATCCTCTCCGGTGCCGACTCGACGCGGGCGTGGGTGCAGAGCGTGGGGGAGCGGGAGGAGGGCGTCGCCTCCGTGTCGGCGCCGGTCCACGACCCACGTGGCCGGGTGGTCGCGGCGGTCTCGGTCAGTGGCCCGATCCAGCGCACGACGAAGAAGCCCGGCGACCGCTACGGCCAGGAGGTGGCCGCCGCCGCCCGCCAGGTCGAAGCGGCGATCGCCCGCTAGGCCGTCACCGCGTCGAGGGCGTCGACGAGAGCGGGGACGAAGCGGTCGGGGCGGGTGACGCAGCCGGAGTGGTCGGACTCGCAGCGGACCACCGTGGGGGACGGCAGTGCGTCGGCGAGGCGCTGCTGGCGGCCCGGCAGGACGGCACCGTCGCGGGTGGTGAGCACCACGGCGTGGGGCACGTCGACGTCGCCGAGCCAGGTGGACGAGTCGAAGCGGGCGAGCGAGAAGCCCGCCTGCATCGCCTTGCGCTGATCCGTCGATCGGAGCTCGCGCAGGAGCCACCGTCGGAGGTCGCCGTCGATGCGGGCGCGGCGCATCGGTGCGGTGGCCATGGCCCAGCTGCGCGTCACGAGGGCGGGGCCGAAGCCCCGCATCGGCTCGCGGCCCTGGAACCGGTGGGCGGTGGCGCAGAGCACGAGCCCGGCCACGCGATCGCGGTGGCGGTGCCACGCGAGCTGGGCGATGGGGCCGCCCATCGAGTAGCCGACGGCGACGGCCCGCTCGATCCCCAGCCCATCAAGCGCGGCGACCGCGTCGTCGGCGCAGGCGGCGAGCGTGACGCGCTCCGGCGAGCGGATGCCCCGCCCGTGGCCACGGTGGTCGATGGCGACGACGCCGAACCGGTCGGCCAGCGTCGGGTAGGCCGTGAACCAGTTGACGTCGGCGGTGACGCCGATGCCGTGGAGGAGCAGCACGGTCGGAGCCCCGTCCGGGGCCGGCGCGTGGCGGACGAAGGTGGTGCCGCGTCCGGGGAGGTCGAGCGATCGGCCCGGCAGCAGCCAGGGGGCCCCGTCGCTCAAGACACCGTCACGTGATGGCCACGACCTCGACCTGGAGGGTGGCGCCGGTGGGGGACTCGAAGTCGACCCTGTCGCCGGGCTTCTTGCCGAACAGCGCCGTGCCGAGGGGCGATCGCGGGCTGATGATGTCGTGCTCGATGCCGCGCTCCTCGACGGAGCCGAAGAAGTACTTCTCCGTGTCGGTGTCGCCCTCGTAGCGGAGCTCCACGACCACGCCGGGCTCCACGAGGTTGCCGTCGGTGTCCTCGAGGATCACCGCGTTCTCGATCATCGTGGCGAGCTGGCGGATCCGGGCCTCCATGTGGCCCTGGAAGTCCTTGGCAGCGTGGTAGTCGCCGTTCTCCTTGAGGTCGCCCAGCTCCCGGGCGGTCTCGATCTTGCGCGCGATGTCCACCCGACCGACCGTGATGAGCTCATCGTGCTCGGCCTTCAGCCGGTCGAACGCCTGCTGCGAGAGGGGATAGGTCTGCGCCATGGTCGAGACAGCGTACCGGCACCGCGGCGAGGGCTAGCCGGAGTGCGCCCGAGCCGCACTTGCGGAGGCCGAGGAGCGAAGCGACGACCGGAGCAAGCGACAGCTCAGTTCACCTGACGATCCCGGCCTTCCCAGTACGGGGCTCGGAGCTTGAACTTCTGGAGCTTGCCGGTGGCCGTGCGGGCCAGCTCCTCGCGGAACTCCACCGAGGTCGGGCACTTGTAGCCGGCGAGGCGCTCCTTGCACCACGCCCGCAGCTCGTCCTCCGTGGCACTGGTACCGGGGGCCAGCACGACGAGGGCCTTGATCGTCTCGCCCCACCTCTCGTCGGGGACGCCGATCACGCACACCTCGGCGACCGACGGGTGGGAGAACAGCGCGTCCTCCGTCTCGATCGACGACACGTTCTCGCCGCCGGTGATGATCACGTCCTTCTTGCGGTCGCTGATCGTGAGGTGGCCGCTGTCGTCGATCGTGCCGCCGTCGCCGGTGTGGAACCACCCGCCGTCGAGGCAGCGCTCGGTCTCCTCGGGCTGGTCCCAGTAGCTCTTGAGGATGTGGTTGCCCTGGGCCAGCACCTCGCCCTCGGCGTCGACCGACAGGGTGATGCCGACGGCCGGCACGCCCGCCCGGCCCAGCTTCTGGGCCCGCTCGCCGGCGGAGAGCTCGTCCCACTCCGCGCGCGTGCGGTTGATGGTGAGGAGGGGCGCGGTCTCGGTGAGGCCGTAGATCTGGATGAACTCCCAGCCGAGCTCGGTCTCGATGCGCTCGATCGTGCGGGTGGGCGGCGGCGCGCCGGCCACGACGATGCGCGTGCGCCCGGCGCCGGGGATCGGACCGTCCCAGGTGGCGGCCGCCTCGAGGACCATGGCCACGACCGCGGGCGCACCGCAGAGGAGGGTGATGCCGTGCTCGTCGATGCGCCGGAGGATGTCGGCGCCGTCGACCTTCCGCAGCACCACCTGGGGGACCCCCATGGCCGTGAGCGCGTAGGGCATGCCCCAGCCGTTGCAGTGGAACATCGGCAGGGTGTGGAGGTAGGCGTCGCGGTCGTTGACGCCGGTGTGCCAGCCGAAGATCGCCGCGTTGGTCCAGAGGTTGCGGTGCGTCAGCTCCACCCCCTTGGGGCGGGCGGTGGTGCCGGACGTGTAGTTGATGGTGGCGGTCGAGTCCTCGTCCTGGTCGTCCCAGGGCTCGGGTTCCCGGCCCTCGAGGTAGAGCTCGGCGTCGGTGGCGGCGCCCATCACGATCCGGTGCTTCACCGGCAGGTCGGCCACCGACTCGGCCAGCTCCTCGTCGACCAGGAGCATCGACGCCCCCGAGTGCTCGAGGATGTATTCGATCTCGGCGACGGAGAGCCGGAAGTTGACCGGCACGAGGACGCGGCCCCAGCCGCTGACCCCGAAGAAGGAGGTGAGGAGCCGCCCGGCGTTCTGGGACAGGATCGCCACCCGGTCGCCCCGGCGGATCCCCCGCTCGTCGAGCGCGGCGGCCTGGGCCCGGGCGAGCTCCCGCATCCTGCTGTAGGTGATCGAGCCGAGGCCGCCACCCGGCGCGTCCGGCTCGTCGACGACCCCGATCCGGTCCCCGTACACGAGGGCAGCCCGGTCGAGGTGCCCCCCGATCGTCAGCGGTGTGCGCATGAACCCGGAGAGTAATCCCGTCGCTAGCCCGCTTGACTCGGCTCGCGGGGCCGAGGACACTTCTCACGATGTCTTCGTCCGTCCAGGCCGTCATCATCATCGTGTAGCGCACGTCGCCGTTCGGCGTGCGCTCTTGACCGTCCACCTCGGTGGGCGGTTTTTCCGTTCTAGAGCAGGGAGCAGCAGTGGGTCACCAGGTTGGGGTCATCGGGGGCGACGGGATCGGCCCGGAGGTCATCGCGGAGGCGCTGAAGGTCGTGCGCGCCACGGGGGTGGCCCTCGACACGGTCGACTACGACCTCGGCGGCACCCGCTACCTGCGCGACGGCACGGTCCTGCCCGACGAGGTGCTCGAGGAGTGGCGCGGGCTCGACGCCCTGCTGCTCGGCGCCGTCGGCACCCCCGGCGTGCCGCCCGGCGTGATCGAGCGGGGCCTGCTGCTGAAGATGCGGTTCGACCTCGACCTCTACATCAACCAGCGGCCCTTCACGTACCCCGAGGGCGAGGATCGACATGGTCGTGATCCGCGAGAACACCGAGGGCCCGTACCTCGGCGAGGGCGGCGTCCTCCGCAAGGGCACCCCGCACGAGGTGGCCACCCAGGGCTCGGTCAACACCCGCATGGGCGTCGAGCGCTGCGTCCGCTACGCCTTCCAGCTGGCCGAGTCCCGCGAGCGCAAGCACCTCACGCTCGTGCACAAGACCAACGTGCTGACCTTCGCCGGCGACCTCTGGGAGCGCACGTTCAACGAGGTCGCCACCGAGTTCCCGTCGGTCGCCACCGCCTACAACCACGTCGATGCCGCCTGCATCTACTTCGTGCAGTCGCCGCAGCAGTACGACGTGGTCGTCACCGAGAACCTCTTCGGCGACATCCTCACCGACCTCGGCGGCGCGGTGTCCGGCGGCATCGGCTTCGCCGCCTCCGGCAACCTCAACCCGTCCCGCCGCGGCCCGTCGATGTTCGAGCCGGTGCACGGCTCGGCCCCCGACATCGCCGGCCAGCAGAAGGCCAACCCCGTGGCCGCGATCCTCTCGGCCGCGCTCATGCTCGACCACCTCGGCGAGGGCGACGCGGCGGCCCGCGTCCGCAAGGCCTGCGCCGACACCGCCACCCTCATCGGATCCACCTCCGAGATCGGCGACCTCGTCGCCGCTCGGGTCTCGGCACAATAGGACGGAACACAGAATGCCCATCACCCCCACCGAGAAGATCTGGATGAACGGCGAGCTCGTCCCCTGGGCCGACGCCCAGATCCACGTGCTCACCCACACCCTCCACTACGGCATGGGCGTGTTCGAGGGGGTGCGGGCCTACGAGACCCCGAACGGGCCCGGCGTGTTCCGCCTCACCGACCACATCGAGCGGCTGTTCCGCTCGGCGGCGATCCTCGGCATGGACATCCCGTACACGGTCGACCAGCTCGTCCAGGCCACGAAGGACACCGTGGTGTCCACCGGGCTGCCCGGCTGCTACATCCGGCCGATCGCGTACTACGGCTACGGCGAGATGGGGCTGAACACCCTGCCGTGCTCGGTCGACGTGTCGATCGCCTGCTGGCCGTGGGGCGCCTACCTCGGCGACGACGCGCTCACGAAGGGCGTGCGCATGAAGATCAGCAGCTGGACGCGCCACGACCACAACACGATGCCGCCGGCGGCCAAGACCACCGGCAACTACGTGAACTCGTCGCTGGCCAAGGTCGAGGCCCTCAAGGCGGGCTACGACGAGGCGATCATGCTCAACAAGACCGGGCTCGTCTCCGAGTGCACCGGCGAGAACATCTTCGTGTCGCGCGGCGGCCGCCTCATCACCCCGCCGCTGTCGGCGGGGGCTCTCGAGGGCATCACGCAGGACACGGTCATCAACATCGCCAAGGACCTCGGCATCGAGGTCGTGTTCGGCGACCTCACGCGCAGCGACCTCTACGTCGCCGACGAGATGTTCGTGGTCGGCACCGCGGCCGAGGTCTCCGCGGTGAACTCGGTCGACGACCGTGCGATCCCGACCCCGGGGCCGGTCACCAAGGCCATCGGCGAGGAGTACGGCCGGGTCGTGCGCGGCCAGAACGACAAGTACAAGGACTGGGTCGAGCTGTGTCAGTGACACGCGAGCTCCCAGGAAGCGTCGAGATCTTCGACACGACCCTGCGCGACGGCGCCCAGTTCGAGGGCATCTCGCTCACCGTCGACGACAAGCTCCGCGTCGCCGAGCAGCTCGACTGGCTCGGCGTCGCCTGGATCGAGGGTGGCTACCCGCTGCTCGAACCCGAAGGACGAGGAGTTCTTCAAGCGGGCCGTCACCGAGCTGCAGCTCCACACGGCCACGCTCGTGGCCTTCGGCTCCACCCGCCGGCCCCTCGGCAAGGTCGACGTCGACCCAACGTTGTCCGCGCTGGTCAACGCCGGCACCTCCACCGCGTGCATCGTCGGCAAGTCGTGGGACTACCACGTCACCGAGGCCCTCGGCACCACGCTCGACGAGGGCGTGGCGATGGTCGGGGAGTCGGTCGAGTTCCTCAAGGCCGCCGGCCTCCGGGTGTTCTTCGACTCGGAGCACTTCTTCGACGGCTACAAGGCCAACCCCGAGTACGCCCTCCGCGTGCTCGAGGCCGCGGCCACCAACGGGGCCGACTGCCTCGTGCTCTGCGACACCAACGGCGGCTCGCTCCCGCACGAGGTGCAGCGCATCGTCGGCGAGGTGTCGGCCTACTTCGGCTCCGACCAGCAGCTCGGCATCCACACCCAGAACGACTCCGGGTGCGCGGTGGCCAACTCCGTCGCCGCGGTGCTCGGCGGGGCCACCCAGCTCCAGGGCACGATCAACGGCTACGGCGAGCGCACCGGAAACGCCAACCTCATGACCTGCATCCCGAACCTCGAGCTGAAGCTCGGCGTGCAGTGCCTCCCGGAGGGCAACCTCGGGCGCCTCACCGCCGTGAGCCGCCACGTGGCCGAGCTCGTGAACCTCCCGCCGCACTCGGCCGACCCCTACGTGGGCCAGTCGGCGTTCGCCCACAAGGGCGGGCTCCACACCTCTGCGCTCGGCAAGGCGGGTGGGGCCACCTACGAGCACATCCAGCCGGAGCTGGTCGGCAACGGCACCCGCGTGCTCGTGTCCGACCTCGGCGGCCGGGCCGGCATGTCGATGAAGGCCAAGGAGCTGGGCGTCGACCTCGACGACCGCGCCGCCGCCCTGCTCACGGAGGACCTGAAGCAGCTCGAGTCCGAGGGCTTCGTGTTCGAGGCCGCCGATGCGAGCCTCGAGCTGCTGATGCGGCGGGCGTCGGGCTGGGAGCAGCCGTTCTTCTCGGTGGAGGGCTACCGGGCCACCACCTACCACCGCGACGGCGGGGCGGAGGCGGTCACGATCGACACCGAGGCCACGGTGAAGCTGTGGGTCGGCGACGAGCGCCACATCGCGGTGGGGGAGGGCAACGGCCCGGTCAACGCCCTCGACCAGGCGCTGCGCAACGTCCTGCGCGGCTCGTACCCGCAGGTCGACCACATCCAGCTCACCGACTACCGGGTCCGCATCCTCGACGGCGTGGCCACCACCGGCGCCGTGGTCCGGGTGCTGCTCGACTCCACCGACGGCGACCGGGCGTGGACCACCATCGGCGTGTCGGCCAACATCATCGAGGCCTCCTGGCAGGCCCTCACCGACGCCCTGGTGTGGGGGATGCTCCACTCCGACGGTTAGCGTCGGCGTCGTGGCCGCCCCCGAGTTCGTCCCCGTCGACCGCACCAAGCTGCTCCGCACCTACGAGTCGCCGCCCCGCCGGCCGGCCCCGTGGATGGCGGTGCGGCCCGCCGAGCTGCTCGCACGGCCAGCCCCAAGGTCCCGTGCTCGGCTACCCCGGCCCCGACCAGGGCTTCGTGCTCCGGCTGGCCCGGCAGTTCCACGGGAAGCTCGCCCTCACCAGCGGCGAGCACGAGCGCGACGCCCTCGCCGGCGGCTGCGGGGTCGCCCTGCGGCGGGCTTCGCTGTTCGGCCGGGCTCCCGTCGTCCACGACCTCACCGTCGCCCTCACCGTCTGGGGCTTCCTCGGGGAGGCTGCGCCGGACCTCGTGAAGCTGCGCAAGCCGCTGTTCGAGGAGGTGGCGCACCCGCACCACTACTTCGAGCTCCGCCACCTCGTCGACCTGGTCGCCGAGGACACCCTTCGCATGACCCCGCAGCAGGTGGCCCAGGCCCACCGCGCCGACTGGCGCTCGCTGCTGGCCGAGTGACCGCCCGCCTCCGCTTCGCGCCATCGCCCACGGGCTACCTGCACCTCGGCAGCGCCCGCACCGCGCTCTTCAACTGGCTCGAGGCCCGTCGCACCGGCGGCGAGATGCTCCTGCGGGTCGAGGACACCGACCGCGAGCGCTCGCGCTCGGACCTCGTCGAGAACATCCTCACGACGCTCCGCTGGCTCGGGATCGACTGGGACGGCGACATCGTCTTCCAGGCCGACAACCTCGACGCCCACCGCGACGCCGCGCTGCAGCTGCTGGCCTCCGGCCAGGCGTACTGGTGCGACTGCACGTCCGACGCGGTGCAGGCCCGGGCCACCGAGCGGGGCGGTCCGCCGGGGTACGACGGCTTCTGTCGCGACCGGGCGCTCGCGCAGAGCGACGCCACCGCGCTGCGCTTCCGCACGCCCGACGACGGCACCACCTCGTTCACCGACCTCGTGCGCGGCGAGGTCTCCTTCGAGAACTCGACCCTCGAGGACTTCGTCCTCCTGCGCTCGACCGGGATGCCGGTGTTCCTGCTCTCCAACGCCTACGACGACGCGGCGATGGCGATCACCCACGTCGTCCGCGGCGAGGACCACGTCCCCGGCACCCCGAAGTACCTGCTCCTGCGCGACGCGCTCGGCCTCGGCCGACCGGAGGTGTTCGCCCACCTGCCGCTGCTCGTGAACGAGGGCCGCAAGAAGCTGTCGAAGCGCAAGGACTCGGTCTCCGTGGCCGACTTCCAGGCCGAGGGCTACCTGCCCGAGGCGATGGTGAACTACCTCGCCCTGCTCGGCTGGGGTCCGAAGGACGGCGTGGAGGTGCGGCCGCTGTCGGAGATCGTCGAGCTGTTCCGGCTCGAGGACGTCACGTCGTCGCCCGCCTTCTTCGACGTGAAGAAGCTCCAGTCGTTCAACGCCGACTGGATCCGTTCGCTGCCGCTCGACGACTTCCTGACCCGGGCCCGCCCGTTCCTCACCCGCGGCGAGCCGGCCGAGGTCGCGCTGGCGCAGCTGGGGTCGCTCGTCCAGGAGCGCGTGCGCCTGCTCACCGAGGTCGAGCCGATGGTCGCCTTCCTCGTCGACGAGCCCGTCGCGATCGACGACGAGTCGTGGGAGAAGGCGATGGTGAAGGGCAAGGCCGCTCCGGAGATGCTCGACGCCACCATCGCCGAGCTCGACGGCCTCGATCCGTGGGCCGCGGACGAGATCCGCGCCGCGGTGGAGTCCGGCGCGGTGAAGGCCGGCCTCGTGAACGCCGAGGGCCAGGCCCAGCTCAGCAAGGCCCAGGGTCCGGTGCGGGTGGCGACCACCGGCCGCACCGTCGGGCCGCCGCTCTTCGAGGCGCTCGAGGCCCTCGGCCGCGAGCGCACGCTCGTCCGGCTCCGGGAGGCGCGGGCACGGCTCTGACCGCCCCGCGGGGGCCCGGCCGGGGGCGGCGGTGCTGAGGCTCCTGCGCCTCGCGCTCCGAGTCAGCATCGTGCTGCTCGTGCTGCTGGTGATCTACGTCGGCGGCACGTTCGTCCAGGTGTACCGGGCGAGCCACCACGACGGCGCCGGGCCGGGCGCCGACGCCATCATCGTGCTGGGCGCCGCGCAGTACGACGGCACGCCGTCACCGGTGCTGCGCGACCGCCTCGACCACGCCCTCGATGCTCTACCGCGGCGGCCTGCGCCAACGAGATCGTGGTCACCGGCGGCCGGCAGGAGGGCGACCGCTTCACCGAGGCGACCACGGGCTACAACTACCTCCGCAACCAGGGGGTGCCCGACTCGGCCCTCCTCAAGGAGGTCGACGGCATCGAGCACCTGGGAGTCGCTGGCCGCCTCGGCCCGGTTCCTCATCGCGCGGGGCGACACCACGGTCATCCTCGTGACCGACGGCTACCACGCCAAGCGGGTCGGCGCGATCGCCGACGACCTCGGCCTCGACGCCACCGTGTCCCCCAGCCCCAGCCGACTCAGCAACGCCAGCGAGGCCAAGCAGCTCGTCCGCGAGACCATCGCCGTGTCGATCGGCCGCGTGATCGGCTTCGACCGCCTCCTCCGCATCGACGAGGCCATCAACGACGACGACTGACCCCCGATCCAGGTGTGCGGCTCCCGATGGCCGTTCGGTAAGGTGCTCCCTCCACCTTCGGGGGTGGTGTAATCGGTAACACAGCTGGTTCTGGTCCAGTCGTTGGGGGTTCGAGTCCTCCCCCCCGAGCGCTGAGATGAACGAAGGCCCAGGTCAGCGACCTGGGCCTTCTGCGTTGCGGGCTGCAGTGGTCACAACCCAGTCACGCAAGGGGCGGTAACGCGAGTCCCGATGGCGGCACCACCTGCAGTCGAGCGCGTGGCTCGGGTGTGGCGGCTGCACTCATCGTCATCTCGCGAGCTCGGCGAGGAGGTCGGCGATCTCGGCCGGGTGGGACACGCCAGGGGAGTGGTCCCACGGCCGATCGATCACCGTGGTGGCGTTGGCCGCCCACCCCCGCTGAGCCGAAACCTGGAGAGCGCGGTCTTCAGTGCACACGACGTAGGTGCTGTCCGCCTCTGTCCACCCCACCTGCCCGAGCGTCACCGAGGGGTTGGCGCCGAACGACATGGGGCTGCCGTGGAGCCGCCACATGTCCTGCTCCTCGGCCGACGACTGGGAGAACGCGTGGGCCGCACCGATGTCGGCGTCCATCTCGAGCCGGCCATCTGCCAGCAGGCGGACCCCAGCGGCGAACTCAGGGATCATCGCGCTCGCCGTTGTCTGCTGGAACGGCTCGTCGGCCGTCGGCATCATCGCCGCGACGTACACGAGGTGCTGCACGTTCGGGCACCCGGCGCTCGCGCCACTGATCACCGTGCCCCCGTAGGACTTGCCCACGACGATGATCGGACCGTCGACGCCGGCAATGAGCTCGCGAACGTAGGTCACGTCGTCGAGCGGCCCGACCGAGGCGTCGGTTGCGCGGCAGGTCGGGAGGTCGGCGCCCAGCCACGCCAGGCCCCGTTCCTCGAGGGCGGGCCCGAGCCTCCAGTACGCCCACTCGCCGCACCAGGCCCCGTGCACCAGGAGGATCGTCGCCTCACTCATCACCGCATCGTGCCATGCCAGCCGATCGGCCGACGCCGTGTTGGAGTTCTGAGGCCAACCCAGCCGCCTGGTGGTCCGGAAGCGGCACCGGCTCCCCGCGCCCGACTGAGCACTCGGTCTCTACTTGAGGGCGTCGCGGAGCTCGTCGTCCCAGAACGAGAGGAACCCGTCCTGGTCGGGACCGATCTGGTGGAAGTAGACGTGGTCGAACCCGGCGTCGGTGAACTCCCCGACGGCCTTCACGTACACGCTCACATCAGGGCCGCACGTGACCGACTTGGTGGAGATCTCCTCGGTGACGTGCTCGCTCGCCTGCTCGAAGTGCGTCCACGTGGGGAGGTCCTGGGACAGCTGGCCCGGGACTCCGGCGTTGGGCCAGATCTCGTGCGCGGTGCGGCGGCCGGCCTCCTCGTCCTTCGCCCAGCAGACGTTGACCTGTGCGTACCGCGGGCCGGCCCCGCCGTGGTCGCGGTAGCGACGGACGGAGTCCGGATCGCCGTGTCCCCAGTAGCCGTCGCCGATCCGGGCGGCGAGGTCGATCGCGGCATCGCCGAACCCGGACACGATCACCGGGATCGCTGCGTCGGGAGGGTCGAACAGGCGGGCGTTCTCGACCTCGTAGTGGTCGCCGCGGTGGTCGATCGTGTCGCCGGTCCAGAGCCGCCGCATGACGTCGACCGCCTCCTCGAGCATCTCGAGGCGGATCTCCGGGCGAGGCCACCGGTCGCCGAGGACGTGCTCGTTCAAGGCCTCCCCCGTGCCGACCCCGAGGAAGAACCGATCGCCGAACAGGAGCGAGGTGGTCGCCGCCGCGTGGGCGACGATGGCCGGGTGGATCCGCACGATGGGGCACGTCACCCCGACGCCGACCGAGAGGCGGTCCGTCGCGTGGGCGATGCCACCGAGGACCGACCACACGAACGGGCTGTGGCCCTGCGCCGTGACCCAGGGGTGGAAGTGGTCGGAGATCGACGCGAAGTCGAACCCCACCTCCTCGGCTCGCGCCGCGTTGGCCACCAGCTCACGCGGACCGTGCTCCTCGCTGGACAGGGTGTATCCGTACTCGACCATGGCCGGGCCCTACCCAGCCAGGGGGTGGACGATCCGGCCAGGCGGGGTAGGGGTGCGTTCGATGCGCACCCCGTCCACGCCCCGCACGCCCAGACCGGCAGCTCATGAGCCAGCGGTCGCGGATCAGACGACCGGGTCCTTCCAGCGGTTCGCGTAGGTGATCTCGTGGGCGGGGCGGCGAGGCGCGGGGGAGAAGGAGTCACCCGTGTAGAAGGCGACGGGGAGCAGCGCGATCTGCGTGACCGTCGGCGGGATGCCGAGGATCTCGGCGACCGCCTGCTCGTGGACGAGGTGGAACGTCGTCCAGGCCGACCCGAGGCCACGGGCGCGGGCGGCCAGCTGGAAGCTCCACACGCCCGGGGCGACGCTGCCGTGGTAGCCGGCCACGTCGGCGTTCGGCGACCCGTCGGGCAGCCGGTCGAGCCGGATGGCCAGGACCCAGGCCGGGACGTCGGCGATGTGGTCGACGAGGAACGAGGCGGACTCGACGACGCGAGCCTGGCGGGCCTCCGCCGGCGCCCCGCCGGCGGCGAGGTAGGGCCGCCCCACGGACTGGTACAGGGGTGCGATCTCCGCCTTGACCGCCGGATCGTCGATGATCATCCAGCGGTTGCGCTCCTGGTTGCCTCCCATCGGAGCATGGCTGGCGATGTCGATGCACTCGAGCAGCAGCTCCCGCGGCACGGGGCGGGAGAGGTCGAGGCGCTTGCGCACCTGCTTCGTGGTGGTGAGCAGCAGATCGGCGTTGGCGACATCGATGGGAGGCACGGCCCCAGCCTGCCAGGCCTCGAGGTCACCCGGTGAGGGCGGGGGCGAGGGCTCGCCACTCCTCGGTGGGGAAGCCCATGGCGTTGTCGGTCAGCACCTGGATGCAGACGTGGTCGGCGCCGGCGTCGCGGTGCTCCTGCACGCGGGCGGCGATCGCCGCCTCGTCGCCCCACACGACCAGGGCGTCGACGAGGCGATCGCTGCCGCCGTCGGCGAGGTCGTCGTCGGTGAACCCCTGGCGCTTCCAGTTGTTGGAGTAGTTCGGCAGGGCGAGGTAGGTGGCGAGGTGCAGCCGAGCGGTGGCCCGAGCTCGGTCGCGGTCCGTGTCGAGCACGACCGCCTGCTCACTGGCCACGAGGCCGTCCGGGCCGATCCCGGCGCGCGCCGTTCGCGGTGAGCTCCGGGGTGACGAGGTACGGGTGGGTGCCCGCCGTACGGGTGCGGGCGAGCTCGAGCATCTTCGGGCCGAGCGCGGCCAGCACGCGGTCCTCCGCGGCGAGCGGCGGGTCGGCGGCATCCAGGCCGTCGAGGTAGGCCGCCATCTTGGCCAGCGGCTTGTCGTACGCGCCGGGCTCCTTGACGATGTCGATGAAGGGTTGGTGGCTGATCCCGATGCCGCACAGGAACCGGGGACCGTGCTCGGCGGTGAGCGCGGCGTGCTGCGCGGCGGTCTCCGCCGGATCGTGCATCCAGACGTTGAGGATGCCGGTCGCGATCGTGGCAGTGGAGGTCGCGGCGAGGACGTTGGCGAGGGAGGCGAACAGCTCGCCGCCCACATCGGGGAGCCACAGGGCCGTGTACCCGAGGGCCTCCAGCTCGGCGGCCTGCGCCGCCGCCTCCTGCGCGTCTCCGTAGCGGAGGGGCGCGCTCCAGATGCCGGTCCCGGTGAGGCGTGTGGTCATGCCGTCACCCTGCCACGCTGGGGAGGATGCGCACGTACGAGACGGACTACCTCGTCGTGGGGGCGGGGGCGATGGGGATGGCGTTCACCGACGCCCTGATCGACCACGGCGACGCGCACGTCATCCTCGTCGACCGCCGCCACGCCCCCGGCGGGCACTGGAACGACGCGTACCCGTTCGTCCAGCTCCACCAGGCGTCGCTGTTCTACGGCGTCGCCTCCACGAGGCTCGGCTCGGGCGCCATCCAGGCCAGCGGGCCCGAGTCCGGGCTCCAACAGCGGGCCCGGCGGTCGGAGATCCAGGCGTACTACGACCACGTCCTGCGCCGCCGCTTCCTCGGCTCGGGTCGGGTGACGTTCCTCGCCGGCAGCGAGCACCGGCCCGACGGCGCCGGTCATGTCGTCACCTCACTGGTCTCCGGAGAGTCCGTGAGGGTCGACGTCCGGCGTCGCGTCGTGGATGCCACCTACCTGTCGCCCACGATCCCGGCGACGACGCCCCCGCCGTTCGGGGTGGCCGAGGGCGTCCGCGTCCTCCCGATCCACGAGCTGGCCGACCTCGCCGAGGCGCCGAGCCGCTACGTGATCGTCGGCTCGGGCAAGACCGCCACCGACGCGATCGTGTGGCTGCTGGGCAACGGCGTCGATGTCGACCGGATCGAGTGGGTCCGCCCCCGCGATCCCTGGATGCTCAACCGTGCGGTCGTCCAGCCGGACCCGGTCGTCGCCATCGGGTTGTCGGCCGACACGATGGGGGCGGCCGCGGAGTCGACGTCGCTCGACGACCTCTTCGTCCGCCTCGAGGCCGCCGGGGTGATGCTCCGCGTCGATCAGCAGGCGCTGCCGACGATGGCCCGGACCCCCACCCTCGCCACGTGGGAGCTCGACCTGCTGCGCACGATCGAGCACGTCGTGCGCCTGGGGCACATCCAGCGCGTGGAGCCGAGCCGGATCGTGCTCGACGGCGGGGAGATCCCGCTCGATGCGGGCGCCGTCGTCGTGCACTGCGCCGCCAACGGCCTGCCTCAGCCGCCGATCGTGCCCATCTGGTCACCCGACCGGATCCGGCTCCAGACCATCCGTGCCGGGTTCCCGTGCTTCTGCGCGGCGCTGGCGGGCTACGTCGAGGCCACCCGCGACGACGACGGCGAGCGGAACCGCATCTGCCCGCCGAACGGCTATCCGAACACCCTCGTCGAGTGGGTGCAGATGCAGCTCCGGGGCATGGCCGCAACAGCGGCGTACGGCGCCGAGCCCGACATCGCCGCCTGGGCCAACGGCTGCGACCTCAACCCCGCCCGCGTCGACCCGTCACGACGAGACGATCCCGACGTGCAGGCGGCGGGGGATCGCCTCGCGCTCCACGCGCCCGCGGGGATCGCCCGCCTCACCGAGCTCGCCGGCACGTAGGGTTGTCGCCCTGTCCACCGCCTACGCGCACGAGGCCGTCTTCTACGACGGGGAAGCGGGGTTCCTGGCCGCCGCGGTGCCGTTCCTCGCCGACGCTGTGGACCGCCGGACGCCGGCGCTCGTGGCCACCAGCGCCCGCAAGATCGACCTCCTGCGCGACGGGCTCCACGGCGCGACCAGCGGCGTCTCGTTCGTGGACATGCCCGCGATCGGGCGGAACCCGGCCTGCATCATCCCGGTGTGGCAGGACTTCATCGACCTGCACGCGGGCCAAGAGCTCCGCGGCATCGGCGAGCCGATCTGGGCGGGGCGGAGCGAGCCCGAGCTCGAGGAGTGCCACCGCCACGAGGCGCTCCTCAACCACGCGATCGCCGAGGACACGCCGCTGCACCTGCTCTGTCCGTACGACACGGCCGCGCTCGATCCGGCGACGGTGGCCCGGGCCCGCCACACCCACCCCGCGCGTGGGCACGAGGAGATCGATCGAGGCGAGGACGCCCTCGCGGGCCCCGCCCCGACGCCCCCGGACGATGCGCTCGTCCTGGAGGTCGATCTCGTGGGGATCCCCGGCCTGCGGGACCGGGTCCAACCCGAGGTCGAGCGGCTCGGCCTGGCCGCGGAGCGTCGCGACGACGTGGGGCTCGTGCTGATCGAGCTCTGCACCAACGCGATCCGGCACGGCCACGGCCGCGGGATCGTCGCCGTGTGGTCCGAGGACGGGTCGGTCCTGTGCCAGGTGGAGGACGACGGCGGCCCGATCGCCGACCCCCTGGTGGGTCGCCGACGACCCACCCTCGAGCAGGAGGGCGGTCGTGGCCTCTGGCTGGTGAACCACCTGTCCGACCTCGTACAGATCCGGTCTCGCCCGGGCCGGACCACGATCACCGCCCGCTGGACGCTCGACCTCCCCTGACGCTGGTTCCGGGCTCAGGCTCCGGCGTAGGCGACCACGTCCTGGTCCCGTCCACGCTCGTGGTACTCCTCGTTGAGGGCGTGGACGATGGCGTCGTGGTCGGCGTGGCTGGAGGCCCCGCCGAAGGAGAGGTAGGAGCGAAGCTCGAGCGCCGTGCGCACCCCGCCCAGGGCGAAGTAGGCCAGCCACAGCTCGAACACGGTCAATCCCAGGTCGGCCCGGGCGAGCTCCAGGGGTGCGACGTTCATGCGTTCATCCCTTCCGCCGTGTGGCGCACCAGGTCTGCCGCCACGTCGCGCAGCTTGCGGTTCTCACGCTGCGACGCCCGGCGCAGGAGGTCGAAGGCCTCGTCTGCCGTGCAGCGCTGCGTCGCCATCAGGATCCCCTTGGCCTGCTCGATCTCGGCCCGGTGCTCCATGGCCATCGTGAGGTTGGCGGCCTGGTCGAAGGCGCCCCAGTACGCGAGGGCGTTCGACACCACCGTGGAGGCCTGCGCCGCGAAGCTCTGGGCCATGCGCAGGTCGCCGTCGCCGAACGTGCCGCTGTCGCCGCCGTAGAAGTTGATCGCCCCGAACGTGGTGGGGTCTGGCAGCAGGAGGGGGACCGACAGCGCGGAGGCGACGGCGAGGTCCCGTGCCGCCTCGGCGAAGGCGGGCCACTCGGACCGCTCCGCGTCGTCGATCCGCACGACCGTCAGGCCGCGGGCGGCATCGAGGCTGGGCCCGGCGTCCGCCTCGTACTGCGCGGCGTCCAGGGCCATGGCCGTCTCGCTCGTGGCCGTGAGCGTCATCGGCCGGTCGAGCTCGAGGACGGTGATGCTGGCGGCCTTGCAGCCCTCGAGCAGGGAGCAGCCTCCGGTGGCCACCCCGTTGAGGCTGTCGATGAGGCTGGCGTCGTCGGCCAGGAGCCGCTGGGCGGCATGGGTGACACGGGCGAGGGAGCGGTCCTGGCGGTCGGTCATCGGATCCGGGGGCGGCCGTCAGGCCGGCTCGGAGATCCCGTCGTCGAACACGCGGTCGGTGACGGGGATGAGCCGGTCGACCCCGGACACCTCGAGGATCCGTCGAGCCGTTGGCTGGGGGTTGGCGATGATGAGCTCCCGGAGCTCCGGCCCGAACCGCCGGTGCGTGTGGACGAACAGGTTGAGGCCGGACGAGTCGAGGAACTCGAGGTCCCTGAGGTCGAGGAGGACGCGGCGGACGCCGTCGTCGACCGCCTCGAGGCAGGTCCGGAGGACGTCGACGGTCGAGATGTCGAGAGGTCCGGAGAGGCAGAGCCTCAGTGCGCCGGGCTCGGCGCGAACGTCAACGGTGAGCTGTTGTGACATGCAGGTCTCCAGTGCCGGATTGCGGCGTCGTCCCTGCATGTTCAAGAACGCTTCGACCGTACACCCCCTGTCACGCGGGCCACGTTCGGGTGGTTCGCGGCCTACCATTGCCGGGCCGTAGGAGGATCCCCCGTGGCCAACGCCGGCTGGTACAACGACGAGACCGATCCCACCCTCGCCCGGTGGTTCGACGGCGTCGCCTGGACCGAGCACGCCGTCGTGAAGGCCGACTGGGAGGCGATCGGGCAGCCGCCGCCCCCGCCCGTGGAGCTCGCCGCCGGCGCCGCGCCCCGATCCGGCCGGATGCGCATGGCGGTGGGCTCGGCCGCGGTGGCCGCCGTGCTCGTGGTGGCAGGCGTCGCGCTGGCCCAGGACGGCGACGATCCGCCGGCCGACGATCGGCCCACCACCCAGGACCGGGATGCGGTCGAGCGCTTCGGCGACGAGGTGGACGTCGTCGGCGACACGGTCGGTGACCTCTCCACGGACGTCAGCGCATCCGAGGACGACGGCTCGGCTGGTGCTTCGGGTGGAGGCGGCTCGACGAAGAAGACGAGCAGCTCCACCAAGACGACCACGCGCTCCGGCACCGTCACGCGGACGGAGACGCGCAGCGAGAGCCACGTGATCCCTGGCACGAGCCAGGCGGTCGGCAGCGGGGACCAGACCGACGTCGGCAACAGCGGCAGCAAGAACATCGACTTCGACTACGTCCAAGAGGATCCGCCGCCTCCGCCTCCGGAGGAGGAGCCGACCACCCCGCCGCCCGACGAGCCTCCGCCCGACGGCGGAACCACCGACAGCGATGGGCCCTAGGCCCGAGGAGCTTGATGCCTGAGGACCGTCGACTCGTCCCCCTGTCCGCCGAGGGGTTCGGGCGCCAGGGCAAGCGCGTGCTCCGCCTGGGGGCGCTCGTCGTGGTCGGCATCGTGCTGCTGACCTTCGTCGGACTGCTGTTCGGCGCCTGGCGGTCGACCCCGGTCGACAAGATCGGGCTCCACTACTCCGGTGGCCCGATCGAGGGCACGAAGTTCCAGAAGGTCGTGCCGCCCGGGTCGGGCCGCCGCTTCCTGGGCTTCGCCGACAGCCTGATCCTGCTGCCGGTGACGCAGCGGGACTACACCGCGAGTGGCGCCGGGGGCGCCGACGGCCCGCCGATCGTGGCGCCGGCCCGTGGCGGCGTGGAGATGCAGTTCGACGTGGCGGCGTACTTCACGCTCAACACCGGCGACCAGGCGGTGCGCCAGTTCTACGAGCGCGTGTGCGTGAAGTTCTCGTGCGACACGGACGACGGCTGGGACGAGATGCTCCGGGTCAACTTCCGCGGTCCCATCGAGCAGGCGATCCAGCAGGAGGTGCGCGGCTTCACGGTCGACCAGCTCTACGCCGGCGTCTCCAACGTCACCGCGCCGATCGCCGAGGACGACGAGGCCGTCGCCATCCTCGAGCAGGTGCAGGACCGCATCGCCGCGGATCTGAAGGAGAACATCAACACCATCCTCGGCGGCGCCTACTTCTGCGGTCCGACGTTCAACCGCGCCGACCCGGAGGACTGCCCCGACTTCGAGTTCCAGATCACCTCCGCGGTGCCCACCAGCGACGCCGTCCGCAACGCGTACGCCACGAACTCCGCGTCGGCCCAGGCCGTGATCGACGCCCAGAACCGGGCCCGGGCGGCGGTGGAGGAGGCCAACGGCCAGCGCCAGGCCCAGGAGGCGCTCCAGGGCCTGTACAGCGATCCGGCCTACATCGCCTACCTCAAGGCGCTCGCCCTCCAGGAGTGCGCCAAGAACGAGAACTGCACGCTGGTGGTGAGCGACGACGCCTCCGGAGTCAACGTCAACGTCGGCGGATAGCCGCCTGGTCCATTCGGCGGGGTCGTCCCGAGGTGTGCGGATTGCCTGATCCGGAAATGACCCTTTGGGGCCATGGGCGTTTCTCCCATTCGACCGTACGGTCGGTACGAGCCGGTGAACCCGGCGGAACCAGTGGGGGGACCACACATGTCACAGCACGCCCGACCGCGCCGAACGCGCATCGTTGCCCTCGGACTCGGCCTCGCGCTGCTCGCGGCGGCCTGCGGCGGTGGTGACGACGACGGCTCCTCCGGGGGGACCGGCACCACCGAGCCGAAGGCCGGCACCCCGCAGAAGGGCGGCGAGCTCACCTTCGCCACCGAGTCCGACGTCGCCAGCCTCGAGCCGGGCGTGGCCGCCCAGCCCGCCGACAAGGTCATCACGCTCGGGATCTACGACCCCCTGATGACCTATGAGGACGGCGAGCTGGTGCCGTTCCTCGCCAAGTCGCTGGAGGCCGGCGACGACCTCACGACCTACGAGATGGAGCTGCGCCCGGACGTCACGTTCCACGACGGCACACCGCTCAACGCCGACGCCGTGGTCAAGCACTTCGACCGCCTCAAGGACCCGGCCACCAAGTGCCCGTGCCAGGCCCTGGTGAGCATCATCGAGTCGATGGACGTCCCCGACGGGGGCGACGGGCTCGAGGTCACCTTCAACCTGGCCAACCCGAGCGTGGCCTTCGGCGACCTCCTGGCCCAGTCGAGCGGCTACATCGAGTCGCCCACCGCGGTGGCCGCCCTCGGCGCCGACTTCAAGAACAAGCCCGTCGGCACCGGCCCCTTCACGCTCACCGAGTTCACGCCCGGCGAGCGCGTGGTGCTCAGCGCCTACCCGGGCTACTGGGGCAAGGACGACGACGGGATCCAGCTGCCGTACCTCGACAAGCTGACGATCGTCCCGATCCCCGACAGCGGCCAGCGAGTGGCCGCCCTGGAGACCGGCGACATCGACCTCTTCCAGACCGCCGACTCGGGCACCATCGCCCAGGCCGAGGAGCAAGGGCTTCGAGGCCCAGAGGATCAGCGGCTCCAGCTCGACCGTGGTCCTGTTCAACAACGCCAAGCCGCCGTTCGACGACGTGAAGGCCCGCCAGGCGCTGGCCTACGCCCTCAACAAGGACGTGATGAACGAGCGGCTGTACTCCGGCGTGCGCGAGCCGAGCTACTCGGCCTTCGCCACTGACTCGGCGTACTACAACCCCGACGCCGGCACGCCGAAGTACGACCTCGAGAAGGCCAAGGCCCTGGTCGAGGACCTCGGCGGCCTGAAGTTCTCGATCGCCTGCATCCCGACGCCCGAGGCGGACGGCATCCTCCAGCTCGTCAAGCAGATGGGCGAGCAGGCCGGGATGAAGATCACCCTCGAGACCCAGGAGCAGGGCGCCTACGTCAACCGCATCTTCGCCAAGGGCGGGGACTACGAGGCGGCCTGCTTCCGGACGACCCACTTCATCGAGCCGGACGCCTGGCGCCCCGGCCTCACCACCGACGACACCGCGAACCTGATCTTCTACAGCAACCCCAAGGTCGACAAGCTGCTCGACGAGGCCCGCCAGACCGCCGACGTCGACGAGCGCCAGGCGCGCTACTTCGAGGCCCAGGAGATCACCGGCGAGGAGGTCCCCGCGCCTGACCACGCTGTACGACCTGTTCGGCAACGTGTACGACGCCGACAAGGTCGGTCCGCCGCCCGCCGGCGAGGCCAACTCGCTCGGAGCCATCAAGCCGGGCCTGCTGTACGCGGTGAAGTAGCCCGGCGGTGCCGGGGATCGCCATGCCGCTGCTGACCAAGGTGCTCGCCCGCGTGGGCAAGCTGCTCGGTGTCGTCCTGATCGTGAGCTTCCTCACGTTCGGCCTCACCAAGCTGCTCCCGGGTGACCCTGCGGCGACGATCCTCGGCTCCGAGGCCTCCAACCCTGCATCGGTCGCCGCGCTCCGGGAGGACCTCGGGCTCGACAAGCCCTTCCTCTCCGCAGTACGTCGACTACGTGGGCGGCGTCGTCACCGACCTCGACCTCGGCCGGGCGTACTCCAACGGCTTCGAGGTCAGCGAGCTCCTCGGCCAACCGGCTCCCGGCCACGATCGAGCTGATCTTGCTCGCCCAGCTGCTCGCCCTGCTGATCTCCGTGCCGGTGGCGCTCTTCAGCGCCTACCGGGCGGAGTCGCTCGCCGACCGGGCCATCACGGCTGGGGCCTTCGGCCTCATCTCGGTGCCGAGCTTCGCGATGGCGGTGCTGCTCGTCTACGTGTTCTCCATCCAGCTCGGGTGGTTCCCGGCGGTCGGGTACGACCGCATCACCGGGCCGGGCGGCCTCAGCGAGAACCTGCGCTCGGTGGCGCTGCCCGTCGCGGTCCTCGTGACGGGCCTCACCGCCGTGTACACCCGCGTGCTGCGCAGCGACCTCATCGCCACGCTCCAGGAGGACTTCATGCTCATGGCCCGCTCGAAGGGCCTGCCGACCTGGCACCTCCTCGCTGCGCCACGCGCTGCGGCCGTCGTCGTTCTCGCTGCTCACGGTCTTCGGCATCAACTTCGGCGCGCTGATCGGCGGGTCCGTGATCGTCGAGTACTACTTCTCGATCCCCGGCATCGGGCAGCTGGCCATCGAGTCGATCAGCAAGCGCGACTACCTCGCCGTCCAGGGCGTGGTGCTGGTGGTGGCGGTCGCCTTCGTGCTCGTGAACTTCGCCGTCGACGTCCTCTACTCGGTGCTCGACCCGCGGGTCCGCAAGGCGCCGGCCCGATGAAGCGTGCCGCCGCGCACGCCGTCCGCGGCGGCTCGGGCCTGGCTGGCTCGCGTGCCGGCTGGCTCGCCTCATCTCGGCGTCGCTGCTCGCCCCCTGGCTGCCCCTCGACGACCCCCGGGTGACCGACTTCTCGGTCCTGCAGAACAACGCCACCCCCGGCACCGCCGGCCACCTCCTCGGCACCGACCAGAACGGCTTCGACATCCTCTCCCGTCTCGTGTGGGGCGGCCGGGTGTCGCTGATCGTCGCCTTCGGCGTGCTCGCCATCGGCATGACCGTGGGCGGCGCGATCGGCCTGGTGGCCGGCTACGCCCGGGGCCGCGTCGAGTCGCTGCTCATGGGGGTCGTCGACATCCTGCTGGCCTTCCCCGCCCTGATCCTGCTGATCGCGATCGTGGCGTTCATGGGCGCCGACCTCGTGAACGTGGTGCTCGGCATCTCGCTCGTGTCGATCCCGGCCTTCGCCCGCATCGCCCGTGCCACCACCCTCACGTTCGCCTCCCGGGACTTCGTGCTCGCCGCCACGCGCGTCGGGGGCCACCAACCGACGGATCGTGATGCGCGAGATCCTCCCCAACGTGTTCCTGCCGCTGCTGGCCTTCGGGCTCCTCATCGTGGCCATCGCCATCGTGGCCGAGGGGAGCCTCGCCTTCCTCGGGCCTCACCTCGCAGGAGACGATCAGCTGGGGCGGGATGATCAACGGCGGCCGGCGGGCCCTCCAGCAGGACGACGTCGCCCACACCAGCCTGATCCCCGCCGTGGCGATGTTCCTCACGGTCCTCGTCGGTGAACTTCCTGGGCGACCGCTTCCGGGCCGCCTTCGACGTGCGGGAGGCGAACCTGTGAACCCGCGCGACGTCGACGACGACCTCGAGGAGGAAGAGGGCCTCAGCCGCCGCGAGATGCGGATCACGCGGCGCGAGCGGATCGAGCGGGCCGCGCGCGCCGCCCGCCTCGAGGCGCTGCCGCCCGAGTACGAGGGCACGCTCCTCGAGGTGGAGGACCTGCGCACCAGCTTCCGCACCCCCCGCGGCACCGTCCGGGCGGTCGACGGCGTGTCCCTCACCGTGGACGCGCGGGACCGTGCTCGGCATCGTCGGCGAGTCGGGGTCGGGCAAGACCGTGCTGGCTCGCTCGATCATGGGACTGCTGACCGCCGAGCAACGTGGAGCGCAGCGGCTCGGTCCGCTACGAGGGGACGCGAGCTGATCGGGGCCCCTCCCGCCGAGCTGCGGCGCCTCTGGGGCACCGAGATGGCGATGGTGTTCCAGGACCCGATGACCTCGCTCAACCCCGTGATGCGCATCGGCCGCCAGATCACCGAGGGGATGCGCTACCACCTCGGCCTGTCGAAGGAGGCGGCGCAGGTGGTGGCCGTGAAGCTGCTCTCCGACGTGGGGATCCCCGACCCGGAGCGAGCGGCTGCGCCAGTACCCGCACGAGCTGTCGGGGGGCATGCGGCAGCGGGTCACGATCGCCATCGCGCTGGCCACCGGGCCGAAGCTGCTGCTGGCCGACGAGCCCACCACGGCGCTCGACGTCACCGTGCAGGCCCAGATCCTCGACCTGCTCCAGCGCGCAGCAGCGCGAGCGCTACATGGCGATGGTCCTCGTCACCCACGACCTCGGCGTGGTGGCCGGCCGCACCGACGAGATCATCGTGATGTACGCCGGCCAGGTCGTGGAGCGGGCCCCCACGACCACGCTCTTCACGAAGGTGAAGATGCCCTACACCGAGGCGCTGCTCGCCTCGATCCCGAGCCTGTCGGCGCCCGAGCCACGAACGGCTCCGGGTGATCACCGGCCGCCCGCCGGACCTCATCGACCCGCCGACCGGCTGCCGGTTCGCGGCCCGGTGCCCGTACGCCCGGGCGAAGTGCCGGACCGAGCAGCCGCCGCTCGATCGAGGCCGAGACGCCCGGCCACCTCTACCGCTGCTGGTATCCCGTCCCCGATCAGGTGGCCTCCTGATGGCCGGCACCGGCACGGCCCACCTGCACCCCGCCGACGAGGCCCTCCTGCGCGTCGAGGACCTCGAGGTCACCTTCGCCACCGCCGCCGGCAAGGTGCAGGCGGTGTCGGGCATCAGCCTCGACCTGCGGGCGGGGCGAGACGCTCGGCCTCGTCGGCGAGTCGGGCTGCGGCAAGTCCACGACCGGCAAGGCCGTGCTCCAGCTCCCGCCCCCGACCGCGGGCCGCGTGGTCTTCGAGGGCACGGACCTCACCGGTCTGCAGCGGCTCGACCCTGCGCGACGTGCGGCCGCGGCTGCAGTGCGTGCTCCAGGACCCGATCTCCTCGCTCAACCCGCGGCGCCGCGTGCGCGACATCGTCCGCGAGCCGCTGCGCATCTGGGACCGGGGGAGCGATGCCGAGCAGGTGGCGCTGGTGGACGAGGTGCTCGACGCGGTCGGCCTCGACCCCGAGGTCGCCGGGCCGAAGCGCCCGCACGAGTTCTCCGGGGGCCAGTGCCAGCGCATCTCGATCGCCCGTTCGCTGGTGCTCGATCCCGAGCCTGCTGATCTGCGACGAGCCGGTGTCGGCCCTCGACGTGTCCGTGCAGGCCCAGATCCTGAACCTGCTCGAGGACATGAAGGCCCGCTACGGGCTGACGATGGTGTTCATCGCCCACGACCTCGCCGTGGTCCGGAACATCAGCGACCGCGTGGCGGTGATGTACCTCGGCAAGCTGTGCGAGGTCGGCCCGCCCGAGCAGGTGTACCGCTCGCCCCGGCACCCGTACACGGCCGCACTGCTCCGATCGATCCCCGTCGCCGACCCCACCGTCCGGCCGACCGCCGACGGGCTGCTCCGCGGCGACCTGCCGTCGCCGCTCGACCCGCCGTCGGGCTGCCGCTTCCGCACCCGCTGCCCGCGGGCCGAGGCCCGGTGCGCGGCGGAGGAGCCGGAGATGCGGTCGATGGGCGAGGGCCACCACGTCGCCTGCCACTTCCCGCTCGATGCGGCGGAGGCAGAGACCGTGGCGGCGGCCGCGGGAGCGGCGGAGGCGTCGGTGACCGAGCTCGCGGCGCCCAAGGTCAGACGGGGCGGTCGCCGATCACCGTGATGCGCTCCATCACCCGTCGCTGCGGGGCGTAGTCCGAGATGGCGTAGTGCTGGGTGGAGCGGTTGTCCCAGAACGCGATGTCGCCGGCTCGCCAGCGCCAGCGGCACTGGTACTCCGGGAAGCTCGCCTGGTTGTAGAGGATCTCGAGGAGCTGCCGGCTCTCGTCCGGGTCCACGTCGACCAGGCGCTGGGTGAAGGCCCGGTTCACGTAGAGGGTGCGGCGACCGGTCTCGGGGTGGGTGCGCACCACCGGGTGGTGGGCGGGCGGGAAGTCCTTGCGCAGCTCCGCCTTCCGCTCGGAGTCCATGAACTGGCCGAACGTGACGATCCAGTCGTGTTCGGCGACCAGGCCGTCGACCCGGTCGCGGACGAAGGCGGGCAGCCGGTCGTAGGCGGCGCCCATGTCGGCCCAGCACGTGTCGCCGCCGGTCTCGGGCACCTCGATCGCTCGTAGGACCGATCCGAGCGAGGGGACCTCCCGCCAGGTGACGTCGCTGTGCCAGGTGTTCTCGTAGCCGCTGAAGCTCTCGTTCTTCTCGAGGCGGACGACCTCGGGGGCCTCCTCGCGCTGGTCGTCGCGCAGCCCGATGAAGGGGTGGGACTCGAGCGGTCCCCAGTGGGCGGCGAAGGCGGCCTGCTGCTGCGGGGTGAGGTCCTGGTCGCGGAAGAAGATGACCTTCCACTCGAGCAGCGCCCGGTTGAGCTGGTGGAAGAGCTCCTCGTCGACGGGGTCGGCGAGCGACACGCCGCCGATCACCGCGCCGATGGTCGGAGCGAGCGGCGACACCGTGAAGCGGGTGTACGGCTCGTCGACCCACCCCTCCGGCGTGCGGCTGGCGATCCGCGGTCCGGGCACGTGGAGCGCGAACGGGTTCGAGGCGGCCTGGTCGAGCACGGTCATGACGGAGCTCCTTCGAGCGCGGGCACCGGAGCGGTGAGGAGGGCGACGCCGGTGCTCACGAGCTCGGCGGCGAGGACGGGGACGGGGAGGCGGCGCTCCCCGCGGTCGGGGGCCCCCTCCCAGCCGGCGATCGTGCCCATCACCAGCGTGGCCAGCTGGTCGAGGCGGCTGCGCCGGATCGGCGAGGGCAGGTCGTGGAGGCAGGCCCAGAGGCGGGCGGCGCTGTCTCGAAAGCTCCCAGCGACGGCCAGCGCCTGCAGCTCGGCCCAGGCCGACGGCTCCCAGCGGGTCCGGGCGAGGAAGCGGCCGTACCAACCGTCGGTCTCGGCGACGACCTCGAGCAGCGGCACGACCAGCGCCTCGACCAGCGCCGTGAGGTCCTCGAGCCCGTCGGTGGTGCCGAGCTCGTCCAGGCGCCGCCGGCGGCGCTCGTCGACGAGGGACATGCGGGCCTCGTAGACCGCGACGACCAGACCCGACCGCCCGCCGAAGTGGTACTGCGCGGCGGAGTGGTTGCGCTGTCCGGCGGCAGCGCTGATGTCGCGCAGCGACACGCCGGTGATCCCGTGCTCGGCGAAGAGCCGCTCGGCGTGCTGCACGATCGCCCGCCGCGCCGGTTCGCCCCGGTTCCGCTCCGTCCCCACCTCCGTATATTAAGTCACGTGACTTAGTTGGGTCAAGGGAGACGGAGGTGGGCGTCTCCGCCCCGGCAGGGATCGTGGTGGTGACCTCTACTGCGTGCCGCGTCGGCTCCGCGTCACTTGTGGGTAAGGCACGATCACAGGGGGGCGTCATGGATCGTCCGGTGCCAGCGGCGGGGTGGTCCCAGGTCGATTGGCGCGCGATCGCCGACGAGATCCCGCACATCGTCTGGGTGATCGGGCCCAATGGCGACTCGCAGTACACCAACCAGCGGGGGGAGGACTACACCGGCGCCAGCGGCTCGGCGAGCTGGGAGGCGGTGATCCACCCGGACGACGTCGCGGGCGCCGCGGTGCTCTGGGAGCAGGCGGTCTCGGCGAAGCTCGACTTCGAGGCGGACTTCCGGCTCCGGCGTCGAGATGGCGCGTACCTCTGGCACATCCTCCGGGCCCATCCGCAGCTCGACGCCGAGGGCCACGTCGAGCGCTGGGTCGGCACGGCCACCGACATCCACGATCGCAAGCAGCTCGAGCAGCACCTCATCGAGTCGCGGCTCGAGACCGTCGATGCCTTGAACCTGCTCGACAACCTGCACGACGCGGCCCCGGTGGGGCTCGGGTTCGTCGACCGAGACCTCCGCATCGCACGGATCAACGAGGAGCAGGCGGGGTTCACCCGCCACCCCAGGGCGCAGATGGTGGGGATGTCGGTGGAGGCGGCGGTGCCCGAGCTCTGGGGGCAGCTCGAGCCCGTCTACCGGCACGTCCTCGATGCCGGGGAAGCCGTTCGGAACCTGCCCTTCACGCGCACCGAGGACGAGGGGCGCCCGCGCCAGGAGTGGTTGGCGAGCTTCTACCCGGTGCGCACCGGCGAGGAGGTCATCGGCGTCGGCGTCGTCACCATCGACGTCACCGAGCGCCTCCAGGCCCAGGAGTTCCGCTCCACCGTGATGAGCCAGGTCAGCGACGGCGTGTACACCCTGGACGGCGAGGGGCTGCTGAGGTACATGAACCGAGCCGCCTCGAAGATGCTGGGCTGGACCGAGGATGAGCTCTGCGGCCTGCCCATGCACGAGGTGATCCACTTCCAGCGGGCCGACGGGTCGTTGGTGGCGGCCGAGGACTGCGCGCTGGTGTCCGAGGGATCGGTCCACCGGCTGATCCGGACCGAAGGGGAGGTGTTCACCCGGAAGGACGGGTCCATCTTCCCGGTGGCCTTCTCCGCGATGCCGCTCGCGGTCGGGTCGACCGGGGAGGGGGTCTCCGTCGTGTTCCGCGACCTGAGCGATCCCTCCACCGCCACGAACCTGATCCGGGTGCTCGTCGCCGATCCCGACCCGACGTCGGGCGAGACCCTCACCGCGATGCTCACGCGGCACGAGGGCGTCGAGGTGGTGGGCGTCGCCCGGACCTCCGGCGAGGCGGTCGAGCAGGCTGTCCGGCAGCGCGCCGACGTCGTGATCGTCGACGTGGGCCTCCCGGACGTGGGTGGGGTCGCCACCGCCCTTCGCCTCAAGGCCGCGGCCCCGGCCACGAGCATCCTGATGCTGGTCGACGGGCAGGACGAGGCGGTGGCCGCCGCCGCCATCGCCGCCGGCTGCTCGGGCGTCGTGGACAAGCGGCGCGTCTGGGTCGAGCTGGCCAGCGCGGTGCGGGCGACCTACCACGGAGAGACCACCATCTCGCCGGCCCAGCTCCAGGCGGTGGTGACCAAGGTGCGCGCCAGCCGGCAGCCCGGGCGCGCCGAAGACCTCACGGCTCGCGAGCGGGAGGTGCTGCTGTGCCTCACCCAGGGGCTGACCAACCAGCAGGCGGCGACGCGCCTCGGGGGCTCCGTGAACACGGTGCGCAACCACGTCCAGCGCATCCTCTACAAGCTCGACGCGCACTCGAGGCTCGAGGCGGTCGTCGTGGCCACGCGCGATGGCCTGCTCGAACCCCCTGGCTGAGGACCTCGCTCAGGTCAGTCCAGGGCGGAGAGGACCTCGCCGATGATCTTGGTGGCCTCGTGGGCGGGGAGGGGCTCGCCGCCCTCCGCCTCGGCGACCTCCTTGGCGAAGTCCTCCACGGACGGCTTGCCGCCGACGAGCACGTGGCGGAGGGCCTCGGCGCTGGCCTCCGGGTCGGCGATCGCCTCCAGCGCCGGTGCCACGTCGTGGTCCGGCGACTCGGCCACCTCGTGGACGAGGTGCATCGCCTCCTCGCGCCCGCTGGCCGTGGACACGGCAGGCTGGCGGTCGGGGTCCTGCTGGAGGTCCCACTCGCCCAGCGCCTCGTCGTAGCCCCCCTCGCCCGGGTGCAGCACGCGGGTGGTCGGCGCCTCCGGGTCTGCCACCCCGTCGCCGTCCACGGGGAGGTCCAGCGGGATCACGAGCGTGCCGTCGTCGTTGCGAACGATGTCCATGCGGCACCCCTACCCACCTTCGGCCGATCTCGGCCCCAGGGCTGTCCGCTTGCTCTGAGTGAGTGCTCACTCATAGGGTGGCGGCGTGGACCTCGTGACCGCGGAAGCCGACCAGACCGCCATCCGGCGGCGGGCGTCGATGCTCCCGCCCGAGGAGCGGCGGGCCGCCATCGTGCAGGCCACCTTCCCGCTCCTCCTGGCCCACGGCGAGATGGTCACCACCCGCCAGATCGCCGACGCCGCGGGGATCGCGGAGGGCACGATCTTCCGGGTCTTCGACGACAAGGACGCCGTGATCCGGGCGGTGCTCGAGGCGGTGTTCGACCCCACCCCGTTCGACGACGCCGTGCGCGCCCTCGACCCGGGGCTCAGCTTCGAGGCGGGCCTGCGCACGATCGTGGACCTCCTGCAGCAGCGGGCCGTGGTCATCTGGCGGGTCGCCTCCAGCCTCGGCCCGCGCTTCCACGACGACACCCGCAAGAACGTCGTGGTCAGCCCGCCCATGGTGGCCTTCTTCAAGCGCCACAAGGACCGGATCCGGCTGCCGCCCACCGAGGCCGCCCAGGTCCTGCGCTCGCTCACGATCTCCCTGACCCACCCCTCCCTCGTCGAGGAGCCCATGGCCCCGAAGCGCATCGTCGACCTGTTCCTCCACGGTGGGGGAGCGCGCGCGTGACCGACCTGCTCAAGGTCCTCCGCAAGCACCTCGCGCCCTACCGGCGCGAGCTCGGGATCATCGTCCTGTTCCAGACCATCCAGGCGTCGTTGGCCCTCACCCTCCCGACGCTCAACGCCAACATCATCAACAACGGCATCCTCCACTTCGAGGGCGGCGTTCTGAGCCCCGACCAGGGCTACATCCGGTCCGAGGGCGTCCTGATGCTGGGGGTCACGGTCCTGCAGGGCCTGTTCTCGGGCGTCGCCGTCTACTACGGCGCCAAGGTCGCCATGGGCTTCGGCCGGGAGATCCGGGCCTCGTTGTTCCACCAGGTCACGGAGTTCTCGGCCCGCGAGGTCGGGGCGTTCGGGGCGCCCTCGCTGATCACCCGCATCACGAACGACGTCCAGCAGGTCCAGATGCTGGTGATCATGACCTGCACGATGGCGATCGGGGCTCCGATCACCATCACGGTCGGCATCGTGATGGCGCTGCGGGAGGACATCGGGCTGTCCGTGATCCTCGCCGTGGCCATCCCGTTCGCCGCCGTGGTCCTCGGCACGATCGTGGCGAACATGATGCCGGCCTTCCAGAAGATGCAGGAGCGCATCGACCAGATCAACCGGGTCCTGCGGGAGCAGATCACCGGGATCCGGGTGGTCCGGGCGTTCGTGCGGGAGCCGCAGGAGGTGGAGCGGTTCACCGAGGCCAACGCCGACCTCACCGCCACGGCCCTGCGGGCCGGGCGGCTGATGTCGTCGATGTTCCCGATCGTGAACCTCATCATCAACGTGGCCTCCGCCGCGGTGGTGTGGCTGGGTGCCAGCCGGATCTCGTCGGGCGAGATCCAGCTCGGCGCGATGGTCGCCTACCTCTCGTACGTGGTGCAGATCCTCTGGTCCGTCGTGATGGCGACGTTCATGGTGTCGATGATCCCGCGGGCCGCGGTCGCCTCCGAGCGCATCCAGGAGGTGCTCGACACCAGCTCGTCCGTCGTCCCGCCCGCGAACCCGGTGCTGGACCAGCCGAAGAAGGGGCAGCTGGAGCTGAAGGACGTGGGCTTCCACTACCCGGGCGCCGAGCAGGCCGTCCTCTGCGACCTGAGCTTCACGACCAAGCCCGGCACCACCACGGCCATCGTCGGCTCCACCGGCGCCGGCAAGACCACGCTCGTCAGCCTGATCCCGCGCCTCTTCGACGCGACCTCCGGCGAGGTGCTCGTCGGCGGCGTCGACGTGCGCGAGCTCGACCCCGACGTCCTCTGGAACTCGATCGGCCTCGTGCCGCAGCGGCCGTACCTCTTCTCCGGGACCGTCGCCTCGAACCTGCGCTACGGGAAGCCCGACGCCAGCGAGGAGGAGATGTGGGAGGCGCTGCGCGTCGCCCAGGCCGAGGACTTCGTCCGGAACATGCCCGGCGGCCTCGAGGCCCGGATCGAGCAGGGCGGCACCAACGTGTCCGGCGGCCAGCGCCAGCGCCTGTCGATCGCCCGTGCCCTGGTCCGCAAGCCGGACATCTACGTGTTCGACGACTCGTTCTCGGCCCTCGACCTCGCCACCGATGCCCGCCTCCGGGAGGCCCTCGTGCCGTACACCCGGCAGGCCGCCGTGGTGATCGTGGCCCAGCGGGTGTCGACGATCTCCACCGCCGACCAGATCATCGTGCTCGAGGACGGCGTGGTGGTCGGGCGGGGCAAGCACGAGGCGCTGCTCAAGCGATCCGCCACCTACCGCGAGATCGTCGAGTCCCAGATCGGCGAAGGGCGCGCCGCGTGACCGACATCGCCCAGCAGAACGAGGAGCTGCGGGAGATCCCCGCCGAGACGCGCCGGACGCCGGGCGGCTGGCGGCAGGGCGGGGTGCCCACCGAGCGATCGGAGGACTTCGGCGGCGCCGTCCGCCGCCTCGGCCAGCTGCTGCGCCCGGACTGGCCCCGCCTGGCCCTGATCGTGGTGATGGCCCTGGCCAGCACCGTCCTCAACGTGCTCGGCCCCCGCGTGCTGGGCCGGGCGACCGACGTCGTCATCGACGGCCTCCGATCGGGCCGGGGCATCGACTTCCCCGAGCTCCACCACGTCCTCTACGAGGCCATCGCCCTGTACGTCGGCGCCGCCGTCCTCGGCGTCGGGATCGCCCTCACCCTGGCCGGCGTCGTGCAGCGGCTCATGTTCGGCCTGCGCCAGCAGGCGGAGGCCAAGATCAACGCGCTCCCGCTCCGCTACATCGACCGCCAGGCCCGGGGCGATCTGCTGAGCCGCGTCACCAACGACCTCGACAACCTCGCGCAGACCCTTCAGCAGACGCTCAGCCAGATGCTGACGTCGGTCCTCCTGCTGATCGGGGTCGCCGTGATGATGATCACGATCTCGCCGCTCCTGGCGCTCGTCGCGCTGGTCACCGTGCCGGGGGCGCTGTGGTCGATGAAGGTCATCGGTGGGCGGGCCCGCCCCAAGTTCATCGAGCAGTGGCGATCCACGGGCGAGCTGAACGCCCAGATCGAGGAGACCTTCACGGGGCACGCCATCGTGAAGGCCTTCGGTCGCCAGCAGCAGGTCGAGAGCCGCTTCAACGAGACCAACGAGGTGCTCTACCGGTCGTCGTTCGGCGCGCAGTTCATGTCGAGCCTGATGCAGCCGTCCACGATGTTCTTCGGGAACCTGCAGTACGTGATCGTCGCCGTGGTCGGCGGCCTGCGCGTGGCCACGGGCGCCATCAGCATCGGCGACGTCCAGGCGTTCATCCAGTACTCCCGGCAGTTCGCCATGCCGCTCACGCAGCTGGCCTCGATGATGAACATGTTCCAGTCGGGCATCGCCTCGCTGGAGCGGGTGATCGAGCTGCTCGACGCCGACGAGCAGACGCCCGACGGCGCCGCCCGGCTCCCCGAGCGGGTCGAGGGCCGGGTCGTGTTCGACGACGTGTGCTTCTCCTACGACCCCGATCGGGCGCTGATCGAGGGCCTGGAGCTGGTGGCGGAGCCGGGGGAGACCATCGCGATCGTCGGGCCGACCGGCGCCGGCAAGACCACCCTGGTCAACCTGATCATGCGGTTCTACGAGCTCGACGCCGGGTTCATCACCCTCGACGGCGTCGACATCGCCAGCATCCCCCGGGCCGACCTCCGCTCCCACCTCGGCATGGTGCTGCAGGACACCTGGCTCTTCGGCGGGACCATCCGGGACAACATCGCCTACGGCAACCCCGACGCCACCGAGGAGCAGATCCTCGAGGCCGCCAAGGCCTGCTACGTCGACCGGTTCGTCCACCACCTCCCCGACGGCTACGACACCGTGATCAACGAGGAGGGCGACAACATCAGCGCCGGTCAGAAGCAGCTCCTGACCATCGCCCGGGCCTTCCTCGCCGACCGCTCGATCCTCATCCTCGACGAGGCGACCTCCTCGGTGGACACCCGGACCGAGGTGCAGGTCCAGGTGGCCATGAACCGCCTCCGCAAGGGCCGCACGAGCTTCGTGATCGCCCACCGGCTGTCCACGATCCGCGGTGCCGACACGATCCTCGTGATGGAGCAGGGCCGCATCGTCGAGCAGGGCTCCCACGAGCACCTGCTGAGCCGCGACGGGCCCTACTACCGTCTCTACAACTCCCAGTTCGCCGGGGCCGTGGCCGAGGCCGACCCGAACGCCCTGATGTCCTAGCTGGACGGGATCGCGTAGGTCACGGTGGCGTGGGCGACCAGGTCGTCCGGGTCCGTCCCCTCGCTCCAGAGCCGCACCTCGCTGACCGACTGCCGGCGGCCGAGCCGCAGCAGCCGGGCGTGGGCTACGAGGTCGGCCGGCTGGGGCTTCTGGAGGAAGCTGATCGTGAGGCTGCTCGTCACCGCGAGGGCCACGGGCCCGATGCGGGACAGCGTCACCAGCCACGCGGCCCCGTCGGCCAGGCTCATCATCGTGGGCCCCGAGAGCGTCCCCCCGGGCCGGATCTGCCCGGCCTCGGCCGGCAGCCGCATCGTGATCCCGGCCTCGTCCACGTGCTCCACCCGATAGGCGCGCGGCGCCCCCGGAAACGCGCCCGCGAGGAACTCGTTCAGCTCCTCCACGCTCATCACCACCGGCTGCGCCTTCGGCATCCGCAGGAACCTAACGGCCGCCTCTCATGTAACGGAACATCGCCCTCGCGCGAATGAACCAGTACGAGCCTCCGATCGGAGGCAGCCACGGATTGATGCGGAGGCTCGCCGATGTCGCGGTTCCGAGGGTTCTGAGTCGCAGTCCTGGTGCTGACGGTGACCATCGGGGGACTTGCCGTCGCCCCGGCATCGGCGCGCGTGTGGCGGACCTACTCGACAGGCTGCGAGCAGGGCACGGTCGGCAACTCGGCTGACAGCGTGAACCACATCTTCCACTACAGCTCGAACCTCTCATCCTGGATGACCACCGCAGTGACCTGGTCCCGAACCAACAACCTCGACCCGACCGTCCTCAACACGTTCTACGCCGAGCTCGTTCAAGTCGATACCGACGTCGTGGTCTATGACCAGGACTACACCGACTGGTGCGGCTATCCCTGGAACGGGATGCCGGGGACGCAGGGCGGCACGGAGGGCTTGACCGCTTGTGTGAGCCTGACGCCGAATCCGGCTGGGGCGTGCGAGAAGTTCGAGGTCCGCTTCGACGAGTCAGCCACGCGCACGGGGAGCACGACCATGCGACGGGTCCTCGCGTGCCATGAGCTGGGCCACACCCTCGGCCTGGAACACGCCACGGGCTGCATGGCGTTCCCCCGCAACTCATCGACCTCATACGCAACTGCTGATGTCGGCTGGATCAACAGCCACTACTGACACCCGACCAGGGCCAAGGAGATGTTCATGACGCACGTTCGTCGCTCACGCATGCTCTGGCTGGTGGTCACCGTCGTTGGGGCTATTGCAGTTGTCGGGTGCGGAAGCGGTGGTGCCTCGGTCGAGAGCGCACGCACCTATGCCGTGGAGACCGTTCGAGCGAGAGACGCCCTGGCGCAGCGCTCCGACGTGTACCGCCATCTCGACGAGCTCCTCCCGAACGTCTCGTTCCGTGCTCCGTCCGGCCGTGAGATCCGTGCCGTGCGCGCCGCGGTCGTTGGCCGGATCGTTGACACGGCTGAGGGAGCCGGGTACGTCGACGGAGAGACCAGGTCGAGGCTGGTGCCGTTCGACGCTCCTGGCGCCGACTGGAGGTCCGTCAAGCTCAAGATCGACGTGGACGAGGTCCTCGGTGGAGATCCTTTGGAAATCGATGACTCGATCTGGGTGGGCTTCTCGATCGGTACGAGGACCGACGCAACAACGTTCCGAAAGGGCATGCGGAACCTCGGAACAGTGGTGATGTTCCTCGATCCTCCGGGCTTCTTTCGGGACGACCGGACGGCGTACATCGTGCACGAGGGAGGGGCTCTCACCGGCCGCGTGGACTCGACTGGGGTGATCACCTTCCCGATGCGGGAGGAACAGCCGGGGTTCATGGGGTCGATCCGAACGCTGGCCGACCTTCGCGCCGCAGCGTCGGCGCCACGGCGGACGATCGAGGTCGATGCGGAGCAGGCGTACCTGTTCGGTCCGGAGGCCTGATCCGGGTGTGACGACCTGGGACGGTGCCGGGTAGGGTTTCCGGCCCTGGCCCCCATCGTCTAGTGGCCTAGGACACCACCCTCTCAAGGTGGCGGCACGGGTTCGAATCCCGTTGGGGGTGCTCAGCCTGCAGCTGACAGCACGGCTCCCGATCTGGCCTCGGCCGGTGAGGGAGCCGTTGCGCGTCGGCCCTGGTCAGAGCGGTTGGATGTTGACCGGCGCGTCGCCGACGAGCAGGGCGACGCCCTCGGGATCGCCGGTGAGCACGGTGACGTCGTCGCCGGGGAAGCCCGTGAGCGCCGCACCCAGGGCGGCGTCGATCGGCGAGGCACCGGACCGCCGGCGCACGTCGGCGGCGCGGTCGGCGCCGGCCCGGTCGAGCACGACATCGCGCAGGGCCAAGCGATCGATGGGACCGGCGACGGAGGTGGTGCGGTCCCAACCGACCGCCACGCGCACGCTCACCGGCACGACGGTGCGGCGGTCCTTGTTCCCGCGCCGGGCGGGGCGGTTGGCCTCGTAGAACGCCAGCACCTCGCGGTGGTGGGCGTGGCCCGGGTCGCTGAGGGCGACGATGGCCTCCGGACCGAGGACCAGGACCCTCACGCGACGCTCCTCACGAGCTGCGAGCCGCCAGGGCGCCCTCGGCCCAGGCCAGGAGCGTGTCGACGTCGCCGTCGGGCCCGAGAGCGGCGGACGCGGCTTGGACCAGGTCGGGGTGGTCGGCGACGGGCCGGCCGTCGATCCGGGCGGCGGCGACCGCGATCTCCCACATCTCGGGCTGGGTGTCGGGGTGGGCGTCGTAGTGCTGGTCGAGGGCGGCCTGCTCGGCGATCCCGGCCACGAGGTCGCCCAGGGCGGTGGCCAGGCTGCCCTCCACCAGGGCGGTGAACGAGGGCGACCAGCCGTGGGCCACCGCGACCTCGGCGGCCTCCCGCAGCGAGACGTTGAGGCGCAGGGAGGTCGGCTTGTTCCGGCGGTCGGTGACGCTGGCGCCCAGGAGCTCGGCGATCCCGGTGGCCGCCGTGACGGCCTCCTCGTCGATCTGGATCGACTGCTGCTGGAGGGTGTGGTCGAACGCCTCCGTGGTGGCTGCCCAGCTGGCGGCGGCCTCGTCGGCGGGGCTCGCAGGGGCCCCGTCAGGGCTCTCCTGAGCTGCTTCTGAGCCCGGCTCTCCGGGGGTCTGGGTGGCCACGATCGGGAGCGTACCGCCCGTTGTATGGGCGCGTACTGCTCCCTGTACCGCAAAAGCGCGTCGGATCCTTCCTGAGGGGTGCCTGTGGGAGTAGGGTTCCGGCAGTTTCACGCCGAAACACCGCCGATCCTGGAGTCAACGACCAAAATGGGCAACACCCCCTCCGCTCCGAACCGCCGCCTCGTCCGGAGCCTGCTCCTGACGCTCTCCGGTGGTGTGGCGCTCAGCTTCGCCAGCCAGGCGACCGCGCACGCGCAAGACGCCGGCACGGCCTCTGATGGGTCCGGGAGCACCGGGAGCGGTGACGCCACGGCCACCGGCAACATCGCCAACAGCGATCACCAGCAGGGCAACGACGGCGCCGTCGTCAGCTCGCAGACCGGCGGGATCAACAACGCAGGCCTCGGCGTGGCCGACACCGGCCGCAACGTCGCCACCGGCAACTCCTCCAGCAACACCAGCACCGCCAACCAGACCGCGGTCGGCGAGCTGCTGCTCAGCGCCAACTCCGGCTCGGCCGGCAACTCCTCGGACGGCTCGGCGGCCGTTCGCACGGGCAACGCCACCGCGGTCGGCAACCAGTCCGACAGCCGGCTCTCGCAGTCCGGCGGTCTCACGAGCGGCGTGCTCGTGCTCCTGCAGGACGGCTCGATCAGCAACATCGGCATCGGGTCGGCCAACACCGGCGGCAACACCGCCACCGGCAACGACTCCACCAACACCTCGGGCCTGGTGCAGAACGCGCTCAACCCCAACGGCCTGGCCAGCAACTCCGGCGCGGCCACCACCGCGTCCGCGGGCACCGCCGTGATCAGCACGGGCAAGGCCGAGGCCATCGGCAACCGCTCCTCGAGCAACGTGCAGCAGGTCGCGGGCGCCGGCGACGGCGACCCGGCCGGCGGCCTCGTGATCCTCACCCAGAGCGGCGCGGTCGTGAACGCCGGCGTCGGCGTGTCCAACACCGGCGAGAACACCGCCATCGGCAACGAGTCGATGAACTCGGCCACCACCAACCAGAACGGCGCCATCAACTCCGGCGACGCGGTCCCGGACGCCCTCGACGGCATGGGCGGCATGGCGAGCCTGAACAGCCCGGCCGACACCGCGCAGGTGCCGGGCATGGATGGGGCGGTCGGGGGCATGGGCGCCGGCATCGGCGGCGCCGGAGGCACGGGTGGCGCCGGTGGCTCCGGTGACGGGGTGGCGGCTGGCGGCGGCATGGCGGGCGGGCCGGTCGTCGACAACGCTGGTGGCACCGGCGGCGCCGGCGGCACGGGGAGCGCAGGCGGCATGGGTGGCACGGGTGCCGCAGGTGGCGCGGGCGGCGACGGCGGCATGGCAACGGGTGGTCCCGCCGCTGCGATGGGCGGCGCGATGGGTGCCACCGCGGGCGGCGCCAGCGGCGACGCCCTAGGCGCGACCGCGGGCGCCGGCGGCCTCGCGATGTCTGGCGTGAGCAACAACGTGCTCCTCCTCGGCGGCTCGCTCGTATCGAACTCCGGCGACGCCACCACCTCCTCCGACGGGTCGGCCTCCGTCGCCACCGGCGACGCCAGCTCCACGGGCAACGCGTCCGGCACCGAGCTGAGTCAGACCGAGTCGGCCGACGTCACCGGCACGCACGTACAGACGCAGTCCGCCATCGTGGTCAACGCCGGTCTCGCCACCGCCGACACCGGCAACAACTTCTCCACCGGCAACACCTCGACGAACACGGCCACGCACCTCCAGGAGACCAACCTCAACGCCGGCACGGCCGAGGCCCCCGCCACGGGCGGCGCCGGCGGCGATGCCACGTCCACCGGCGGCGTCGGTGGCGTCGCCACCGGCGGCACGGGTGGTGCGTCCCCCGACGGCGGCACCGGACAGGGCGGTGCGGGCGGGGCCGGCGGCGCCGGCGGGGCCGGCACCGGTTCGGCGGCGCGAGCTCGGCCATGGGCGGCACCGGCGGCGCCGGCGGGATGGGTGGTCTGGGCACCGGCGGCGAGAGCGGTACCGGCGGCGCCGGCGGCGCCGCCACCGCGGGCATGGGCGGCAACGCCACGTCCACCGGCGGCATGGGTGGCGCGGCGACGGCCGACGCCACCGCGAACGTCTTGGCGGGCAACGCCCTGGTGTCGAACGCCGGCGGTTCCAACGCGGCGTCCGACGGCACCTCGTCGGTCACCACCGGCGACGCGTCGGCCACGGGCAACGCGTCGCTCACCACCGTCCACCAGGACGCGGCGGCCGAGCGCAGCGGCGCGGGCCCGATCCTCACCCCGCAGACGGCCCTCGTGGTCAACGCCGGGCTGGGCACCGCCTCCACGGGTGGGAACAACGCCACCGGCAACGACTCTGGGAACTTCAGCACCACCGACCAGACCACCACGCTCAACGCCGGCACGGCGTCCGCGACCGCCACCGGCGGCGAGGGTGGAGCGGGTACCGCCACCGGCGGCGAGGGTGGTGCGGCCACCGGCGGCACGGGCGGCATCGGCGGCATGGGCGGCACGGGCACGGGCGGATCGGGCGGCGCCGGCGCCGACGGCGGTGCGGCTGCCGCCACCGGCGGGTCGGGCATGGCCACGGGTGGCGCGGGTGGCGCCGGCGGCGACGGCGGCATGGGCACGGGCGGCGGCATCGGCGGCGTGGGCGGCACGGGCGGTTCGGCCACGGGCGGCACCGGCGGGGCGGCCACGGCGACCGGCGGAGCCGGTGGTGACGCCACGGCCACCGCGACGGCCAACCTCCTCGCCGGCAACCTCGTGGTCGCGGGCCAGGGCCACGCCGACACCTCCAGCGACGGCTCGGCCTCCATCGGCACCGGCTCGGCGGATGCCACCGGCAACCGGTCCCTCACCGCGGTGGACCAGGACACGGACACCGGCCAGGCGGGCGCGGGGGCGACCATCGCTCCCCAGACCGCGTTCGTGGCCAACGTGGGCGTCGGGAGTGCCAGCTCCGGTGGCAATGCGGCCGTCGGCAACCTCTCCTTCAACGACGCCACCACCACGCAGACCACCACCACCAACGCCGGATCGGCCGTTTCCGTGGCCGACGGCGGCGATGGCGGCGACGCCACGGCCACCGGCGGCGAGGGCGGCGACGCCATCGGCGGCACGGGCGGGGCCGGTGGCGCCGGCGGGGTCGGCGTCGGCGGGATCGGCGGGGCCGGTGGCGCCGGTGGGATCGCCGACGCTTCCGGCGCCATGGCCGACGCCACGGGTGGTGCGGGCGGCGCCGGTGGCGCCGGCGGCGCAGGCCTGGGTGGCGACGGCACGGCCGGCGGCACCGGCGGCATGGCCACTGGCACGGCGGGCAGCACGGCCACGGCCAACGGCAGCGTGGGCGCGGCGGCCACCGCCACCGCCAGCGGCTCGCTGATCGCCGGCGACCTGTTCACCACGAGCAACGGCTCCTCCGACATCACCTCCGACGGCTCGGCCTCCGTCGCCACCGGCGGAGCCAGCGCGACCGGCAACCAGGGCAGCACCGACATCTCGCAGGAGAGCGGCACGCAGCTCCCCGGCGCCGGCGTGGTGCTCGCCCCGCAGACCGCGCTCGTGCTCAACGCCGGGTTCGGCACCGCTTCGTCGGGCGGCAACGGCGCGACGGGCAACGCCTCGATCACCGACTCCACCGTCACGCAGACCACCACCACCAACGCCGGCTCGTCCGAGGTGACCGCCACGGTGGCGAGGGTGGCAGCGGCACGGCCACCGGGGTGGCGGGCGGCGATGCCACCGGCGGCGGCGGTGGCGACGGGAGCGCCGGTGGCGCTGGCCTTGGTGGTGCAGGCGGCATGGGTGGCGCCGGCGGTGCCGCGGACAGCGACAGCAACGGCACGATCGGCGGCACGTCGACCACCGTCGGCGGGGCGGGCGGCGCGGGCGGCGGCGGCGGCGGCGCCACCGGCGGCTCGTCGGGCAGCATGGGTGCGGCGGGCGGCTCGGCCATCGGCGGCCTCGCCGCGGTGTCGTCGGCGCGATCGGCCAACCCCCTCGGCGGGCTCCTCCCGGCCCTGCCGGCCGTGGCCACGGGCACGTCGGGCCTGATCGCCGGCGACATCGTCACGAACGGCTCGGCCTCGAGCTCGGTCTCGAGCGACGGCAGTGCCGACATCGCCACCGGGTCGGCCTCGGCCACCGGCAACACGAGCTCGGTGGAGGTCGATCAGACCAGCGCCACCGCGCTCGACGGCCTCGGCGTCGCGATCACCCCGCAGAGCGCAGTGGTCGCGGAGATCGGGGTCGCCTCGGCCACCAGCGGCAGCAACACCGCGACCGGCAACGCATCGAACACGTCGAGCGTCGTCGACCAGACCACCACGACCAACGCCGGTGCCGAACACCGTCGAGGCCATCTCCGGCGACTCCGGTGACGCGACGTCGAACGGCAGCTCCGGCGGTGCCTCGTTCGGCGGCGATGCCGGCGACAGCGGCGCCGCGGGCTGCCGCCACTGGCGGCGACGGCGGCGTCGGGCGCGGCGGGCGGCGACGCCGCCTCCGACGTCGTCGGCGCGGGGGACTCCGGCTGTCGCGATGGGCGGCGCCGGTGGGGCGGGCGGCATGCGGTGCGGCGGCCACGGGCGCCGGCGCGGCGCCGGAACCGGTGGCGCGGGCGGGTCCGGCGGCCTCGCCAACCTTCGTCGGCGCCTCGGCGGCGCGGGCAGCGTGCTCGGGCGTGATCTCCACCGGGCTGCCCGGCGGGGCCGCGGTGGCGACCGGCATCGGCGGCGCCGCCACCGGCGACGTCATCAACAACGGCTCGGCGTCGGCCTCCAACACCTCCGACGGGTCGGCCAGCGTCCGCACCGGCAATGCCTCGGCCAGCGGCAACGTCGGCCACGTCGACATCGACCAGAACGGCGAGCCAAGGCGTCTCCGGCCTCGGGTTCGTGCTCGCGTCCCAGGATGCCGCCGTGATCGACCTCGGGATCGCCACGGCCAACACCGGCGACAACGACGCCTTCGGGAACACCACCACGGGCACCGACACCGTCGACCAGACCACCACCACGAGCGTCGGCTCCATCGACACCTCGGCCACGGGTGGCGACGGCGGCGCGGCCACTGCCACAGGGGCGCTGGGTGGCACCTCCACCGGCGGCGCCGGCGGCAACGGCGGCACCGGCGGCGCCGTCACCGGCGGTATGGCGGCCCCGGGCGGCGCCGGTGGCATGGCCACCGATCACCCCCGGCACAGGTGCCGCCACCGCCACCGGCGGGGCCGGCGGCACGGGTGGCGCGGGCGGTGTGCCTGGCTTCGGCGGCTGCCGGCGGCGCCGGCGGCTCCGGGCAGCTCCGCCATCGCAGGCGGCGGCCTGCTGCGTTGCCTCCCGATCGCGGTCGGCGGCCTCGGCGGCCCGCTGGCCACGGCCGACGGCCTGTCGGTCGGCCTCAGCGGCGACGTGGTGAGCTCGTCCTCGGCCGAGGCGTCGCGTTCCTCCGACGGCGATGCCTCGATCTCGACTGGCGACGCCGACGCGACCGGGTCGCGGTCCTCCACCAGCATCGACCAGGACGGGCCGGCCCAGGCCGTGCTCGGCGGCGTGATCGCGCCGCAGAGCGCCGTCGTGGTCAACGCCGGCGTCGCGCAGGCCGACACGGGCACGAACCAGGCGACCGGCAACGAGTCGGCCAGCATGGCCACCACCACCCAGGTCACCACGTCGTCCACCGGCTCCACTGCCCTCGAGGCGACGTCCGGCGACGGAGGAGCTGCGTCCGTCGACGCCGGTGACGGTGGCGACGCCACCGGTGCCAGGGTGGGGCCGGTGGGAACGGCGGCGGGTCCGCCGGTGGACCCGGCGGTCTCGCCGGCCCGGTGGCGACGCGACGCAGACGGGCGCCGGCGCCTCTACGGGCGGCATGGGCACCTCGGGCGGCACGGGTGGCACTGGCGCCATGGGTGGCGTCGGTGGCATGGGCGGCGGCGGAGGGCTCGTCCCCACCTGGCGGCGCGCCCGGCTCGACGTCCCCGGTGGTCGGCGGCGTCGGCGGCATCGCGGCCGCCCTCGGCGGCAGCGTCGGCGCCTCGGGCGATCTCGTAGCCACCGCCTCGGGGGCGGCCGGCTCGTCCTCCGACGGCTCGGCCTCGGTCGACACGGGCGATGCGTCCGCCACGGGCAACGACTCGGTCACCACGGTGGGCCAGGTCGGCGATCAGACGGCGACCGGCGGCCTCGTGATCACCCCGCAGACGGCCATCGTGGCCAACGTGGGCCTGGGCACCGCGGAGACCGGCGACAACACCGCCAGCGGCAACACGTCCGACAACACCGCCACGAAGACCCAGACCTCCACGGCCACCACCGGCGACGTCACCGGCGGCACGGCCCTGGGCGGCGCCGGCGGCGCCGCCACGATCCCTGCGGGCAGCGCGGCCGATGGCGGCGACGCCACCGGTACCGACGGGACAGTGGGGATGAACGGCACTGACGGCGATACCGGGGGCCCGGGCGCCAACGGCACATTCGGTGCGAGCGCAGGGCCCGGCGTCACGGGCGCCGACGGTGCCGCGGATGGGGTCCAAGGAGCGCCCGGTGCCAACGCCGGCATGGCAGGCACCGATGGCGCCGGCGCAACGCCCGCCTTTGGCATGAATGGCACGGCGGTCATGGCTCCACTCGGCGGGGCCGGCGGAGCCGGCGTGTCCGGCCCGCTCGTCGGCTTCGGCGTGAGCGGCGACCTGATCAGCTCCACGGCGGGTGATGCCACCAACACGTCCGACGGGTCGGCCAAGGTCGGCACCGGCAATGCCACTGCCTCCGGCAACGAGTCGACGACGCACGTCCACCAGAACGTCGACGCCGACAGCGGGCTCGGGCTGATCCTCACGCCGCAGACGGCGCTCGTGATCAACGGCGGGCTCGGCCTCGCCGACACCGGCGACAACACCGCCATCGGCAACGAGTCGCTCAACAACGCCACGCTGACGCAGACCGACACGGTCACCGTCGACGGCGACATCCTGCTCGGCAACGCCATCGCCTCCTCGAGCGGCGTGGCGGAGAACGAGTCGGATGGCGACGCCTGCGCCTGCAGCGGCGATGCCACGGCGTCCGGGAACATCTCGGACACCACCATCGCCCAGGACATGGACGTCTCCGCCAACGGCGGCTCCGTGGTCCTCGTTCCGACCACCGGCGTGGTGGCCAACCTCGGCGCTGGTGTGGCCCTGACCGGGCTCAACACCGCCACCGGGAACTCGTCGGACAACGGGGCGACCACCACCCAGACGTCCACCATCGACGTCGACCTCCTCGGTCTCGGGAACCAGGTCGCCAGCAGCTCCGGTGATGCCGGCAACCAGTCCGACGGCACCGCCGAGGTCGGCTCGGGCAACGCTCGTGCCATCGGCAACGACTCCGACACGGTCATGACCCAGGGCGCCGTGATCGACGGTGACGGCTCGCCGGTGATCTCCTCGATCCTCGGCACCACCGCCAACGCCGGCCTCGGCATCGCCGACACGGGCGACAACCACGGCACCGGCAACGACTCGTTCAACCGGGCCGTCCTCGAGCAGACCGCGACCGGCGACGGCATCGTGAGCAACCAGGGTTCCGCTCGCAACGCCTCCGACGGCACCGCCCGCATCGGCGACCCCGACTGCGACGACGAGGTCACCACCGCCAAGCCCCCGACGTCCACCACCCCGGGCCTGCCCCGGACCGGTGGACCGCTGGAGGTCGAGGCGGCCATCGGCCTCATGCTCCTGCTGGCGGGCTTCGGCTTCCGCCGGCAGGCCAAGAACGCCTTCCGGGCGTAGCGCATCCGCACCAACCCCTTCGGGGCCTGACGGCCTGCCAACATGGGCGCCGTCATGGCGCCGAAGGTGTACATCCACGAGCTGATCGAGATCACCGGGCACCACCGCGCCCGGTACATGCACCACATGACCGCGAACTGGTGCCCGATCGGGCGCGAGGAGCGGGACATGCTCTGCCTCGGCGTGTGGGCCACCCTCGGCTCCACCGGCCCGTGGCCGCAGGTCGTGAACATGTGGGAGCTCGACGGCTGGGACGCGCTGGCCGCCAACTTCGCCCACGAGACCGGCGGGGGTCAGGACCAGGACCCCTCGCTGGCCGAGTGGTGGAAGGAAGCGGCCGCCCTCCGCAACGGCGGGGTCGACCGGATCGTGGTGCCGACCCACTGGACCCGCACCGTCGAGCAGCTCTGTGCCGACGGGGTGCGCGGCGTCGCCTACGCCCACGAGCTCGTCACCCTCGCCCCCGGCACGGGCCCGGCCTTCCTCGAGGCCCTCGAGCGGGACGGCCTCGAGGCGGTGAGCGGCCTGGGCGTCGAGCCCGTCGGGGCCTACAGCGTGGCCATGGCCGACGACTCCGAGGTCGTGGTGCTGTGGGCGATGCCCGACTGGCCCACCTGGGTCGCCTACGAGGAGGCCTGGTTGCGGGGCGGGGCGCTGGGGCCGTGGCGGGACGACCTGCTCGGCCTCGGGGCCCGTTGGCGCCGGCAGCTGCTCGTCGACTCGCCGCTGAACCCGCTCCGCACCGGCCGGCAGCCCCAGGTCGAGGACCGTCGCCCGCTCGACGAGCTGTGACCGCGGCGCTGTGACCGCGGATCGCGTCTACGGCGCACCCCTGGAGGGCGTCGACGTGGTGGTGGCGCCCACCGACCTCGCCTCGCTCCTGGCCGAGGCCCACTGGCGGATCCGCGGCCGCGAGCCCGGCATCCACCTGGGCGACGCGGTGGTCGTCGGCCGCGACGGCACCCCGCTCGAGGACCGCCCGCCGGCCGACCGATGGCGGGCGCCGGACGACGAGGTGGTCGACGCCCTGGCCCGGGCCGAGCGGCCGGTGGTCCTGGCCGGCCCCGGAGTGGTGCTCGACGGCGCCGTGCCCGGCCTCCACGCCCTCGCCGCCGGCGGCAGCCTGGGCGTCCTCAACACGTGGGGGGCCAAGGGGGCCTTCGACTGGCGCAGCCGCCACCACCTCGCCACCGCCGGCCTCCAGGCGCGCGACTTCGAGCTCGGCGGCCTGGGCGATGCCGACCTCATCGTGGCCACCGGGATCGACCCCAGGGAGGCCCTGACCGACTGGCGCCTCGCCCCGGTCGTGGAGGTCCACCCGTGGGCGTTGGGGCCGCTCTCGGAGCGCGGCGGGCGGGCTCCGCAGCCCATCGTGCGGCCGCCGCTCTTCACCCGTCTGGCCGCCGTCACCCAGGCCGGGTGGGCGGCCACGCAGGCCCCTCTGCCGCCCACCAAGGTCACGCAGCACTACGGGCGGCGGCTGGGTGGTGGCGGGCTCGTGGCGGCCGACCCGGGCCTGGCCGGCTACTGGGTGGCCCGCACGCTCGGCACCACCGGTGTGGGCGGTGTGCTCGTGAGCGCCGACCGCGATGCCACCGGGTCGGGGCTGGCCGCCGCCATCGTGGCCCGCCTGCTCGATCCCGGTCGGGCCGTCCTCGCCGTGAGCGAGGAGGTCACCGACGTGCACCGGGCCCTGCTCGACCTGGCGGCGTCGCTCGGCGTGACCGTCGCCCTCGAGGTGTGGGCCCCCGAGGGCCCGGCGATGGCGCCGGAGGACCACGAGGCCCGCTTGGACGACCTGGTGCGCCATGGCGGCGTGGGGGAGATCGGCACCGACCCGGCGCAGCTCGACGAGATGCTGCAGGTCGCCGGCCCCGTCGTCGCGTGGACCGCCTGATGAGCCGGCCGGCACCGGTCGACCGGACGACACCGCAGCCCAAGCCCCCCGGGTCCGGCGGATGGATCCGCCGGCTGTCGCCGTTCGTCCTCGCGCACCGGCGCGACGTCGTGCTGGCCTTCGGCATGTCGGTGGCCGGTCAGGCCGTCGGGGCCACCACCCCGGTGATCTCCAAGATCGTCATCGACGACGTGCTGCCCGACTCGGGTCGCTCGCTCGCCCCGTGGCTCACGCTGCTCGTCGTGTGCGGCCTGTTCGGGTTCGGCGCCGCCTACGTCCGCCGCTTCTTCGGAGGCCGGGTCGCGCTCGACGTGCAGTTCGACCTGCGCAACGCGGTGTTCGAGCGCCTCCAGCGCCTCGACTTCGGCAGCCACGACCAGCTGCAGACCGGCCAGCTCGTGTCGCGCGCCTCCACCGACATCGGTCTGCTCCAGGCCCTGCTGTCGTTCCTGCCGATCATGCTCGGCAACCTCGTCCTCTTCGTGGTGTCGCTGGGGGTGATGCTCTGGCTGTCGCCGCCGCTCACGCTCGTGGCCCTCGTGGCGGTGCCGCTGCTCATGGCCGTCGCCCTGCGCCTGCGCGGCACGGTGTTCCCCGCCTCGTGGGACGCGCAGCAGCGAGCCGGCGAGGTGGCCGGCGTCGTCGACGAGGCCGTCACCGGGGTGCGGGTGGTGAAGGGCTTCGGCCAGGAGGACCGCGAGCTGCACCACCTGGCCGACGCCGGGGCCGACCTGTTCCGGGCGCGCGTCCGCCTCATCCAGCTGCAGGCCCGCTACACGCCGACGCTGTCGTCGATCCCGGTGCTGGCTCAGGTGGCCGTGCTCGGGTTCGGCGGATGGCTGGCCATCGAGGGGAACATCACCCTCGGCGCGTTCCTGGCGTTCTCCTCGTACCTGGTGCAGCTGGTGGCGCCCGTGCGGATGTTCGCCACCCTCATCGCGGTGGGCCAGCAGGCGCGAGCCGGGGCCGAGCGGCTCCTCGACGTGCTCGACGCCAACCCGATGGTGGCCGAGCGGCCCGACGCACCGGACTTGCCGCCCGTCACCGGGGCGGTGCGCTTCGACCGCGTCCGCTTCGGCTACACCCGCTCCGCGCCGGTGCTCGACGGGTTCGACCTCGAGGTCGGCGCCGGGGAGACCGTGGCCCTCGTGGGCGGCAGCGGCTCGGGGAAGTCCACGGTGGCGCTGCTGCTGCCCCGGTTCTACGACGTGGCCGAGGGCGCCATCACCATCGACGGCATCGACGTGCGCGACGTCACCTTCGACTCGCTGCGGGGCCAGGTGGGCGTCGTGTTCGAGGAGTCGTTCCTCTTCTCCGACACGGTGTGGTCGAACATCGCCTACGGCCGGCCCGACGCGACCGACGAGGAGGTGCAGGCCGCCGCCCGCGTCGCGGAGGCCGAGGAGTTCATCGACGCCCTGCCCGACGGCTACCAGACGGTCGTGGGGGAGCGGGGCCTCACCCTGTCCGGCGGCCAGCGCCAGCGCATCGCCCTGGCCCGGGCGATCATCACCGACCCCCGGATCCTGATCCTCGACGACGCCACGTCGTCGATCGACAGCACGACCGAGGAGGAGATCCACGCCACGCTGCGTCACGTGATGCAGGGGCGCACCACGCTCCTCGTGGCCCACCGGCGCTCGACGCTCCGCCTGGCCGACCGCATCGTGCTGGTCGACCGGGGCCGCGTGGTCGACCAGGGCTCGCACGACGAGCTCGTGGCCCGCTCGCAGCTCTACCGGGACCTGTTGTCGGGCCCGGAGGACGGCTCGATCGACATCCCCGTCCCGTCGGCGCCGGTGGCCGTGTCCGACCGAGACCGGCTGTGGCCCTACGAGGCCGTCGACCCGGACGGCCCGAAGGCCAAGGCCACCGCCGACGGCGTGGCCCGCATCGGGCCGCCCGGGGGCGGGGGAGCCATCGGCATGGCCCTGGCCCCCACCCCCGAGCTGCTCGCCGCGCTGGCGAAGCTGCCCCCGGCCGACAGCGACCCTGACGTCGACGTCGCCGCCGAGGCCGCCGCCCCCGCCGATCGCTTCCGGCTCCGGTCGTTCGTGCAGCCCTACCGGGCGGCCCTCGGCCTCGGCTTCGCGCTCGTGGTCCTCGACACGATCCTCACGCTCCTCGGCCCGTTCTTCGTCCGCCAGGGCCTCGACCACGGCGTGCGCAACGGCGACCTCGGCGCGCTCCGGCTCGCCACCGGGCTCTTCCTCCTCGCCGCGCTGGGCGACTGGCTCCTCACGTTCCTCTACACCCTGGTCACCGGCCGCACCGCGGAGCGCCTGCTCTACGCGCTGCGCATCCGGATCTTCAGCCACCTCCAGCGCCTCGCCCTCGACTTCTACGACCGCGAGCTCGCCGGCCGCGTGATGACCCGCATGACCACCGACGTCGAGTCGCTCTCGCAGCTGTTGCAGCAGGGGCTCATCAACGCCGTGGTCAACGTGTTCACCTGCATCGGCGTGTTCGTGTTCCTGGTGATCCTGTCGCCACCGCTGGCCCTGGCCGCGGCCGCGGTGCTCCCCCCGCTGGTGATCGCCACCTGGTGGTACCGCCGGCTCTCGAGCCGGGCCTACCAGCGGGCCCGCGAGTCCATCGCCACCGTGAACGCCAACCTGCAGGAGAGCCTCTCCGGGGTGCGGGTGGCCCAGGCCTACTCCCGCGAGGACAAGAACATCGGCGGCTTCAAGTCGCTCAACAGCCAGTACCTGGCCGACCGCACCGTGGCCCAGCGCCTCATCGCGTTCTACTTCCCGTTCGTGCTCCTGTTGGCCGACCTCGCCGCCGCCATCGTGCTCGGCCGAGGCGTGGGGCTGGTGCAGGACGGCACGATCGAGCCGGGCGTGCTCATCGCGTTCCTCCTCTACCTCAACCTGTTCTTCGCGCCGATCCAGCAGCTCTCGGCGGTGTTCGACATCTGGCAGCAGGCCAGCGCGTCGATGGAGAAGATCGACGAGCTCATGGGCACGCCCACCAGCACGCCCCAAGCCATCGACCCGCGGCCGGTCGGCGAGCTGCAGGGGGCGATCCGGTTCGAAGGGGTGCGCTTCCGCTACCCGGGCACCGTCGGCGCTGAGGCGCTCACCGGCGTGGACGTGGAGATCCGGCCGGGGGAGACCGTGGCGCTCGTCGGCGAGACCGGCGCGGGCAAGTCGACCCTCGTGAAGCTCGTGGCCCGCTACTACGACCCGACCGACGGCCGGGTCACGGTCGACGGGGTCGACCTGCGGGAGCTCGACCTCGGCCAGTACCGGCGCCGGCTCGGCGTGGTGCCGCAGGAGGCGTTCCTGTTCACGGGGACCATCCGGGACAACATCGCCTACGGCCGCCCCGACGCCACCGACGACGAGGTCGAGGCCGCCGCCGTGGCCGTCGGTGCCGACGAGCTCGTGGCCTCGCTCCCGCACGGGTTCCTCACGGAGGTCACCGAGCGGGGCCGGAGCCTGTCGGCGGGCCAGCGGCAGCTCATCGCCCTCGCCCGGGCCCGGCTCGTCGACCCGGCCATCCTCCTGCTCGACGAGGCCACCTCGAACCTCGACCTGGCCAGCGAGGCGCGCGTGCAGCGGGCCATGGGCGTGGTCGCCCGCGGGCGCACCACGCTGCTCGTCGCCCACCGCCTCCCGACGGCCCGGACCGCCGACCGCATCCTCGTGGTGGACGGCGGCCACATCGCCGAGGAGGGCACCCACGACGAGCTCGTGGCCCGCGGCGGCCGGTACGCCGCGCTCTGGTCGTCGTTCGCCGTGGACACCGGTGGCCGGCCGGGTTGAGCCCGGGCTCGGTCGGGTAGCGGCCCATCGTGCCTGACGAGCTGAAGACCCCCATCCCCACAGACAACGAACCCGGTCACCATCCCGACGTGGAGCAGGACAAGCCCGACCTCCGGCAGGCGCGGGCCAAGGCGAAGCAGCTGCGCGTCCAGCCGCACGTCTTCGAGTTCGCCTTCGACGGCGCGTTCCGCTGGGCCGCCCGGCCGCTGGGCATCACGCCGGCGACCGCGTCCGTGGAGGTCGACGACGACCGCCTCGTGGCCCGCTTCGGTCGCTGGCGGGCCGAGATCGATCGGTCGAACATCACCGGCGCCGAGGTGAGCGGCCCGTACAACCTGCTGAAGACCATCGGCCCACCGCATCTCAGCTTCGCCGACCGCGGCATCACCTTCGCCACCAACCGCCGCCAGGGCGTCTGCATCCGCCTGGCGACGCCGATCAAGGCCATGGAGCCGCTCGGCGTCCTGCGCCACCCGTCGATCACCCTCACGGTTGACCGACCGCAGGAGCTGGCCAACCTCCTCCTCGGCCGCGCCGCCTGATCCCGCCGTTCTAGATTCCCCCCGGGACTCGATTCCAAGGGGGACCAGTCGTGACCGCAGCCATCGACGCGGGGCCCACCGGGGTGCCGCTCCTCGAGGAGACCATCGGCGACAACCTCCGCCGCACGATCGCGGAGCACGGGAGCCGCGAGGCGCTGGTGTCGGTGCACCAGGGGATCCGCTGGACCTACGACGAGCTGGGGGAGCGGGTGCAGCTCCTGGCCCGTGGCCTGCTCGCGGCCGGGCTGCAGGCGGGCGACCGGGTCGGGCTGTGGAGCCCGAACTACGCCGAGTGGACCCTCGTCCAGTACGCCACCGCCGAGATCGGCGTGGTGCTCGTGAACATCAACCCGGCGTACCGCTCGCACGAGCTGGCGTACGTGCTCGACCAGTCGGGCTGCCGCATGCTCATCGCGGCCCCCACGTTCAAGACGTCGGACTACCGGGCCATGGTCGCCGAGGTCCGCGCCGAGCGCGCGCAGCTCGAGTCGGTGGTGTTCCTGTGGGACGCGGAGTGGGACGCGCTCCTCGACGAGTCGACGGCCGCGTCGGTGGACGAGCTCGAGGCCCGGCGGGCCACCCTCGCCCCCGGCGACGCCATCAACATCCAGTACACGTCGGGCACCACCGGCTTCCCGAAGGGCGCCACCCTCTCGCACCGGAACATCCTGAACAACGGCTACTTCGTGACCGAGCTGCAGGGCTTCACCCACGAGGACCGCCTGTGCATCCCGGTGCCCTTCTACCACTGCTTCGGGATGGTCATGGGCAACCTCGGGTGCACCACGCACGGCGCCACGATGGTGATCCCGGCCGACGCCTTCGAGCCCGGCGCGGTGCTCCAGGCGGTGCAGGACGAGCGGTGCACGGCGCTCTACGGCGTGCCCACGATGTTCGTGGCCGAGCTGGCCCACCCGGACTTCGCGTCGTTCGACCTGTCGTCGCTGCGCACCGGGGTGATGGCCGGCTCGCCGTGCCCGGTCGAGGTGATGAAGCAGTGCATCGACCGCATGCACATGACCGAGGTGACCATCTGCTACGGAATGACCGAGACGTCACCCGTGTCCACCCAGACGCTGCCCGACGACACCCTCGACCGCCGCACCTCCACGGTCGGTCGCACCCACCCGCACGTCGAGGTCCGGGTCTGCGCGCCCGACGACCCCGACCGCACGCTCGAGCGCGGGGAGACCGGCGAGCTCTGCACACGGGGCTACTCCGTGATGTCGGGCTACTGGAGCGACGCCGAGCGGACGGCAGAGGCCATCGACGCCGACGGGTGGATGCACACCGGTGACCTCGCGGTGATGGACGACGACGGCTACCTGAACATCGTCGGCCGCAGCAAGGACATGGTGATCCGCGGCGGCGAGAACGTGTACCCCCGCGAGGTCGAGGAGTTCCTCTACACGCATCCCGCCGTGCTCGACGTGCAGGTGGTCGGCGTGCCCGACGAGCGCTACGGCGAGGAGCTCGTGGCGGCGGTGCGGCTCCAGGAGGGCGTGACCGCCACAGAGGACGAGATCCGCGAGCACTGCAAGGGCAAGATCGCCCACTACAAGGTGCCGCGCTACGTGCTGTTCGTCGACGAGTACCCGATGACGATCTCCGGCAAGGTGCAGAAGTACCTGCTGCGGGAGACGGCGATCACCACCCTCGGCCTCGAGGTGGCCGCCGCGATCGAGACCGCCTGATCGCGCTTACCAGCAGGGCTGACGGTATTGTCGCGCCCATGCTCTACGTCGTGTTCTACGAGACCAACCCCGACGCGCTCGACCGCATCGAGGAGCACTTCCCCGCCCACTGCGCCCGGTGGAGCGTGTACGCCGAGGCCGGCACGCTCCTGATGATCGGGCCCTTCTCGGACGTCACCCGTGGGGCCATGGGGATCTTCACCACCCGTGAGGCCGCGGACACCTTCGTCGACGGCGACCCGTTCATCCTCCACGGCGTCGTGAGGTCGTGGCGCATCGAGGAGTGGAACGAGGTGCTCGGGTCGGCTGGACCATGATCGGGGGATGCGCCCCCCGTTGGCCGAACCGGCCGCCCGCTACCTCGACCTGCTCGCCGGCTGCCTGACCCGCGACCTCTTCCTCGACGAGGAGGTGCGGAACGTCGACCTGCGGAGCTGGCCCGGGGGTGAGCCCGCCGGGCTCCGGGACCTGCTCCGCGGCGAGGGCTGGCGCGTCGTGCGCCCGGGTGCCGACCGCGACGTGCGGGCGGTGGGCAACGACTGGCCGCCGCACGCCGAGACGATGGTCGGCCTGGCCCGGCTGGCCAACGTCCTCGACTGCACGTCGCGCGCCATCGTCGACGGCGTCCCCGGCGACCTGGTGGAGACCGGGGTGTGGCGCGGCGGCACCGCCATCTACCTCCGGGCGATCCTCGCCGCGCTCGGCGACGAGACCCGCACGGTGTGGGCGTGCGACTCGTTCGAGGGGCTGCCCGAGGCCGACGCCGACCGCTATCCGATGGACGTCGAGATGCGGTTCCACGAGTACCCGGAGCTGGCCGTCGGCGTGGAGCGGGTGCAGGCCGCCTTCGAGCGCTACGGGCTGCTCGACGACCGGGTGCGGTTCGTCCAGGGCTGGTTCCGCGACACCCTCCCCGGGGTGGCCAAGGAGATCGGGCCCATCGCCGTGCTCCGGCTCGACGGCGACATGTACGAGTCCACGATGGACGCGCTCACGCACCTCGAGCCGCTGGTGTCACCCGGGGGCTTCGTCCTCGTCGACGACTACGGGGGCATCGACGCCTGCCGTCGGGCCGTCCACGACCACCGCGACCGCTGCGGGATCACCGCCCCCATCCACGAGGTCGACTGGACCGCCGTCTGGTGGCGCAAGCCCGCCTGACACCCGTCGCTCCACGAGCAGCCCGAGCTGCACGAGGAGCGTGATCCGGATGAGCACGGCCGAGGGCAGCGCGAGCCGTCCCAGCTCCGCCGTGCTCGAGTGGTACACCGCGATCAGCGCGGGGATCTGCAGGCCCAGCACGACCAGCGGGATGGTCCAGCGCCGGTCCGCGCCGCGCCGGCGCCACTCCCAGGCCGTGAGGCCGACGACGCCCACGAACACGAACACCACGACCCCAGCCTGTCCCGGTCCGAACAGGAGGTCCTCGACGACCTCGGGCAGGACCTCGCGGCCGACGCCGTAGCGGTCGGGGCTGGCCAGCATCACCTCGTCGCCCCGCTCCTTGTCGGCGAACGGAGGCCGGTCGCTCACGAGGGACTCGAGCGGGTCGGTGAGCGTGTCCCACGGGTGCAGCGCCAGGTAGCGCACGTAGACGCCGACCCCGTCGGTGTCGATCCAGCGGCCGATGCGGCGCCGGGCCGCCTCGTCGCCGGGCTCGGGCATCCCGCGGTCGACGAACCACTGGGTGTCGTCCGGGTCCGACAGGATCCGGGCGTCGATGATCTGGTTGAGGTTGTAGTGCACCACGTGGGTGTTCCGGCTGTACGTGACGACGGCGAGCCCGGTGAGGACCGCGAGGCCGGCGAGCAGCCCCCAGGACGAGCGGGCCACGCCCTTGTGGCGAACGGCCCCGGCGACCAGCACGACGGCGAGGGTGGCGACGGCGGCGAGGCCGAGGAGCAGGTGGGCCTGCCGGGTCCAGATCCACAGCGTCCAGCCGACCAGCACGAGCGCGACGGTGGGCCACCGCGGATCCCCCGCCCACCGGATCAGGGCGCCGAGGAGGAGTGCCCCGAACGACAGCGCGAGGGACTCGGAGAGGACGGTGGCGTCCCAGCTCGTGACCGCCGTGGTGAGCGACAGGGCCAGGATGGCCAGGAGGATCCCCCAGCGGACCCGCTCGTCGTACGCCAGGCGGGCGGCCTGCAGGGCGAGGAAGCCCCAGCACAGCCCACCGATGACGGCCTGCACGATGACCCGCTTGGGGTTGGCCTCGATGAGCTCGTAGAGGAGCGGGGTGACCCACGGCCGCATCGAGCGACCGGTGAAGTCGAGGTTCTCGTAGGTGGGGGAGTCGGCCCAGACGATCGCGTTCTGGCCGATCACCGCCAGGACGCGCAGGATCCCCGCGCCGAGCACCACCCAGAGCACCGGGCTGGTCCGAACGACCTCTTCTGGCTCGACCTGCTCCGGCCCGGCGTCGGTCGACATCTGTGCCATATTGCCCCCGATGGCCGTGAGGATCGGGTTCATCGGGGCCGGGTTCATCACGCAGATGCACCTGTGGTTCCTGTCGCAGGCCACCGTCGAGCACGAGGTGGTCGCCGTGTGCGATGTCGACCCGGAGCGGGCGGCGTCCTTGGCGAGCACGGTGGGGGCGGCGGTGCTCGACGAAGACGGCGTGATCGAGGCCGCCGATGCCGTCTACATCACGACCTGGACCTCCGAGCACCCGCGCCTGGTCGCGAAGGTGGCGGCGGCCGGCAAGGCCGTGTTCTGCGAGAAGCCGCTCGGCGTCGATGCCGCGGTGGTGGCCGCCATGGTCGACGACGTGGAGCGGGCGGGCGTGATCAACCAGGTCGGGCTGGTGATGCGGTTCCTCGCACCGTCACGGCTGGTCCGCCACCTGATCGCCGACCCGCGGGCGGGCGCGGTGCTGGCCGTGTCGTTCCGCGACGACCAGTACCTCCCGATCCAGGGCCAGTACGGCTCCACGTGGCGCGCCGACCCGGCGCTCTGCGGCCGCGGCACGATGCTGGAGCACTCGATCCACGACGTCGACGTGCTGCGCTGGTGGCTGGGCCCGATCTCGGCGCTCTCGGCCCGAACGCGGACGCACCACGGCTACGAGCTCATCGACGACGTGGCGGCGGTGCGGTTCGACTTCGAGTCCGGAGCGGTGGCCACCCTCGTGTCGGTGTGGCACGACATGCTCGAGCGCCAGAGCGGCCGCCACATCGAGGTGCTGTGCGAGCGGCTCCACGTCGTGGTCGAGGGTGACCTCTTCGGGCCGGTGCGGTGGCAGTACACGGGCGAGCCGGAGCAGTCGCTGAAGGGGAACGAGCTCGAGGCCCACGTCGTCGGCCTCGGCGACGACCGGAGCAACCCGGCCCAGGCCTTCCTGGAGGCCGTGCGCGACGGCCGGCCCGCCGACCCGCCGTTCCGCGAGGCGCTACCCGCCCACGCGGTGGTCGACGCCGTCTACCGCTCGTCGGATGCCGACGGTGCCCCCGAGCGGGACCCCGAGGTCGTGCGCCGCTAGGTCAGCCGTCGGCGACGGCGACCACGCCGTCGATGCCGGTGATCCCGAGGAGCTTGCGGATCGAGGGCGAGACCTCGAACAGCGACACCGCGGTGCCGCTGCGAGCGAGCCCAGCCAGCCAGCCGAGGCCGGTCGAGTCCATGAAGGTGACCTCGCGGAGGTCGAGCGAGAGGCGCTCCACCTGGGGCTGGTCGAGCTGGTGGACCGCGGTCCGCAGGGCGACGACGGTGGAGACGTCGATCTCCCCCCGCAGCACGAAGCGGGGATCTTGGGGGGAACCCTCGATCTGGATCTCCAGGTCCGGCATGGCCCAGACATCATGGTGGGCGACGCCCGCTCGCGCCAGGCCGGTGTTTCCCCTTTCACGGCACGGGTAGGTGGATGGGCATGGCTTCCAGCCGCCGCTTCCGCCGAGACCTCCCCGGGGTCCCGGCCGCGCGCCGGTTCGTGGCCGAAGCCCTGGCCTCCGCGGGCCTCCCGGCGAGCGACGAGGTGCTGCTGGTGGTCAGCGAGCTGGCCACCAACGCCATACGGCACGGGGCCGGCGACATGGAGGTCCGGGTCCTGCCCGGGGTCGGCCAGGTCCGGGTCGAGGTGCTCGACGAGGGGGGTGCCGCCGTGCCCGAGCCGCCGGGAGCTCCGCCCCTCGCCGGCATCGGTGGCCGTGGTCTCCACCTCGTCCGGGCCATGTCCCAGGCCTGGGGGACGGGGTTCGACGCAGCCGGCCGCACCCTCGTGTGGGCCGAGGTGCCTCTGCACCCGGCCCGCGAAGTGGCCCTGTCGGGCTAGCGGTCGCGCTCCGACCAGCCGCGGGCCTCGCCGTCGGCGGTCTCCCAGGCGTGCCGGGACGACACCGCCTCGAGCACCCGGTCGACCATCGGATCGGGGGCGAAGGTGCCGCCCGCGAGCGCGGTGGACGCCTCGAGCCGGAGCAGCTCGGGGGTGATGCTCATGCGGACCCGGATGGGCTCGCCGGTGCTCGCCTCCATGAGCGTCGACACGACCTCGTCGGCGGCCACGCGGACCTCCTCGACGGCATCCAGGTCGAGGTTGGCCAGGGAGGCGAGGCCGCTGGCGACCAGGCGGACGATGCGCAGGAGCTGCGGATCGGGCGGGACGACCAGCTCGAGGCGGGTCGTGCCGTCGACGGTGCTGCTGGCCACGGCGACGTCGGCGTTCACGGTGCCACCTCGGGGAGCACGCGGAAGGCGTCGTTGCCTTCGTCGAGGCTGGTCATGGCGAGGACCCGGGCCACCATGTCGGACCGGGGTCCGATCTCGAGGGTGCACCCCGCCGCCGTCAGTGCCCGACCCGACATGACGATGGTCCGGAGGGCCGACGAGTCGATGAAGCCGACCCCCTGGAGGTCGAGCGTGACCGTGTGCGTCCCGCCTTCGGAGGCGCCCTCGAGCGCGGTGGCGAGATCTGGCGACGTGCTCAGGTCGAGCTCGCCGCGCACGACGATGGTCCGCCGGTCGCCGGCGACCTCGTGCTCGATCGAGAGTCCCTTGGGCGTGCTGCTCATCGTTCTCCGTTCTGGTCCGGCGCCATCTACGTCATCTCCTCGGCGAGCTCGTCGCCGAGCTCCTCGCCGAGCTTCGTGAGGCACGCCCGCAGGATGCGGGAGACGTGGACCTGGCTGACGCCCACCTCCTCGGCGATCTCCGACTGGGTGAGCCCGGCGTAGAAGCTCAGGTAGACGACGCGACGGTCGCGCTCCGACAGGGTCTGCAGCGCCCGTTGCACCTCCACCCGATCGGGGGCTGCGTCGAGCTCCTCGTCGTCGGTGCCGAGCACGGCGGGCTCCTCGAGCTCCTGCCCGTCGGCGCCGACCGGGCCCGTGCTCAGGGTGCCGGCCCGGTAGGCGGCGCCGGCCTCGAGCGCCTCCAGCACCTCGTCGGGGGTGGCGTCGACGAAGTCGGCCAGCTCGTCGACGGTGGGGGCGCGGCCGAGGTGGTGGGTGAGCTCCTCCTTGGCGCTGCGCAGCTCGACGTGGAGGTCCTTCAGCCGGCGGGCCACCCGCACCGACCAGCTGCGGTCGCGGAAGTGCCGCCGGAGCTCGCCGACGATCGTGGGCATGGCGTAGGTGGCGAACCGGACGCCCATCTCGGGGTCGAACCGGTCGACGGCGTTCACCAGGGCGAGGCTGGCGACCTGGGTGAGGTCGTCGCGGGCCTCGCCGCGACCGGCGAACCGCCGGGCGCCGTGACGGGCCAGCCACAGGTGGTCCGAGATGAGGGCTTCGCGCAGCGCTGGGCTCTTCGGTGGCGCGCAGCTCTTCGAAGCGCTGTCGCTCCTCGGCACGATCGGTCGGCACTGGTTCGCGGTCTCCGTCCACCCTGGCGGTCCACCCTGGTCTGAACGCGGTTACTGCCCGTTACACGCCCGTCTGCAAACCTACCCCCGTGACCCTCCTGACCGCTGCCCGCCACGAAGGCACCATCCGAGTACGCAACGGCCGTCAGATCGGGGTCGCCGAGTTCGGTCCCACCGACGGCCGGCCGCTCCTGTGGCTCCACGGCACCCCGGGCGCCCGGCGCCAGATCCCGGACGAGGCCCGCCTCATCGCGGCGGCCGAGGGCATCCGGATCATCGGCATCGATCGGCCGGGGGTGGGCCTCTCCACCCCGCACCTCTACGACGCCATCGTCGACCTGGTCCCCGACGTGGAGATCGTGCTCGACCGGCTCGGGATCGGCGACCTGGCGGTGATCGGGCTGTCCGGGGGCGGGCCCTACACCCTCGCCCTGGCCCACCAGCTGCCCGATCGGGTGCACTCGGTGGGCGTCCTCGGCGGGGTCGTCCCCACCCGGGGCCCGGACGGCGTCGGTGGCGGGCTCGTCGGCTTCGCCATGCACTTCTCGTCCGTGCTGCCGGTGGTGCGAAAGCCGATGGCCTACGGGCTCACCACGTTCGTGCGGGCGACGAAGCCCCTCGGCCGACAGATGCTCCAGCTCTACGCCAAGGTGTCCCCGGAGGGCGACCGCGAGGTGCTGCTGCGCCCGGAGGTCGGGGCGATGTTCCTCGACGACCTCAGCACCAACGGGGGCAGGAGCATGCAGGCGGTCGTCGACGACGCCATCCTCTTCACCCGCGACTGGGGGTTCTCGCCCCGCGAGGTCATGCAGCACGTCACCTGGTGGCACGGCGACGCCGACCACATCGTGCCGCTGGCCCACGCCCAGCACCTCGTCCCGCTGCTCCCGGACGCGGAGCTGCGCATCCGCCACGGCGAGAGCCACCTCGGCGGCCTCGGCGCCGCGCACGAGGTGCTCCAGACGATCATGGGAGGCTCGAAGGCATGACCGCCTACGTGCTCGTGGAGATCGCCGTCAGCGACCCGGAGGTCTTCGAGACCTACAAGGCCCTGTCCACCACCGCCCTCGCCGTCAACGGCGGCCGCTACCTGGCCCGGGGCGGCGCCCACGAGCTGCTCGAGGGCGTCGGGGACCCCGGCCGGGTCACGCTCCTCGAGTTCCCCGATGCCGCCGCCGCCCGCCGGTGGTACGACTCGCCCGAGTACCGGGAGGCCCGGGCGGCGCGCGCCGATGCCGCCACGGCTCGGTTCATCCTCGTCGAGGGCGTGCCGGAGACCGTTGAGTGAGCGGAGCGAACGACCCAGAGGCACAGTGCACTCCGGCGCCGTAGGCGCCGAGGTCACTGGGGGACGGCCATCGACCGCGAGGCCCACCCAGTGACCGCGGGCGACGTCCTGTGGACGCCGCCGGCGGACGTCCGGGAGCGGTCGGGCATCGGCCGCTACCTGACCTGGCTGGAGGCGGAGCGGGGTCGTTCCTTCGACGGCTACCACGACCTCTGGCGCTGGTCGGTCGACGACCTGCCCGGGTTCTGGGGCTCGGTGTGGGACCACTTCGCGATCGATCTGGCCGACGGACGACCGGTCGACCCCACCCGCGTGCTCACCGATCGGGCGATGCCCGGCGCCCGGTGGTTCCCCGACGCCGAGGTCAGCTACGCCGAGCGGGCGCTGCGCGGGCCCGGTGACCGCGTGGCCGTGGTGTCGCTCTCGCAGACCCGCGATCCGATCGAGCTCACCCTCGCCGAGCTGCGCGACCAGGTGGGCCGCGTGCGGGCCGGGCTGGAGCGCCTCGGCGTGGGGCGCGGCGACCGCGTCGTGGCGTACCTCCCGAACGTCGCCGAGACGGTCGTGGCGTTCCTCGCCACCGCCAGCCTCGGCGCGGTGTGGGCGTCGTGCGCTCCCGAGTTCGGCACGGCCAGCGTGGTCTCCCGCTTCGAGCAGATCGCGCCGAAGGTCCTGCTCACCATCGACGGGTACCGCTACGGCCCGAAGGCCGTCGACCGCCGCGCCGAGGTCGCCGAGCTCCAGGCCGCCCTCCCGGGGCTCGCGGCCACGGTGCTCCTCCCGTACCTCGACCCCGACGCCCGGCTCCCCGGCACGATCCCGTGGTCCGACCTCGTCGCCGATGCCGCGGCGCCCGCGTTCGAGCCCGTGCCCTTCGACCACCCGCTGTACGTCCTCTACTCGTCCGGGACCACGGGCCTGCCCAAGCCGATCGTCCACGGCCACGGCGGGATCCTCGTCGAGCACGCCAAGGCGCTCGCGCTCCAGAAGGACATCGGGCCGGACGATCGCTTCTTCTGGTTCTCCACCACCGGGTGGATGATGTGGAACTTCCTGGTGTCCGGGCTGATCGTGGGGGCCACCGTGGTGGCCTTCGACGGCGACCCGGCGTCGCCCGGCCTCGATGCCCTCTGGGCGTTGGCCGCCGAGCAGCGGATCACCAGCTTCGGCACGAGCGCGCCGTTCCTCATGGCCTGCCGCAAGGCGGGCCTGACCCCGGGCCGCGACAACGACCTGTCGGCCCTGCGCAGCGTCGGATCCACCGGCGCCCCGCTGCCGGCGGAGGGGTTCGAGTGGGTCTACGAGGCGGTGGGGTCCGACCTGTTCCTGTCGTCGATCTCCGGGGGCACCGACGTGTGCTCGGCGTTCGTCGGCGGCTCCGTGCTGCTGCCCGTGCGGGCCGGCGTCATCGCGGCGCCGTGCCTCGGCGCGAAGGTCGAGGCGCTCTCGCCGTCGGGCGAGCCGCTGGTGGGGGAGCAGGGCGAGCTGGTGATCAGCGAGCCGCTGCCGTCGATGCCGGTCGGGTTCTGGGGCGACGACGACGGCTCCCGCTACCGGGCCGCCTACTTCGAGCGGTTCCCGGGCCGTTGGCACCACGGCGACTGGATCACGATCGAGGCCGACGGCTCGTGCGTGATCTCGGGCCGGTCCGACGCCACGCTCAACCGCGGGGGTGTCCGGCTCGGCACCGCCGACTTCTACACGGTGGTCGAGGCCTTCCCGGAGGTGGCCGACAGCCTCGTGGTGCACCTCGAGGACCCCGAGGGCGGCAACGGGCGCCTGGTCCTGTTCGTCGTCACCGCCGAGGGCGTCGAGCTCGACGAGGAGCTCACGAAGCGGATCGGTGCCGCGCTGCGCACCCAGCTCTCCCCTCGACACGTGCCGGACGAGGTCCACGCCGTGGCGAAGGTCCCGCGGACGCTGTCGGGCAAGAAGCTCGAGGTCCCGGTGAAGCGGATCCTGCAGGGCCGTCCGGCCGACGACGTCGCGTCGAAGGACGCGCTGGCCGACCCGACCGCGCTCGACGCGTACCGCTCGTTCGCGAGCTAGGTCAGTCGACCGGCGAGAGGGCGCGGCGCGGGGCCACCGCGACGTCCTCGGGGGTGCCGAGCTCGCGGGTCCAGCAGGCCAGCTCGAGCAGGATCCCGTCGGGGTCCTGGAAGTACACCGAGCGGACGAACACGCCGGGGTGGACCTCCTTGCTGATGCCGTACTCGCTGTCGTCGTGGTTGGCGATCTCCGTGCACTCGACGCCGGCCGCGATCAGCCGCTCCCGGTAGGCCTCGATGTGCTCGGGGGCGACGTCGAACGCCACGTGGTTCATCGACCCGATGGCGCTCGTGAGCTCGCCCTGGTCGGGCCGGCCACGGGGGGCCGACACGCCAGGGACGGGCTCCGGAGCGTTCGGGAACCAGAAGAACGCGAGCGAGTCGCCCCCGCCGCAGTCGAAGAAGAAGTGCTGCCCCATGTCGAAGGGCAGGTCGATCGCCTTGATGAGCGGCATGCCGAGCACGTTCGTGTAGAAGTCGACGGTCCGCTCCATGTCCCGGCACACCAGCGCCAGGTGGTTGATCCCGCGGTACTCGAACGGCTCGGTCATGCCGGTCACCTCTCTCCGCTAGGCGGCGGACTTCTCCAGGATGTGGACGCCGCAGGCGGAGCCCAGGCCGATGACGTGGGCCAGGCCCACCTTGGCGCCCTCGATCTGGCGGTCGCCCGCCTCGCCGCGGAGGTGGTGGCACACCTCCCAGATGTTGGCGATGCCGGTGGCGGCGATCGGGTGGCCCTTGGACTCCAGGCCGCCGGACACGTTCACCGGGGTCTTGCCGTCACGCCACGACGCGCCGCTGTTGAAGAAGTCGACGGCGCCGCCCTCCTCGCAGAGGCCGAGGTTGTCGTAGTGGACGAGCTCGGCGGTGGCGAAGCAGTCGTGCAGCTCCACCAGGTCGAGGTCCTGCGGGCCGACGCCGGCCTGCTCGTAGGCCTGCTTGGCGGCCATCTTCGTGAGCGTGTTGACGTCGGGCAGCACCTGGCAGCTCTCCTGCCACGGATCGCTCGTGAGGATCGAGGCCGACACCTTCACGGCCCGCTTCTGCTGCTCGAGCGAGAGGGTCTTGAGCACCTCGCCGGACACGACCACCGCGGCGGCGGCGCCGTCGCAGTTGGCCGAGCACATCGGCCGGGTGTTCGGGTAGGCGATCATCATGTCGCCCATGATCTCCTCGAGCGTCATCTTCTTGGTGTACGCCGCGAGCGGGTTGAGCGTGCTGTGGGCGTGGTTCTTCTCGCTGATCTTGGCGAACAGCTCGAAGGACGTGCCGCCGTACTTGTGGCCGTACTCCATGCCGATCTGGGCGAACACGCCGGGCATGGTGTCGGTGCCGATGCGGCCGTCGGTCTTGGTGACGGCGCCGTAGCGGCCCTTCGGCTCGTAGACCTGCTTGTCGCTCTTCGGCGTGCCCCCGCCGCCGAGCAGGCCGGCGCCGGCCAGCTTCTCGACGCCGACGGCGAGGCCGTACTTCGCCTCGCCGGCCTTCACGGCCATGATCGCCGTGCGCAGCGCCGTGGCACCGGTGGCGCACGCGTTGGACACGTTGAAGACCGGGATGCCGGTCTGGCCGATCTGCTTCTGCAGCATCTGCCCCATGCCCCCGCCACCCATGAGGTTGCCGGCGGCGAGGATGCCGATGTCCTTCATCGTGACGCCGGCGTCGGCCAGCGCGGCCATCGACGCCTCGGCGGCGAGGTCGACCGTGTCCTTGTCCGGGTGCTTGCCGAACTTGGTCATGTTGATCCCGAGGATCCAGATGTCGTCGCTTGCCATGGTGCTCAGGCCTCCAGGGGCTCGAAGCCGAAGCCGATGGCCTCGGTGCCGTCATCGTCGGTGCCGACCACGTAGGTGGCGAGCTTGACCTTCATCCCGAGGGACACGTGGTCCGGGTCGGGCTCGGTGTTGATCACGTTGCCGCGGACGCTGGTGCCGTCGCAGTCGACGACGCCGGCCACGAAGGGCACGGGCACGCCGGGGGCGGCGAAGGCCACGATGGTGAACGCCTTGAGCTCGCCGGACGTGGCGATGCTCACGTCGGTGAAGTCGGTGGCGAAGCACGAGGCGCAGGCGTTGCGGCGGTCGAAGAACCGCGCCTTGCAGCTCGTGCACTCCTTGGCCACCAGGTGCGGGTCGTCGCCCAGCACCAGGTAGTCCACGATCGGAACGGCGTTGGCCACCGGATCTCCCTCTTTCGTCCCCTGGGATCGCTCCCCTTGGGGCCATCGTTCCACCGGAAGGGGGGCCTTCGCCATTTCGGCAACGCGCGTGTCCAGCACGTAGGGTCCGACCATGACGGAGCGCACGTTCGTGGTCGGGGTCGGCATGACGAAGTTCGAGAAGCCGGGCTCGAAGGAATGGGACTACCCCGACATGGCGCGGGAGGCCGGCGGCAACGCCCTGGCCGACGCCGGGATCTCGTACGACCAGGTCGAGCAGGCCTTCGTGGGCTACTGCTACGGCGATTCCACCTCGGGCCAGCGGGCCCTCTACGAGCTGGGCCTCAGCGGCATCCCGGCCGTCAACGTGAACAACAACTGCTCCACCGGGTCCTCGGCCCTCTACCTCGCCCGGACGATGGTGAAGGCGGGCGTGTCGGACTGCGTCCTCGCCCTCGGCTTCGAGAAGATGCAGCGGGGCAGCCTCGGCACCAACTTCGAGGACCGCACCAACCCCATGGACAAGCACATCATGGACATGATCGGCCGGCGCGGGTTCGCCCCGTCGCCGCCGGCGGCCCAGGTGTTCGGCAACGCCGGCAAGGAGTACATGGAGCGGTACCCGACCGTCACCAACGAGACGTTCGCCCGCATCGGCGAGAAGAACCACCGGCACTCGGTGAACAACCCGTACTCGCAGTTCCAGGACGAGTACTCCCTCGAGGACATCATGAACGCGCCGATGGTCTACGACCCGCTGACCAAGCTGCAGTGCTGCCCGACCTCCGACGGCAGCGGCGCGGCGATCATCGCCAGCGAGCGCTTCGTCCGCGAGCACGGCCTCGAGGGCAAGGCGGTGGAGATCGTCGGCCAGGCGATGACCACCGACTTCGAGAACACCTTCGACGGCTCGGACATGAGCATCGCCGGCTTCCACATGACCAAGGCGGCCGCCCAGATGGTCTACGAGGAGTCGGGCCTCGGCCCGGAGGACGTGCAGGTCATCGAGCTGCACGACTGCTTCTCGGCCAACGAGCTGATCACCTACGAGGGCCTCGGCCTGTGCGAGCAGGGCAAGGCGGGCGACCTGATCCACGACGGTGCCGTCACCTACGGCGGCAAGTGGGTCGTGAACCCCTCCGGCGGCCTCATCTCCAAGGGCCACCCCCTCGGCGCCACCGGGCTGGCCCAGTGCGCCGAGCTCAGCTGGCAGATCCGCGGCGAGGCCGACAAGCGCCAGAACGGCGAGGTCAACGCCGCCCTCCAGCACAACCTCGGCCTCGGCGGCGCCGCCGTCGTCACGATGTACCGGAAGGCCGAGCTCTAGGCCGGAGCGTGCCCCGCGCGGCAGTCCATCGGAACGGCGACGAGCGGGTCACCCCGCTCGAGCTGTTCTTCGACCTCGTCTTCGTCCTCGCGATCACGCAGTGCACGGCGCTGATGGCCCACGAGCCGACCTGGGCCGGCGTGGGCAAGGGCCTCGTGGTCCTGGCCGTCCTGTGGTGGGCGTGGGTCGGCTACGCCTGGTTCACGAGCGTGCTCGACCCCGAGGAGGGGGCGGTCCGCGGCGCGATGTTCGTGGTGATGGGCGCGTTCTTCGTGGCCGCCCTGGCGGTGCCATCCGCGTTCGAGGACGGCGGGATCACGTTCGCGGTGGGCTACGCCGTCGTGCGGGTGGGCCACCTGGTGCTGTTCGGCGTGGCCAGCCGAGAGGACCCCGCGCTCCGCCGGTCGGTCCTGGTCGGCATGGTGCCGAGCACGCTGACCTGCATCGGCCTGCTCGCGGTGGCCTCGCAGGTCGAGGGGGCTGCGCAAGGGGCGCTCTGGGTCGCGGCCTTCGCCCTCGACATCGCTGGACCCTTCATGTTCGGCAGCGAGGGGTGGCACCTCGTCCCGGGGCACTTCGCCGAACGCCACGGCCTCGTCGTCCTGATCGCCCTGGGCGAGTCCATCATCGCCCTCGGGGTCGGAGGCGGCGCGGGGAGCTCACCGCCGGGCTGATCACCACGGCCTGCGTCGGCGTCGCCTGCTGCGCAGCCCTCTGGTGGATCTACTTCGACGTCGCCGCGTCCATGACCAGGGGCAGGCTGCAGGCCGCCGAGGTGGGCCGGGAGCAGAACGAGCTGGCCAGAGACGCCTACTCCCTGATGCACCTGCCGATGGTGGCGGGCATCGTGCTCGTGGCGTCCGGGTTCGAGGCGGCGCTGCACCACGTGCGCGAGCCGCTGGACACCGTCCCGGCCACCGCCCTCTTCGGCGGGCTCGCGCTGTACCTCCTCGCCCACGTCGCCGTCGGGCTCCGGTGCGGTCGCACGGTCAAGCCGCAGCGGCTCGCGATGGGCCTGGGGCTGCTGGCGCTGATCCCGCTGGCCCGTCAGGTCGATGCCGTGCTGGCGCTCTCCGGGGCGACGGCGCTCCTCTGGGCCATGATCGCGTTCGAGACCACGCGGTTCGCCCAGCTCCGGGATGATGTCCGGCACCCGGGCCAGGCCGAACCGCCGTCGCGCTAGGTCGGGGGACCGCTCGTGCCGTACGCCTTCGCACTCATCGCCTCGGTCCTGATCGGGACCGGCATCGCGCTGCAGCACCGCAGCGCCAGCACCGAGGACGCGCACGCGGTGATGGACCCGCGGCTGCTCTTCCGGCTCCTGCGTCGGAGGACCTGGCTGCTCGGCATGGCGGTCTCGATGGCCGGCTTCGCGTTCCAGGCCACGGCCATCGCCACCGGCCGCCTCGTCGTCGTCGCTCCGCTCAACTCGATGAACGTGCTCGTGGCGCTGTTCCTGTCGGCCCGCCACGCCGGTCGCCGGCTCGGGCCGCGGGAGTGGCGGGGCGCGGCGGCGGCGGTGGTCGGCGTGGCCGGGTTCCTCATCGTGGCCGCGCCGAAGGAGGGCGTGGACGTGTCGCCGGTCGTGCCGTGGGTCGTGCCGTTGGGGGTCCTGGTCGCTGTCGCCGTCCCCGGCGTGCTGGTCGCCCGCCGCCTCGTACCGCCGGCCCGTGGCGTCGTCCTCGCCGCGATGGCCGGCCTGTCGTTCGGTACGGCCGACGCGCTCATCAAGGTGTTCACGGAGGTCGGCAGCGACCACGGCTTCGGGGGCGTGCTCTCGCACTGGGGGATCTACACCTGGTTCGTCGTGAGCCCGTGCGCCTTCCTGCTGCAGCAGAGCGCGTTCCACTCGTCGCACCTCGGCGCCGCCATGCCGGCGACGTCCACGCTGGCGCCGACGACCGCGTCGGTCCTCGGCGCCCTCATGTTCGGCGAGACGCTCCGCGGTGGGTGGGCGGTCCCGGTGGAGCTCGCCCTGTTCGGGCTGATGCTCTTCGGCGTCTTCCTGCTCTCGAGCTCCCCCCTCATCGACGCCGCCGCCGACGAGGACCTCGACGCCGCCCCGGCCTAGCCGAGCACCGGGTCGGCGGGCGTGCCGTTCCGGAGCTCCTCCCACGCGGAGCGGAGCCGACGGATCCCCTCCTCCACGTGGGGCCACGGGCGATCCACGCACACGCGGAGGTGGGGATCAGCCTCGCGGCCGCAGCGGGCGATGGAACCGGGGGCGACGCGCACCCCGTGTCGGGCGGCCAGCTGCACGAGGGGCCCGGTGTCGGTCAGATCGGTGCGGGGCCACAGCACCGAGCCCCCTTGCGGCGGGTCGAGCTCCCAGGTCGGCAGCTCCACCGCCAGCAGCGCCGCGGCGCGGTCGACGGACGTCTGCAGGGTCAGCCGCCGGGTCGCGCCCAGCTCGTCGAGGTGGGGCAGGAGGCGCAGCACGATCAGCTGCGCCGGCACCGACGCGCCGAGGTCGAAGCCCAGGCGGAGGTGCATGGTCTGCTCGATGAACGGGGCCGGCGCCCGCATCCACCCGATCCGGAACCCACCCCACGCCACCTTGCTGACCGAGCAGATCGTGACCACCGTGGCGGCGCGGCACAGCCCTGCCAGCCTCGGTCGGGGGGCACGGTCGAAGGTGAGGTCGTCGAGGGCGACGTCGTCGAGCACCGTGGCGCGGTGCCGGTCGAGCACCTCGGCCAGCGCTCGGGTGCGGCTGGCGGGCGTGACCCTGCCCGTCGGGTTGTGCGGGCCGGACTGGAGGTACACGGCGGCCGCCTTCCCCTTCCCGAGGGCCTCGTCGAGCGACTCCGGGAGCACGCCAGCCCGGTCCCGCGCGAGGGGCAGCGCGATGGCGCCCAGGGCGTCGATCACGTCGAAGATCCCCGGGTAGCTCGTCTCCTCGACCGCCACCGAGGCACCGAGGGGCACGATCGCCCGCAGGGCCAGGCTCGTGGCGTGGTGGGCGCCGGAGGTGATGTGGATCTGCTCGGCCTGGGTGACGAGGGCCTGCTGGCTGTGGCGCTCCGCGAGCGCCGCCCGCAGCGCCGGGAGGCCGAGGGGTTGGGTGCCGGGTCCCTCGCCGTCCGTGACGAGGTCCATCACGTCGAGCTGGAGCGGTGGGAGGTGCGACGCGTCGGGCGGGTTCCCGGTGGCCAGGTCGATGCCCTGGCGCACGGCCATGAAGTGGGTGGACACCCGCGTCCCGCTGACCACGGGAGCAGGACCGAACGCGGCGACCACCGTGCCGCTGCCCTGGCGCGACTCGAGCGTGCCGTCGGACCGGAGCTCGTCGAGCGCGGCGGTGACCGTGCTGCGCGAGACGGCGAGGGCCGAGGCCAGCGCCCGCTCGGCGGGCAGCTTGGCGCCGGGGGTCAACAGGCCGGCGCCGACCAGCCCGCGCAGGCTGGCGGCCAACCGGTTGGCCAGCGAGCCGTGGCCGCGGTCGGCCCAGCCCTGGAGGAGGTCGGGGAGGTCGCTGCCGCGGGTGGCCTGCCGCTTGGTGGAAGTGGTCTGTCGAGGCACAGGCCAATCATCGCAGAATGGACGGTGGACCGGGAGACCGGCGGTGCGAAGGTGACCGCATGTTCGCTCCCCACTGCCCGACCTGCGAGCGCCGCGTGCTCCTCGGCCACGACCGCATCGTGAGCCTCCGGACCGACGAGTCCCGCCACCGGGTGGACCTGCGCTGCCGGTGCGGGACCCGCGTGCAGTGGCTCGGGGGCGCCGCCGTCCAGCGGTAGGGGCGCTACCAGCCCCGGAAGCCGGGGTCTCGCCGCTCGCGGAACGCTGCCATGCCCTCGGCCATGTCGGCCGAGCCGGTGACCAGCTCCTGGGCCAGCGCCTCCTCCTCGAAGGCGGCGTGGCGGCTCGACTCGAAGCTCCGGTTCACGAGCCACTTGGTCATCCCGATGGCCTTCGACGCGCCGGCGGCCAGGCGCCCGGCCAGCTCGTCGACCGTGGCGCCGAGCTCGGCGGCGGGGACGACCCGGTTGGCGATGCCCCACCGCTCGCAGTCCGCCGCCGAGAGGTCGTCGCCGAAGAACATCAGCTCCTTGGCCCGCTGCGGCCCGACGATCCGGGGGAGCAGGTAGGCGCCGCCGGCGTCCGGGATGATCCCGCGCTTCACGAAGATCTCGATGAGCCGGGCCGTGTCGGCCATGACCACGAGGTCGCAGGCGAGCACGAGGTTGGCTCCACCGCCGGCAGCGGCGCCGTTGACGGCGGCGATCACCGGCTTCTCGCAGTCCAGCACCGACGCGATGAGCCGCTGCCAGCCGCGCCGGATCACGCGGCTGATGTCGCCGAGGACCTGCTCCGGGGCGTCGTCGGGGCGCGGGGGCTGGGGCTTCTGGGCCCCTCCGAGGCCGGCCCCCGTGCAGAAGAACCGGTCGCCCGCTCCGGTGAGCACGATGGCGCGGACGCCGAGGGTGGCCGAGAGCCCGTCGAACGTGTCCGAGAGGTGGTCGCGCATCTCCGCCGACAGCGAGTTGCCGGCATCGGCGCGATCGATCGTGATGCGGGCGATCCCTCCGTCGACGGAGGTGCGGATGAGGTCGGTGACGGGAGCGTCGGCCATGACCGCAGAACCTAGAGCAGCGCGTGGAGCACGATCCCGTGGGCCACGGCGACGTTCAGCGACGAGGCCGTGCCGGTCATGGGGATGCGCAGGGTCACATCGGCGAGGTCCCGCAGGCCGCGGGCCAGACCCGTCCGCTCGGAGCCGAGCAGGACCATCGCCGGTCGGGTGACCGCGCCGGGGGCCACGACCACGTCGCCGTCCTCGTCGGTCGCGCACACGGTGATCGGCGCCCGCTCGCGCCACGACGCGAGCCACGCCGCCAGGTCGTCGGCCCCTCCTGCCTCGACCACCCGGATCGAGAACACGGAGCCGACGCTCGACCGGATGGTGCGCGGGTCCCAGAGCTGGACGCCGTGGCCCACCGTGACCACCGCCGCCGCACCGAGCGCGTCGCTCGTGCGGATGATCGTGCCGAGGTTCCCGGGGCTCGACGGCCGGTCGATCACGACCACGACCCCGTCCTCGGGCGGGTGGAGGTCGGCGAGCGTGGTGGTCGGGATGGCGCCGACGAGCAGCAGCTCCGGCAGGTCCTCCCGATCGGCCAGGCGCTCGAACAGGTCGATCCGCACCTCGTGGAGCTGAGCATCGCCCAGGCGGGCGACCACGCCCTCCGCCCAGGCGGATCGGGTGGCGCCGTCAGGCACCACCACCGCGGTCACGGGCCACCCCGCGGCGAGCGCCCGCTCGATGGGCTGGACGCCCTCGATCAGGAGCTCGCCCCGCTGGGTGCGCTTGCGACGGTTGTGGCGGAGCGCCTCGAGGAGCTGGAACTCGGCGGACTCGGAGGTGATGCGGGCCACCGGGGTCAGCTCGGGAAGGGGGAGCGCCCGTGGCTGGCCCGGGCCGCCGCCTCGAGCAGCTCGTCGCGGAACGCGGGGTGGGCGATGGCGGCCAGGGCCTCGCCTCGCTGGTGCACGGTCTTGCCCTGGAGCTCGGCGGCCCCGTGCTCGGTGACGATCACGTCGACCTGGTGGCGCGGCGTCGTGATCACGGCCCCGGCCTCGAACCACGGCACGATCCTCGAGCGCATCTCCCCGGCGATCGACACCGTGGAGGGAAGGCACAGGAGCGAGCGGTCCTCGAGGTCGAGCGCCGGACCGGCCACGAAGTCCTCGTGGCCGCCGATGCCGGAGTACTGCGCGCCGCCGATGGTGTCGGCGATCACCTGGCCCTGGATGTCCACCGACATCGCGGCGTTGATCGTGACCATGGCGCGGTTGCGGGCGATCAGCTCGGGGCTGTTGACCACGTCGACGGGCAGGAACGCCACGTCGTGGTTCTCGTGCAGCCAGTCGTAGAGCGCCCGGGTGCCGGCCGCGAAGGTGGCCACCGACACGCCCTCGAAGCAGCCCTTGTTCTCGTTGGTGATCTTGCCCGCCTCGTGGAGCCGCATCAGGCCGGTGGTGAACATCTCCGAGTGGATGCCGTAGCCGCCGCCGGAGCCCTCGGCCAGCAGCGTGGCCACGGTGGACGGCACCGCCCCGATGCCGGTCTGCAGGGTGGCGCCGTCGGGGACGTAGGCCCGCACGTGCTCGGCGATGGCGCGGTCGATGTCCGACGGCGGCGGGTCCTCCGAGGTGATCGGCTCGCGGTCGGACTCGATCAGCACGTCGATCTCGTCCACGTGCAGCGCGTGCCGGTGCTCCCGCCCCTCCTGGTCGGTCAGGCCGAAGGTGCGGGGGAAGCGGTCACCGACCTCGACCACCAGCAGGCGGTTCGCGTCGGCGCCGGCGGCGTGGAGCTGGGCGACGGAGGCGCCGGCGTGGAGCGACAGGCTGCACCAGCCGTCGGCGTCGGGCGGCGCCGCCGACGTGGTCATCACCCGGGGCGGGTCGGCGTCGAGGATCGGTGTGAACCGGCGGAAGTCGGCGGGAGCGAAGCCGATGTTGGCGCCGGTGTCGCGCAGCACCCGCTCGAGCGGGCCGTAGAAGCCGCTGAGGTAGTGGACGTTCGGGTGGGAGAACAGGTCGGTGAGGACGGTGAGCAGGGCCCCGCCGATGCGCAGGTGCTCCCAGTCGGTGCGCCGACCCAGGGCCTCGAGGAAGGCGGGCGGCTGGCCGGGCCCGAGCGGCATGCCGAGGGAGTCCGTCGGGCGGAGGAGGGCGGCGGCATCGTCGGGGGAGAGGGGCTGGGTCATCCGACCACCAGTCGGGGGGCGAGCACCTCGATGAGCGCGGTGACGTCCCGCGCGCAGGCCGCGAAGTCCTCGGCGTCACCGCCGCCGGGGTCGATGACCTCCTCCCAGTCCTCCAGCTCGATCTCGGCGAGGCCGAGGGCGCGGACGCGGTCGGAGAGCGGGGAGCCGGGGCCGGGGAGGTCACGGACCAGGCGCCGGAGCGTGCCCGTGCGCGACGCCGCGGCCGGGTGCGTCCGTCGGACCCACTGCACGTGCTCCGGGGCGAGCGCGATCACGAGGTCAGCATGGCCCAGGTCGCCGGCGGTGGCCTGCCGGCTCCGGTGGTCGGGGACGGACACCCCGACGGACTCCAGCGCCGCCCGCGTCCGCCAGCTCATCGGCTGGCCCTCGACGACGAGCGTCCCCGCCGTGTGCACGGGGCGGTCCGGCACAAGGGCACGGAGCGCAGCGCCGGCCATCACCGAGCGCGCCGCGTTCCCGGTGCACAGGAACACCACGGGCGGGTGGGGGTCGGTCATCGGAGTCGCAGCTCGGCCCGGAGGGCACGGTGGTCCGAGCCGAGGTCGGCCAGCACCTCGGCCGACACGACCTCGACGGCGTCGGTGGTGAGGAGGTGGTCGATCCGGAAGGTCGGCCGCGAGGACGGGAACGTGGCGGAGCCCCGCTGGCGGCGCCAGCCCCGGGGGGTCATCGCGCTGATGCACCAGCCCCACATGTTCATGTCGCCGAGCAGCACGCCGGGCCGATCGGCCGGGACGAGGGCGCGGCGCAGCCCGGCGGAGTGCAGCGCCACCCCCATCTCGAGGTGGGCCATGTGCGTGCCGTGCACGCGCGACCTCCGTGCCGTCGACCTCGACGTCCACCCGGACCACGAACCGGTCGGACGGGTCGAGCAGGAGCCGGCGGAGCGGGTGGACCTCGGTGGCGGTCACCGGCAGCCGGGTGAGCACGGCGAGGCACCAGTCGCCCGCGCCCTTGGCCCGGCTCGGGTCGGCGTGGCTCACCACCTTGGGCTCGGGCTCGACCACGGCGCGGCCCATCGGCGCGACCGTGACGGAGGTGTAGCCGAGGGCCCCGGCCACGAGGTCGTGGTGGGCCGCGCCGTCGTCGGGCCGCCACGACTCCTGGAGGACCAGCACGTCGGCATCGATCCGCTTGGTCGCCTCGACCACGTCGAACGGCGGGTAGTGCCGGGAGCGCGGGCCGAAGCCCCAGTGGACGTTGAACGACGCGACGGTCAGCTCAGCCATGTCGCTCAGCCATCCGCGGGCCACGGCTCGGCGGCGAGCCGGTCGATGCACTCGGGGAGCTCGGCGATGGAGTCGAGCACCGGGAACCGGTGGCGATCGGGCTCCGGTTCGGCGTGCTCGAGCGCCCAGGTGACGTGGTACGGCACGTGCACGGCGCGCGCGCCGAGCTCCAGGACGGGCAGCACGTCGCTGCGCACCGAGTTGCCGACCATCACGAACGAGCTCGGCTCGATGCCGTTGCGCTCGAGGACGCGGCGGTAGGTGGCCTCGTCCTTCTCCGACACGATCTCCACCGCCCAGAGGACCTCGGCCAGCCCCGAGCGGGCCACCTTCGACTCCTGGTGGAGCAGGTCGCCCTTCGTGACGAGCATCACGCGGTAGCGGTCGGTGAGCACGTCGACCGCCTCGGCCACGCCGTCGAGCAGCTGCACGGGGTGGTCGAGCAGGGCCTTCCCGAGGTCGAGGATCTGCTGCACGGCCGAACCGGGGACGGCGCCGTCGGTGACGTCGATGGCCGTCTCCACGAGCGACAGGGTGAACGCCTTCACGCCGTAGCCGAACGAGCCGAGGTTGCGGTGCTCGACCTCCAGCAGGCGCTCGTCGAGCGCGTCGGCGGCGAGGTCGATGTGCGGGGCGAGCAGCTCGCGGAAGCGGTCCTGCGTCTCGACGAACAGCTGCTCGGAGTGCCAGAGGGTGTCGTCGCCGTCGAGGCCGATGACCTCGACCGAGCCGGTGCGGCCGGTGCCCGCCATCTGGCCCGAGGCCGTCATCGACCGGGGCGGCCGCCCACGCCGCCGCCTCGCGGCCGAGGTCGGTGGTGGGCGGCCCGCCGACGATCGGCCAGAGCTCCTCGGAGATGCGGCGCCAGTTCGCGGTGGCGTGGAGCTGGCCGAAGATCGCGTAGAGGCCGAGGTTGATGCGCTGGATGATGACGAACGCGGGCGGCACGTTGGCGGCCTTCATGATGTCGCCGTAGGGCCCGCTGGTGTCGAAGAACCGGCGCACGGTCTCCGATGCGTACTCCGAGGTGATCGTGGCGGTCTCGTCGCGGAGGACGAAGTCGTAGAAGTGCCCGAAGTAGTCCTCGATCTGCTCGTCGGTGAACCCGGCCGCCGCCCGGGAGCATGCCGACGTCGGTGATGATCTGGCGGTAGCGGGGGATGTCGTGGTCGAGGACCATCGCCTGGATCATCGACTCGAGGATCGTGATCTCGTCGCCGGTGAACCGCTTCACCAGGCCGAAGTCGAGGAACGTCACCTGGCCGCCGGGCCGGAACAGGTAGTTGCCGGGGTGCGGGTCGCCGTTGAACGCGTGCAGCCGGTAGAGGCTGCCGAACACGAACCGGAAGATGGCCTCGGCGGCCAGGTCGCGCTCGGCCTGGCGTCCAGGTCTCCATCTCGTCGAAGCGGACACCCTCGGCCAGCTCGGTGGTGAGGACGCGCTCGCCGCAGAGCTCGCTCGACGACGTCGGGCACGTGGATGAACGGGTGGTCGCGGTAGTAGTCGGCGAAGAGCTGCTGGTTGTCGGCCTCGAGCCGGTAGTCGAGCTCCTCGACCAGGCGGTCCCGCAGCTCCTCCACGAGCGGTCCGGGCTCGAGGCCCGGGAACAGCATCCCCATCGCGCCGAAGAGGAGGCCGGCGTTGTCGAGGTCGGCCCGGATGGCGTCGCCGACGCCGGGGTACTGCACCTTGACGGCCACGGCCCGGCCGTCGTGGGTGATGGCCCGGTGGACCTGGCCGATCGACGCCGACGCGATCGGGCACCGGGTCCCACTCGGCGAACACGCTCCTCCGGGGCGGCGCCGAGGTCCTCGGCCGACGACCTGCGCGGCCAGCTCGGCCGACATGGGCGGGGCGTTGGCCTGCAGCTCGGCGAGCGCCTCCCGCACCTGGGGCGGCATGCCCTGGTCGAGGTAGCTGGCCATCTGGCCGAGCTTCATCATGGCGCCCTTCATGTTGCCGAGCGCCTCGGTGATGGCCTCCGCCGTCTGGAGCTCGAACGCGGCGTCGAGCTCGACCTGGCGCTCGGCCGAGGCGAACGCCCGCCGGGCCCGGTGCAGCGCGTACTGGCCGCCGGCCTTGGCCCCGACGCCGGCCAGCGCCGCGTTGCGCGCGCCGCGGCTGGTGCCGCTGACGGGGCCGTCCGGGGCCTTCGCCTCCTCGGCTCGCCGGCGGGCCTCCTGCACGGCGAGGGCCCCGGCGGTGGCGGCGGCCACCACCCCGAGCACCTTCGCGACGGTACGGGCCTTCGGCATGGCAGCCGAGCGTACTACGGCGCATACAGTCCCCGCATGAGCGAGCGAAGCGAGCGAATCATGTTCAGCTGCATTGCCCGGCACGAAGTGCCGAGCTACCGTGCGTCCGAAGGGCGCACCGTGAGCGACGTCGACGCCTCAACCTGGCCCTGCTCGTGCTGCGCTGCGCCATCGGCGCGGTGATGCTGGCCCACGGCATCAACCACATCTTCCGCGGCGGGAAGATCGCCGGCACCGGCCGCTGGTTCGAGAGCCTCGGCATGAAGCCGGGCGATCGTCCACGCCTGGTTCGCCAGCCTGGCCGAGGTCGGCGGCGGGGCCATGCTGGTCCTCGGCCTCGTCACCCCGCTGGCGGCGTCGGCCGTGATCGGCACGATGTTCGTGGCCTTCATCACCAACCACCGCGGCAACGGCTACTTCATCTTCCGGCCGGGCGAGGGCTGGGAGTACGTGATGACGCTGGTGCTCGTCGGCTTCGCCGTCGCCGTGATCGGCGCGGGGGAGTGGTCGCTCGACCAGGCCCTCGACATCCGCGACGACCTCCATCGGGCGTCACCGGCCTCGTGATCGCGCTGGTCGCCGGCTTCGGCGGCGCGGTCGCCCTCCTGGTCGGCTTCTGGCGCCCGCCGCCGAAGTCCGCCGACTGAGGCGTCAGCCGTCGGCGCGGTCGGCGGCGGCGACGAGGTGGCGGGCCACCGCGTGCGCGCCGCGCGGCGCGAGCACGATCGAGTAGTGGTTCGTGTTGTCCACGAGCATCTCGAGGCGGATCGGCCAACGGGTCCGCAGCGGGTCGATGAGCTCGTCGGGCAGCAGCGGCGGCACCTGGTTGAGGAGCCCTCGCGGAGCCCGCAGCAGGACCGTGGGCTGGGTGAGGTCGAACACGGCCCGGCGCACCTCGCGGTCGATGAGCAGCTCGGTGCCGTCGAAGCGCACGGCCTCGAGCGACGCCGACGAGCGCAGCTCCGGCGCTTCGCCCACGAGGTCGTGGTCGAGCCACGCCTCGGTGTCCTCGTTCCACGCACCGGGCTCCACGAGGGCGGGGTGGTCGCGCCAGAAGGCGTGGTACGCCTCGCGGTGCTCGAAGGTCATCTCGAGCCGGGCCAGGGCCGGGCCGAGGACCCCGGCCAGCATGGCGTCGGGGTCGACGCCGTCGGGCAGCGGGAGGGGGACGCCGCCGTCGACGAGGACCACGGAGGACCAGCGCTTCGGGTTCGAGGTGGCCGCCACTGCGGCGACGTAGGCCCCCATCGAGTGACCGGCCAGCACCGCCCGATCCACGGCGAGGTGGTCGAGCACGGCCACGAGGTCGTCGGCATGGGCCCGCATGCCGAACGGGCCCGGCAGGTCGGCGGAGCCGCCCCGGCCCCGCAGGTCGGGCGCGATGAGCGTGACGTCGTCGTCGAGCACCCGGGCCACGCCTTGCCAGGACCGGTGGTTCCCCGTGATGCCGTGCGCGGCCACGCACCACGTGTGGCCCCTCGCCCCACGCGCCCACGTGCAGGGTCCCCCCAGCAACCGGGACGTCGAGCTCCTCGTACGGCTCCAACGGCATCGCCCGACGACCGTAGACGCTATCCGATGACGCCGTCGTCCCGGAGCTTGGTGAGGTCGGCGGCGCTGAGGCCGAGCTCGGCGGCGAGGACCTCGTCGGTGTGCTCGCCGAGCCAGGGGACCCGCGTCTCGGGGCCCTCGGCGACGCCGCTGAGCTTCACGGGGTTGCCGGGCACGAGGACCGGCTGCTCGACGCCGTCGGTGCGGGGGACCTCGACGAGCATCGAGCGGGCGGCGACGTGCGGGTCGGCCACGACCTCGTCGTCGGTGACGCACGGGCCGGCGGCGATGCCGGCGGCGGAGAGCGCCTCGCAGGCCTGGAGGCGGGTCTTGTCCGCGGCCCAGCCCTCGATGGCGGGGCGGAGCACGTCCTCGAGGTGGTCGATCCAGCCCTGGCGCTCGGCGAAGCGCGGGTCGGTGGCCAGCTCGGGCTCGGCCGATGAGGTCCACCAGCGTGGCGAACTGCGGCTCGCGGCCCGACCTGCACGATGAACCACCCGTCGGAGGCACGGAACCCGTGCATGATCAGCGGGGCGAGGTCGCCGCCCTCGAGGCCGAGCGACCAGAAGTTCGTGACGATGTCGGTCATCGCCACCATGGCGTCGAGCATCGCGATGTCGACGTGCTGGCCGCTGGCCGGTGGCGTCGCGCTGGCGGAGCGCGGCGAGCACGCCGATCACCGCGTAGAGGCCGGAGCCGATGTCGCCGAGCGCGCCGACCGGTGCCGACGACGGGCGGGTCGTCGCCCTGCCGCTTGAACTCGTAGATGCCGGACATCGCCTCGACGATCGGGGCGAACGCCGGCCACGAGTCGTACGGCGACCGTTTGCCGTCGGCGTCGGGCCGGTTCCCGAAGCCGGACACCGAGAGGTAGACGACCGTCGGGTGGACGGCGACGAGGTCGTCGAAGCCGAGGCCCAGGCGGGCCATGGCTCCGGCCTTCGAGTTCTCCGCCACGATGTCGAAGCGCGGGGCCAGGCGGAGCACGAGGTCCCGGCCGGCATCGGACTTCAGGTCGATGCCGATGCTGCGCTTGTTGAGGTTGTTGCGCAGGAACGTGGCGCCGACCGAGCGGCCCGTCGGGGTCGGTCATCGCGGGGAGCGAGCCGCGGCCGAGGTCGCCCCCCTTCGGGTGCTCGACCTTCACGACGTCGGCGCCGAGGCGGGCCAGGAGCTGCGTGGCGTAGGGGAGCGCCTGCATCTGCTCGAGGGCGAGGATGCGCACGCCGTCGAGCGGCTTGCCCGCGCCGGCGGCGCTGCGGGTTGGCGATGTCTCCGAGGCGCATGGGCCGCACGGTAGTGGGGTGCAGCGGAATGTGACGACCCGTCAGATTCCGCCATAGCCTGCCGGATGTGACCCGAGGGATCGTCAGCGCCGCGGCCTACCTGCCCCACCGGCGGCTCGACCGCTCGACCATCGCCGCGGTGGCCGGAGGCGGGGGCGGCAAGGGCACCCGCACGGTGGCCGGCTACGACGAGGACACCACCACGATGGGCGTGGAGGCCGGTCGCCTCGCCCTGCGCCGCGGTCGGCGCCGACGCCATCGACGCGCTGTGGTTCTCCACCGTCGCCCCGGCCTACGCCGACAAGACCAACGCCACCACGGTCCACGCCGCCCTCCGCCTCCCGCGCGAATCGCCGGCCTTCGACGCCAACGGCGCCGTGCGCTCCGCCGTGGGCGCGCTGCGGGCCACGCTCGGCGGCACCGGCACCCACCTCGTGGTGAGCGCCGACCTCCGCAGCGGCCTGGCCGGCGGCCCCGACGAGGCCGACGTTCGGCGACGCCGCCGCCGCGCTGGTCGTCGGCGACGGCACCGACGAGCCCCGGTGATCGCCGAGGTGATCGGCAAGGGCGGCGCCACCGAGGAGTTCCTCGACCGCTGGCGGGCGCCCGGCCAGGTCCGCTCCAAGGTGTGGGAGGAGCGCTTCGGGGAGACCCGCTACGTGCCGCTCGGCCAGGCCGCCTGGGACGACGCGCTGAAGCACGCCGGGCTCGTGGCCGACCAGGTCGACCGCGTGGTCATCACCGGCACCCACGGCCGGGCCAACGCGGCGCTCGCCAAGAAGCTCGGCGTGGGCGAGCGCTACGTCGGCGACGCTCACCGACATGGTCGGCAACACCGGCGCCGCCCACCCGGCCCTGCTGCTCACCGGTCGCTCGAGCGCCTCGTCGACGAGGCGGCGCCGGCGGGTCAGGTGATCGCGCTGGTCGTGCTCGCCGACGGCGCCGACGTGCTGCTCTTCCGGACCACCGAGGCGCTCGCGTCGTGGCCGGTCGCTCGGCCCGTGACGGAGCAGGCTGCGGGACCGGCGCTCCGATCGACTACGGCACCTACCTCCGCTGGCGCGGCCTGCTCCCCGTCGAGCCGCCGCGCCGACCCGAGCCGGCCCGACCGTCCGCCAGCGCCGCCGGCCGCTCCAGCGACTGGAAGTTCGGCTTCGTCGGCTCGGCCGACGCCGACGGCGAGGTCCACCTCCCGCCGCAGCCGGGCGACGGCACCGCGGTGCCCATGGCCGACGCCGTCGGCACGATCGTCACCTCCACGATCGACCGCCTCGCCTACTCGCCGAGCCCGCCGGTCGTGTTCGCCGTGGTCGACTTCGACGGCGGCGGCCGCCTGCCCGTGGAGCTCACCGACGTGGACGACCTCGAGCGGGTCAAGGCCGGCGCCCGCGTGGAGCTGACGTTCCGCAAGCTCTTCACCGCCGACGACATCCACAACTACTTCTGGAAGGCACGGTTGCTCCGATGGGTAGCCACGGGATCAAGGACCGCGTCGCCATCGTCGGGATGGGCTGCACGCCCTTCGCCGAGCACTGGGACAAGGGCCTCGACGATCTCCTCGTCGACGCCACCGGCGAGGCGTTCGCCTCCGCCGGCGTCACCAAGGACGACGTCGACGCCTACTGGCTCGGCACCGCCCAGGGCGGCATGTCGGGGATGCTCCTGTCGAAGCCGCTGCAGCTCGAGGGCAAGCCCGTCACCCGCGTGGAGAACATGTGCGCCACCGGCTCCGAGGCGCTGCGCCAGGCCGCCTACGCCGTGGCCTCCGGCGCCTACGACCTCGCCATGGCCGTCGGCGTCGAGAAGGTGAAGGACTCCGGGCTACCAGGGCCTCAACGCGTTCCCGGTGCCCGGCCGACGGCACGCAGCGCACGCTCACCGCCGCCGCGATGTTCTCGATGGTCGCCCCGGCCTACGCCGAGCGCTACGGCGTGCCGATGGACGAGCTCAAGGCCGTGCTCGCCCGCATCGCGTCGAAGAACCACTTCAACGGCGCCCGCAACCCGCGGGCCCAGTTCCGCCGCGAGATGTCGGTGGAGCAGATCCTCAAGATGCCGAACGTGGCCGGCGACCTCTCGGTGTTCGACTGCGCGGGCGTGGCCGACGGGCGGCGGCGGCGATCGTGTGCCGGGCCGAGGACGCCCACAAGTACACCGACTCGCCGCTCTACGTGAAGGCGCTGTCGTTCGTGGCCGGCAACGGCTCGGGGCTCACCGACCCGGCCTACGACTACACGACCTTCCCCGAGATCGCGATGTGCGCCGCCGATGCCTACGCGCAGGCCGGGATCACCGACCCCCGCACCGAGCTGGCCATGGCCGAGGTGCACGACTGCTTCACGCCCACCGAGCTCGTCCTCATGGAGGACCTCGGGTTCTGCGAGCGGGGCACGGCGTGGAAGGAGGTCCAGGCGGGGGCGTTCGACCTCACCGGTGACCTCCCCGTGAACCCCGACGGCGGCCTGAAGTCCTTCGGCCACCCGGTGGGTGCTTCGGGCCTCCGGATGATGTTCGAGGCGTGGCTGCAGCTCCGGGGCCAGGCGCCCGAGGACCGCCAGATCGCCACGGTGGCCGACCGCCACCTCGCCCTGACCCACAACCTCGGCGGCTACCCCGGCGAGATGGTCAGCTTCGTGAGCATCCTCGGCACGGAGCTGGGTTAGCCCTCGCCCTCGTCGGCCGCGAGGCGACGGCGGTCGACCTTCTGCATCGCGGTGAGCGGGATCTCCTCGACGACGCGGATGGCCTCGGGGAGCTTGTAGGCGGCGAGCCTGGCGGCGCCGAACGCGCGGAGCGTCCTCGAGCGACGGGGCCCGCGAGCCGTCGATCGGGACCACCACCGCGACCCCGAGCTCGCCCATCACGTCGTCCGGACGGGGCACGACCACGACCTCGCGCACCAGCGGGTGGTCGGCCAGCACGGCCTCGACCTCGGCCGGGTACACGTTGTAGCCACCGCGGATGTACATCTCCTTGGCGCGGCCGAGCAGGCGCAGGTTGCCCCGGTCGTCGATGGCGCCGAGGTCGCCGGTGCGCAGCCACCCGTCGACCACCGCCTCGGCGCTCGCCTCGGGGTCGCGCCAGTAGCCGGCCATCTGGGTGGGGGAGCGCAGCCAGAGCTCGCTGCCCTCGCGGATCTCCACCTCGATGCCACCGCGGGGCGTGCCGACCGTGAACAGGGCCTCCTCGTCGTCGGCGTCGAACGCCGTGCCCGTGCCGCACCCTCCCGACTCCGTGGACGAGTAGCGGATGGAGTACGCCGCGCCGAAGCGCTCGCGGGCCTCGCGCACCAGGGCCGGCGGGGAGGCGGCGCCGCCCATGATGATCGTCTGCACGCAGGACAGGTCGTGGGCCTCGAGGTCTTCGCGGAGCAGCAACGCCATCTGCGGCGCCACGCCGCCGATCGAGGGGATGCGGTGCTCGACGATGCAGGCCAGCGCGTCGGCGGCGCGCCACCGACCGAGCACGTGCGTGGTCGTGCCCAGGCGCAGGTACCAGGGCAGCTTCGTCATGAAGCCGACGTGGGCGAACTGCGTCCCGGCCAGCATCGGGGTGGGGTCGGCGGCCGGGTCGCCCCACGCGTCGGCGACGTCGACGCGGGTGATCGCGGCGAGCTCGCGCTCCCGGAACCGCGCGCCCTTGGGCAGGCCCGTGGTGCCGGAGGTGAACACCAGCGCGACGTCGCGCTCGGGGTCCGGGTCGACCTCGGCCACGCGGCTCCCCGGGCGGCGGAGCTCCTCGAGCTGATCCGGGTCGTGGAGGACGATCGAGGGCCCGGCGATCGCGGCGACGCCTTCCTGCTCGTGCTCGGTCAGCCGCGGGTTCACCCCGGCGGTGACGGCGCCGATCTTGGCGGCGGCGGCGTAGGCGACGACGTAGCGGCTGTCCGACGGCAGGCGGAGGAGGACCACGTCGCCGGGACCCACCCCGGCGGCCAGCAGCCCGGCCGCCACCTCGTCGGAGCGCAGGTCGAGGGCGGCGTAGGAGAGCCGGCTGCCGTCGGGGTCGACGAACGCGGTCCGCTCACCGAAGCGGGCGGCGGCCGCCCGGACGGTGGCGGCGAGGGTCACCGGCCCGTGTTCACCGGACGCGCGGCTCGATGCGCGAACCGGAGCTGAACACGGTCTGCCCCTCGGCCAGGGCCGCCTCGCTCATGGCCAGGTTGAGGAACGTGTTGCCCACGCCGATGGCCTGGCCGCGGGACACCTCCCGCGCCATCCAGAGCGTGCGCAGGGTGGCCTGGACCGCCGTGGGCGGTTGCGACGCGATCGCCGCCGCGATGCGGTGGGCGGCGACGCCGAGCTCGCTCGGCGGGGTGACCTCGGTGACCAGGCCGATCTCGAGCGCGCGGGCGGCGCTGATGCGCTCGTGGTTGCCCATCAGGGACATCCGCAGCACCTCGCCGAACGGCATGCGGTGCAGCATCTGGATCGGCTCGAACACCGCCGGCATCCCGTAGGTGACGTGCGGGTCGAAGAACGTGGCGTGCTCCGCGGCGATGATGATGTCGACCTCGCCGAGCAGGTAGAACGCGCCGCCGCAGGCCATGCCGTTCACGGCCGCCACCACCGGCTTCCAGCACTCGTTGGCCCGAGGGCCGAGCCGGCTGCCGGGATCGACGTAGGTGAACGGGTCGAACGTGTACTCGAGTCCGCTCTCGTCGGACGGCACCTCGTCGCGGTCGATGCCGGTGCAGAACGCCTTCTCGCCGGCCGCGGTCAGGACGACCGCCCGCACCGAGCGGTCGTCTCGGACGTGCGACCACACGGCGGCCAGCTCCGCGCACATCTCGGAGGTGAACGCGTTGTGCCGATCCGGGCGGTCGAGGGTGATCGTGGCCACGCCGTCGGCGGGATCGCCCTGCGGCGGCTCGTACCGGATCGTGGTCAGCGAGCTCGGGTCCATCGACCTGACGCTACGTCAGAGGAGCTCAGAGGAGGGACTGCGGGGCCAGGTCGGGCTGGAGCTGGGACAGCATCCGCTGGCGGTAGCCGTCCGGGATGCTCATCGGACGGCGGCCCTTGATGTCGAAGGCCATGCTGATCGACTCGAAGGCGGTGAGCAGCTCGCCGCTCTCGACGTCGAAGGCCCAGTGGACCCGGTGCATCACCTTGTCGTGGACGGCGACGCCGGCCCCGAAGCTCTGGATCCGGTCGCCGACCGTCGGCAGCTTGCCGACCTGGACGCGGGTCTCCATCGACGCCCACCCCATCGACACCCCGTCCGCGGTCTCGTGGAGGATCTCGGCCGGGTCCTCCTCGACCTGCTGCCCGCCCCACGTGAGCATCGGGGCCATCTCCACGCGGTAGCGGCCGGTGTCGTCGCACTCGTCGGCGCTGACGTTGCGCTCGCGTGCGCATGGCCAGCCCGCGCTCGCGCACGACTTCGAGCGTGGGGGTGTGGACGAGGAGGTCGGTCGTCGAGCGAGATCGAACGCGGGGCGGCGTGCTCGGGGTGCGGGACCACGGCGGCGAGCGCGGCAGCAGCCACGTCCTCGGGGAGCGGGAGGCGGTCGCCGCCGTCGTCGAGGGGGCTGATCCCGTGGACGAACGTGGCGGCCAGCTCGTCGGTGGCGGTGGCCCGCAGCTCGTGGTGGAGGCGCAGGCCCCGTTGGTCGGCGGCGAGGATCGCGCTGCGGACCTCGAGGTCCGTGCCGAGGAGCTGCTCCCGGTGGTGGCGGGTGTAGGTGTCGTGCACGACGTGGCCCCGACCGCCCCAGCCGGGAGCCCATCGAGCACGGCGCGGGTGCCGGCGTGGGCGTTGACCGCGTAGAAGCGCACGTTCATGTGCCCGAGGTGGTCGATCTGGTCCTCGGTGACCGTGCTCGTGTGGGTGGTCCGGAGCATCGTCGGAAGGTACGCGAGCCGGGTTGGGGCGGCCCAATCCAGGTGCAAGAGTCCTCGAGATGGCTGCGCTGCGCTGGGCGCCCCCGACGCGGGCCGACGACGCGGCGTGGGTCGAGCTGCTCGCCGCGATGGAGCGGCTGGACGGGCACGGCGAGACGTACACGCTCGACGACCTCGACGACGAGTGGGCATCGGTGTGGTCGCATCCCGAGACCGACGCCGTGTTCGTGTGGGACGGGCCGGAGCTGGTGGCGTTCGGGTGGCTGAAGACGCAGATCGGTGAGCGGGCCCACCATCGGATGGCGGTGTGGGGCGGGGTCCGGCCCTCGCACCGGGGGCGGGGCATCGGGCGGACGCTGCTCGACTGGCAGCTGCGGCGGGCGGCGGAGGCCGCGGCGAGCCTCCCCGGAGATCTGCCGACCTCGCTCCGGGTCGACGTCGGCGACGGCCAGACCGACCACCTCCACCTCTTCGAGCGGGTCGGGTTCACGGTGGTGCGGCGGTTCCTCGAGATCGGCCGACCGGTGGCACGACGCGGCTCGGCCGGTGGCGGCGCCGGCCGGGATCACGGTGGAGCCCTGGAGCGAAGCGCGCGACGAGTCGACCCGACTCGCCCACGTGGACTCGTTCGCGGACCACTGGGACACCGAGCCCCGGTCGCGTCGAGGAGTGGCGGCAGTGGTACACGGGCAACCGCCAGTTCCGCGCCGACCTCTCCTTCGTGGCCGTCGACGAGTCGAGCGGCGAGGTGGTCGCGTTCACGCTGTGCGCGGCCTACCCGCAGCGACTGGGCGCGCGGTGCCGCGCGAGGCCTGGATCAACTCGGTGGGCACCCGCCGCGCCTGGCGGGGGCGAGGCATCGCCCGTGCGGTCCTGACCGCGGCGCTGCAGGCGGTGGAGGCGGCCGACGACGGGTTCGAGCGGGCGATCCTCGGCGTCGACGCGGCGAACCCGACCGGCGCGGTCGGCCTGTACCGGTCGCTCGGCTTCGTCGACGTCCGTGCCCACTCGACCCTGGGTCGAGCGGCCGTGTCGAACCGGCTCAGTCCATGGAGAGCATGCGGCGGGCGTTGCCGCGCATGATCTTCTCGACCGATGACCGGGTCGACGCCGCGCATCAGCTCGGTGGCGACGGCCTTGGTGTTCGGCCAGGTCGAGTCGGTGTGCGGGTAGTCCGTCTCGAAGGTGATGTTGTCGACGCCGACCTTGTCGAGGCTGTCGATGCCGTGCTGGTCCCGGAAGAAGCAGCCGTACATCTGGCGGTAGTAGTAGGTCGACGGCGGCTCGGGGACGAGGTCCTTGACCTCGCCCCAGGCCCGGTGCTCCTCCCACACGGTGTCGGCCCGCTCGAGGATGTACGGGATCCACCCGATCTGGCCCTCGCTGTACGCGAGCTTCACGTCGGGGAACTGCACGAGCTTCCCGGAGAAGAGCCAGTCGCTCATCGACGCCATCGCGTTGTCGAAGCTCAGCGTGGCGGCCACGGCGATCGGTGCGTCGCCCGACGTGGCCGGCATCCGCGACGACGAGCCGATGTGCATGCAGATGACGGTCTCGGTGTCCTGGCAGGCGGCGATGAACGGGTCCCACTCGCCCGGAGTGGATCGACGGCAGCCCGAGGTGCGGCGGGATCTCGCTGAAGCACACCGCCCGCACGCCGCGCTCGGCGTTGCGGACGACCTCCTTGGCGGCCAGCTCGGCGTCCCACAGCGGGATGATGATGAGCGGGAGGAGGCGCGCCGTCGGAGTCGCCGCACCACTCCTCGACCATCCAGTCGTTGTAGGCGTAGACGCAGGCCTCGCCGAGCTCGCGGTCCTTCGCCTCGGTGAAGGTCTGGCCGCAGAAGCGCGGGAACGTCGGGAAGCACAGCGACGCCTCGACGTGGTTCATCTGCATGTCCTCGACGCGGGCCTTGGGGTCGTAGCAACCGGGGCGCATCTCGTCGTAGGTGATGGGGGAGGCGGTCATGTCGTCGCGGTCGAAGCCGACGGCGGCGACGTGGCGCTTGTTGATGTAGACGAGGTCCTCGTAGACCCAGCAGTCGGCCTGCGGGCCGTCGGGATCGAAGGTCTGCTCGTACTGGCCGCCGCCGGTGTGGCGCATGTGGCCGATGCCGCGGCGCTCGACGTGCGGGCCCGCGCTCGACGTAGCTTCTCGGGCAGCCACGTCTCCCAGAGGTGGGGCGGCTCGACGACGTGGTCGTCGACGCTCACGATCATCGGCAGCTCGTCTCGGTGATGTCGGGCTGCTGGGTCTGCGTCATCAGGGATCTCCGAAATCTGACGGTGTGTCAGGAACTGTAGTCGCGCCGCCGCCCTTGACAGAACATTGAACGTCGTTCAAAGTATGGCCATGGCCGAAGAGGTGGAGTCCCGGGTGGAGTCCCAGGTGGCGTCGCAGGCGCTCGGCAAGCGGGCCCGCAACCGCCTCGCCCGCCACTCGGAGTACCTCCGGACGGCCCTGCGCATCGCCACCGAGGAGGGCCTCGACGCCCTGACCATGCAGCGCCTGGCCGGCGAGGTCGAGGCCGCCATCGGCACCGTGTACACGTACTTCCCGTCGAAGGGCGCCCTGCTCGCCGAGGTGCAGCGCGAGGCGATCGACCGGCTCCTCGGCAGCTACCTGCTGCTCCGCCCCGACGTGGAGGCCCGGGTGGCCGACGCCGACCCCACGCTGGCGGCCACCGCCCACCTGGTGGCCTTCGCCCGCTTCTGGATCGCCAGCCTCGACACGTACCCGCAGGAGCAGCTCCTGCTCCAGCAGCTCATGAACGACAGCCGCCGGGCCGTGCCCGACGACGAGCTCGGCCGGGTGCTGCCCGCCATCCTGCGGCTGTTCGACCTGGCCCGCGAGCGCTTCGACGCCGCCGTCGCCACGGGTGCGCTCCGCCCCGGCGACGCGATGGACCGCACGATCACCTTCGCCGCCGCCCTGTCCGGCGTGCTCGGCATCGGGAAGCTCGACCGCTGGGACATCGACCTGCTCGACGGTCGCCGCCTCGCCCGCCAGCTGTCCGACGACCTCCTCGCCGGCTGGGGCGCCTCCGCCGAGGCCCTCGCCGCGGCCAACGGCGTCCTCGACGCCATCGCCCGCCAGCACCCCCTCGCCCGCCCCCTCTCGCAGGAGACCCTCTAGTGGCCGACACCCTCACCACCATCCTCGCCGGTGCCTTCCTGATCGTCGCCGGCGCCGCCGCCTGGACGCTGAGCGAGTACCTCATGCACCGCTTCGCCATGCACGCCCTCAAGGGCCGGGGCATGGCCTCGCGGGAGCACCTCACCCACCACGCGCGAGTACGACTCCGTGCTCGAGAAGTGGTGGTTCGCCTGGATGGGCGTCGTCGGCGTCGGCTTCGCCTTCGGGATCAACAGCTCGCACGTGGTCGGCGCCGTCGGCTGGTGCCTCGGCATCGGCTGGGTCGGCGGCTACGGCTTCTACGACTGGCTCCACTTCCGGGCCCACCGCCGCACCATCCAGCGGCCCGCGTCGCTGGCCGGCACCTACGAGCGCTACGTGCGTCGCCACCACTTCCACCACCACTTCGGCCACCCCACGATGAACCACGGCGTGACCACCCCCGTCTGGGACCTCGTGTTCGGCACCTACGAGCGGGTCGAGGGCCCGGTGAAGGTGCCGCGGCGCCTCGCCATGCGCTGGCTGGTCGACGACGACGGCGAGCTGCTCCCCGGCTACGAGGACGACTGGGAGCTGGTCGGCCGCAAGCTCGACGCCGGCGAGGACCCCCGCCAGGACGAGATCGACCGGGCCCGCGCCTTCGCCAACCTCGCCCCCACGCCCTGAGATCTCCAACCCGTCGACATTTGGCACGCCAGGACGTGCGCAATGTCGACGGGTTGCGGGCCCTGAAGTTCTGACACACCGTCAGGTACTGTCGGCGGCGTGCCGATCGACCTGGCCGCGCTGCTCGAGCCCGCTCGCACGGCGATCATCACCTCCGAGGTGCAGAACGGGGTGGTCGGGGAGCCGTCGGCCCTTCCGGCGCTGGCCGAGGCCGCCCGTGGCGAGATGCTGCCGAACCTGACGAAGCTGCTCCCGGTCGCTCGGGCTGCCGGGGTGCAGGTGGTGCACTGCACGGCCTACCGGCGCGACGACGGCAAGGGGGCCAACCGCAACGCCCGGCTGTTCGCCGGCGTGAGGAAGTCGCCGGTGGCGCTGCTCCCGGGCACCGCGGCGGTGGAGGTGCTGGCCGAGCTCGGCCCCGAGCCCGAGGACCTCGTGCTCACCCGCACCCACGGGCTCAACCCGATGGGCGGCACCGACCTCGACGCCGTGCTGCGCAACCTCGGGATCACCACGATCGTGCCGACCGGCGTGTCGGTGAACATCGCCATCACCAACCTCGTGATGGACGCGGTGAACCTCGGCTACGACGTGGTGCTGCCCCGCGACGCGGTCGCCGGGCTGCCCCAGGACTACGCCGACGCGATGATCGACAACACGCTGGCTCTGCTCGCCACCGTCGTCACCACCGCCGACCTCCTCGACGTGTGGTCCTGAGTGGCCGGCCAGCAGCTGGAGACCGGGGTGCGGGGCGACCTCGAGTGGGGGTCGATCCCCGCCCTCGCCCGCTCGGCGGCGGCGCGCTTCGGCGACAAGGAGGCGGTCGTCGACGGCGACGCCGCGCTGTCCTTCGCCGAGCTGGCCGCGGCCGCCGACGCAGGCCGGCCGCGCGTTCATCGCCGCCGGCGTCGAGCCCGGCGACCGCGTGGCGATCTGGTCGCCCAACATCCACGAGTGGATCGTCGCGCTGCTCGGCCTGCAGTCCGCCGGCGGCGTCCTCGTGCCGATCAACACCCGGTACAAGGGCGCCGAGGCGGCCTACGTGCTGCAGACGAGCCGGGCCACGGCTGCTCGTCACCGTGCAACGGCTTCCTCGGCAACGAGTACCTCGCGATGCTCGAGGGCCACGACCTGCCCCACCTCGAGCACCGCATCGTGCTGCGCGGCGACGTGCCCGAGCGGGGCCGTCGGCGTGGGCGGAGTTCCTGGCGCTCGGCGACGTCGGTGCCCGAGGCCGAGCTCGACGCCCGCGTCGCAGCGCTCACGGCCGACGACGTCGCCGACATCATCTTCACGTCCGGCACCACCGGGAACCCGAAGGGCGTCGTGTGCACCCACGGCCAGACCCTGCGCGGGCTTCGCCGACTGGGCCGCGATCGTCGGCCTGCGCGAGCGACGACCGCTACCTCGTGATCAACCCGTTCTTCCACTCGTTCGGGTACAAGGCGGGGATCGTGGCCGCGCTCACGGTGGGTGCCACGCTCGTGCCCCAGGCGGTGTTCGACATCCCCGAGGCCGCCGCCAACGTGGCCCGCCACCGGATCACGGCGCTCCCCGGGCCGCCGGCGATCTACCAGACGTTCCTCAACCACCCCGACCTCGACCGCACGCAGCTGGCCACCCTGCGCCTCGCCGTCACCGGCGCGGCGCCGGTGCCCGTCGAGCTGCTCAAGCGCATGGCCGACGAGCTCGGCTTCGAGACGGTGGTCACCGCCTACGGGCTCACCGAGACCTGCGGGATCGTGTCGGTCTGCCGGCCCGACGACCCGCCCGAGACCATCTCCGGCCAGCTCGGGTCGGGCCATCCCCGGCGTCGAGGTGCGCGTGGTCGACGACGACGGCGCCGAGCTGCCCCGCGGCGAGCCCGGGCGAGATCGTCGTCCGTGGCTACAACGTGATGCGGGAGTACTTCGAGGACCCCGAGCCGCACGGCCGAGACCATCGACGCCGACGGGTGGCTCCACACCGGCGACATCGGGACCATGGACGTCGACGGCTACGTGGCGCATCACCGACCGCAAGAAGGACATGTTCATCGTCGGCGGCTTCAACGCCTACCCGGCCGAGATCGAGAACCTGCTGCTGGCCCACCCCGACCTCGCCCAGGTCGCCGTGGTCGGCGTGCCCGACGAGCGCATGGGCGAGGTCGGCGTGGCCTTCGTGGTGCCCACGGCGGGCACGACGCCCGAACCCGACGCGATCGTCGCCTGGGCCAAGGAGCACATGGCCAACTACAAGGTGCCGCGGCGCGTGGTGCGTGGTCGACGCGCTGCCGATGAACGCCGTCCAACAAGGTCCTCAAGTACCAGCTGCGCGAGAGCCTCCAGTACCGTGACCGCCATGGCGACGTGACCCCCCTGCGACGGTGCCCGCCGATGCCCGACGTGACCCACCTGCCCACGGAGGACCTCGTGGCCGCCGACGGGCGCGTTCCCGGGCGGCGCGGCCGGGCCACCCGGCAGCGGCTGCTCGACTGCACGCGGGAGATGCTCACCACCACGTCGTACCGCGACGTGAAGGTGATCGACATCGCCCGCGAGGCCGGCACCTCGCCGGCGACCTTCTACCAGTACTTCGCCGACGTCGAGGCGGCCATCCTCGTGCTGGCCGAGGAGATGGCCCAGGAGGGCGAGCACCTCACGGGGATCATCACCAAGGGGTCGTGGAAGGGCCGGGCCGCCTACGACACCGCCCTCGCGCTCGTCGACGCCTTCCTCGAGTTCTGGGACGAGCACCGCCCGGTGCTGCGGGTGATGGACCTGGCCACCGACGAGGGCGATCACCGGTTCCAGAAGATCCGGGTCCACCTGCTCAACGACATCACCAACGCCCTCGCCGACGTGGCCCGCAGCGCGCAGAGCGACGGTCGCCTCCCGTCCGGTCTCGACCCGATGGCCTCGGCCGGGATCCTCGTGGCGATGCTCGCCCACACCGCGGCCCACCAGTACGGCTTCGAGTTCTGGGGCATCCGCACCGCCGCGCTCCGCGACTCGATGGCCCGCCAGGTCTCCTGGGGCGTCACCGGCATCAAGCCGCCGAGCTGATGCTTGCCCCGGTCGTCGCTTCGCTCCTCAGCCTCCGCAAGTGCGGCTCGGGCGCACTCCGGCTCGCCCTCGCCGCCGGGTGATGAAGCTCGGGTTGCTGCCGCCGTACCGGCTGGGCGTCACGGCGGATCCGGAGTGGATGGGCTCGTTCGCTCGGCACGCCGACGAGGCCGGGTTCGAGTCGCTGCTCACGGTCGAGCACGTGGTCGTGAGCGAGGGCTACGCCAGCAAGTACCCCTACAGCGACACCGGCCGCATGCCGCTGCCCGACGACTGCGACATCCCCGACCCGCTCGACCTCCTCGCGTGGATCGCCGCTCGGACGCAGCGCCTCCGCCTCGGCACCGGGATCCTGGTGCTGCCGGAGCACCACCCGCTGCAGCTGGCCAAGCGGGTCGCCACGATCGACCGGCTCTCGGGCGGGCGCGTGTTCCTCGGCGTCGGCGTGGGCTGGATGCGCGAGGAGCTCGAGGCCCTCGGCATCGACCCCGACACGCGCGGCGCCCGCACCGACGAGGGCATCGAGGCGCTGCGAGCCACCTGGGAGCAGGACGTGGCGTCGTACGCGGGCGAGCACTTCGCGCTTCGACTCGGTGCGCAGCCACCCCAAGCCGGTGCAGCAGCGCGGCGGTCGTCCCGGCGTCCCGATCCTGGTGGGCGGCCACGCCAAGGCGGCGGCCCGACGGGCCGGTCGGCTCGGCGACGGGTTCTTCCCGCTCGGGTTGGCGGGCGAGCTGCTCGACCAGCGGGTCGAGGAGGTGGCGGCCGCGGCTCGGGATGCCGGACGTGATCCCGCGTCGGTCCCGCTGACCATGGGCGGCCTGCTCGGCGAGGGCACCACCGAGGCGGCCCTGGGCGAGGCGAGGCGCCGCGGGGCGGAGCGGGTCGTGCTGTCCACCCGCATCGACGACCTCGACCAGCTCCGCCACGACATGGACGCCGCCGTCGCCCTGGCCCACTGACGCGAACCAGTCGACATTTCGCACGTGGGGGCGTGCGAAACGTCGACGGGTTGCCGTTCGGTGAACTAGAACACGTTCTAGTGGGGAACATCGCCTTCGGCCTGCAGCTGCCGATCCAGTCGCAGAGCACGATCTACGCGCAGCCGTGGGAGCGCGACGCCGGCGCGGCGGAGCTCGTGCAGGTGGCCCAGGCCTGCGAGGCGGCCGGGTTCGACTACGTGGCCGTGTGCGACCACGTGGCGATCCCCGACGACAAGGCCGAGGCGATGAGCACCGAGTGGTGGGACACCATCGCCACGCTCTCGTACCTCGCCGCCGTCACCACGCGGATCCGGCTCCTCAGCCACGTCTACGTCCTGCCGTACCGCCACCCGCTGGTGGTGGCGAAGGCGTGGGCGACCCTCGACGCCCTGTCGGGTGGCCGCGCGATCCTCGGCGCCGGCGTCGGCCACGTGGAGGGCGAGTTCGCGGCGCTCGGGGTCGACTTCGCCGACCGCGGGGGAGCGCTCGACGAGGGCATCGACGCCGTGCGCGCCGCGCTCGCCTCCGAGGCGTTCGAGCACCACGGCCCCCGCTGGGACTTCGCCGGCGTGGCCGCCCGCCCCCGGCCGGTGCAAGCGTCCCTTCCGATCTGGGTGGGCGGCTCGTCGAAGCCGGCGCTGCGCCGCGCCGCCCACAAGGGCGACGGCTGGCTGCCCCAGGGAGCACCGGAGGGCGGAATGGCCGCCGGCATCGCCCGGGTGCGCGAGCTGCGCGAGGCGGGGCCGCTCGCCGGGCAGCCGTTCACGATCGGCTCGCTGTCCGGGCCGCTGTCGCTGGGCAACACGGACAAGGTGGTCGGCTACCTGCGGTCCATCCGCGACCTCGGCGTCGACCAGATCCAGGTGGGCTTCAAGAGCGGGTCGGCCGACGAGCTGTGCGACCAGATCGCTGCGTTCGCCGCCGACGTCGCCCCGCTCGTCAACGACTGAAGGAGATCGCAATGGCCGCAGGCCTGCTCGAAGGGAAGGTGGCGATCGTCTCGGGCATCGGCCCGGGGATGGGTCGCGACATCTCGCTGCTCTTCGCCGAGCACGGTGCCGACCTCGTGCTCGGCGCCCGCGGCGTCGAGAAGTGCGAGGCGGTGGCCGAGGAGGTCCGGGCGCTGGGCCGGAAGGCCGAGCCCGTGGCCCTCGACATCACCGACCGGGCCTCGTGCGCAGGCCGCCGTCGAGACCGCGGTGCGGTCCTTCGGCGGTGTCGACGTGCTCGTCAACAACGCCTTCCAGGACGGCAACCGCAAGAGCTTCGAGCGCACCCTCGCCAAGGACCCGGGTCTCGACTCGTGGCGCGAGACGATGGACGTGAACCTCTGGGGCACGCTCAACATGACCGCCGCGACCGTGCCGGCGATGAAGGAGCGCGGCGGCGGCCACATCGTGATGATCAACACGATGTCGGCCAAGAAGATCGAGCCGAACTTCGGGGCCTACGCCGCGTCGAAGGCGGCGCTGAGACGGCCAGCAAGACGCTGGCCGCTCGAGCTGGGCGAGTACGGCATCCGGGTCAACAGCATCCACCCCGGCTACATCTGGTCCGACAAGGTCGAGTGGTACCTCGGCTACCTCGGGGAGAAGGAGGGGATCACGGGCGAGGAGAAGTACGCGCAGCTCGCCGGCGAGACGGCCCTCAAGTACCTGCCCGCACTCGAGCGAGATCGCCGGGTCGGTGCTGTTCTTCGCCTCGGACCTGTCGAAGCCGGTCACCGGGCAGAGCCTCGGCGTGAACTGCGGCCACTGGATCGCCGTGATCGGAGATCGATGATCAAGCTCACCGTCCTCGTGAAGCGGAACCCGCGGCTGACGGCGGAGGAGTTCCACGCCGAGTGGCGGGCCCACGGGCAGATGATCGCCGACGAGCCCGTGTTCTCGCAGTACGTGCGGCGCTACGAGCAGCACCACCGCGTCGCCGCCGACTACGGCTCGCCGCTCTACGCGGGCGACGAGTACGACGGCATGGCCGTGCAGTGGTTCGACTCGTTCAAGGACTTCATGGCGATGCTCCAGACACCGGAGTACGCCGCGAAGATGCAGCCCGACGAGGACCGCATCCTCGACCTGCCGAAGATGGTCGTGATGATCACCGAGGAAGCGGAGATGTTCATCTCGTGAAGGGGAAGGTCGCGCTCGTGACCGGCGGCGCGTCGGGCATCGGCGCGGCGACGGTCGCGCTGCTCGAGTCCCGGGGTGCCACCGTCGTGGTGGCAGACCTCAGCACGGGCGACGGCATCACCCCGCTTGACGTCACCGACGAGGGCGCGGTCGATGCGCTCGTCGCCGGGATCGTGACCGAGCACGGCCGGCTCGACCTGGCCGCGAACGTGGCCGGGACGTCCGGCATCTACGCCGAGGTCGCCGACTCCACCACGGAGGGGTGGCGCCAGACGATGGCGGTGAACCTCGACGGCGTGTACTTCTGCCTGCGGGCCGAGCTGCGGGCGATGCGGGCGGCCGGGGGCGGGTCGATCGTGAACGTCGCGTCGTCGGCGGGTCGCATGGGCGTGCCCGGCCTGGCCGCCTACTCCGCGTCGAAGCACGGCGTGATCGGGCTCACCAAGTCCGCCGCCCTCGAGGAGGCCCGGCGCGGCATCCGCGTGAACGCCGTGCTGCCCGGCAGCGTGCGCACGCCGATGCTCGCCGCGTTCGCCGGCGACGAGGCCACCCTCGAGAAGATGGGCCGGCGGGCGCCGATGGGTCGCCTGGCCGAGCCGGTCGAGATCGCCGAGGCGGTGCTGTGGCTGCTCAGCGACGCGTCGGGCTTCGTCACGGGCAACTGCCTGGCGCCCGATGGCGGCGTCGCCGCTGTGTAGGAATAGGTTGCGGCATGGCCTCGGATGCAGACCTGGTGATCGGCGCCGACGGGCGCAACCGCTGCTGGTGGTGCGGCGACGACACGGACTACGTCCGCTACCACGACGAGGACTGGGGCACGCCGATGCACGGCGACCAGGCGCTGTTCGAGCTCCTCTGCCTCGAGGGGTTCCAGGCCGGCCTCTCGTGGATCACGATCCTGCGCAAGCGGCCGCACTTCCAAGCGGCGTTCGAGGGCTTCGACCCGAAGGTCGTCGCCGCCTACGGCTCCGACGACGTCGACCGCCTGATGCGGCGACGCGGGGATCGTGCGCAACCTGGCCAAGATCGAGGCGACGATCGGCAACGCCCGCGCCCTGCTGGAGCTGCAGGACGGCGGCAAGACCCTCGACCAGATCGTCTGGCAGATGGGCCGGCACCCCGACCACGAGCGACCCGAGAGGATCGGCGACGTCCCGCCGCAGACCCCCGTCGCCATCGCGTTGTCGAAGGAGCTGAAGCGCCTCGGCTTCAAGTTCGTCGGACCGACGATCGTCTACGCGTTCCTCCAGTCCGCCGGCGTCGTCGACGACCACCTGGTCGGGTGCTGGCGCGCCGAAACCTGATCGCAACCCCCGTCCTGGGAACCTGACGGGAGCGGCGGGCGTCGAACCCGCCATGAACCCGGGCGATCGTCCTCGCAACCCTGTCCTGCTCAAGGTCATCGGAGGGGCGGTGGCCGTCGCGGCCGTCGCGGCCCTCGTGGTGGTGGCCGACACCGACACGGCCGCCGCCGGTGAGCTCGAGCGCTTCGCCTCGTGCGAGGCGCTGGCCGCCTGGGGCGAGGGCGCCGCGGCCACCATGGAGGACTCCGCGGGCGGCGGCTCGGAGACCGACGGCGGCGACGACGACGCCGGCATGGCGGAGGCTCCGAACAGCGCTGCTCGCACCGAGGCCGCTCCCGATGCCTCGAACGACAACGCCTTGGCGACGACGGACGACGCGAAGGCGGCGGACGGCACCAACGTCGCCGTCGAGGGTGTCGACGAGCTCGACGTCGTCGACCGGCTCGACGAGGAGCACGTCCTGGTGGCTGCGGCCGCTCGCCTCTCGATCGTCGACCTCGTCGAGGACCGCGTGGTCGCGAACGTGCCCGTGGCCTCGACTGCCCAGGCCACCTACGACGCCGAGCGGGGCATCGCCTGGGTGGCGGGACCCGACGACGAGTCCGGCCGGCTCACGATCACCCGGGTCGCCGTCACCCCGACGAGCCTGGCCGTCGACGCCACCTGGTCGACCGACGGGTGGCTGGTCGACGCTCGCCGCGTCGAGGACCGCCTCTACGTGGTCGCGGCCGACGGCTACGGCGGCGACGTCGTGCCGTTCGCCTCCGGCCCCGTGCCCTGCGACCAGGTCCTCCACCCGATCGATCGTTCGGACCCGACGGCCACCCTCCTCGTGGCCCTCCCGGCCACCGGGGCGCTCGAGCCCGAGCACGCTGCGCAGGTGGTGGGCTCCGGCGAGCACGTGCACGTGACCACCGACGCCGCCTACCTGGCGACCCCGCTGTACGGGGACACCGTGCAGACGAGCTTCCACCGGTTCGACCTCGGCGACCTCCGCCTCACCGGCTCCGGCCGGGTCGACGGCAGCATCCTGAGCCAGTTCTCGATGTCGGACTTCGAGGGCCACCTCCGGGTCGCCGTCACCGACCAGGGCGGCCGGTTCGGCCGGTCGATCGAGGGCGACGACGTGGCCATCGACATCGCCCCGGAGCGCCCCGCCCCCGATGGCCCGCCGCTCAACGAGGTCGTGGTGCTGGACACCGACGGCGACCTCGACGTGGTCGGTCGCACGCCGCGGTTCGGGCACGCCGGCGAGACGATCCAGGGCGTGCGCTTCGTCGGCGAGGTGGCCTACGCGGTCACCTTCCTCCAGACCGATCCGTTCTACGTGCTCGACCTCGCTGACCCCGCGGCGCCGAAGGTGGCGGGCGAGGTGCAGCTCCCCGGCTTCAGCAGCTACCTCCACCCCGTGGCCGACGGCCTCGTGGCCGGGTTCGGCCCCGACGAGGAGGGCCGCATCGCGGTGAAGCTCTTCGACGTGTCGGACCGGAGCCAGCCGAAGGTGGTCGACACCTACGCCCTCGGCGACGAGAGCCCGATCGCCTGGGACCACCACGCCTTCGTCGATCTGGGTGACGGGCGCTTCGCCGTACCCGCCTCGACCTACCGCGAGCTGCACCCCGTCGGCTGCACCGCCGAGCGCCAGGCCCAGCTGCGCACCGAAGAGGCCCGCATCAACGGCGAGATGAGCATCGTCTACGACGGCAAGGACCTCGACTCCGCCGACGAGGCCCGAGCGCGCGAGCTCGAGGCCGAGTCCAGCCGCCTCTACGGGGACGGCTGCCTCTACCCGCGGTCAGTGCCGGAGAGCTCGGTCGTGGTGCTCGACGCCAACGGCGGCCAGCTGGACCTCGTGCAGCGCCTCGGCGCCGTGCGGACGCCGATGAGCGCGACCCGCGTCGTGCAGACCGACGACGGCTGGGCGCTGCTCGCCGGCAACCACTGGATCGTCCTCGACGGGTCCGGTGATCAGGCCGCCGATCTCGAGCTCGGCCCCGAGCCCTCCGGTGGCCCCTACCCGACCGACTTCGGCCGCGTCCCCGCCGGCGGCGGCACCGGCCTCGTCATCGAGTAGCGGCGAGATCAGCGTCGCTAGATCGTCGCGGCGACGTCGGCCGCGGCCCGGAGCCCGGCGGCGATGCCGCTGGTGCCCGACGCGTCGCCGATGACGTGCACCGCGATGCCATCGAGGTCGGGGGCCGGCCGCACCGCCCCGGGCGCGATGGTGAGCGCGGAGTCGGCCTCCGGCAGCTCCGTCGTCCCCGGTCGCAGCTCGACGCCCGCCGCCTCGGTGTCGTGGACCAGGCGGAAGCGACCGGGGAGGCCGAGCTCCGGCGCCAGAACCGGGGACTCGGACACGAGCGTGACCTGATGCCCGGCGCGGGCGGCGACCCCCGCGATGGTCACCGACGCCTTGCCCCCGCCGCGGATCGCGACAGACGCGCCGAGCGGGTCCTCGCCCCCGAGCAGCCAGTCCCGCACGTCGCCGAGGCCGGGCGACCCATCGTCCGCGTCCCAGGTGGCGCCGGCGGCCCAGACGACCACGTGCGGGGCGGCGTCGTGGAGGGAGGCGGCGGTGGCGGGCTGCCACAGGTGGACCTCGACGCCGGCGTCCTGGGCGGCGCCGGCGAGCCAGTCGCTCAACCCGGCCAGGTCCGGGTCGGCCCGCTCGGCCAAGGCCAGGCGTCCCCCCAGGGCGCCGCCGGCCTCCCACAGCTCGACCCGGTGGCCGCGCTCGGCGAGACGACGGGCGCACTCGAGCCCGGCCGGCCCTCCGCCCACGACCACGACGTAGCGGGGCCGCGCGCTGGCGCTGACGACCTCGGACTCGTGGCCGGCCTCGGGGTTCACCGCGCAGCGGACGTGGTCGTTCAGGAAGATCGAGCCGATGCACTTGTACTGGTAGGCGCACGGCCGCACGCGGTCGCGCCGGCCCTCGGCCAGCTTGTTCGGCAGGTCCGGGTCGGCGATGAGCGGTCGGCCCATCGCGATCACGTCCGCCTGACCGTCGGCCAGCGCCTGCTCGGCCGCCTCGGGCGTGAGCCGGCCCATCGCGATCACCGGCACGCCCAGCTCACGACGGGCGAGGGCGGCGTGGGGGAGGAGCGCGCCGGGCACGTGCGGCGTGTGGCCGTCGACGATCCCGGTGGCCACCATCGGCTCGCCGTACGCCGTGACGTGGACGGCGTCGAGGCCGGCGTCGACGGCCAGACCCATCGTGACCAGCGCGTCGTCGGGCCGCTGGCCCGGGTCGCGGTGCGCCTCGAACATCCCGATGCGGGCCCACAGCGGGAAGTCCGGTCCGACGGCGGCCCGCACCGCCCGCACGACGGTGACGAGCAGCTCGGCTCGGGCCTCGACCGACCCGCCCCAGCGGTCCTCCCGCGAGTTCGACGCGGGCGACGCGAACGCGTGCAGCAGGTACCCGTGGCCGCCGTGCAGCTCGATGCCGTCGAACCCCGCCCGCTGCGCCCGCAGGGCGGCATCCACGAAGCGGGCCACGACCCAGTCGAGGTCCTCGTCGGTGGCCTCGCGCACGGAGTAGCCGGCGTCGGGCCCGGAGAACGGCGCCATCATCCCGGCCAGCTCGTCGTCGGTGACCATTCCGGAGAGGGCGTCCTGCGAGGGAGGCCGCTTGCGCGACGGCACGAGCAGCGGCCGGCCCTCGGCGATGTCGAGGAGGCTGTTGGCCCCGTCGTGCACGAGCTGGGCGGCGACGGCCGCCCCGTGGCGATGGACGTCGCCCACGAGGCGCTCGAGCCCGGGCAGGTGGGCATCGTCCGAACAGGCCACCTGCCGCGCGTCGTAGGAGCCGGCCGGGTAGGCCACCGACACGGACCCGATCAGCACCAGCCCCGCACCGCCGCGGGCCCGGGCCTCGAACCACGCGGCCTGCCGATCGCCGACCGTGCCGTCGGGCTCGCCGAGGTTCGTGCCCATCGGGCACATCGCGATCCGGTTCCGCAGCTCGAGGGACCCGAGTCGCCCCGGAGCCAGCAGAAGAGGGAAGTCCGTCACCAGAGCTGGTCGGTGTAGGTGTCCGTGCCGGGGAGGGTCGGGATGAACGGGGCCGTCCAGAGCATCTCGCCGACGCCCTCGGCCCGCAGCACCTCCGCGGCCGCCCGCTGCTCGTCCCACCACGTGTCCGGCGACGCGGTCGTGAAGGAGAGGTGGAGCCGGCACCCCTCGATGCCCTCGAGCCCCTGCTGGCTGACGGGCGCGTCCGGGTCGAGCGGCACGGGCGTGAAGCCGAGCTCCAGCTCGGGCGCGAACCGCTCGGCCACGAACCGCCCGAGCTCGTCGGCTCCCACGCCGGGCGCCGGCCGGACGAGCGTGGCGGTCATCCCCCCGAACGGGTGGTCGAGCGCCAGCTCGGCGGGCACCGGGCTCGTGCCGGTGGTCCAGTCGTGCCGGTACATGAGCGTGTGGATGTGATCGCGCTCGGCGAACATCCGGCCGTTGGCGTGCAGCCAGTGCACCTGGCGCAGCGCCCAGTCGACGTGGTCGTCGTGCCGCCCGTCGAGGATCCAGTACACGGCCACGTACGACCCGCGCGAGCGGCCGCCGAACCGGTCGACGTCGGCCCCGAAGCGCAGGTCCTTCAGCGGCCGGGTGGCGACGAAGCGGCGCCCGGCGAACAGCCAGGGCCCGACCATGCACCCGGCGTAGAAGTGGTCGCGTCTCGTACCACCGGTTGTACGCCACCTCGTGGCCGCGATGCGGCTCCACGAGCGTGAACAGCATCGACCCGAGGCGGACCTCACCCCCGAGGTCCTCGGCGTCGTCGGACACCCGGGCTACTTCGTGATGCCGAGGCGCTCGAGGCCGAAGCAGCGGATGGCGTTGCCCCGGAGGAACTTCCAGATCTCCTCGTCGGAGAGCCCGGCCTGCACGCAGATGTCGGTGGCGATCTTCTTGGAGTGCGGGAACGTGCTGTCGGCGTGCGGGTAGTCGGTCTCGAAGCAGATCTGGTCCATGCCGATGAGGTCGCGGTTGCGGAGGCCGACCTCGTCGTCGAACACGCAGCCGTAGATGCGGTGGTGGATGTAGCTCGACGGCTTGTTGGGCAGGCTCGTGCCGAAGGAGTTGTCGCCCCGCTCGGCCCAGAGCTTGTCCATGCGCTCGATCACGTAGGGCATCCAGCCGACCTGGCCCTCGGAGTACGAGATCACCAGGTTCGGGAAGCGCTCCATCGTGCCGGAGAAGATGAAGTCGAGCATCGAGCCCATGGCGTTGGAGAACGTCAGCGTGGAGCTCACGATGAACGGCGCATCGGGCGACGTGGCCGGCATTCGAGACGACGAGCCGATGTGCATGCACACCACCGTGCCGGTCTCCTGGCAGGCCTCGAAGAACGGGTCCCAGTGGCGGCCCTTGTCGTGGACCGACGGCAGCCCGAGCGGGTGCGGGTTCTCGGAGAAGGCCACCGCGAAGCAGCCGCGGGCGGCGTTCTTGCGCACCTCAGCGGCAGCGAGCTTCGGATCCCACAGCGGGATCATCCCGAGCGGGATGAGCTTCCCCTTCGCCGTCACCGGCGCACCACTCGTCGATCATCCAGTCGTTGTAGGCCTGGACGCAGAGGAGCGCGAGCTCCTTGTCCTCGCGCTCGAGGAAGGTCTGGCCACAGAAGCGGGGGAGCGTGTTCGGGAAGCAGATGGAGGCGTCGACGTGGTTGGCCTCCATGTCGGCCAACCGCTCCGGCTGCTTCCAGCACCCGGGCCGGATCTCGTCGAAGGTCACGGGCGTGACGTCGAGCTCGTCGAAGCCGATCGCGGCGGACAGCTTGGGGAACGGGTAGACGAGGTCGTCGTAGAGCCACCAGTCGCACCACTCGCCGTCGGCGTCGCCCTTCGTGTACGAGAACACCCCGCCCTCGAAGAGAACTTGGCGCGGTCCCGCTCGACCCGCGGGCCCCGGTCCTTGTACTTGGCCGGGAGCCGGCTGGACCACAGGTCCGGGGGCTCCACCACGTGGTCGTCGACCGAGATGATCCGCGGGATCTCCATGCGGACGATTCTAGAACGTGTTCTAGTTCCGTGTCACCGGCGGGTCGGGCGTCGGCCCGATACCGTCCCGCCTGTGGGGGCGAGCGCGGTGATCCCGAGGTTCCCGGCGGACGTCGCTGTCGCCGAGGTCGGCACGGCCATCGACGAGTGCGGGGCGGCCATCGTCGAGCGGTTCCTGAGCCCGGAGAAGGTCGCGGCGCTCAAGTCGGAGCTCGAGCCGCACCGCGAGGCGACGCCGCTCGGGCGCAACGACTTCGAGGGGTTCGTGTCCCGGCGCATCTATGCGCTGTTCGGCAAGACCCGCGGGTTCGACGAGCTGGCCATCGACCCGCTGATCCTCGGCGCCCTCGACCACGTGCTCGGCCCGCACTACCAGCTGAGCGGGCCGGTCGGGATCGACGTCGGGCCGGGCGAGACGCCGCAGGGGCTCCACCAGGACGACGTCGTCTACCCGCTGCCGTTCCCGCACCAGCCGGTGGTGCTCAACACGATGTGGGCCCTCGACGACTTCACCGAGGACAACGGCGCCACCCTCGTGGTCCCGGGAAGCCACGGCACGCCGGCCAGCGCGAGCCCGCCGGGTCGCAGGCCGTGAAGGCCACGATGCCGGCCGGCTCGGTGATGCTCTACGTCGGCAGCCTGTGGCACGGCGGCGGGGCCAACACCACCGGCGAGTTCCGCCTCGGCGTGATCCTGGAGTACGTCGTGTCGTGGCTCCGGGCGCAGGAGACGCACCTGCTGGTGGTGCCGCCCGACGTCGTGGCCACCCTGCCGCCCCGGCTCCAGGAGCTGCTCGGGTACAACATCTTCCCGCCGTTCCTCGGCTACGTCGACGGGCGCCACCCACGGCGCACGCTGCCGGGTGCCGTGGGTCCGGGTCTGACACGGAATAGAACAGGTTCTAGTCTGGCGCCATGGCGACCACGACCTACCAGCTGCTCATCGGTGGATCGCGGGAGGACGGCGAGGCCGGCTCCTACGACATCGTGAACCCGGCCACCGAGGCCGTCGTGGGCGCGGCCCCCGAGGCGTCGGTCGCCCAGGTGGAGGCCGCCGCGGCGGCCGCGGCCGAGGCGTTCCCGGCGTGGAGCCGCACGAAGCCGGAGGAGCGCGCCGCGCTGCTCAACAAGGCGGCCGACCTGCTCCGCGACCGGATGGACGAGCTCGTCCCGCTGGTGCAGGCGGAGACCGGCGCCACGCTCCGCACCACCCAGACCATGCAGGTGCCCACCTGCATCGAGCGGTTCCGCCGCTACGCCAAGGGCGCGGTCGAGCCGACCACGATCCCGCTCCCGCCGAGCGAGATGCCGGCCACCGCGCTGGCCCCCGGCGCGCTGATGGGCGCCATCGCCGTGCGCCAGCCCGTCGGCGTCGTCGCCTGCATCACCCCGTACAACTTCCCGATCGTCAACATGGCCGGGAAGATCGGCCCGGCCCTCGCGATGGGCAACACCGTCGTGGTGAAGCCGGCCCCGCAGGACCCGCTGGCCGTCACCGTGTTCGGCGAGGTCCTCCACGAGGCGGGCTTCCCGGCCGGTGTGGTCAACATCGTCACGGGCTCCGCCCCCGAGACCGGCCAGGCCCTCGTCGCCTCCCCGCACGTCGACATGGTGAGCTTCACCGGCTCCACCCCGGTGGGTCGGGCCATCGGCGAGGTGGCCGGGCGCGACATGAAGCGGCTGCTCCTCGAGCTCGGCGGCAAGGGCGCCGGCATCGTGTTCGACGACGCCGACCTCGCGACCGCCATCGGCACGATCTCCAGCGTGTGGGCCTTCCACAGCGGCCAGATCTGCACGGCCCCCACCCGCGTGATCGTGCAGCGCGGGGTCTACGACGCCGTGGTCGCCGGGCTGCAGAAGGCCAACGGCCGCATGAAGGTCGGCGATCCGCTCGCGCCCGACACGGTGGTCGGCCCGCTCATCACCGCGCTGCAGCGCGACCGCGTCGAGGCGCTCGTGCAGGCCGGCGTGGCCGCCGGCGGCGAGATCGTGGCCGGCGGCGGGCGCCCCGACATGGAGACCGGGTTCTACGTGTCGCCCACGCTGATCGCCGGCTGCAAGCCCGACAACCCCGCCGTGCTCCAGGAGTTCTTCGGCCCCGTGGTGGTCGTGGTGCCCTTCGACGACGAGGACGAGGCGGTCGCCATCGCCAACGGCACCGAGTTCGGCCTCTACGACTACGTCTTCACCGCCGACTCGAGCCGCGCCATGCGGGTGGCCCGCCAGCTCCGCACCGGCAACGTCGGCCTCAACACCGCGCAGCGCAACCACGAGGCGCCCTTCGGCGGCTTCAAGATGTCCGGCGTCGGCCGCGACGGCGGCAGCTGGGGCCTCCACGCGTACAGCGAGCTCCAGAGCATCGTCTGGCCGGGGTAATAGCCTTCCCGCCATGGCGGGAAGGCGGGGCTGGGGCGCGGCAGTAGGACGGTGGTGGCGCGGGCCGGCACTGATCGAGGTGCTGGTCCCGGACGAGGACTACCTCCGGACGATGGTGACCGCGTTGGCCCGCTTCGGGCTGATCGGCGTCTGCATCGGGCTGCCGGCCATCATCGTCTCGCAGCAGGACGACCGCCGAGGCACGTTCGTGCTGCTCGCCGTGGTCGCCTTGGGGGCGCTCCTCGCGATCGTTCGCGGTCGCGCGCTTCCAGCGACTCGGGCGCCAGCTCCTGTTCGGGACCCTCGCCGCGGTGGCCGTGATGGTGGGCGTGTGGATCGGGATCACCGAGGACGGTCCCAGCGCGGCGATCGTCCCGGCGTGCACGGCGGTGGTGGCGGTGTGGGTGCCGATGCGATGGGCGTCGCTCTGCGTCGCCGCCGGGTCGACCTCGTACCTCGTCGCGCTCCTGGTGGACGATCCCGACCACTGGTTCTCCCGCTGGATCCCGGTCGTCGCCTTCTCGGCGATCGTGCTCATCGAGCTCGGCGTCATCCTCGGGAAGGTCATGCGGCTGTCGCAGGCCGAGCGGGTGGCCAACCAGGAGGTGCAGCGGCTCGCGGCGGAGGCGGAGGAGGCCCGCGACGAGCTGGCGGAGCTGAACCGGACGCTCGAGGCGCGGGTGCCGCGCAGGTGGGGGAGATCGAGGGCCTCGGGCGGCTGCGCAAGTTCCTGGCTCCGCAGGTGGCCGACGCGATCGTGTCCGCGGAGTCGTTGGCTCCGCACCGGCGCCAGATCGCGGTGGTGTTCTGCGACCTGCGTGGGTTCACGAGCTTCTCGAACAGCAGCGAGCCGGAGGAGCTCCTCGAGGTGCTGCAGGAGTACTACGAGGTGGTGGGCCACCGGATCCGGGAGTACGAGGCCACCCTGGGGTCGTTCCAGGGCGACGGGATCCTGGCCTACTTCAACGACCCCATCCCGTGCGACGACCCCGCCGGCCAGGCCGTCGCGATGGCGCTGTCCCTGCGGGAGCCGATGCAGGAGCTGTGCGAGCGGTGGGCCCGCCGCGGCTTCGAGCTCGGCTACGGCATGGGCATCGCGTTCGGGTACGCCACCCTCGGCACCGTCGGGTTCGAGGACCGGCTGGACTACACCCCGCTGGGCGCGGTCGTGAACATGGCGTCGCGCCTCGGCGATGAGGCCGACTGGGGCGAGATCCTCATCGACGGACGGGCGATGCACGTGATGGAGGGGCGTCTCGAGGCCGAGCAGGTGGAGCTGCAGCTCAAGGGGTTCCGCGGGAGCGTGCCGGCCTACCGGGTGGCGTCGTGAGGGGGCGGCGGCTGCGGGCGGCAGCCCGGCGGTGGTGGAACGCGCCCGCGCCGCTGGAGGTGCTCGTCGGCGCCGATCAGTACGGCCACAACCTGGGCCGGTCATGGACCCGGCTGGCCATCCTGGGTGCGCCCGTGGCGATGACCGCGGCCCTCATCGACGGCGACGCCGGCAGCGTCGCCGGGAGTGCCCTCATCGCGGAGGTGATCTTCCTCTCGCTCGTGTTCGCGGTGTTCCGCCGCTTCAACGAGCTGCCGCGCTGGGTCGTCCTCGCGGCCACGGTCATCGCCGCGTCGGTGATCGGTCTGTGGGTCGCGCTCGTCCCCTCCCACGCCGGCGAGGCGACGGTGCTGGTGCCGGTCGCGGCGGCGATGTCGACGATCTGGCTCCCGGGGCGGTGGTCGGTGATCGCGGCGGTCTGTGCGGGAGCGACGTACGGCATCGCACTCGCGGTTCGTGACGTCGACGCGGCGGTGCCGCGCTGGATCGTGGTGTTCGGCCTCACGGCGCTGCTGATGGGAGAGATGAGCTGGGTGCTCGATCGGGTTCACACCCTGGCCGAGCAGGAGCGGGCTGCATCGGCAGAGGCCGCCCGCCTCGCCGTGGCCGAGCACACCGCCCGGGAGGAGCTGGCGGAGCTGAACCGGACGCTCGAGGACCGCGTGGAGCAGCAGGTCAGCGAGATCGAGGGCCTCGGACGGCTCCGCCGCTTCGTGCCCTCCCAGGTCGCCGACGCCGCCCTGGCCGGCTCGCTCCAGCCCCACCGCCGGCAGATCGCGGTGGTGTTCTGCGACCTGCGGGGGTTCTCGGCGTTCGCGAACACGAGCGAGCCCGAGGAGATCCTCGAGGTGCTCGAGGCGTACTACGAGGTCGTCGGGGTGGCGCTCCGGGGGTTCGGGGCGACCCCCGGGCCGTTCCAGGGCGACGGGATCGTCGCCTACTTCAACGACCCCGAGCCCTGCGAGGACCCGGCCGGCAAGGCGGTGGGCATGGCCGTGTCGCTCCAGGAGCCGCTCGACGGCCTCTGCCTGCGCTGGGCCCGTCGGGGCTTCGACCTGGGCCACGCGATGGGCATCGCCTACGGGTACGCCACCCTCGGCACGGTCGGGTTCGAGGGCCGCAGCGACTACACCCCGCTCGGGGCGGTGGTGAACATGGCGCTGCGCCTCCGGGACGAGGCCGACTGGGGCGAGATCCTCATCGACGGCCGCACCCACCACGCGGTGGAGGACCGGGTCGTGGCCGAGTCGTGCCTGCTGGAGCTGAAGGGCTTCGAGGGCCAGGTGCAGGCCTACCGCCTCCGGGGGGCACCCGGCCTCTAGGCTCCGCTGCGGATGGGTGGGGAGACCAGACGTCGGCGCCGCATCGGCGTGATCGGAGCCGCCGTGCTGGCCGGCGTGGTCCTCAGCGCGGGCAGCGGCGGTGCCGACACCGTGGAGGCCCCGGCCACGTTCGGGCGCCAGGCGTACTACACGTACCCGATCACCCAGATCACCCCGCCGGTGCTCCGCAACGGCTTCCCGCCGGCCACGGCCTGCCTCGTCGCCGGCCTCGTGGGGGTGCCGCAGGTGTGCGGCAGCGAGGTCCAGCAGGTGGTGGCGCTGCTCGGACTGGGCGACGGCCTCCCGATCCTGGTCACCCCCGACGGGGACCTGGCCCAGCCGATCTTCCCGGGCACCACGCCGATCGGCATGCTCGGTGGCCAGGCCCGGTACCTGTCGGGCTTCCAGATCTCCTTGCCCGCCCTGCCGGCGGGGGAGCGGTTCGCCTCGTTCGAGCTCGTCTTCCACCAGGACGGCCTGAACTTCGCCATCGAGTCGCCCGCGGTGCGCGACGTCGTCCTGCAGATCGTCTCCCAGCTCGAGGGTCAGAACCCCCAGCTGATCGCCGACGCCATCCAGCGAGCGCTGTCCGGTGAGGTGCCGCTGGCCACGGAGACGATCACCGGCATCGAGGCCTGCCCCACCGTCGACCCGTGGAACGGGGGCCCGGCCCAGGGCGCGTCGCTCGACGGCACCCGCGTCCCGAGGGTGAACTGCCTGGCCGGGACCTCCGGCGAGTTCGACCCCGCCGCCGGCACCTGGACCTTCGACCTCACGTTCGCGGCGCAGGCGTGGACCACCGGCCTCGATGGGAGCGAGCCGCTCGCCAACGAGGGCATCCTGCTCCGCCCCGCCGGCGCCCCGAACCTCGCCTACGGCGACCCCGACCTCTCCACCAACTGGATCGTGTCGCTGGCCGACAACACCGCCGCCGCCGGCCTCCGACCGGTGATCCGGTACTCCACCACCCCCGACGACTCCGCCGCCGGCGACGGCGGGGCGTTCCTGCCCGGCGACTCCTTCGAGATCCCGATCGCCGGCGACTCCGGGTTCGACCTGGGCGGCGTCCCCGTGGGCGGGGGCGGCTCCACGGTCGGCGCCCTGCGGGCCCGCTACGCCGAGGGCGAGCACACCGGCGGCGACCCGCAGACCCCCGGCTGGGTGTGGATCGGCCTGCCCCTGCTGGCCGCCGGCGCCCTCCTGCTCACCGACGCGCTGCGGGCCCAACCGGCCCTCGCGCGGCGCCGTCCCGGCGCCCTGACCCGACTCGAGCTCCGCCTCGACGAGGAGGACATCACATGACCCGACGGACCACAGCAGCAGCGGTCGCGGTCGGCCTCGCGCTGATGGCGGCTGCCTGCGGGCAGAAGCCGGGCACGCACGACGCCGCCAAGGACGCACCGCCGCAGATCATCGTGGAGTCGGGCTCGGGCGGGCCTGCCGCCACCGACGCCGGCGCGGCCCCCACCGACGTGGCCCCGGACGCCACCACCGGCGGCACCCCGGGCGGCACCACCGGCGGCACCGCCGGTGGCACGACCGGGGGCACGGGCGGCGCCGCGGCGCTGACGCTCACGGGCAAGGACACCACCGGCACGAGCGCCGACACGATCACCGTCGGCCTGCACGCGCCGGTCACGGGTGCCGCGCCGCTGCCGGCGGCTTCGTTCGAGAAGTCCAACGACCTCTACTGGCGCTGGGTGACCGAGACCAAGGGCGAGAAGGTGCTCGGCCGGTCGAAGGTCAAGGTCATCTTCAAGGACGACAAGTACACGCCCAACACGGCCATCCAGGCCTGCCGCGAGGAAGCGTCCCAGTCGTTCCTGCTGGCCGGGGCCGGCGGCACCGACCAGATCCAGGCGTGCGCGCAGTTCGCCAACCAGTCGAAGGTGCCGTACCTCTCCGCCGGCGTCACCGAGGCAGGCCTCAAGGACCTCGACACCTACTTCGGCTTCGGCATGTCGTACCCCGCCCAGACCGAGCTCCTGGCCCAGTACGTGAAGAAGAGCTTCCCGGGCAAGAAGGTCGGCGCCATCATCACCAACACGCCGAACTTCGACGACGCCGCCAACGCCTGGGACGCGGCGGTGAAGAAGCAGGGCCTGTCGTACTTCAAGACCCTGCGCCACCCGAAGGGCAACAACAGCTGGATCACGTCCTACGCCAGCGAGATGAAGGGCGCCGGCGTGCAGGTGCTCTTCATCCTCAGCTCGCCGGTGGACTACATCCAGTTCGCCCAGCAGTCGGGCACCCAGAGCTTCCGGCCGCAGTACGTCGGGTTGGGCATCAGCAAGGGCCTCAACGCCGTGCTCGGCGCGGGGTGCCCCGACGTGGACAAGGGCATCTTCTTCTCGCCCTTCCCCGGCCTCGACTGGGCCCGCCAGAACGTCCCCGAGTTCTTCCAGACCGGCCAGCGCCTCGGCGTCCCGACCGACGACATCGCGCTCGCGCTGTGGGGCCTGGCCTCCGTGGAGCACGAGGCGTTCAAGCGCTACGAGCAGGTCTACAAGAGCACCAAGCTCACCCGGGAGGACTTCGTGAAGATGCTCGAGCAGCAGCAGGGCCTCGCCACGAAGGTCAACCCGCAGCTCTCGTTCAGCCCGTCCAACCACTTCGGGGCCAAGCAGGTCCACGTCCTCCAGGCCGACTGCGCGTCGGGCGAGCACAAGACCCTCGCCACGTTCGCGTCGGGGTTCTGATGAGGGGCCGCTGACGTGGACAAGGTGATCGAGGTCCTGGTGTTCGGGTCCCAGCGGGGCGCCGTGTTCGCGCTCGTCGGGCTGGGCCTGGCCCTCGTCTACAAGGCCACCCGGATCCTGAACTTCGCCCAGGGCGAGCTCGGCACCGTGCCGGCGTTCGTCGCGCTGATGGTGATGACGGGCTTCGAGACCACCGGCGATCAGGTGGCCGACAAGGGGCTGCTGATCCCGGCGATCATCGCCGCGGTCGCCGTCGGGGCGGTGCTCGGCGTGGGCCTGTACCTCATCGTGATCCGACCGCTCGGCAAGGTCTCCCCGGTCACCTCGCTGGTGGCCACCGCGGGCGTCGCGCTGCTGCTCACCACGATCGAGATCAACCTCTTCGAGGCCAAGGCCCGACGGTTCCCCCGGCCGGTGTCGGGTGGCTTCCGCCTCATCGGCACCGACGTGATCGTCGACTGGCACGCGATCGTGATCCTCGCCGCGCTGGCCGCTGCAGCGCTGGCCCTCGCCGCCTTCTTCCGCAGCGCCCCTGGCGTGGCCCTCCTGGCCACCGCCGAGGACGCCTACGCCGCCGAGCTCCAGGGCGTGCCGGTGGAGCGGATGCGGGCGATGGCCTGGGGCGCGGCCGGAGCGCTCGGCGCGCTGGCCGGCGTGCTCGGCGCCGGTGTGTTCGAGAGCCTCACCCCCGGCATGGTCACGGCCACCTTCATGATCCCGGCGTTCACCGGCGTCGTGCTCGGCGGCATCACCTCGATGCCGGGAGCCGTGGCGGGCGGGTTCATCCTCGGCATCGTCAGCCAGGCCGCCATCCAGATCGTCACCACCCTCGAGCTCGACGTCCCCGGCCCGCCGCAGCTGGCCGTGCTGGTCGTCCTCCTCGGCGTGCTGCTCGTGCGGCCGCAGGGCCTCCTTGGGCGGGGCACGTGAGCGGGGGCCGCGCTCCCGGCTGGTGGCCCTGGGCCTGATCGCCGCGATGATCCTGCTCATCCCGCAGTTCGTCCCGGACATCTACATGAACATCGTCGCCCGCGCCGCGGTCTACGGGATCGTGGCGCTGTCGATGAACGTGCTCGTCGGCTACACGGGCCAGGCGTCGCTCGGGCACGCCGCGTTCCTCGGGCTCGGCGCGTTCGCGTCCGGCTACGCGCTCACCGAGCTGGGGATGCCGTTCGGCGCCGCGATGGTGGTCGCCGCGATGTGCGGCATGGCCGCCGCCCTCGTGCTCGGAGGCGTGGCCCTCCGGGTGACCGGTCTGTACCTCGCCCTGGTCACCATCGCGTTCGGGCTCTTCGCCCAGGAGACGCTGTTCAACATCCGCTTCCTCACCGGCGGCGGGGCGGGGCAGCCGGCGGCTCGCCCGTCGATGTTCCAGAGCGACCTCCGCTACGCCTACTTCTGCATCGCCATGCTCGGCCTGGCCCTCCTGTTCGACTGGCGCCTCACCTCCACCCGCCCCGGCCGCGCCATCCAGGCCCTGCGTGACGAGGAGCGGGTGGCGGCGTCGTGGGGCATCGACGTCACCGGTCACAAGCTCCTCTCCTTCGTGATCTCGGGCGGCATGGCCGGCGTGGCCGGCGCGCTGTTCGCCTCGATCGAGCAGATCGTGTCCAAGGAGGACTTCGGGCTCAGCCTGTCGCTCACGTTCCTGCTGATGACCGTGGTCGGCGGGGCCGGATACCGCGCCGGCGTCGTGCAGGGCGGCGTGCTCTTCGCCGTCCTCCCCACCCTCCTCGACCGGGCCCACGAGAACTTCCACTTCTTCCCGTTCACGGCCCTGAAGGCCACGTGGGAGCCCGCCATCGGCGCCATCCTCCTGCTCCTCACCCTCACGATGTTCCCGGGCGGCATCGCCCAGCAGCAGTGGCCGCTCCTGCGGTGGCTGCGGGGCGGTCCGTTCCAGAAGGACCCCGACGCGTTCACGGCGCAGGGAGGGAGCATGGGTGTCCGGCCCTAGCACCACTGGATCTTCCACCGCGCCCCGCCTCGCCGACACCGAGGCGCTGCTCGAGGTGAACGACGTCTCGATCCAGTTCGGCGGCGTGCACGCGCTGAGCGACGTGACCCTGCGGGTCGGGCCCGACGAGATCGTCGGGATCCTCGGACCCAACGGCGCCGGCAAGACCACGCTGTTCAACTGCGTGTCGGGCTTCTACTCACCGACCCGCGGTCGGGTGCGCCTGTTCGGCGAGGACGTCACGGGCCTCCGCCCGGATGCCCGGGCCCAGCGGGGTCTCGGTCGCACGTTCCAGCAGGTCGGGCTCGTGCGCAGCTTCACGGTGATCGAGAACCTGGTGGTGGCGCAGCACGGGAGCATCCGGTCGAGCGGCCTGGCCAGCCTCTTCGGCACCCCGGCCGCGATGCGGGAGGAGCGCCTGCTGCGCAAGCGGGCGATGGACGTCCTCGACTTCATGGGCCTCGCCGACTTCCGCGACCGCCGCATCGGCGGGCTGCCCTACGGCACCCTGAAGATGGTCGAGGTGGCCGCGGTGCTGGCCACCGACCCGTCGATCCTGATGCTCGACGAACCGCTGGCGGGCGCCAGCGGCGAGGAGGGGAGCGCGTTCTGCGACCGCGTCGAGCTGATGCGCTCGGAGCTCGGGCTGTCGATCATCCTGATCGAGCACCACGTCCCGTTGGTGCTGCGCACGTCGGACTACGTGTACGTCCTCAACTTCGGGGCGATGCTCGCCGAGGGCACGCCCGAGCAGGTGCGCGACAACGCCGAGGTGGCCGAGGCCTACATGGGCGAGGGGGCGAGCACCCTTGCCTGAGACCCCCGTGGTCGAGCTCGACGGGATCACGGCGGGCTACGGCACGCTGCCGGTCCTCCACGGCCTCTCGCTGTCCGTCGGCGCCGGCGAGGT
>CAVSIC010000006.1:0-44811 GCA_963727905.1 uncultured Microthrixaceae bacterium
TACCAAAGTCAACCATATACTTTTCGTGTGATATAGTCAGAATTGTTTTGAAAATTAAATGACTTATGTTTATATAATATTTTCCATTAATTTCATCAAGGTCACCGTTAACTTGCATTTCTCTTTGAATAGCAGCGTTAATATCTTTCAATTCATAGGCACCCTTTGAAAGTGTGATTATTTTCCAAGTACTTCCGTTATCGGTGGAATATTTAAACTTATTGTTGGCTTCCGTGATGTTGGGTATTGAATTATATGTCATTAGAGATATAAATGCCACTTCATAATTTCTATCAGTCTCCAATTCTATTGGAGGATTTAGATATGTAGTGAAATCAGTTGAATTGCTCGACAGTGTTAGTTTCGTCATTTTATATTATTGGAAAATTGTTTTTATAAATATCATCATACGCTTCCTTTGTTATTGCTCTAATTTTTAGTAACTCATCCAAAATACTAACTGCGGTATTGTACACTCCGTTGTTTCCGGCTTTTAGAGCTGCATACAGCAGTTGGACTAATTGATTTGGATTTTTATAAGGTACGACCTGGACCTGATCTCCTTTTGGTCTACCTCTACCACGCTTTACGTTTTTATAAACATCATACGCTTCCTTGGTGATTTTTCCAATTTTTAGTAACTCATCCACAATACCAACTATGGTATTGTACACTCCGTTGTTTCCGGCTTTTAGAGCTTCAATATTTTCATGCAGCAGTTGGAGTAATTGATCTGGATTTTGATAAAATACGACCTGATCTTCTTTAGGCCTCCCTCTACCACGCTTTACTTTAACCTGCTTTTTCTTCTTTTTTAATCCTTCACCGAGGAGCTCACTCCCCGCTTTTACTTTAGTTAATATGCTTTTGTACTTTTCCATTGTTTTCTGTTGAGACTCACATATCGCTTTGTCCGCTGGAGTCTTTTTGCTTTTGCTTCCCATGAACTGCCCTAGTCTTCTATTGATTGTTTTAATCTCCTCCAAGGTTGTTTGTATTTCATTACTTTCATATACTTCACTTGGAAGTTTTAGATCTAGCAAGTCTAGATTTTCTCTATCACTCTCGTTGAGATCCTTATCTAAATTAATAATTAAAGTATCCATTTTCGGTGTTGAAGTTGCAGGAGGAGGTGAGTCATAGAATGGCATAGCTTGGATAGCTTCTCTTTGATGTTGTGCTTCTCTTTGATGTTGTGCTTCTTCATTTGTTTGCATTAATTGATTAGTAAAAGGGACTAATATATCACTCAAGTTCTGCTTGTTGTCTTCAATCTTTTGTTCTAGGGTTTTAGTCGTTTCTCTTGCAGCATCAATTAGTGGTTTGAATAACTTTGCTTGACTCTTGTAAGACTGTTGTTCACCGAGTTTATCCTTAAGATTCATTTGTTTTACTTCGTTCTTGGCTTGCATATAACGGTTTATATCAATCTTCTTTCGCATTTTATTAAGGACATATTATTTTTTATTATGTATTATTATGTATTATTATGTATTATTATGTATTATTATGTATTATTATGTATTATTATGTATTATTATGTATTAATAGGTCTTCACTTAATCTCAGGAGACTATGCGCTAGGTATGTACATGCTATCATAATTCAATAGATATCTACCACATCCAGGTTCTTCCCACAGATTTATTACAATGTAACCATGCTTTTCTTTCCAAGCTTCATAACATATTTTTTCAAACTCCTCATAGGTCATGTCTCCCGAAACATGTGTATCGTAAAAGAATTTCAGAGTCTTTGCGTCCTGTCGAAATAAAATAAATATATTTGCGTTCTGTCGTATACCATGCTTCGGCAGTTGATGTATGCTCTGACACAAATAGAAAACATTAGCGTTATTGTGTCTTCCTCGACAGAAATAATCTGTCATATCCTTCTGTTTTTCATTCATGACGTCATCAAATATTACTACATGAGTCTTATTTTTATCAAGCGTGGAAGGATTGGCAATCCCCTCATCTGGGTTGTGGAAAGTAACAATGTCTTTATTAATTTTAGTCTTCTTTTTATACTCACTGTTCAAGTCTCGAAGGAACTTGTATGCGTCTTGATCAGGAGTTGTAGTGTACACCATTATATCATCATAATACACATAGTTTTTCATTATAAAGTTCATTATTAGATTTGTTTTACCACAGCCGCTACTTCCTGCTATAATCATTCGTATGTTGCTAGGAAATATTTCGTCATGTTTGCTCTGATAATAGCTGTCACCGTAAACCACCTTATAGATTTTCGAATAATCAGTATCCATCTTTTTATATATATATATTTTTATCAATTATTTCTCTCGTATAATTCATTTAATACGTCTCTGAATGAGGATCCATTATTCAGTTTATAGAGAACATATAAACAGTAATGTCCACATATTACTTCGTTCGATGCTTGAATTTTGAATGTATTATAATACCCATTACAATAATTCTGCACTTCGATAGGGGGTATGAAACCATAGCTGTCAAAGTAGAGACATTTACCATTCTTGCTGTATAGACATGTCCAGTGAGTGCCATCTCCCGTGCTGTCGTCAATATTAAGAATTAGACTTTCGTTGTTGTTAGTTTTACACTTTAGTTCATCTCTCATAAAAACACCTTTGAAATTGTTTATATTTAACTCTTTGCATTTTTCTATTATGTCAAAGTTACTCAACGGCTTAATAGTTTTGAATGACTTTAGAAATTGGGGGAAACTAATGCCAGAACTTAGTTCCCCTGCCTGGCTAAAAAAAGACCAGATCCGTTCCTCTCTAGATATATTCCATTACCCCAAACAGCTCCTTTTAAATTCTTAACACACCCACCAAGCCCAATTTTCCTTAATGCATTTGATAGAAATTTACCTGCAATAGGGATTGGTGCAATTGCGTCACTGATTATACCAGAACCGAGCTGTTGTTTAGTTATGCTTTCCACTGCTTGATTGTGTCTCTTTTGTTCGTTAGTCTGTCTTGTTGAGTTTACAGCTGAAGTAATACCACCGGCTAGTCCACCAATGGCAGCCTAGGGCTGCAGGAATAGCTGCTAACAACAGTGGTAGAAATCCTCCATGCTTTTCCATGTACTGTAGTTGCGCTTTGCTCAGACATAATTCTATCCCAGATGTAGCTTTTCTAATTTTATTAATTTGAGTTTGGGTTAGAGGAAGTTTATTTTTCCCTGACAAATTCTTTTTAGGTATTCGTATTGTAACCTCTCTACGTTCATCAATCGCGTTCTTTATTTCTTGACATTGACCTTTAGTCAGTGTTACACCGTAACTCGTATACTGTGTCATCTTTTTTATATTATGTAAATAAAATTTTACGTATTAAAAATGAGTACTATATCGAAAACTGGTGGTAAATCAAACTCAACTACTGAGAATTTTATGGACTATGTAGATTCAGTTTTCAGACCTGTTGGTAAGCTCTTTGATGCAAAATTAGACAAAGCAGGTGGAGTTGTCACAGGAGACATTAATATGAACAATAATCGTATTACAAATGTTAAACACCCCCCAGAAAGTAACGCTGATGTTATTACAAAGGAGTACTGCGATAATCACGATGCGTTTATGTATGACTTCTTCGTCAGTTTTTACGTATTGCTATGCTCAAGCCGATCGACCGCCGCCGCGCGGGCAAGGCGGCCGCGATCGCGGTCAACAGCGACTTCACCGGCCAGCGGGTGCTCAAGGCGTGGCACCAGCCCGCGACCGTGATCTACCCGCCCGTCGAGACCGAGACGCTGACCGCGATGGAAGACTGGCGCACCCCGCTCATCGACTCCGAGAAGCGTCTGTTCGACGCCCTCGAGCGGCCCTACCTGCTCGGTGCATCCCGGTCGTGATGTACAAGCGGCTCAGCCGGGTCATCGACGCCGGTGTGGCCACCGGCCTGCCCATGATCGCCGGCAACGGCCCGGGCGAGATGGAGCTGCGCTCGTATGCGGCGGAGCGTCGTGCCGACGTCACGTTCGTCATCGCCCCCTCCGACGACCTGATCCGCGCCCTGTACTCGAACGCGATCGCCTACGTCTTCCCCGCGATCGAGGACTTCGGCATCATGCCGGTCGAGGCCATGGCCTGCGGCACGCCCGTGATCGGCAGCAACATCGGCGGCGTGCGCGAGAGCGTGGAACATCATCGGCGGCGGCATGACCGCCGACCTCGAGCACGACACCGACTGGAACGACCTGCTGCAACGCGCGACCGACCTCGATCCGGCCGACTTCCGCCCGCACGCTCGCCTTCTCGCGCCGCCGGTTCATCGAGCAGCTGCACGAGTTCGTCGGCTCGGGGCTCGACGCCCGCTAGACCCGCGAGCGCTCCCCGCGGGCGGCACCGACGAGGGCGGCGGCGGCATCGGTGGGATCCACGAGGGCGGCGCGGACTTCGCCGACCCGGTCGGAACCCCCACGGCTGCCGGAGGGAGCGGCGGTGCCGGGCTCGGCGCCGACGGGTAAGCACGATCCCAGCCGCCATAGGCTTCGTCGTCGTCGCCGCGCGCAGCGGCCCGCATCCGCTGGGGCAGGCACGAACGCGCCACGACTCAACGGCTGCGACGATCAGCATGCCGAGGCACGCGCCCGCCGTGTTGGCGATGATGTCGAGCAGGCTCAGAGTGTTGCGCTTGTCGGCAAGGACAGTCCCTGCGAGCACTCGATCGCCACGGTCACCACGATCGCGATCGGCGACGATACCGCCGCAGATAGACGTGCGAGGAAGCACGCCGAGCGGAACGAACAACAGGATGTTCAGCAGAACTCGATGCGCGGGTACATGATGGTCGAGAATACCTACCGCCCGACGCGGCGCAGGAACCCGGCCGCACCCGAATCGACCGGAACCGGCCACAGGGCGATCATCGCGAGGCTGATGCCGTAAAGCGTCAGCACCACGCGCACGACGGAGCGGGTGGTCGTACCGGGGTAGCGCTCGCCGGAATCGGCAGAGTTGGTGCCGGGGGCCTCTCACTCGGGGGGCGCCGCCAAACCCGCCGTATAACCAGCGATAACATCGGTCCGCCAGTGAACTCCTCGGTGAAGCCTACTCAAACCAATAGCAGCAACTAATACAACTGTCAAGCTGTAAATAAACCAGCGCTGTTTGGGAAAGCGCGTAGCCAAGAAATATCCTAGCAAACCGTGAATAACCATGGAAATCATCGCGTGTCCGCTAGGAAAACTGTAAAAGCGAACGTCAACAACGCGCTCCCAAAGTAAAGATGAAATCCCAGGCCAAAAAGTTTTTAACAGTGAATTTTAAACGGATCGCCCCTGCAGCACAGCGAGCGCAATAGTTTAGGATTCAAATTGGGTCATTCACGCTCACAAATGTGGTTTCGAAAAAATTTACTATTGCTTGGTTAGACCCGTATCTGTACCACGTGACCCGCCCATGACCCCACTGGTTCTGGCCCGGGTTTCACGACCCAGGGGTCGTGTGTTCCGGGCCAGAACGCGTGGGGTGGGGGTGGCCCTGGTGCTGGTGCTGGTCGTGGGGGCGTGCTCGGGGGACGACTCGGGCCTCGGGGACACCACCACGACATCGCCCGCGCCCACCGTGCCGGCCGACCAGGGGGCACTGGCCGACGTGTCGGTGGCCACGGAGCTCGTGGCCACCGTCGACACGCCGACGGCGCTGGCCACCCGGCCCGGGACGCTCGACCTCTACGTCGCCGAGCAGGCCGGTCGGATCCGGCGGATCGCGGTCACGGAGTCGGCCGACGGCGAGCGCACCGCCCGCCTCGTCGACCAGCCCGTCCTCGACCTCACCGACCGGGTGGCCGACGGGGGCGAGCGCGGGCTGCTGGGCCTCGCCTTCTCGAGCGACGGGCGCCAGCTCTACGCGTTCGCCACCCTCGAGCCCGACGGCACGTCCTGGCTCGGCGCGTTCGACATCGGCGAGGGCACGCGCGTCGACGCCGCCGAGGGCCGCGACCTGTTCACCCTCGATCGGGAGTTCGGGAACCACAACGGCGGCCAGCTGACCCTCGGCCCCGACGGCTACCTGTACGTCGGCCTCGGCGACGGCGGCAGCGGTGGCGACCCCGACGGCCACGGACAGGACACGTCGGAGCCGCTCGGGTCGATCCTGCGCATCGATCCCACGACTCCCGAGGGCGGTCGCCCGTACGCCGTCCCCGCCGACAACCCGTTCGCCGACGGCGATGCACCCGAGATCTGGAGCTACGGCCTGCGCAACCCCTGGCGGTTCTCCTTCGACCGCGACAACGGCGACCTCTGGATCGCCGACGTGGGCCAGGGCGAGTGGGAGGAGATCGACCACCTCCCGGCCACCGCCGGCGGGGCCGGACGCGGTGCGAACCTGGGCTGGGACCGCATGGAGGGAAGCCACCCGTTCGAGGGGGACGGCAACCCCGGGGGCGCGGTGCTGCCCGTCCACGAGTACGACCACAGCACGGGCGGCTGCGCGGTGGTCGGCGGCTACGTGTACCGGGGCACCGCCCTGCCCGACCTCACCGGCGCCTACCTCTACACCGACTACTGCCTGCCCGGCCTGTCCGCCCTGACCCTCGGCGACACCGGTGCGGTCGACGCCGCCCGGACGTTCGACCTGCCGGTCCAGCAGGTGCAGTCCTTCGGGGAGGACCTCGACGGCGAGCTCTACGTGCTGCTCGCCTCCGGTGAGGTGCTGCGCCTCGTGGAGGGATCGTGACCGAGCTGACCGGACTGGCCGACCTGCCCGACGACACCGAGGCGATGTTCCACCTCACCACCCCGCACGAGTGGGCCGTCGCCCAGAGCACGGGGTCGGTGATCCCCGCCGGGTTCGCCGCCGAGGGGTTCGTCCACTGCTCCACCGGGGCCCAGCTGGCCGGCACCATCGAACGCCACTTCGCCGGGCAGCCCGAGCTCGTGCTGCTCCGCCTCCACCCGACCGAGGTCGAGGCCGACGTGCGGTGGGAGGAGGGCCGGCCCGGCGAGCACTACCCGCACGTCTACCGGGCGCTCCGGCTCACCGACGTGACCGAGGTGATCAGCTGGCGTCGCGGGTAGGGGGAGCCGCAGGCCACCCCGCCGACAGCACAGTGGACCTGTGGGCGTCGGCGAAGCCGAGGCCAGTGCTCAGAGCGCCCGCTCGTCACGGTTCGGCCGGCAGCGCCGCTGGCGCATCGACAGGCGCTCTGAGCACGACGCAGCCCCACCCCGCCTCCGCCGTCCGCCGCACCTCCGCGCACCCGGGACACGTGGCCACCAGGGCGTCGACCCGGTCCTCGACGATGCCGCTCAGCACCAGCGCGCCGCCGGGCCGCGTCACCCGAACCAGGTCGCCGGCGAGGTCGAACAGCGTGCGCCCGCCGATGTTGCCCACGACCAGGTCGTAGGGCTCGTCCAGCTCCGCCACGGGACTCGAGCTCGCCCGCACCCGGTCGGCCACGCCGTTGGCCGCCGCGTTGGCCTCCGTGGCCGTGACCGCCTCCGGGTCCACGTCGACGGCCACGACCTCGGCGGCCCCCAGCAGGGCGGCCACCACCGCGAGGACGCCGCTGCCGCATCCGACGTCGAGCACCCGGGCGAACGGGACACCGAGGTCCTCGATGGCCGCCACGGCGAGCCGGGTGGACTCGTGGGAGCCGGAGCCGAACGCCCGGCCCGGGTCGAGGACCACCACCAGGTCGCCGGCGACGGGCGGGTCGGGCACCGGGATCCAGGCCGGGTGCAGGACCACCCCGCGGCCGGCGCGGATGGGCTGGGCCCAGGTCCGCCAGGCGTCGAGGTAGCCGTCGTCGTCGGCATCGAGCACCACCGGAGACCAGACAGGGTCGATCGCGGCGAGATCGGCGACATCGGCGGTCAGGCGCACGCGGCCTTCCGCGAGGCGAACCTCCAACACCGCCGACGGTCGGGCCTGCCAGAGGGCGTCGGCAGCCAGCTCCGCCTGGTTCGATGCGACCTCGACCTGCACCACGCACCGGGTCCCCGCCACCACCGGACTGTACGGCAGGGTATGGGCGACGGGAGGAACTCCGGGGGGCGTGCTAGAAGTCACACCAGGGAACTCGGGGTAACACCTCGGGACGGGGCTTCCCGAAGGTCCAACCTCAGGTCTGACGCAAACCGCACGGGGGGTGTGGAGATGCGACGAACATGGCGAAGCGCGGCCGCGGGGTACACCCGAACCGCGCTCGTCGGCACGGCGTCGGTCGGTCTGCTCGTGGCCACGCTCGGGCTGGCCCCGAGCGCCCAGGGCGAGACGACGCCGTTCTCGAACGGCGTTGCCAAGGCCACCGCGGTCGTGGCCCGAGTGGCGCCCGGCGTCGGCAACCTGCAGCTGGGCATCTCGGCCGGCGTGGCGGTGGCCGAGGTGAAGAACACCGTCGGTCAGGCGCAGGCCAAGGCGGCCGACCTCGGACTCGTCGGCTCGACCCTCACGGCCGAGTCGTGCACGGGCGGCGCCGCGGCGGTCAGCCCGTCGGACCTGCCGCAGCCCACCCGGGTGGACAGCCGCGGCGGCAACGTCAGCCTCGCCGAGGACTACCTGCCGATCTCGGGGTCTGCCATCGGCGCCGGCCGCAAGGAGGTGTCGGCCACCACCGATCCCAGCTCCATGGCCGTGTCCAAGATCGTGGAGACCATCAACGGCCTGCTCGACATCCAGGGCGGACGGGCGGAGGCGACCACCCGGGTCATCAAGGGCGAGGCCCGGGAGGCTCGCGCCAAGGTGTCGCTGGATCTGTCGATCGGCGGCTTCCTCAACCTGTCGGGCCTGCGCTGGGACGCCTTCCACCGCACGGGCAAGGACCCGAAGGCCACCGCCGAGTTCGACCTCGGAACGGCTTCGCTGCTGGGTGTGCCGATCCCGCTCGACTCGCTCACGCAGATCGAGAGCGTCGTCAACTCGCTCCTCGCGGCGTCGGGCGTCACGATCACGTTCCCGAAGGTCGAGCGCTTCACGACCCCGGCCGACCTCATCCGCATGACGCCGATGCGCATCACGCTCAAGGACTCCCCGCTCGGCCAGCAGCTCCTCGGACCTGTCCTCAACCTGAGCCGCGTCCAGCGCGAGCAGCTGTTCGATGAGATCGCCAAGTCGGTCTGCCAGCTGTCCAGCGTGCCCCTCCTGGCCGACATCGGCATCAACGTCGTCGCCGGCAGCGGCTTCCTCATCGTCGAGATCGGCGGAGCGGAGGCCCTCACCGGCGAGCTCGTCCTCGAGAGCCCCTTCGGCTCCGAGTCGCCCCTGGCCGTGCCGCCCGCCGCCGGCCCCCTCCCCGTCTTCGTCCCCAGCGTCCCGGTCTCCGGCGGCACTCCGGGCGTCGTCCAGCCGGTGGTCGATGTCGGTCCGCTCGAGGACCACTGCGAGTCGGCCCACCCGCTGCGCCAGACGGCCTGCTCCAAGGGCGCACTGCTCGCCGTCGGCCTCGCCGGCGTGCTCGGCACCCTCGCCGTCGGTGCCCTCGACTGGCGCCACCAACGACGACGCCGAGCCCGTGCGGAGGTGGCATCGTGAGCCCCCGGTTCCTCCAGGGCGGGCGCGGCCGCATCCTGCGCTCCTACGGGCCCCTCCTCGCCCTCGGGATCGCCTTCGTGATCATGGCGGCCGCGGTGTCACCCCTCGACCGCGAGCGGGTCGAGTACGCCGGCGCCATCACCGTCCCCACCCTCGGCAGCGGGACGGACGGGACCGGGGGCACGACCGATGGGACGGGCGGCACCACCGGCGGCACGGGCGGTGGCGGCACCGGTGGCGGTGGCCAGGTCGGGGCACTCGGGGCCTGTCCGGGTGGTCGGACCAAGCAGATCCCGGGCGACCCGTACTCCCCCCCTTGCTACGCGTTCAGCGGCTCGAACGGCGGCTCGACCTCGAAGGGCGTCACCGGCGACACGATCACGGTCGCCGTCCGCCGGCTCGAGGGTCCCTCCGCGGCCGAGCTCTTCGCGAGCATCTCCGGCCAGACCGTCAACGACTCGCCCGCGTCGTACGAGGACACGGTCAACGCGCTGGCGGAGTACTTCTCCTCGCGCTTCCAGTTCTACGGCCGGAAGCTCAAGATCCAGTACTTCAAGGGCGCCGGCAGCGGCACCAGCGAGCTGCTCGGCGGCGGCAAGGAGACGGCGCTCGCCGACGCCACGAAGAGCGCCCAGGAGATCGGCGCCTTCGCCGACATCAGCGGCATCACCATCCCCTACGCAGACGCGCTGGCCCAGAAGGGCGTCGTCAACTTCGGTGCGCCCTACCCCTCGGCGCAGTGGTTCACCACCCGCCGCCCCTACGCCTGGAGCCTCTTCCCCGACGGCACCAACGTCGTGAGGTCGTCGGAGGCATCGGTGATCGCCGGGTTCCCGGCCGGCTCGAACGCCGAGTTCGGCGGAGCGTCGGTCAACGGCAAGCCCCGCAAGTTCGCGGTGGTGGCGCCCGAGAACGCCGAGTACCAGGAGTCGGTGAACTCCTACATCGGCACGCTCGGCGCCGCCGGCATCGAGGTCGCGCTGAACATGAAGTACAAGCTCGACCTCGCGACGATGCCGAACCAGGCGTCGAACATCATCGCCCAGCTCAAGGACGCCGGAGTCACGTCGATCCTGTGCGGCTGCGACCCGGTGATGCTGGCACTCGGCCTCACGCCGAAGGCGAACGAGCAGGGCTACGAGCCCGAGTGGCTCACGTCCGGCCTGGCGTTCGTCGACCAGGACATCGTCTCCCAGCTGATCGACACGAAGCAGTGGTCGCACGCCTTCGGGATCGCCTACAACGCCGAATCCGAGCCGCTCGGCCGTTCCTTCCCCTACGCGGCGTACAAGCAGATGCGACCCGGCGACGAGCCTGCGTTCGGCGTCGAGGAGATCTACTACCAGATGTACCTGCTGGCGATCGGGCTCCAGATGGCGGGCCCGAACCTCACGCCGCAGACGTTCGAGGCGGGCATGTTCGCCTACCCCGGAGGCTCCGGCCCGCGTGGCCTGTGGGGCTTCGGGCCGACCGACTACACCCCGACCGACGACTTCCGGCAGATCTGGTGGGATCCGAACCGGATCTCGGGCCAGAACAACCAAGCCGGCGCGTGGGTCCAGCTCGGCGGCGGCCGCCGCTTCAACCCGACGAACGTCCCCAAGGGCCTCCCGCCCTACTTCAAGGAGGGCTGAGTGCCGCCGTCCCGCGACGAGGAGCTGGCGCGGCTCCGGGTTCGACCTGACAACGTCCACATCGCCCGCGGGTACGGCCCGCTGGTGGTGGGCGCCGTGCTGTTCGTGCTCATGGTCCTCCTCGCGCCGACCATCGCCCCGGAGCGCGTCGTCGAGCGACCGGTCAACGGCGAGCCGACGACCACGGTCGCACCGACGACCACCATCGCCCCGAGCACCACCATCACCACGACCGTCACGGGGGCGCCCGGATGATCGAACGCACGCTGGTCCAAGTGCGGAGGCACCGACCCACGCAGGTCACCCTCGGCCTCGTCGTGGCCTACTCGCTCCTCTACTGGGTCCCCGGCAGCCCGCTCCCCGACAAGATGCCGTGGGGCGTCGTCGCCCAGGGCGTGATCTTCGGGACGTCCTACGCGCTGCTGGCCATGGGCCTGATCCTGATCTACCGCACCACCCGGATCGTGAACTTCGCCTACGGCGCGATGGGGGCGATGCCCGGGTCGCTGACCGTCGGCCTGTTCGTCGCCAAGGGGTGGAACTACTGGGCGGCGATCGCCCTCGGCGTGGCGGTCGGGACCTTGTCCGGCGCGCTCATCGACATCCTGGTGATCCGCCGGTTCGCCCGCGCCTCCCGGCTCGTCCTCACCGTCGCCACGATCGGGCTCTCGCAGATCCTCGGGGCCATCGGCCTCATCATCGGCCTGGCGCTGGGCACGGACGCCCTGATCGGCAACATCGAGACACCGCTGTCGTCCAGCTTCACGATCCGGCCGTACCAGATCCGCGGCGACCACCTCCTGATGCTCGGCGTCACGCCGCTGCTGCTGGGCGGCCTCGCGTGGTTCCTGCTCGGGACCAACGCCGGCCGGGCGGTCCGCGCCGCCGCCGAGAACCAGGACCGGGCCCTGCTGCTCGGCGTCCCGGTCCGCCGGCTCCAGACGCTCGTGTGGGCGGTGGCCGGCGGCCTCGCGACGATCACCTTCGTGACGAAGGCGCCGTTCACCGGTGTCGTCCCGAGCGCGCTGGTGGGCGCCACCGCGATCCTCCCCGGCCTGGCCGTCGCCGTGATCGCCCGGTTCCAATCGCTCCCCACCGCTCTCGCCGGTGGCATCGGCCTCGGCATCGCCGAGTGGACGATCCGCTGGAACGTCACCGCCGAGTCGATCTTCGACGTCACGTTCCTGGTCGTCATCCTCGTCGTGCTCCTCAGTCGGCGCGACCGCAGCACGCGGGCGGAGACGGGCGAGAGCAGCTGGGACGCCGCCGGTGTGCTGAAGCCCATCCCGGCGGCGCTCCGTGGCATGCGCGAGGTCGCCTGGCCCCGCCGGGGCATCGCTGCCGTCGCCGGCCTGTTCCTCCTCCTGGCGCCGCTGGGGATGGCGCCGTCCACGGTCACCACCCTGAGCTTCGCCCTCGTGTGGGGCCTGGTCGCGATGTCGCTCGTGGTCCTCACGGGCTGGGGCGGCAACATCAGCCTCGGCCAGTTCGGCATCGTCGGACTCGGGGCGATGGCCGCGGGCAACATCCTCACCGAGTGGAACGTCGACCTGTTCGTCGCCGTGGTCGCCGCGATGGCGGCGGGAGCGCTCATCGCGGTGGCCATCGGCCTGCCCGCACTGCGCATCCGGGGCCTCTACCTGGCGGTCACCACGATCGCCTTCGCCGTCGCCCTCGACTCCTACTTCCTGAACCCCGCCAACTTCTCGAGCTTCGTCCCCGACAGCACCCTTCCGCCGGTGCTCTTCAAGCGGTTCGACATGCAGAGCCAGTGGGTCCGCTACTACTTCTGCCTCGTCGTCGTCGGACTCGCCGCGATGCTCATCCGGGCGCTGCGCCGGACCCGACCGGGCCGCGTGATGATCGCCACCCGCGACAACGAGCGGGCCGCCGGTGCCATGGCCGTCCCCACCACCTGGGTGAAGCTGCAGACCTTCGTGCTGGCCGGCTCCCTCGCCGGCCTGGCCGGGGCGCTCTACGTGGTGGTGCTCATGCCGGTCGGTGCCGGGCAGGGCACGTTCCCCACCGCGTCGTCCATCGAGGTGTTCTCGTACGCCGTGATCGGCGGCCTCACGTCGATCGCCGGGGCGCTGTCCGGCGTGGCGTTCTTCCGGCTCCTCGACTTCGTGCTCGCCAACACCGACTCGATCTCACCCGCGGCGGCAACGATCATCCGATACACCCTGTCCGGCACGGGCCTCCTGTTCATCCTCTACTTCCTGCCCGGCGGCATCTGGCAGCTCGTCCAACGCTGGCGCGACAAGTACCTGCGCTGGGTGGCCGATCGACACGACCTGCACGTCCCGAGCCTCGTGGCGGATCGCCGAGTCGTCGATGACGAGCCCGTCGGCGAGGCGTCCCACAGCGAGGACGAGACCAAGGTCATCGCGGAGGCGCTGTCATGACCCCGCGGCTGAGCGCAGGTTCCAAGAGCGGCACCAACGGGACGACCCAGCCCGAGCCGATCCTCGCCGTGCGCGGCCTCGACGCGTCGTACGGGCCCGTGCAGATCCTCTTCGGCCTCGACCTCGACATCTACGAGGGCGAGATCGTGGCGCTGCTCGGCACCAACGGCGCCGGCAAGTCGACCCTGTTCAAGTGCATCACCAACCTGCTCGAGCCCACCGCCGGCTCGGTGACGTTCGCCGGCCAGGACCTCACCGGGATGCCCACCGACGAGATCGCCGGCCACGGCGTCGTGATGATGCCGGGCGGCAAGAGCGTGTTCCCCACGCTGAGCGTGCGGGAGAACCTGCGCCTCGCCTGCTGGCTCAAGCGCAAGGACCACGCCGCGGTGCGCGAGGCCGAGGAGCGCGTGCTCGACCTGTTCCCACGGCTGGGCGACCGCATCGACCAGATGGCCGGCAACCTCTCCGGCGGCGAGCAGCAGATGCTGGCCGTGAGCCAGGCCCTCATCCCCGACCCCAAGCTCCTCCTCATCGACGAGCTGTCGCTGGGCCTGGCCCCCACCGTGGTGGGACAGCTCATCGACGTGGTGAAGCGGATCCATGCCACCGGCCTGACCGTCGTGGTGGTCGAGCAGTCGATCAACGTCGCGCTCCAGCTGGCCGACCGCGCCGTGTTCATGGAGAAGGGCGAGTTCCGCTTCACCGGCTCGACCCAGGACCTGCTCGACCGGCCCGACATCCTCCGCTCGGTGTTCATCGCCGGCGCCTCCGCCGGTCAGGCAGCGGCGGAGGCCAAGCCGAAGGGCCGTCGCAAGAAGGCCGACGTCGTTCCGGTGGTGACGGCGGACCGCCGCCCCGCCCCCGGACCGGACGCACCGGTGATCCTGTCGGTCAGCGGCATCGTGAAGCGCTTCGGCGGCATCAACGCCGTGAACTACGTCGACCTCGAGCTGCGGGAGGGCGAGATCCTCGGCCTCATCGGCCAGAACGGCGCCGGCAAGACCACGTTGTTCGACTGCATCTCCGGCTTCCTCCCTGCCGACGAAGGCCAGATCCGGCTCCACGGCGATCTGATCACGGACCTGCCGCCGCACCGGCGGGCGGACCTGGGCCTCGGCCGGTCGTTCCAGGAGGCCCGGCTCTTCCCCGCGCTCACCACCGCGGAGACCCTGGCCGTCGCCCGCGAGCGCCACCTGCTCAGCAGGGGCATGATCGCCGCCGCGCTCGGCCAGCCCGCCTCCCAGGAGAGCGAGTCCGACGTCGACGACACCGTCGACTTCCTGATCGACCTCATGGGCCTCGATGCCTTCCGCGAGAAGCTCACCGGCGAGCTCTCCACCGGCAGCCGGCGCATCGTGGAGCTGGCCTGCCTGCTCGCGTCGGATCCGTCGGTGGTCGTGCTCGACGAGCCGTCCGGCGGCGTCGCCCAGAAGGAGACCGAGGCGCTCGGCCCGCTCCTCCAGCGGGTGCAGGACGCCACGGGCGCGTCGATCCTCGTGATCGAGCACGACATGCCGCTGCTCACGGGGCTCTGCGACCGCATGATCGCCCTCGAGCTCGGCGAGGTGATCGCGGAGGGGACGCCCACCGAGGTGCTCTCCCACCAGCGGGTGATCGAGTCGTACCTCGGCACCGACGTCGCCGCGATCAACCGCTCCGGCGCCGTCACCGGCTGAGCTCCTCATACCCTGGGGCACCCATGCCCCGTCGCTCTCTCGCCGTCGCGCTGGCCCGGGGCCTCCTGGCCCTCGCGGTCGCGCTCCCGGCGGCGTGCTCGGGAGACGACACGTCCGCTCCGAGCCCCTCGTCCACCTCGAGCTCCTCGACGTCGACCACCGCGGCGCCCACCACCACGGCGCCGGTCGACGTGTTCACGCTCCGGCCGCCCGAGCCGGCCGGCTCGCCCGCCGGGCTGGCCACGCAGATCGCGGATGCCGAGGCCGTGGCGCGCGATCCCGACGCCACCGAGGTCGAGGTCGCCGCCGCCGCGCTGGCGCAGCAGGTCGCCTACCGGTGGCTCGGCGACCATCCCGAGTGGGACCCCGCGGTGCAGGCGGCCCTCCCGGCCACCCTGCAGCCGGTGGTCGCGAAGCACGCGGCGGCGCGGCGGGAGCTCCGCATCCTCGGCACGCCCAAACCCGCGCTCCCGGCCTGGCGGATCGTCGCCCCCGCTCCCCTGGCCGGGCTCGAGGCCGACTACCGCGGCGCCGCCGCCGAGTTCGGGCTGCCCTGGCCCTTCCTCGCGGCCATCCACCTCGTGGAGACGGGCACGGGCCGCATCCGCGGCACCTCCGACGCCGGCGCGCAGGGGCCGATGCAGTTCCTGCCGGCCACCTGGGAGGCCTACGGCGGAGGGGGCGACATCAACGACACCCACGACGCCATCTACGGCGCCGCCCGCTACCTCGCCGCCAACAACGGCGCGACCGACATGGCCCACGCGCTCTACCGGTACAACCACAGCGACCACTACGTCCGAGCGGTGACGATGTACGCCGAGCTGTACGACGAGCACCCGCTCGCGCTCCGCGCCTTCCGCCTCTGGGGCGTCTGGTACCGGACCGTCGACGGCGACGTCTACCTCCCCGTCGGCTACGGATCGTAGGCAACGCGTACGCTCGCCCGATGGTCGACAGCGCGCAGGCGGTGCGCAACCTCCTCGGCGAGTACTGCGAGCGCATGGACCTCGGCGACTGGGACGGCGTCGGCGCGCTGTTCGCGCACGGCGCGCTGGCCGATGAGCACGGCACCGTGCTGGCCGCGGGACACGACGCGGTCGCCGCGTTCTACCGCGCCGGCACGCAGCTGCACGACGGCGGCCCGCGCACCAAGCACCTCGTGCAGAACACGATCCTCGAGGTCGACGAGGATGCGGGCACCGCGTCAGCGCGGTCGTCGTACGTCGTGCTGCAGGGCGTCGCGGGCGCGGCGCTGCAGCCGATCATCACCGGGCGCTACCGCGATGCGTTCGCGCGCCACGACGGAGAGTGGCGGTTCGCCGAGCGCCGGTTCCTCGTGGACCTCGTCGGCGATCTGTCGAACCACCTCACGTTCGACCTGCGCTGATCGTCCCCTTCGCGGGGGTTGCGAATGGTCCGGATGGACCATGGCCGAAATGCACCGCGCGACGGACGATCCTGGGAGCCAGTGACCGCGGCCCGGCCGCGGCGAAGGGGGGAACCGTGAAGAAGGTCCTGTCGCTGCCGCTCCTGATCCTCGGCATCGGGCTCATCGCGCTCGGCGCCTACTGCTACAACGCGGCGCGGGACGGGCAGCAGCTCGTCAAGGCATCGCTGGCGGAGCGCCACATCACCACGCCGGCCGACGCGAGCATCCCCAACGCGACGATCGACGGTGCCGCCACCGCCATGTCCATGTCGGAGTGGATCGACGGGACGATGGACAAGCTCACCGACGGTCGCGCCTACCAGGAGATCCCGGCCTACCTGATGGTCGACGGGACCGAGACGAACGACCTCGCGCTGGCGGCCCGCGACGAGTTCGGCCAGCCGAAGGCGAACCCCATCCGCCAGATCGCCTTCGAGGCGTCCACCGGCCAGACCGGCCTCGGCATGAGCATCATCGCCATCAAGGTCGGCGACATGGCCGTGGGCCTCGGCGCGGTGATGGCCGTCCTCGGGCTCGGCCTGATCGTCGGCGCACTGGCCTTGGCCGACCTCCACCTGACCGCGCTGGCCCGCCGGCTCCACCTGCCCCACTTCCACCTGCACCACGCCTGACGGTCCTCCTGAGCGTCTAGCGCTCAAAGGAACGGCACCTCCGAGATCGGGTCTCCGAGGACCCCGGTGGTAGGTTCGCAGCGCCGTCGGCCCTGGTCGGCGGTGTGCAGCACCGCTCCTGGGCGGGGGAAGCCGGTCGAAGTCCGGCACTGACCCGCAGCCGTAGGCCTCGTCAGAGGTGAGTCGGAATGCCCTCCCAGGGGTCAACGGCTCCACCATCCGTCGAGGTCAACGGAACGGGAGCCCAGGATCCGCCTGGGCGATTCGGATGACCTCTCCTCTGGAAGGCCATCGATGAACCTCCCTCCCCGCCTCACCCGCAGCCTCGTCGCCGGCGCCGCCCTGGGGACCGCCATCGTGGGGCTCGGCTCCGCCGACGGAGCCGCCGCGGCAAACCCGGAGGCCACCCCCGCCCTCGCCTGGCTCGCCGACGAGCTCGACGACACCGCCAGCGGGATCTTCGTCTACGACCCCGGCTTCGGCGACTTCACCGACTACGGCCTCACCCTCGACGCCGTGCTGGCCCTCGCCCTCGGTGGCGGACACGGCAGCACCCTCGACCGCAGCATGGACGCGATCGAGGGCAGCATCGCCGAGTACATCAGCCACTCCGACTTCGGCGACGGCAACGGCGCCGGGAAGTACGCGGGCTCGGCCTCCAAGGCGCTCCTCACCGAGCAGGTGGCCGGCCGGCCGACCACGATCGGGAGCATCAACCTCGAGACCGAGGTGCGCAGCGCCATCCGCGGCGCCACCCCGACGGCCCGCTGGACCGGTCGGGTCGACGCCGACCACGGCGACTTCTCGAACGGCGTCACGCAGTCGCTCGCGGTGCTCGCGCTCTCGCGCACCAGCGGCGGCGTGCCCGCGGCGGTCCGCGACTTCCTGCTCGACCAGCAGTGCCCCGACGGCGGCTTCCGCATCAGCTTCGACAAGGTGAACCCCGACTTCAGCATCGACGAGGCCGGTTCCACCCGGGGGTGCACGACCTCCGTCAACAGCGACTTCGATTCCACCGCCTACGCGCTCGAGGCCCTCCTCTCGATCCGCAACGACGACGGCGTCCCGGCCGCCATCGCCGAGGCGATCGCGTTCCTGAAGCTGCCCGCGAACGCCGCGACGAACGCGAACTCCGCCGGTCTCTACGGCCAGGCGCTGCGGGCGGCCGCCGAGACTGCTGCCGCCGACGCGAACGCGGCGAAGGTCAAGGCGCTGCAGCTCACCGCCGCCGGCCCCGACGTCGGCGCGATCGTGTTCGACGACGACGCCAAGGCCGCCGCGCCGGGCAGCACGATCGCCCCGGCGGACCTCTCCCAGGCCTGGCGGGCCACCGCCCAGGGCGTGCTGGCCCTCGAGCTGCCGTCGTTCGGCCCGGTCGTCGCCCCGCCGACCACCACGAGCACCGCGGCCGCATCGACCACCTCCACCAGCGGCACCGCCGCCACCTCCACCACCGCGAAGGCGGCCGCGACCTCGGGCACCATCCCGAAGACCGGCTCGTCGACGCACGACGAGGTGTCCATCGGCCTGTTCCTCGTCGGCCTCGGCCTCGCCGCCGTCGGCCAGTCGCGCCTCCGAGGCCGCGGCTCGTCGTGATCGCCACGGGGGCCGTCCGGGGCGGCCGTCGCCTGCGGGCCGCGCCCGTGCTCCTGCTCCTCGCCGGGCTCCTGGCGTGGGGGCCCAGCCCGACCCCGGCCGCCGCTGCTGTCGCGGGTAGCCCCTGCAGCGATCCCACCGGCATCACCGTCGTCGTCGACTTCCACGATCTCGGTGGGGGCATCGAGGTCGGCTGCGCCCCCCAGCCGGTGGACTCGGGCTTCGAGGCGCTGGAGAAGGCCGGCTTCGACGCCAAGCGCGTCCAAACCCAACCCGGCGCGCTCTGCAACATCGACAACCAGCCGGATCGCAGCTGCGCACAGATGCCGCCGACCAGCTCGTACTGGGCGTACTGGTACGCGCCGCGGGGCGGGGCGTGGTGCTACGCGACGCGCGGCCCCGACAACCGCAAGCCCCCGCCGGGGACGGTGGAGGGCTGGGCGTTCTCCCAGGGCAACACGGAGTCGTCGGCCCGCAAGCCCGACTACGGCCCGCCGCCGGCGATCCCCGGCACCACGCCGTCGACGGTGAGCTCCACGTGCGGGAGCGCGCCGACCACGCTGCCCCCGCCCGTCACCCAGCCGACGCCACCGGTCACCGACCCGCCGGCGACCGACGGGGGTGGCGCGGGCGGCGACGGGGACCAGCCCACCGACACCACCCGTCCCCGGTCGGGCCGCGCCACGACCACCACGGCGGCGGCCGTCGCCCCCGACGACAGCGTCGTCGACCCCTCCTCGACGTCGACCAGCCCGACCGCCCCGCCTCGGGACGACGAGCAGGCGAGCGACCAGATGCGCATCGGCGATCGCGACGAGGGCGGCGGCTCACCGGTCGGCGCCGTGGTCGGTGGGAGCGCGGTGGCCCTCCTCGGCGCCGCGGCGGCCATCACCGCGCGACGTCGCCGGCGCGAGGGCGGCCCGTCGTGACGAGGAGCTCGGTGCGACTGCCCCGGGCGCTGCACCCCGGGGCCTGGTGGATCTGGGCCATCGGTCTGGCCACCGCGGCCAGCCGCACCACCAACCCGCTCCTCCTGGCGCTGGTGCTCGTGGTGGTGGCGCAGGTGGTCGCAGCTCGTCGCGGCGAGGCCCCGTGGGCCAAGGGGTTCCGCACCTACCTGGTCGTGGGCCTCGTGGTCATCGGCATCCGCGTCGCCTACCGGATCGTGCTGGGCGGCTCGTTCGGCGACCACGAGCTGTTCACCCTCCCAGAGGTGCCGCTGCCCGACGCCATCGACGGGATCCGCATCGGTGGGCGGGTCACCCTCGAGGGGGTGCTCGCCGCGACCTACGACGGGCTGCGACTGGCCACGCTCCTCGTGTGCGTGGGGGCCGCCAGCGTCCTCGCCGACCCGAAGCGCCTGCTCAAGGCCGTGCCCGCCGCCCTGCACGAGGTGGGGGTGGCGATCACCGTGTCGCTGAGCGTGGCCCCGCAGCTCATCGAGAGCGGCCAGCGCGTCCGTCGCGCCCGTCGGCTGCGGGGTGAGGCCGGGCGCCGGATGGCGCTCGTCCGAACGGTCCTCCTGCCCGTGCTCACCGACGCCCTCGACCGATCGCTCCTCCTCGCCGCCGCCATGGACGGCCGGGGCTACGGCCGCACCCGCGCCGTGGCCGCTCCCCAGCGGACCGCCACCGGCGCGCTGCTGCTCGGCGGCCTGGTCGGCGCCTGCATCGGCACCTACGGCCTCCTCGACGGCACCGCCCCACGCGCCCTCGGCGTGCCGATGCTCGCGTTCGGGCTGCTCCTGTCGGTCGTCGGCCTCCGCCTGAGCGGGCAGCGCGTCGAGCGCACCCGGTACCGCCCGGATCCGTGGCTCGGCCCCGAGTGGGCGGTGGCCGGCGTCGGCGTGGCCGTGGCCGCCATCGTGCTCCTCACCTCCGAGGCCGACCCGATGCAGCTGGTGCCGTCGCTGCAGCCGCTCGGGTGGCCCGACCTCCCGATCGTCCCCGCGCTGGCCATCGCACTGGGGGTCGTGCCGGCCTGGCTCGCCCCGCCGGTCGACCGCCCCCAGGCGAACCCGCGACCCCGGGACGACACCTTTGACGCCCCGCGTCGCGAGTTCCGATCGGTCTGGGGTCGGTGGAGCGGTGATCCGGTTCGAACACGTCACCGCGTCCTACGCCGGCGCCGCCGAGCCCACCTTGCGCGACGTCGACCTCACGATCGACGAGGGCGAGCTCTGCCTCGTGATCGGCCCCACGGGCGCCGGGAAGTCCACCTTCCTCGCCGCCATCAACGGCCACCTCCCCCACTTCACCGGCGGCCACCTGGCCGGGCGCGTCGTCGTCGACGGGCGCGACACCCGCACCCACCGCCCACGCGACCTCGCCGACGTGATCGGCGTCGTCGGGCAGGACCCCCTGGCCGGCTTCGTCACCGACACCGTGGAGGAGGAGCTCGCCTACACGATGGAGCAGCTCGCGGTGCCGGCCGACACCATGCGCAAGCGGGTGGAGGAGACGCTCGACCTGCTCGGCATCGCCGACCTGAGGGGTCGACCCCTTCGGACCCTGTCGGGCGGCCAGCAGCAGCGGGTGGCCATCGGTGCGGTGCTCACCGCCCACCCCCGCGTCCTGGTGCTCGACGAGCCGACGTCCGCGCTCGATCCCAGCGCGGCGGAAGAGGTGCTCGCCGCGATCACGCGCCTCGTCCACGACCTCGGCATCACCGCCGTGGTGGCCGAGCACCGCATGGAGCGCGTGGCGCAGTACGCCGACCGCGTGGTGCTCCTCCCCGGCGACGGCACCGCTCGCGCCGGCGCGCCGGCCGACGTGCTGGCCGACAGTGCGATCGCGCCTCCCCTGGTCCACCTCGGCCGCCTCGCCGGCTGGGAGCCCCTGCCCCTGTCCATCCGCGACGCGCGACGCCTCGCCGGACCCCTACGAGAGCGGCTGGTCCACGCCGCCCGCACCACCCGGTCCGACGATGGACCCCCCGCCGGACCGGTGGCGCTGCAGGCCCGGCGGGTCGTCGTCCGCTACGACGGCACCGTCGCCGTGCGCGAGGTGGGGCTCGACCTCCGGTCGGGCCGCGTGGTGGCGTTGATGGGTCGCAACGGCTCGGGCAAGTCGTCCCTCCTCTGGGCGCTCCAGGGCTCCGGGCCCCGCGACGGAGGCCGCGTGGAGGTCGACGGCCGCGATCCCTCGGCCCGGGGAGCGGCGGCCGCCCGCGGGCTCGTCGCCCTCGTGCCCCAGACGCCGTCGGACCTGCTGTACCTCGACAGCGTGGCCGCCGAGTGCGCCCAGGCCGACCGCGACGCCGGCGTCGACGCGGGACGGTGCCGGGCCCTGCTGGAGCGGCTCGTCCCGGACGTGGACGACGACCAGCACCCCCGTGACCTGTCCGAGGGCCAGCGCCTCGGCCTCGTGCTGGCGGTGCAGCTCACGGCCGCCCCCAAGGTCGTCCTCCTCGACGAGCCCACCCGCGGCCTCGACTACGGAGCCAAGGACCGGCTCCGGGCCGTGCTCCACGAGCTGGCCGGCACCGGCCACGCCGTCGTGGTGGCCACCCACGACGTGGAGTTCGTGGCCGCCACCGCCGACGAGGTGATCGTGCTGGCCGACGGAGAGGTCGTGGCCGCCGGGCGGACCGACGAGGTCATCGGCGCGTCGCCCGCGTTCGCCCCCCAGGTGGCCAAGGTCCTCCAGCCCGAGGTGTGGCTCACGGTGGACGAGGTGGCACGGGCCCTCGGCCGCGTCCCCGCCGTCCCGACCCCGGAGGCCGGGCCGTGACCGCGGTCGCCCGCGCCCCCCGGGCCCCCCGTCCCCAGGTCGTGCGGGTCCGGGGTCGGGCCGCGCTGGCAATCGGCCTCACCTCGTTGGCCGGGCTGGCCATGTTCTGCTGGCCGTTGCTCCTGCAGCCGGGCGACGGCGTGGCCCACCGCATCGACGCGCCGCTGGCGTTCGTCCTCCTGCTCCCGGCGCTCCTCGCGGTGGTGTTCGCCGAGGTGGCCGAGGGCGGCCTCGACGCTCGCGCGCTGGCGATGCTCGGCGTGCTGTCGGCCCTGGGCGCGGCGCTGCGCCCGATGGGGGCGGGCACCGCCGGCATCGAGACGATCTTCTTCCTGCTGGTGCTGGCGGGGCGGGTGTACGGCCCCGGGTTCGGGTTCGTGCTCGGGTCCACCACCCTGTTCACCTCGGCGCTGCTCACCGCCGGCGTCGGGCCGTGGCTCCCGTTCCAGATGCTGGCGGCGTCGTGGGTCGGGATGGGCGGGGGGCTCCTCCCCCGCGCGTCGGGTCGCCGCGAGCTGGCGGTGCTCGCGGTCTACGGCGCCGTGGCCGGCTACGCGTACGGGCTGCTCCTCAACCTGTGGGGCTGGCCCTTCACGATCGGCGACGGCGGCAGCGTGTCGTACCTCGCCGGCGCCTCGGTCTTCGAGAACCTGCACCGGTTCTGGCTGTACACGATCGCCACCTCCACCTGGGGCTGGGACACCGGCCGCGCCGTCACCAACGTGGTGGCGATCCTCGTGGTCGGTCCCGCCGTGCTCGCCGCGCTGCGCCGCGCGTCCCGCCGGGCCGCGTTCGACGCGCCGATCAGCTTCGACGGCGCCGACGTCGTCTAGCGGAGGAACGCGGCCGGCAGGCCGCCGTCGACGGGGATGAGGGTTCCGGTGGTGCGGGCCAGGTCGTCCGAGCACAGGGTGAACACGGCCGCCGCGACATGCTCCGGCAGGACCTCCTCGCCGAGAAGCGTCCGCCCGGCGTAGAACGCCCCGAGCTGGTCGGGGGCCACGCCGTAGACCTTCGCCCGCTCGTCGCCCCAGCCGCCCGAGAAGATGCCGGAGCCCTGCACCACGCCGTCGGGGTTCACGCCGTTCACCCGCACGCCGAGCGGACCGAGCTCCGCCGCCAGCAGCCGCACCTGGTGGGCCTGGTCGGCCTTCGCGGCGCCGTAGGCGAGGTTGGCCGGACCGGCCACCACCGCGTTCTTCGATGCGACGTAGACGACGTCGCCGCCCATGCCCTGGGCGGCCAGCACCTTGGCCGACTCCCGGCTCACCAGGAACGACCCGCGCGCCATCACCGAGTGTTGGCGGTCCCAGTCGGCGGCCGTGGTCTCCACGAGCGGCTTGGAGATCGACAGGCCGGCGTCGTTCACCACGAGGTCGATGCCGCCGTAGGTGGCGCAGGCCTCGGCGATGGCGGCTTCGATGGACGCCTCGTCGGTGACGTCGACCGCCACCGCCAGGCTGTGGTCGGGTCCGCCGAGCTCGTCGGCCAGCGCGGCGGCGCCCTCGGCGTCGCGGTCGGCGAGCACCACGACCGCGCCTTCAGCGGCCAGGCGCGACGAGATGGCCCGGCCGATGCCCGACGCGGCCCCGGTCACGAACGCCACGCGACCCGTGAGAGGCGACGGTGACGGGAGCCGCCGGAGCTTCGCCTCCTCGAGGGACCAGTACTCGATGCGGAACTTCTCGGCGTCGTCGATCGGGGCGTACGTCGACACGGCCTCGGCACCCCGCATGACGTGGATCGCGTTCACGTAGAACTCGCCCGCCAGCCGGGCCTCGCGGGCGGACGGCCCGAACGTGAACATGCCGACGCCCGGGAGCAGCACCACCGCGGGGTCGGCGCCGCGCATCGGGGGCGAGCCGGGCTCGGCGTGGCGCTCGTAGTAGGCGGCGTAGTCGGCCCGGTAGTCGGCGTGGATCTGGCGCAGCCGGTCGAGCACCTCGTCGAGCGGGCCCGAGGCGGGCACGTCGAGCAGCAGCGGACGCACCTTCGTGCGCAGGAAGTGGTCCGGGCACGAGGTCCCCAGCGGCACGAGGCGAGGCGCCGCCTCCCGGGCGAGCAGGTCGAGCACGAGGTCGCTGTCGACGAAGCGGCCGACGGCCCCGCGATCGGTCGAGCACAGGCCGCGGAGGTGCGGGGCGATCGCCGCCGCCCGGGCCCGGCGCTCGGCCGGCGGCAGCGGCTCGAAGCCGGGCCTCATCGGGCCGAACGGGTCGGGCCGGCCCTCGCGGGCCAGGAAGTCCTCGGCGCGACGGATGACCTCGAGCGAGGCGGCCCGGCACCGGTCGGAGGTGTCGGCCCAGGTGGTGAGGCCGTGGCCGCCGAGCACGACCCCGCGCAGGCCGGGGTTGGCCGACTGCAGGGCGGCCACCTGGAGGCCGAGCTCGAACCCGGGCCGGCGCCACGGGACCCACGCCACCTCGCGGCCGAAGCAGCGTTCCGTGAGCGCCGGCCCGTCGGCGGCGGCGGCGAGTGCGATCACGGCGTCGGGGTGGAGGTGGTCGACGTGGGGCTGGTCGACGAGCGCGTGCATGGCGGTGTCGATCGACGGGGACGCCCCGCCGGGCCCGAAGCGGCAGTGGTCGAGCAGCTCGACCTGGTCGTCCTCGTGGTCGGGCCCGCGGTAGCCGCGCTGGAGCGCCCGGACGCGGGCCAGGTCGAGCGTGGCCAGCCCCGCGCGCTCGAGGGTGCCGAGGTCGCCGCCGGAGCCCTTCACGTGCAGGACCTCGATGGGCTCCCCCGTCACCGGATCCTCGATCACGCCCTTGGCCGAGGTGTTGCCGCCGCCGAAGTTGGTGACGGTCGGATCCGCCCCGAGCGCCCGCGATCGGGCGAGCAGCTCCTCCACCACGTCCGTCATGTCCCCCATGATGTGCGAAGACACGCGATCGCACAACTTCTCACATGTCTCCCGAGGCAATCGGTTCCGGCCTGGGCAGCCGGAGGCAATGGGTTCCGGATGCGGAACTGATCGCCTCGTGCGCTGGGTTGTGGAACCTATTGCCGCCTCCCGTCCGTCCCGACATGGGCCGAACGACCCGAACTGCGCGAGGCAATAGGTCCCGCTTCTGCGCGGATGAGGCGATAGGTCCCACATGCGGAACTCATCGCCTCAGGCTCCGTCGGGCGGAACCTATTGCCTCGCCGGGGGGCGGGTCAGCCGACCCTCACGGCGCCGGGAGCCTCGAAGCGGACGACCGGTGGGCCGTCTCGGCCGAACTCGTCCCCCTGGTCGCCGTTGGACGAGGCGGTGGCGCTGCTCGGCAACGGCTCGTCGAGGTCGGCCAGGACCACCTCGTCGCCCTCCTCCACGCCGCTGGTGACCTCGGTCCAGGTGGCGCCGACCGCGCCGACCTCGATGTCGGTGGGCGTGGGCGCGCCGTCCTCGAGCACCATCACCACGTAGCTGCCGCCGGTGGGGCGCACGGCGGAGGTCGGCACCGCCAGGGCGCCCTCGGAGGCGTCGGTCACGATCGAGACGGAGGCGACCATGCCATTGCGGAGCCCCTCGTCGTCGTCGAGCGCGATGGTCACCGGGTAGGTCGTCGCGCCGCTGTCGGTCGACGTGGCGGCCAGGCCGATCGCGACGACCTCACCCGTGAGCGAGCGGTCGCTGCCGTCGGGCTGCACGGTGGCCTGTTGGCCGAGGTCGATGTCGGGCAGCTCGTCGACACCGATCGTGGCGGTGACCTCGTAGCCACCCGGCCCGACCACCACGATGCGAGCGGTGGACGACCCCGCTTCCACGGCGTCGCCGGCGACGAGGTCTACGGCCACGACCGTGCCGTCGATCGGGCTGAGGATCGTCGCCTGCTTCACGCCCTGCTGCGCGACCAGGAGGTCGGCCTCTGCCGCGTCGACGGCCTTCTGGTAGGCGATCAGGTCGGCGGACGACGGCGAGGTGGAGCCGGTGGCCTCGGGGTCACCGTCGCCGGTGGTCCCGTCGTCGGCGGAGCCGTCGCCGCCCTCGATCCCGTCGGTGCCGTCCGCACCGTCCTGGCTCGCCGGAGTCTCCGCCTGCGCCGCGCGCTGGGCGAGGAGGTCGTCGAGGACGGCGGCGGCTCGAGCCAGACCCCCCTGGGCGTCGGACACCGAGCGCTGAGCGTCGAGGACGGTGCCGAGGGCGGCCCGGCACGCCTCGATCCGAGCGCTGCCATCGTCGGCGGTGGTCGTGGTGGTGGGCGCGGTCGTGGAGGTCGAGCTGGTCGACGAGGTCGACGCAGCGGGCTCCGGGTCGTCCTCCTCCCCCACCGCCGCGCAGATGCGATCCGCGCTGTCGAGCGCGTCCTGGGCCCGCACGAGACGGGCGTCGACCTCGCGCTGGCCGTCGAGCACCGCCTGCTGCGCGGTGGCCAGCTCCTCGTCTGTCTGGGGACCGGTGTCCGGCGTGGCCGAGGCCAGCACGATCGACTCGTCCCTCGAGCCGGTGTCGAGCGAGGCCAGCGATCCCGGGCCGTCGGACGGGTCGGAGCTGCCGCCCGTGGGCGTCTCGCCGGACCGGGCCTGGGCCAGGGTGAGCTCGGCCTGGTCGACCGCGGCCTGGGCCACGTTGACCGCCCGCTGCAGCGACGCTCCATCGAGGGTGGCCAAGATCTGTCCCGTCGTGACGGCGGCGCCGGCCGCGACGTCGACCGTCGCCACGGTGCCGGCCACCGGGAAGGCCACGGTGGCCTGGCTGACCGGCGACACCGTGCCGGTGTCGTGGAGGGCCTGGTCGACGCTGGCCCGCTGCACGGTGGCGGTGCGGTAGCCGCCCGAGCCGGACGCGCCCGCCACGGCGTTCACGGCCACGGCGCCGGCCACCGCGGCGCCGACGGCCGCCGCCACCAGGAGGCGACCTCGGGGTCGACGGAGACGGGGCCGGCGTCGCCGGGCGGGGGGACCAGGGGGTTCAGGGGTGGTCATGTCACTCGTTCCGGAGGGCGTCGATGGGGGCGAGTCGGGCGGCGCGCGTCGCCGGGTAGACCCCGAAGAGCACGCCGATGCCGATGGCCATGGCGATGGCCAGCGCGGAGGCGGTGGCCGAGAGCAGCACGCGGCTGTCCGTCAGCGCGGGGATCACCACCGTGCCGAGCCCGCCGAGGAGCACGCCGAGGAGCCCGCCCGCGAAGCCGAGCACGGACGCCTCCACGAGGAACTGGCGGCGGATGACCCGAGGCCGGGCGCCGAGCGCCTTGCGGAGGCCGATCTCCCGGATCCGCTCCGAGACCGACACCAGCATGATGTTCATCACGCCGATGCCGCCGACGAGCAGCGAGATCACGGCGATCCCGCCGAGCATCAGCGTCAGGGTCTTGTCCACGGAGCTGGCGGCGCTGAGGATCGACTCCTGGGTGGCGATGCGGAAGTCCGCGTCGCCGTCGTCGGCCAAACCGTGCAGGTTGAGCAGGAGGGCGTGCGACTCCTGGTAGGCGGCGGACAGCGAGCCCGACGACGTGGCCTTCACGTAGATGGCCGACACCGAATCGCGGTCGGCCCCGCCCACGAGGCGCTGCTGGTAGGTCGTGAGGGGCACGATGGCGAGGTCGTTGTTGGAGCGGTCGTCGGACGAGCTGAGCTCCTCGAGCACACCGATCACCTCGAGCGTGGTGCCGTCCCGCACGACCTGCTGCCCGACCGCAGCGCGGGCGCTGCCGAACAGCTCCTCCGCCGTCTCCGGCCCGAGGACCACGACGGCCGCGTTGGTGTCGAGGTCCTCCTGGCTCACGAAGCGGCCGTCGGTGACCTCGCGGGTGCGCACCTCCTGCCACGACGGCGTCGTGCCGGTGAGCGTGGTGGTCCAGTTGCTGTCGCCTGCCACCAGCTCGGCGTTGGTGGTCGCGGTGGCGGCGACGGCGGCGACATCGGGAGCCACGTCCGTCGACGCCAGCGCCTCGGCATCGTGGGTCGTCAGCGTCGAGGCCGAGCCGAAGCCACCCCGCACGCCGGAGCTGTCCGTGCTGCTGCCGGGCGAGATCACGAGGAGGTTCGTCCCCAGCTCGTCGATCTGGTCGCGCACCTCGGCCTTGGCGCCGTTGCCGAGGCCCACCGTGAGGATCACCGCGGTGATGCCGATGAGGATCCCGAGGGTGGTCAGCGCCGAGCGCAGCCGGTGCGTGCGCACGGCCTCGGCCGCGGTGCGGAAGGTGTCGAGCCAGGTCACGCCGGCACCGCCTCGTGGAGCCGGCCGTCATGGATCTGCACGATGCGGTCGGCCCGGGCCGCGACGTCGTGCTCGTGGGTGATGAGCACGATCGTGCGACCTTCGCGGTTCAGCTGGGCCAGCAGGTCGAGCACGTCGCCGCTGGAGGTCGAGTCGAGGTTGCCGGTGGGCTCGTCGGCCAGGATCAGGTCGGGCTCGGTCACCAGCGCGCGGGCGATCGCCACCCGCTGCTGCTGGCCGCCGGAGAGCTCCCCGGGGCGGTGCTCGGCGCGGTCGGCGAGGCCCACCTGGCCGAGCGCCCGGAGGGCGCGCTCCCGGCGGTCGGCCGGCTCGACCTCCGCGTACACGAGCGGCAGCTCCACGTTGCGGGCCGCCGACATGTACGGGAGCAGGTTGAACTGCTGGAACACGAAGCCGATGTGGCGGTTGCGCACCTCGGCCAGCCGGTCCTCGTCGAGCGAGGCGACGTCCTCGCCCGAGAGGTGGAACGCCCCGCGCGTCGGCACGTCGAGGCATCCGATGATGTGCATCAGGGTCGACTTCCCGGATCCGGACGGGCCGACGATGGCGACGAGCTCGCCCCGGTGGATCGTGAGGGACACGCCGCGCAGCGCCTCCACCTCGAGGGACCCCGACGCGTACGTCTTCCCCACGTCGTGCAGCTCGATGACGGGCGGCGCCCCGGCGAGGAGATCGGTCACCCGCCACCTCCGAGGCGGGCCGGGGTGTCGCTGTCGAGGGTGAGGCCCTCGGGGATCCCGAAGCTGATGACGACCTGCTCACCCTCCTCGAGCCCGCTCTTGACCTCGATCATCCCGCCGGACGAGAACCCGGTGGTGACCTCCCGCTCCTCCTCCGTGCCGTCCTTCGTCACGGTCACGCTGGACCCGTCACCGTCGTTCGACACGGCCATGACCGGCACCTGGAGGACGTCCTCGACCTCCTCGATCGTGATCTCCACGAGCACCGTGGCGCCGACGTTGAAGTCGCCGCTGTCGTCGGTGAAGTCGACGGTGACCGGGTAGGAGGCGACGCCGGAGCTGGCGTCGGCGAGCGTGCCGACGTCGGTCACGGTGCCGGTGGCCGATGCGGCGTCACCCGAGACGGTCGGGGTGTTGGTGGTCCCGTCGCCGTCACCGGTCTGGGTCACCGGACCGGAGGAGAACCCCCCGGGCTCTCCGAACACGACCGCGCCCGGAGGGGCGAAGCCGCCCGGGAAGGCACCGGTGGAGCTGGAGGCGGTCGACAGGGTGACCTCGATGGGCTGGCCGGCCGCGATGGACTCGACGTCGCTGTCGTCGACACCGAGGTCGACCTGGTAGCGGCCGGTGCTGATGATCTGGATGTCGGCGCCGGAGCCGCTGCCGTCGTCGCCGAGGGAGGGACCGGTCAGGCCCGAGCCGCTGTCGGACCCGGACGGCGCCACGCTGCCGTCGCCGCTGGCGGTGAGCTCCTCGCCGACGGCGACCTCCACCGCCGCGATGGTCCCGTCGAACGGCGCCACCAGCTGGGCGCCCGACAGCGCCTCCTCGGCCTGGTCGAGCCGGTCCTGGGCAGAGGTGACGTTCGACGCGTCGGCCGCCTTCTGCGCGGCGGAGGCGCCGGCGTCGGCGTGGTCGGACTGCGACGCCTCGGCCTCGGCCAGATCCGCCTCGGCGGCCGCCACGTCCGCCTCGAGCTCGGTGGCGTCCATGATGGCGAGCACCTGGCCCGCGGTCACCTGGTCGCCCGCCTTCACGGACACCGCGGTGACGGTGCCGGCCGAGGCGAAGCTCAGGTCCTCGGACTCGGCGGCGGCCACGGTGCCCTGGGCCGACACCGTGCGGGCGAGGGTGCCCCGGGTGACATCGACGGTCCGGCTGGTGGGCAGGCTCGAGGTGGGCTCGTCGTCGGGACGGACGGCGAACCAGCCGCCGAGGGCCACGACCGCCACGGCGGGCATGACCACCCAGGGGCGGCGGAGGTTGCGGCGCAGCAGGTCCATGGTCAGGACGCCCTCGTGCTGGCGCTCGGACCGGTGGCGGGGCCACCGAAGACCATGGGGGCGTCGCCGCGGCGGACGGAGTCAGCCGACACGACGTCGTCCTCGCGATCACCGACCACCCGGATCTCGTCGCCCTCCTCGAGATCGTCGATCGAGATCTCCTCGGTGACCTTGACCTCGGTGTCGTCGGCCACCGTGACCACGGTCTCTTCGTCGAACGGGGTGTCGATCGTGATGCGATCGCCGTCGATCGCGGTGATCTCGCCCATCGTGATCCGGTTCAGCACCTCCATCCCCTCCGGCGGCGCCATCCCGTCGGGGGGCGCCTGCCCACCCGGGAACACGCGGATCGACCCGTCGTCGGGGACCTGGCCCTCCTGGAGGACCGGGGCGTCCGCGGAGCGCATCGGGCCGCCGGTGAGCTCGTCGTCGCCCTGCTCGGTGATCGACTCCGCCGTCACGGCGCCGTCGGCCACCTCGCCGCTCACCATGATCTGGTCACCGACCTCCAGGTCGCCGACGTCGCCGGTCACCACCTCGGTGAACGTGGTGTCCTCGTCGGTCTCGACGGTGACCTCGCTCCGCTCTCCGCTCCCTTCCCCGTCCTCGCCGGGGATCGACGACGTCAGCGTGATCGTCGACCCGTCGATGTCGGTGATCTCGCCGAACGCGCCCCGACCCGGCCCGCCGAAGGAGTCGACCTGGCCGCCCGGCGTCGAGGTGGTGTCCACCGCGGCCGGGTCGTCATCGCGGGTCACGTAGATGCCGCCGACCACCACGACGCCGCACGCCGCCCCCGCCGCGACCCACCCCCTCCACCCCGCCGCCGGCTTGCGCTCCGGCGACGGGGTGGGATCGGGCGCCGAGGCGGGAGCTCCCTCGGGCTCGGGCGGGAGGGCCGGCAGGTCGGGGGCGGTCGGGTCGGACATCTCTGCTCCACGGTCGGGCGATCGGGTGATCGACGGTGACGAGGAGCGTGGACGACGTTCCTGGGAGTCTCCTGGCGGGACCCTGGCAGCCCTCAGGCTCCGCACAGCGGCCTCTCAGCCTGCGGCGCCGACGGGAACGCCCGAGCCGCTGACGCGCCACGGGGCTACGGTGCCCCTCCCCCCTGGGAGATGCCCGGGGCCTGCGGCGCGTCCGAGGGAGGGATGTCGTGGACGTCGACCTGGCCACCGAACGCCACGCGCTCGACCGCGCCCTGGCAGCCGTGGAAGCCAAGCTGCAGCGCCTCGCCGGCATCTCCGGAGGCGGCGCCGACGCCCTGGCCGACGAGTACATCGACGCCGTCGTGCGCGGCACCATCGACCAGCTCCAGCACGAGCTCGTGGTGTTCGGCCGCATCGACGACGACCAGCCGTGGCGCGTCGGGCTCTACGGGATCGACCGCGACGGCGAGCAGCTCGTGGTCGACTGGCGGGCCCCGTTCGCCGGCGCGTTCTACCAGGCCCGCTTCGACGAGCCGCTCGGGCTCGAGCGCCGCGTGACCTACGTCGGGTCGATCGTCGACCTGTTCGTCGAGGACTTCGCCTCGGGCGAGGTGTCCGGCACCTCACCCCTGCTCGGCGAGCTGTCCCGCAGCCGCGGCAAGGAGATGCGCACGGCCGTCGCGACGCTGCAGTCCGAGCAGGACGAGCTCGTGCGCCTCGACCCGACGGCCAAGCTCGTGCTCCGCGGCGGACCCGGCACGGGCAAGACCGTGGTGGCCCTGCACCGGGCCGCCTGGCTCGTCTACAACGACACCCGGCTGACGGCCGGCCGCATCCTCGTGATCGGCCCGAGCGATCGGTTCCTCCGCTTCGTCGCCGCCGTGCTCCCGACGCTGGGCGAGGCCCGCATCGCCCAGACCACGTTCGACCGCCTGCTCGGCCCGTCGAACGCGGCGGGCAGCGACGAGCGCTGGCTGGACGTGCTCGACCGGTTCGAGGCCGGCATCGTGCAGGCCGGACCGCTCAAGGTCGGACTGCGCCGCATCGGCCCCGACGAGGTGGCGGAGGTGGCCGACCGGGTGGTGCAGCGCACGCTGCCCTGGCGCGACCGGCGACGGATCTTCGTCGAGCTCCTCGCCGCCCGCCACGAGCTGGCGCCGGGCGACGTGAGCAAGGAGGCCCGCGCCGTGTGGCCGCCGTGGACCACCACCCAGGTGCTGCGCAAGCTCCGCAACCGCGCGTTCCTCACGGAGCTCGGCGTCGACGCCGACCTGGTCGACGCCTGGCTGGCCGAGGAGGGCGACGGCGCGCTGGCCGACGAGGTGCGGGCCCGCATCGAGGGGGTGCCCGCCACCTACGGCCACGTGATCGTCGACGAGGCGCAGGACCTGTCGCTGCTGCAGCTGCGGGCGGTGCAGCGCCGCTCGACCGGGCTCAGCCTCGTGGGCGACGACGCGCAGCGGTCCCGGCCCCACGCCCTCGGGCTGCGTCGCGCCGCGGTGGAGCTGGCGGTGGGCCCGGTGGAGATGACCACCGCCTACCGGATGTCGGCGGAGATCGCCGACTGGCTCAACGCCCACGCGTCGGCCGCCCACCTGGATGCGGTGACGCTCGTCGGCATCCGTCCGACGGGGACGCCGGTGCGCGAGGTGGCCCGGCGCGACCTGGCCGGGGCCGCCGTCGAGCTGTCCGAGCGCTGGCCCAACGTCGCCACCATCACGCAGGCCGACACCTGGTCGCACAAGGGCGTGGAGTACGACGGCGTGGTGGTCGACGCCGACGGGATGGACCCGAGCGAGCTCTACCTCGCCGCCTCGAGGGCGGCCCACGAGCTCGTCATCGCCCGCTGAGCACCGGGGTCAGCGGTCCCGCCAGCGGTCGATCTCGCGGCGCTCGCGCTTGGTGGGGCGGCCGGCGCCGCGCTCGCGCTCGGCCACGCGGACCCGATCGACCTCGGGCACGGGCGGGCTGTGATCGATGAAGCACGTCGCGGCCGCCGCCGGCCCGACCCGCTTGTCGATCACCTCCAGCACCTCGACCTCACGGTCACGGCCGTGCACGTGGGTCGCGACCCGATCCCCCACCGCCACCATCGTGGCCGGCTTGGCGCTGATGCCGTTGACCTTGACCTTCCCGCCCCGGCAGGCGTCGGTGGCGTCGGACCGGGTCTTGTAGAGCCGGATCGCCCAGACCCACTTGTCGACCCGTGTGGCGGCCACGGGTCAGCCCTCGACGGACGCCTTGAGCGCAGCCAGCGTGGCCTCCATGCCGGCCCGGTTGTGGGCCGCCTGGTCGTGCACGCCCATGACGGTCGGGGCCGCCCGCCGCATCCAGCGGGCGCGTCGATCCGTCCAGCTCTCGGTGACCCGGCACCCGCCGTCGGTCTCCTCGAAGTCGTAGGTCCAGCGGGAGATGGGGAGGCGGCCGAGGGCCACGTCGAACGCGAACCGCCGACCCGGGTCCGCCACCACGACCGTGCTCGTGGTCGACCAGCGTCGCCGCCCCCGCTTGTTGGCCCCCGTGAAGCGGGCCCCGACCGCAGGACCGGTGGCCCCGCCGACCCAGCGACACGTGTGGTTCTCCGGGCTCCACCGTCCCATGTTCGTGACGTCGCTGATCAGCGCGTAGAGCTGCTCGGGCGGCGCCGCGATCTGCTGCTCGGCCACCACCGCAGGGTCGTCGGTCTGTGCCATGCCAGAGATCATGCCCCGTGCCGACCGGCGCTGGTCAGGCGAGCGCCGCCAGCGGGTCCCAGTCGCCCGCGTCCGTCGTGGAGGCCCAGCCCATGGTCTGGGCGAGGGCCCAACGGGACCACCCGGCGATGTTCCGCTCGTGGTCGATCACGAACCGCAGCCCAAGCGAGTTCAGCGGGAGGCGCTCCGGGAACGGGGCCGTGCCGCTGCGGTGCTGCGCGACCTTGTCCTCGAGCTCGACCAGGCGGGCCTCGGCGGTCTCCGCGATCGCGGTGAGGTTGGCGCGGAGCTGCTCCAGCGTCCCCCCGTCGGCGAAGAAGACCTTGATCATCCCCTCGAACTCGAGCGTGGGCGGCGCCGGGGGCGCGTCGAGGTAGTCGCGCAGCGCCTTCCGTCCCGACCTCGTCACCGAGTAGACGGTGCGAGGCCGCGCCCCGGTCATCTCCTTGTCCGCGGTGGCGAGCCCCGCGGCGGCAAGGCGCTTGGGCTCGTCGTAGAGCTTCCGCTCGGCCCTGGGCCAGAACCAGCCGAGCGAGCGCTGGACCTGCTTCGCGAGCTCGTAGGTCGTCCACGAGCGGAGGGCGAGCAGCCCGAGGACGGCGTGGGAGGTGGCGGTGCGTTCGGACGTCGTCACCGGAACAGGTTGACATAGTGCCCTGGGCAGTGTCTAGTAGAACCCGATACTGCATCGGGCAGTATGAGCCGAAGGGAGCACGGACATGCAGACGACGACGCTGGTGCGCGGACCGCGACGAGGGCGAAGCCACCTGGTTCTTCAACGCGCTGATGACGACCGTGGCCAGCACGGCCGAGACCGGCGGCGCCTACAGCCTCACCGAGCACCTGGTCACCTCGGCCTCCAACCCCCCCATGCACGTGCAGGTCGACGAGGACGAGGCGTTCTACATCCTCGACGGCACGGTCGAGTTCGAGGTCGACGGCCAGGTGGCCGTCGCCGAGGCCGGTACGTTCGCGTTCGTGGCTCGCGGCGCTGCCCACTGCTTCCGGGTCCTGACCCCCACCGCCCGCATGCTCGTGATCTGCTCGGGCAAGCCGACGGACAACCTCGAGGACTTCTTCCTGGGCATGGGCCAGCCCGCCACCGAACGGGTGCTCCCCGTTCCCGGGCCCCCCGACATGGACCGCCTCATGGAGCTCACCGGGCGGACCGGCATCGAGCTCGTCTGATGCGGGTGCTGGTCGTGATCGCGCACCCGGACGACGAGTCGTTCGGGTGCGGATCCGTCCTCGTCCACGCCGCCGCGGCGGGCCACGAGACCGCGGTGCTGTGCGCCACCCGGGGCGAGGCCGGCCACAGCCGGATCCCGACCGACGACCTGGCTGCCCTTCGGGAGGCCGAGCTCCGGGCGGCCGCCGCCATCCTCGGCGTCGGAGCCGTCCGCCTCCTCGACCACCTCGACTCCGGCATGGACGGTGACCCTGCGTCGGGTGCGCTGGCGGCCGCCGATCCCGTGCAGCTCGCGTCCGAGGTGCGATCGGTGATCGACGAGCTGCGACCCGACGTCGTCGTCACGCTCGACGCCAGCGACGGCCACCGCGACCACGCCGTCATCCGCGACGCGACGCTGGCTGCCGTCGACGCCCTCGACGACCCCCCGGCCGTCTACCTCTGGTGCCTGGCCCGCTCGTCCATGGCCCGCTGGGCCGACCACATGCGCCGGACCGGAGGAGGTGAGGTGTACCTGGCGATGCAGGAGCTGGGCACGCCCGACGAGGACCTCACGCTCCTCCTCGACGTCGCTCCCCACCTCGCGACCCGCTGGGCCGCCATCCGCGCCCACGCGAGCCAGGCCAGCCCCTACGACGACCTCCCCGAGGACCTCCAGCACGAGTTCCTCGCCACCGACCGCCTCCGCCTCGCCCGCGGCCCCGACCTCCTCGCCGGCTGACCAGGTTCAGCGGTGGCGCAGCACCGCAACGCCCGGCAGGTCCTCGAACGCGCGCGCGTCCGCGGTGACGACCGTCCGACCTGTTGCCGCTGCTGTCGCGGCGATGATCAGGTCGTGGGCCCCGCGTGGCCGACCCTGACGCCGAACCTCCCCCAGCAGCACCGCATGCGCTTCGGCGACGAAGGTGTCGTAGGCGAGCACCTGGATGACGGCCATGACGTCGTCCACGAACGCGCGCCTCGCCGTGCGAGCCCGGCCGCTCGCCAGCTCGACACCGACGCGGAGCTCCGCCACGGTGATCGCCGCGATCGCGACGTCATCGCCGTCCGACACCTCCTCATCGAGGGCGCCGCGCGATCGGTCCGCGTCGATGAGGTAGGTCGTATCGAACAGGAGCCGGCTCAGGTGCGATCCTCGATCTCGAGGAGATCCCGAACGGAGCTGAGGTCCGCGGCCCAGGACGTGTCGCGGCGATGCCGCCGCAGCACCTCCTTGAGCTGACTTCCCTGGCCCGGTGCAGCGGGCTCGAGGCGGGCGATCACTTTCCCGCGTCGGACCACGGTGAAGTGCTCGCCTCGATGCTCCACGGCATCGAGGAGATCTGCGAAGTTTCGAGCCGCCTCGGTGGCGGTGATATCCGGCATGCCATCAGATTATCGGATTCCCGGCCGTCGGGGGCTGCCCCGTCGGGGTCTCCGGCTACCAGGCCACGCGGCCGAGGAGACGCTCGCCAAGGCCGGTGAGGGCGGCGCGCGGCTCGGGCTCGGGGACGTCGTGGCCGGGCTTCCAGCGGGCGTGGGCGGGCATCATCCCGGCCTCGAAGTCGGCGACCCGTTGGCGGGCCTCGTCCTCGCCCCCAGCGGGGAACATGGAGACGTAGAACGCAACCCGAGGCTGCGGCGAGGTGTTGGCCACCGTGCCGTGCGGGGTGCTCGACTCCCAGACGATGAGGTCGCCACGCTGCGCCGGCACCTGGACGATGTCCTCGACCGGCGGGTCGATGCGCCACTCCTCGCCCCACGGCTCCCGCGGCCACTCGTCGGGCCAGCGCTCAGGAGCGTTCCTCCACGACGGCGCGCAGCGGAACCCGCCGCCCTCCACGGGCGTGTCGACCAGGGCGAGCACGCCCTGGACGAGTCGAGTGCTGGGCCCCCGCGGATCGAGGTCCCAGTGCATGCTCAGCGGCTCGGGGACACCAGGCCGGACGGGCGGCGTGAAGTTGCAGGAGTCGACGCTGACCCAGAGCCGCTCGATCCCCCAGATGTCGGCGAGCGCCTGGTGGAGCGGAGGGTGCTGGCGGACGTCCCACAGGGCCTGGTGGCCCCACACCGGGGCTTGGTGGCTCACCACCTCGCCCGGGTCCCAGGTGCTGCGGTCGGTGTAGTCGAGGCCGGTGCGCTCGGCGATGGCCGCGACGGCGCGCTCGCAGAGGGCGGGAGGGACGATGCCGCGGAGCACGACGAACCCGCATCCGCGAAGTCGTCGAATCGCTGCGGGTCCCCCACGCCGGGAGACGCTAGGTCCTCACCGCTGCTTGCTGGCCGCCTTGGCCTCGTTGTGCGACACCGCGGCGCGGATCAGCGCCACGATGGCCTTCGGGTCGACGCGGTCGCCCTCGTGGAGGTCGATGGCTCGCCGGCTGCCGGCGTCGAGCGAGGCGTTGAACAGGCCGCTCGGATCATCGAGCGACGCTCCCTCGAAGAAGGTGAGCTTGACCTTGTCCTTGTAGATCTCGCCGGTGCACAGGATGCCGTCGTGCGACCAGGCGGGGACGCCGTCGGGGTTCGTGGGCTTCGCCCACTTCTGCTCCTCGGTGACGTCGGGATCCGCCTTCTGGATGAGCTCGCGGAGCCCGTTCAAGAGCTCGTTCCGCCAGTCCCCCGGTGCGGTCTTCGTCATCTCAGGCTCCCTCGGATCCGGCGGCCAGCGCGGCGAAGTCGCGCTGCACCTGGCGGTACCACTTCATACCGGAGACGGGACGCTTCCAGCGGCCCTTCATGGCCTTGAGGGCCGGCTCGTGGTCGCTGGCGCCGGCGGCGACCACCTCGCGGAGGTGGGCGTCCTGGGCGTGGATGATCTCGTTGGCATCGTCACCGTGGTGCTCCAGGTCACAGGGGCCGCCGAGCTGCTTGCAGGTCATCGTCGTCGTGGTCATGCATTGAGAGTAGCACTATCATTTCGAGAGCGCTAGTCTCAATCCATGGCACCCCAGGCGCGGACGAGGCTCGCCCGCGCCGCCGTCGTCACAGCCGCCCGCGACCTGTTCCTGGAGCGGGGCTACGGGGCGACGACCATCGAGGCGATCAGCGAGCGGGCCGACGTCCCGCCGGCGACCGTGTACCGGCTGTTCTCGTCGAAGCACGGCATCCTCAAGGCGCTGTTCGACGTCTCCATCGCCGGCGACGACGAAGACGTCCCGATGGCGGGGCGATCCCAGGTGCGCACCGCGCTCGACGAGCGCGACCCGACGGGCCAGCTGTCCGGCTTCGTCGCCATCGCCGTGCAGATCAACGAGCGGGTCGGGCCGCTCTACCGCATCCTGGTGAGCGCGGCCGGCACCGACCCCGACGCCGCGGCCCAGCTCGAGGAGCTCGCGCAGCAGCGGCAGCGGGGGCAGCGGTCGATCGCCCGGGCCCTGTCGCGGGCAGGGGCGCTGCGACCCGAGCTCCGCGAGCGCGACGCGGCCGACCTGATCCACGCCTTCCTCTCCCCCGAGCTCTACCGGCTGCTCGTCTTCGACCGCGGGTGGACGCCGGATCGGTACGCGCGCTGGCTGGAGGCCACGCTCGGCGCTCAGCTCCTCAGCTGACGGCCAGGTCCTCGAGCCAGGCGAGGAACAGGTCGGTCCAGCCGTCGGAGGGCATGCCCTGGCGGGCCATGCCGAACCCGTGCTGGCCGCGGCGGAAGACGTGGAGCTCCGACGGGCGGTCGGCGGCGGACCACTCGAGGTACATGCCCTCGACGATCCTCAGGAGGATGTCGTCGTGCGCGACGGCGGTGAACATCGGCGGCGCATCGGCCGGCACGGGCAGGCCACACGTCTCGCCGCCGTAGATCGGGGCGATGAACGCCAGCTGCTGGCCGCGGGGGTCGAGGGCGACGTCGACGGCGAGGAACGCTCCCGCCGAGAAGCCGATCATCCCGAGCGCGTCCGCCCGCAGCCCGTACTTCGGGGCGAGCTCACGAGCCATGGCGATCGCCCGTCGGCCGTCGTCGGCCGCCGCCTCGCGCGCCTGGAGGTACTCCTTCGTGGAGATCACGTCACCGATGGCCTTCGGCCGGCTCGCCGTCGGGAGCGGGATGGAGTGGAGGCCGTCCATCGAGGCCATCGCCGCCTCGAACCTCTCCTGGTCGGGGTCCGACGCCTGCACCCGGTACTTCAGGAGGAACGCGGTGTACCCGGCGTCGGTGAGCCACTTGACGACGTCGGTGCCCTCATGGCTCCAGGCCAGGATCGTCCACCCACCGCCGGGGGCGACGATGACGCCCACACCGTTCGAGGTCCCCTCCTTCGGCGTGAACACGGCGAGCGTCGGGTCTGAGGTGTTCCGCAGGAAGCTGGTCCCCTCGGCCACGCCCGCCTTCACCAGGTAGGAGGCCTCAGGGGGCATGTCCTCGATCTCGGTCGGCGGTCCGTCGGGCCACAGGCGGAGGATCTCGGCCGCGTCTTCAGGTTCGGCGATGGTCACGCCGCATCATCGCACCGCTGCACCTGTCGGCTACTCCTGTCGGCTACTCCTGTCGGCTACGCCGGCTCGGGGTGGCGGTGGACCGACACCGCGTAGTCGCCGCCGACGGACCACGGGGCCCGGTCCCAAGTGGCGTAGCGCTCCGCGAACGTGAGCCCGGCCGATGCCGCGTCGGCGTCGTACGTCTCGGCCGAGTAGCCCCGGTCGAGGCTGAACCCGGCCACCAGCACCCCGCCCGGCGCGACGTGGCGCGCGACGTGAGCGACCAACGCCGCCTCCGTGCCCGGCGGGGTGAACAGCGGGACGTTGCCGGCCATGACGACCACGTCGAACGTTCGGCCGAGGTCGAGCTCGGTGAGATCGGCCTCCACCCACGTGACCTCAGGGGCCCGACCGCGAGCCGTCGCCAGCATCGACGGATCGAGGTCGACGCCCGTCACCTCGATGCCGTGCCGAGCCAGCTCGACCCCCACCCGTCCCGTGCCGCACCCGGCGTCGAGCACCGACGTCGGGTCGTAGCTGCGCACGAAGTCGGCTTCGCCGTGCACCTCGAAGCCCTCTGCCGCCAGCCGGTCGAACCGGGCCTGGTACTCGTCCCCCTCCCACGGCTGCATCGGGCCGAGGGTAGGCGGCGGCGGGAGCTCCCTTGACTCGCGATGATGTCGAGATGGTCAGGGAGATGGGCAACGCGGACTTCGACTGGGCGGCGGACCTGTTGGACCGCCGCCGCCAGCAGTACGCCGCGTACTCGCCGGTGTTCTGGCGCCCGGCGACGAACGTGGCTGCCGCCCACGCCGACTTTCTGCGGGCGACCTGCGTGCGACCGGGGGCGGTGGCGCTTCGGACCGACGGCGGGTTCGCGATGTCCACCGGCAACGACGGGCGCTGCTTCGTCGACGACTTCGCCGTGGAGGATCCCGACCTCTGGGCCACCGAAGGACGGGAGCTGCTCCTCGCCGTCTGGGCCGCCGCTCGATCGGACGACCAGCGGACCCTGCGAGCGGTCACCGCCCGCCGGGACGAACCCAAGCGGAACCTGCTGGTCGGGCTCGGCCTGGAGGTCGCGGCGCGGTGGTGGGTGAAGGAGCTCGACCCCACCGGAGATGCCACGACGTGGGGGCCGGTGGCCCTCGGAACGGCAACTGCGCTGATCATGCCGGCGCCTCCCGTCTACGACCCGGGCGGCCCCGTGTGCCTGCTGGGCGACATCCCGAGCGAGCAGGCCGGCGCCGCCGCGGACGCGGCCGCGCCGCACGGCGCCGTCCTGGCGATCGTGCAGCGCGAGGGAGCTGCGTCGGCAACTGCCGCCTCCGATCCCGTGCTGGAGGCGGCGGGCTTCCACAACCCCTCCGAGTTCTACGAGGGCACCCCCTCGTAGAGGACCGCCCTAGCGGTCTCTGGCCGCCGGCAGATCGAGGAGCACCGCCAGGACGTCACGGATCTGGGCGAGCGCGGCTGGGCCGGTGTTCCCCCGTACCGACCCCACCCGCGATGGCGACACCGCTCGAACGTGCTGGCACTGCGCGGAGGAGGCCGACGCCAAACCGTTGGCTTCGTCCGCCTCCAGGACGACTTCGGACTCGAACCCGCGCATTGTGGAGGTGAGTGGCACCACCTGAACGACTGAGGGGTCCGCATCGAGGACCCGCTGGGCTGTCACGACCACGGCTGGGTGGCCCGCCTCGCGACCCTGAGGCAGGCCGAGGTCGAGGTCGACGACGTCACCCGAGGTCAGCATCGAGCCAGGCCACCTCCTCGTCGCTCAACGGGACGCGCAGATCACGGCCGATCCGGGCTTGGCGCAGCGAGCGCACTGCCAACGTCACCGTGTTCCCCACGGTGGTCCCGAGCTCGGCGGCCAGGCGCTTCAGGTCGTCATGCGTGGTGGCGTCGATCCGGACACTCGTGCTGTGCATGCAGATCAGCATGCACCTGGTGGCCGGGCGCCCTCAACGCAGGACCTCGATCTGGCAGGTCGGGCTCGGGCTGGCGGCCAGCTTGGCGTCGGCCGTGAGCAAGGGCACGCCGATCAGCTCCGCCAAGGCGACGTACGCCGCGTCGTAGGCGGTCAGCGTGGTGCGGAGATCCCAGCAGCGTTCGACCAACGGGCTGTGATCGACGCGTCGGACGGGGAGCGCCCGCAGATCGGCTCGGGCGAACGCCGCACGCCGCTCGTCGAGCCGCCCGGCGGCGGCGAGTCGGCGCCACGCAGAGATCACCTCGATGTCGATCAGGTGCGGAGCCGCCAGGTGCTCTCCCGCGAGCCGCTCGCGGAACCGGTCGCCGTCCGGACCATCGTCGGCCAGGGCCGTGACGACGATGCTCGCGTCCACGACGATCAACGCGCATCGCGATCGGCACGCACCGCCTTGGCCGCGTCACGCGCGGTGACCCGTCCACCCGCACGTTGTCCTGCTCGCTGCAGCACCTCGTCCAAGGTCGGCGCCGCCGCCTCGGCGATGAGATGTCCGAGCAGGTACTCCTGCAGAGACTGGCCTGCGGACGCCGCTCGCCTTCGCAGCGTGGCGTGGACCTCGTCCGGAACGTCCTTGACCTGGATGCTCGGCATGCCGCCACAGTAGCGCCATTGTGGCGCCACTGGCGCTAGTTCAGCGTGAACCGGTAGACGTTCGTCACACGTACAAGATGTGGAAAGCGCCTCGCGATGCAAGCCACGGCCTCGAGCAGCTCGTCCACGCCGTCCATGGTCACGTCTGCGTGTGATGTGCCCGGGTCTCAGCTGCGAGTGCCTCGGCGACCCGTTCGACGGCCGAGAGCTGCTCTCGAAGCCGCTCGCACCGTTCACTGGCGACTGCGGAGAACATCCCGAGGCGATCGAGGAGGCGACGGCGTTCGGCCTTGGTGACGGAGCCTTCCTGAAGGCGGTCTCGGGTCGTGAGCAGCTCACGCATCTCATCCAGGGACAGGTCGAGCGGCTTGAGCGACTTGACGAGGTGGAGCCGTTCGATGTCCCGGTCGGTGTAGAGACGAAACCCGCCCGTGGACCTTCCCGACGGCGGAACCAGGCCGACCTCGTCCCAATGGCGGATCGTACGTAGCGACAGGCCGACGGCTTCGGCGACCTCGCCGATCTGGTGGATGCCGTCGATCGTCATTGCGGTTCCTTCGGAGGTCGGGCGAACGGAGATCGGGCGAACGCCAGGGTACGCACCGGCTCAGTGGGATGAGGCGAGCGAGCCGGTGGTGCGTCCGTGGAGCTGAGCGCTGTGCTCGTTGAGGCCGATCAGGGTCGCCTCGATGCCGTGAGCGGTGAACTTGGCGACCACTGCATCGAGGGCAGCCACGGCCGAGGTGTCCCAGATGTGGGCGTCGTTGAGGTCGATGACCGCACCGTCGATGTCATCGGCGTAGTCGAAGAGGTGGAGCAGCTCGTTGGTGGAGGCAAAGAACAGCTCTCCGGTCACGTGGTAGATCCGGGTGCGGCCATCGTCGGGGTCGAGGACGCTGGTCACGTCGGCGAGGTGCGCTACCCGGCGTGCGAAGAAGACCGCAGCAAGCACGACACCGCCAGCGACACCGAGGGCCAGGTTGTGGGTGGCGACGACGATGGCGACGGTCGTGACCATCACTGCGGTCTCCGTGCGTGGGGTTCGGCGGAGCTGCGAGGGCTTGATGCTGTTCCAGTCGAAGGTGCCGGCGGCGACGATGATCATCACGGCGACGAGGGCACCCATCGGGATGGCGGCGATGAGATCGCCGAACACGAGGATGCCGATGATGAGGAACAGCCCTGCCGACAGGGTCGAGAGTCGGGTCCGACCACCGGACTTCATGTTGATCATCGACTGGCCGATCATCGCGCAGCCGGCCATCCCACCCAGGAACCCGGTCGCCACGTTTGCGATGCCCTGGCCTCGGCACTCCCGATCCTTGTCGGAGCGGGTGTCGGTGATGTCATCGACCAGCTGTGCGGTGAGCAGGGATTCGAGTAGTCCGACGATGGCCAACGTGATGGCGTAGGGAAGCACGGTGGTCAGTGTCTCCAGGCTGAACGGAACGTCGGGCAGCCCGAACGTGGGGAGGGCGCTCGGGAGGTCTCCCATGTCGCCGACGGTCGGCACCTTGATGTGGAGCAGTGCTCCTCCGACGCCGAGCACAAGGATGGCCACGAGCGGTGCGGGCACTGCCGTTGTCAGCCTCGGGAGGCCGACCATGATCGCAATCCCGAGCGCCACCATCGCGTAGACGGCGATGCCCTTCCCCACGAAGTGTTCGAGCTGGGCGAGGAAGATCAAGATGGCGAGAGCGTTCACGAAGCCGACCATCACCGTTCGTGGCACGAACCGCATCAGCCGTCCGACGCCGAGCACGCCGAACACAACCTGGATCGACCCGGCGAGGATCGTGGCGACGAAGAGGTACTCGACGCCGTGGTTCTTCACGAGCGAGACCACGACGAGCGCCATCGCTCCGGTGGCGGCAGAGATCATCCCGGGCCGGCCACCGGCGAAGGCGATGATCACGGCGATGGAGAACGAGGCGTAGAGGCCGACCTTCGGATCGACCCCGGCGATGATCGAGAACGAGATGGCCTCGGGCACGAGCGCCAGCGCTACGACCAAGCCAGCGAGCAGATCGACACGGACGTTGGAGAACCACGACTGACGGAGACGCTGGAGCGGCGTGCGCTCGGCGACAGGTACGTACATCGACACAGGGGGACCTTCGAGGTGGGGCCGCATCGAGGCGGCTGGCGGGGGGCGCCACAGGCGGGTCCTCGACGAGAAGGGCCAGGCCTATCGACCCGGGGGCCGCTGGGCGATGGCGAACCCTACCCTCACGTAAGGGAAGGGTTCCAACCCAGCAGGCTCAGGTCTCCAGCTCGAATCTGTACACATTCGTGTCCCTCACCTC
>CAVSIC010000007.1:0-169794 GCA_963727905.1 uncultured Microthrixaceae bacterium
GGAACGTATTGCTTGATCACGCAGGTCACCGAGGTCCAGGGCATGGAGGGCGACATCATCCTGCTCCAGGACATCTTCAAGTTCCGCCAGGTCCCGGGTGCGCCCGGCGCCGGCGAGCTGGTGTCCGCCGGCCTGCGGCCGAAGTTCCTCGACCGCCTGCACGAGGCGTCCATCGACGTGCCTGCATCGGCCTTCAAGTCCTCCGCCAGCACCGGCGACCGCATGGCCGCCGCCGGCGTCCGCGGCGGGCGCAAGGTCCGGGTCCCCAGCCAGCGCGAGCTCGCGGAGCGCGAGGTCCTCCGATGAGCGAGCCCCGCGAGCTCCGACAGCAGAGTGCGGTCTCCCTTCGCTGCGAAGCAGCGAGCATCGACGCCAGCCGGCGGGAAGCGACGGTGGACTCATGAGCGGCTCCCAGCTGGCAGCGATGGCACTGGTGGGCGCCGGGATGGCCCTTCTCGTGGTGGGCATCCTGATGCGGGTGTACCACCGTGAGGAGCGGCTGGCCGACATCCTCGACCTCCCCTGGGGCGAGAAGGACGTCGACCTCGATGCCGCCGTCGAGCAGCACTCCTCCCTCGTCGAGAACACCATCGGCGTGGCCGGTCGGCTCATCGACCAGGTGGATGCCGAAGGCAGCTTCCTCACGCTGCTGGAGCGGTCCCGACTGCCCGTCCGGCCCGGGGAGTTCGCCCTCCTCGTCATGTCGTTCGCGGTGATCTTCGGCTGCCTCGTCACCGCCATCACCACGAGCGTCTGGTTCGGCATCGGTGCGGCCGTCGCCACGCCCTTCACGGCCATCGCCTACCTCAAGCGCCGCATCTCCGGGCGCAAGCGGAAGTTCGAAGAGGGCTTCCCGGACGCGCTGACGCTGATCGCGTCGTCGCTGTCCGCCGGCCACACCTTCCTGCGGTCGATCCAGATGATGTGCGAAGAGGCCGATGGCCCGATCGCCGAGGAGTTCGGCCGGGTGGTCCAGGAGACCCGTCTCGGGGATCCGCTCGTCGACTCCCTCGAGCGCATGGCCAAGCGCGTCGACGTCCGTGACGTCGACTGGGTGGTCCAGGCCATCCGGATCCAGCAGACGGTCGGCGGCAAGCTGGCCGAGCTGCTCCACACGCTGGCCGACTTCATCCGGGCCCGCGAGGAGATCCGCCGGGAGGTGCTCGTCCTCACGGCCGAGGGCCGCATCTCGGCCTACGTCCTCGGCGGCCTCCCGATCTTCCTCGCCGGCTTCGTCCAGGTCAGCAACCCCGGATACCTCGACCCGATGTTCCAGGGCTGGGGCCCGATCTGGCTGGGCGGCACACTCGCCTCGATCGCCACCGGCATGGCGATCATCTTCCGAATGATCAAGGTGGACGTCTGATGGCAAACCTGCTCGGCTTCCTGTTCCTCGTCGGAGGCGCCGCCATCGCCTACGTCGGGATCTCCCAGCGCAACCTGGCCACGCCCGAGGCGGCGGACGACTACCTCCGCAGCCTCGAGGACATGGGCGAAGAGGTGGACGAGTACAAGATCCTCCTCGCCCAGCCGTTCCTCTCCCGCGTGGTGCGGCCGATGAGCGCCGGACTGCTCGATCTGCTCGGCGGCATCCTTCCCGGCAACTACCGGGACCGGATGCACCACCAGCTCGTGCGGGGCGGTCTCGCCAGCCAGTTCCGGGCGGAGGAGATCATCACCCTCCAGGCGCTGGGCGGCATGGTCGGGGGACTCCTCGGCCTGCTCATCGTGGTCACCGGCACCGTCGGCGGCGGCATGGGCCTCCTGGCCGCCATCGTCTTCCCGGTCGCGGGCGTCCAGCTCCCGAAGAGCTGGGTCGACCGCAAGGTCGACGAGCGCACCGAGTCGATCAAGCGGGACCTGCCCGACACGCTCGACCTCCTCGCCATCTCGGTCGAGGCGGGCATGGGCTTCGAGGGCGCCCTCGGCGTGGTGTGCGAGAACTTCTCCTCCCCGCTGGCCGACGAGTTCGCGCGTACCCTTCGCGAGATGGAGCTCGGCCTTCCCCGGCGGGAGGCCCTCCAGAACCTGAAGCGGCGCACGGAGGTCCCGGAGCTATCGAACTTCGTGCTCACGCTGACGCAGGCGGACGCCCTCGGCATGCCGATCGGCCGGGTCCTGCAGACCTCGGCCGGCGAGATGCGCAACAAGCGGCGCCAGTGGGCCCGGGAGAAGGCGGCCAAGCTGCCCGTCAAGATGCTGTTCCCGCTGGTCCTCTTCATCTTCCCCGCGCTGTTCGTGGTGCTCATGGGCCCCGCGGCCTCCGACATGTGGGAAGCCATGAAGGACGGGTCCTTCTGACGCCGGGCCGTCCCCCCGGCCCCCCGACGACCCAGACACGGTGACGGACCGCCTCGCCCCCTTCGGCCAGGCGGTCCTCGCCGTGCGCTGGGGCGTGCTGGCGCTGTCGCTGGCGCTGGCATCCCCCGACCTCGGCGCGGGGGACGGCACCACCATCGGGGCCTTCGCGGTGCTGGTGGCCTGGACCGCCCTGCGGTTGCGCCGACCGCTCCGCCACGACGGCTCCGGCCACATCGAGCTCCAGCTGCTGATCGAGACCGCGCTCGCGGTCGGCGCCGTCGTGGCCACGGGGTTCGGTGATTCCCCCTTCGTCTTCGCCCTGCTCGTCCCCGCCGCGCTGGGCGGGTTCGCCGGAGGCTTCCGGCTCGGCATCGGTGTCGCCCTCCTCACCGTCCTGGCCGTCGGGGTGTCCTGGGCGACGGCCGGGGACCTCGACCTCGACCACCTGCGCGACTCCGCCGACTGGAGCGGTGAGGTGCTGCTGGTGGGCTTCGTGGCCGGCTACGCCCGGCGGATCTCCGGCGAGGCGGACGAGCGCCGCGACGCGGCCCTGAGCCGCATGGGGCGCCTCTCCGACGCGAACGTGCTGCTGTTCCAGCTCCACCAGGTCGCGCAGACGCTGCCGGCCTCCCTCGACCTCACGGAGGTCCTCGATGCGACGGTGGAGCAGCTGCGCGACCTGTTCGACGTCTCCGGCGTCGCGATCCTCCTGTTCGAGGAGTCCGACGGCGCGTGGCACGTGGCCCGGCGCAACGGGATCCGGTCCGACCTGGTCTTCGCCGGCGACCAGCTCCCCCCACCCGTGGCCCGCGCCGTCGCCGTTCGCAGCACCGACCGGGAGGACGACCTCGCTCCCCCGGCCGGACCCGGCCTCGACCCCCGCAGCCGGTCCGGCCTGTACGCGCTGCTCACCGCCCGCGGCGCCACGATCGGCGTGATCGCGCTGGAGGACGAGACCGCGGCCCACTTCACCGAGCGCGACGTCGAGCTGCTGGGGGGCTTCGTCGACGCGGCGGCCCTCGCCGTGGACAACGCGCGGTGGTTCGGGCGGCTCCGGACGCTCGGCGCCGACGAGGAGCGCGGTCGGATCGCCAAGGACCTCCACGACCGCACCGGCCAATCCCTGGCCTACCTGGCCTTCGAGCTCGACCGCCTCTCGAAGCAGGCCGGGCAGGGCCAGGACGTCGCCCCCGCGATCGATGTGCTCCGCAACGACGTCCGCAAGGTGGTCGGTGAGCTGCGGGACACCCTCTACGACCTCCGCACCGACGTCACCGAGGCCGACGGCCTCGCCAGCACGCTGCGGGCGTTCCTGGCCCGGGTGCAGGAGCGCAGCGGGCTGGTGACCGAGCTCATCGTGGAGGAGACGGGCCGCTTGCCCCTGTTGCGCGAGCGGGAGCTGTGGCGGCTGGCCCGGGAGGCGCTGGGCAACGTCGAGCAGCACGCCCAGGCCACCTCCGTGGTCGTCACGTGGCGCTGCGACGGCACCAGCGCCGAGCTCGTGGTGGCGGACGACGGGATCGGGATCCCGGCCGCCGAGCGGACCACGTCAGGGGCTTCTGGCCTGGCCGTTCTGCGGGAGCGGGCCGCCAGCATCGGGGCCACGTTGGCCGTCACCGCAGAACCCGGGCGCGGCACCCGGGTACGCTGCACGCTCGCCGGGTAGGTCGGGCACGACCGGAGGGGGCCTTCAGGTGTCGATCAGGGTGCTGCTGGCGGACGACCACCGCATGCTGCGGGAGGGTCTCCACCGATCCTTGACCGAGGAGGGCTTCGACGTGGTCGGCGAGGCCGACAACGGCGAGCAGGCGGTGTCGCTGGCGGCCGAGCTGCAGCCCGACATCGTCCTCATGGACGTGTCGATGCCGCAGATGGACGGCGTGGAGGCCACGCGCGCCATCCGGGCCACCGGCTCCGACACGCGCATCCTCATGCTCACCATGCACGCCGACAAGGACGTGCTGGCCGACGCGATCCGGGCCGGCGCCTCGGGATACCTCGTGAAGGACTGCTCCACCGAGGAGGTCGCCGAGGCCATCCGCATGGCCGCCAACGGCGACACGGACCTCTCCCCCCTCCTGGCCGCGTCGATGCTCGACGAGGTCCGGCGCCTGGAGGCGCCGACCGAACCGGCCGACGAGGAGCACGTGATCACCAAGCGTGAGGAGGAGGTCCTCCAGCGCATCGCGGACGGCTGCTCCACCTCCGAGGTGGCCCAGCAGCTCTTCATCAGCCAGAAGACGGTGAAGAACCACCTGGCGTCGATCTACCAGAAGCTCGACGCCAGGGACCGCACGCAGGCCGTGCTGCAGGCCGTGCGCATGGGCATCGTCCACCTGACCTAGGCGGAAGTACGCGAACCGGCGCGAACCGGACAACTGCGGCATCCCAATGAGCCGAGCGACCTATTCAGGGCCGGCCTCCCGATCTCGATACTCCTAGGGACACACACCACAGCGACCGGGTGACCGGGAGCAATCACCTAGGAGCAACCACCATGATCAGCACCTACGAGTTCCTCGCCACCTGGCTCCGTGCTCGCTTCGGCGACTCCGAGCGTGGCGCTTCGATGGTCGAGTACGCCCTCCTCGTGGCCCTCATCGCCGTCGTCTGCATCGCAGCCATCAAGCTCATCGGCCAGTCGGCCAAGACGAGCTTCGAGAGCACCGCCGACTCGCTCAACCAGGCCGGCAGCTGATCTCAGCGCTCAGCTGACATCTCCAGCAGCACGGAGCGGGACGGACCTCAGGGTCCGTCCCGCTTCGCGTCCCGGGTCGAGCCGTGGGCGTCAGCCGAGGGCGTCAGCAGGTGCCGAGCTGCCCGCCGAGCACCTCGCCCACGCGGCAGAACAGCACCCAGTCCTGGTCGCCGTCGTACAACGACCGCCACTCCCCCGTGGCGGCGAGGATCGACGTGAGGGCGCCGGTGCGGGGCCACAGCACCAGATCGATGCCATAGCGCTCGAGCACGGCCTGCGACCGGGGTGACCCGGCGTTGAGCGCGAGGGCGTCCTTGGTGACCGTCGCGGGGAACATGTCGAAGCGGTCGTCGAAGAACACCCGCCGTCCCGGGCCGTCCCGCAGCTCGAGGAGGTTCCCGACCCGGTCGATCGACGCCAGGCGCACGTCCTCGAGGTCGATCTCCCACGTGTCGATCTGACGCAGGGAGCGCGTCGGGTACCCGTCGAGCGCGTACGCGCCCTGCTGCAGCAGGCTCACGGAGACGAGCACCACCATGACCACGCCGGCCGCGGCGAGGATCCGGGCGACGCCGTCTCGCACCCCGGCCTTCAGGGACCCGATCGTGGGCCAGGCCTCCGCGAGGATCGGCACCAGGACGATGGACGCGACCGCGACGTTGCGGGCGCCGAGGAGGGCGGCGACGACGAACACCGCCACCACCAGCGCGTTGCGGTACCGGGGCCGGCGGGCCACGGCGACGATGGCCAGCGCCACCTGCAGGAGGAACACGCGCTGGCCGAACTCGGTGAACGCGGGCGCCTGCCACTCGACCACCCGGCGCAGCACATCCTGGTGCTGCAGGAGCTGGGCCGGGAACAGCAGCAGCTTCGGGCCCAACGGGTTCACCGCGGCGAGCAGGATCCCGCCAAGGAGCCAGCGCACCGCGCGCAGCTCCACCGATGCATCGAGGTGGTCGAGCCGGCGCCCGAGCGCCACCACCACCAGGTACACGAGCCCGATCGGGAACGAGCCGTGGCTGTTCACCCAGATCCAGCCCACCGGCAGGAGCCAGCGCGGGTCGAGCTCGCCCTCGCCCGCCAGGACGACGAGGCCGATGGCGATCAGGCCGACGAGCAGCGGGCGCTCCGACCACTCCATGGCGCCCACCCCGATGGCCAGCGAGGCGATCCCGACCTTCACCAGCAGGCCCTGCGCCGGCCGGAGGAGGCGCCAGACGACGGCGAACACGGCCACCGTCATGAGCGCGACCAGCACGCGCACCGCCCCCTCGCCGCCCAGCCGGTCGGCTCCCCCGAGGAGGAGCGACACCAACCAGCTCTGCACCACCCAGTCGTGGCCCTGGGCGGTGAACGTGTACGGATCCGCGCCCGGGATGTGCCCGAGGTCGACGATGAGCCGGCCCGTGGCCAGGTGGGTCATGAACGAGTTGTCGGAGAACGGCTGGAGCCCGATCCCGACCACGCCCGCCGTGAGGCAGGCGCCCGCCGCCGCGCCGAGCGAGGGGCGGGTCAGCCGTCCGGGGGTGGGGACTGGGGTTACTCCTGCTCGGGGGCGCCCGCGTCGGCGGCGGGGACCTCGGCGGCCGGGGCCTCGGCGACCGGAGCCTCCGGCTCGGCAGGGGCCTCAGCAGCCGGGGCCTCAGCAGCCGGGGCCTCAGCGGCAGGGGCCTCCGACGCGGCGGGCACCTCGGCGCCGGCCTCCTCGAAGTACTCGGCCCAGGCCTCGTCGGCCTCCGGGGAGTGCTCGATGGCCGGGCCGATGTAGTTGCCCTCGGTGTCGTACTGGTGCTCGCCGAAGTGCTCCTGGTACTCGGCGGCCACGACGCCACCCTCGGCGGCCTGCTTGATCGACAGGCTGATCCGACGGCGCTGGAGATCGAGGTCGATGATCTTCACCCACAGCTCCTCGCCGGGGGTGACGACCTGCTCGGGGAGATCGACGTGGTGCGCCGACATCTCGGAGATGTGGACCAGGCCCTCGATGCCCTCGCCGACCTGCACGAACGAGCCGAACGGCACGAGCTTGGTGACCCGGCCGTAGACGAGCTCGCCCACGCGGTGCGAGGTGGCGAACTCCTGCCACGGATCCTGCTGGGTGGCCTTGAGCGACAGGCTGATGCGCTCGCGGTCGAGGTCGACGTCGAGCACCTGCACGGTGACCTCGTCGCCCACGGCCACGACCGAGCCGGGGTGGTCGACGTGCTTCCAGGACAGCTCGGACACGTGGATGAGGCCGTCCATGCCGCCGAGGTCGACGAACGCACCGAAGTTCACGACGCTCGACACCACACCCGACCGGACCTCGCCCGGCTTGAGGTTGGTGAGGAAGTCCTCGCGCTGCTCCTTCTGCGTCTCCTCGAGCCACGCCCGGCGGGACAGGACCACGTTGTTGCGGTTCTTGTCGAGCTCGATGATCTTCGCCTCGATGCTGCGCCCCACGTAGGGCTGCAGGTCGCGCACCCGGCGGAGCTCCACCAGGGAGGCCGGCAGGAAGCCGCGGAGGCCGATGTCGAGGATCAGGCCGCCCTTGACGACCTCGATGACGGGGCCGGTGACCACGCCGTCCTCTTCCTTGATGCGCTCGATGTCGCCCCAGGCCCGCTCGTACTGGGCCCGCTTCTTCGACAGGACGAGCCGACCCTCCTTGTCCTCCTTGGTGAGGACGAGGGCCTCGATCTTGTCGCCCAGCGACACGATCTCGTTGGGATCGATGTCGTTGCGGATCGACAGCTCGCGGCTGGGGATCACGCCCTCGGACTTGTACCCGATGTCGAGCAGCACCTCGTCCCGGTCGACCTTGACGACCGTGCCCTCCACGAGCTGCCCGTCCTCGACCGACACCATGGTGCCGTCGATGGCGTCTCCGAAGCTCCCGCCGAGGTCATCAGCGGTGATCTGGCGCGGCGTGTAGGTGCCGTCGTCGGCGAACGTCCCCATCTCCGAGGAGGTGGGCGGGGCGTCGATCGCTTCGGGGTTGGGCTCGTAGGTGGTCTGGGTGTCGTCGGACAAGGGAGGAGGCCTTCAGTAGGGGACAGGAGTCGGGGATATGGACCCGCCGAGGCTACAGGAGGGACAACCCCCGGGTCACGGCCGGGCGGGGGTGCCGCCGCCGAGCCGGTCAGGGCCGGCGGGCGATGAGCAGGAACTCGTGGGAGTCGATCGTCGGCTCGGCGGCGGCGTAGCCACCGGGCGTGGTGGACCACAGGTGGACGATCTCGAGGCCGGCCAGGCGAGCCAGGAGCCGCAGCTCACGGGGGGTGAAGCACGTGGTCCACAGGTCGACCTCGGCGTCGACGCCCTGCTCGTCCTTCACCGAGGTGCGCTCCCGGTTCACCCCGGCGCCCGCGTCGAACACCGTGTCGCCCTCCAGGTAGCGGACCTGGAAGTAGGAGGAGAAGGCGGACACGGCCAGCTGGGCCCCTGGGCGCAGGGCCCGGGCCATGCCCTCGAGCACCGCGCCGTCGCCGTCGAGCGGGGCGCCCGGCCCGCCCGTGAGGCCGAAGGCGCCCTGGCAGAGCGAGATGGCGGCATCGAACTCGGCGTCGAAGGCCAGGCGGCGGGCGTCGGCCCGCTCGAAGGTGGCTCCCGGCGGGGCCGACGCGGTGGCCAGGTCCACGAACCGCTGGCTGATGTCGACCCCGTGCACCTCGATGCCGCGGGCGGCCAGCGCGTGGGCGTGGCGGCCCGGGCCGCAGCCGACGTCGAGGACGCGCATCCCCGGCTCGAGGCCGAGGACCTCCACCAGGAACCCGACCTCCTGGTCGGTGCCCTTGGTGAACGAGTAGCGGAGGTACGCCTCGCCGAGGTGGTCGGCGATCGGCTCGAACCAGTGGTCGGGCACCCCTCCCCTATCCCTTGGCGGCGGCCCAGCTGTCGCCCACCGACAGGTTGACCTCGAGGGGCACCCGCAGCTCGGCGGCGCCGCTGAGCACCTCGGTGACGATGGCGCCGACGGCGTCGACCCGCTTCGGCGGGACCTCGAGGAGCACCTCGTCGTGGACCTGGAGGATGAGGCTGCTGCCCTCGGCGGCGGCGTCGGCGGCGAGGCGGGCGTCGAGGCGGACGAGCGCCACCTTGAAGATGTCGGCGGCCAGGCCCTGGATCCCGGCGTTCATGGCCTGGCGCTCACCGGCCTGGCGGATCCGGAAGTTCGACGACGCGAGCTCGGGGATCGGACGACGGCGACCGAACAGGGTCTCCGTGTAGCCCCGCTCGCGGGCCTCGGCGACCGTGCGGTCCATGTAGTCGCGCACCGCCGGGAACGCGACGAAGTACGCGTCGAGGATCTGCGCGGCCTCGTCGACCGGGATGTTGAGGCGCTGGCTCAGCCCGTAGGCCTCCATGCCGTAGGCCAGCCCGTAGGAGACCATCTTCGCCTTCGACCGCTGCTCGACCGTGACGTCGCCGGGTTCGACGCCGAAGATCCGCGACGCGGTCTCCGTGTGGATGTCCCGGCGCGCCTCGAAGCTGTCGATCAGCCCGGGGTCCTCGGCGAGGTGGGCGATGCAGCGCAGCTCGATCTGGTTGTAGTCGGCCACGAGGAGCTTGCTGCCCTTGGCCGGGACGAACGCCTTGCGGAACTCGCGGCCGAGGTCGGAGCGCACCGGGATGTTGTGCAGGTTCGGCTGGTCCGACGAGAGGCGGCCGGTGCGGGCCACCGTCTGGTTGAACGTGGCGTGGATGCGGTCGTCGGGGCCGACCTCCTGGAGGAGCCCGTCGCCGTAGGTCGACCGGAGCTTCTCGACCTCGCGGTAGGCGAGCAGGTGGTCGATGATCGGGTGCTGGCCCTGCAGCTTCTCGAGCGACGCGGCGTCGGTGGAGAAGCCGGTCTTGGTCTTCTTCTGCGGGACGAGGCCGAGCTCGTCGAACAGCACCTGGCGCAGCTGCGGGGTGGAGTTCACGTTGAAGTCGTGGCCGGCGGCGTCGAGGATCGCCTGCCGGTGGCGATCGCAGTCGGCGACGAGGCGGTCGCGCAGCCCCTGCAGCTCGGTGCGGTCGACCCCGACCCCCAGGTCCTCCATGCGGGCCAGCACCCCGACGAGCGGCACCTCCATCTCGTCGTTGAGCGTGCGCAGGCCCTGTGCGTCGAGCGCGGCGTGCAACGGGGCGACGAGACGGTCGACGGCCAGCGCCCGACGGCCGGCGACGGTGGAGGCCGGGGTGGACGAGCCCTCCAGGTCGAGCTGCCCGTCGGCGGCCGCGTCGCCCTCGGGGATGCGGGCGCCGGCGTAGCGCACCACGAGCTCCTCGAGGAGGTAGCGGGTCTCGGCCGGGTCGAGCAGGTAGGCGGCCAGCGCGGTGTCGAGGCCGAGGCTGCGGACGTCGACGTCGAGACCGGTGAGCGCCCGCACCATGGGCTTGGCCTGGTGGGCGGCCAGCGGACGGCCGTCGACGGCGCACAGCTCGCCGAGGGCGTCGCGCACCTCGGCCGTGCCGAGCAGATCGCCGGGGATCCACAGGACGGCACCGGTGGCGGCGTCGGTCACGAGGGCGATGCCCTCGAGCGGCGAGCGCCCTTCCACGCCGGTCCAGGCCGGCGCGACGGCCAGCGGGTCCGTGCCGGCCAGGAGCAGCGCCCGGATGGCGGCCGCCGCGGCGCTCGCATCGGCGGCCACGTCGACCTCGGCCTCCAGCACCTCGGCTTCGCTCGACGCCGGGCCCCAGTCCGTGCCGATGGCCTCGGCCAGCCGGTCGAACAGGGTGTTGAACTCGAGGAACTCGAACAGCCGGCGGACCTCGGGGATGTCGAGGCCCTCCGCGCTCCAGCTGAGGTCGGCGACGCCCTGGTCGAGCGGCACGTCGCGCACCAGCACCATCACCTCGACGTTCTGGCGGACGTTGGCCTCGTGGGCGGCGAGGTTCTCTCGCAGCTTGGGGGTCTGCGCGTCGAGGTTCTCGTAGATCCCGTCGATCCCGCCGTAGGTGGTGATCAGCTTGGCGGCGGTCTTCTCCCCCACCCCGGGCACGCCGGGCAGGTTGTCGGACGGGTCGCCGCGCAGCGCCGCGTACTGGGGGTACAGCGCGGGGGTGACGCCGGTGCGCTCGGCGATGCCGGCCTCGTCGTAGAGCGCGTAGTCCGACACGCCGCGCTTGTTGTAGAGGACCTTCACGTGCGGGTCCTCGACCAGCTGGTAGCTGTCGCGGTCGCCGGTGACGATCACGACGTCCTCCCCGAGATCGCGGCCCTGCGTGGCGAGCGTGGCGATCACGTCGTCGGCCTCGAAGCCGGGCACCTCGAAGATCGGGATCTGGAGCGACTCCACGACCTGGCGGGTGAGGCCCATCTGCTGGCGCAGGATGTCGGGCGCCGACTCCCGGGTGGCCTTGTACGTGGCGACCCGCTCATGGCGGAACGTCGGCTGCGGCAGGTCGAAGGCCACGGCGATCGCGGCCGGCTTCTGGTCGCGCAGGAGGTTCACCAGCATCGAGGTGAACCCGAAGACGGCGTTGGTGACCTGGCCGGAGGCGGTGGCGAGATCGGTGGGAAGGGCGAAGAAGGCGCGGTAGACGAGGGAGTTGCCGTCGATGAGCAGGATCCGGCGTCCCACGCTGTCCCTAGGTCTCGGGCGACAGCTCGCCGGCGACGACCTCGCCCGCGACGACCCGCATCGTCTTCCGGTCCTGCATCGCCCGCTTCTGGATCCAGCTGAAGGCGTCGGACTCGCTCAGGCCGTGCTCGTCCATGAGCTTGCCCTTGGCCCGGTCGACCACCTTGCGGGTCTCCAGCTGCTCCTCGAGGCTCGTGTTCTGGTCGAACAGCGCCTGCATCTCCCGGAAGCGCCCGAGGGCCACCTCGACGGCGGGGATCAGCTCGGACCGCTGGAACGGCTTCACGAGGTAGGCGAGGGCGCCGGCGTCGCGGGCCTGCTCGATCAGGTCGCGCTGCGAGAAGGCCGTGAGGATCAGGACGGCCGACTGCCGCTGGGCGCTGATCTCGGCGGCCGCCGCCAGGCCGTCGAGGCCCGGCATCTTGATGTCGAGGATGGCGAGGTCCGGGCTGAGCTCCTTGACCAGCTGCACGGCCTCGTCGCCGCGACCGGTCTCGCCCACGACCTCGTAGCCCTCCTCCTGGAGGGTCTCCTTGAGGTCGAGTCGGATGATCGCCTCGTCTTCAGCGATGACCACGCGCGTCGTCACGGCCGGGATCCTTTCACGGTTCGGGGGGAGGGTCAGGGGTCGGATTCGGCCAGGAGGCGGTCCAGGAGCTCGTCCTGGGTCTCCTCGAGCTTGGCGATGCCCTCGAGCACCTCGGCGCGGTGGCGCTGCATCGCATCGGCGTGGCGCTGGGCGTCCTGGTGCTCGCGACCGGCGAGCGGCGTCTCGGACACGAGGGCCCGCAGACGGGCGTCGTCGGCCTCTGCGGCGAGCTGCAGGAGCTGCTCGTCCGAGACGGCCAGCTCGCCCCGCAGCTGCTTGAGCCGCGTGGCGACCTCCGTGAGCCGTCGCTCGACCAGGGACCGGGACATAGGGAGGGACAGCCTAGGCTCTCGCCGGTGCGGCTCCCCCCGATCGTCGCCATCGCGGCCGTCGTGGCCGCGGCCCCCCTCCTGGCCGCCTGCGGCGGCGGATCCGGCTCCGACGGCGCCTGCGGACGGATCACTCGGGAGGCCATCGACCCCGGGTTCCTCCAGCACGTGCTGAGCGGCGAGGGCGTCGAGTACTCCACCGATCCGCCGACCTCGGGACCCCACCAGCCCTCCCCCGACGTGGACCCGGTCCGGGTCGCGCCGCTGTCGAAGCCCCTGCAGGTCGGGATCCTCGAGAGCGGCGAGGTGCTGCTGCAGCACCGGCCCGACCTCCCCGCCGACCAGCTCGCCGAGCTCGAGGCCCTGGCCGGCGACGGTGTCGTCGTCGCCCCGAACCCCGACCTGGACGATCCCGTCGTGGCCACCGCATGGCTGTTCAAGCGCTCGTGCGAGGAGGTCGACGTCGACGCGCTGCGCGAGTTCGTCGCCGAGCGGCGCGGCAAGGGGCCGAGCGCCGAGGACCAGTAGCACCGTGGCCACCGACGCCTGGGGCATCGACGACGGGTGGTGGGCGACCGACGGTTCGTGGCACCCCCTCGCGGACGGGACCCGCGATGCCGTCCGGGCCGCCATGCGCGCCGACGGCGAGGCCCCACCTGCCAGCGCGGGGATCGTGGTGGCCCGCACCGGGGAGGTGACGCCGCTGTGGGGACCGGCCGCCCTGGTGCTGGAGGACGGTACCGACGCCGGGACCGTCGCCGAGCTCCCGCCCGACCTGCCCATCGGGCTGCACGCGCTCGTCGGCGACGACGGCGCCACCCAGGCCACGGTGCTCGCAGGCCCCGGACGCTGCCACCTGCCCGAGCCCCTTCGCACCTGGGGACTCGTCGCGCAGGTCCCGACCGCCCGCTCCCGGGCCAGCTGGGGCATCGGCGACCTCGCCGACGTCCGCGACGCTCGCCACGTGGGTCGCCGCCGAGGGCGGCGGCGCACTGGGGCTGAGCCCCCTGCACGCACCCACGGCCGTGTCCCCCATCCCGACCAGCCCCTACTCCCCGTCGAGCCGACGCTGGCGCAACCCACTGCTCCTCCGCGTCGACGAGGTGCCGGGCGCCGCCGGCGACCCGGTGGTCGCCGCCGCCGGGGAAGCCGCCCGTCGGCTCCTCGCCGAGCCCCACGTCGACCGCGACCGGTGCTGGGCGCACCAGCGCGAGGCGCTGGAGCACCTCTGGCGCTCCGCCCGCGAGCCGGCGACGCGGCGCGATTGGCGCGGTGGCGAGCCGATCAGGGCGATGCGCTCGACGGGTGGGCGACCTACTGCGCGCTGGCCGAGGTCCACGGTCCGGGGTGGTCCGCGTGGCCGGCCGAGCTGCAGCACCCGAGCGACCCCGCCGTGGCGCGGACCGTGCGCGAGCGCGGGCTGCAGGGCCGCGTCGCCTTCCACGCCTGGCTCCAGCTGCTCCTCGAGGACCAGCTGGCGGCGGCCCGGGCGAGCGCGCCAGGGGTGCGCCTCGTGCAGGACCTCGCCATCGGCGCCGACCCCGACGGCGCCGACGCCTGGCTGCTGCAGGACCTGCTGGCCCTCGGCACGTCGATCGGTGCGCCCCCGGACGACTTCGTGGTGGAGGGCCAGTCGTGGGGGCTCCCGCCATTCATCCCGTGGCGGCTGCGCGCCGCGGGGTACCGACCGGTGGCCGAGCTGCTCCGGGCGGCGATGGCCGGCGGTGGCGGCCTCCGGGTCGACCACGTGATGGGCCTCACCCGGCTGTTCTGGGTCCCCGAGGGGCGGTCTCCGGCGGAGGGGGCCTACGTGCGGTACGCCGGCCACGAGCTGCTCGACGTCCTGGCCCTCGAGAGCGCCCGTGCGGGCGCCCTCGTGGTCGGCGAGGACCTCGGCACCGTGGAGGACGAGCTGCGCGAGGCGCTCCGCGACCGCCGGGTGCTGTCCACCCGGGTGGTGTGGTTCGAGGACGAGCCGCCGGCGCGGTGGCCGTCCCAGAGCCAAGGCGTCCTCACCACACACGACCTCCCGACCGTCGCCGGCGTCTGGACCGGGGCCGACGACGCGGAGCTCGCCTCGCTGGGGCGACCCACGCCCGCCGACGCCGCCGCCCAGGTGCACGCCCGGCTCGACCGGCTCGTGGGGCTCGACCCTGGGTCGCCCGTCGAGGACGTCGTGGCCGTCGCGCACCGCGTCTTGGCCGAGGGGGCCTCGGCGCTCGTCCTGGGGACGCTGGAGGACCTCTGCGGGGTCTCCAGGCGCCCGAACGTGCCCGGAACGACCTCCGAGGAGCGGCTCAGCTGGTCCACCGCCCTGCCCGTCACGGTCGACGATCTGCCCTCCGACGACGGCGCGAACCGGACGATCCGGGCCCTGGCGGAAGCGCGGAGGCCAGGCGCGACGGGGTGACTAGTCCTTCGGGACCAGAGCGAATGCCCCGCGCGGGCCATGGTGCCGGAGCCTCAGGTGACCGATACCTGTTTCCGGACGAACCCCCCCATTGGCGACGCGCCGGGAGCGAACATGACCACACGGAAGCACGAGGACCGCCGATCCCCCCGACGGTGCCGCGGCGACGAAGGGGCCGGGCTCGTCGAGTTCGCCCTCATCTCGATCCTCCTGTTCACCCTCCTCTTCGGCATCATCAGCTTCGGCCTCATGATGTCGTTCCGGCAGGACGTCACCCGAGCGGCCGCCGAGGGCGCCCGCGGCGGTGCGGTCGCCATCCCCCTCGTCCAGGGGCAGAGCTTCTCCACCGCCGCGCAGACCGCCGCCCAGTCCGCGCTCAACGACGCGGTGAAGCAGATGGGCGGTCGGTTCAAGAACTCCGGCTGCAGCACCGCCGGCATGACCTGCACTCCGCCTGTCATCGGCCCCTGTGCCTCTCAGCCCGCCTACCAGTGCGTCACCGTGCACCTGGAGTACGACTACGACGGCGACCCGCTCTACGGCGACATCCCGTTCATGTCGGCCTTCTACCCGGACAAGATCCAGTCGACCTCGGTGGCGAGGATCAACTCGTGAGGGATCGAAATGACCGCGGCGCCGTGATCATGCTCACGGCGATCGCCCTCCCCGTCCTGCTGCTGATGACGTCGTTCGCCATCGACCTCGGTCGCCAGCGGGCCCTCCGCCGCACCATGCAGGCCAAGGCCGACGTCATCGCCCTCGACCTCTCCCGCCTCCTCGACGGCAGCACCCCCGCGAACGCGATCGCCTACTCGGCTCCGCTCGCGGCGTCCGCCGGTCGCAACGACGTGGCGCTGGCGAAGATCCAGTCGGTCCAGTGGGGCACGCTCGACGCCGCCACCAAGAAGTTCATCGCCTGCACGAGCTGCGTCCCCGAAGCCGTCAAGGTCACCACCCACGACACGCAGGACAACCTGTTCCAGACCGGGCAGGGCTCCGCCACGCGCTCCGCCGTCGCCGCCTCCAACGCCATCGCGGGCTTCTCCATCGGCTCGTTCGCCGCCGCCATCAACCCGCTCAACCCGAACGACGCCAGCGGCGGCCTCCTCAACGCGCTCCTCGGCGACGCGCTGAACACCAGCGTCCTCGGGTACTCCGGCCTCGCCAACGCCAACGTCACCTACCTGCAGATCGCCAACGAGCTCGCCCTCGGCAGCCCGAACGAGCTGTTCACCGGCAACGTCAGCGCCTACGACGCGGTCCGCGCGCAGGCCGAGATCCTCCGGCGCGGGAGCGGCAACGCGGCCCAGCTCGCCGTCCTCGACAACATGCTGGCCGTCCCCAACAGCCCGCTGCGCAACGTCTCGGTCGCCCAGGTGGCCAACGTCCAGGCCGGCGGCGAGAGCGCCGCCCTGGCCTCGACGGTCAACGTCCTCGATTTCCTGACCACCGGCGCCTTCATCGCCAACGGATCCTCCGGTCTGGCGATCCCGGCGACGCTGCTCGGCATCCCCGGCCTCTCCGGCAACATCGGCCTCAACCTGATCCAGTCGCCGCAGACCGTGTTCGGCCCGCTCGGCGTGCAGGCCCGGACCAGCCAGGCCGACCTCGTCGTCAGCATCCCCGTGAACTCGACCACGGCCTGCGGCAGCAGCTCGGCGATCACGAGCCTGCTGACGGGCCTGCTCGGATCGCTCACCCAACTGGTCGGAGCTCTGCTCCTGGCGCCGCTCTGCAATGGTCTCAACAGGCTGGTGAACCTCACCACCACCGCGACGTTCACGATCCACCTCGCCCACGCCACCGGCACGCTCGACCGGATCGCCTGCACCAGCAGCAACGAGCAGATGGGCGTGGGGGTGCAGTCCGGACTGGTCAGCACCACCCTGGCCCTGAGCATCACCGCCCGGGTCGCCACCACGACCCTGCCGCCCATCGGCATCACGCTCGGCACGACCGGCAACGGCGCCACCAGCCGAGCCGACTTCGTGCTCCCGCCGGAGCAGTTCGACGTGTTCAAGCAGACGACGCCGAACAGCGGCAACCTCGGCATCGTCCCGACCGAGCTCGACACCAAGGGCCTCGGCCTCTTCCTGGCCCCGATCCACGCCGTCCTCGACGACACGATCGGCAAGCTCGACGCCCGACTGATCCAGCCCCTCGCCAAGATGCTCGGGGTCCGCGTCGCCAGCGCCGACATCGCCCCCCGCCTGGTGAGCTGCGACGCCGTCAAGCTCGTCGGCTAGCCCCTCGAGACCGGCGGTACGCTCTCCCGGCTGGCCCGGGTGGTGGAATCGGCAGACACGGCGGACTCAAAATCCGCTGCCCGAAAGGGCGTGCGGGTTCAAGTCCCGCCCCGGGCACGAGCGAAGAGTTCACAAGGGGGCACAGCACTACCCGGTGGGAACTTCGGGAGTTTGTGAAACCGGGCGCACGCCCGGGCGGTCGGACCCGCGATGCTGGCGTTCACCTTCCCCGGCCAGGGCTCTCAGCAGCCCGGCATGGGTCGACCCTGGGTCGACCACCCCTCCTGGGCCCTCGTGGCCCGGGCCTCCGAGGCGAGCGGGCGCGATGTCGCGGCCCTGCTGCTCGAGGCCGACGCCGAGGAGCTGCGCCGCACCGAGAACGCCCAGCTCTCCACCTACGTCCTGAGCCTGGTCGTCCACGACGCCGTGCGGGCCCTCGGGGTGCGCTGCGGGGTGGCCGCCGGCCACAGCCTCGGCGAGTACTCCGCCCTCACCGCCGTCGGCGCGCTCGACCTCGCCGACGGCGTCCGACTCGTCACCGAGCGCGGCGCCGCCATGCAGGCCGCCGCCGACGCCCGGCCCGGCACGATGGCCGCCATCCTCGGCGCCGACGCCGACGTGGTGGCCGAGGCCTGCCGCCGGGCCACCGGCGACGTCTGGGTCGCCAACCTGAACGGGGCCGGCCAGGTCGTGATCGCCGGTGACCCCGCCGCCATCGAGGAGGCCGGTGTGCTGGCCAAGGAGCTCGGCGCCCGCAAGGTGATGCCCCTGCCCGTCGGCGGCGCCTTCCACACGCCCCTCATGGCCCCGGCCGCCGCCCGCCTCCAGGAGGCGCTCGCCGCCACCACCTTCTCCGACAGCGAGCTGTCGGTCGTCGCCAACGTCGACGCCACCCCCCACCGCGACGGCCGCGGGTGGGCGGGCCGGCTGGAGGCGCAGCTCACCTCGCCGGTGCAGTGGCAGCCCTCGGTGGCCCGCATGGTCGCCGACGGCGTCACCTGCTTCCTCGAGCTCGGCCCCGGGTCGGTCCTCACCGGCATGGCCAAGCGGTCTGCCCCCGACACCACCGTGCTGGCCGCGTCCGACCCGGCCGCCCTCGACACCATCCTCGAGGCGGCCACCACGGCTGGCGCCGTCGACCACCACGACGGTGAGCACCTCTTCGCCGCCGAGCGCATGGTCGTCAGCCCCGCCGCCGGCATCTTCGAGCCCGCCGACGTGATCGAGGGCGAGCTCGTGGAGCGGGGTCGGGTCGTGGGCCACGTGGCCGGGCAGGCGATCCGCTCGCCGTTCCGCGGCGTGGTCATGGGCCTGCTCGCCCTCACCGGCGAGCGCCTCACGCGGAGCCAGCCCGTGGCGTGGCTCCGCACCGCGTGACGACTGCGTGAAGCCCGCGTGAAGCGCCCCGCGACTGCTGCATGATGGACCGCGTGGACTCCAGCGCGCGCGTCACCGGTTGGGGCGCGGCCCTCCCCGAGAAGGTCGTGACCAACGTCGACCTCGAGGCCACGCTCGACACCACCGACCAGTGGATCGTCGAGCGCACCGGCATCCGCGAGCGGCGCATCGGCGGCACCACCACCGGGCTGGCCGTCGAGGCCGGCCGCCTCGCCCTCGAGCGGGCCGGGCGCACGGGAGCCGACGTCGACCTCGTCCTCCTCGCCACCTGCACGCCCGACCAGGCCATGCCGGCCAGCGCCGCGAGCGTGCAGCACGCCCTCGGCATCACCGGAGGGGCGTTCGACCTCAACGCCGCGTGCTCCGGCTTCGTCTACGGCCTGGTCGCCGCCGACGGCTTCCTGCGCACCGGCATGGAGCGGGTGCTGCTCGTCGGCGCCGAGACGATGTCGACGATCGTCGACTGGGACGACCGCGGCACCGCCATCCTCTTCGGCGACGGCGCCGGCGCCGTCGTGCTCGAGCGCGGCGAGGGACCCGGACGCCTCCTCGGCTGGGACCTCGGCTCCGACGGCTCGCTCCGCCACATCCTCGAGGCCGACCGCGGCGGCACCATCCAGATGGACGGTCCGGAGGTGTTCCGGCGGGCCGTGCGCATCATGGTGGAGTCGGCCGAGCGGGCGCTCGAGCGGGCGGGGATCACGATCGCCGACGTGGCGCTGTTCGTCCCCCACCAGGCCAACACCCGCATCATCGACTCGGCCGTCGCCCGGCTCGGCATCTCCGCCGACCAGGTGGCCAACAACCTGGCCACCACCGGCAACACGTCCGCCGCGTCGATCCCGCTCGCCCTCGCCGAGGCCGCCGACGCCGGCCGTCTCCAGCCTGGCGACCGCGTGCTGATGGTCGGGTTCGGCGCGGGCATGAGCTGGGCCTCCGCCGTGCTGGAGTGGGCACTGTGAACAGCAACCCCACGACCGACACCCCTCGCACCGTGCTCATCACCGGCGGGAGCCGCGGCATCGGGCTGGCCTGTGCCAGGGCCTTCGCCGTCGCCGGCCACCGGGTGGCCGTCACCTCGTCGTCCACGCCCGTCGACGAGCCCGGCCTCCTCGCCGTGTCGTGCGACGTCACCGACCCCGACCAGGTCGAGGCGGCGGTGACCCAGGTCGAGGAGGCCCTCGGTCCGGTGGAGGTGCTCGTCGCCAACGCCGGCATCACGCGCGACGGGCTGCTCGTCCGCATGTCCGAGGACGACTTCGAGGTCGTGCTGGCCACCAACCTCACGGCCACATGGCGGATCGCCAAGCGGGTGGTCCCCAAGATGATGCGGGCCCGCTGGGGTCGGATCATCACGGTCTCCTCGGTGGCCGCCTACGCCGGCGCCGGCGGGCAGACCAACTACGCCGCGTCCAAGGCGGGCCTCATCGGCCTCACCCGGTCCATCGCCCGCGAGTACGGCGGGCGCGGCATCACCGCCAACGTCGTGGCCCCCGGGCCCATCGACACCGACATGTTCTCGGCGACCCCGGACGACGCCCGGGCGGTCCTTGCCGCCCAGGTCCCGGTGGGGCGCATCGGCACCCCCGACGAGGTCGCCGCCGCCGTCACCTTCCTGGCCTCCGAGGCCGCCGCGTACGTCACCGGGGCCGTGCTCCCCGTCGACGGCGGGCTCGGCATGGGCTTCTAGCCCCGCTCCCCTACGATCCCCCCACCACTTCCTGAAGGAGCCCCATCCAGATGAGCGACACGTTCGAGCGCTTCACCGCCCTCGCCGTCCAGGTGCTGTCCGTCGAGGCCAGCCAGGTCACCAAGGAGGCCAGCTTCGCCGAGGACCTCGAGGCCGACAGCCTCGACCTGGCCGAGCTCGTCATGGCCCTCGAAGACGAGTTCGACATCACCGTCGAAGAAGAGGAGCTCGCCGACATCAAGACGGTGGGCCAGGCCCTCGCGATGGTCGAGGGCAAGCTCTAGCCGTGGACCCGCGCCGCGTCGCCGTCACCGGCATCGGTGTGCTCGCCTCGTGCGGGACCGGCGTCGACGCGTTCTGGGACGGGCTCTGCTCCGCGCCGCCCGAGGGCGAGCGCCGGCTGCACGACTTCGACCCGGAGCCCTTCTTCGCGAACGCGAAGGAGGTGCGCCGGGCCGACCGCGTCACGCAGTTCGCGATCGCCGCCACCGAGCAGGCACTGGAGTCGGCCGGCGAGATCACCGGCGACCCGCTGCGCCGCGGCGTGCTCATCGCCACCGGCATCGGTGGGATCGGCACCCTCGAGGAGCAGATCACCAACTTCGTGCACGGCGGCGTGCGCAAGGTCTCGCCGTTCCTCGTGCCGATGATGATGCCGAACGCGCCGGGCGCGGCGGTGTCGATGCGCCACGGCTGGCAGGGGCCCTGCCAGACCGTGAGCACCGCCTGTGCCGCCAGCACCCACGCGCTGGTCGACGCCGCGCAGTGGATCGCCTGGGGGCGCTGCGACGCCGTCCTCGCCGGGGGGGCCGAGGCGTCGATGACGCCGGTGAGCCTGGCCGGCTTCGGGAACATGAAGGCGATGTCGTCGCGGGGGGTGTCCTCGCCGTTCTCCGCCGACCGCGACGGCTTCGTGATCGCGGAGGGCGCGGCGGTGCTCGTGCTCGAGGCCTGGGACGTGGCCGAGGCCCGGGGCGCCACGATCCTCGCCGAGGTGCTCGGCGGCGCGTCCACCGCCGACGCCCACCACATCACCGCGCCCGCCCCCGGTGGGCGCGGGGCGCTGTCGTGCATGGAGCTGGCCCTGCAGAGCGCCGGGCTCGAGGCGAGCGCCATCCGTCAGGTCAACGCCCACGGCACCTCCACCCCGCTCAACGACGCGGCCGAGGCGGAGGCGATGGCGAAGCTCTTCGGCGTGCCCGGCCCGCCGGTCACGTCGATCAAGGGCGTCACCGGGCACTCGCTCGGCGCCGCGGGGGCCATCGAGGCGGTGTCGGTGATCGAGTCGATGCGGCGGAGGCTGATCCCGCCGACCGCAGTCACCACGGAGATCGACCCGGAGCTGCCCGCCATCGACCTCGTGATGGGCGAGGCCCGCCCGTGGGAGCCAGGCCCCACGATCTCCAACAGCTTCGGCTTCGGGGGCCACAACGGCTCCCTGATCCTTTCGCCTGCCTCCTAGGCGTCGGCGATCACGAACAGCAGGTCGACCTCGCACGCGAGCTCGCCGCCCACGCTCGCCTTGCCGTGTCCCTTGCCGATGCGGGCGGAGAGGCGGCCCATCTCGACGTCCAGGTCGAGCGTGTCGCCCGGGACGACCTGGCGGCGGAACCGCACGCCGTCGATGCCGCCGAACAGCGGCAGCTTGCCGGCGTAGCGCGGCTCGAGCAGCAGTGCGACAGCACCCACCTGGGCAAGCGACTCGACGATGAGCACGCCGGGCAACGTCGGTCGACCCGGGAAGTGACCGGCGAAGAACGCCTCCTCCCCCGTGAGGTGCCAACGGCCGCTCGCCGACACCCCCGGCTCGATCGCCGTGAGCTCGTCGACGAAGAGGAACGGCGGGCGGTGCGGAAGGACGTCGATCGGCGCCGGGAGCTCCGCCAACCTCAGCCCTTCAGGGACTTGAGCAGGTTGGCGGGGGTGTCCTTCGGGCTGACCTTGGGCCAGGCCTCCTGGACCTTGCCCTTCTCGTCGACGAGGAACGCCGACCGGATGATGCCCTGGTACTTCTTGCCGTACATCGACTTCTCGCCCCACGCGCCGTAGGCGTCGGCGACGGCGTGGTCCTCGTCGGCGAGGAGCGGGAAGCCGAGGCCGTACTTGTCGTCGAACTTGGCCTGCTTGGCCGGTGCGTCGGGGCTGATGCCGAGCACGGCGGTGTCGCCGATGTCGCCGAGGATGTCCCGCATGCCGCACGCCTGCGTGGTGCACCCCGGCGTGTCGGCCTTCGGGTAGAAGAACAGGAGCACCTTGCGGCCCTTGAAGTCCTTCAGCTGGATGGTCTTCCCCGACTGGTCGGAGAGCTTGATCGCGGGGGCGGTGTCACCTGGCTGCAGCGGCATGGGCCGACCGTAGCGTGCCGCTCAGCGGGCGTTGACGAGGAAGTCGGCCGCGTTGACGAGGTGGTCGCGGATCGGCGCGACGAGCTCGGCGGCGGTGCCACGGGCCACCGCCGTGGCGTCGAGCGCGGCCAGCATGTGGTGCAGCCAGGCGTCGCGCTCGGCCTCGCCGATCACGAACGGGCCATGCCGCTGGCGGAGGCGGGGGTGGCCGCGCTCCTCGCTGTAGGTGCCCGGCCCGCCCCAGTACTGCTGCAGGAACATCACCATGTGGCGCCGCGAGTCGGTGAGGTCCTCGGGGTAGAGCGGCCGCAGCAGCAGGTCGGTGGCCACCCCGTCGTAGAACCGGCCGACCAGCTCCACGAAGAACGCCTCGCCGCCGACGGCGTCGTGCACGTTCACCTCGGGCCCCGGCTCGCTCACGCCGTCGAGGCTACCGAGACCTCAGTGGGAGTCGAACGGGTCCACGGACGGCAGCTGCCCCAGGTCGCGGAGGATCCCCAGCGCCTGATCGTGGTCCCGTTGGCGGACGATGATGCGCTGCCGGTCGAGGCCGTGCGCGGGCAGCGGCCGGACCTCGTCCATCACGGCGTCGATGCCTGCCCCCTCGATCGCCGAGTGGACCATCGGGCCGTCCGAGAACGGGACGACGGTGAGGACGATCCACTCCTCGGGGTCAACCGGCCGAGGCGGATCGATCCGCTCGCGGAGGCGCTGCACGAGCCCCGCCGATGGCTCCGTCGGCGGGAGGAGGTCGGCACCCTGCGGCGGGGCCGCCGCGCGGCGACGGGCGGCCCAGACCGCGAGGACCAGCACCACGAGCCCGCCAACGGGGACGACGGAGATCGGCTCGTCCAGGTCGATCCCGCTGGCCAGCATCACGGCCCAGCCGCACACCCAGAAGGCGGCCACCCACCGCAGATAGAACCGCTCGCCGCGACCGATCGGCGCCAGCCCCTGCGGACGCCGACCCCGAGGATCTCCCACCGACACAGTCTGGCCGTTCCCGGGAACGGGCTCTCGCCGGGACGCGGAGGCGAGTTCGGGGCACTGGACGCCCCACCGGGACCACCCACGCCCGCAACCGCAGTGACCTGGCCGAGATGTGGTGGCCCTGATCCCTTGCCGCTCGCACGCTGGCAGAACTTCACGAGGCGATAGGTTCCGCCAGCGAACGGGCGAGGCGATCGGTTCCACATGCGGAACTCATTGCCTCAGGCGCACCGCCATGGAACCTATTGCCTCGCGCTCTACGGGGTGACACCGCCGCCGGCGGGCTCGTGTTGGGGCCCGGCCGCCGCCTCGTTGCATGGGTTCCCCGAAGACCGAACCCCTTACCGATCGCGGCGGTGGCCGTGGCCGAAGAAGCCACCTTGGGGCCGGGCGTGGGCGTGGTAGTGGTCGGGGATGTTGCGCATGTTGTCGTCGACGTAGTGGCCGTCGAAGACGTCGGCGCTCACGCGGGCCAGCTCGCCGTGCATGTGGGCGAGCTCCTCGGGCGTCGGGTCGATGCCGTGCCAGCGCCACACCACCATCGGCGTGTCGCAGATCTCGCACTCGGCGATCCAGCACACGTCGTCCTCGTGGAACCAGTGCGTGATCTTCGCGGCCTCGCAGAGGTCGCACTGGTCCACCTTCTCCCCGGTCGGCATGCGCCGAACCTATCGGTCGATACCCTGCCGGGGTGGACCAGCGGAAGGCGGGAACGGGGTACCTGGCGCTGCCGGAGACGGGGACCGGACCCGGCGTGCTGGTGCTCCACGCCTGGTGGGGGCTGACGCCGTTCTTCAGGTCGCTGTGCGACCGGCTGGCCGCGGAGGGGTTCGTGGCGCTGGCCCCGGACCTCTTCGACGGCGAGATCGCCGCCTCCGTCGAGGAGGCCGAGGCGCTCCTCGCGAGCACCGACCCCAACGAGCTGGCCCACCTCACGCGGTCGAGCCTCAACCACCTCCGGGCGATGCCCCTGACGCCGGACGCCCCGGTCGGGGTGATCGGGTTCTCGATGGGCGCGTCGATGGCCCTGTGGCTGTCCGCCCGGGTGCCCGACGTGGTCGCCGCCACCACCGTGTTCTACGGCGCGCAGGACATCGACTTCGACGAGGCCACCTCGTCGTACCTGGGCCACTTCGCCGAGGTCGACCCCTACGTGCCCGACGACGAGCTCGTGGTGCTCGAGGCCAACCTGATCGTCCAGGGCCTCGAACCCGAGATCTACCACTACCCCGGCACGCACCACTGGTTCTTCGAGGACGACCGCCCCGAGCACGACCCCGAGGCCGCCGCGCTCGCCTGGGAGCGCACCCTCGAGTTCCTCCGCCGGACGCTGGCGGCGTAGCCGGAGACCGTCAGCCCGCGTCGAGCGCAGCCCGGAGGGCGGCGACGTCGTCGCCGAGCTCCTCGGGGGAGGCGCCGTCGAGGCGTCGTCGCATCAGCGCCGACGCGACCACGACGCCGTCGGAGTGCTCGGCCGCCGCCCGCGCCTGGTCGGGGGTGGAGATCCCGAAGCCCATGATCACGGGGCGGTCGGTGGTGGCCTTCAGGCGCTTGGCCAGGTCGATCGACATCTGCGCGACCGACGAGCGCTCACCCGTGACGCCGAGCAGGTTCACGCCGTAGACGAAGCCCCGCGACCGCTCGCACAGCACGGCGAGGCGCTCGTCCGGGGTGAGCGGCGACGCCAGCAGCACCGTCTCGATCCCCGCCGCGACGGCCGTCGGCTCCCACTCGTCGAGCTCCTCCATCGGGAGGTCGGGCAGGATCACGCCGTCGACACCGACGGCGGTGGCCTCCGCCGCGAAGCGCTCGTAGCCGTTGCGGAACACGAGGTTGACGTAGGTCATGACGACGAGGGGCACGCCCGCGTCGATCCCTCGCAGCTCGTCGAGGATGCCGCCGAGGTTGGCGCCCTGCGCGAGCGCGGCTTCCGACGCCTCCTGGATGGTGGGCCCGTCCATCACCGGGTCGGAGAACGGGATGCCGATCTCGATGGCGTCGGCGCCGGCGTCGGCGAACGCCCGCACGACCTCGGGCCAGTCCTCGCCGAGCCCGCCGGTGACGTACGGGACGAGGAGCTTTCGCCCCGCGTCCCGCTGGGCCCGCAGGTGCGCTTCGAGCGTCATCGCCTGCTCGCCCAGGATGGCTCGCGACCTGGGCCACGTCCTTGTCGCCCCGACCGGAGAGGTTGAGGATCACGACCTTCCCGGCGAGCTCGTCGCGCGCCCGCAGCACCCAGGCCAGGGCGTGGGCCGACTCGAGGGCGCGGGATGATCCCCTCGGTGCGGGCGAGGGCGGCGAACGCGTCGAGCACCTCGGCGTCGGTGACCTTCTCGTAGCGGGCCCGACCGATGTCGGCGAGGTGGGCGTGCTCGGGACCGATGCCCGGGTAGTCGAGCCCGGCCGAGATCGACTCGGCCTCCTGCACCTGCCCGTACTCGTCCTGCAGCAGGAACGACTTCGAGCCGTGCACGATGCCGGGGACGCCGTGGCCGACGGCGGCGCCGCCGGCCGGCTCGACGCCGACCAGCTCGACGCCGGGGAGCTCGGCGAAGCCGGAGAAGAGCCCGATGGCGTTCGAGCCACCGCCGACGCAGGCGGTGACGACGTCGGGGTCGCGCCCGACGAGCGCCCGGCACTGCTCGCGGGCCTCGTCGCCGATCACCCGGTGCAGCTCGCGCACCATCCACGGGTACGGGTGCGGGCCCATCACCGAGCCGAGCAGGTAGTGGGTGGTCTCGACGGTGGCGACCCAGTCCCGCATGGCCTCGTTGATCGCGTCCTTGAGCGTGCGGCTGCCGGACAGCGCGGGCACGCACCTCGGCGCCGAGCAGGCGCATGCGGAACACGTTGAGCGCCTGGCGCTCCATGTCGACCTCGCCCATGTAGACGACGCACTCGAGGCCGAGCAGGGCGGCGGCGGTGGCGCTGGCCACGCCGTGCTGGCCGGCGCCGGTCTCGGCGATCACGCGGTGCTTGCCCATGCGCTTGGCGAGCAGGGCCTGGCCGAGCACGTTGTTGATCTTGTGCGAGCCCGGTGTGGTTGAGGTCCTCGCGCTTGAGCAGCAGCCGGCACCCGAGCTCCTCGGAGAGGCGGGTGGCGCTCGTAGAGCAGCGACGGCCGGCCGGCGTAGTCGTGGAGCAGGCCGTCGAGCTCGGCCCGGAACGCCGGATCGGCCCAGGCCTCGCGGAACGCGGCGTCGAGCTCGGCGCACGCCGGGATCAGCGTCTCGGGGATGTAGCGGCCGCCGAAGTCGCCGAAGCGACCCGTGTCGCCGGGGTCCCCCATCACGGGGGCGCTGGCGTCAGCCATCAGTCGTCCACCATCCAGTCGAAGGGCGGCTCGTTGCGGCTCTGGTGCTCCGGGCGGGCCGCCGCCTTCGGCCGCGTTGATGAAGGCCCGCAGCGCGACCGGGTCCTTCACGCCCGGGGCTCGACTCCACGCCGGTGGCGACGTCGACGCCCCACGGGCGCACCCTCGCGATGGCCTCGCGCGACGTTGTCGGGGTTGAGCCCACCGGCCAGCATCAGCCGCAGGCCCGACGGCGCGTCCTCGGCCAGCGACCAGTCGAACACCCGCCCGCAGCCCGGGCTGACCGAGTCGAGCAGCACGATGTCGGCGCCGTAGTCCCTGACGTTGCGCAGCTCGGGATCGCCGCCGGGGAAGGCCTTGATCACCACCGGCACGCGGTCCCGCACGTAGCGGGTGGCCTCGACCGACTCGTGGCCGTGCAGCTGGGCGGCCGCGAGCCCGGCGCTCTGCACGACGTCGACGACCCGCTCGGCGGCCTCGTCGCGGAACACCCCGACGGTGAGGATCTCCGGCGGCAGGCGCTTGACGATGTCGGCGGCCCGACTCGCCGCGATCTGGCGCGACGACGGGGCGAACATGAAGCCGACCGCGTCGGCGCCCATCGCCACCGCGAGCAGGGCGTCCTCTTCGCTCGTGATCCCGCAGATCTTGACGAACACGGCGTGACGCTACTTCCGAGGCGCCCGGAGTCCGGCGACCGCCCCGCGGCGATCCCCGCGGTGACGACGGACTCCCCCACCAGCACGGCGTGGAAGCCGGCCGCGCCGAGGGCGGCGGCGTCGTCCGGCCCACGGATCCCGGACTCGGCCACCCGGAGGACGCCCTCGGGCATCGCTCGACCGACCCGGACGGCCCGCTCGTGGTCGACCTCGAAGGTGACCAGGTCGCGCTGGTTCACGCCGACGAGGGTGGCGCCCGTGGCGGCCAGGCCCCGCTCGAGCTCGGCCTCGTCGTGGACCTCGAGCAGCACATCGATCCCGAGCTCCACGGCCAGGGCGTGGAGGTCGCGCAGCTCGGCGTCGTCGAGGGCGGCGACGATGAGGAGCACGGCGTCGGCGCCCATGGCCCGGGCGTCCGCCACGTCACGCGGGTCGACCGTGAAGTCCTTGCGGAGCACCGGCAGCGCGACCGCGGCCCGCGCCGCCTGGAGGTCGGCCGGGGATCCGCCGAAGTGGGGACCGTCGGTGAGCACGGACAGGCAGGCCGCGCCGCCCTCGGCGTAGGCCCGAGCGGTCTCCGCGGGGTCGAGGTCGGCCGCCAGGTCGCCCTTCGACGGGGACCGGCGCTTCACCTCGGCGATCACTGCCAACCGGTCGGTGGAGGCGGCGCGCAGGGCGGCCGTGCAGCCGCGGGCGGATCGGCACCCTGCGCCCCGGCCAGCGCCGCGTCGAGCGACCGCGGGTCGGCCGCCGCGCGCTCGCGGTGCGCCTCGAGGATGCGGTCGAGGTAGGTGGCCAAGCCGGCCAACCTACCGTTCGTCGCTCGCCGCTCCCCCACCCGTTCCCCGCCGGCTGGCGGCCAGCGCGATGAGCGGGGAGGTGATGAAGAGGAAGAGGGACAGGAAGGCCAGGACCAGTCCGAAGCCGGCCACCGGCGGGAGCCGGAGGAGGACCCCGAACAGGATCGTGGCGAAGCGACAGGACCATCATCCCGGGCGGCAGCAGGGCCAACCAGCCGGGCAGCCGCACGACCACGCCGCCGATGGGACGGTCGTCGTACAGGTCGTCGAGCTCCTCCTCGGGCTCGGGCTCCGGACCCACCGGCCCCCACGCCCGTCGGTCCGACGCGGGCGGTGGGGCCGCGGCCAGCGACCGGTCGTAGACGAGGCGGAGCGAAGGGTCGCCCAGCACGGCCCAGGCCTCGTTGAGCACCCGCATGCGCTCGTGGGAGCCCCCGACCCGATCGGGGTGGTGGCGTCGGGCCAGGGCCAGGTACGCACGGCGGACGTCCGCCGCACTCGCGTCCCGCGGCACGCCGAGCACGTCGTAGTGACCCACTCAGCCGTCCCGTGTGGTGCTGGTCGTGACGGGGGGCTCGTCGCCCTGCCCCGTGAACGGGTTGGTGGTCGCCGTCGGGTCGACGCAGTCGGGCAGCTCGAGCTCGAGGCGCTCCGTCCGCTGCTCCGGGAAGGGGGCGGGCTGGCCCTCGACCGCCGGCGGGGTGACGGTGACGCTGACCAGCAGTCCCAGCCCGGGTGGGCCAGCCGACTGGCAGCTGAGCTCCCACGTCGCCGTCCCGAAGGCATCGGTGAACCGCAGCGCGGACTGGGGGCTCGTGGTCGTGGTCGTGCCCCGCGGGTCGAGCGGCGTGCGCAACGAGCCCGGGCGGAGGGTCCAGGCACCGAGACCGGTCAGCTCCACGCGCAGCCCGGGCACCGGTGTGCTGCGGACGATGCCATCGGCATCGACCTGCTGGGTGGCCACCACCGCCGACAGGTTCACCGCCTCGTCCACGTAGGGGATGTCCGGCGAGATGGCGGCCGTGGCGACCACCTTCCGCAGGTCTTCCACGACCAGGTCGAAGGTGGCCTCCTTCGCGTCCTGGAGGAACCGGACCTCGGGATGGGCCATGCCCAGCGCGGGCGCCAGGAACGCCCGGACCCGGTAGCGGCCACCCGGGATCGCGTCGAGCACGTACTTGCCATCCGGGCCCGTGAGCACGTCGTGCACCACGGCGCCTCCGCCCACCAGGTGCTCGATCCGCACCGTCGCGCCCGGGATCAGCCCACCCGGCCCGGCCACGCTGCCCAGGATGCGGGCGCGGCCGGTCTCGGGGAGGCCGATCGTGGTCGTGGTGCCAGGGACCTTCGCGAGTGCGGCCCCGCTGTAGTCGACCACCGGCGGCCGCTCGACCCGGGGTCGGCCGGACCCGCCCTCGGGCCCGTCGTCGCCCGTGCAGGCGGCCGCCGCGAGCACGAGGGCGGCAGCACCGGCGGCGGCCCGGAGGACCTTCATCGGAACGGCAGCTCCGCGACGGCGCCCGGCCACGCCCTGGACGTCGACCGCCGCTCCCACCTCGACCGAGCGGGCCAGCGGTGCGAGCGCCACCACCCCGAGAGCCGGCGAGGTGGCGACCGAGGTGATCCGGCCGACCTCGCTCCCGTCCAGGAGCACCACGTCACCGACCGACGCCACCCCGTCGAGCACGAGGCCGCGGACGGGGCGAGGCACGTTGCCGCCGCGGCTGTCGATCCGGGCCACCAGCTCCTGACCCGTGTAGCAGCCCTTCGTGAAGCTCACCGAGGCCTCGATGACCCACTGGCCCAGCTCGGCCGGGATCGTCCCCTCGTGCACCTCGGCCCCCATCGCCGGCACCCCGGCCTCGACCCGCAGGGCCTCCAGCACCTCGGGCGAAGCCTCGGGCAGGCCCACCCCGGGCGCGCCGTGCGGCCCCAGGAGGTCGACGCCCTCGACGCCGGGCCAGGCGATGGCCCGCGTCAGCCGACCGCTCGGGTCCACGGTGGTCGCGGCCTCGGCGGCCCCTGGGCCGCGCAGCGCCAGCCCCGACCAGCGGGCCGGCTCGAGCTCGGCCTTGGTGCGGAGCAGGAACCGTCGGAGGCGGGCCTGCACGACGTCGCCGAACCCGGGCTCGACGTCGAGCACCACCTCGTCGTCCGCGGTCCGCGTGACCCGGAGCCAGGCGTCGACCTTGCCCGTCGGCTGGAGCAGGAACGACGGCGCGCTCGCGCCCACCGCCAGCTGCTCCACGTCCTGGCTCAGCTGGCCCTGGAGGAACGAGATGGCGTCGGGTCCGCGCACCACGACGACGTCGCGCTCGATGGCGGACGTGCCCGCCGAGGTGCGCAGGTCGGGTGCCATCAGACCCCGAACCTATCGGGCGGTGACCTCGTCCCCCTGCCGGGCGGCCCGGCGGCGAGCGGTCATGCGCCGGGCCGCGGGGATGGCCGCCAGCAGGGCGCGGGCCTTGTTGTGGCACTCCAGGTCCTCGTGCTCCGGGACGCTGTCGACCACGATCCCGGCGCCCGCCTGGACCGACGCCCGTCCCTGGTCGTCGACCACGAGGGTGCGGATCGCGATCGCGGTGTCGACGTTGCCGGAGAAGTCGAGGTAGCCGACGACGCCGGCGTAGGGCCCGCGCTTGGTCGGCTCGAGGCTGTCGATGATCTCCATGGCCCGGACCTTCGGCGCCCCGGAGACCGTGCCCGCCGGCAGCGTGGCGCGAAGGACGTCGATGGCGGTGCAGCCGTCGCGCAGTCGGCCCGACACCTGCGAGGTGAGGTGCATCACGTGGCTGTACCGCTCGAGGGTCATCATCTCGTCGACCTGCTCGGTGCCGTACTCGACGACCCGGCCGACGTCGTTGCGGGCGAGGTCGACGAGCATCACGTGCTCGGCCCGCTCCTTCGGGTGCTCGATCAGCTCCGCACCCAGGCGACGATCCTCCTCGTCGGTGCGGCCCCGGCGACGGGTGCCCGCGATCGGCCGCGAGATCACCTTGCCGTCGAGCAGCTGCACCATCGGCTCCGGTGACGAGCCCACGAGGGTGAGGCCCGGCTGGCGCACGAAGTACATGTAGGGGCTCGGGTTCACCTGGCGCAGCACGCGGTAGACGTCGAAGGGCTCCGCATCGAGGTCGAGGTCGAACCGCTGGGCCAGGACCACCTGGAAGACGTCCCCGGCGAGGATGTGCTCCTTGGCCACCTCCACGGCGCGGTGGTACGCCTCGGCGCCCATCGTCGAACGCACCTCGGGCAGCTCCTCGTCGGGAAGCGGCGGATCGACGAGCGGCTCGTCGAGCGCGCGGGTGCCGTCGTCGGCCAGCTGATCGAGGCGGGCCACCGCCGCGTCGTAGCGGGCGTCGAGCTCCGCGTCGGAGAGGCCCGGCTCGACGAGCACGTTGTCGATCAGGGTGACCCGCTGGCGCCAGTGGTCGTAGGCCGCCAGCTGCCCGATGACCGACACGACGGCGTCCGGGTGGCCCTGGTCGTCCGGTGGCACGTTCGGCAGGTGCTCCACCTCGCGCACGACGTCGTAGCCGAGGTAGCCGAGGAGGCCGCCGTGCAGCGGCGGGAGGTCGTCGAGGACCGGGGCCCGCCAGGCGCCGAGGATCGCCTCGACCGCCGCCAGGATGCCCTGGTCGAGGGGGACGCCGTCGGGCAGCGTGCCCATCACCTCGACCGCGCGGCCGCGGGCGGTGAGCGTGGCCAGCGGGCTGCGGCCGATGAACGACCACCGGCTCCACCGCTCGCCGTGCTCCACGGACTCGAGCAGGAAGCCGGGTTCGTCGCCCACGAGGCGGGCGAAGGCGGCGACGGGCGTGGTGAGATCGCCCAGCACCTCGCGCCAGACCGGGATGACCGTGTGCTCGCGGGCGAGCTCCCGGAACCCCGCCCGGTCGGGGCGGAGCGTCATCGGGTCACCCGAAGGACCGGTAGAAGCAGGTGCGCTCGCCGGTGTGGCACGCGCCCTTGCCCTCCTGCTCCACGACGAAGAGCAGCGTGTCGCCGTCGCAGTCGTAGGAGGCCGAGCGCAGGAACTGCCGATCGCCGGAGGTGTCGCCCTTGCGCCACACCTCCTGGCGGCTGCGGGACCAGAAGACGGTGCGACCCTCGGCGAGGCTCATCCGGAGCGTCTCGGCGTTGCACCAGGCCATCATCAGCACGGCACCGTCGGCCTCGTCCTGCACGATCGCCGGCACCAGGCCGTCGGCGTCGTACTTCACAAGGCCCAGCTGCTCCTCGGACGCGTCGATGGGGGTGGCGACGGGCATCGGCCCATCGTACGGGCGGCGCCGACCCTGCCCGAAACCCGTTCCCTCCGCCGCCTACGCTCCCCGGATGGGGATTGGGGGACGGGGACGCTGGGCCATCGCGCTCGTGATCGGGCTGGTGGCGCCGTTCGTGGTGCCCGAAGCGCTGCACCCGGCGAGCGCCGCGAGCCTGTGCGGCCCGCTTGACCGGCCGGAGACCGGCATCGCCGGTGACGTCCCCCTCATCGACCAGATCACGGGTCGGGCGGCGGAGGGCTACAGCTGCGGCCTGTCGCTCGTCGGCTACAGCTCGCTCGGCGGACGCGGCGGCAACGCCAACATGGCCTGGTCGGGCGACTGTGCCTACGTGACCGGCGACGGCGTGGCCGTGGTCGACGTGCGGGACCCACAGCACCCCCGGCACATCCGCACCCTCCACGGCGCCGGTGCCGACGACACGCTCGAGACCATCGCCACGATCGACGCGCCGGGTCGGACGCTCCTGGCCACCGGGCGCTACGGCTTCTACGGCACGCGCGACGCCCCGGTCACCGCCCCGGTGGACATCTGGGACGTGGCCGACTGCCGGCATCCCAAGCGGCTCCTCACGGTGCAGTTCCCCGGCAACGTCCACAACCTCACGTTCTCGGCCGACGGGAACACCCTCTGGTCCACGCTCCCGCTCCAGGCGATGGACCTGTCGAACCTGCGCCGCCCGAAGATCCTCCCGCACATCGAGCAGGACCTCGCCGCCAGCGGCCACCCGAGCCACTTCTACGCCCACGAGGCCTGGCCCTCGCCCGACGGCACGCGGCTCTACGTCGGCGGCCAGCTCCCCCTGTTCAAGGAAGAGCTCCTCGTCATCGACATCGAGCGCTGGCCCGCCCAACCGGCCCGCGTCATCGGCAGCGTGCCGAGGCCGGGACACTCGGTCCGGCCGATGACGATCGACGGCAAGCCCTACCTCCTCGCCTCGGACGAGAGCATCGTCAACCTCACGGCCAAGGGCTGCCTCCCCGACGTCCTGACCCCGGTGGCCGGCGCCTCCTATCCCGCGCTCATCGACATCTCGAACGAGCGCCTGCCCAGGGTCCGCGGGAAGATCCGGCTCCCGATCAACGAGCCGATCCACTGCGCCGAGCAGGTGCTGTCGGGCGTCAACGCCTCGACCCACTACCACGACGTCGACGACCCGCTCGACACGACGTTCGCCATGGTCTCGGCCTGGAACGCCGGATTACGGATCTCCGACGTGCGCGACCCGGCCCACCCCCGCGAGGTCGCCTACTTCAACCCCGGGATGTACGAGCCGGGCGCGGGCAGCCAGGGCGGCGCCCTCGAGCAGGCCTGGGCCCACTCCCGCTACGTGCCCGAGACCGGGCACATCTGGCTCGCCACCCAGACGGGCGGGTTCTGGGTGCTGGAGCTCCAACCGCAGGTCCGCCGCGCCCTCGGCCTCCCGAGCCGCGCGACCCTCCATCCGAAGGGTGCGCCACCCCGCCCGGCCGCCACCCGGATCGCACCCATCAGCCTGGCCGGCACCACGATGGCCACCTACTGCGCCATCAGCACCGCCCGAGTGCTCTAGGGCGGGCCGACTGGTCAGCTACAGGTACAGGCCGGTGCTGCCCTCTTCGAGGCGGCTGGCGGCCACCGCGTGGACGTCGCGCTCGCGCAGGATGATGTAGTCGTCGCCGCGGACCTCGACCTCGTAGCGGTCCTCCGGGGAGAACAGCACCTGGTCGCCGATCTCCATCGTGCGGACGTTGGGGCCGGCGGCGCAGACCTCGGCCCAGATGAGGCGCTTCTTCATCTCCGCCGTGGCCGGGATGAGGATGCCGCCCGAGCTGCGCCGCTCCCCCTCGTCGGCGGTGAGCCGGACGAGGATGCGGTCGTTCAACATCTTGATCGGGAGCTTCTCGCCCTCGTCCGTCGTGGCCATCGAGTCGAGGCTACGGGTCAGACGGGGCGAACGGCCACGCCGGCGGCGCTCATGTGGGCCTTCGCCTCGGCGATCGTGTGCTCCCGGAAGTGGAAGATCGACGCCGCCAGCACGGCGTCGGCGTGGCCCTCGACCACACCCTCCACGAGGTGGTCCAGCGTGCCCACGCCTCCGGAGGCGATCACCGGGATGCCGACGGCGTCCGCGATGGCCGCGGTGAGGGCCAGGTCGAACCCCGCCTTCGTGCCGTCCCGGTCCATCGACGTGAGGAGCATCTCGCCCGCGCCCAGCGCCTCGGCCCGCTGGGCCCACTCGACGGCGTGCAGGCCGGTCGCCGTCCGCCCGCCGTGGGTGACGACCTCCGGGTGGCCGTCGGCGTGCCAGCGGGCGTCGATGGCGACCACCGCGCACTGCGTGCCGAACTCCGTGGCGATGTCCGAGATGAGCTCGGGCCGCTCGACCGCGGCGGTGTTCACGGACACCTTGTCGGCGCCGACCCGCAGCAGGCGCCGGGCGTCGTCGACGGTGCGGATGCCCCCGCCGATCGTGAACGGGATGAAGACCTGCTCGGCCACGCGGCTGGCCATCTCGACCGTGGTGTCGCGAGCGCTCGACGAGGCGGTGATGTCGAGGAACACGAGCTCGTCGGCGCCCTCGGCGTCGTAGCGGGCGGCCAGCTCGACGGGGTCGCCGGCATCGATGAGGTCGACGAACTCCACGCCCTTCACCACGCGACCCTGGTCGACGTCGAGGCACGGGATGATCCTCGCGTTCCTCATGACCGCACCTCCGCGAGGGCTCGGACCGCGGTGGCGACGTCGAACCGGCCCTCGTAGATCGCGGTGCCGACGATGGCGCCGGCCAGGCCCCGCCCGCCCCCGGACACGCCGGCCAGCGCGAGCAGGTCGGCCAGCTCGCCCACGCCGCCGGAGGCGATGACCTCGAGCGGGGTCGCGGCGAGGACCTCGGCCAGGCCCGCGAGGTCGGCGCCGCCCATGAGCCCCTCGACCTCGACCTGCGTGACGACCACGGCCTCGGCGCCCGCCCCCTCCAGCGTGACCAGCGCGTCGGCCCAGTCGATCCCGGAGCCCTCGGCCCAGCCCCGCACCACGACCTCCCGGCCCTTCACGTCCATCCCGATCGCGACGCGCTGCCCGGCGGCCACCTCGGCCACGAGGGCGGCGCCGTCGGGCTCGAGCGCGGCGGTGCCCATCACGACCCGGGTGACACCGACCTCGTGCAGCGCCCGGGCCGCCTCGACCGAGCGCACCCCACCGCCCGCCTGCACCGGCACGTCGACCGCGGCGGCGATGGCGGCGATGAGGTGGCGGTTGGCCGGCTCCCCCGTGCGGGCGGCGTCGAGGTCCACCGTGTGGATCCAGGGCGCACCGGCGTCCACGAACGCTCTGGCCACCGCGACCGGGTCGTCGCCGTGGTCGCGCTCGCGGTCGAAGTCGCCCTGCACGAGCTGCACCACCCGACCCCCGCGGAGGTCGATCGCCGGGAAGAGGTCCATCAAGCGGCGACGCCGGCGGCCTCGGCGGCCTGCACGAACGTGCGCAGCGCGGCCAGCCCGGTGCGGCTCGACTTCTCGGGGTGGAACTGCGTGGCCCACAGCGGGCCCCGCTCGACGGCGGCCACGACCGGGCCGCCGTAGTCGCAGGTGGCGCTGACCAGGGCGGGATCGGTCTCCGCCGCGTAGGAGTGCACGAAGTAGGCCCAGGCCGGGTCCGGGGCGTCGGCCAGGAGCCGGCACTCGCCCCGCCGCTCGAGGAGGTTCCACTGCATCTGCGGGCGCTTCACGGTGTCGGGGAGCAGCCGAAGCCGACCGGGCAGGATGCCGAGGCCGTCGACGCCGGGGGACTCGTCGGACCCCTCGAAGAGCAGCTGCATGCCGATGCAGATCCCGAGGAACGGCACCCCCCGCTCCACGGTCTCGTGGGCGACGTCGTCGAGCCCCGTGGCCCGCAGCGCGCTCATGCAGGCGCCGAAGGCACCGACGCCGGGCAGCACCACACCCGCCGCCTCGCGCACCAGCCCGGGGTCAGCGGTGAGGCGCGCGTCCGCACCGACGTGCTGGAGCGCCTTCTGGGCCGACCGCAGGTTGCCGATCTCGTAGTCGAGGACCGCGATGAGGGTCATCGGTTCGCTGCGCTCACAGCGCGCCCTTGGTGGACGGTACGCCGCCGCCCTCGACGCGCACGGCGTCGCGCAGGCAGCGGGCCACGCCCTTGAAGCAGGCCTCGACGATGTGGTGGGTGTTGCGGCCCTCCTTGAGGCGGACGTGCAGCGTGATGCCGGCCGACGTCGCGAAGGACTGCCAGAAGTGCTCCGCCATCTCGGGGTTGAAGGGCGGGTCGCCGAGCGGGAGGACCTCGCCGAACGGCACGTCGTAGGCGGTGAACGGCCGTCCCGACAGGTCGAGGGCCACCTCCACGAGGGCCTCGTCGAGGGGGAACAGGCCGCTGGCGAAGCGCCGGATGCCGACCTTGTCGCCGAGGGCCTCCTTGAAGCACTCGCCCGACCGTGATGGCCACGTCCTCGACGGTGTGGTGGCCGTCGACCTCGAGGTCCCCCTTGGCCTCGACGACGAGGTCGAACCCGCCGTGCCGACCGAGCTGGTCGAGCATGTGGTCGAAGAACGGGAGGCCGGTGGTCGCCCGCACCTCGCCCGTGGGCCCGTCGAGGTCGAGGGAGACGACGATGCTCGTCTCCTTGGTGCTGCGCTCCCGCGTGGCGGACCGACTCATGACAAGACCTCTTCCAGGGCCGTGAGGAACGCGTCGTCCTCGCCGGGGGTGCCGATCGTGACACGGAGGCATCCCTCGAGGCGAGGCCACGAGGAGCAGTCGCGCACGAGGATCGAGCGGTCGAGCAGGCCCTTCCACACCTCGGCGCCATCGCGCTGCTGCGGGCGGAACAGGACGAAGTTCGCGCCGGACGGGTAGACGTCGACGGGCAGGTCGGTGAGCCGGGCGACGAGACGACCCCGCTCCTCCACCAGGGCCGCCACCCGGGCGCGCATGGCGTCGTCGTGCTCGAGCGCGAGGCGCCCGGCGAGCTGCTTCACCGCGTCGAGGTGGTACGGCAGCACGACCTGGTCGAGCTGGGCGACGAGCTCGCGCGGCCCGACCAGGTAGCCCAGGCGGGCGGCCGCCATCGACCAGGTCTTGGAGTACGTACGGGTGACGACGAGCGGCACGTCGTCGCCGACCAGCTCCAGGGCCGACCACGGCGCGAACTGGCCGTAGGCCTCGTCGACCACGAGCAGACCCGGCACGAGCCCGAGCACCTCGCGGACCGCCTCCTCGGGCTCGACCATGCCGGTGGGGTTGTTGGGCGAGCACAGGAACGTGATCGCGGGCTCGGCCTCCGTGAGGACGCGGCGGACCTCGCCGAGGTCGAGGGCCAGCGCATCGGTGCGCTCGCCGACGGCCACGCCGGTGCCGGTGATGCGGGCGATGTGGCTGTGCAGCGCGTACGTGGGCTCGAACACGGCGACACTGCGACCGGGGCCGCCGTAGGTGAGGCACAGCGTCTGCAGCACCTCGTTGGACCCGTTGGCGGCGAACACGCAGGCGGGGTCGACGCCGTGGTGCGCGGCGATGGCCTCCCGCAGCTCCGTGTACGAGCGATCCGGGTAGCGGTGCCAGTCGAGCGCGGCGATGCCGGCCGCCAGCGCGTCGGCGAAGCCGGGCGGCGGGGGCTCGGGCGCCTCGTTGGTGTTGAGCCGGACGTCCACCTCGACCTGCGGCGAGTGGTAGCCCGCCATGAGCGCGAGGTCGTCGCGAGGCTGGATCATGACGGCTTCCTCCGGCGGATGCGCACGGAGTCGGCGTGGGCCTCGAGGCCCTCGTACGTGGCCAGCACCTCCACGTGCGGGCCGACCTCCTCCAGCGCGTCGGGCCCGAGCGACACGACGTGGATGTGCTTGAGGAAGTCGTCGACGCGGAGCGCGCCCGAGAACCGGGCCGAGCCGAACGTGGGCAGCACGTGGTTGGGACCGGCCAGGTAGTCGCCGACCGAGGCCGGGGCGGACGGCGCCGCAGAACACCGCACCGGCGTGGCGCACCAGGGGCAGCAGCGCGTCGGGGTCCTCCACGAGGAGCTCGAGGTGCTCTGGCGCGATCGCGTTGGCCACGGCGAGGGCCTGCTCGACGTCGTCGCACAGGACGACGTAGCCCCCCTCGGCCAGGGTGGCCTCGAGGTGCTCGCGCCGGGACGACAGCGGCACGAGGCGAGCGACCTCCGCGGCGACGGCGTCCGCGGTGGCCTCGTCCCACGTGACGAGCCAGGCCAGGCCGTCGGGGCCGTGCTCGGCCTGCAGCAGGACGTCGATGGCGGCGTACTCCGGCGGGACCGACCCGTCGGCGATCACCACGACCTCACTCGGCCCGGCGAACGCCGACGGCACCCCGACCAGGCCGGCCGAGGCCACCTCGCGCTTGGCCTGCGCCACGCGCGCGCTGCCCGGGCCGACGATCACGTCGACCGGCGCGATGGAGTCGGTGCCGTAGGCCAGCGCCCCGATCACCGCGGGGCCGCCGACGCGGTACACCTCGTCGACGCCCGCCAGCGCGGCCGCCGCGAGGATCCCCGGCGCAACGGATCCGTCGGCCTGCGGCGACGTGACCAGGACGACCTCGGGCACGCCCGCCACCTTTGCGGGCACCGCGGTCATGAGCACCGTGGACACGAGCGGCGCGAGGTTGGACGGCACGTAGCAGGCGGCACGATCCACCGGGCGCTGGAGCTCCCGGACGGTGATGCCGCCGTTGTGGTGCTCGCCGTCGGCGTGGCGCTGCTGCTCGTGGTAGCTGCGCACGTTGGCCAGGGCGACCTCGAGGGCGGTTCGGAGGTCGGCCGGGATCGCCTCGAGAGCCGCGGCGACCTCCTCGGGCGACACCCGGAGCTCGTCGACCGACGCGCCGTCGAACTTCAGCGTGAGCTCACGCAGGGCCTCGTCGCCGCGCGCCCGCACGTCGGCCAGGAGGGCCCGCACCTCCTCGATGGGCGGCTCCACCTGCGCCTTGGGGCGCGGGAGGCTGCCACGCAGGTCGAGGCCGGCGCCGCGGAGGTCGAGTCGCCGGAGCACCCGGGAAGGATACGTGCGGCCCGCGAACCCCCCGAAACCGGTTGTGCGGGGCCGAGCCCGTGGCAGGCTGGCCCGGTGGACCTCGACCCCGCCCAGCTGTCGTCGCTCAGCACCAGCCTGGGAGACCTCGCGACCCGGATCAGCGACCTCGCCGCCCTCTACCAGGGCTCGCCTCGGCAGGACGTGGCGGCCGACCTCTTCGACGTCGAGCGCCACCTGAACGCCGCCCACCGGCGGCTGCGCGCCCTCGCCGCCCGCGCGTAGCGCTACCGGGACGAGGGTGGGTGGGGCTTCCCGACGAGGGCCACCTCGACCTCGTGGTTGGCCCTGAGCTGCCCGCAGGCGGCATCGATCGAGGTGCCTCGCGTGCGACGCACGGTGGCGTTCACCCCGTTGCGCTGGAGGAGCTCGGCGAAGGCCTTCACGCGCCCCGGCGGCGAGCCCTTCACCAGGTATCCGGGCGTCGGGTTCAGCGGGATGAGGTTCACGTGGGCCGCCAGCGGCAGCGAGCGGGCCCGCTCGATCAGGTTGCGGGCGTCGACGTCGCGATCGTTCACCCCGTCGATCAACGCCCACTCGAAGGACAGCCGGCGGCCCTTCGCCTGCAGGTAGCCGGCGCAGGCGTCCATCAGCGTGCTGAGGGGGTACCGCTTGTTGATCGGCACGAGCTCGTTGCGCAGCTCGTCGTCGGCTGCGTGCAGCGAGACGGCGAGGTTCACCGGCAGGGCTTCGGCGGCGAGGCGGCGGATGCCCGGCACGATCCCGACGGTGGACACGGTGATGTGCCGGGCCGACAGGCCGAGGTCACCGTGGATGCGCTCGACCGACGCCCACGTGGGGTCGTAGTTGGCGAGCGGCTCCCCCATCCCCATGAAGACGACGTTGGACAGCCGACGACCGCTCGCTCGGGCCGTGCGCGACGCCACCGCCACCTGCTCCACGATCTCGCCGGTGGTGAGGTGGCGGTCGAAGCCGGCCTGGCCGGTGGCGCAGAAGGTGCACCCCATCGCACAGCCGGCCTGGCTCGACACGCAGACGGTGGAGCGGTCGGCGTAGTGCATGAGCACCGTCTCGACCTGCGTCCCGTCCACCAGCGCCCAGAGCCACTTCACCGTGGCGCCGCGGTCGCTGGTGCGCTCGGTGACGAGCTCGAGCGCGGAGGGGGCGGCGGCGTCGAGGCGCGCCCGCACGGCCTTGGGCACGTTCGTGAGGTCGGCCGGTTCGGCCAGCTGCTCGTAGAGCCCGGCCCACACCTGATCGATGCGGTACTTCGGCTGGTCGGCCAGCAACGCCGCCAGCTCGTCCCGCGTCACCCCATATCGCGTCGGGCGACTCATGTCGGCTCCACGTACGCGTGGTCGACGTGGTGGACCTCGAAGCCGAGCACCTCGTAGAGGTGGACGGCGGCGTCGTTGGCGGCGTCGACGTAGAGCATCCCGACCTGCATCCCCCGCACGCCGTGGAGGTGGTCGAGGCCGGCGAGGACGAGCTGCCGGCCGAGCCCCTTCTGGTGCGCGTCCGGGTCGACGGCGATGACGAAGATCTCGCCCATCGCGGGGTCGTCCGCCGTGGCGGGGTGGACCTTCGTCCAGCAGAAGCCGAGGAGGCGCCCGCCCTCCTCGTGCAGGAGGAACCCGTCCGGGTCGAACCAGGGCTCCGCCAGCTTCGCCTGCAGCTGCTCGGGCGCCCAGTGCCCCTGCTCGGGGTGGGTGGCGAAGGCACGGTTGTTGACCTCGAGCCAGGCCGCGTCGTCGGCTCCGGGGACGAAGGGGCGCACCTCGAGCTCGAACGGCTCCCCGACCGGGAGGGGCCGGCGCATCTGGAGCAGCCGGCGGTGCAGCACCCAGCCCTGTGCCTCCAGGTCGCGCGCCGCCCCATCGTCGTCGGAGACCCAGTGGAACTGCACTCGGTCACGGTACCGGCCGATACCCTCCAGGCCCGGATGGCCAAGCCTCGCACCCCCGCTGGACGAACGAGGCGGGTGCGCGAGCGCCTGGCGGAGGAGTACCCCGGCTCCGCCCGCGAGCTGTGCGCCCTGACGCACCGCAACCCCTACGAGCTCCTCGCGGCCACGATCCTGTCGGCCCAGTGCACCGACGAGCGGGTCAACATGGTCACCCCGCACCTCTTCGCCCGCTACCCCACCCCCCAGGCCCTGGCCGGGGCCCAGCCGGCCGAGGTCGAGGAGATCATCCGGTCGACCGGCTTCTTCAACAACAAGCGCAAGAGCCTGATCGGCATGGCCAGCGCCGTGGTCGAGCGATTCGGCGGGGAGATCCCGAGCCGGATGGAGGACCTCGTGACGCTCCCCGGCGTCGGCCGCAAGACGGCCAACGTCCTGCGCAGCGTCGCCATGGACCTCCCCGGGCTGCCCGTCGACACGCACGTGGGGCGCCTGTCCCGCCGGCTCGACCTCACCCAGGAGACCGACCCCGTGAAGGCCGAGCACGCTCTGAACGCGATGGTCCCCGCCAGGGAGCGCGGCCAGTTCAGCCTCCGCCTGATCCTGCACGGCCGGGCCGTCTGCACCGCCCGCAAGCCGCGCTGCGACCTCTGCCTGCTGGCCGACTTCTGCCCCTCCGCCTTCAGAGCGTGACGGCGACCGAGTCCCGGATCAGCAGGGTGCGCCAGCCGCTGTAGCGGATCGCATCCACCAGCACCTCGCCCGGTCGCACCACCGCGCCCGGCCACACCACGCAGCGGAGCAGCTCGCCGGCCATCTCCGCGCCCGCGCCGACGAAGCTCTCGCCCCCGTTCGCCGCCAGGTTGGCGGCCAGGTAGTCGACCGGCCGGCCGCAGTCGACGAACGGGCCGTCGTGGCGCACCACCTCCAGCCGCCCCGCGGCCTGGGCGGCCCGCCAGGACACCTCCCAGAGCCCGGACGGCTCCGCCTCGAGCGCGGCCACGTCGGACCACGGCATGAGCGCCCCGGCCACGCGGCTGCGGGTGTGCAGCTGGTCGTCGCCGGCCACGAGCACGCGGATGCGCTCACCGTCCCACCCGTCGAGGAGGGCGCCCACGTCGCCCGGGCACCAGGCGTCGCTGTTGACCACGAGCACGGCTCGGCCGTCGACCCACCCACGCAGCTGGCCCAGCGCGCCGGCGGTCCCGAGCGGCTGCTCCACCTCCGCCGAGAGGTGGACCCGGCCCGTGAGGTGCGCCTCCATCAGGGCACGCCCGTGGTGGACGTTGACGGCGGCTGCACCGACCCAGTCGGCGAGCCGCTCCAGGGCGAGATCGACCAGCGGCACGCCGGCCACGGGGCAGAGGGCCTTGGGCCGGATCGTGGTGAGCGGACGCAGGCGCTCGCCGCGCCCAGCCGCCAGCACCACCCCTGCCACACTGTCCGACATGGAGACCACCCGGTGGACGAACCCGTCGCAACCGCAGACCTTGCAGTCGTCCGTCATCCTGCTCTACGTGAGCGCCGCCTTGGGCGTTCTCTTCGGTCCGAGCAGCCTCGGCATCCTCCTCGCCGTCGGCCGGGTGGCCGGTGGGTGGGGGTGCGCCAACGAGCGCAAGTGGGGCTACCAGCTGGCCGTCGCGGTGGCCGTGGTCCCCTTCCTGCTGTTCCTGAGCGTCTCCGACCTCACGGACCACCTGTTCACCACGCTGTTCGTCTTCGCCTTCGACATCCTCCTGCTGGCGCTGCTCCTGCACCCCCAGAGCCGCAGCTACCAGCGGATCTGGTTCCGGTAGCGTCCCGCCGATGACCACCACCGCGAAGGGCATCTCCGGGCTCAAGGAGCTGCTCGGCCAGCACCTCGGCTACAGCGACTACATGGAGATCACCCAGGAGCGGGTGAACCTCTTCGCCGACGCCACCGGCGACCACCAGTGGATCCACGTCGACGTCGAGCGGGCCACGGCCGAGAGCCCCTTCGGAGGGCCGATCGCCCACGGCTACCTCACCCTGTCGCTCGGTCCGGTCCTGGTCCCGCAGGTGATCCGGGTCGACGGCGTGAAGATGGCCGTGAACTACGGCTGCGAGAAGGTCCGCTTCCCCTCGCCGGTGCCGGTCGGCGCCAAGGTGCGCGTCGGCGTCGAGCTGCTCGACGTCAGCGACATCGCCGGCGGCGCCCAGGTCTGCATGCGCTTCACCTTCGAGTGCGAAGGCGCAGAGAAGCCGAGCTGCGTGAGCGAGAACCTCTTCCGCTACTACGAGTAGTGCGACCTCGCCTCCCACGGGCCGGCTCCGTCGTGCTCGCCGCGGCCCTGGTCCTGGCCGCCTGCTCGAAGGGTGACGACGCCGCCGACCTCGCGCCCGACGACGCTGACGTCACCAGCACCACCGAGGCGCCGACCACCACCACGACGATGCCGCTGCCCCAGCCACCCCCGCTCGAGTGGGCGGACTGTGGCGGTGGCTTCGAGTGCAGCACCCTCACCGTGCCCGTCGACTACGGAGCACCGGCCGGCGAGACCCTGCAGCTCTCCGTGATCAAGCGACCCGCCGGTGACCCCGAGGCGCGCATCGGCACCTTGGTGATGAACCCCGGCGGCCCGGGCGCCTCGGGTGTGCGGCGCGTCCGGCGCGGGTTCCGGGTGTCGCCGGAGGTTGCAGAGCGGTTCGACATCGTGAGCTTCGACCCGCGCGGCGTCGGCGAGAGCACCCCCATCACGTGCGGATCGACCATCCCCGCGTTCCGCACCATCGACCACGCACCCACCACGCCCGAGGGGCAGCAGGCGCTGGAGGCGGCGGCCAAGGCGGTCGGTGACGAGTGCGCCGCGACCGAGGGCGTCCGCATCGGTCACCTCGGGACGTTCGAGGTCGTCCGCGACGTGGAGGTCCTGCGCCTGGCGCTGGGCGAGCCGCAGATCAGCTTCGTGGGCATCTCCTACGGCTCCGCCATCGGGCTGCTGTGGGCCGAGGCCTACCCCTCGTCGGTCCGGGCGATGGTGCTCGACGGCGTGGAGGACCCCAACGAGGGGACGACGGCCAGCGACGAGGAGCAGCTCGACGCCATCGACGCCACCTTCGACGCGATCGCCGCGGCGTGCGCGGCCGACGACGACTGCCCGACCACCGCCGACGGAGGCGTGGCCTCCGCCTACGACGCGCTGGCCGCCCAGATGGCCGCCGCGGGAGGGACCCTCGACGGCGTGGGGCTCACGCAGCTCCGGTACGCGGTGTTCATGGCGACCTACGGGTCCGAGCACTGGCCCCGCCTGTGGGAGGCGTTGCACGACGGGTCGCGGGGCGACCTCGACGGGATCGCCGCGATGGCGGCATCGTTCACGAACCTGGTCGCCTACGCACCGTTCGCCATCGTCACCTGCCTCGACGCGCCGCACCCCGTCGGCCCCGCGCAGTGGCGGCAGGATGCGGCGGAGGCGGCGAAGGACTCGCCGCGGTTCGGCGCCGCGCTGTCCAACGAGCTCCTGCCGTGCGCCTACCTCCCCAACAGCCACCTCGACCCCCACCCGGTCCGGGCTCCCGGCACCCCACCGATCCTCGTGGTGGGCAGCACCGGCGACGTGGCCACCCCGTACGCACAGGCGGTGTCGGTGGCCGACCACCTGGACGCCGGGGTCCTGCTGACCGTCGAGATCGACGGCCACGTGGCCCTCGGCGCCTCGGACTGCGCGGACGCCGCCATCACCCGGTACCTGGTCGACGGCGCCCTCCCGACGGCCGGCTCCCGGTGCTAGTGGTCGCTGCACTCGCCGCTAGGGTCGCCCTTCGTCGGTGACCCAGGGGGGACAGGGAACGATGGTGGAGTACAACCTCGCACAGATACACGAAGCGGTTGCGGCCGCGGTGCCCGACCGCGAGTGCATCGTGTGGCGCGACCGTCGCCTCACCTACGCGCAGGTCAGCGATCGCACCCGGCGCCTCGCCAACCACCTCATCGGCGCCGGGCTCGGCGCCCACACCGACCGGGCCGACCTCGGCGGCCACGAGAGCGGCCAGGACCACCTCGCCTGCTACCTCCACAACGGCAACGAGTACATCGAGGCCATGCTCGGCTCGTACAAGGCCCGCGTGGCGCCGTTCAACGTCAACTACCGCTACGTGGCCGAGGAGCTCCGCTACCTCCTCAACGACTCCGGCGCCCGGGCCATCGTGTTCCACAGCACCTTCGCCGACCGCGTCGCCGAGGTGCTCCCCGACCTGCCCCGCCTCGAGGTGCTGCTCCAGGTCGACGACGGCTCGGACACCCCGCTGCTGCCGGGGGCGGTCTGGTACGAGGACGCGCTCGCCGCCGCCAGCGCCGAGCTGCCGGCGGTGACCTGGAGCCCGGACGACCTCTACATCCTCTACACGGGCGGCACGACCGGGATGCCCAAGGGCGTCCTGTGGCGCCAGGCCGACATCTTCGTCGGCGCCATGGGCGGTCGGAGCATGGCCACCGGCGGCGAGTGGGATGACCTCGAGCAGATCGTCGAGACGGCCCGCGGCGGTGGCGCCCGCCTCCTCCCCGCACCCCCGTTCATGCACGGTGCCGGCCACTGGCTCGCGTTCAACACGTTCACCGGCGGCAACACCATCTGCATCCAGGACGAGGTCGTCGGGTTCGACCCCGACGACGTGTGGCGCACCATCCAGCGCGAGACGTGCAACATCCTGCTGATCGTCGGCGACGCCTTCGGCCGTCCCCTCGTCGACCAGCTCGAGGCCACCGGCACGGGTGACGGCGGGTACGACCTGTCGTCGCTCCTCATGGTCATCTCCGGCGGCGCTCCGTTGAACTCCACCCTCAAGGACCGGTTCCTGGCGCAGCTCCCCACCGTGATGGTGATGGATGCGGTGGGCGCCTCCGAGACCGGCAGCCAGATGTCGCACATGAGCGCCGCCGGCCAGTCGGCCAGCACCGGCACGTTCACCCCGGGCCCGGGTGCTGCGATCGTGAGCGAGGACCTGAGCACCGTGCTCGAGGCCGGGCACGCCGAGGTCGGCTGGCTCGCCCAGAAGGGCCGCGTGCCCCTCGGCTACCTCGGCGATGCCGAGAAGACCGCCAAGACGTTCCCGGTGATCGACGGCGTGCGCTACTCGGTGCCGGGCGACCGGGCCCGCCTCTCCGCCGAGGGGCTCATCGAGCTCTTCGGCCGCGACTCGGTCACCATCAACTCCGGCGGCGAGAAGATCTTCGCCGAGGAGGTCGAGCAGGCGCTCGCGCACCACCCGGACGTGTACGACGTCGTCGTCGCCGGCCGGCCGTCGGAGAAGTGGGGTCAGGAGGTCGTGGCCATCGTGCAGCTCCGCGAGGGCACCGCCGTCGACGAGGCCGCGCTCCTCAAGGAGGCGGAGACCCACATCGCCCGGTACAAGCTCCCCAAGGAGTTCCGGTTCGTCCCGCACATCCAGCGGTCCCCGAGCGGCAAGGCCGACTACCGGTGGGCCAAGGAGCAGGCGGCGGACTGACCAGGCGGGTCAGCGGAACGGGTTGGGGGGCGGACCCCCGGCCCGCGACTCGGCCTGCACCTCCTGCCAGCTCTGGAAGGCCAGCATCAGGGCGAAGATCCCGGCGAACTGCTGCCCGTTCTGGAACGCCCAGATGCCACCCGCCAGCGCGACCACGATCGACAGCCGCCGCGCGGCCGGTGCCCCGAACAGCTCGGTGGCCACGTTGCCGCCGTCGAGGGGGCGGATCGGCAGCAGGTTGGCCACCGACCACCAGAGGTTGGCGAAGGCGGTGAAGGTGACCAGGCCGCGCAGCCACTCGTCCTGCTGGTTCCACCAGACGCCGTGGTCGAGGGCCCGGGCCGGGAGCCACAGGAGCACCAGAGCCGTGAACGAGCCGGCCAGGCTCACCGCGATGCTCCTCCCCTTGCTGAGCCGGCGGCGGCTGATCGTGGCCCCGCCGAGGCCCTGCAGGACGATCTCCGACGGCTGCCCGAACGCCTTCAGGGTGAGGGCGTGGCCGAACTCGTGGACGAGGATCGACACGAAGGTGACGCCGATCCAGACAGCCACGAGGGCCAGCGACTGGTCGGCCAGCTGCAGTCCGAGCAGGCCGGCGATCACGAAGAACACCGGCTCGATCCGCACCGGGATCCCGAAGAGCCGGAAGTGGGGGCGCGGCTCGGACATCTGCCGAGCCTACGGCCGGGCGGCCGCAGGCTCGGCTCAGCCGCCCTCGCGGAGCACCACCGCAGCGACGGGACCCGACAGGTCCGACGCCCCGTCGTCGAACCGGTAGCCCAACGGGTGGTCGAAGCCGGCGAGGTCCGCGGCCGACGACGGCTGCTCCGTGAGGACCCACCGGACGAGCGCACCCTTGAGGAGCTTGTTCCAATGGCTGACCGTGGCGCCGCCCCGGTCGACGAAGCGCACGGTGATCCGCTGGCTCGGGGCCCACGGCCCACCCTCGGGCCACGTGGCCATCCGGGCGTGCTCGATCGGGAGCAGGTCCCAGACCACGCGCCCGGCCGTGAGCTCCGCGAGGGGGCGGGCGAGCCGGGGCCGCCACCACGCCGCCAGGTTCCCGAGGTCGCCGAGCCGGGCGGACGCCTTGAGCTTGTAGTGCGGGATCGGATCGCCGGGAGCGACCAGGCCCCACAGGCCGGAGAAGGTCCGCACCTGCTCGCCGCCGCGGGCCCGGGCCGCGGCCGCCAGGCTCGGCCAGTCCAGCTCGCGGTAGAGCACGCCGGTGTACCGCTCGATGGCGGGCCGCGTGGGTGCGCGCCGAGGCGTGACCCCCGCCGCCCGGGCGGCGGAGAGCACGACGCGCCGGTGGCGATCGAGCCCACGATCGGCCATCGTGCCGGCGGCCCAGCCCGGGCCGTCCCCGCCGGTGGCCTTGCCCTCCGACGGCGGCAGGAGGAGCACCGGTTGGGGGCTGGCCACGGGGGGTTCCTAGCATGCAGCCGATGTCCCGCTTCACCGCTCCCGACGCCCTGCCCCAGGGCGAGGAGAAGGTCGAGGCGGTGCGGTCGATGTTCGACGCCATCGCCCCGCGCTACGACCTGGTGAACCGGGTGATGACGTTCCGGATGGACGTCGGGTGGCGACGCAAGGCCGTGCGCTCCCTCGGACTCGACGCCGGCGCCACCGTGCTCGACCTCGCCTGCGGCACGGGCGACCTCTGCCGCGAGCTCACCAAGCAGGGCCTGCGTCCCATCGGCGCCGACCTGTCGTTCGGCATGCTGGCCGCCGCCCGCACCGACGCCCCGCTGCTCCAGGGCGACGTCCTCCGCCTGCCGCTCCCGGACGCCTGCGTCGACGGGGTCACGTGCGGCTTCGCGCTCCGGAACTTCGAGTCGCTCCCGCCGTTCTTCGCCGAGCTCGCCCGCGTCGTCCGACCCGGCGGGCGGATCGCGCTGCTCGACGCGACGCAGCCGCCGAACCGCCTCCTGCGATGGGGCCACGGCATCTACTTCGGCAAGGTCGTCCCCCGCATCGGCGCGCTGCTGGGCTCCAGCGCCGCGGCCTACCGGTACCTCCCCCGCTCGCTCGCCTACATGCCCACGCCCGAGGTCCTCGTCCAGCAGGTCGCGGACGCCGGGTTCGTCGACGTGGACCGCCGGCTCCTGTCGGTCGGGATCGCCCACCTGATCACGGCGTCCCGACCCGAGCGCCCCACCGAGACGTGAGCGCGACGCCGGCCCGCTTCGTGGCGCGGACCCGGCGGCTCCCGGCTCCGGTCGACCTCCTCGCCGCGGCCGGATCCGCCGGCGTGCTGCACGTCCAGGCCGGCGAGGGGCTGGCCGCCCGCGGCACCGCGGCCCACATCCCCGTCGCCGAGGCGGCGCACTGGCTGCGCGAGGTCGAGGTGGACGACGAGGTGCAGGTGCCGGGCACCGGCCCGGTGGCCTTCGGCGCCCTCCCCTTCCACCCCCACCCGGGGGCCGACCTCGTGGTGCCGGCGGTCGTGTGGGGGGTGTCAGGCGATGACGCGTGGGTCACCACGATCGGCCCGCCCCACCAGACGCCGGAGGTCCCCGACCTCGGGGCGATCCCGGTCCCGTCGGATCGGAAGGTGGGCGGAGCCGCTGGCGACGACCCCACGGTCACCCCCGCGAAGGACCCGGCCTGGTGGTGCGACCTGGTGGCCCAGGCCACCGCCCACATGACCGCCGAGCCCCCGGGGGGCCTGTCCAAGGTCGTCCTGGCCCGCGAGATCCTGGTCGAGCGATCCGAGCCGTTCGATCGGAGCGTGGTCCTCCGCCGGCTCGCGGCTCGCTATCCCGACTGCTTCCTGTTCCTCGTCGACGGGTTCCTCGGCGCCAGCCCCGAGCTCCTCGTCCGCCGCGACGGGGACCGGGTGCGGGCCCAACCCATGGCCGGCACCGCTCCCCGGGGGACCGACCCCGACGAGGACACCGAGCTGGCCGAGGCGCTGCGCTCGTCGACCACCTACCGCCACGAGCACCAGATCACGATCGACATGGTCTACGACACGCTGCTGCCGTGGTGCTCCTACCTGGACTTCGAGCCCGAGCCGTCGATCGTGGCCGTGGCCAACGTCCAGCACCTGGCCAGCTACGTCGAGGGCCTGCTGTCAGATCCGGCTCCGTCGGTGCTCGAGCTCGTCACCGCCCTCCACCCGACCCCGGCGATCTGCGGCTGGCCCCTGGACCTCGCCACCGCCTGGATCGACGCGCACGAGGAGATCGAGCGCGGCCGCTACGCGGGCACCGTCGGCTGGGTCGACGCCGCCGGCAACGGCGTGTGGGCCGTCAGCATCCGCTGCGCCCAGGTCGACGGCGGTCGGGCCCGCGTCATCGCCGGCAACGGCATCGTGGCGGACAGCGACCCCGAGACCGAGCTCGCCGAGACCGAGGCGAAGCTCAGCGCGATGTTGGGCGCCCTTGGGGCGCCCAACGAGCGGTGACGCGCTGGCGGATGCCAGCGCCAGTGGGGTCGTTGCGAGCGAAGCTCGCCAGCTGAAGCGCCGTCGCTGAGGTCGGGCCAGAAACCCGCGGATCGCCGGCGAAGCCGGCGGGAGCCAGGTTTCTGGCCCGACTTCAGCGACCGGTTGTACGACTGGCTCGTCGGCTCCGCCGACGAGCGACGACCCCACGAGTTCTGGCCGCCGGCCAGAACTGAACGGTTCGGTTCACTGAGCCTGCGGCTCAGTGAACCCTCACCAAGCGGAGCACGTCGGTGACGGGCTCGGCTTCGGTCGGTGAGCCCACCAGCACGCCGACGAGGTCGCCGGCCCGCACGATGCCGTCTTGCACGGCGGCCTGGACGGCGAACCACACCACCTCGTCGGTGGTGCCGTGCGTGTCCATGACCATCGAGCGGATGCCCCAGGCCAGCGCCAGCTGACGAGCGGTCCGGGGGATCGGCGTGAGGGCCAGGATCGGGCAGGTCGGGCGGAACCGGCTGATCATCCGGGCGGTGCGGCCCGAGCTCGTGCAGGCGATGATCGCGGCGAGCTCGGCGTCGACCGAGGCGCGCCAGGCCGCCGCGGTGATGGCCGACGTGATCCGGGTGGCCATGGGGGCATCGCGCAGCCCGACCATCTGCTGCTCGCCGAGCCGGGCGCCCCAGCCCCGGTAGTCGAACTCGCGCTCGGCCCGCTTGGTGATCCTCGCCATCGCCTCCACGGCGGCGACGGGGTCGACGCCGATCGCGGTCTCGCCCGAGAGCATCACCGCGCTCGTGCCGTCGAACACGGCGTTGGCCACGTCGGTGACCTCGGCCCGGGTGGGCACGGGCGCCGACACCATCGACTCGAGCATCTGGGTGGCGGTGATGGCCGGCTTGCCGTGGCTCACGGCCGTGCGGATGATCTGCTTCTGGATGTGCGGCACGTCCTCGAGCGGGAGGCGCACGCCGAGGTCGCCCCGGGCGACCATCACGCCGTCGGCCGCGTGGAGGATGTCGTCCACGTTGGCGACCGCCGGACCGGTCTCGATCTTGGCGATGATGCGGGCCCCGGAGTCGTCGATGGCCAACCGCACGGCGGCGATGTCCTCGGCGGTCTGCACGAACGAGACGGCCACGTGGTCGATGTCCGCCAGGTCGAGGCCGGCGAGCAGCTCGAGGTCGCGCTCGGTCGGCGACCGGAGCGCGATGCGGTCCTCTGGCAGCGACACCCCGGGGCGGCCGCGGAGGATGCCGGGCGACTGCACGACGGCCACGACGCCGTCGGGCGCGGCGCCCGAGACCACGAGGGCCACCCCACCGTCGCCCAGCGCGATGCGGTCGCCCTCCACGAGCGAGTCGACGGCGCCGGCCAGGCTCACCGCGATCACCTCCGACGTGCTCACGTCGCCGGGCTGCGCCTCGGTGAGCCGCACGGTGGCGCCGGGCAGGAGCTGGACGCCCTCCTCCCCGAAGGGCGCCGATCGCACCTTCGGGCCGGGGAGGTCGATGAGGATGCCGATCGGCCGGCCGAGATCCGCCGCCGCCGCACGGATCCGCGCGATGCGGTCGAGGGTGGCCTCGAGCGGACCGTGGGCGAGGCCCACGCGGGCAGACGTTGGCCCCTGCCTCGAGCACGCCGCGGAGGATGGCAGGGGCATCGGACGCGGGCCCGATCGTGGCGACGATCTTCGTCCGGCGACCGATCATGGCCCCAACGCTACGCGTCAGCGACCAGCACCTCTGACCGTTTGTGCGCGACGGCCCCGCCGGGATCAGCCGGGCGGGCCCAGCGCGGCGTCGACGGCGGCAAGGAGGCGATCGTGCACCGCGACGTTGGCGGCGCGATCGGAGCGCACCACCAGGACGTGCACCCCGCCGGCCGCGACCGCGACCGGCACCTCGCCGGCGACGTCGGTGATCTCGCGGGCGACGACCCCGTAGGCCCGCGCGAGCGCCACCAGGTCGAGTCCGTGCGGCGTGCCGAACAGCGCCTCGAAGCGGTCGTCCGCCAGCGACTCTGCCTGCGGCAGGAACGAGAAGATGCCGCCACCGTCGTTGTCGACCACGACCACCACGAGGTCGATGCCGCGGCCCGGTGCCCCGAGCAGGCCGTTGGAGTCGTGCAGGAACGCGAGGTCGCCGACGAGGAGGGCGGTGGGGCGTCGGGCCCCCAGCGCCACGCCGACGGCGGTGGACACGACACCGTCGATGCCGTTGGCACCGCGGTTGGCGTGGACCCGCACACCGCCCGACGGGTGGCCGAACCACTCGAGGTCCCGCACCGGCATCGACGACGAGACCACCAGCTCGCTGCCGTAGGGCAAGGCCGCGACGACGTCACGCGCCACCCCGGGCTCGGTCGGTCCGGCCTCCGCGGACAGCGCGGCCTCGATGGCCGACGAGGCGGTCGAGCCCGCCTGCTGCCACGCAGTGCGCCAGGCTCCCCCCGCGACGGGCAGGGCTCCACCCACGGCGCTGGACCAGCCGTCGAGGACCTCGCTGGGATCGGCGGCGAGGACCACGTCGGCCGTGCCCCCCGGGTCGACCCACCGACCCGGCCCGGCGATCACGATCTCGTCGGCCCCGCTGCCCGCCACCCACCGCGAGAGCTCCTTGGAGGCGAGCGGGGTGCCGAGGCGGACGACCACCTCCGGGCGCAGGCGCTCGGCCAGCCACCCGCTGCGGAGGAAGGCGTCGGCGCAGGGGACCACTGCCCCGGCCACGCCCCACACCGGTGCCTGCGGGGCGGCGAGGACCGGCCACCCGAGAGCGCGCGGCGACCTCGTCGATGGCCCGGCCGGGGCCGCTGCCGGGCCCGGCCACGATCACGCCCCGCCGGCCGACGAGGTCGTCGACCAAGGTGAGCGCGCGGCCGGTGACGAGGACGCGAGGTGCTCCGTGACCCCATCGAGCACCGAGGCCCGGCGCGGCCGGCGGCAGCGGTCGGATCCGACCGATCAGCGGCTCGCGGAAGGCGAGGTTCAGGTGCACCGGCCCCGGGGCCGCCCCCGTGGCCGCGGCGAGGGCCCGGTCGGCCAGCGCCCGCCACCGGCTCGCGCCCGCGGCATCGGGCACACCCGGCGCGTGGAACCAGCGGACGGCCCGTCCGAAGAGGTGGTCCTGGTCGATCGCCTGCGGCGCGCCCACGTCACGCAGCTCCGGGGGACGATCCGCGGTGCAGACCAGCATCGGCACCCGGGCCAGGTCGGCCTCGACGACGGCCGGGTGCAGCTCGGCGGCGGCGGTGCCGCTCGTGGTGATCACCACGGCGGGGGCGCCGGAGCCGAGGGCCAGGCCGAGGGCCGTGAAGGCGGCGCTGCGCTCGTCGGGGTGCACGTGGACGGACATCCCGGGGTGGGCGGCGACGGCGAGGGCCATCGGTGTGGAGCGCGAGCCCGGCGAGACGACCGCGTGGGTGACGCCGCACCGCACCCACTCGTCCACCAGCGTCGCCGCGAAGGTGACCTGGATGTCCTCGGGGGGTGCCTCCATCGGGCGACATCCGAGCACACCCGGACGGCGAGCGCGTGCATCGCGGGGCCAGCGATCTGCCAGGATCGCCGCATGGGCCTGCACGTCGAGCGCCTCGGCAGCGGCCCGCCGGTCGTCCTCGTCCACGGGTTCACCCAGACGGGACGCTCCTGGGGCGACCTCGCAACCTCGCTCGGCGCGGACCACGAGGTCCTGCTGCCGGACGCGCCCGGCCACGGTGGCTCCGCCGAGGTGCGGGCGGACCTGCCCACGGGGGCCGACCTGCTGGTGGAGGCGTGCGGCACCGCCGCCTACGTCGGCTACTCGATGGGCGCCCGCCTGTGCCTGCACGCAGCCCTCGCCCACCCCGAGGCCGTCGAGGCGCTCGTCGTGCTCGGCGGCACCGGTGGGCTCGACGACCCCGCCGACCGCGCCGCCCGCATCGCCCAGGACCGCGCCACCTCGGCCCGCATCGCCGACGAAGGCCTGGAGGCGTTCCTCGAGGGGTGGATGGCCCAGCCCATGTTCGCCGGCGTCCCCCGCGACCGGGCCGGCATCGAGGACCGGCGGCGCAACACCATCGCCGGGCTCCGCTCGAGCCTCGAGCTGGCCGGCACGGGGGCGCAGGAGCCGCTGTGGGACCGCCTCGGCTCGTTGTCCATGCCCGTGCTGGTCATCGCCGGTGAGACCGACGCGAAGTTCACCGCGCTCGGCCACCGCCTGGTGGAGCGCATCGGCGCCAACGCGGCGTTCGCGGCCCTCGCCGGGTCGGGACACGCCGCCCACCTCGAGCAGCCCGACGCGTTCCTCGCGCTCCTCCGTCCCTGGCTGGCCGAGGCCGCTCGCCAGAAGGGCTAGCTGAGCCAGACCCCGGCCGCGAGCAGCAGCCCGGCAGCCAGCTGGACCTGCCCGGTCGCGGCGAGCACCGGGATCAGCGCGGGGCCCCGCGCTCCCTCGAGCACGGTGGTCACCGGCTTGCGGGCCAGCACCACGCCGACGAGCGCGGCGGCCGCCCACGGGTGGCCGAATCCGCCGGCGACGATCGGCACGCCGACCAGGAACGTCACGACGAGCAGTCCCACGTAGAGCCCGCGGGTGCGGCGGTCACCGATGCGCACGGCCAGGGTGCGCTTGCCCGACTCCGTGTCGCCGGGGATGTCGCGCAGGTTGTTGATCACCAGGAGCGCCGTGGCCAGGAAGCCGACGGGCACGGAGGCCACCAGCGCGAGCGCCGTGAGCTGCTCGTGCTGGACGTACGCGGTGCCGGCGGTGGCCACCACCCCGAAGAACAGGAACACGAACAGCTCGCCGAACCCGTAGTAGCCGTACGGGTGCTTGCCCCCCGTGTAGAACCAGCCGGCCGCGATGGCCGCGGCGCCGACGATGATCAGCTCGGGGCCGACCGCCGCCGCGAGGGCGATGCCGGCGAGGGCCGCGAAGCCGAAGCACAGCACTGCGGCCCGCTTCACTTGCCCCGGAGGCTTGAGGCCCCATCCGACGAGGCGCACGGGCCCGACCCGCAGGCCGGGAGCATCGGTGCCCCGCACCCCGTCGCTGTAGTCGTTGGCGAAGTTCGTGCCGATCTGCAGGAGCAGGGCCACCGCGCCGGCGGCCAGGGCCCGCCACGCCGTGATGTCGCCCTCGGTGGCCGCGCAGGCGGTGCCGACCGCCACGGGGACGACGGCCGCGGGCAGCGTGCGGGGGCGGGCTCCGGCGAGCCACGCCCGCCAGCCGGAGGGCAGCGAACGTTCGGGGGCGGCGGCCATGGGCGCCGAGTCTCCCCCGGCCGGCTCCTACGCTGCCACCGTGGCGCGCGTGGTCGTGGTGGAGGCATCGGGTCCCGCGTTCGTCGACGCCCTGCAACGGGCCTGGGAGGGCGGCGATGCCGTGCTGCCCCTCGACCCCCGGCTGCCCGGCCCCGCCCGCGCCGCCGTTGTCGACGCGGCCCGGGTGGACGACGACGTCGAGCCGGGCGACGCGCTCGTCGTCGCCACCAGCGGGACCGACGGTGCCCCCAAGGCCGCGGTGCTCACCCATGCGGCGGTGGCCGCGTCGGCCGAGGCCACCAGCGCCGCCCTCGACATCGACCCGTCGAGCGATCGTTGGCTGGCCTGCCTGCCGCTCTCCCACGTCGGGGGCCTGTCGGTCGTCACGCGTGCGCTCCACACGGGCACCGCGCTCACGGTCCACGACCGCTTCGACGCCGAGGCGGTCCAGCAGTCGGTGGCCGCCGGGTGCACCCGCACCTCGCTCGTGCCCACCGCGCTGGCCCGGATCGACGCGTCCGCGTGGCGCTCGATCCTCGTCGGCGGCCAGGCCCCACCGCCGGACCGGCCCGCCAACGTCGTCGCCACCTACGGGATGACCGAGACCGGCAGCGGGATCGCCTACGACGGCGTGCCCCTGCCCGGGGTCGAGGTCCGAGTCGAGGACGGCGAGCTCCTGCTGCGAGGGCCCATGCTCCTGCGCTGCTACCGCGACGGCACCGACCCACGACGCGCCGACGGGTGGTTCCCCACGGGCGACCTCGGCGAGGTCGTCGACGGGCGGATCCGCGTCCACGGCCGCCGCGGGGATCTGATCATCACCGGCGGCGAGAACGTGTGGCCGGCCGCGGTGGAGCGGGCGCTGGCGGGCGCTCCCGGGGTGGCCGAGGTGGCCGTGGTAGGGCGACCCGACCCGGAGTGGGGTCAACGGGTGGTCGCGGTGGTGGTTCCGGCGGATCCAACGGACCCACCGTCGCTCGACGCCCTCCGCGGTCACGTGAAGGCGGCGCTCCCGGCCTACGCCGCCCCGACCGTCGTCGAGCTCGTCGACCAGCTCCCCCGCACCGCCAGCGGCAAGGTCCGCCGGCGCGACCTCACGGGCTGACGACGAAGACCTGCTCGATCCCGCGCAACCCCGGGACGTGCACCTCGCGGACCCCCAGCCGTCCGTCCACCGGGCGGACCAGACCGACCACCTCGCTCCCGAGCGGCCACGCGACACCCTGTCCCCCGGGAAGGAACGCCAGCTCGGACCCGTAGTAGCCCTGCTCCCCGATCCGTTCCAGCTGGCCTTCGGCCAGCAGGCGGTCGTCTGCGCTCACCCAGCGCAGTGCGGGTTGCCCCGTGCGCTCGTCGAACCGCACCTGCACCACGTCACCGTCGGGACCGAGCTGCACCGACGCGTAGTCGTCCGACGGATCGCCTCGAAGCGAGGTCACCTCGCGGCGCTCCCCGGTGAGCACGTCCACCAGCAGGACCCGGCACACCCCGTCCTCGCCGCACTCGCGCACGACGGCCTGCCGAGCGGACGAGCCGACGGGGTCGCCCACCCCGAGGGGCCGCGGCCCGTCCTCGTCGATCACGAAGGCTCGGCCGCCGACCCCCACCAGCGGTCCGACCTCCGTGACCTCGTAGTACTGCGAGGGGAACGGGCGCCGGGCCCGCACGCGCCCGCGCAGGTCGACGAGTCGGATCTCCTCGGGCGGCCCGCCTCCCTCAGGGTTCGACCCCACCCACACCAGATCCCCGGAACCCGCGCCGGCCAGGAAGCCGCCGTCACCGAGCTTGACGGGGTCACCGCCGGCCAGCAGCGGGAGGTAGAGGGCGTCCGATCCGTTGGAGACCGCGACACCACCCCGCATCGGCACGATGCCACCGAACTCGAACGTGAACTGCCGGTCGATCTCCCGCAGCGCGCCCGAGTCGAGGTCGAGGAGCCACCACTCCGAGCCGGCCGCGGTGAGGAGGAGCGCGGCGCCGCCGGTCGGCTCTGGCAAGACCTGCCCGATCGGTGCCGGGAGCGTCGACGTCGTCGTGGTGCGCCGCACCGTGCTGCGGGTCGTGCTCGAGGAGGCGGCGGTCGAGTCCGGCTCGGACGGCCCGTCGGACAGCAGCACCCCGGCGCCGATCAGCAGTGCCACCGCCGCGATCGCGAACGACCACCGACGGCGCCCACGACCGTGACCGCCGACGGCCACCTCCTGCACCGATTCCTCGGTCGGGCCGCCACCGAAGACCTCGATCGGCGGCCGGGGGTCGCGATCGCGTCGGGCCACGGCCTGGTCAGCTCCGCGGGGAGCGGCGGGCGGCCTGGCCGAGCAGGGCGCCGCCGTCGACCACGAAGGTCTGGCCGGTGATCCAGCTGGCGAGGTCGCTGGCCAGGTAGAGAGCGCAGCCGGCGATGTCCTCGGGCACGCCGAGGCGACCCATCGGCATCGAGGCGGCGATCAGCTCCTCGGCCGGCTCCCAGAGGGCGCGGGCCATGTCGGTCTTCACGAGGCCCGGCGCGATCGCGTTGACCCGCACGCCCGGGGCCAGCTCCGCGGCCAGGGTGCGGGTGAGGTGGAGGAGGGCCGCCTTCGTGCCGTTGTAGACGCCGATGCTCGACTCGACCGAGAGCCCGCCGATCGAGGCGATGTTGATGACGGAGCCCCCGCGCTCGGACATCGCCGCCCGCCAGGCCAGCTGGGTCCACACGAGCGGCCCGCGGTGGTTGACCTGCCAGGTCTTGTCGTAGCGGGGCAGGTCGATGTCGATCGTGGGCCCCTGGTAGGGGTTGGTCGCCGCGTTGTTCACGAGGATGTCGAGCCCGCCGAAGCGCTCGACGCACCTGTCGACGCAGGCCGCCGCCTGATCGGGGTCACCGGCATTGGCCGCGAACACGTCGACGTCGCCGCCGATCTCCGCGGCGGTGGCCTCGAGGTCGGCCTGCTTCCGGGACGACAGCAGCACGGAGGCACCCGCGTCGGCGAACGCCTTCGAGATCGCCCTGCCGATCCCCCGCGAGGCGCCCGTGACCAGTGCGACCCGTCCCTCCAGCGTCAGCTCCATCGCCGGAACGTAGCCCGACGACCTACCCTCGGCCGATGGAGCCGATCTGGGGTTGGATCGCGGCGGAGCGCCGCACGTTGGCCGATCTGGCCGAGGGGCTCACCGCCGAGCAGCTCGCCACGCCGAGCCTCTGCGCCGGCTGGACGGTGCGCGACGTGATCGCCCACCTCACGCTGAACCTCACGTTCTCCCCCCGCCAGAGCGCCGGCGCGCTCGTCCGCTCCGGCTTCCGTCCCAGCCGCTTCATCCAGCTCCTCACGGTCGAGGCGGCCAAGCACAGCGACGCCGAGCTCGTGGCGCTCCTCCGGGACGAGGCCGACGCCCAGTGGGGGCCGCCGGGGTTCGGGCCGATCGCCCCGCTCACCGACCTCCTCGTCCACGGCGTCGACCTGCGCCGCCCACTCGGCCTCACGCATGCCCCCGAGCCCGACGCCCTCCGGACGAGCCTCGACTTCGTGGTGCAGCCCAAGGCCGGCGTCGGCTTCACGCAGCGCAAGCACCAGAAGGGCCTCCGCCACGAGGCGAGCGATGTCGACTGGTCCCACGGCGACGGCCCGCTGGTCCGCGGCCCCGCGCGATCGCTGCTCGCAGTGCTCTGCAACCGGCCGGCCCCGCTCGACGACCTCACCGGCGACGGCGTCGCCCTCCTGCGGGCCCGCCTGGCGTGAACCGGCTCGCCGGGGAGACCAGCCCCTACCTCCGCCAGCACGCCGACAACCCGGTCCACTGGCAGCCGTGGGGCGACGACGCGTTCGCCGAGGCGCGCGAGCGCGACGTGCCGATCCTCGTGTCGATCGGCTACTCCGCCTGCCACTGGTGCCACGTGATGGCCCACGAGTCGTTCGAGGACGACGGCGTCGCGGCGGTGATGAACCGGGTGTTCGTGAACGTGAAGGTCGATCGCGAGGAGCGACCCGACGTCGACGACATCTACATGGAGGCCACCCAGGCCATGACGGGCCAGGGCGGCTGGCCGATGACCGTCGTGTGCACCCCGGACGGGCGCCCGTTCTTCGCCGGCACCTACTTCCCGAAGGAGCGGCGCGGCGGGATGATCGGCTTCGTCGAGCTGTGCGAGCGCATCGAGGAGCTGTGGCAGACCCGGCGCCCCGAGCTGCTCGAGCAGGCCGACGAGCTCACGAAGAGCCTCGGCCGCAGCGCGCTCGTCCGCCCGGCCGATGACCTGCCCACGGTCGAGCAGCTCGACCAGGCGGTCGGCGCCCTCCTCGGCGCCTCCGACCCGGTGTGGGGCGGGCTCGGCGGGGCGCCGAAGTTCCCGCAGCCGATGGCCCAGGAGGCGCTCCTGGCGGCGGCGGCCCGCGGCGACGAGCGGGCTCGCGCGGCGGTCACCACCACGCTCGACGCCATGGCGGCGGGCGGCATCTACGACCACCTCGGCGGGGGGTTCGCACGCTACGCGGTCGACGGTGAGTGGCTGGTCCCCCACTTCGAGAAGATGCTCTACGACAACGCGCTGCTCATCCGGCTCTACACCCACGGCTGGCTGGTCACCGGCGAGCCGCGGTTCCGCCAGGTGGTGGCCGAGTCGATCGAGTACCTGCTCCGCGACCTGCGTCAGCCCGGCGGCGGGTTCGCGTCCGCCGAGGACGCCGACAGCGAGGGCGAGGAGGGCAAGTTCTACGTCTGGACGCCCGACGAGGTGCGCGCCGTCCTCGCCGATGACCTGCTGCCCGATGCCGCCGACCTCGCCCTGTCGTGGTGGGGCGTCACCCCGGCTGGGAACTTCGAGCACGGCACCACGATCCTCAACCGCATGCACGGCCGCGGCGAGCTCGCCCGGCCCGAGGGCATCGAGCGGGCCCGGGCCGCGCTCCTGGCCGCCCGCTCGACGCGGGTGCGTCCGGGCCTCGACGACAAGGTCCTCACCGAGTGGAACGCCTACGCGGTCGCGGCGCTGGCGGAGGCGGGCGCGGCCGCCGGCGAGCCCGCATGGGTCCAGGCCGCGGTGGAGACCGCCGAGTTCCTGCTGCGCGAGCTGCGCCGCCCCGACGGGCGCTGGCTGCGCTCGTGGCAGGCCGACGCGGGTGCCCGCCACCTCGCCTACGGCACGGACCACGGCGCTCTCGTCGACGCGTTCACGCGTCTGGCCGAGGCCACCGGCGAAGCCCGTTGGCTCGACGAGGCCCGTGCGGTGGCCGACGCCCTCCTCGACCTGTTCTGGGACCCGGACCACGGCGGCGTCTTCACCAGCGGCCACGACGCCGAGGCGCTCATCGCCCGGCCGAAGGACCTCATGGACAACGCCACCCCGGGCGCCAACGGCCTGGCCGCCGTCGGACTGCTCCGCCTCGCCGCCCTCACCGGCGACGAGCGCTACCGGGAGCGGGGCCTCGACCTGGTCCGCCTGCTCGGCCCGATGGCCGTCCAGCACCCGACCGCCTTCGGCCACGTCCTCGCCGCGGTCGACCTCGCCGTGCGCGGCACCACCGAGGTCGTCGTCACCGGCGACCGTCCCGACCTCGTCAAGGCCGTGCGCCGTCGCCTCCTCCCCAACGCGGTGCTGGCCTGGGGCGAGCGCACCGACGGCCCCCTGTGGGAGGGCCGGGACGACGGCAAGGCCTACGTCTGCCGGAACTACACCTGCCAGCTCCCCGCCGACACCCCCGACCAGCTCGAGGCCCAGCTCGTCCCGTGACCACCACGTTCTTGTGATCTCAGCCAGCCGACTGTGGCGCCTGAGATCACAAGAACGTCAGCTCGCGCCACGAGCGGAGCAGCCCCAACCCGATGATCCCCAACCCGATTCCGGCGTTGTCCGGTGACGCCAGGCGTGGCGCAGCGACGCCAGAACCGGGGTTCTACGCGTCCGGGTTCACGCGGATGACGACCTTGCCGGTGTTGGCGCCGGTGAACATGGCGTTGAGCGCCTCGGGGGCGGATTCGAGGCCCTCGAAGACGTGGCTCTGGTACTTGAGCTTGCCCTCGTCGATCCAGCCGGCGAGCACCCCGGTGATCTCGGCCCAGCGGCCCCAGGAGTCCCAGGAGATGAAGCCCTCCATGCGGGCCCGGCGCGAGATCAGGTTGAGGTAGTTGGGCGGGCCCGGCGGCTTGTGGTGGTCGTTGTACGACGAGATGGCGCCGCACAGCACGACGCGGGCCCGGTCGGCGATCCGGCCCAGCACGGCGTCGAGGATGGGGCCACCGGTGTTGTCGAAGAACACGTCGACCCGCTTCGGGCAGAGCTCGCGCAGCTTGGTGGGGAGGTCGTCCGTGCGGTGGTTGATGGCGCCGTCGCAGCCGAGCTCGTCCACCAGCCAGGCGCACTTGTCGTCGGTGCCGGCGATGCCGACCACCCGGCACCCGTGGAGCTTGGCGATCTGCACCGCGATGGAGCCCGTGGCGCCGGCCGCGGCGGACACGACGACCGTCTCGCCCTCCTTGATCTTGCCGACCTCGAGCATCCCCACGTAGGCGGTCATGCCGTTGGAGCCGAACACGCTGAGCGCGGCGAGCGGGTCGGTGCCCTCGGCCAGCGGCGTGGTGAGCATCGGGTCGTCGCCGACCACCGCGTACTCCTGCCAGCCGGTGAGCGTGGCGACGAGCGACCCCTCGGGCACCTTGTCGCTCCTCGACGCCAGGACGCGCCCGATGCCGCTCGATCGCACCACCTCGCCGATTCCCACCGGCTCGATGTAGCCCTCCGCCTTCGAGAGCCAGGTGCGGACCGTGGCGTCGATGCCGACCCATTCGGTGCGCAGCAGCACCTCGCCGTCGCCCGGCTCGGGCACCTCGGCGGTGTCGTGCGTGAAGTCCTCCTCGGTCACGAGCCCTTCGGGCCGCTGGGCGAGCAGGACGCGATGGTTGGTGAGGTCCCCCACGGCCCGGACCCTATCTGACACCCCGTCAGGTTCGTGGAGGGTGCAGGCTCCGAGGGGCTAGGTCCCCCAGCCGCCGCGGTGCAGGACGTCGGACAGGGGGTGGCGGCCCCGCGCGGTGCTGCGCCCGGGCCCGTCGGCGGCGGGACGGCCGATGGCGATCGTGCCGAGCGCGCGCCAACCGTCGGGCACGCCGAGCTCGGCGAGGACCGCGGCCTCGTGGCCGAACAGGCCGAAGAAGCACGCTCCCAGCCGGGCGTCGACGGCGCCCAGCAGGACGTGCTCCACGGCCATGCCGCCATCGATCCACCAGTACGGGACCGTCCAGGCATCGGAGCCCGTCGCCCAGCCCCGACGCGGCCTTGTCGGGCTCCGCGTAGCGCTCGGGCCAGGCGTCCGGCCGCACGAGGGCGACCACCAGCGCAGGAGCGGTCAGCAGGCCCGGCCAGCGGAACCGGGCCCGGCGCTCCAACGGCAGGGTGATGTCCCAGTACCGAGCCGTCTGCTCGGCGCCCTCCAGGGCCACGAAGGCCCAGCCCTGGGTGTGCCCGGCCGACGGGGCGCGACGGGCCAGGTCGACCAGGGCCGCGACCGTGCCGGGGAGCAGCGGCTCCGCGGTGAACGCCCTGACCATCCGCCGCCGGCGGACGGCGTCGGACAGCTCCAAGGTCGGCGACGCGAGCTTTGGCTCGAGAGCCCGGCTAGGCGAGCTTGGCGAGGTCTTCGGCCATCGCCCAGCCGAACGCCACCAGCGAGTCGCCCCGCTTGGCGTTGTTGCCCTTGAAGAAGGCGGCCACGTCGGCCTCGATGGCCTCCGGCTTCAGGCTCTCGTGGTCGAACACCTCGGGGTGCGACCCGGTGCCCGTGGCCTTGAACGACCGGTCGTCGTACGACGCGGTGTCGACGCCGAACCGCTTGGCCAGGCGCCGGCCCCAGGCCCGCTCCTCGCCGCTGGCCCGGTGGTCGGGGCGGGGGACGACGTCGTTGAGGGCCTTGAAGGCCTCGAAGCCGGCCGGCTCCGTGAACCGGGTGCCGTAGAGCACGTCCTCGTCCGGGAAGGCCAGCACGGCCCGCCGGAGCTGGTCCTGCACGATGTTCCGCAGGACGGTGTCCCGCTTCGAGCCCCGGGTGATGGACGCCAGGCCCACCAGGACGCACGGCGTGCCGCCGATGCGCTCCAGCGTGCAGAAGGCGAAGCCCTTGAGCTTCCCGTTGTCCCGGGCCTGGGTGATCAGGACCCATGCCTCGGCCTGCTTGGACAGCAGCCCCACCTCGTACGGGATGGGCCCCTGGGCGCAGAGATCAGCCAGCTCGGCCAGCTCCGCGTCGCCCAGAGTGGTGCAGTCCTTGGTCTCGACCTGGATCGACATGCGCTTGCCAGCCCCCGGAATCTCGTGGTTCGGACCCTGCTAGTCCAGTCGCCCAGCGGCTCCGGCGCAACTCGACAGCGATGTGCTAGCCCGCGAACCCGCAGGTCAGGGCCCGTGACCGCGCGGTCAAGTCGGGTCCAGAACGGCCCTAGGCGAGGATCGCGGTGGCCCCGAGGAGGACCCGGAGCTCGGCCAGGAGGGCCGGTCCGACGTCCACGGTCCACTCGTCGGGCAGGCGCAGGACCTGCCGATCACCCAGGTGGAGGAACACCTCGGAGTCGCCGGGGTGCTCGCCGAGGATGCGCTTGAGGTCGCCGATGATCGCCTCGGACAGCGCCGCCGAGGCCACCTTCACCCGCAGCGGGAACGCCTCGCCGGACATCGGCTCGAACGGCTCGACCTCCATGGCGATGAGCTTGGGCTGGTCTTCCCGCGTGTCGACGCGGGCACGGACCGTGACCACCGCGTCGTCGGTCAGCTTGTGCCCGTGGTCGGTCATGGACTTCGGGAACACCATGACCTCGACCGCGGTCTGCAGGTCCTCCAGCATGAAGACGGCCATGAGGTCGCCCTTCTTGGTCCACTTCCGCTGGAGCCCGGTGACCACGCCGCCGAAGGTGCGGATGGCGCCGTCGTCCATCTCGGCCACGTCGGTGAGCGCACCGTCGCAGCGCCGCCGCAGCGACGCCTCGGCGCCCATCAGCGGGTGGTCGCTCACGTAGAGGCCGAGCATCTCCTTCTCGAACGAGAGGCGCTCGCGCTTGCCGAACTCGACGTCGGGGATCGCCGGCCGCTCGTCGAACATCGGACCGGCGTCGTCGACCTCGCCGAACAGCGACATCACGCCCATGTCGCGCTCGCGCCGGCGGGAGACGGTGCCGTCGACGATCCGCTCGAAGGCGCGGAGCAGGCCCTGGCGCGGGTGGCCGAAGCTGTCGAAGGCGCCGGCCTTGATCAGCGACTCCAGCGTCTTCTTGTTCAGGACCTGGAAGTCGACGCGCTCGCAGAACTCGTAGAAGTCGATGAACGGCCCGTTCGCCTCCCGCTCGGCCAGCAGCAGCTGCACGAGGCCCGACCCGACGTTGCGCACGGCGGAGAGCCCGAAGACGATCTGCGGCTTCTCGCCGTCGACGACCGGCGCGAAGTCCGAGAGCGACCGGTTCACGTCGGGGACGGTGACCTCGATGCCCATCGTGCGGCACTCGGCCAGGTAGACGGCGGCCTTGTCGAGGTTGGCCTTCACGCTCGTGAGGAGCGCGGACAGGTACTCGGCCGGGTAGTGCGCCTTGAGGTAGGCGGTCTGGTAGGCGATGAACCCGTAGCCGAAGGAGTGCGACTTGTTGAAGGCGTAGTCGGCGAACTGCTCGATGATGTCGAACAGGGACGTGCCCAGCTTGCGCTCGTAGCCGGTCTGCTCGACGCCGTCGACGAAGGCCTTGCGCTCCTTCTTCATCAGCTCGCGGATCTTCTTGCCGCACGCCTTGCGCAGGTTGTCGGCCTCGGCGAGGGAGTAGCCGGCGAACTTCTGCGCCACCCGCATGACCGATTCTTGGTAGATCATCAGGCCGTAGGTGTCGGCCAGGAGCTCCTCGGCGTCCGGGTGGAAGTACTCGACCGCCTTCCGGCCGTTCTTCCGGTCGGCGTAGTCGTTGTGCATGTTGGCGGCCATGGGGCCGGGTCGGTAGAGCGCGACGAGGGCGGCGACGTCCTCGAAGCTGCTCGGGGCCAGCGAGCGCATGAGCGCCCGCATCGGCCCGCCCTCGAGCTGGAACACGCCGATCGAGTCGCCGCGGCAGAGCAGGGCGAGGGTCTCGGCGTCGTCGAGGGCGATGGTGTCGATGTCGAGCTCGATGCCGCGCGTGGCCTGGATGACCTCGAGCGTGTCGCTGATCACGTCCAGGTTGCGCAGGCCGAGGAAGTCCATCTTCAGCAGGCCGAGGTCCTCGACGCCGTGCATCTCGTACTGCGTGACGATCGGCGCCTCCTCCGGCGACTGACCGCCCTCGGGCTTGCGCTGGACGGGGAGGTAGGTGGTGAGCGGCTCCTTGGTGATCACCACCGCGGCGGCGTGGATGCCGTCCTGGCGGCGCAGACCCTCGAGGCCCTTCGCCACCTCGATGACCTTGGCGGCGTCGGGGTCCTCGTCGCGCATCTTCCGGAGGTCGGCGGCCATCTTGTAGCCGTCCTCGTACTTCGGCTGGAGCTCGAGGCACGCGTGCAGCGGCGTGTCCCGGCCCATCACCAGCGGCGGCATCGCCTTGGCGACCTTGTCGCCCACCGCGTAGGGGTAGCCCAGCACCCGGGCGGCGTCGCGGACGGCGGCCCGGGCCTTGATGGTGGAGAAGGTGACGATCTGGGCCACGTGGTCGCGCCCGTAGCGCTCGGCCGCGTAGCGGATCATCTCGTCGCGGTACCGGGAGTCGAAGTCCATGTCGATGTCGGGCATGGAGATGCGGCTCGGGTTGAGGAACCGCTCGAAGAGCAGGTCGTACTTGATGGGATCGAGGTCGGTGATCCAGAGCGCGTAGGCCACCGCGCAGCCCGCCGCGCTCCCCCGCCCCGGACCCACCCGGATGTTCGCGTCGCGCGCGTGCTTGATGAGGTCCCACACGATCAGGAAGTACGACGAGAAGCCCATCGACTCGATGACCTGGAGCTCATAGGCGATCCGCTCGACGATGCGGTCGTCGAGCGCGGCGCCCCACCGCTTCTTCGCGCCCGTCATGGTCAGGTCGCGGAGGTAGTCCTTGTCCGTGGCGAAGCCCTCGGGCAGCGGGAAGGTGGGCAGCTGCGGCTTGCCGAACTCGATGGTGACGTCGGCCCGCTCCGCGATCCACAGCGTGTTGTCGCATGCCTCGGGCAGCTCGTCGAACAGGTGGCGCATCTCGTGCGCGGGCTTGAGGTAGTGCTCGTCGCCGGTGAACTTGAACCGGTCGGGATCGCTCATCAGCGACCCGGTCTGCACGCACAGGAGCGCATCGTGGGCCACGGCGTCGTGGCGGTGCACGTAGTGGCTGTCGTTGGTGGCCAGCAGCGGGGCCTGCAGCTGCTGGGCGATCTCCAGGAGCATCGGGTTGGTGCGCTGCTGCTCCGGGAGCCGGTGGTCCTGCAGCTCGATGAAGAGGTTGTCGCGCCCGAAGATGTCCTGGAGGCGGCCGGCGGCCTTCACGGCGCCGTCGAAGTCGTCGCGCAGCAGGTGCTGGAGCACGTGGCCGCCGAGGCACCCGGTGGTGACGATCAGCCCCTCGCTGTGCTCCTCGAGGAGCTCCCAGTCGACGCGGGGCTTGTAGTAGTAGCCCTCGAGGAACGCCCGGCTGGCCAGCTGGATGAGGTTGCGGTAGCCGGTGTCGGTCTCGGCCAGCGCGGTGAGGTGGTAGTAGAGCTTCGACCCTCCCTCGACGTCGCCGCCGCCATCGTCGAGCCGGCCGCGTCGCGACGGGCGCTCGCTCCGGCTCTCGTGGGCCATGTAGAGCTCCGAGCCGAGGACCGGCTTGATGCCGTTGTCCTTGCACGCCCGGTAGAAGTCGAGGATCCCGTACATGTTGCCGTGGTCGGTGATGCCGAGAGCGGGCTGCCCGTCGGCCACGGCGGCGGCGACCACCTCGCCGATGCGAGCGGCGCCATCGAGCATGGAGTACTCGGTGTGGACGTGGAGGTGGGTGAAGCTGTCAGCCACCCCTGCCCCTCCTCCCTCGGCGACGGCTGCGAATCGGCCTGCGAATCACACGGATGTGGTTCGAAGACGGTACCTCACAGGTAGGCGCCTGGACGAGGGCCGTCGTCGGGCCCGCCCGAGCGGCCCGCGACCCCCGGGGGCAGCTGGCCCTGCATCTGCTCCAGCTGCTGGCGAGCGGCCATCTGCTGGGCGAAGAGGGTGGCCTGGATGCCGTGGAAGAGCCCCTCGAGCCACCCCACCAGCTGGGCCTTCGCCACCCGCAGCTCGGCCCCGGACGGGGTCCCGGTGGACTCGAAGGGGTGGGCCAGGCGGGTCAGCTCGTCGCGCAGGTCCGGCGACAGGGCCGACGCCAGCTCCGAGACCGAGGTCTCGTAGATCTCCCGCAGGCGCTCGCGGCTCGGCTCGTCGAGCTCGCCGCCCCGCACCTCCTCGAGGAGCTGCTTGATCATCGACCCGATGCGCATCACCTTGCCCGGCGACTCGACGGACTCCTGGGCCTGGGTCGGCGCCTCGTCCTCCACCACCGTGGGGGTGAGCACCTGGTCGCTGCCGTCGGGGGTCGGTTCGGACATGGCGGCCACCCTATCGACGCCGCTATCGGGCGACGCCGACGAGCAGGGGGACGAGCATCTCGTCGGCGGTGAGGGAGCCGTGGCGGCCCACCAGCACGTAGGGACCGGTGTCGGCGGGGTCGTCGAAGGCGACGTGGCCCTTGGCCGCCAGCAGCACGTCGCCGAGGCGGCCCGCGGCGGCGTCGGTGACGACCGGGCCGTACCAGCCCTCCGCGATCGCCGCGGAGCGGCTCCGCACCCACGCGTCGTCGCCCAGCAGCTCGGTGGCGGCGTCGAGCAGGGCCGTCGCCCGGCCGGATCGGGCGTGGAGCCAACGGAAGCGGCCCTCGCCGGACTGGATCTGCACGTGGGACTGGACGTCGGACGGCAGCGCGAGCACGTGGTCGCCCACCTCGACCTGGCCGTGATCAGCGGTGACCACCAGCACGGTCCCCGCCGGCAGCTGCTCGAGCAGGCGGGCGATGAGGTGGTCGATCCACACCAGCTCCTCGTCGTACGCGGGCCCGAGGCCGTACTCGTGCGACACCTTGTCGAGGCCCTCGTAGTAGGCGTAGACGAACGGCTCGCCGGCACGGGCCAGTCGCACGATCTCCGCCACCAGGGTCCCCATGGTGCGGTACCCGGAGAAGCGGGCACCCTCGAGGTGGGCTCCGGTGAAGCCCGAGGTGGCGAACTCGGCCCGGGTGACGGCCGGCGGACGCTGGCCGCCGAAGCACGCGTGGGTCTGGAGCTTGGTGGGCGGGATGCTCTCGCGGGCATCGCCGGCCGAGGTGTTCCATCGCAGGATGTTCAGCACCTCGCCGTGGACGGCGATGCGGTACCCCACCACCCCGTGCTCCCCGGGCGGAAGACCGGTGGTGATCGACGTCAGCGCGGTGGCCGTGGTGGACGGCGCCACGGTGGTGATCGGGCCGCCGTCCAAGGCCGTGAGGGCCGGCGTCAGCCCCGAACGGGGCTGGAGCTGGTTCCAACCGAGACCGTCGACGACCAGGAGGACCACCCGCTCGGCATCGTGGGCCGCCTCGGGGAGCCACGCCGGCGCGGCGTCACCCGGGTGCAGGAGGGCCGGCACCAGGTTGCTGATGCAGGCACCGTCGTAGGTCGGGAGCGTGGGTTCGTCGGGCATGGCAGGTACCTCGCGGCGTCGGGAACGCTAGTGCCCGTACAGTTGCCTGCGTGAAGGTGTCGACCCGAGGCGACTACGCCAGCCGCGCGCTCCTCTCGCTCGCGCTGCACGCCGACGAGTCCGGGCCGACCTCGGTGCGCGACATCGCCGAGCGCACCGGCCTGCCGCAGCCGTACCTCGAGCAGATCCTCCTCGCCCTCAAGGGCGCCGGCATCGTCCGCTCGAAGCGCGGCGTGGGCGGCGGCTACGTGCTGGCGCGCGAGCCCGGACAGATCACCCTGGGCGAGATCGTCTCCGCGGTCGACGGCCCCATCGCCGTGGGCGACTTCGGCCTCCCCCACCAGGACGGGGCGTGCGACCACGAGGGCCAGTGCGTGCTGCTCGCGGTGTGGGGTGGCATCAGCAGCCGGATGCGGGCGCACCTCGACAGCTTCACGCTGGCCGACATCGCGTCGATGGCCAAGGGCCAGCGCGACTGGCCGGACATCAACGACCTCGTCCCGTAGGGGCCCCGTCCCTAGGCGAGGCGGCCCAGCAGCTCCACCAGGTCCGCGGGCAGCGCGGACTCGAACGCCAGCGGCTCGCCCGTGATCGGGTGGTCGAGGGCCAGGCCCTCGGCGTGCAGGAACGGGCGGGCCATCGGGAGCGACTGGCGGGCCCCGCCGTACTTCGTGTCGCCGACCACCGGGTGCCCGATCGACTTGAGGTGCACGCGGATCTGGTGCGTGCGGCCCGTCTCCAGCTCGCAGGCCACCTCGGTGACCGGCACCGGCTCGTCGAAGCGGTGGAGGACCTCGTAGCGGGTGCGGGCCTCCTTGCCGCGCTCGGCCACCGCCATCAGCGTGGGCTCGCGCGTGGAACGGCCGATGGGGGCGTCGATGAGGCCGCGGGTGGCCTGGACGTGGCCCCAGACGACGGCCCGGTACCTGCGGTGGACCGTGCGAGCCGCCAGGGCGGCCACGAGGCCCTCGTAGGCGGGCTGGGTCCGGGCGACCAGCAGGAGCCCGGAGGTGCCCTTGTCGAGCCGGTGGACGATGCCGGGGCGGCTGGGGTCGCCGACCGCCGCGACCTCGGGGTGGTGGGCCAGCAGGCCGTGGACGAGCGTCTTCGTGCGCTGGCCGGCGCCGGGGTGCACCACGACGCCCGAGCGCTTGTCGATCACCAGCAGGTGCTCGTCGACGTGGACGAGCGGGACCTCCACGGAGGCGTCGGCCTCCAGGCCTCCGGTCGGGTCGTGCTCGGGAAGGTCGAGCTCGATGACGTCGCCCTCCGAGACCTTGACGGTCCGCGTGGTGACGACGGCGCCCGACAGCAGCACCTCGCCCGCCTGGAGGAGCGCGGTGGCCTCGGAGCGGCTCACCCCGGCGATCATCGACACGACGCGGTCGAGGCGCTCCCCCGCCAGCGCCTCGGGCACCTCCTCGCGGATCCTCACGACCCCACCTCGAGAGCGGCCTTGCGGCGCTCGTCGCGCAACGAGGTCAGCAGCAGGATGCCGATGCCGACCCACAGCGAGGCGTCGGCGACGTTGAACACCGGCCAGAAGCCCGGGTCGACGAAGTCCACGACCCGTCCCCCGAGGACGCCGTTGCCGTCGCGCAGGGCGCGGTCGACCAGGTTGCCGGCCGCGCCGCCGACGACCACGCCCCAGCCGACGGCCGTCGGCCGACGGTCCGATCGCAGGCCGACGACGGTGATCCCGATCGCCACGCAGAGGGCGAGCCCGGCGATCCACGACGTGCGGCCGCCACCCACGCTGAAGGCGGCGCTGTCGTTGAAGGTGAGGACGAGCCGGAGCGAGCCGGGCAGGTCGATGGGTCCGTCGTCGAGCCCGGTGAGGGCGAGGTGCTTCGTGAGCTGGTCGGCGCCGACCACGATCGCCACCGCCGTCGCGAACGCGAGGCGGTGGCGGGTCACGGTCATCGTCGGCCGGCGAAGCCTGCCGACTTGCACTGCACGCACAGAGCGGCGTGCGGGAGGGCCCGGAGGCGCTCCTTCGGGATGGTGCCGTTGCACTGCTCGCACACGCCGTAGGTGCCGGCCTTGATCTTGGCCATCGCGAGGTCGATCTCCTCGACGGCGGCGCTGGCCTGGGCGCTCAGCGCCAGGTCGCGCTCGCGCTCCACCGCGAGCGTGTCGCCCTCGCCGGACTCCTCGTCGAACTGCACGTCGCCCGGCTCCCGCTCGGCCACGAGCAGGTCGGCCTCGGCCTTCAGGGACGCGGCCTGGCGGACGTAGGTGACCCGCTCGTCCTGGAGCGCCTCGACCTGGCCGAGGAGGAACTTGTCGAGGGGGCCCTTGCGGGGCGGCGGGGCCTTCTTCACGGTGGCCTTGGCGGCGAGGGCCGGCGGGGACACGACGCGCTTGGGCGGCTCCGCGGGGGCCTTCTTCGCAGCGGGCGCCTTCTTCGCCGGGGCGGCGGGAGCCTTCTTCGCCGGGGGGGCGGTCTTCTTCTTCGCGACCGGGGCCTTCTTGGCCGGGGCCGCTGCCTTCTTGGCCGGCGCCTTCTTCGCAGGGGCTGCCTTCTTCGCAGGCGCCTTCTTGGCGGGTGCCATCGGTCGGATGCCGTCCTCTCACAGCTCGCGCGGGCCCGACATCGGGCTCGTGCCCCCAAAAGGGTGCGGCATCCTAACCAGGCCCCCCGGGGACCACAACCTGCCGATCGGGCCGGTTGGAACCTTCTGGTTCAGACCTTCTCGAGGGCGATCTCGTCGCCCGTGCCGAGGTCCACGCTCACCGCGAGCGTCTCGGTGGCCAGCCAGTCGGCGTGGGCCAGCAGGTCCTCGTCGGCGGCGGGGAGGGTGAGCCGGATGCGGTCCGTGAGCTCCAGGCCGGTGTCCTTGCGGAGCCCGTTGACGTGGTGGATCGCGTCGTAGACACGACCCTCGAGGCGCAGCTCGTCGTCCAGCTCGGTGTCGAGCGCGACCGACACGCCGTCGGTGGTGGCCACCGCCCAGCCCACCTTCTCCGTGCGCTCGACGAGCACGTCGTCGGGCGCGAGCTCGTGGCCCGACACCCGGAACGCCCCACCGTCGAGCGCCTCCCACTCGCCGGCCTCGAGGGCGGAGCGCACGACACCCAGCTCCGCGCCCAGCCGGGGACCGAGCACCTTCAGGTTGGGCCGCACCCGAAGGTCGGTCGCCTCGATGGGACCGAACACGACCTCCTTCACGCGCAGCTCCTCGGCGATGTCGGCGGCGTGCCCCTCGGCCCGATCGAGCCCCTCCACCACGAGGCGGCGCAGCGGCTGGCGGGTCTTGAGCTTCGAGGTGGCGCGGGCCTGGCGGCCCAGGTCGACCACCTGCCGCACCGCGGCCTCGTCGCCGAGCAGCGTCCGCTGGACCTTCTTCGCCTGGGGCCACTCGGCCAGGAAGACCGACCGCGGGACGTCAGGATCCGGGAGCGGTTGCGCCACGAGCGTCTGCCAGAGGTGCTCGGCGAGGAACGGCATCACCGGGGCCACCACCCGCACGCCGTTGACCAGGCAGGCCCAGAGGGTGCGGAGCGCGGCGGTCTCGCCATCCCAGAAGCGGCGGCGCGAGCGACGGACGTACCAGTTGGAGACGTCGTCCACCCAGCTCTCGAACGCACGGAGCACGTTCACGGTGAGGTACGCGTCGTAGGCCTCCGTGGCCTCGGCCACGAACTGGTTCGTGCGGGCGAACAGCCACTTGTCCAGATGGGTCTCGACCTTGGGTCGCGTCGTCAGGTCGCCGTACCGAGGGGTGAAGTCGGCGATGTTGGCGTACTGGATGAAGAACGAGGCGCTGTTCCAGAGCGTGAGCAGCTTGCGCTGGATCTCGTGGCCGGGCCCGAAGCCGAACAGCAGGTTCTGCGTGGGCGGCTGGGCGCAGTAGAGCCACCGCATCACGTCGGCGCCGAGCTCCGCGAACGCGTCCGGGGCGTCGATCATGTTGCCCCAGGAGCCGTGCATCTCCTTGCCGTGCTCGTCGAGCATCTTCTCGTAGCCGAGCACCTTGCGGAACGGGGCCCGTCCGGTGAGCGCGACCGACATGAACAGCTGCGAGTAGAACCACAGGCGGATCTGCTCGCGCATCTCCGACACCCAGTCGGCCGGGAACCACTCCTCCCAGTAGGCACGGTCGGGCAGGTCGGCGGTGGTCAGCCCCTTGGCGGCGCCGGTGGCGTAGCCCTCGTCGATCCACTCGGGGTTCTCCCAGCCGAGCGTGGAGAACGGCACGATCCCGGCGTCGAGCCAGACGTCGCCGACCTCGGTGACGCGCTGCACCTCGTCGCCGCACCCGGGACAGCGGATGGCGATCCGGTCGATCCACGGACGGCGGAGCTCCTCGAGGCCGTCGAGCGGGCCGGTGGCGAGCTCGGCCAGCTCGGCCTTCGACCCGACGACCGTGAGGTGTCCGCAGCCGCACGGGTAGAAGGGCAGCGGCAACCCGTAGTAGCGCCGCCGCGAGATGTTCCAGTCGGACATGTTGACGAGCCAGTCGTCCATCCGCTTGCCCATGTACTCGGGGGTCCACTCGACCGTGGCGTTGGCCTCCCGCATCGGCGCGCGGATCTCCTCGACACCGATGAACCAGTCGTCGGAGATGCGGAAGATGAGGGGCGTGTGGCAGCGCCAGCACTCCGGGTACCGGTGGGTGATGGTGGCGGCCCGCACCAGCAGACCGCGCGTGCGCAGGTCGGCGGTGATGTCGTCGCCCGACTCGTGGGCGCCACGGCCGGCCAGCCACCCGTAGGCGGCGACGAACCGGCCGCTCTCGTCGACCGGCATCAGCACGGGGAGGTCCTCCACCTTGCTCAGGTCGAAGTCCTCGGTGCCGCAGCCCGGTGCGATGTGCACCAGGCCGGTGCCCTCGTCGACGGCGACCTCGTCCCAGCCGATCACCCGGTGGGCGACCTCGCCACCGGGCCCGAGGTCGTCGAAGGGACCGCGGTAGCGCCAGCCCACCAGCTCGCTGCCCAGGAGCGTCTCCACGACCTCCTGGTCGCCCGCCCGCTCGACGCCGACCCAGTCGCCGTTGGCGAGCCGGCCGTACCGCGCGGTCGGCTGGACGGCCACCGCGACGTTGGCCGGGAGCGTCCACGGCGTGGTGGTCCAGATCACGACGGCCTCGCCGGGCCGGTCGAGCAGCGGGAAGCGGACCGACAGCGCCGGGTCCTCACGGTCGACGTAGCTGCCGACCAGCTCGTGAGCAGAGATCGACGTGCCGCAGCGCGGGCACCACTCCGTGGCGCGGTGGCCCCGGAACAGCCACCCCTTCTCCTGCACGATCTTCAGGAACCGCCAGATGTACTCGATGTTCGTGTCGGAGAACGTGAAGTAGTCGTTCCCCCAGTCCATCCACTGGCCGAGGCGGATCGACCCGGCCGTGAGGTCGGCCGACGAGCGCTCCACCACGGCGCGGCAGCGACGGGCGAACTCCTCGAGGCCGTACTCCTCGATCTCCCGCTTGGAGTTGAGGCCGAGCTCCTTCTCCACGCCGACCTCGATCCAGAGGCCCTGGCAGTCGAAGCCGTTCTGGTAGCGCTGGTGGTGCCCCCGCAGCGCCTTGTAGCGCTGGAAGACGTCCTTCAACGTGCGACCCCAGGCGGTGTGCACCGCGAGGGACTTGTTCGCGGTGACGGGCCCGTCGATGAAGCTGAACCGCGGACCGTCGGCGTTCATCGCCCGCAGCTGGGCGAAGGTCCCCTCGCGCTCCCAGCGCTCGAGGATCGCCAGCTCGAGCGCGTCGTGATCCGGCTTGGGGGGCAGGGCAGCGAACATGAGCGCGCCATCCTACGGGGGCGCGGTGGCGCCCCCCGACGGCGTTCCGACTAGCGCTTCGTGGCCTTCTTGGCCGGAGCGGCCTTCTTGGCCGGAGCGGCCTTCTTCGCCGGAGCCGCCTTCTTGGCCGGCGCCTTCTTGGCGGTGGACTTCTTGGCCGGCGACTTCTTGGCGGCGGCCGCCTTCTTGGCCGGAGCGGCCTTCTTCGCCGGAGCCGCCTTCTTGGCCGGCGCCTTCTTGGCGGTGGACTTCTTGGCCGGCGACTTCTTGGTGGAGGCCTTCGCCGGGGCGGCGGTGCCGAGGCGGCGGTCGATCTCGTAGAGCACGCTCGGGCGGCGGCCGAGGGAGACCTCGCGGTCGCGCACGAGGCCGAGCTCCTCGTCGTCCAGCTCACCGAGGAGCGGACGGATCTGCGCCGCGGTGAGGCTCTCGTAGCCCTCGATCGGGAACCACTCGTCGGCGGCGCTCGGGCGGGCGGACGGCTTGGCCGCAGAGGCAGCGGCCGAGGCCTTCACGGTCGGCGCGGGAGCGGTCTCCACGGTGGTGGTGTCGCCGCGGAGCTGGGCCAGCTTGTCGAGGATGCTCGGGCGGGCCTTGCTGGCCCGCTCGCGGGCCTCGACCACGCCGATCTCGTCGGCGTAGAGCTGCGGGAGCAGCGGGAGGATCTGCGCGACGGTGAGGTCGTCGTAGTCGGCGATCGGGAAGTCGACCTCGGCGTCGGCGTCCCAGCCGCCCGCGGCCGGCTCCTCCCACGTGCTGCCGCCGGCGGCGGCAGGAGCGGGCTCGGGCTCGGGAAGCGGACGAGGAGCCGTGGCCTTCTCGGCCTTCGGCTTGCTCACGCGCAGCGCGATCATCAGCACGAGGGCTGCGGCCACGCTGCTCGCGATGGACACGTAGATCAACGTGAGGCCGTCGTCGTTCAGCAGACCGAGCACCAGCAGGACGGTCGCCAGGAGCACGAGAGCGAAGCTCAGCAGGACCAGCACGGTGGAATCACCTTCTCCAGGGGGTTCAAAGGACGAGTCATCTTAGGCAGTGGCCGCGTCGGGGCGTCGAATGGTGCGGCAGGGTCAGCGGCGGCGGCCGAACCGGGACCTGCCCGTTGGCGGCCCTGCACCATACGCCTCGTCTTCGTCCTCCCGAGGCCCGAGCGGCTGATCGTCCGTCATGGCCTTGCGGAGCTCGGCCAGGTAGGTGTCCTCGTCCTCGTCGAGCAGGTCGTCCTCGACGACCTCCTGGGCGTCGGCGAGGAGCGGGCGCTCCTCCTCCACCGGCTCGCTCCGGCCCTGGCGGCGCCGAGGGGACGGCGCGGCCACGGGCTCGTAGTCCTCCGCCTCCGCGTCGGCGGCGGCCCACTCGGGTTCGTGGTCGTCCTCGGGCAGCGGCGCGGCCACCAGCCGGTGCGGCTGGCGGACGGGCTCCGGCTCGGGCGCGGGCTGCGGGATCGTGACCTCGGCCAGGCTCGGCACGAGGGCCTCGCGCAGCGCGGCGGGGTCCTCCACGAGCGCGGTGAGATCACGGATCGTGAGGCGCAGCCGCTCGCGCTGCACCTCGATGTGCTGCTCGAGGAGCTCCACGTCGCTGCGCAGCAGCTCCCGGCCCGCCTCGAGCTCCTGGAGCTCCGCGAGCACCCGGGTACGGGCCTCGTGCTGGGCCCGGCGGGCCTCCTCCTCGGCGTCGGCGTAGGCCTGGGCCGAGGCGTCGTGGGCATCGCTCACCAGCCGGTGGGCCTCGTCCTCGGCGCTGGCGAGCATCCGGGCCGCCTGCTCCTCGGCCTCGCGGATCGCCGCGTCGGCCGTGCGCTGGGCGAGCACGAGCGTGCGCTTGAGCGTCTCGTCCGCGTCGGATCCGCCGCCGCCCCGCAGCTCCGCCTCGGCCGCGCGCCGCTCCGCCTCGGCCGTCCGCTGCTCCGCGGCGGCGACGCGCTGGCGCGCCTCGCGCAGCTGGGCCTCCTGGCGGTCGACCGCGACGGCGAGGCGCTCCAGGAACTCGTCGACGTCCTGGGTGTGGTAGCCGCCCCGCTTCGCCTCGCGGAACTCCACGTCGTGCAGCACCTGCGAGGTCAGGTCCATGCGAGCGATGGTAACCACCTCCCCTTGTCGCCCTGTGGGCGGGCGGGGGTCAACAGATCTGTCCCAGCAGCAGCTGCCCGCCGATGAACACGATGATCGGCGACAGGTCCAGGCCCATCGAACCGAAGCGCACCGGCGGGATCGCGCGGCGGATCGGCCCGAGCACCGGCTCGGTCAGGTTGTAGAGCACGTGCGTGATCTGCGCGAGCGCGCCACCGGGGGTGACGGGGAACCACGAGAGCAGGATCCGCGCGAAGACGATGTAGAGGTAGAGCTGGAGGAGGGTGCAGAGCAACGGTTCGGTCAGCTCTCGCCGTAGCCGTGCTCTTCGAGCCGCCGGCGCTCCTCGGCGGACACCTCGACGTTGGAGGGCGTGAGGAGGAAGACGTTGTTCGCCACCCGCTCCATCTGCCCGCCCACGCCGTAGCAGAGCCCCGAGGCGAAGTCGATGATCCGCCGCGACAGGTCGCGGTCGACGTTCTGCAGGTTCACGATCACCGGCTGGCTGACCTTCAGCTTGTCGGCGACCTCCTGCGCGTGGTTGAACGAGGTCGGCGCGACCACGTGCGGCTTGGCGGTGGACACCGGCTGCAGCGGGCGGACCACCGCAGTGCGGGGACGCTCGGCCGGATCGACGCCATCGGCCATGGCCTGCGGACGCATCGGCTGCACGCCGATGGTGCGCACGGAGCGCGACCCTCCGAGCTCCTCGCCCGCGACCGGAGGCGGAGCGGCCGCCGGGTACCGGCTGGGCTGCGGCGGCGGCTGCTGGACCGGGGGCTGCGAGACGGGACGCACGGGTCCGACGGCGGAGTCGTCGACGACGGCGCCCATGTCGTAGTCGTCGTACTCGTCGTCGGGTCCCAACCCGAGGTACAGCATCGCTCTGCGCCACATGGAAGCCATGGGGTCTCCTCCTCTGGGGCGTGGACCCTAGTTTCCCATGGCGGCGGATCCGCCACGGGTCTCGAACGGAACGTCGAACAGCGCGCCACCGACGCGGACGATGGTGGCTCCTTCGGCAACGGCGACCTCGAGGTCGCCGCTCATGCCCATCGATCGCTCCGGCAGCTCGAGTCGGTCCGCCAGGTCGCGCAGCGCGCGGAACCCGGGCCGGGCCGCCTCTGGCGGGCCGTGGGCGCCGATGGCCATGAGGCCGCGCACCTCGAGTCCGAGGTCGGTGCAGCCCTCCACCATCGAGGCGACCCGCTCCGGAGGGCACCCGCCCTGCTGGTCGGCGCCGCTGACGTTGACCTGCACCAGCACCGACGCACCGGGTGCGTGGCGGGCGATCTCCCCGGCGAGCGAGAGCCGATCGACGGATTGCCAGAGGTGCACCAGCGGGGCGATGGAGCGGACCTTGTTCCGCTGCAGGCGGCCGATGCAGTGCCAGCGCACCTCGGGGTCGCCGCGGTCGACCAGGTCGTCGGCCTTCGCCGCGAGCTCCTGGGGTCGGCTCTCGCCGAGGTCGGCGATGCCCGCCGCCAGCGCGGCTTCGACGGCCTCCACCGGCTGCCCCTTGGTGACCGCCACGAGCGTGACCGCGGCAGGGTCACCACCGGCGTCCGCGATGCGATCGCGCACTTGCGCCACCGCGGCAGCCACCGTGCTCTCCTGCTCGCGCAGGGCTACTTGAGGAACGACGGGACGTCGAAGTCGTCGTCGCCCTCGAGGTCGAGGTCGTCGTCGCCGTCGTCGTCTCCGAAGACGGCGCCCGAGCGGACCGGGTCGCTGCCGCCGATGCGGGCGCCGCGCTTGTCGTCCCACCGGTCGAAGCCGGCGGCGATGACGGTGACGCGCACCTCGTCGCCCATGTCGTCGTCGATCACCGTGCCGAAGATGATGTTGGCGTCGGGGTGGGCCACGCCGTGGATCACCTCGGCCGCCTCGTTCACCTCGTAGAGGCCGAGGTCGCTGCCGCCGGCGATGGTGAGGAGGATGCCGCGGGCGCCCTCGATCGAGGCCTCCAGCAGCGGGCTCGAGATGGCGCCGCGGGCGGCGTTGAGGGCACGGCCCTCGCCCGAGGCGTAGCCGATGCCCATGAGCGCCGAGCCGGCGTTGCTCATGATCATCTTCACGTCGGCGAAGTCGGTGTTGATCAGGCCGGGCGTGGTGATGAGGTCGGTGATGCCCTGGACGCCCTGGAGGAGGACCTCGTCCGCCATCTTGAAGGCGTTGAGCATCGACGTCTTGTCGTTCGACACGGTGATGAGCCGGTCGTTCGGGATGACGATGAGGGTGTCGACCTTCTCCTTCAGGCGCTGGATGCCCTGCTCGGCCTGGACCGAGCGGCGGCGCCCCTCGAAGGCGAACGGGCGGGTGACCACGCCGATGGTGAGGGCACCGAGGCTCTTCGCGATCTCGGCCACGACCGGGGCCCCGCCGGTGCCGGTGCCGCCGCCCTTGCCCGCGGTGATGAAGACCATGTCGGCGCCCTTGAGCACCTCCTCGATCTCCTCGCGGTGCTCCTCGGCGGCCTGCTGCCCGACCTCGGGGTCGGAGCCGGCGCCGAGGCCGCGGGTGAGCTCCCGGCCGATGTCGAGCTTCACGTCGGCGTCGCTCATGAGCAGCGCCTGCGCGTCGGTGTTGATGGCGATGAACTCGACGCCCTTGAGCCCGGCGTCGATCATGCGGTTGACGGCGTTGACGCCTCCGCCACCGATGCCCACCACCTTGATGACCGCGAGGTAGTTCTGCGGGTTGCCGACCATGGGGATCTCATACCTCCGAGGAGCGGTGGGAAGGCAGCCCATGAGGAGCGCCGTGCCGGGCACCGCTCATGCGCCCGGGCTGAAGGTCGAGTGGAGGTCGAGTTGGACCTCCAGTGAACAGTTTGGTTCGAAAGGCTACGAGCAGCCCGCGCGACGGGTCAAGACCGGGTTTCCGGGGGCTCGGAGGTCGAGGTGGTCGAGGCACACCAGGTCGACCTGCTGGAGGACGGTCTCGAGGGACCGCAGCTTGGCCGTCAGACGGCTGGCGTCACCGAACCGGACCTCGCCGCCCTGGGCCAGGGTGGCGGTGAGGCCCTCCCCCACGGTCACCACGGAGATGGAGCCCGGGACCACAGCCGCCAGGCGCCCGGCCAGCCCCAGGGCATCGGTGGCCTCGGCCCCGAGCTGCGCCCCCGGGACGAGGTCGCCGGAGATGCCGACCACCTGGACCAGGCGCCCGGAATCCGGCACCTCGGAGGTCCGGGCGAGCACCCGGCCCTTGGCATCCACGACCACGGCCGCGGCGCCGTCCCCCAGGACGGCGGCCGGCGTCCGCTCGGTCACCACGATGTCCACGCGGCCCCCCAGACGGCGGTGCAGGCGGACCTCGTCGACCCACGGAAGCGCCGCCACACGGGCCCCGGAGGCTCCCAGCTCGACGTCGATCAGCTGCTCGCCGGGCTCGATCCCGGCCGCCTCGACCACGGCCGCCGCCCCCGTCCGGCCGGCCCCGGAGACGGTGACGTCCTGGACGTCCAGCAGCGGGCTGCGCAGGGCCCCGAAGAAGCCCAGCGCCACGGCCAGCACGAGGCCCACCTCGACCAGGCGGCGCAGTCGGCGGCGGCCCGCGACCCGCTGGACCTCGATGCGCCGGGCCCGGATCCGGGGGTCGATGCCGACCGCTCCCATTCGAGGCTCGACCTGGCTCAACTCTCGACCTCGACTCGAGGGTTGAGGCCCGGCTGCCCACCGTCGGGGAACCCGATGCAGCGCGTCTCCGCGTGCAGGACCACCCCGGTCGCGGCCTCGACCCGGCGTCTGAGCTCGCCCATCAGGGCGTGCACGTCGTCGGCCCGGCCCCCCTCGTCGGCCTGGATGAAGTTGGCGTGCTTGGTGGACACCGCCGCCGTGCCCAGACGCAGCCCCTTGGCCCCCACGGATTCGACGAGGCGCCCGGCCGAGTCGCCGTCGGGGTTGGTGAACACGGACCCGGCGTTGGGGCCTCCGGGCTGGTGCTCGCGGCGCCAGGCCACGATCTCGGCCAGGACCTCGGCCCCCCGCTCGGGATCGCCCGGCGCGAGGGCCAGGTCGGCCCGCGCCACCACCTGGTGGGCGGACACCGACGAGCGTCGGTAGCCGAGGTCGAGCGAGTCGGCGCGCACCCAACCATCCTCACCGCTGCGCAGGTCGACCAGGCGGACCCCCACGAGCGAGGCGGCCAGGTCCGAGCCGTGGCCGCCGGCGTTCATCCGGACACCGCCGCCGATCGACCCGGGGACCCCCACCGCCCACTCGAAGCCGGTGAGGCCGGCGGTCACCGACCGGCGGGCCACCACCGGCAGCGCGGCCGCGCCGCCGGCGCGGACGGTGGTCCCGTCGACCTCGATCTCGGCGAACCGCTCGCCGAGCACGACCGCGAGGCCCGGGAAGCCGGCGTCGGCCACGAGCAGGTTCGAGCCCTTGCCGACCACCAGGACGTCGATGCCGGTCTCGGCGACGGCCCGCCCGACCGCGGCGAGGGCCTCCTCGTCGTCCACCCGGGCCAGCAGCGCCGCCGCCCCGCCGACGCGGTAGGTCGTGAGCGGCCCGAGCGGGACGTCGGCCTCCACGGCGTCGCCGAGCAGGTGGGCGGCGGCCTCGATCGCCGGGTCGCCGGTCACCGGCTCCCGTCCAGGAGGTCGAGCAGGCGGTCGGGCACGGTGGTGAGGTCGCCCGCGCCCAGGGTGATGCACAGGTCGCCCGGCCGCAGCACCGCCCGGAGGTAGGCGACGACGTCGTCGAGGGTCGGGAGCCACGCCACCTGCCGCCACGGGTGGGCGTCGAGCACGGCGTCGACCACGAGCTTGCCGGTGACCCCCGGCCGGGGGGCCTCCCCCGCCGCGTAGACGTCGGTGATGGCGAGGAGGTCGGCGTCGTCGAAGGCCTCGGCGAAGCTCGACCCGAGCGCGGCCGTGCGGCTGTAGCGGTGGGGCTGGAAGCAGCACACGACGCGGCGCCACGGGCCGCTCCGGGCTGCGGCCAGGGCGGCCCTGACCTCGGTGGGCAGGTGGTCGTAGCTGTCGACGAACAGGACCCCGCCGGCCTCGCCCCGGACCTCGAACCGGCGGGCCACGCCCCGGAACGCCCCGAGCGCGGCGGTCCCCTCCTCGAGCGGCACGCCGAGGCGATGCGCGACGGCGAGGGCCCCGGCGGCGTTCCGGGCGTTGTGGACGCCGGGGGCGCCCTGGACGGCGACGGCCACCCGCTCGCCGCCGTGCACCAGGGTGAAGGCGACCCCCGCACCCTCGGCCACGACGTCGTCGACCCGGTAGTCGGCCTCGGCGGCGGTGCCGTAGGTGACGGGGTCGGCCGCCGCATCGACCAGCGCGAGCGCCCCCGGATCGTCGGCGCACAGCACGGCGGGACCGCGGCAGGCGGCGACGAAGCGGACGAACGCCGCCCGGAGGGCCGGCTCGCCGCCCCAGTGCTCGAGGTGGTCGGGCTCGACGTTGGTGACCAGGACCGCGGCGGCGGTCAGCGCCAGGAAGGTGCCGTCGCTCTCGTCCGCCTCCACGACCAGCGGACCCGACCCGCCCCAGGTGGCGCTGCGCCCAAGCCCGGGGATCCCGGCGCCGACGACCCAGCCCGGATCGCGGCCGGTGCCCGCCAGGATCGTGGCCAGGAGCGCCGAGGTGGTGGTCTTGCCGTGGGTACCGGCGACGGCCACCGAGTCGCGGCGGCTGCTCATCGCGGCGAGGGCGCCGGCCCGGTGCCACACGGGGATGCCCCGCTCGCGAGCGGTGACCACCTGCGGGTGGTCGACCGGGGTGGCCGTGGAGATCACGAGGGCGTCGATCCCGTCGGCGAGGTCCGGGGCCGGGCCCGTGGCGACGTCCACGCCGGCTGCGAGGAGCGGGGCGAGGAACGGGCTGTCCGTGCTCGGGTCGTGGCCGGACACCGTGTGGCCCATCTCGGCCAGGAGGGTGGCGACGGCGCTCATGCCGGCCCCGCCCACGTTGGTCACGTGGAGGTGCCGCGGCGCGGACAGGTCGAGGACCGGCTCCGCCTCAGGCACGCGCGTGCTCCTCGGCCAGCGCGGCGATCGCGTCGGCCGCGTCCGGCCGGGCCCAGGTGCGGATCGACGCCGACATGGCCGCGCGACCACCGGGATCCGCCAGCAGGCGATCCACCTCCGCCGCCAGGCGGGCGCCGTCGAGCTCGGCGTCGGGCACCAGCACCGCGCCGCCCGCGTCGACGAGGAGCTGGGCGTTGCGGGTCTGCTGGTCGGCGGTCACGTACGGCGACGGCACCAGGACCGCCGGCAGGCCCATCGCGGCCAGCTCGAAGCACGTGCTCGACCCCGAGCGGCACACGGCCACGTCCGCGGCGGCGAAGGCCCCGGGCATGTCGTCCTCGTACGGCACCGCCCGGTAGTCGAGCGCACCCACGTCCGGGACCGCGGCGGAGATCTCCTCCCAGTCCCGGCGGCCGACCACGTGGTGGACCGCGAGGTCCCCCCGATCCCGCCAGGTCTCGATCGCCTCGAGCGTGGCGCGGTTGATGCGCAGCGCGCCGAGGGACCCACCGGTGATCACCACCACGGACCGCCCCGCCTCGATGCCGAGCGCGGCCTGCGCTCCCTCGCGACCCCGTCCGTCCCCCAAGGCGGCGAACTCCGGGCGGATGGGGTTTCCCGTCACGACCGCACGCGGGAGCGGCGTCCCCTCGAAGCTCACGGCCGACGCGCGGGCGAACCGGGCCAGCAGTCGGTTGGCCACGCCGGGGACGAGGTTCTGCTCCGCGACCACCACGGGGATCCGGCGCAGCACCGCGGCGAGGCCCACGGCCACGCTGGCGTAGCCGCCGACGGCCACCACGACCTTGGGACGCAACCGCCCCAGGAGGCGCACCGCCCGCACGAAGCCCACCAGCAGGCCGCCGATCGCGGCGAGGTTGGCGGGCGTGAGCCGGCGCTGGATGCCGCGCCCGGGCAGCAGGGTCATCGGGAAGCCGGTGTCCGGCACCAGGCGCGCCTCGAGGCCGCGCTCCGACCCCGCGTAGTGGATCTCGCTCTGGTCGTGGCCCCGGGCCACCAGCGCCCGGGCGACGGCCAGCGCGGGGTTGACGTGTCCCGCCGTGCCTCCTCCGGTGACCACCGCGAAGGTGCTCACCGCGACTCGACCGGCTGGGGCCTCCGCGTCGGCGCCGCGCGCGTGGGTGCGACCTGACCCTGGCGGGCCACGTTCAGCAGGAGCCCGGCCCCCACCATGCTGAACACGAGCGACGACCCTCCGTAGGACACGAACGGGAGGGGCACGCCCGTGATCGGCAGGATCCCGATCACCGCGCCGATGTTCACGAACGCCTGCACCCCGAACCAGGCGGTGATCCCGGCAGCGAGGAGCATGCCGAACCGGTCGGGGGCCTGGCTGGCGGCCTTGGCGCCGAGCACGCACAGCGCCACGAAGAAGCCGATCACCACGAGGGCGCCGAGCAGCCCGAGCTCCTCACCGATGATGGCGAAGATGAAGTCGGTGTGGGCGTAGGGCAGGAAGCCCCACTTCGCCTTCGACTCGCCGATGCCCACCCCGGTGAGCCCGCCGGCCGCGATGCCCACGAGCGACTGGATGTTCTGGTAGCCGGAGTTGAGCGGGTCGGCCCACGGGTCGAGGAACGCCAGCACCCGGGCGCGCCGGTAGCTCGCCGCCAGCGCCAGAACCGTGGCCACCACCGCGCCGCTGATCGCCACCCCGGCGAGCGGGATGAGCGGAGCGCCGGCCACGTAGAGCACCGACAGCACGATGGCGCCGATCACCAGCGTCGTGCCGAGGTTGGGCTGCAGCATCAGCAGCAGGGCGACCGAGGCGAACACCACGCCCACGGGCACCAGCGTGAGGCGCAGGTCGGCCATCCACGCCGCCCGCCGCGCGAGGAGGTCGCACGCGAAGAGCAGGACCGTGAGCTTGGCCAGCTCCGAGGGCTGCAGCGAGAACGGGCCGTAGCCCAGCCAGCGCGACGCGCCGTTGACGTTCATGCCGATGCCCGGGACGAGCACCAGCCCGAGCAGCACGCCGGAGAGGGCGAGGCCCGGCATGGTCCATCGCCGCCACCGGTGGTAGTCCCGCTTGGCCACCACGACGCAGGCCACGGAGCCCACGGCGAGCCAGATGGCCTGGCGCATCGCGATGTACCAGGACGACCCGTAGGTGTCGAGGGCGCTCACGGACGAGGCCGACAGCACCATCACGAGGCCCAGCAGGTTGAGCGCGACGATCACGCCGAGGAGGCCGCCGAACGTGCGCGAGCGCCGCTCGACGGTCACCGGACGCGAGGTCGGGTGTCGTCGGCGTGACGTCCAGGCGTCGTCGGAGTCGCGGGGTCCCACCCCACCAGCCTCCTTCACGCTGCCGTCTCCGTGGGGGAGCCTCAATCGAGCCCACCCGTCCCGATGAAGTCGGCGTAGTAGAGCCCGAGGGCCAGCGCGGTGCAGAGGCCGGCCAGCAGCCAGAACCGGATGATCACGGTGGTCTCGGGCCAGCCGCCGAGCTCGAAGTGGTGGTGGATGGGCGCCATGCGGAAGATCCGCCGCTTGAACATGCGGAAGCTCCCGACCTGCAGGATCACCGACACGGTCTCGGCCACGTAGAGCGCGCCCGCGATCGGCAGCAGCAGCTGCACGTTGAGCGTGAGCGCGAGCGCGGCGAGGCCGGCTCCGATCGCCAGCGCTCCCGTGTCGCCCATGATGATCCGAGCGGGCGCGGCGTTCCACCAGAGGAACCCGGCACACCCTCCGAGCATCGCGGCCGCGACCACGGCGAGGTCGAGGGCGTGGTTGATCTTGTAGATCTCCGGGTGCCGGAACGCCCAGAAGCCGACGACCATGAGGGTGGAGAAGGCGAAGATCGACGAACCCGCGGCGAGCCCGTCGAGGCCGTCGGTGAGGTTCACGCCGTTGGTGGTGGCGTAGATCAGGAGGATCGCCCACACGCACCACATCGGCCGGCCCATCTCCCACCCCGGGGACGTCCAGCGCGTGAACGACAGCGTGGTCTCCACGTCGGTCCACTGGACGGTGGAGACGGAGAAGCCGACGGCTACCAACAGCAGGCCGGCGGTCTTGGCCCGCTTCGTCAGGCCGAGGTTGCGCTCGGCCTTGACCTTGATGAGGTCGTCGAGGAGACCGACGGTGGCGGCGCCCGCGACGCAGCCCATCACGAGGACGCCGGTGCGAGTGAAGACCAGGCCGCTGCGCACGTGGGCGGCGAGGTACCCGATGATGGCGGCGCCGACGATGGCGAGGCCGCCCATGGTCGGCATGCCCGCCTTCACCCGGTGACCCTCGGGCACGTCCTCGTGGATGGGCTGGCCCACCTTGTGGGCGATGAGCCAGTCGATCAGCAGCTTGGTGCCCACCAGCGAGGTGGCCACGGCGAGGCTGGCGGCGAGGAGGAGCGCTACCACCCGCCGGCCCCCCGCAGGGTCCGCAGCGCGGCACGGGCCACATCCCGATCGTCGAAGGGGATCATGCGGTCGCCGACGATCTGCATCGCCTCGTGGCCCTTGCCGGCGATCACCACGACGTCGCCCGGGCGCGCCTCGTGGAGCGCCAGCGCGATGGCCGCGGCGCGATCGGGCTCGACGGTGAGCCCGTCGGTGCGCTCCATGCCGCGTCGGACGGCGTCGATGATGGCCAGGGGGTCCTCTCCTCTCGGGTTGTCGGAGGTGAGGACTACCCGATCAGCGGAGCGGGTCGCCACCTCGCCCATCTCCGGGCGCTTGGAGGCGTCTCGCTCGCCGCCGGCGCCGAAGACGAGGACCACCCGGCCCCCGGCGGCCGCCTCGCGCGCCGCCGCGAGCGCGCTCTCGAGCGCCCCGGGCTTGTGGGCGTAGTCGACGATCACGGCGAAGGGCTGCCCCTCGTCCACCGGTTCGAACCGGCCCGGGACGGGCGGCGCCGACGAGAGGCCGGCGGCGATGTCGGCGGGCTCGAGCCCGAGATGGGCGGCCGCGGTGGCCGCGGCCAGCGCGTTGGCGACGTTGAAGCGGCCGCCGAGCGGCAGCTGCACGTCGGCGCCGCGCCAGCGGAAGCGGCACCGCTGCGGCCCGACCTCCAGGTCGGTCGCGTCGGCGAGTCCGTAGACCTCGGTCGGCACGAGCGGGTCGGCGGCGAGTCGGGCGCCGTAGGGGTCGTCGCCGTTGACGACGGCCTGGGCGGCCAGCTCCGGGCGGAACAGGCGCGCCTTCGCCTCGAAGTAGTCCTCGAGGTCGCGGTGGAAGTCGAGGTGGTCGTGGGAGAGGTTCGTGAACACCGCGACGGCGAACCGCGTGCCGAGCACCCGGCCCAACGACAGCGCGTGCGACGAGACCTCCATCGCCACCGTGGTGCGGCCGGCGTCGCGAGCGGCCGCCAGCGCGGCCTGCAGCTCGGGCGCCTCGGGGGTGGTGCGGGGCCCGGTGAGCGTGCCGATCACCTCGGCCGGCCGGCCGCACGCGTCGGCGATCGCGCCGAGGAGGTGCGTCGTGGTGGTCTTGCCGCTCGTGCCCGTGACGCCGAGCACCGCGAGCGCATCGGACGGGTGGCCCCAGAACGCGGCCGCGGTCGGCCCCATCGCGTCGCGCACGCGCGCCACCCGGATCTGGGGGACGTCGAGGTCCACCGCTCGCTCGGCCAGCAGCGCCACCGCGCCGCGCGCGATCGCCGCGGGGGCGAGGTCGTGCCCGTCGACCTTCGCGCCGGGCACGCAGCAGAACACCGAGCCCTCGGCGACCGATCGCGTGTCGTGCACCACCCCGGTGACCTCCACGTCGACGTCACCGCCCGACGACGGCACGAGCTCGTGGGGCTCAGCGGGATACCGCTCAGCGAGCGCGTCGACGAGGGCCACGAGCTGCACGGGTCACCGCCCGGTGCCGCTCGACGGAGCGAGGGTGGTGGAGGTGGGAGCGGTGGAGGTGGGCGCGCTGGCGGCGTCGGCCCGGACCTTGCCCGCGGCGACGACAGGGCCCGTGAGCGCGGCCACGGAGTCGGGCGCCGGCTCGCGCTCGACGAGGGGCGGCGGGATCCGGAAGAGGCGCAGGCCGTACTGGGCGATGTCGGCGAACACCGGGGCGGCCACCGAGCCACCGTAGATGTCGCCGGTGGGCTCGTCGATGACCACGATGATCGACAGGGCGGGCTTCTCGGCCGGGACGAAGCCGGCGAAGGTCGACACATAGCGGTAGTCGCTGGGGCTCTTGCCGTAGCCGCCGGTGGCCTGCGGCTTGCGGGCGGTACCCGTCTTGCCGGCGACGGTGTACCCGGTGATGCCGCCCCGGGTGCCCGTGCCCTCGGCCACCACGTTGACCAGCATGTCCCGCAGCTGCTGCGCGGTGGTGGCCGACACGACCCGACGGGGCTCGCCGGCATCGGTGCGGTGCCGTGTCCCCTGGGAGTCGACGGTCTCGAGCACGAGCTTGGGCGGCACGTAGCTGCCGTCGTTGGCCAGCACGTTGTAGGCGGCCAGCATCTGCATCGCGGTCACCGCGATGCCCTGCCCGATCGGGATCGAGCCCATCGAGGTGGAGTTGTACTTGCTGCGATCCAGGAGGATCCCGGCGGACTCGTACGGCAGGTCGAGGGCGGTCTTGCTCCCGAGACCGAAGCGCCGCAGGTAGGTGTCGAGACGGTCCTTGCCGAGCGTCTGGGCGATCTTGATCGTGCCGATGTTCGACGACTCCGTGAGGATCCGGGTGACGGAGTACGCCTCGGTCGGGTGCGGGTCGTGGTCGGAGAACTCGTGGTCGCCCACCTGGTACCTGTCGGGGACGACGATCTCCGTCCCCGGCGCCACGAGGCCCTCCTCGATGGCGGCGGCCACGGTGATGACCTTGTTGACCGACCCGGGCTCGAAGATCGACGTGACGGAGGCGTTGTCGCCGCGGGCCTTGAGCTGGCCGGTCTCCGGGTCCACCGACAGGTTGGCCAGCGCCAGGATCTCGCCCGTGTCGGGCCGGGTGACGATGGCGGTGCCGCCCTTGGCGCCCTTGGCCAGGATCTGCGCACCGAGGGCACGCTCGGTCTCGTACTGGAGCGAGCGGTCGATGGTGAGCACCAGATCGTCACCCCGCACGGCGGGCGTGATGCGCCGGTCGCCGGCGGGGATCGTGCGGCCGCCGGGCGCCTGCTCGAACTTGAGCTCGCCTGGCGTCCCGGTGAGGAGGTCGTCGTACTTCTTCTCGAGGCCGGAGAGACCGAGGTTGTCCACGTCGACCTGGCCGAGGACGGACCGAGCGAGGTCGCCAGCGGGAGCGAAGCGCTTCGGCTCCTCGAGCAGCGCGATGCCGGGCAGGTGGGCAGCCTCCACGGCGTCGGCGACCTCGTCGGTGACCCGGCGCTGGACGTACGCGAACGCCTTCGTGCTGTCGAGCCGGTCTTCGAGCTCCGCCGTGGACTCGGGGCCGAGGGCGAGCAGGCGGGCCAGCGACTGCGCCACCCCCTTTGGATCCTCGATCAGCCGGGGATCGGCCCACACGGTGCGCTGGGGGATGCTCACCGCGAGGTCGTTGCCGTTGCGGTCGAAGATGGCGCCGCGGTCGGCGGGCAGCACGATGTCCTTCGCCCGCTGTGCGGCGCCGAAGGCCAGGTACTGGTCCGGCTCCACGACCTGCACCTGCACGAGGCGCACCGTGACGGCCACGAAGGCCAAGAGCACGACGAGCAGCAGGCCGACGAGGCGGACGCTCGGCCGACCGGCCCGCCACTCGACGGTGGACGTGCGCACGGCCCGGGCCTGGGGGCGCGGGCGAGGACGCGGGCGGGTGTCCACGCGGCGCTGGTACCGCATGGGCCCGGGCCGTGTCGCACGGGTGGGGCGCGCGGGCCGAGTGGGCTGCCCGCGGCGGGTGACCCGCTCGGGGCGGGTGGCCGCTCGGGGCCGGTGGCGGTCGCGCGCGCGGCCGGTCGCGCGACACCGCCCCGCCGGAGCTCGGCGGGGCGGGGCGGCGGGGGCCGACGGCCGCCCGGGGGCGTCCGGCGCGGGCCGGTGGGCGTCATGGGGCGGACTCGAGGAGCGGCTTCACGGTGTCCCACGACTCGCCGTCGTCCACGTACGCGGACGCGTCGGCGTCGGCCGCACCGCGCACGCCGTCGTCGGTGGGCGGCTGCAGGTACACGAGGTCCTGCGGGGCAACCATGCCCTGGGCCTCGGCGGCGGCCACGATGCGCTCGGGCGACTCGGCCTGGGCGACGTCCTTGCGCAGCTGCTGGTAGCGGACCTGCTCCTCCTGGACCTTCGCGTCGACGCCGTCGAGGCGGATCTGGCCCTGGGCGATCAGCGTGTGCGCGCCGGCCAGCGCGGCCAGCACGGCGAAGAGGACCGCGCTGAGGAGGATCCCGCCCAGCGGGGTGAGGCGACGGAGGGTCCGCTCGCCGGGGGCGACCACCCGGAGGTTCGGGCGGGCGGAGGGCGGCGCCGTGCGACGGCCCGGACGGGGGGCGAGGTCCGGGCCGGGCACGGGCGCGGGGGCGGGGCGGAGGTGGCGGGCGGGCGCGGCGGCGGTGGCGGCGAAGGTGGTGGCCATGGCTAGGTGCCTTCCGAGGGGGTGGGGGCGTCGTCGAGGCGCTCGACGGCCCGGAGGCGGGCGCTCGCCGCACGGGGGTTGGCGGCCTCCTCGGCGGCGTCGGGCTTCCAGGCGCCGGCCTTGAGGAGGCGGACCGTCGGACGGGCGCTGTCCGGCGGCGGGAGGTGGGCCGGGCCGGACCACCCGCCGGTGGCGGCGTGGCGGAAGCGGGCCTTGGCGATGCGGTCCTCGCCCGAGTGGTAGGCGAGCACGGCGCAGCGGCCACCGGGAGCCAGGGCGGCGAGGGCCTGGTCGATGGCGCCGGGGAGGATGTCGAGCTCCTCGTTCACGGCGATGCGGATCGCCTGGAACGTGCGCTTCGCGGGATGGCCGCCGGTGCGGCGGGCGGGCGCCGGGATCGCGTCGCGCACCAGGTCGGCGAGCTCGCCGGTCGTGGTCACCGGACGGGAGCGGACGATGGACTTGGCGATGCGGTTGGCGAACCGCTCGTCGCCGAAGGTGCGGAGGAGGGCGGCGAGGTCGCGCTCGTCGGTGCCGTTGACGATGTCCGCCGCGGTGCGCCCCGAGGACCGGTCCATGCGCATGTCGAGGGGCGCGTCGTGCCGGTAGCTGAAGCCGCGGTCGGCGCGATCGAGCTGGGGTGAGCTCACCCCGAGGTCGAAGAGCACGCCGCTCACCGGTGTCGTCCCAAGCTGCTGCACGGCGGTGTCCAAGGCGTCGAACCGAGTGTGGAGGAGGGCGGCGCGGTCCCCGAACGGCGCGAGCCGCTCGGTTGCCACCGCGAGTGCGTCGAGGTCCTGGTCGAGGCCCAGCACCCGGAGGTGCTGGTGGCGCTCGAGGAGGGCGACGGCGTGCCCCGCACCACCGACGGTGGCGTCGACCACCCAACCGGGCGGCACCGGGGCGAAGAGGTCGACGATCCGCTCGAGGAGCACCGGCTGGTGCCGGAAGTCCTCGGTGGCGCCGTGGTCGGCGTCGCTCACCTCCAGCCCCCCGGCTGGCGCAGGGCCGCCGGGATGTCTCCCCGGTACGGCCACGACGGGAAGCGGGCGGAGAAGGGGCCTTCCGTCGCGCCTGCCGGGGGACTGGAGGCGATCGACGCCGCCTCTCGCACGTTCTCGGTTGTGGTGCCGCTCCTCTCGGTCGGGTGGCGGTGGGTGGTGTCGGTGGTGGGCTGGATCGAAGGGGTGCGGATGGCGGGCACGGCCGTCGGTCAGATGCCGAGGGCCTGGATGGCGGAGGTGAGGGCGGCGTCGGACTCGTCGGTCCGAGCGGCCCACTTGGCGGCGTCCCAGATCTCGACCCGCTGGATGCGGCCGGTGACGACGACGTCGGAGCCGAGGCCGGCGTAGGTCCGGAGGCGGGCGGGGACGACGATCCGGCCCTGCTGGTCGGGGGTGACCTCGTGGGCCTCGGACGCGAAGCTCCGGATCGCCTCCTGGGTGACGCGGCCGGTGCCGGCGTCGATCTCGGCCTGGAGGCGGTCGGCCATCTCGAAGAAGCCGTCGATGGTCCAGAGGCCGACGCAGCCGTCGAGCTTGCCCAGCAGACCGCTCTCGCCGAGCTGGGCGCGGATCTTGGCGGGCAGCACCATCCGGCCCTTGTCGTCGAGCCCGTGCTCGAAGGTCCCGACGAATCGGGTCCGCTGGTCTGCCATGTCGATGCCTCAGGTGCCGTCAGTAGGGCAAGCGCCCCGATCTCCGCCCAGCGCACACCTCAGGACCCCTCCTGCGTGCCGCTGCGTGCCAATCTATGCCGCTACCCCACCATGGTCAACCACAAGCACCCACCAGCGTCCACCCGCGTGCCACCAGCCCGCCACCAGCCCGCCACCAGCCCGCTACGTAGCGGCAACGACACTCCCGCGTTCTTGTGTTGCCGATAGGCGTCAGAGGTCGCCTCGCATCACAAGAACGCGGGGTGTCGTGACCGCTACGTAGCGCTCGAGCGGGCGACCCCGCCGCCGCATCGCTGCGTGGGTTGCCCTAGCGGGTGGCGAGCTGGGCCAGGACGGCGTCCTGCAAGACACCCAAATCCACCGGAACGCCGCGAGCGACATCGACGAGAGCTGAAGCGGCGTCCGAGCGCTCCTCGGGGGCCAGCGCCAGCAGGCCGACCAGGCGGTCGGCCTCCCAGGAGGCGTGGGCCATGCACTGGAAGCGGGCGCCGGCCCGGGTGCGGCGCTGGGAGATGCCGACGAGCTTGCGGCCGTCGGCGTCGACGACCTCGCCGGTCCCCAGCCCCCCGAAGCACACCAGGCGCGACCACTGGGTGGTGCAGAGCCCGCCCTCGTGGACCCGGGCCTCGACGCCCAGGTCTCCGAGCGCGTCGGCCCACACCCGCCCGAGCCACAGGAACGCCTGGGCGACGTCGTCCAGCCAGAGCGGGTCGCCGGCCGGCAGGAGGACGTCGATCCAGAGGATCCCTCCCGGCTCGACGAGCACCGCCCCCCCGCCGCTGCGGCGCCGGACCACGTCGATCCCGGCCGCTCGGCAGGCGTCGGCGTCGGCGACCTCGTCGCGCTGGGTGCTGCCGAGCACGAGCGCCGGCGCGGTGGGCTCGCACACCCAGGCCGCCCGCTCGAACGGGTCGGGCACGGCGCGCGCGTGGAACGCCCCCGGCGGCTCCCGCCGCACCTCGACCGACCAGGGCACGGTCAGGCCGACAGCGTCGCCGGCTGGAGGTACGGCTCCCACGGCGCCGGGACGTGGCCGACGGCGACCACCACCCAGGTGAGGTCCCGGGGCACATCCGGATGTCGCGGGAGGCGCATCGACGTCTCCGTGAGCAGCCGATCGCGCTTGCGCACGTTGCAGGGCCGGCAGGCGGCGACGACGTTGTCCCAGGTGTGGCCGCCACCGCGGCTCCGCGGGATCACGTGGTCGATGCTCTCGGCCGCCGCCCCGCAGTACTGGCAGCGGTGCCCGTCGCGCGCGAAGACGCCCCGCCGGTTGAGCGGGGCGCGTCGTCGGAACGGCACCTTCACGAAGGTGCGCAAGCGGATCACCGATGGCACCGCGACGGTCAGGCGCTCCGAGTGGAACGCCTCGTCGGTGTCGTGGAGCACCTCGGCCTTCGAATCCAGCACGAGCACCACCGCCCGCCGGCCGGGTACGACGCAGAGGGGTTCGTAGGTGGCGTTGAGCACGAGGGCCCGCGACATCGCTGCGAGCGTAGTTGCGCCCTGTCGGCGGGGACGGGCGGTTCCCTGACGGGTTCGCTACTGCAGGCGGCACCAGCGGAGGTAGGCCACGAGGTCGCGGGGCTCGATCTGGCGATCGCCGAGGCCGCCGTAGGCCGTCTCGAGCCGGAATCGGAGGTAGTCGGGCGCGGGGAGCGGCAGGAACGGTGGGCGGCGCCACCAGCCGGGGCCGGCGAGCACGAGCGCCTGGCGGGCCCCCGTGGCCCACAGCGACGGATGGCGCGCCACGGCCAGCAGGGCTTGCACGAACCAGCTCGCCGACACGGCGCCGACGCTACCCATGGGGCAGGACCGGGTGTCCCAACGCCCGCAGCGCGACGGCGGCGGCGCCCACGAGCGGACCGTCGGCTCCCAGCCCACCCGGGACGATGCGCGCCCCGCGGGCGAACTCGATGCGGGCGGAGCGGTCGAGCTCGGCCTGGGCGGCGTCGAAGAACACCGGCCCGGAGCCGAGCGCCACCGACCCGGCGGCCACGGCGAGGCGCAGGTCGAGCAGCGCCGCCACCGAGGCCAGCGCTCGACCGACGAGCCGCCCGGCCCGCGCCCGCTCCTCGTCGTCGGCCTCCGACGCCGGCCGCCCGGTGCGGGCGGCGATGGCGGTGCCCGAGGCCTCCGCCTCGAGGCACCCGCGCGAGCCGCAGGCGCACGGCCGGCCCTCGGGCTCGACGATGACGTGGCCGAGGTGCCCGGCGTTGCCGTCGGTGCCGTCGAGGAGGCGCCCGTCGAGCACGATGCCGCCACCGACCCCCGTGGACACGACCAGCGCGATGAAGTCGCGCTCCCCCGCCGCCGCTCCGATCCAGCCCTCGCCCAGCGCGAGCGCCTTGGCGTCGTTGTCGACGTGGACGGGCAGGCCGAGCTTCGCGGCGAGCCGCGAACGCAGCGGGAACCCGCGCCATCCGGCGATGTTCAGGGGCGACACGGATTCGCCCCCGGCGGTCATCGGCCCGCCGGATCCGACGCCGCACGCGACCTCGTCACCGCCCCGGACCTCGCCCACGGCTTCGAGCAGCGCTGCGAAGACGGCCTCGCCGTCGCCCTTCGGCGTCGGCCGGCTGGCCCGCACGTGCACCGTTCCGTCGTCCTCGACCCTCGCCGCGGCCAGCTTCGTTCCGCCGACGTCCACGGCCAGGATCGTGCTCACGACGTGCGACGGTACCGGTCGGACGCGCCTGACTACCCTGACCGGGTGGCTCCCAGGCAACAGACCGCGACGCGCGGCGCGACGTTCTCCGACTACTACAGCGAGGTCGTCGGCAACATCGAGCAGGTGATCCAGGGCAAGCCCGAGGTCATCGAGCTCGTGCTCCTCTGCCTGGTCTCCGGCGGGCACCTCCTCATCGAGGACGTCCCCGGCGTCGGCAAGACGAGCCTGGCCAAGGCCCTCGCCGCGTCGATCGACGGATCGTTCGGGCGCATCCAGTTCACCCCGGACCTCCTGCCCACCGACGTCGTCGGCCTCACCGTGTGGGATCGCAACCGGAGCGCCTTCGAGTTCCGGCCGGGCCCGGTGTTCAGCAACATCGTCCTCGCCGACGAGATCAACCGGGCCTCGCCCAAGACCCAGTCCGCCCTGCTCGAGTCCATGGCCGAGGGTCAGGTCACCGTCGACGGCACCACCTACCAGCTGGCCGATCCCTTCATGGTGATCGCCACGCAGAACCCGATCGAGCACGAGGGGACCTACCCGCTCCCCGAATCACAGCTCGACCGCTTCCTCATGCGGGTGTCGGTCGGGTACCCGTCCGCGCAGGCCGAGCTCGACATCCTCGAGGCCCACGGCGACCACGACGCGCTGGCCGACATCGCGTCGGTGCTCACCGCCGCGCAGGTGGCGGCGCTGGCCACCGCCGCCAAGGGCGTGCACGTGGCTCCCGGCCTCAAGGGGTACCTCGTGGACCTCGCCAACGCCACGCGCCGGCACCCGAGCCTCGCGCTGGGCATGTCCCCGCGGGCCACGCTCGCACTGCAGCGCGTCGCCCGGGCGCGGGCGGCCGCCGAGGGCCGGGCCTACGTCGTCCCCGACGACCTCAAGGCACTGGCCGAGCCGGTCCTCGCCCACCGCCTGCTCGTCACCCCCGAGGCCCAGCTGTCCGGCGCCACCGCCGCCGACGTGCTGGCCGAGGTCCTCCACGCCGTCCCCGTCCCGGCCGGCAAGACCCGGTAGCCGGTGCTCACCCGGCAGGGGTGGCTCGTCGGCGTCGGGGCGCTCGTCCTCCTCGTCGGAGGGCGCATCCTCGGCCTGCTCGAGGTGTTCGCCCTCGGCGTGGTGGCCACCACGCTCCTGGTCGCCTCGGCCGCGCTGGTCCGGACCGCTCGGCTCCAGCTCGAGGTCGGTCGTGTGGTGCACCCCGCCCGCGTCCACGTCGGGCAGCGCAGCCGGGTCGACCTCGCGGTGCGCAACCGCCGGGGCCGGCGGACACCGGTGCTGCGCCTGCGCGACCCCGTCTCCGGGACTCGCGGCGCCGACCTCCTCGTGCCGCCACTCGGACCGTCCGAGCGCTCGGTCGCGGCCTACCGGCTGCCCACGGACCGCCGGGGCATCGTCGACGTCGGCCCGCTCGAGGTGGTCGTGTCCGATCCGTTCGGCCTCGTCGACCTCGCCACGGTCGCCGCACCCGCGGTGCACCTGACGGTGCTCCCCCACATCGACGTGGTGTCGCCGCTCCCCTACACGAGCGCCCACGATCCGCTGGCCGGCGTCCGCCAGGCCAACTCGCTGGGCCGCTCGGGTGAGGAGTTCTACGCGCTCCGCCCGTTCACGGTCGGCGACGACCTGCGCCGCGTCCACTGGCCGTCGTCCGCGCGCCTCGACGAGCTGATGGTGCGGCAGAACGAGCTGCCCTGGCAGGGCCGCACCACGGTGCTGCTCGACGTGCGCGAGGCCGCCCACCGCGGGGACTCCCTCGAGGTCGCCGTGTCGGCGGCCGCGAGCGTCGTGGCTGCCACCGCCCGGCGCCAGGACCTCGTCCGCCTCGTCACCACCTCGGGCTCCGACTCCGACTTCGCCCCGGGCACCGACCACGTGCACGCCATCCTCGAGCACCTCGCGGTGGTGGGGCTCGCCGGCGACGCCAACCTGCACCGCACGCTCGACCTGCTCTCGCGGCGATCGAGCGGCGGCGCGCTCGTCGTGGTGGTGGCCGAGGTGCCCGCCGAGGACGCCCGGGCCCTGCACCTCCTGCGGGCCCGCTTCGGGTCGGTCACGATCGTGCAGGTCGACCGCTCGGCGTGGGACAGCCGGGCGCCGGTCGGACGCCCGCTCGACGGCGTCGTGCACCTCACGTCCGCCACCCCGTTCCCGACCGCCTGGGAGGAGCACGTCCGCCGCGTCTCCGATGGCCGCGCCCGCGTGGGGACACGGCGATGAGGACGCGTCGATGAGGACGCGTCGATGAGCGAACGGTCGCTCGTACGGGCCGCCGAGGTGGCGCTGGCCCTCGTCTGCCTCGCCGCCGTCCTCGGCATGAGCCGGCTGTTCGCGGGCGGGGGCTGGCTGGGCCCGCTGGCGGCCAACGCGGTCGCCGCGCACGTGATCGCCGCCGGGCTCCGCCGCCGCGGCACGCCGCTCGGGCTGGCCGCCGTGATCATGGCGCTCGCCGCCGGCCTCGTGATCTCGTGGACCTGCTACTGGTCCACCACCACCGTCGGCATCCCCACCGGCACCACCCTCGACGCGGTCCGCAGCGACCTCGACCGGGCCTGGAACCTGTACCAGGACGTCGTGGCCCCCACCCCCGCCCTCACGGGCTTCGTGGTGGCCAGCGCGCTGGCCCTGTGGGTGATCGCCTACGTGGCCGACTGGGCCGCGTTCCGCCTGTGGGTCCCCTTCGAGTCCACGCTCCCCGCCGCCACCCTGTTCCTCTTCACCGCGCTGTTGGGCACGGACCGGGGGCGGGCGTGGGCCGTCGCCGTCTACGCCGCCGCCCTCCTCGGGTTCCTCCTGCTCCACCGCCTCGCCCGGCAGGAGGGCACGAGCCACTGGGTCGCCGAGCGCCGCACCGCCGGGCACCGGTCGCTGCTGGTCGCCGGCGCGGGGCTCGCCGCGCTCGCCGTGCTGGCCGGTGCGGTGGTCGGCCCCCACCTCCCGGGCGCCGACGCCTCCGGGATCCTCGACCCACGCGACCTCGACGGCGACGACGCGCCCCGGGTCACGATCAGCCCGCTCGTCGACATCCACGCCCGCCTCGTCGACCAGGCCGACGTCGAGGTGTTCAGCGTCCGCAGCACGGACCGCTCCTACTGGCGGCTGACCTCGCTCGAGCGGTTCGACGGCCGGATCTGGTCGTCGAGCGGCAGCTACGGCAAGGCCAAGGGCGACCTGCCGGAGTCCGTGGAGATCGAGGCCGCCACCCAGCCCATCCAGCAGTCGTTCTCGATCTCCGCGCTGGCGGCCATCTGGCTGCCCAGCGCCTACGAGCCCCGGTCCTTCGCCGGCGAGGACCTCGACGTCCGCTACGACGAGGACTCCGCCACGCTCATCGTCAGCAGCAAGGTCCCGAACAGCGACGGGCTCACGTACCAGGTGTCGTCGACCTCCCCCCGTCTCACCCCCGCCGATCTCACCGGCACCGCGGACGAGGTCCCCCGCGACCTCCTCACGACCTACACCGAGCTCCCCGACGGGTTCAGCCCCGACGTCACCGCGCTCGCGAGGGAGATCACCGCCGACGCCGCCACGCCCTACGACCAGTCGCGGGCCCTGCAGGACTACCTGCGGACGTTCACCTACGACCTCACCGTGCCCCCCGGCCACGGGGGCGACGCCCTGGAGCAGTTCCTGTTCGCCACCCAGCGCGGGTACTGCGAGCAGTTCGCGGGCGCCTTCGCCGCCATGGCCCGCGCCATCGGCCTGCCGTCGCGGGTCGCCGTCGGGTTCACCCCCGGCGAGGCCGACCCCAACGAGCCCGACCTGTACCGGGTCCGCGGCGAGCACGCCCACGCCTGGCCCGAGGTGTACTTCGCCGGCGCCGGCTGGGTGGCGTTCGAGCCCACCCCGGGCCGGGGCATGCCGGCGGCGGAGCCCTACACGGGGGTGCCCGAGCAGCAGGCCGCCACCGGTCGCCCGGCCGACGTGGAGGTCGTCACCGTCCCCACGACCCAGCCCGGCGGGCCGACCACGCCCAACACGAGCCCGGACGACCTGAACACCCGAGGCAACGGCAACCAGGACGACCCGGGAGTGGGCGACGGCGGTGGCGGCGGCGACGAGTCCGTGGTCGAGCGCTACGCCGTCGACCCCGCCCGGCGGATCCTCCCCTGGATCCTCGCCGGGCTCGCCCTCTACGGCGTCGCCGTCCCCCTGGGCCTCGCTGCCCACCGGCGCCGGCGGCGGACCCTGGCGACCACGCCGGACCAGCGCATCGCGCTCGCGTGGGTCGAGGCCATGGAGGACGCCGCCCTCGTCGGGTTCCGCGAACGGCTGAGCGACACCTACGCCGAGCGGGCCGAGCTGCTCGGCGAGCTCCTGCCGACGGCCCTCGACAGCGCCCGCTCGCTGTCACGCACCCGCGAGCTGGCCGACTACTCCCCGGAGGGAGCAGGCGAGCCGGAGGTGGCGGCGGCCGCCGCGGCCTCGAACGACGTCGGCGCCGTGGCCCGGGAGCTGGCGCCGCGTGGAGCGCTGGTGCGCCGCTGGCTCGACCCCCGCCCGCCCATCGCCACGTGGCGCCGTGACCGGGCCGCCCTCGCCCGCCACATCGACACGGTGGCCACCGGGGCGCGCGACACCGAGGGCGACGGGCTGCTCACCGGAGTCGGGGTCGGCGGACGGCCCGACCCGGAGGGGTGAAGGGAACCCCTACTCCTCGTCGCCGCGGCTGAAGCGCTCGCGCAGCCGGCCGCGGGCCCCGCCGAGGGCGTCGCGCAGGTGCGTGGCCTTCATCGAGCGGGTGACGTGGTCGAGCCCGGCCTTGCCGAGCTTGCGCAGGTTCCGCTCGAAGTAGAGCGCACACCCCAGCATCAGCAGGAACCCGGCGAAGGCCAGGAGGAAGCTCGTGGACAGCGAGACGACGAGGAAGACCACGCCCGCCAGGAACCCGGCTCCGGACCACTTCATCCGGCGGATCGTGTAGCGGTAGAGCGTGGACTGTCCGACGCCGCGCGCGAACTCCGGGTCGTCGGCGTAGAACTGCTGAGCGATCTCGCTGAGGATGCGTTCCTCGTCCTCGGAAAGCGGCACGGTGCCTACCCCTTCTCCGCGCTTCGGAGTTCATCTTTCCACAGGGTCCCGAGAGTGACAACGCGCCTCGAGGCAACCACGGTCAGGACGGGGTCAGGTCGGTCGGGCCCCACTGCTGGTCGCCACGGCGCTTGATCCGGATCCCCTCAGGGCCCGCCAGGGTGGCCGGGACGATCGCATCCGAGCCGAACTTCGCCCGGATCGCGTCGACCGCCTCGGTGGCGTCGTCCCACGACGGGGCCTCGACGTCGTCGAGGCTCAGCTGGCGGGCGGACTGCTCGCTGAGCTGGCTCACGTGGATCCCGAGCAGGCGGACCCCAGGAGTGGGATCGATGCGCCGGAGCAGGCCGTCGGCCGCCCGGATGACGTCGGGGCCGGTGTCGACGGCGGTCGAGACCGTGACCGAGCGGGTGATCGTGCGGAAGTCGTTGAAGCGCACCTTGATCGAGATCGTGCGCCCCGCCATGCCCGCCCCCCGCAACCGGGTGGCCACCGAGTCGCCGAGGCGGACCAGCTCGTGGTGGAGGGTCTCGAGGCAGTGGTGGTCGCGGGCGAAGGTCTCCTCGTGGCCGATCGACTTGGCCCGCTGGTGGGGCACCACGGCCCGCTCGTCGCGCGCGTTGGCCAGGTGCCACAGGTGGGTGCCGTTGGCGCCACCGAGGAGGTCCTGGGCGTCCCGCTCGTCGAGATCGGCCAGCTGCGCCACGGTGGTGATGCCCCGACCGTGCAGGCGCTCGAGCGTCTTGGGCCCGACGCCCCACAGGGCCTGCACCGGCAACGGCCGGAGGAACGACAGCTCCTCGCCGGGAGCCACCACCTTCACGCCGAGGCCGGGCTCGGGCCCGCGCCGGCCGATGCGGGGCTTGGCCGCCTCGGAGGCGAGCTTGGCCAGGAACTTCGACGGGGCCACCCCCACGGAGCACTGCAGCCCCTCCTGCTCGAGGACCCGGGCGCGGACGCGGGCGCCGATGACGGCGCCGTCGCCGAACAGCCGGAGGGCGCCGCTCACGTCGAGGAACGCCTCGTCGAGCGACAGCGCCTCCACGAGCGGGGTGACCTCGCCGAAGATCGCCATCACCCGCTTGCTGATCTCGCCGTAGTGCTCGTGGTCGCCGGCCACGAACACGGCCTGGGGACAGAGGCGCTGGGCCTTCACCGACGACATCGCCGAGTGGATCCCGAACACCCGGGCCTCGTAGCTGGCGGCCGCCACCACGCCCCGGGCGCCGGGCGCACCGACGATGACGGGCTTCCCCCGCAGCTCGGGCCGCCGCAGCTGCTCGACCGACGCGTAGAACGCGTCCATGTCGACGTGCAGGATCGTGCGCGGCGCCACGCCCCGAGCCTACGGAGCCGACAGGCGAGGCGACCAGATGCGCAGCGCCGCCGTTCCAGCGGCACCCCGTCCGGCCCCGCCCCCACCTGCACGTCCCTGTCCGGCGGGGTGTGACGGCAGACTGTCGACCGTGGTGGAGCAGCACGTCTTCGACGAGGTGGCCCAGGCACTGCGCGGCCTGGTCCCGCCCGACCTCGGCGAGCTGCAGACCCGGGCCCATCGCTACGGCATCAAGGTGTGGTTCGGGGGGGCCAAGCCGCCCCGGGAGCACTACGAGGCCCAGGTCCTCGGGGCCAAGCACGTGGCCGGCGCCGAGGTGCTCGCCATCGAGGTCGGCTACCACGCCGAGCACTCCGACCCGGCGCTGAACACCGCGGCGCTGTCCGTGCTGTCCTCGCAGGAGAAGCGGTGGCGCAAGCTCCTCGGTCCGGAGGCCGAGGCCGCCCCGTTCATCGCCGACCGCAACGGCTGGCAGCGGCTGTCGGAGACCTGGCCCGATCCCGACCTCGGCGACCCCGAGCTCGCCTTCGAGGTGGCCGCCCGCCTCACCGACTACGTGACGGCACTCGAACCGCTGCGAACTACGGCGACCGGATGACGGTGAGTGTCGCCGGGTCCGAGCCCGTGACCGTGAAGCCGTAGGGACGGGCCTCGTGGTGGGGCCACCGCTCCGCCAGCCAATCGGCCAGCGGCTCGCACACCCAGGGGTGGCCGCCGTGGAGGTGGCCGCTGCAGGCGTCGACGTGGACGAACTGCGCGTCGACCACGATGCCGTCGGGGTCGTCGACGTGGAGGTCGCCCTCGTAGGAGACGGCGATGTGCGCCTCGACCCGCAGGCGCCAACCGAGGTCGGGCGCCTCGCAGCGCACCTCGTAGACCGGCCCGGCCCACTCGGTGACCCGCAGCCCCGTCTCCTCCTCGACCTCGCGCGTGAGGCCGTCGAGGAGGGACTCGCCCTCGTCGATGACGCCGCCTGGCGGCGTCCAGTCGTGCGAGCCGTTGCGACGCCGGTTCTGCACGAGCAGCACGCCGTCGTCCGACACGATCAGCGCCCCTCCGACGACCCAGTCACGCACGCCCCCATCCTCGCGCGATGCTCGACCCGTGCACCCCGCCGTCGTCCGCGTCACCGAGGCCGCCGCCGCCCAGGGGCTCGAGCTCGACCTCCACCAGTTCCCCGAGGGCACCCACACGGCCGAGGACGCCGCCCGGGCCATCGGCGTCGAGGTGGCCCAGATCGTGAAGTCGCTGGTCTTCGTGGTGGACGATGCGCCGGTGATGGCCCTCGTGGCCGGGCACAACCGGCTCGACGAGCGCCGGCTCTCCGCCGCGATCGGGGGCGGGAAGGCGAAGCGGGCCGACGCCGACCTGGTGAAGGCCACCACCGGCTACTCGATCGGCGGCGTGCCGCCCTTCGGGCACGCGAGCGAGCTCCGCACGGTGGTCGACGAGGACCTGCTGGCCTACCCGGTGGTGTGGGCCGCCGCCGGCACCGCCTACGACGTCTTCCCGCTCACGCCCGACGAGCTCGTGCGAGTGAGCGGTGGCACCGTGGCCCCGCTCCGCAAGGAGCCGGTGCTCTAGCGGAGGCGCAGGCGGACCTCGCGGACCGAGTGGTCCGGGCCCTTGCCGAGCACGACGTCGGCCCGGCCCCGGCTCGGCAGGATGTTCTCCCGCAGGTTCGGCCCGTTGATCGCTCCCCAGATCGAGCGGGCCGTCGCCTCGAGCTCGGCGTCGCTCAGCGCGGCGAAGTGGCGGAAGAACGACGTCTCGTCGTTGAACGCGGTCTCGCGCAGGGCGAAGAAGCGCTCGACGTACCAGCGCTCGATGTCGGCTTCTTCCGCGTCGACGTAGATCGACAGGTCGAACCAGTCGGACACGAACACGGAGTCGGCCCCGCCTCCGACGCCGGTCTGCAGCACGTTGAGGCCCTCGACGATCACGATGTCGGGGTCGCGGAGCACCTGCTCCTCCCCCTCGATCACGTCGTAGATCACGTGGGAGTACACGGGCACCCGCACCTCGGCCTCGCCCCGCTTCACCTCCGCGAGGAACTGCAGGAGGCGGCGGACGTCGTAGCTCTCGGGGAAGCCCTTGCGCTCCATGATCCCGCGCTCCTCGAGCACCCGGTTGGGGCGCAGGAACCCATCGGTCGTCACGAGCTCCACGTTGGGGTGGTCCGGCCAGCGGGCCAGGAGCGCCTGCAGGACGCGGGCGGTCGTGCTCTTGCCGACCGCGACGCTGCCGCCGAGGCCGATCACGAACGGGACGGGCTGCGCGGGCCGGCCGAGGAAGTCGTCGGTGGTCCGGTGCAGCGCCTGAGTCGCCGCCACCCGAAGGTTCAGCAGGCGCGACAGCGGCAGGTAGACGTCGGTGACCTCGTCGAGCGACAGCCGGTCGTTGAGCGACCGCATGCCCTCGAGCTCGTCGACCTGCAGCGACATCGGCGTCGCCGCCCGCAGGCCGGCCCACGCCGCCCGGTCGAAGGTGCGGTACCCCGCCCAGGCCTCCTCGGTCACGGCCGGGACGGTAGCGGCGTCGATGGGCGCGGCCCGAACCGGCGGTCCTACGCTGATCCGGCCATGGACGAGCCCCCCGTCGATCCGGACTACGCGCCCACCTCCCTGCCGCCCACGGGCGCACGGGTGCTGGCCTTCCTCTCCATCCTGATCGGCGGCCTGTTCGGCGGCCTGATCGCCTACGGCTTCACCGACGTGTCCTGCGAGGGCGACTGCGGCACCCTCGCCGGCGGCATGGGCGTGCTCGGCGCCGTCCTGGGCGCGGTGGGCGTCGGCGTGGTGGCCGTGCTCGCGTTGCGGGCCATGGGCGAGTGGAGCAGCGGCCAGAAGCGCACCGAGCGCTTCTAGCGGTTTCGAGGCCGAAGCAGGGCTTCGTCCTCGGAGCTCGTGGGAGCTCGCCGCAGGCGAGCGAGCACGAAACCCTCAGGCGAAGCGGAGCCGGCGGAAGGACTCGGCGAGGTCGACCCCGCCGGCTCGGCCCGCCTCGGCCGCTCGCTGCTCGAGGATGGCGGCCACCAGATCCGGGTCCGAGCCGAGGCGGGACTCGTGGCACGCCACCGCCGCCACCTTCACCTGCAGCACGTCGCCGATGTCGACCCACGCGTCGGGCTCGAGCGTGCCGGCGAGCAGCAGCAGCTCGACCTGATGGGCCCGACCCTCATCGGGTGAGTAGAGCGGGCTGGCCGCCGGCACCAGGCTGTCGAGCACGGCCCAGCCGAGCTCGCGGTGGTCGCGGTGGTTCACGTAGCTGTCGCCGAAGAAGACGGCGGTGGGGTCGGGGGCCACGAGCGCGTCGGGACGCAACCGACGCACGATCGACACCAGCCGCGTGCGCAGCGCCGCGTCGTTCTCGAGGTCGCCGTCCGGGAGATCGAGGTGCTCGACCGAAGCGAGGCCGAGCACCTTCGCGGCCGCCGCCACCTCCGCCGCCCGCGAGGCGGCGAGGGCATCGGGATCGGTCGCCGGGTCGTTGCTGCCCTTCTCGCCGCGGCACGCGATGACGAGGTGGACCTCGGAACCGGCCGCCGCCCACCGGGCCAGGGTGCCGCCGCACCCCACCTCGGGGTCGTCCGGGTGGGCGAACACCGCGAGCGCGCGGGCGGGGGTGGTCGACTCGATCACGCGGCCTCCGGGGCGGACGCGATCGCGGCCACCGTGCGCTCGACGTCCGCGTCGTCGACGTCGGCGTGCGTGACGAGGCGGACGACGGTGGCGCTGCCCGGCACGGCCAGCACGCCCTGGTCGGCGAGGTGGCGCAGCACCACACCCGGATCACCGACGGTGAAGCGGACGATGTTCGTGTGCACCGAGGCGAGGTCGATCGAGCCCGGCCACCGAGCGGCGACGGCCTCGGCCAGCCGCCGGGCCCGGGCGTGGTCCTCGGCCAGCCGGTCGATCCGACCCAGCGCCACCAGCCCGGCCGCCGCGAGGATCCCGACCTGGCGCATCCCTCCGCCGAGGCGCTTGCGCTCCACCCGCGCGGCCCTCACGAGCTCGCGCGGACCGGCCAGCAGCGACCCGATGGGGGCGCCCAGCCCCTTGGAGAGGCAGGCCGACACCGTGGTGGCACCTGCCGCCCGCGCCGCCGGCGTGCAGCCGGAGGCGACGGCGGCGTTCCAGATCCGGGCCCCGTCGAGGTGCAGCGGGACGCCGACGTCGGCCAGCGCCTGCAGGCGCTCGATCGGCCACACCCGCCCCCCGACCTCGCCGTGGGTGTCCTCCGCCAGCACCGCCACGGGGGCGGCCCAGCCGACCCGGGCGTCGGCCACCGCCAGAGCCACCTCGGCCGGGTCGAGCGTGCCGTCGGCGTCGTCGAGGGTGACGAGCTGGGCGCCGGCGTTGAGCCCCGCCGCCCCGGCCTCCCGCACCACCACGTGGGCCCGGCGGCCGCACAGCGCCACGCCGCCGGAGGGCACGAGGACCCGCAGGGCGATCTGGTTGGCCATCGTGCCGGACGGCACGAAGACCGCCGCCTCCTTGCCCAGGAGGGTGGCGAAGTCCGCCTCGAGCCGGATGACGGTGGGGTCGTCGCCGAACCCGTCGTCGCCCACCTCGGCGGTGGCCATCGCCTCGCGCATCTCGGGGGTGGGCCGGGTCACCGTGTCGCTGCGCAGGTCCACGCGGCCGGCGGGGTCGGGCACGGGCCGACGGTAGCGTGCGGCCGGATGACCACCGCGACGGATCGCACGGAGCTGCGCCTCCTCGCGGAGGCGATCGCCCGCGAGGCGGGGGCGCTGCTCCGCGACGGCCTCGACCGGGTTCGGCTGCAGGTCGGCACCAAGTCCACCGGCACGGACATGGTCACGGAGATGGACCGGGCCGCCGAGGCCCTCGTCGTCGAGCGGCTCACCGCCGCGCGGCCCGACGACGGCATCCTCGGCGAGGAGGGCACCGACCGCGCCGGCACGAGCGGCGTGCGCTGGGTGGTCGACCCGCTCGACGGCACCACGAACTACCTCTACGGCCTTCCCGGCTTCAACGTGTCGATCGGCGTGGAGGCGGACGGGGCGGTCGTCGCCGGCGTCGTCTACGACGTCGTGCGCGACGAGCTCTTCGCCGCCACCCTCGGCGGCGGCGCCACGCGCGACGGTGCGCCGATCGCCCCGTCCGGCGCCACGGAGCTCCCGCTGGCGCTGGTCGCCACCGGGTTCTCCTACGTCTCCGCCCGGCGCCGCGCCCAGGCGGAGGCCCTCGTCCGCGTGCTCCCCCACGTGCGCGACATCCGCCGCTTCGGGGCGGCGGCCGTCGACCTCTGCTCGGTGGCCTGCGGCCGCGTCGACGGCTACTACGAGCGGGGTCTGGCCCCCTGGGACCTGGCCGCCGGCGGCCTGATCGCGGCCGAGGCGGGCGCGATCGTCACCGACTTCGGCGGCGGGCCCGTCCACGGCGCCGACGCCGTGGTGGCTGCCACCCCGGCCATCGCCGGCCCCCTCCGGTCCCTCCTCGTGGATGCCGGAGCGGCCGAGGCCTGACGCCGGAGGCGATGCGACCCATCGCCGCGGGAGACAGCACGGGGATGTAACGGGATCGCAAAGGAAACGGCACCCGACCGTCCCGGAAGCCCGGCAGGCTGGTCGGCCATGACGCCCGTCGCCGCCAGGCGCTCGCAGGTGACCGTGCGCAGCGAAGGCGACGCCGTCATCCTCGAGCTTTCCGACACCCTCGACGCCACCGTGGGCCGTGCCCTGGTCGACGCGGCCACAGCCGCCGTCGCCGACGCGCCGGAGCGCCTCGACATCGACCTGCGCCAGCTCCGATCGTGGACCCCCGAGGGCGCCATCGCCCTCGTGCGCTGCCGGGAGATCTGCACCGACCTCGCCGACGGCCTGCACTACCGCACCGGCAAGGGCCCGGGCAGAGACGCTCTGCTCTCGGCATACAGCTGATCCCACGCCGCTGAAGTCGCCGGTTCTTCGGGGATTGCCCGCGCCGCACCTGCGCGACCTGTCATCCTGAATGGCGATGGGAACCCGAATTCTCGCGGTCGAGGACGACGAGCGCATCCGCGCCGCCGTGAAGCTCGCGCTCGAGGACGAGGGCTGGACCGTGGTCGAGGCGGCCACCGGTGAGGACGCCCTCACGCAGTTCCAGGGCGAGCCGGCCGACGTCGTGCTCATCGACATCATGCTCCCGGGCATCGACGGCTTCGAGGTGTGTCGGTCCATCCGACGCACGTCGGACGTCCCGATCGTGATGGTCACCGCCCGAGCCGACACCCACGACGTCGTCGCCGGGCTCGAGGCCGGGGCCGACGACTACCTCACGAAGCCCTTCGCCCCGAAGGAGCTGTCGGCCCGCATCCGGGCGCTGCTCCGCCGGGCCCGGACCTCCGAGGTGAGCTCGCCGCACCTGCGCTTCGGCGACCTCGAGATCGTGCCCGAGGAGGGCGTGGTCCGCCGCAACGGCCGTGACGTCCACCTCACCAAGACCGAGTTCCGCGTGCTCGTGGAGCTGGCCCAGAGCCCCGGCCGGGTGTTCAGCCGAGAGGTCCTCCTCGAGCGGATCTGGGGCTACGGCTACTTCGGCGACGGCCGCCTGGTCGACGTCCACGTGCGCCGGCTGCGCACCAAGGTCGAGGCCGACCCGGCCAACCCCCGCCACGTCGTCACCGTGCGGGGCCTGGGCTACAAGCTCCAGGTCTAGGGGCCCCCGGCCCGTGCGCAGGCCCTCCCTCCGCTGGCTGTCGCCCCGCCGGCTCCTGTCCCGCCGCCCCGCCGTCGAGGGGCGGCTCGGCCTCCGGGCCCGCATCACGCTGGCCTTCGCCATCGGCGCCCTGCTGCTGTCCGCCCTCCTCTCGGGCACCACGTGGGCCCTCACCCGCGAGAACCTGGTCAACCAGCGGGAGGACTCGGCGATGGTGCTGGTCCTCCAGAACGCCCGGACGGTCCAGGGCCGCGTCACGAACCCCGACACCGACCAGCAGGCCCTCCTCAGCTCGCTGTCGACCCCCGGCGGCGCCCGACCGATCCTCTACGCCGACGACAAGTACGTGTCCCTCACGCCGGAGTTCGGGCAGGACGCGCTCCCGGCCTCCCTGCGGGAGCTGGTGATCTCCGGCACCCCGGCCCAGATGCGGTTCGACCTCCGCGGCCAGATGCAGCTCGCCGTGGGGATCCCGCTGCCCGAAGCCGACGCCGCCTACTTCGAGATCGTGTCGCTCGACGACGTGGAGTCGACGCTCGACGCGCTGGGCGTGTCGTTGGTGGGCGCCTCGCTCGTGACCACGCTGGCCGGCGCCGCCCTCGGGGCCTGGGCCGCCCGCCGAGCGCTCCGTCCCCTCACGAGCGTGTCGAGCGCGGCCGCTCGCGCTCGCCACCGGCCAGCTCGACACCCGCCTCGAGCCGAGCGTCGACCCCGACCTCCGCCCGATCACCGCGTCGTTCAACGACATGGCCCAGGCCCTCCAGGACCGCATCGAGCAGGACGCCCGGTTCGCCTCCGACGTCAGCCACGAGCTCCGCTCTCCGCTGATGACCCTGGCCGCCTCGATCGAGGTGCTCGGCAACCAGCGCGACGAGCTCCCCGAGCGGGCCCAGGCCGCCCTCGACCTCATGGTGGCCGACGTCGACCGCTTCCAGCAGCTCGTCGAGGACCTGCTCGAGATCTCCCGGTTCGACGCCGGCGTGGCCCGGCTCGAGCTCGAGGAGGTGCACCTGGCCGAGCTCGTGATGCAGGCCGTGAGCTACGCCACCGACGCCGACGTGCCCATCGAGCTCGACGCCGCCCTCGCCGGCGTCGTCGTCCACGCCGACAAGCGTCGCATCGTGCGGGTGATCGCCAACCTCCTCGACAACGCCGCGCAAGTACGGCGACGGCGCCACCGCAGTGGCGCTGCGCCGGGTCGACGACGGCATCCAGATCGCCGTCGAGGACCGCGGCGCCGGCGTCCCCGAGGAGGACCGCCAGCTCGTCTTCAACCGCTTCTCCCGCGGCGTCGTCGGCCGGGCGCCGCGGCACCACCGAGGGCGTCGGCCTCGGCCTGGCGCTGGTCGCCGAGCACGTGAACCTCCACGGCGGCAAGGTGTGGGTCGAGGACCGCGCCGACGGCGAGGAAGGGGCCCGCTTCGTGGTGGAGCTGCCGGTGGAGGACCACGAATGAGGCGCTGCCTTGCCGCACTGGCCGTGGTGGCCGCCCTCGCCGGCGGGTGCGGGGTCTCGGCCAACGACGAGCCCCACGAGATCGCCGCCTCGGACCTCCCGCCCGACCTCATGGCCTCCACCACCACGCCGACGGTCGCCAGCAGCGTCTCCCCCACCGACGCCTCGATCACCGTCTACTACCTCGTGCTCCAGGACGGCGTCACGCAGCTGCGCGGCGTCACCCGCGACGTGGCCGACGCGTCCCGGGCCCGCGATCGCCTCGCCGCCCTGCTCGCGCCGCCGAGCGCGGAGGAGCAGGCGGCCGGGCTGCTCACCTCGATCCCCGCCGACACGGTCCTGCTCGACAGCGAGCTGGTGGAGGCCGACGACGAGCTCGTGGTCGACCTGTCCCGGTCGCTGTTCGACGTGCAGGGCGCGGAGCTGCGCAACGCCTTCGCCCAGCTCGTGTGGACGGCCACCGAGCTCGACGGCGTGCGCCGGGTGCGCTTCCTGGTCGACGGCGAGGAGTTCCGCGCTCCCGACGCGGCCGGCATCGAGCAGCCGGGCGCCGTCACCCGGCTCGACTACTCCACGCTGGCGCCGTAGCTACTCGAAGAAGACGGCCGCGACCTCGTAGAGCTCGGGGTCGACCAGCTTGAGCTCGCCCACGGCCTCGGACAGCGGGACCCGCACGATCGAGCCGGCCTGCAGGGCCACCATCGAGCCCCAGGCGCCGTCGTGCACGGCGTCGATGGCCGCGACGCCGAAGCGGGTGGCCAGCACCCGGTCGAACGCGGTGGGCGTGCCGCCGCGCTGCACGTGGCCGAGGGTGGTCACCCGGGTCTCGTAGCCGGTGCGGGCCTCGATCTGCTCGGCCAGGAGCGTGCCGACGCCACCGAGGCGGACGTGGCCGAACGCGTCGACCTCGCCCGACTGCAGCTCCATCGTCCCCTCCTTCGGGGTGGCCCCCTCGGACACCACGACGATCGAGGCGAGCCGCTTGCCGTGCTCGTGGCGGTGGCGGATGGCCTCGCACACGGCCTCGACGTCGAACGGGTGCTCGGGGATCAGCGTCATCGTGGCGCCGCCGGCGATCCCGGCCCACGCCGCGATGTGCCCGGCGTGGCGGCCCATCACCTCGACCACCATCACGCGGTCGTGGCTCTCGGCCGTGGTGTGCAGCCGGTCGATGGCGTCGACGCAGATCTGCACGGCGGTGTCGAAGCCGAAGGTGAGCTCGGTGGCCGACAGGTCGTTGTCGATGGTCTTCGGGACGCCGACGACCGACACGCCCTCGCCCGCCAGCTTGTGGGCGACCCCGAGGGTGTCCTCGCCGCCGATGGCCACGAGCGCGTCGATCTCCAGCTCGGCCAGCGTGGCCTTCACCTGCTCCGGCCCGCCGTCGACCTTGTAGGGGTTCGTGCGGGAGGACCCGATGATCGTGCCGCCGCGCGGGAGCGTGCCTCGGAGGGCGTCGACCCCGAGCGGCCTGGTGCGGCCCTCGAGCACGCCCTTCCACCCGTCGAGGAACCCGATCAGCTCGTCGCCGTAGACGCGCTCGCCCTTGCGGGCCACCGCCCGCATGACGGCGTTCAGGCCGGGGCAGTCGCCCCCACCGGTGAGCATCGCGACGCGCATGAGTCCTCCGTGGTGATCGGTGCCGGGCCCCCTGCCACGTCGACGCTATCGGTAGTGTCCGTGCCTCATGACCGAGCGAAGCGAGGTCCACGCAGCACAGCCGGTGGGTGCCTCCGCCTCGAAGAGGCGGATCGGTCATCCCCGCGCCCGAAGGGCGCGTCCATGACCGTGGTCATCGCGATCGATGCGGGGACGACCGGCGTGCGCTCGGCGGCGTTCCGCGAGGACGGGTCCGCGGCCGGGTTCGCCTACCGCGAGTTCACGCAGCACTTCCCGCGGCCGGGCTGGGTCGAGCACGACGCGGTCGAGATCTGGGACACGGTCCGCGCCACGCTGGCGGAGCTCGCCGCCGCGCTCGACGAGCCCATCGCCGCCATCGGCATCACCGACCAGCGCGAGACCGTCGTGGCGTGGGACCGTCGCACGGGTCAGCCGCTGCACCGCGCCATCGTGTGGCAGGACCGCCGCACGGCCGCCCGCTGCGACGAGCTCCGCGAGGCCGGGCACGAGCCGACCGTGCGGGCCGCCACCGGCCTCGTCCTCGATCCGTACTTCTCCGCCACCAAGGCCCAGTGGCTCCTCACCGAAGGCGGCGTGGCGACTGGCCCCGACCTCGCCCTCGGCACCGTCGACGCCTGGGTGCTCTGGAACCTCACCGGCGGCACCGACGGCGGCGTGTTCGCCACCGAGCCGTCCAACGCCAGCCGCACGATGCTCTTCGACATCCGCACGCTCGAGTGGTCGCCCGAGCTGCTCGACCTGTTCGGCGTCCCGGCGTCCGCCCTCCCCGAGGTGCGGCCGTCGAGCGGCCGGTTCGGCACCACCGTCGACGGCTGCGGCCTGCCCGCCGGCCTGCCGGTGTCGGGCATCGCCGGCGACCAGCAGGCGGCCCTGTTCGGGCAGGCCTGCCTGGACCCGGGCATGACCAAGAACACCTACGGCACCGGCAGCTTCGTGCTGATGAACGTCGGCGACCGCTGCCCGGAGCCGGTCGAGGGCCTGCTCACCACCGTGGGGTGGACGCTGGCCGACGGCACCCGGGCCTACGCCCTCGAGGGCGCCATCTTCGTCACCGGCGCGGCCGTGCAGTGGCTGCGCGACGGCCTCGGGATCATCGAGCGTGCCGAGGAGATCGCCACCCTGGCCGCCTCCGTCCCCGACACCGGCGGCGTGCAGCTCGTCCCCGCGTTCACCGGGCTCGGCAGCCCCTGGTGGGACCCGTACGCCCGCGGCGTCCTCCTCGGCATCACCCGCGGCACCGGTCGGGCCCAGATCGCCCGCGCCATGCTCGAGTCGATCGCGCTCCAGACCCGCGACGTCGTCACGTCGATGAGCGCGGCGTCGGGCCATCCCATCACCGCGCTCAAGGCCGATGGCGGCGCCGCCGCCAACGACCTGCTGATGCAGCTGCAGGCCGACCACCTCGGGGTGCCCGTGTCGCGACCGGTGGTGCAGGAGACCACCGCGCTGGGCGCCGCCTACCTCGCCGGCCTGGCCGAGGGCGTCTGGTCGTCGACCACCGAGATCACCGCGAACTGGCAGCTCGACGCCACGTTCGAGCCCCAGGTCAGCCAGGAGGACCTGGCTCCGGCGCACGCGCTCTGGGCCCGGGCCGTCGAGCGGGCCCGCCACTGGGCCGACGACGAGCCGTAGGCCCCGAAGGTGCGAACTCGTCGACATTTGGCACGTGCCCACGTGCCAAATGTCGACCGATTCGCGGGTTGGGAGCTACTTCTTGGGCGCGTTGGGGTCCTGGCGGACGCCGCCCACCGGCTGGCGCCAGACGCTCATCGGCGCCGGCCCCTGGCTCGGGCCGGGCTTGGGGGTCGGGGCACGGGTGCCGCCGACGGGGGTCGTGTAGGGCAGGGCCACGTTCGCTCCTGTCAGATCACCGTCGGGCCGACGGGTGGTTGGTCATGCTGAGAAACCGGGTGATCTCGCGGAACCTCGTGTCCACGATGCGGGCCAGCGCGGCCACGGAACGACGCTCGCGGGCGCGGTAGGCGGTGCCGTCGCGCCCGACCACCAGGGCCAGGCCGGCGGAGGGCAGCGGCGACCACACGACGTCGTCGGGACCGGCCTCGCCGGAGGCGACCCGGGCCGACGACTGGCTGCCCTCGACGAAGGCCACGAGCCAGCCCGCCGCCGGCACGGGCCCGTCGCCGGCCAGGATCTGGCCGTCCTCGAGATCGACGACCGCCGACCACTGGGCGCCCACCGCCCGACGGGAGTGGACGACCACCGCGCTGAGGAGCTCGTCGCGGTCGCTGGCGCCCACGAGGATGGCGGCCGTCTCCAGCGCGTCGAGCCGAGGATCGTGGAGCGAGTCCGCCACCGGGCGGATCTCCTCGACGTCGACCCCGTCGACCTGCTGGATCTCCTGGACGAGGAGGTCGGCCAGCCCGGGCTCCGGCAGGTCGACGACCAGCTCGTCGACGGCCTTGCCCGCTCCACGCTCGAGGATCTCGATGCCGACGATCTCGCCGCGCACGGCCCCGATCCGGCTCGCCACCTGACCCAGCGCACCAGGGCGGTCAGGCAGCCAGAGGCGCACGACGTAGGACTCCATGCGGGCAACGTACGGACGGTCTGTGAACGACGTGTTTCCCCCTGGGCACAGGCCTGCGAACTGCCGGAACCCGGACCCGTTCCTTGACCGCGCGGTCAAGTGACCGTACGGTTCGGCCCGTCTGGCACGGCGACTCACCCAGCGCGGCAAGGACCGCCGCGACCAGCTGATGGCGTTCGCGGCCGCCCGCTTCGCCGAGCAGGGCTACCACCCCACGTCGGTGTCGGAGATCGTGTCCGGCCTGGGCGTCGGCAAGGGCGTCTTCTACTGGTACTTCGACTCGAAGGAGCAGCTGTTCCTCGAGATCCTGCGGGAGGCCCAGACCGACCTCCGCCGCAAGCAGCAGCAGGCCATCGCCGACGAGGCCGACCCCGTGAAGCGCATCGAGCTCGGGCTCCGGGCCTCGCTGGCCTGGTCCGAGGCCCACCGCGACCACAACAAGCTCATCCAGTTCGCCGCCACCGAGGCCACGTTCCACGGCGCCCTGCGCCGCGGCCAGGACATCGCCGTGGCCGACGTGGTGAAGCACGTCAAGGAGGCGATCGCCGAGGGCCGCATCCGCGACGCCGACCCCGACCTCCTCGCCCACGCCATGGTCGGCGTGGCCAGCCACCTCACGGCCACGTTCATCTACGGCCGCGGCGACCCCGCCGACGAGGTCGCCGACGCCTGCGTCGCCTTCTGCCTGCAGGGCGTCCTCGGCGGAGTGGAGTAGCGGCCGGCGCCGACGGCGCCGCTGCACTCGTGTCGTTCTGGCGGAGCCAGAACCCGTGGGGTAGATCGTTGGACCTTGTCGGTTCGTCGCCAGAACCGAAGGTTCTGGCGGACACGGCAGTCGGCCGAAGGCCGTCCTCGGTCTCGGCCCGCGACCACCAGACCAAGACCGAGGCCGGCCTGCGGCCGACCGTCATGCCCGCCAGAACGTTCCGTTCTGGCGCGGAACCGAAAGGTCCACCGCCCTACTTCACGAGTTCTGGCCTCCGGCCAGAACGGCAGGGCCCTCGCCTCGCTGGGTTGATCGGGCTCCGCCCGATCAACCCAGCTTCGGGAGGGCCTTCTTGAGGTTGCGCATGGCCTGGGCGATGCGCTGCTCGTTCTCGATGAGGGCGAACCGCACGAAGCCGTCACCGCCAGGGCCGAACCCGACACCGGGGGACAGGGCCACCTCGGCGTCGCGGACGATCATCGAGGCGAACTCGACCGAGCCCATCTCGGCGTAGGGCTCGGGGATCGGGGCCCAGGCGAACATCGTGCCCTTGGGCCGGGGCATGTCCCAGCCCATGCGGTCGAGGCCGTCGCAGAGCGTGTCGCGCCGGCGCTGGTAGACCGCGAGGACCTCGTCGGGGAAGTCCTGCGCCTCGTTGAGCGTGACGGTGGCGGCGATCTGGATCGGCTGGAACGTGCCGTAGTCGAGGTACGACTTCAGCTTGGCCAGGGCCTGCACGACCTCGCGGTTGCCGGCGAGGAAGGCCGTGCGCCAGCCGGCCATCGAGAAGGACTTGGTCATCGAGTAGAGCTCGACCGCGCACTCCTTGGCGCCCTCGGCCTGCAGGATCGACGGCGGCTTCCAGCCGTCGAAGCCGAGCTCGGCGTAGGCGTTGTCGTGGACGACGATGACCTCCTTCTCCCGGGCGAAGTCGACGAGGCCCTGGAAGAAGTCGAGGTCCACGCACGCGGTGGTGGGGTTGTGCGGGAAGGAGCAGATGATCACGCGCGGCCGGGGCCACGAGTGCTCGAAGACGTGCCGGATCCGGTCGAGGAAGCCACCGTCGTCGTTGACGTCGGTGGTCATCGGGACCTCGCGCACGGTGGCGCCGGCGAAGAGGGGGCCCCAGATGTGGATCGGGTACGACGGCGACGGGACGATGGCGGCGTCGCCGTGGTCGAGCAGCACCCACATCAGGTGGGTGAAGCCCTCCTTGGCCCCGATCGTGGAGATCACCTCGGTGTCGGGGTCGAGGTCGACGTCGAAGCGGCGCTTGTAGAGGTCGGCGACGGCCTGGCGGAGCTTCGGGATGCCCCGGCTCGAGGAGTACCGGTGGTTGCGGGTGTTGTGGGCCGCCTCGCACAGCTTCTCCACCGCGATCTCGGGCGACGGGATGTCGGGGTTGCCGAACCCGAGGTCGATCACGTCGATGCCTGCTCGCCGGGCCTCGATCTTCAACCCGTCGATGATGGTGAAGACGTACGGGGGCATCCCGTTGATCCGGCGGAACTCCATGGGACGAGGGTACCGCTGGCCCTTCTCCCGGCAGGAACCGGTTGATCGTTCGCCACTCCGTTCAGGTACCCGTCAGTAGGGATGCCTGGGGCGTTCACCGCCAGGAGACCCGGGGGGCACGTCGGGTCGCCATGCTGCGGTCATGGAGATCTTCGAGATGTTCCAGTCGTCCGAGCGGATCATCGTGGCGCCTACTGCCGGCGTGTACGAGCCCCTCGACGTCGAGGGGCGGATCGAGGCTGGTGACGTGATCGGGCACATCACGGCGGCCGGGCAGGAGGTCGTGGCGGTCCGCTCCCCCTTCGCCGGCCGCCTCGTCGAGGTGGTGGCGTGGGCCGGCGAGCGGGTGGTCCCCCGCCAGCGCATCGCCTGGATGCGGGTGGCTGCTTAGAGCTCGGCGGCGAGGAGGGCCGTGCCGATGGCGCCGGCCCGCTCGCCCAGGAGGGCGGCGACGACCGGCACCAGCGGGCGGCGGGAGCCGGCGAGGACGCGCTCGTGGACGCGGGCCTGGGCCCTGGGCAACAGGAACTCGGCGGCATCGACGAGCCCGCCGCCGATGACGATCAGCTCGGGGTCGAGGACGTTCACCAGGTTGGCCAGCCCGACCCCGATCCACTCGGCCAGCTCGTCGAGCACGGCGATGGCGTCGGCGTCGCCCTGCTTGGCGGTGGCCGTGACGTGCTCGCCCCGCACCAGCTCGGGATCACCGCCGGCCAGGTCCACGGCGGCGGCCAGACGACCGCCCAGCGCCGCCGACCGGGCAAGGCGGGCGAGCCCGTTCCCGGAGGCGAACTGCTCCCAGCACCCCCGCTGACCGCAGGGGCAGGGCGGGCCGTTGGGGTCGACGACCATGTGCCCCGGCTCGCCGGCGAAGCCATGGCCGCCGCCGAGGATCCTGCCGCGGACGATGATGCCGGCGCCGATGCCGGTGCCGAGCGTGACGACCACCGCGTGCTCGGCCCCGACCGCGGCACCGCCCCGGTGCTCGGCGACGGCGTGGCCGTTGGCGTCGTTCTCCACGGCCACGGGGAGACCGCACCGGGCGGCCAGGTCGGCCGCCAGCGGGAGGTTGGCGATCTTCTGGAGGTGCGCACCGGCCCGGAGCACGCCGCTGTCGTCGACCAGGCCCGGCACGCCGACGCCCACCGCGGCGACGGCGTCGGCCTCGGCCCGCAGCTGGTCGACGAGGTCGGCCAGGACGTCGACGAGGCCCTCCCCGCCCGGGGGCGTCGCCACCCGCCGCTCGAACAGCACCTCGGCCGGGCGCGCCGGATCGATCACGACCCCGAGGACCTTGGTCCCCCCGACGTCGAGCCCGATGGTCCGCACCGCCCCAGCATGGCCGACGGACGAGCCCTAGTAGCGCAGCAAGGCCCCGACACGGCCGAGGACGTCGAGGTCGGCGTTGCCGTCGCAGATGGTGACGCGGACGCCCTGGGTCAGGGCCTCCTCGATGGCGTCCTCCACCACGTCGGGCACCCTCGTCATCCGCACGCCGTTCGCCGGGTTGGTCGGGCCGACCACCGCCAGCGCGTCGCTGTCCGGGCAGCGCCACCCCTCCGCGGCGTAGCCCTTCGACACCACGAGCCACTCGACGCGACGGTCGTGGAGCGCCTCGAGCGTGCGGCCCAGGCCCGCGACCCCACGTCGGCCGGTCATCGCCGCCTCGCGGAGACGGGCCACGATCTCGGCCTCCTTGCGCCGCTCGACCTCGGCCTCGACCGCCTCGGCGGCCTCGAGCACCTGGGTCTCCGACGAGGCCACGCTCACCTTGATGCGCCCGCAGACCCGAGCCTGCAGGTACGGGTGCAGCGCGGACTCGAGCTCGGTGGCGATCGCGTCGGGCGCACCGATGGCGAGGTGCTGGAAGCCGTGGGACTGCCACAGGTCGAAGGCGGCGCGGGCGGCGTGGCGCAGGTGCTGGTGGGCCAGCTCCGACACGTGGGCGTCGGGGGTCCCCCGCTCCTTCTCGCCGCGGGTGTCGTAGTCGCGCGGCAGCTCGTCGATCAGCTCCGTGCGCTCGAGGAGGAGGCCCTGCTCGAACACGAAGAGGCGGGCGCGCTGCTTGTCGGCGAGCAGGACGCCGATCGGCTCGTGCTCCTGGACGAGGGACTCCAGCTGGCCGACCGCGGGGGCGTGGTTGATCACGACCTGGGTGCGCACCGGCATCGGCAGCTCGATGACCTCCCAGAGGTCGCTGGCCGAGCACGCGAAGAAGGCCAGGCCGCGGGTGGAGCTGCGGTCGATGCCGCCCTTCACGTAGGCCTCGATGCGCCGGAGGTCGTCGTGGACCGACCGGTGCCCGTTGGCCCGCTGCCGGGCCTCCCGGAGCGTCGCATCGAGCTCGTGCTCGAGATCCTGGTGCCTCGCCAACCGTCTCCCGTCCACGTCGAGATAGCACGACGTGATCGGTGCGCCACCGCCCCGGATCCCTGCAAGCTCCCGGATGGCGGCTTCGGTGATGACGGCCACGGCACCTCCAGCTGGACGGTGGCCTGATGGTAGGCCCACGAGCCGCGACTTGCTCCTCGCCTATCCGGGGACGGCCGAAGCCGGGCGGCTTTGCCGACCCGAGCGAAGGCACCGGCGGAGGCTGAGGAGCGGGGCGACGACCGCAGCCGGCAACGACTCAGGAGACGCGGATGCGCTGGACCTTTCCGTCGTCGTCGGGGTCGTCATCATCGCCACGACTGCCGGCGGCGTCCCGCAGGCCCTGGGCCGCGAGCTGGGCGAGTGACCCGAGGGTCCCGACGATCCCTTGCAGCGCGGCGGGGTCCTCGATCAACCCCTCGGCCGCGTCGAGCAGGCTCCGTCCCGCCCGGATGACCTCCTTGGCCGCGGCCTGCAGGTGCTCGATCCCGTCGGCGAGCCCGTCCCGCTCGCTGGTGTCGTCATCGGCCATCGTCGGCGCTCCCTTCGAACACGACCTTCAGCGTGCCCTGCTTGAGGCTCGCGTCGCGGACGGCCTTGGTCCGCAGCGAATCGGGCAGGGTCACGGCACGACGGTAGGGCCCCACCCGCACGAGCAGCTCGTCGCCGCGCCGGCCCAGCTCGAGATCGTCCCGGTCGGCGAACGGAAGGTCGAGCGACAGGGTGGTGCGCCCGTTGCGCCGGTGGACGCGAAGGGGCTGGCCCTCGTGGAGCAGCGCCGCCGGGTCGCGGTCGCCGTAGAGGGCGGCGCCGAACCCGCGCAGGGCGTCGAGCCCGACGAGCTCGGCGGGGGCGAGCTCGGCCTTGAGCACCGGCAGCGGAGCGAAGCCCTCCTCGATGGTCTTGAGGTGCTCGAGGTGCAGCGCCTTCCACCGCTCGAACCACGGGTCGGACACCGAGTCGGGCAGGAGGCGGTTGGCCACCACGGCATCGACGCGGTACCCGAAGAGCGAGAGGTAGGTGTAGGTCCGGCGGGCCTCGGCGATCACCATGCGCTCGGGGTTCACCACGAGGCGGACGCTGGCCCGCGCCGGGTCGGTGAGCAGCTCGCGCACGCCCTCGAGCCGGTCGTAGAAGCGTCGGACCGCGGCGAACACGTCGTCGCTCGCCATGGGCAGCGAGGTGACCCGCGAGAGGAGGGGCGACACCACCTTGTTCACCTGCCGGCCGACCGGGAAGAGCCGCTCCATGTAGCGGGCGAGCACCTCCGGCAGCGACAGGAAGCGGATGGTCTCGGCCGTCGGCGCGCAGTCGACCACGACCACGTCCCACTCCCCTGAGGTGGCGTGGTGCTTGATGTCGGCGAGGGCGAACACCTCGTCGAGACCAGGGATGACCGAGAGCTCCTCGGCCTCGAGGCCGTCGACCCCGGCCCAGGCGAAGACCTCCTTCAGCCACCCCTGGATCTCGTGCCAGGACTCCTCCATCCGCTCCTGGGCGTCGAGCTGCTGGCCCGAGAGCGTGGTGGTGATCGGGGAGACGATCGGACCGAGGGGCACGTCGAACGCGTCGGCCAGCGAGTGCGCGGGATCCGTCGAGAGGACGATGGTGCGCAGGCCGGCGTCGGCACAGCACAGCGCGGTGGCCGCCGCGGTGGTGGTCTTCCCGACACCGCCCTTCCCCGTGAACAGCAGGATCCGGGCGTCGCCGGACATCAGGAGGCCGCAGCCGGGCGGCTTCGCCGTCCCGAGCGGAGGCACCTGCGGAGACCGAGGAGCGAAGCGACGACCGGAGCAGGCATCAGAGCAGGTGCGCCTTGAGCTCGCGGAGCGCGGCGTGGACGATCTTGTGCTCGGCGCGGCGCTTGACGAAGCCCGGCAGCGGCACGATCAGGTCGACCGTCAGGTCGTAGGTGACCCGCGTGCGGCCGGGGTCGCCGGCGACCGGGGTGAGCGTGTAGCTGCCGTCGATGCGACGGGCGATGTCGCCCCGCACGAGCTCCCACGTCATGCGAGCGGGGTCGTCGTCGTACGAGTAGCGGAGCGTGTAGCTGGTGCTGCGCCCCATGGCGGCGGCCCGGAAGGTGACCTCCTGGCCCCGACCCTCCTCGTCTCGCGAGTCGACCTGGACGCCCTTCAGGTCACGGGCCCAGCGCGGGTAGGTGTCGAAGTCGAGGAGCACGGCCAGGATCTGGTCGACCGACGCGGCGATCTCGCTGGTGTCGGTTGCCTGGTCGGCCATCGATCGCGCGCCTCTCTCCTGGTCCGTCGCTTGGGGCCCCGCATTCTGTCCTACCTAGCGGCTGGCGGGTGCGTTCCTGCGGACGACGGAGAAGTAGTAGCCGAGCAGGATCCCGAAGCCCAGCAGCACCGGCACCGTGACCACCGCGACCCAGAGCCACCGGAGCCAGGCCCGGCGGTCCTCGACGCCCTCGGCGAAGTGCTCCGGCGGGCGCTGCCAGCAGTCCAGGAGGGCCATGATCACCGGGAACTCCAGGCCGATCAGCACGAGCGGCCACGGGGGCGTCACGAGGTCTCGGCCCGGGCGGGGTAGACGCCGTAGCGCCCGCCGTACACGGCCATCAGGCCGAGGCCGAACATGGGAGCCAGGACCCCGAAGGCAACGATCGACTCGGTGCCCGCACGGGGCACGGCGGCCGCCACCACCGCGACGACCTCCACCGCCAGCGCGATGCGGAACCGCTTGGCGATCTCCGGGGGCGCCGCGCCTCCACCGAGGAAGAACAAGCCCGCCAGCGTCACGACCACCGCTCGGCTGCGGGACACGCCCAGGGCGTACGCCCACAGCAGCGCTCCGGTGCCGATCGCGAAGAGCACCGCCGACAGCAGTGCGTGGACGACACCGAACGTGTCGGGCAGCAGCCCGGCGGCGAGGCTGGTGCCGACGATCGCTCCGGTGCCGGCGAACGCGAAGCTCACCAGGGCCTCCCCCGGCAGCGGCTCGTCGTACGGCTCAGGCATCGGCGCCAGCCTCCCACGCCGCCAGGGCCGCTCCCAGACGAGCGGCGAGGCCGTCGTAGGAGAAGTCGGCCACCGCCCGCTCCCGTCCGGCGGCGCCCATCCGAGCCGATCCAGCGGGATCGTCGAGCAGCCGGGCGATGCGGTCCGCCACCGCGGTGGGATCGGACGGGTCCGCCACGACGAACCCGGTCTCGCCGTCGACCACGGCCTCGGCCGCACCTCCGCTGTCCCCCGCCACCTGCGCGACGCCGGCGGCGGCGGCCTCGAGGAACACGATGCCGAAGCCCTCCTGCTCGAGCCCGGCCCACCGGTTGCGGCAGAGCATGGCGAACACGTCGCCGCAGCCGTAGAGGACGGGCAGGTCCTCGTTCGGGAGGCGCCCGAGCAGGCGCACCGGCGCGCCCGTGCTGCGCACCAGCCCCTCGAGCCGTCGGTGGTCGCGGCCGCCACCGGCGATCGCCACGCACAGGTCCGGCCGCGACGGCGCGAGGAGTGCCGCGGCGCGGATGAGCACGTCCATCCCCTTCCGGGGGACGAGGCGGCTGACGCTCACGACGAGCGGACCGTCGACGGGCAGGCCGAGACGGGCTCGGGCGCGGCGCCGCTCCTCCGGCGTGAGCGGCCGGAAGCGTTCGGTGTCCACCCCCGGCGGGACGAGGACCGACGGCAGCGGCCGGCCGGCGGCCCGGTTCCCCTCGGCCAGCGGGTAGCCACCGGCGCTGATCAGGAGCTCGGAACGGCGCAGGACGTGCCCGAGGAGCTGCTTGGTGGCCGGCAGCCGGCCGGGCACCGTGACCTCCGCGCCGTGGAGCACCACCGCGTACGGGAGACCGAGACCGGGGCCCAGCAGGCCGAGCGGCAGGGCAGGGTCGATCACCACGCGGTCGGCCCCGACCTCCGCGGCCAGCGAACGGATCTGGCGTCGCAGCAGGGGCTCGGGCAGCAGCACCGGCTGGCGGGTGCGGACGACGCGGAACGGCTGCTCGGCGTCCCACCCCTCCGCGCCCGCGTACGGCGAGGTGAGGACCACGAAGCTCGACGGGTCGAGGCGCCGCCACAGCTCCCACAGCATCGACTGGATGCCGCCGATCTTGGGCGGGAAGTCGTTGGTGACGAAGAGGTGGGGCATCGGAGGGTGTCAGCGGGGCGGCACGGAGGCCGCCAGCTCGGCGGCGACGAGCGGATCGTCGGCCCCGACCAGGTCGGCGACCAGATCCTCGCGTCCGAGGCGGCGCGCCGCCCAGACGGCGTGGCCCCGCAGCAGGGGGTCGTCGTGGGCGAGGTGCCGCCGCACGGCCTCGACCACCTCCGGATCTCGGCCGTCACCGATGTTCCCCAGCACCACGAGCGCGTTGCGCCGGACGTAGCGGACCTCGCGCTTCGGGATGTACCAACGCCCCGCCCGGGCGAGCACCACGTCGTCGTCCGGGTCCAGGAGCACCAGCAGGTCGACCCACGGGTCCTCCTCCCCCGTCGGCTGCCGGTGCGGGGTCCGGCGGTTCGGCGGGCACACCTCCTGGCACTCGTCGCACCCGTAGATCCGGTCGCCCAGCGCGACGCGGTGCTCCGCCGGGAAGGCGCCCTGGGCCTGGAGCAGCCACGACAGGCAGCGCCGGGCGTCGACCACCCCGGGCGCCGTGATCGCGCCCGTCGGGCAGCCGTCCAGGCACCGGGTGCACGAGCCGCACCCGTCAGCCGCCGGCTCGCGCGTCCCGGCGACCGGGGCGTCGGTGATCACCGAGCCGAGGACGTACCAGCTGCCGAGCTTCGGCAGGAGCAGGTTGGCGTTCTTGCCCCACCAGCCGATCCCGGCGCGGTGGGCGGCCGCCCGGTCGACCAGCGCGTTGTCGTCGGCCACCACCCGGGCCCTCCACCCCGCCTCGGACAGGACGGCGGCCATCGCGGTGAGGCCGTCGCGCAGGTGCCGGTAGTGGTCCTCCCAGGCGTACCGGGCCACCCGCCCCGCCCGGTCCGGAGCTCCCGCCCGGTCCGGAGCTCCCGCCCGGTCCGGAGCTCCCGCCCGGTCCGGTCTGGGGCCGTCGAGCCCGTCCACGAGGTAGCTCCGCGCCCCGACCAGCAGCGCCTCGGCCCCTGCCACCGCTGCGCCGGGGTCGGTCGACCGCGCCGGCGACCGGTAGGTGAACGCCATGCCGCCGTGGAGGCCGGCCGCCTTGCGGGACTCCAACGTGGCGCGCACCTCGAGGAACGGCTCTGCCGTGGTGACCTCGACGACGTCCAGACCGGCGGCCAGGCCGACGGCCCGCAGCTCGGCGAGATCGGGCAGGCGCCGGTCGGCGGCGCCCATCGTGGCTAGGTGGCCCGCAGCGGTCGGGCGCGACGGACCCCGGGCGGCCGTTGCCGCGCCACGCGACCGTTGGCGGGAGCGGCGTCGCCGCCGCCACCATCGCGGACGGCCCGCACCGCGGGGGTGGGAGCGGTGGGCTGGTCGCGACCGTCGGCCGGGGCGGCGAGGCCGGAGCGGAACTGGGGTCGGGCCACCACGGGCTCGTAGACCTCGTCGCGGCTGGCGGCCGCAGCGCGGTCGGGCGCCACGATCGCCGGACGGGCGGCGGGCTGCGAGCGACGTGACGCCGGCGCGGCCGAGCGCTTCCCCGACGACTTCGCCGCGTGGCGCGGGGGCGGGGTGGCAGCCGGCTTGGCCGCGGGCTTGGGGCGGCCGGCGACGCCGACCGCGGCCGCCGCGCGCCCGGGCGGAGGGGCCTCGACACGGGCCGCGGCCGAGGGACGGGGCGGCCGCGTCGGGGACTTGGTGGCCGACGCCTTCGCCGGCGCGGCCTTCCGGGGTGCAGCCGAGGCCGGCGCCTTGGCTGCCCTGCTCGCCGCCTCCTTCTTGGCGGCGACGACCTTCGCGCCCGCCTTCACCTTCAGGCGGGCGGAACGGCGGGCGGCATCGCGCTCGGCCTGGCGGGCGGCGGCCACGGCCTCCTGGGCTCGCAGGCGCTCGGCGTCTTCGGCCGCGGCGAGTCGGGCCGCGGCCGCGGCCTCGCGGCGCTGGGCGGCCAGCTCGCGCTCGCGCCGGACCGCCTCGGCCCGCGCCTCCCGCTCGCGCCGGGCCATCATCTGCTCGCGCTCGCGCGACTTGCGGGCGGCGGCCCGCTCACCCTCGACGGCGCGCTTGGCGGCCGCCTTCGACATCGCGGCCTCGGCCTTCTCGCGCTCCTTGCCCGGCCGCGACAGCGCCTTGGTCGGCTTGTCGGCACGGAACCCGCTGCTGACCACGGCCCGCTTCCCCGCGTTGTCGGCGGCCTGGACGGGAGCGGGCTTGGGCCGCGGGTTCGAGCGCTTCGGCGGGGTGATGTAGGCGAGCTGGGCGGTGAGCTGGTCCGAGGCGATGATGTCGCCGTTCGTGCGCACCTCGAACTTCAGGCGCTTCGCCCCGCGGTACTCGAACGCGAACGTGACGATCCACCGTCCGTCGGGACGCTGGTGGGTCGTCCACGCCTCCGTGATCTCGGCGGGCGACATCACCACGCCGCGCTCCACGAGGTTGCGCCGCACCGCGTCGCCGATCCGCATCCCGGACTCGCCCAGGCGCTGGCGCTTGTAGAAGGTGCCCTGCACCCGCGAGATGACCTCGGCCTGCTCGGCGAAGACGGGGGCCGCGAAGCGCTCCACCCACTCCGGGTCGACCCCGGCCTCCTTGGCCACGTCCTTGACGCTGCGACCCCGTCGGAGGCGGGCCTGGATCTCACCGATCGGCAGGCGGCTCTCGACCCGGTTGGCGCCGCTGCCGCCGGCGGCCTCGGCCTCGGCCTCCTGGCGCTCGCGGAGCTCCTCCACCGCGGCCGCGAGGGCCTCATCGATGACCAGCGTGTACGCGCCGGAGCGCGCTCCGCGACGGGCACTCAGGATGAGCCCGTTCTGGTCGGTCGTGGTCCCAACGAGGTGGAGCTTCTGCACGCGTGGAGAGCGGTGGTCGACAGTGCCCGCTCGCATCCTCCGGCGCTCGAAGGTAGCAGCCGACCCTTCCGCGGCCCCGGACCCGATGGCCGGGAGGACGGCCTCAGCCCGTGCGGCGCCGGTGCCGGAGCGAGGGGGCGAGCCCGCCCCGCTCGAGCAGCCGCAGCGCCCGGACGTCCTCCACGGCGATCACCACAGCGTCATCGGCATCCCGGCCGCAGAGGAACGTGACCACGCAGTCGGCACAGGCATCGGTGCCGTCCATCACGCACTCCCCGCAGCTGATCGTGAGGGGTTCGGGGCTGGTTCCCATGCCCACGAACCTATTGAGGGGGTGTGACATCCTCCTCGACCACCACGCCCGAGGGGCCGCACCAGCGGCACACGACCTCCTCGACCCGCTCCTCCAGGACCTCGGGCTCCTCGATCGTGAGGTCACCGCCCACCGTGTAGTGGTGGAACGACCTCAGCCGGCGGGTCGAGGTGACGTCGAAGCGGGTGAGGTTGCCGCAGGTCGAGCAGCGGTACCGGGGGGCGGACACGGCCGCAGGGTAGCGGCCCCCGGCAGCCGCCCCAGACGCGGCAAGGCCCGGCGCTCCCCCCGAAGCGTCGGGCCTCGCGCCCCCCGATCGTGACCGGGAGCTCGTCCCAGAGAGGTTACGCCACCTCGGAGGCGGCCGCCTCGCCCTCCGCCTGTAGCCCCTCGGCCTTCATGGCCTCGAGGCTCATGGAGTCGTACTCCTCGCCGGTGTCGACCCAGTCCTCGAACTGGATGACGCCCATCTCGCCGAACTTGGAGCGCAGCCAGCCGTCGTTGCGGTCGAGCAGGCCGAGCTTCTTGCAGTTCGGGACGATCTTCGAGAACAGGAGCTGCTGGAACGGGTCGTCGTTCTTGTTGCCCTCGTGCTCGAGCTGCAGCTTGACCATGGCGCGGGTGTCGACGCCCATGCGCTCCCAGACCTCCTGCTGGAGGAGCCGGTCGCGCATGCGCACGGCGGCCTCGAACGCGAACTCCTGGCGCTCGAGCATCTCCTTGTCGGACAGGCCCTCGTAGAACTCCTTCAGCGAGAGCACGCCGAACGCGACGTGGCGGGCCTCGTCGCTCATCACGTAGCGGAGCAGCTGCTTGAGCAGCGGCTCCTCGGTGAGCATGTGCATGAAGCCGAACGCGGCGAGGGCGAGGCCCTCCACCATGATCTGCATGCCGAGGTAGGTGATGTCCCAGCGGCTGTCGTTGATGATGTCGTCGAGCAGCATCCCGAGGTGGGCGTTGATCGGGTAGTGCCCGTTCATCTTCGTGTCGAGGTACTTGGCGAACACCTCGACGTGGCGGGCCTCGTCCATCACCTGGGTGGCGGCGTAGTACTTGGCGTCGATCCACGGCACGGTCTCCACGATCTTCGCCGTGCAGATCAGGGCGCCCTGCTCGCCGTGCATGAACTGGCTCATCGTCCAGTTCTGCATCTCGATCTGGATCTTGTTCCACTCCTTCTCACCCCAGCCGTAGAGCGGAGCGCCCGGCTGCTGGGCGGCGATCAGGACCGGATCGACGTTCTGGTCGCGGGGCGCGTTCGCCGTGACCTTCTCGATGTCGACGTCGAGGTCCCACGGCAGGTCGGTCTCACCGTTCCACTGGGCGCCCTTGGCCTTCTCGTAGAGCTTGTTGAGAGCCGGGCGCTCGCCCTTCTCGTAGTTCCACGTGAAGATCGCCTCGGCGTTGTCCTTCACGGCGTGGATGACCTCGTCGCGGTCCTGGTTGGAGATCGCGAGGATGGCCTCGAGGTCGTTGACGTCGGCCCGGCCGAGCATCTCTTCGTTGGTGGTCATGGAGTTCCCCCTGGATGGTGGTCGGTCGGGTGGGCGGTGGTGGCGGTGACGTCGAGCGCGTTGACGAGGCGGGCGATGAGGTCCTCCCACGGACCTGCCTCGGGGAGCTTGATGTCGATGGAGCGCAGGAGCAGGAAGCCGAAGCCGACGGCGTGGCAGAAGCGCACCACGGCCTCGGCGTCGAGGGCGGGATCGATGGCGCCGGTGGTCTGGGCCTCGGCGACGAGGTCGGCGAGACGGTCGCTCCGCAGGTCGAGCGACTCCTGCATGAGCAGCCGGACCTCGGGGTCGCGACGGGAGGCGACGAAGGCCTCGAGGAGCAGGGCGCCGTTCTCGTCGACGTCGGTCACGAGGTGCGACCCCACGGTGGTGAGGATGTCGGTGACCTTGCCCTCGAACCGGTGCTCGTTGAACAGCAGGTCGAGCTCGCTGCGCGAGTGGAGCTCGATGGCGGCCAGCAGCAGCTCGGCCTTGCCGGTGAACCGGCCGTAGATCGCCCCGGTGGTGTAGCCGGCCCGCTTCGCGATCTCGGCGACGCCGGCCCGGTCGTACCCCTTCTCGCCGAACACCTCGGCGGCGGCCTCGACCAGCTTCTGGCGGATCGGGTCGTCGGCGGGGGCCGGTGCGATCGGGGACGCGGGGGCTGCCTCGGGCATCCCGGCCAGGATAACGATCGTTATCCGGCCTGTCCAGCCTCCTCCTGCGACACCTCGACCATCCGGTGGAGCGCCGCCACGGCGGCCCCGGAGTCGATGGCGGCGCGGGCGGCCTCGACGCCCGCCGGGAGGTCGGGGGCGAGACCGCCCACGAGCAGCCCGGCGCCGGCGTTGAGGCACACGATGTCCCGGTGGGGGCCGGCCTCCCCCGCCAGGACCCGGCGGGCCAGCTCGGCGTTGGTGGCGGCGTCGCCGCCGACCAGGTCTTCGCGGTCGACCCGCCGCAGCCCCAGCGCGTCGGGGTCGACCGACCACGTGGTGACCGCCCCGTCGGCCTGCAGATCGACCACGGTCGACGGCCCGGTGGTGGTGAGCTCGTCGAGCCCGTCGCCGCCGTGGACGATCAGCGCCCGCTCGGACCCGTTGGCGTGCAGGACGCCGGCCATCCGCTCGGCCATCCGCAGGTCGGCCACCCCGATCAGCGAGCGGCGCACCCGGCCCGGGTTGGACAGCGGCCCGAGGATGTTGAACGCCGTGGGGATGCCGAGGTCGCGGCGGGACGGCCCGGCGTGGCGCATCGCGGGGTGGTACCTCGGGGCGAAGCAGAACCCGATGCCGGCCTCCTGCACGCACCGGACCACGCCCTCGGGCCCGAGCTCGATGGCGACGCCGAGCGCCTCGAGCAGGTCGGCGGCGCCGCAGGCCGACGACGCGGCGCGGTTGCCGTGCTTGCAGACCTTGCCGCCCGCCCCGGCCACGACGATGGCCGCGAGGGTGGACACGTTGATCGTGTGGGCCCGGTCACCGCCGGTGCCGACGATGTCCACCGCGCCGAGCGACGGGTCGAGGGGCACCAGCTCGGAGGCCTCGAGCATGGCCTCGACCATGCCCACCAGCTCCTCGACGGTCTCGCCCTTCATGCGCAGCGCCACGATGTAGGCGGCGATCTGCGCAGGGCTGGCGGCGCCGTCGAGGATCTCGGCCATCGCGACGCGGGCGACGGAGCGGTCGAGGGACCCGCCGTCCATCAGGGTGCCGAGCACGACCGGCCACCCCCCGTGCCCGGCAAAGGTGAGGTCAGCCATCCGGCGAACCTACTTGGATGGCCTTACGAGGCCCTCCGGCGTTGCCGGAGGATGCGACGACGCTCCTTCTCCGTCGCGCCGCCCCACACCCCCTCCTTCTCGCGCACGTGCAGCGCGAACTCGAGGCAGGTCTGCTGCACCCCGCACGCCTGGCACACGGCCTTGGCGTCTCCGACGTCGGCGTCGTCGACGGGGGGGAAGAAGATCTCGGGATCCAATCCGCGGCATGCCGCGTGGCGGCGCCAGGCGAGGTCCATGTTCGGGGGGCTCTTCGGGGGTCGGAGGGGCGGGTCGGGCCGCAGTCTCTGTCCCCTGAACCCCTGGATGCAAGCCCGCAGAACGGGAGGGTCAGCCCCCGTTGCCGCCCTCGAGGAGGGCCCAGACCTCGGCCGCCGGGTAGCGGCGGTGGCCCCCCGGGGTGCGCACGGACGGGATGCGCCCTCGGCGGGCCCAGTCCGTCACGGCCCGCTCCGACACGCGGAACAGCAGCGCCACCTCGCGGGTGCGCAGCAGGCGGCCTCGAAGGTCGCCGGCCCCGTTCGACTGGCCCGAGAGGGCGTCGACCAGGGACTGCCGATCGGTGATGGGGTCCACGGCCCGAAGTGTGGACGAGCCGACACGGTGCGTCGAGGGGACGTCTTGGCCCATTCGCCCCGAACCGGTACGCACTGCGCGAAGTTCTGGGGCCTCCGGCTCCCGCCCTTTCCGCACCTCCTGCCCGCCCCACTACCCTCGGCGCGTGACCGCCGGGACCTTCGATCGAGCCGCCGCCCTGGTCGCCCTCGCCACCGAGGACCTCGATGTCCTGATCGTCGGTGGCGGCATCACGGGGGCCGGCGTGGCCCTCGACGCCGCCTCCCGGGGCCTGCGCACCGGGCTCGTCGAGCGGGACGACTTCGCCAGCGGCACCTCCTCGAAGAGCTCCAAGCTCGTCCACGGGGGCCTCCGCTACCTGCAGAACGGCGACATCCGCCTGGTCTACGAGGCCCTGCGGGAGCGGCAGCGGCTCCGTCGCAACGCCCCGCACCTGGTCCGCCTCCTCCCGTTCCTCATCCCGATCTTCTCCAAGGACGGGTTGATCAACCCCAAGATCGCCCGAGCCCTCGGCTCGGCGATGTGGATGTACGACCTCACCGGCGGGGCCCGCATCGGCAAGCTGCACAAGCGGCTCAAGAAGGGCGCGGCCGTCGCGCACATGCCCACCCTCCCCGAGGGCCGGCTGGCCGGGGCCTACCTGTACTACGACGCAGCCGCCGACGACGCCCGGCTCACGCTGACCATCGCCCGCACCGCGGCGGTGCGCCACGGCGCGATCGTGGCCAACCACACCTCGCTGGTCGAGCTGCTCCACGACGACGGCGGCCAGGTGCGCGGCGCGGTCGTCGAGGCCGACGGGCAGCGCATCGAGGTGGCCGCCCGCTGCGTGGTGAACGCGGCCGGCGTGTGGTCGGACGACGTCCGGGCGCTCGACGAGGGCACCGACCCCGATTCGATCCGCCCCGCGAAGGGCATCCACATCACCGTGCCGTGGAAGAAGGTGCAGAACGACATCGCCGTCGTGGTGCCGGTCCCGAAGGACAAGCGCTCGGTGTTCGTCGTGCCGTGGCTCCCCGACGGCGACGGGACGTTCGCCCTCACGTACATCGGCACCACCGACACGGACTACGACGGACCCGTCGACGACCCGCAGTGCACCCCCGAAGACGTCGCCTACCTGCTCGACGCCATCAACCTCGCCGTGCAGGAGCCACTCAGCACCGAGGACGTCGTCGGCACCTGGGCCGGGCTCCGACCGCTCGTGAAGGCGGCGTCGAGCGGCCGCACCGCCGACCTGTCCCGCCGCCACAAGGTCAACACCTCCCCCAGCGGCGTCGTCAGCGTCACCGGCGGCAAGCTCACCACCTACCGCGAGATGGCCGAAGACGCGGTCGACGCCGTGGTCCACCGGCTCGACGGCCTCCCGCGCTCGGCCAAGCGCAGCCGCACCCGGCGCGAGCGCCTCCTCGGCGGCGACGGCGCCCGCTCCGGCACCTCCCCGCACCTCGCCGGTCGCTTCGGCGACGAGGCGGACGCCGTGCTCGGCCTCATCGATGCCGATCCCGACCTCGGCCGACCCCTCGTGGAGGGGCTCCCCTACCTGCGGGCGGAGGCGGTGCACGCGGCCCGCCACGAGATGGCCCGGTCGGTGGACGACGTTCTGTCGCGCCGGACCCGAGCCCGCCTCCAGGCCCGCGACGCCTCCGCCGCGGCCGCGGCCGACGTCGCGGCCCTCCTCGCCCCCGAGCTCGGGTGGACCAAGGCGGAGGCCACCCGCCAGGCGAAGGCCTACGTGGCCGCGGTGGCCGCCGAGCGGGGCGCGTCCGACCTGCCGATCACCGGTCCCTCGCCCGCACCTGCGCCCACCCGGCGCCGCAAGGTGCGCACGTGAGCGCGCCCCACGACCTCCCCGCCGCCGGCCCCGGGGCCCCCACCCCGCCGATCGCCCTCGCCGGGGAGGCCGGCGCCGCCCGCAGCCACCTCGCCGCCGACCGGGTCGAGGTGGCCGACGCGGTCCGCACCCGCCTGGCGGCGGTCTGCCCGACCACCACCGAGCCCGGCGTGCTCGCCGAGGCCAGCCGCGACTGGTGGCCCCAGGCGATGATCTGGGCCCTCGACGGGGAGGTGGCGTCGCTCGCCTCCGTCGTCGCCGCTCCCACCAGCGCCGAGCAGGTGAGCGCCGTCCTGGCGATCTGCAACGAGGCCCGGATCCCCGTCACCGCGGCGGCCGGGCGCAGCGGCGTGTGCGGCGCGTCCGTCCCCGTGCACGGCGGCGTCGTGCTCGACCTCTGCGGGCTCACCGGCATCGTCGACGTCGACGACACCTCGCTCGTGCTCGACGTCGCCCCGGGCACCTTCGGCGACCTGCTGGAGCTCCAGCTGCGGGCCGACCACGGCGTCACCCTCGGGCACTGGCCGCAGTCGGTGGCGCTGTCGACGGTGGGCGGGTGGCTCGCCTGTCGCTCCGCCGGCCAGCTCTCCACCCGCTACGGGAAGATCGAGGACATGGTGCTCGGCCTCGACGTGGCCCTCGCCGACGGTCGGGCCATCTCCACCGGCGGCTCGCCGGCCGCCGCCGTCGGACCCGACCTCACCCAGCTCTTCGTGGGGTCGGAGGGCACGCTCGGCATCATCACCGGCGCCCGGCTGCGACTCCACCACGCGCCCGCCCACGAGCGCCGCGCCGCCTACGCCTTCGCGTCGTTCGCCGACGGCGTCGACGCCATGCGCCGCATCCTGCAGCGCGGCGCCACCCCCGCGGTCCTGCGCCTCTACGACCCCGCCGAGGCGGACCGCAGCTACCACACCGGCGACGTCGCGCTGCTGCTGGTGCTCGACGAGGGCGAGGGCGCCATCGTCGACCTCACGATGGAGCTCGTCGCCGAGGTCTGCCGCGACGGCGCCCACGCCGATGTCGCCCACGTGGCGCACTGGCTCGAACGCCGCAACGACGTCGCCGCCCTCGAGGCGCTCATCAGCCGGGGGTTCGTGGTGGACACGATGGAGGTGGCCGGGCGCTGGCGCGACCTCCCCGCGATCTACGCCGCCACGATCGCCGCCCTGAGCGGCGTCGAGGGCACGGTCGCCGCGTCGGCCCACCAGTCCCACAGCTACCCCGAGGGTGGCTGCCTCTACTTCACCTTCGCTGCGAAGGTGGAGCCCGACGACCGCGATCGGTACTACCGCGCCGTGTGGGATGCCGGCTCCCGGGCCGTGCTCGCCGCGGGCGGGGCGCTCTCGCACCACCACGGCGTCGGCCTCAACCGCAGCCGCTTCGTGGCCGAGGCGCTCGGGCCGGCCTTCGAGGTGCTGGTGGCGGCCAAGCAGGCCCTCGACCCGAACGGCATCCTCAACCCCGGCAAGCTCGGTCTGCCCTCCCCCTTCGGCGCCACGGGCTACTGATGCCCGACCGCGGGCCGCGGGCGGCGGTCGTCCGCGGGGTGGGGTTGGCCCTGGCGGTGGCGGTCCCGGCCGCGCTCCTGGCGCAGGTCCTCGACGCCGTAACCGACGACCCGGGCGTGCTCGCCTACCCGCTCGTGCTGGTGGTGCTGGCGGGGATGGCCGTGGGTGGGGACCTCGTCGGTCGTCGGGCCTCGCACGCTCCCGCTCGGCTGGGAGCGGCCACCGGACTGATCGCGATCGCCGTGGTGCAGGCACTGGGCATCGCCCGTCGAGCGGTGGCCGGAGACGACATCGCCTGGGCCACGGTCCCGGTGATCACCGCGGTGGCGACCGCGCTCGCCGCCTCCGCAGCCGTCCGCGCCGCCCGCAGGGCTGGTAGAACGCGCCCATGACGATCCTCGTGATCGACGTCGGCACGAGCGGGCTGCGGGCCGCAGCCGTGCGCCCGGACGCCACCGTGGCCGCCGAGCGCCACGTGGCGCTCCTGCCGGACTCCCCCGCCCCCGGCCTGGTGGAGTTCGACGCCGTGGAGATGGCGCGGGTGGCCCTCGAGCTGGCCAGCGCGGTGCTCGCCGAGGTCGGGAGCGTCGACGCGGTGGGCATCACCAACCAGCGGGCCTCCACGATCGTGTGGGACCGGGCCACGGGCGAGCCCGTCGGCCCCGGGCTCGGGTGGCAGGACCTGCGCACGGTCGGGACGTGCCTCGTGCTGCAGGCCGACGGCATCCGCATCGCGCCGAACGCGTCTGCCACGAAGCTCGCCCACCTCCTCGACGAGGCCGACCCCGACCGCACCCGTGACCTCTGCTTCGGCACCGTCGACACGTGGCTCGCGTGGCACCTCTCCGAAGGCGCGCTGCACGTCACCGACGCGTCCAACGCCGCGGTCACCGCCCTGCGGCGCGGCGACGGCTCGGGCTGGGAGGACAGGGTCCTCGACGCGCTGCGCATCCCAGCGGCGATGCTGCCGACCGTCGTCGACACCACGGGCGTCGTCGGAGCCGCCACCGCGCTGGCCGGCGCGCCGCCGATCGCGTCGATGGTCGGCGACCAGCAGTCGAGCCTCGTCGGCCAGGGCTGCGTGCGGGCGGGCATGGCGAAGATCACGTTCGGCACCGGCGGGATGCTCGACGTGCACCTCGGCGACCAGCGTCCCCGCTTCGAGACCCAGGGCGAGGGCGGTTGCTTCCCGATCGTGGCCTGGCAGGCCGGCGGCGAGCTGGCCTGGGGCGTCGAGGCGGTGATGCTCTCGGCGGGCACCAACGTCGAGTGGCTGCGCGACGACCTCGGCATCATCGCCACCGCCGCCGAGAGCCACGACGTCGCCAGCCGTTGCGACAGCTCCGACGGCGTGGTCTACGTGCCCGCGCTCCTCGGCCTCGGCGCCCCGCGCTGGGACTACGGCGCGCGCGGGGCGCTGCTCGGGCTGACCCGCGGCAGCGAGCGACCGCAGATCGTCCGCGCGGTGCTCGAGGGCGTCGCGCAGCGCGGCGCCGACCTCGTGGAGTCCGCCGAGACCGACACCGGCCTCACGATCCCGTCGCTGCGCATCGACGGCGGGATGAGCGACAACCCCACCTTCGTCCAGGCCCTGGCCGACGCCACGCAGCGACCCGTCGAGGTGTCCCCCGTGCGGGAGGCCACCACGCAGGGCGCCGCGTTCCTGGCCGGCCTGGCCATCGGCACGTGGGCGGGCTGGGACGACGTCGCCGCCACCTGGCGGCCCCAGTCGGTGGTGGAGCCCGGCGAGCCGCTCGACCGCGAGCGCTGGCGGCGAGCGGTCGACCGTGCCGCCGAGTGGTACCCCGAGCTGAGCGGGCTGTCCTTCTGACGTCCTGACGGCCTCGCGTCATCCGCCCTCTGGGGTGGGTCCGTAGAGCCGTCGATGCACCGCTCCGCCCGAGGCCTCCTCGCCGTCGTCGCCCTCCTCGGAGGCCTGGGCCTCGCCGCCTGCGGCGACACCGACGCTCCCCAGGCTGCTGCCGAGGACTGCGGCGACGCTCCCGGGAAGACCGTCACGGTCGAGATCGGGGACTTCGTGTTCGACCCGACCCCCGTCGAGGTCGGCCGGTGCGACGAGGTCGTGTGGCACAACGTCCACAGCCAGGCCCACACCTCCACCGGCAACGCCACGCAGCGCTGGAACACCGGGAACCTCGCCCCCGACGCCACGTCGGGGCCGATCCGCTTCGAGGATGCCGGCGAGTTCACCTACATCTGCGCGCTGCACCCGTTCATGGAGGGGACCGTCGAGGTCTCCTAGCCGGGCACTCCCCAGCCCCCCACACAGCTCTCACAGCAATCCCATCCCCAACAACAGGAGGTAGCGGCGTGCAGATCAGCGCCAAGGAGCTCCGCCATCTGGCGAGCGACGTCGACGACATGCACCACGACGCGATGAAGGACTTCGCGGACGCGACCTCGGAGGTCCACCTCGCGGTGGCCCAGCGGTCCCGTCGGAAGTTCGTCCGCAACGCCGGCCTCGCCGGCGTCGGCGGCGCCCTGCTCACCACGATGGGCGGCGCACTGCTCCCCTCGTTCGGTGGGCTGACCGGCGTGGCCGGTGCCCAGGGCCTCACCGACACGGTGATCGCCGGGTACGCGCAGAGCGTGGAGCTGGCCGCAGTGGCTGCGTACACGGCGGCCGCCCCCGCCCTGAAGGGCGACCCGCTGGCCGTGGCGTCGTTGTTCCTCGGCCACCACCAGCAGCACGCCGACGCGTTCGGCAAGGTGGCCGGCGACGACGCCCGTCCCGAGGCGAACCCGAAGCTCGTCGCCGCGGTGACGCCCACGCTGGAGACGGTCGCCGCCGGCGTCGCCGACGGCCAGGCCGGCTCCGAGGAGCTCACCGCCGCGGTGCTCGAGTTCGCCCGGGTGCTCGAGAACCAGGCCGCGTACACCTACGCCGCCGCGCTCACGGCCCTCAGCGACCCGGCCTACGCCGCCGCCACCTCCACGATCCTGCCGATCGAGGCCCAGCACGCCACCGTGCTCGCCATCGCGCTCGGCAAGGGCACCGACGAGCTGTTCCCCACGGGCGCCTTCGAGGCCGCCACGTTCGGCGACGGCACCGATCCCAAGGCGGGCCTCGACCCCGCCGTGTTCGCCTGAAAGGACGCGATCACATGGACCTGAACAACGACGAGCTCCGCCGCGAGCTCAAGGACATCGACCGGGAGCACAAGGCGGTCACGCCCCGCTGGGCCTCCGCCCTGCGCCAGATCGTCGGTGGCGACACCAAGCTCACGATGGACCAGAAGGCCGAGCTGCTCGGCGTGCCCTCCCCGGGCCGCCGCCAGCTCTTCAAGCTCGGTGGGGCCACGATCATCGGCGCCGCCGTGCTCGCCGCCTGCGGCGACGACGACAGCTCCGGATCCGGGACCGACGGTGGCACCGACGGCAGCTCGACCGACAGCAGCATGGACCTTCCCCTGGCCCGCACGGCGGCATCGCTCGAGCAGCTCGCGGTCGACACCTACGCCACCGCGGCCGGCTCCGGCCTGGTGACCACGAAGGCCATCGGCGACGCCGCCGGCCTCTTCATGAGCCACCACCAGGAGCACCTCGACGCCCTCAACGCCACGATCAAGGGCGCCGGCGGAGCCGAGGTCACCGAGGCCAACGCCGCGGTGTTCGACGCGCTGGTGAAGCCGGCCCTCGACGCGCTGGAGGACGAGGCCGGCGTGGTGCAGCTGGCCCTCGACCTCGAGCTGGCGGCCGCCCAGACCTACGCCTACGCGGGCGGGGCGCTGAGCCTGCCGTCGCTGCGCTCGACGATCATGACGATCGGTGGCGTCGAGGCCCGCCACGCCGCGGTCCTCGCGGTCGTCGCCCAGGCCAAGTCCCCGGCCGACGTCTTCCCCGACGGTCGGGCGTTCTTCCCCGGTGACAACCCGCTCGCGGGCATCGACGGGGCCGTCCTCTCGGCGTAGCGCAACCACGCTGAGTGGCACCGGGTCGGTCCTCCGCAGGACCGGCCCGGTGCGCGTCCCGCCCGCGTTCTTGTGTTCTCAGCCGACGGCGGACGGCTTCTGACGACACCAGAACGGGGAGAGGGTGCCAGACTGTTCCCGACGATGAGCCGGCCAGGTGGCCGCGGCGGGACTCGATCCCGTCGAGGAAGGTCGGGGCTCCGAAGGGCAGGGTGCTGGTGTGAGCCAGGGCGGGGTGACCTGTCGGTTCAGGGCAACAGAGAGCAGACCGCCGATGGCCCGGGCAACCGGGCACAGGCAAGGGTGAAACGGTGCGGTAAGAGCGCACCAGCGTCGGGAGCGATCCCGGCGGCTCGGCAACCCCCACCCGGAGCAAGGTCAAACGTGGGACGGCCGGCCCGGCCAGTGTCCCCAGGTAGACCGCACAGATGGATGGCCACCCCTCGGTGACCGCAAGGGATCCGAGGACAGAACCCCGCCTATCGGCCGGCTCATCGTCACCCAACCACCGCTCAGCGGCTCAGGAACCGCCGGACAGCTGCTGGGTCATCAGCGTCGCGTCGAAGTAGTCGCGCCAGTAGGTGATCCGCCCGTCGACCACCTCGAAGATCCCGGCGACGGGCAGCTCGATCCGGGTGCCGCCGAAGGTGAAGCGGTCCGTCCGCTCGTTGACGACCACCTGCCCGAACTGGTGCTGCCGATGGACGGTCCAGTCGGCGTCCTGCATCGGAGCGAGGAAGTCGAGCATCGCGGTGGCCCCGTTCATCGTGGGCAGGGCCTCGTCCAACGACGTGGGACCGAACCCGATGTTCTCGTAGACGAGATCGTCCGCGACCAGCGCAGCCGCCCCGTCCCGGTCGCCGCTGGTGACGGCCTCGATGAACGCGTTGACGGTGTCCTCCGGTGTCACGGTCCCTCCTCTGGTCGAACGTGCCCAGACGCTAGGCCCAAGATCCGCCGATCGGCGGTCATCCGTCACATCGTCCGCTCGCGCACGGAGTCGGGCATGCGCCGAGAGGTACCTTCTCTGTGACAGCAAACGGGCGCTCACCTCGGCGTCCGCATCTCCCAGGGCGGGAACGAGTTCAGATGGGTCACCCCGTGATCGTGCTGAAGCAGGAAGGCCGACGGCCGCTGTACCTGCAGGTCCGTGAGCCGGTGGACGTGGGTCGCGAGTGCGACGGCATCCTCCTGGCGGACCCGCAGGCCTCACGGCGGCACGCCACCCTGACCCCGCGCGGCGATGGCGTGGTCGTCGAGGACCTCGGCAGCACGAACGGCACCCACCTCGACGGCACCCGCATCTCCTCCGCGGTCGTCCTGGTCGCGGGCTCGATCCTGCGCATCGGCGACACGGTGATCCACGTCGTCGCCGACGACGGAGAGGCGGTCCGCTCCACCGGCGGGACCGCCCCCGGTGCCGTCATCACCCTCTCCCCCGGCGCGCACAGCGCCATGAAGGGCCAGAACACCGGTCCCTCCGACATCCGCGAGACGTCGATGGAGTCCGTGGCCCGGTCGGTGAACCACGCCCCACCGGCGATGCACGCGGTGCAGCAGGACAGCGGCACGGTCACGATCGTCTTCAGCGACATCGAGTCGTCCACCGAGCGGGCCATGGCCATGGGCGACTCGGCCTGGATGCGGGTGCTGTCCGCCCACAACGCCATCATCCGGCGCCACACGGAGGAGTGGCAGGGCCTCGTGGTGAAGAACCAGGGCGATGGCTTCATGCTCACCTTCGGCGGGGCGCGCCGCGCGCTGCGGGCGATGATCGCCGTGCAGCAGGAGCTGGAGGCGGAGCTGGAGCGCACGCCGGAGGCGGGCGTGCGGATCCGGGTGGGCGTTCACACCGGGGAGGTCATCGCCGAGGACGGCGACATCTTCGGCAAGCACGTGATGATGGCCGCCCGCGTCGGCGGGGTGGCTACCGGCGGCGAGATCCTCGTGTCGTCGCTGGTGCGGGAGATCGCCTCCGCCCGCGGCGACGTGAAGTTCGGTGAGCCCCGGGCCGTCCTGCTCAAGGGCATCGAGGGCGAGCACCTCGTCTACCCCCTCCTCTGGGAGGAGTTCACCGACGACGACTGAGGGGTCCCTACGGCGTCGGCGGATCGTCGACGTCGGGCTCGTCGCCCGCACCGTCGGAGGATCCGTTGGCCGGCGGCGCCTGCACGCCCGAGGTGCGCAGCGCCTCGAACTCGCCGGACGACTGACCGGGCTGGAACCCACCAGACGAGTGGTCGGGCTGGAACTCCCCGGAGCGCTGGGCGAAACCGCCCGACCGCTGGAACTCCCCGGAGCGCTGCGCGAACCCGCCGGACCGCTGGGCGAACCCGCCGGAACGGGCATCGAACCGGCCCGACGTGGCCGGGTCGTGGATCCCCGAGGCGTGGGCCACCACGGCGCGGGCCGCCAGCTGCAGGGCCTCTTCCTCCTGCGTGTCCCGGATGCTGCGGGACAGCGGCCCGGGCGCGAGGTAGCCGAGGGCGAACGCGACGACGGTGGGGAGCGTGACGAGCGGGACCCAGGTCTCGACGTCGGCGAAGCCCAGGCGCAGGATCGCGACGCCGAGCGAGAGCGTGACGCCGACCGCGCCGCCGGCCATCGCGAACTGCACGCCGCGCACGAACCGGTTCGACGGCAGCCGGCGCCGCACCGTGTTCAGCAACAGGATGAGGATGCTGTAGGCCGCCACACCGAGGACGACGAACGCGAACAGGCCGAGGGTCGAGGTGGCCTTGCCGCGCACGTCGATCACGAAGCTGCGCTCCACCAGGACGCGTCGGTCGGGGTCGTACACCCGCAGCGACGTCCCGAGGTAGCCGGTGGCCTGGTTCTCCAGGTCGAAGAAGTCGAGCTTCGCCCCGACGGTGGTGACCTCCCCCGCGTCCAGCGTGGTGCGGATGCCGAGGTCGTACGTGAGGAACGTGAGACCGAGGGCCTTGCCCTCCAAGCGCACGTAGCGGATCTCGACGTCCTGGTCCGTGGTGTTCCGGATCGTGACGCGGATCGGGATCTCGTTCCTCGGGTCGATCTCGATCGGGTCGGAGCTCTCGGCCGAGTCGATGTCCCGGGTGCCGATCACGCAGTCGAGCTCCAGGCGACCGCCTGCCGCAGCGCCCGCGGGCGGGCTGAGCGTGAGGTAGGCGATCGCCGGGACCACGGCCGCGAGGAGCAGCAGCAGGACCCGCTTCACTTGGTCCACCGGGAGGTCTGGGCCGACGGCAGCGGCGACCGGAACACGACGGCCACCACGATGATCGTGACCACCATCGACAGCGTCAGCTGGCCGGACCCACCGGTGCCTTCCACCGCGCTCGGCGCGTCCGGCGGCACGACCTCGACCTCCAAGGGAATTGCGGCCTGGGAGATGCCCGTCGAGGTCACGTCGCCGACGCCGACCGGCACATCGACCTCGATCCGCAGAGAGCCCCCGGGGTAGGTCCGCGTCGCCGACCAGAGCACCCGGCCGCCGTTGCCGCGGAGCTCCACGGTGAAGTCGACGTCCTCGCGGAGCTCACCTCGGACGACCACCGCCTTCACGAGGAAGTCATGCCGACCTCCGTCGTACGCCCCGATCTCGATCGAGATATCGGCTGCGCCCGGCTCGTCCGGAGTGGCCTCGGACTCCTGAGCGCCGGCCGGCGCGCCTCCGAGGAGGACCGCGAGCGCGACGAGCAGTCCGAACGCCGACGCGGTCAGCAGCCTCACGGCGTGATCGCCAGCCGAGCCTGCAGCGTGGTGCGGTAGCCCCACCTCAGGTGCCAGTCGTCGTTCGAGTCGTTGTTCGAGAGGAAGATGTTCTGGTTGACGACCTTCAACCGGAGCTGGGAGCCCTGGGGGATGGCCCGCTGGTTGAACCGCTGGTCGAAGTCGAGGGTGCTGACGAAGTAGCCCTCCTGCCGGGGCCCGTTCGGGTCGTCGGCGCTGTCGGCGGCGATGAGGCTGCACGCATCGGTCGTCGAGCGGGCCGGTTGGGTCACGGGGCAGATGAACAGCCCCGCGCTGAGGTGGTCATCGCGAGACCCGTCCTGCTCGATCAGCAGGGTGACGTAGCCATCGAGGACGTAGCCGCACATGGGAGCGGCCGGCGTCGCCCAGGTGACGTAGTCCCCGCCGTTCTCTTCGTTCCACACCCATTCGAAGTCGTTGTTGACGTGGCGGGTCCACCCCGGGTTGTCGATCGCTCCGGGAACGTCCAGGTCGAGCGTCCCCATGGTCCCTGGCTCCGCGGGGTTCCGGATCCACAGCTGCGGTCCGAGCGGCGTGGGCGTGCACGGGGGCGTGAGCGATGTGGTCTGCGAGAAGGAGGTCATGTCCTCTGTGCTCGCGGGGAACCCTCCGGCCTCGACCGCGGTCAGGCCGAGCGCGGCCACCAGCGCCACGACGAGGAGGGGGCGCCACACGGTCGCTCAGCCCTCGGGCCGGTCCGGAGCCAGGTCGGAGGAGCCCACCGCGCTGCCCGCGTGCTCTGGAGCGCTCTCGTACTCGTAGGTGACGGCACCGAGGAACACGCGGTACCGGTGGCATCCATCGCCGAGGTCCTCGTGGAGGATCACCGTCTGCTCGACCCTCGCCAGCCGCGCCAGCTCCTCGATGGAGCCCACCATCACGACCGGCCCTGGTGGCGCCGTGGCGACGGCGACGTCGACGACCTGCGACCGGTACCGGGCGGCGATGCGCGCCGACTCCCCGAGCCCGACCCCACCGAACAGGACCGACGCGAACCAGCCGGCCGCCCCCAGGACCACCAGCACCAGCCCACCGAGCAGGCCACGGGCGGCCTGCATCGGAAGGGCGAGCGGGCCGAGGCCGTAGCGAGCCCGGTGCTCGGTCTCCCGCGTCAGATCCCGCGTCTGCGCGATCTCGCGCACGGCCTCGGCCGTGATCACGCCCGATCGCACCACGAACTCCAACGGTGGGGCCAGCTCCTCCTGGATCGTCTGCCCGCCACCGGTCCCGTCCACCGCGAGACGAGGAGCCACCGTGAGCGTGAACTCGTCACCTCCGACGCCGGTCAGCTCCCCGACCTGTGCGACCCGCGCGGCGGCCTCGCGCAGATCGACCACCACCGGTTGGGCGGCACGACCATCGAACGGAGTGACCGGGATGGACTCCAACGTGCTCGACCAGCCTCCCGGGGTGGAGATGGACACGTCCACGGCGTAGGTGGTCGCCAGCTGGTCAGCCCCCGTCTCGCTCGCCTCGAACGTGAGGGCCAGCTCGAGGCGGTGCAGGAGCTTGCTGTAGAGGGGCCCGGACGGCACCAGACCGCCGGCGGCGTTGCCCTCGATCTCCACGACCCCGGTCGGATACACGGGCGACGGATCCCCCACGAGCCGGTAGTCCACCCCGACGCCGTAGTCGACCTGACCGAGGTGCTCCACGCGTACCGTCCGATCCGACGCGCTCATCGCGGCCCACGTGAGCGCCAGCACGGGGACGAGGAGCGCGGCGCAGACCACCAGGCCGGCGAACGCCCACATCGGCTCGGCCCGCCGCTGCCACCGCGGCACGTTCGCGCCCCGAACCCGGGGCCGCGGGGCCATCACGTTCCTCGCGTCCCCAGTCGGGGGCTCCGGTCGCAGGATCATCCGACGCCTCCGCCGCCGCTTCTGCCGACCGAGGATGACCGCGGCACCGCCGAGTGCGGCGAGCGCCTGGGGGCGCGCCGCAGATCGGGCGATGTCCCCCGCGTGCGGGACGTGCAGGTGCGCCCGCCCGATGATGTCCTCCGGCCCCGGCTGCCAGGGGTCGATGCGATCCCGGTTGTCGCCCTGCGTGAAGAACGCATCCCCTTCGGCTCGCGCCACGATGCGGTGGATGATCCGCGTCGGGTCATCGAACTCGCCGCCCGCCCGGAAGGCGATGATGTCTCCAACGCCATACTCCCCCTCCTCCTGGACGACGACGAGATCTCCGTCCTGGTACGTGCCCTCCATGCTGTGGCCGTCCACCACGACGTAGGACTCCCGACCACCGAGCGACACCGGCCGGAGCCAGTGGAACCATCCTGCGAGCAGGAGCGCCAGCGCGACGAGCCGCACCAGCCGTCGAACGGTCGAAGAGCGCTTCCCCATGTGACAGCCCACCGGGAGGCGACGCGCCGGAGCGCGCCGCCTCCCCGATGCGCAACTGGTGCTACGGGATGGACACTGGGCTCAGGAAGACGTTGTCGACCATGACCGCGGTGCCGTTCACGAGGTGGAGCGGAACCGCGGTGAAGGTCACCGTCTGGGTTCCGCCCGCGATGTTCGTGATGGTGCCCGTGGCGGCCTCGTTGTTGGCCGGCGGCGTATTGCCAGGGCCGGCCATGGTCGTGATCTTGAGCACCCCGTTCCCGCCGTTGCAGGTGGCGACGGTGGCCGTGGCGGTGGCGTTCGCGTGGAAGCTCACCGTGGCGGAGCTGACGGTCCAGCTCTTCGTCGCCGGGACGTACGTGGGCTGCCCGAAGTCCACCTTCACGTTCGGCGCGCACGCCTGGACCTGGTCGTTGCCCGACGCGATGTCCTCGCCGCTCACCGCGAACGACGCGGCGAACGCTCCTACCGCGAACAGGGCCGTGGCCACTGCTGCGGCGATCAATGCCTTGCGCATCTACTGCCTCCTAGAGCCCGCCCCATGCGCATCTCGCCTGGGGTCGACAGCAGCGCCCGGGTGGCCGCCACCGCACCTCGAGCAAAGGTCGGCTCGCGCAACCCGATCGCCAGCACGCACGTGCGTGTGCTCCCGCCCGGCCCACATCGATTCGCCTTCGCCCGCCCGGTGCCTCCCCACAGGCAGCCGTGCACCACGGAACGTAACACGGGCGTCACCCGAGCTCGGTGTGATGCTGGTCACCCGTCAGACGATGGTCGCGCGAACTCCGAGCGTCTTCTCGGCCCGCTTCACGGCCTTGCGCACCCTCCGTCGCCGAGCCACCCCGATGCGTGCTCGGGCCGACGACACGCCGGCGATCGCGCCGAGCGCGGCGGCCACTCCCCCGCTGAGGAACGTCGGCTCGCTGGCGCCCAGCGCACCGGCGACGAGCACGAAGCTCACGCCGAGCAGCGCGCCCGAGATGAACGTGCCGACGTAGGAGAGCTTGCGGCTCCGCCCCGAACGCAGCGGCTTGAGGCTCGACTCGAGGTTGGCGAACGCGAGCAGCAGGACGAGCACCGCACCGATGAACGGCAGCGTGAGGTACCAGGTCTGGGTCGCCTTCACGCCCAGCTCGTGCTCGATGACCACCTCGTCGTCGGCGAGGAGGGTGACCGTGCCGGTGGCAGCACCGCCGACGAAGCGCTGTGCGATCCCCGGATCGATGTCGGCGGTACCGTCCTCGAGGAGCGGCGCCGACGCGCTGTCGACCTCCACGCCCACGTACGAGAACGACAGCTCCACGGCATCGGCCGCGGCCACGAGCGCCGGGTCCCCCACCTGCACGAGGACGTTGCGCGACAGGTCGACGTCGATGCGGTCACCGCTGGCCACGTCGCCCCCCGCGATCCGCACCTGCCCCGGGAGCAGCGCCTCTTCGCGGGTGGGGCTGCCGATCCCGACGAACGCCACGCCCGCCGAGAGGACGAAGCACCCTGCCGTCATGGCGATCGCCCGCCACGGCGGCTTCGGCGGGCTGAGCACGTCCTCCACGCCGATGAGGTCGGCGAGCTCCAGGTCGTAGAGGTCGGCGCCCTGGATGCGGGGCTCGGCCCCGCCGGCACGGACCACCTGGAACTCAGGCATCGCCGCGGGCGCCGCGGGCGCGGGCTGGGCCCATCCGGTGGACGCGCCGACGGGGGCGCTCGCGCTGGTGGCGGGCGCGGCGGCGGTGCCGCCGGTGATGGCGTCGCGCTGGATCGTCTCGTGGGCCCCCGACGTCGGGGCGATGTCGCCGACGAGGCCGGTCTCGGCGGCGCCCGGGATGGCGGGGGCGGCCCCACCGGTGATCGTGCTGCCCGCCCCCGGGACCTCGCCCGGCGCGCGGGTGACGGCCGGCGCGATCGGCCCGGAGCCAGGCCGCGCTCCGGTGGTGCGCGCGGCCCGGGACAGGCGCTCGGAGCCGACGATCGCCACGCCGGCATGGTCGAGCCAGCTCGGCCCCCACGACTCGCCGCAGGCCTCGCCGATGGCGACGCCGAGGTCCTCGGCCCGCTGGTAGCGCAGGGTGCCGTCCCGCGACAGCGCCAGCATCACCACGTCCGCCAGCAGCGGCGGCACGTGCGGCGCCGCCTCCCGGAGGGAGATCGGGTCCTCCTTGAGGCGCTGGGCCAGGAGCTCGCCGGCCGACGCCGCGCCCACCCAGGGCAGCTGCCCCGACAGGAGCTCGTAGAGCATCACGCCGGTGGCGTAGACGTCGGACGTGGGCGACAGCTCGTCGCCCCGGGCCTGCTCGGGCGACATGTAGGCCGGGGTCCCGAGGACCTGGCCGTTCACCGTGCCCATCGTGCGATCGCCGCTGATCACGCGGGCGATGCCGAAGTCCGTCACCTTCACGGCCGACTCCGCGTCGAACATGAGGTTGTCCGGCTTCACGTCGAGGTGCAGGACGCCCTTGGAGTGGGCGTGCTCGAGCGCCGCGCAGCAGGCCATCACCACGGCGCAGGCCGTCGGGGGCGTGAGGCCGGTGGTCGTGAACCGGTCCCACACGGTCCCGCCTGGCAGCTGCTCCATCACGATCAGGCAGAGGCCTTCGCGCTCGACGTAGTCGAAGATCGGGACGATGTGCGGGTGGGACAGGCCAGCCAGCGTCCGGGCCTCGGTGGAGAACCGCTCGCGCACCTCCGGGTCCGCTGCGAACGTCGGCGGCAGCTCCTTGATCGCCACCCCCCGGTCGAGGCGGCGGTGCCGGCCGAGGTACACGACCCCCATGCCGCCCCGCCCGAGCTCCCGCTCGACGTCGTAGTCCGGCATCGCCTCCGCGATGCGAGTGGAGTCGACGCTCACCGCTCCTGCCCGCCCATGTCTGCCCGCCTCGTGTCCCGCTTCCCCCCAAGAACCGTAGCCTCCTGGCGTGGCCGATCTGGAGGACGAGGAGATCTGGGACTGGCTCGAACGGGGTCCGGTGCCCCCGCCCGTCGTCGATCCCTACGACGAGGACGCCCCCATCGAGCGACGCCGCACGGGCATCCGCATCGTCGCCGCGGTCCTCGTCATCGCCCTCGTCGGCCTGCTGGTGCTGCAGCCGAGCGGGATCATCTTCGGCGGCTCGGGCTCCTCGCGCGAGGAGGTCGACGACGGCCGGTCGTCCACCGACGCCAGGTTGGAGGCGGGGCCCGTGGGGGCCCGACTCACCGATGCCGACTGGGCGCTCCAGGTCGGCTCCGCCGTGCAGCTGGGCGTGGGGGTGCCGCGCTGCGGCGGCGCGATCACCGAGATCGGGGGGCACCGGTACGTCACGTCCGCGCGGCACTGCCTCGAGGACCTGCTCGGCGCCGACGTCGTGTCGCCGGAGCCGGGCCTCGCGCAGGAGGTCACCGGTCGCCTGTCCGGCACGCTGCGGGTGTTCCACCCCGACACCGGTCGGGTGATCGCCTCGCTCGACCGCGTCGCCGTCGGCACGGGCGATCAGGACCTCCTGGTGGCCACCACCCGGGACGAGACGGCGGCGTTCCGGGACGCGCCGGCGCGGCCCGTCGACCGGATCCCGCTCGTCGGTGACGAGGTGGCCACCTACGCCTCCTCCGGCGACTCCGACTTCGCGCCCGGGCGCCTCCGGGGCGTCTACCTCGGGCAGCGCACGATCGGCGCCAGCGGAGGCCACCCGATCACCGTCGACCTCATCGGCTACCGCCAGGAGTCGAGCCAGCGGCAGCTCGGGCCTGGGCACAGCGGGCACTCGGCCACCGGAGCGGGCGGCACGGGGTTCGGGCCGCTGATCTCCTCCATCGACCGCGACCTGGAGCAGGGCGAGCGGCTCCAGGACCTGGCCGCCATCTCCCGCACGACCGGGGTCGACCTCGTGGGCGAGGGCATCGTCAGCGTGGACGAGGCCCTGCACGTCGATCCGGCCCAGTACGAGCCGTTCGACGCCGTCCTGCGGGCCTGACTACCGGAAGCCGTCGGGGCGTGGTCGAATGGTGCGTGGCCGCAACGACCCCCGACGAGCGCCGACCCCGGCTCACGCGCCGCGCGCTCGCCGCGTTCATCGTGCTGCTCCTCGTGGCGGCGGCAGCCATCGTGGCCACCGAGCGGGTGCTCGAGCCCGACACCGCGGACGCCGAGCCGAGCGCGGCCTCCGCCGCGTCGACCAGCACCGCCCCGGCGGCCGACACCGCCCCGGCGGCCGACACCGCGGGGGCGGAGCCCCAGGTCCCGGCGTCCACCGTGCTGGCCTCGCCCCACGGCGAGGTCCCGGCCTACGACCACCCGAACGGCAACCTCATCGGAGCGGCGGGCAAGTGGTACGGCTTCGACATGACCATGCCCGTCCTGCAGCAGGGCTTCGGCTGGGTGCAGGTGATGATGCCGGAGCGGCCCAACGGGTCCACGGCGTGGTTGCGGACCAGCGACGTCGAGCTGTCGAGCACGGCCTATCGGATCATCGTCCGTCGCAGCCAGACCCATGCGACGGTCTACAAGGACGGGTTCCCGCTCTTCGACTTCGCCGTCGGCATGGGCAAGGCCTCCACCCCGACGCCCCTCGGCAGCTCCTACGTCGCCGTCGTGGAGAACCCGGGTCCCCCCGGCTACGGCTCGGTCGTGCTCGATCTCAGCCTCCACTCCGAGGCGATCCAGAGCTGGCAGGGCGCGGGCGACGCGATCATCGCGTTCCACGGACCGTTCGGTTCCCAGTCCACCATCCGCAACGGCGGCGGCTACATCTCCAACGGCTGCCTGCGGATGCTCCCGGAAGACCAGATCAAGCTGGCCGAGATCCCGGTGGGCACCCCGGTCGACATCGTCGAGTAGCCCTCGGGCCTACGGGTCCAGGTGGGTGGTGACGTTGTAGGCGTGGAGCGACCGGCGCGGGCCGGCCGTGGAGATCCGGGTGATCGCGGCCGGGGCCACGTAGAGGTGCCAGGTGACCTCGTCACCGACGCTGAGCGCCCAGGCCACCGCGGCCTTCAGCGGCGACACGTGGGTGACCACGACGACGTCGCGCTCGGCGCACTCGTCCGCCAGGTCGTCACAGGCGGCCCGCACGCGCGCGCCGAGCGCCGCGAGGGACTCACCGCCGTCGGGTGCGAACGACAGGTCCTGCTGCCAGGTGGCCCAGAGGTCGCGCGGGACGTCGCGCATGGGCGTGCCGTCGAGCACGCCGTAGTCGAGCTCGATCCAGCGCTCGTCGACCGTGACCGGGAGCCCGATGGCCTCCGCCGTCTGGCGGGTGCGCAGGAGCGGGCTGCAGACGATCCGCGCCGCGCCCGCCACGGCCGACCGGAGGGTGTCCGCCTGACGCCGACCCTCGTCGTCGAGGCCGGGGTCGAGCCGTCCGAGGAGCAGTCCGGACGCGTTCGCGTCAGTCCGTCCGTGGCGCACGACGATCAGCACGCCGGCTGCCTCATCGCTGGACGTCCCTACCGAGGCGGCCGGTGCGGAGGAGCTCGGTCCGACGGGCGGACTCGTCGAGGCGGAACCGCCGGTAGCCCCAGGCGCAGGCCGCCAGGCCGAGCAGCTCGAGCAGCACGGAGCCGGCGCCGCGACCGAGCTCGGGCAGCTCGGAGGTCGACCACGACGAACCGAAGAACGGCCACCAGAACGCATGGTCGTCGGCCCAGGCCCCGTCGAGCACGAGGTGGAGCAGCATCCCGATCGGGATGCCGAGGAGCCGGCGCTGCACGAGCCGCCGCCCCCGGGCCCCGATCATCACCACGACCATGGCGAGGGCGGCACCGGCGAGGCTGTGCAGGATCCGGGGCTCGCCGAACGGGAGCTCCAGGAGCGGGACCAGGCTGCCGAGGGCGACGAACCGATAGTCCGCGGCCGGGCTGGAGAACACCGCCCAGACGATGAGGATCGACGGGCCGACGAACCAGAGGACCACGGGGCGCCTGGACTAGCGGGCGAGGAGGCGGCCGCACTCCTCGCACGTGGCCGGCTCCTCCGGGGGGAGCTTGCGGATGCGGTCGATCTCCATCGCCGACAGCGCGAGGTGGCAGCCCTGGCAGTGGCCGCCGACGAGCCGGGCGATGGCGATGCCCCCGAGCTGGGGCCGGAGCCGGTCGTACTGGGCCAGCAGGTCGGGTTCGACCTCGGCCGCCACCGCCGCCCGCTCGGCCCGGACCGCGACGAGCTCGGCCTCGATCGAGACCTCGCCCTCGGCGATCGCGGCACGCAGCGCACCGGCCCGACCGTCGAGGTCGCTCTGCTCGCCGGAGAGCTTGGCGAGGTCGGCGTCGAGCGGCTCGAGCTGCTCCATGAGCTCGAGCTCCTGGTCCTCGAGCTGGACGATGCGCCGCTTGAGCGCACCGATCTCGTCCTGCATCGCCTGCAGCTCACGCGGGTTGGACACCGAGCCGCCGTACAGCTGCTTGTCGTGCTGCTCCGCCTTGGCCTTGATCGTGGCGATCTCGTCCTCGAGGCGCTGCTGCCCACGGACGAGCTCGTGGCGCTGCTCCTCCACCACACCGGCCTGGCCCTCGAGCCCGGCGAGCTGGGTCATGACCTGCTCGAGCTCGGCCCGTTCGGGCAGGGCCTTCTTGCGGTGCTCGAGCTGGTCGACCGCGGTGTCGTGCTCCTGCACCGCGAGCAGCGCGTCCCACTTCGTCATCGGTGCAGCCTCATCCGGAGCATCCTCGCACGTCGCCGTCAGTCGTCGAACGGGAAGCCCGGTGGGAAGCGCGTGGAGGGGGTCGTCGGGCTCGGGTCGTCGGGCACGGTGCGCCTCGGGTTGCTCGGCGCAGTGAACTGCGGGGGGATGGTGAAACCGGGCGGGAGCGTGAACCCGGGCGGGAGCTCGAACGGCAGGCTCGAGGTGGTGGTGCCGCCGCCGAGGTCGATGCTCGGAGGCAGCTGCAGGAACTTTCCGCCGCGCGTCGAGCCCGGCTCCCGGAACGACCGCTCGGGCTTCCCCTCGTGCCAGCCCCGCATGTACCGGCCCCAGATCTCGGCGGGGAAGTTCCCGCCGGTGATGCCCCGACCCTGGATCCGGACGGGCTGGTTGTCGTTCGGGGACCCGAGCCACACGGCAGTGGCGAGGTACGGCGTCGCCCCGACGAACCAGGCGTCGCTCGACTCCATCCCGGTGCCGGTCTTGCCGGCGGCGTGCTGCCCGGGGATCCGGGCGCGCGTGCCGGTGCCACCGCGGACGTTGGCCTCGAGGACCTCGGCGGCCAGCCGGGCGCTCTGCGGCGTGGCCGCCCGCTCTGCGGAGGGGCGGTGCCGGAAGAGGACCCGACCGTCCTGGTCCTCGACGCGGTCGACGTAGTACGGATCGGCGTGCAGGCCGTCGTCGGCGATGGCGGCCATCGCTCCGGCCATCTCCAGCGGGTACACCTCCTTGGTGCCCAAGGGCATCGACATCACCGAGTCGAGGTTCGTGGTGATCCCGAGCTTCTGGGCGGCCGCGACGACCTTGTGGATGCCGACGATCTGGCCGAGCCGCACGAACGCGCAGTTCGACGAGCGCAGGGTCTGCTCCAGGATCGTGCCCACGCTGCCACCGCTGTTGTCGAAGTTCTCGACCTCGTACGGGTCGGGCTTGAGGCCCTTCACGCCGGTGAAGCTGCACGGGCCGGTGCCGTCCACCGAGTCGGTCGGCACGTAGCCGTTCTCGAGCAGCGCCATCAGCACGAAGATCTTGAACGTCGAGCCCCCGGACCGGCCGACGCCGTTCGTGCCGCGACCGGTGGCGATGTTGACCTTCTCGTCGGCGAAGCTCGGCCCGCCCACCATCGCCCGGATCGCACCCGTGCCCGGTTCCACGGACACCACCGCCGCCGTGGCCGAGCGCGGTGCGCCGGTGTCCTTGTCGGCTGGGCTGATCGGCGTCGTGCCGACCGGGGTGCCCTCCGGTGACAGCTCCCCCAGCACGTCGTTGCGACTCTGCTCCGCCAGCTGCTGGGCCTTGGGGTCGAGGGTGGTGTAGATCCGCAGGCCCCCTCGGAAGAGCGCCTGCTCCCGGTCGCTGCGGCTCTCCCCGAGGCGCGGGTCGGACAGGAGATGCTGCTTGACCTCCTCCACGAAGTACGTGTCCGGGCTCGGCTGCACCCGGTTGATGGCGGACGGCACCGGTTCGTCGCGCAGCTCGGCGGCCCGAGCGGTGGAGAGGTGGCCGGTGTCGACCATCCGATCGAGGGCGAGGTCCCGCCGCTCGCGAGAGGCCTTCGGATGCCGGATCGGGTCGAAGGCGGTCGGGCTCCCGATGATCCCGGCCAGGAACGCCGACTGGCCGTCGTCGAGGCCCCCGGCATCGATCCCGAAGTACGTCTCGGCTCCGGCCTGGACTCCGTAGGCCCCGTTCCCGAAGTACACGGTGTTGAGGTAGCGCTCGAGGATCTCGGCCTTGGTCATCTGGTCCTCGAGCCGCCGGGCCAGCACGGCCTCCCGGGCCTTGCGCTCCACCGTGCGGGCGTCGCCGACCAGCTCGTTCTTCACGAGCTGCTGCGTGAGGGTCGAGCCGCCCTGCACGGTCTCGCCCTCGTCGACGTTGCGCACGAGGGCGCGGAGCGTCGCGCGGAGGTTGACCCCGTGGTGGATGTAGAACTCGGCGTCTTCGACGCTGAGCACCGCGTCGATGGTGACCTGCGGGATGGCGCGCAGGGGGATCGGCTGGCGGTCGATCTCGGCCCGGAGGGTGGCCAGCACCGTGCCGTCGGACGCGTAGACGTACGACCGCTGGTCGAGCGGGCCCAGGTCGATCGGCTCGTCGCCCACGGAGCCCGCCCGCGCCAGCACCATCGCGGCGGGCACGAGGGCGACGGCGAAGACGGCGAGGCCGAGGCCGGCCGACGCCACGATCAGCGAGAGGCGGTGGTGGAGGGGGCGCACGGTGCGAGGTGCGGGAGGGGATCCGCGAGGCGAGCGTAATAGCGTGCGCCCATGCCGCACCCTCGCCCGTTCCGCTTCGGGATCCAGCTCTCCACCGCCCCCGACGGGCCCTCCTGGGCCGCCCTGGCCCGCAAGGCCGAGGACCTCGGCTACAGCACGCTCTACCTGCCCGACCACTTCGGCGATCAGCTCGCGCCGATGCCGGCGATGATGGCCGCCGCCGACGCCACCACCACGCTGAACGTCGGGGCGCTGGTGTTCGACAACGACTACAAGCACCCGCTCGTGCTCGCCAAGGAGCTGGCCACGATCGACCGCCTGTCGGGCGGCCGGGTCGAGGTCGGCCTCGGTGCCGGCTGGATGAAGAGCGACTACGACCAGTCGGGCATCCCCATGGAGGCCCCCGGCGTCCGGGTCAGCCGCATGGAGGAGGGCATCGCGGTGCTCAAGGGCTGCTTCGGCCCGGGCCCGTTCTCGTTCTCGGGCGAGCACTACACGATCACCGAGCACGACGCGCACCCGAAGCCGGTCCAGTCGCCGCCGCCGCTGCTGATCGGGGGCGGAGCGAAGCGGGTCCTGTCGATCGCGGGTCGGGAGGCCCAGATCGTCGGCATCAACCCGTCGATCCACAGCGGCCAGGTCGACGCCGCCGCTGCGCAGAACGGCGCCGCCGACGTCACCGACGAGAAGCTCGGTTGGGTGAAGGCGGCCGCCGGCGACCGCTACGCCGACATCGAGATCAACCTGCTCCAGTTCGCCGCGATCGTCACCGACGACCGCAAGGGCACGGCGGAGATGATGGCGCCGCTGTTCGGCCTGCCGCCCGAGGAGCTCGAGACCTACCCGCACGCCTGCATCGGCACCGTCGACCAGATCTGCGAGACCCTCCAGGCCCGACGGGACCGCTGGGACGCGTCGTACATCGTGTTCCAGGGCGACCTCGACGCCATGGCCCCCGTGGTCGCCGCGCTGCGTGACACCTGAGGTGAGCGAGCGGGACGTCGCGCTCGCCTTCGCCGGCGCGGGCTGGGTGGCCGCGGTCCACGGGCTGGCCGTGGACCACACGCCGGGCGTGCGGATCTCCAAGGTCGCGTCGCGCGATCCCGCGCGGGCCGCAGAGGCCGCGCGGCGCGTCGGCGCGGATGCCTGCACCTACGACGAGCTCCCCGCCGGCGCGGACGGCGTGGTGATCTGCACGCCTCCTGCCCTCCATGCGCAGCAGTCGCTGGCGGCGCTCGCCGCCGGGGCCGGCGTGCTCCTCGAGAAGCCGCTCTGCACGACGCTGGGCGACGCCGACCGTCTGGTCGCGGCCGCTGAGACCGGCTGCCTGGCCTACGCCGAGAACCTGGTCCACTCCCCCGCCGTCCGCGCCGCGCTCTCCCACACCGCCCAGCTCGTGGGCATCGAGCTGATCGAGGTCCGGGCCCTCCAGGGGCGCCCCACCTGGGGCGACTTCCTCACGGAGTCGTGGGGCGGCGGGGTGCTGTTCGACCTGGGCCCGCACCCGATCGCCGTCGGGCTCCTCATGGCCGCCCCGGCCCTCCCGGTGGAGGTGCGGGCGGAGCTGAGCGGAGCCGACGACCATCCGGTCGACGAGCACGCCGACGTCACCGTGCGGCTCGACACCGGCGCCGTGCTCCGGATCGAGGCCAGCTGGGCCCATCCGAACACGCCGACCTGGGACGCCCAGGCCGCGGCTCCCGACGGCGTCGTCCGCCTCGAGCTGGTCCCCCAGCTGCTGCTGGAGCGCAACGGCGCCGAGATCCGCCTCCCCGCCCCGCCCGACGCAGTGCCGGCGGCGCTGACCGACATGGGCTACCTCGGCCAGGTCCAGTCGTTCGCCGACGACCTGCGCTCGGGCCGCCGGCCCGCGCTCGGGGCCGCGTTCGGGCGCTCCGTCCTCGACCTCACCTGTGCCGCCTACGCGTCCGCCGCCGACGGCGGCGCCTGGGTCGGCCTGCCCTTCGACGGGCCCAGGAACGCCACACCGCTCCAGCTCTGGCGCCGATAGGTTCGCCCGGGTGTCGACGGGGGTGAGCGAGCGCCGCATCATGCGGCGCGGGTTCCGGCTGCTGTGGCTCTCGGTCCGCGCCCAGCCGCGCCCGTTCGCCGTCTCGCTCACGGGCGCCACCCTGTTCGGCATCGTGGCGGTGGGCGGCACGGTGGTGCTCGGCAAGGTCACCGACGACGTCCTGACCCCAGCCTTCGACGAGGGGGTGCGCGGCCGCACGATCGCGTTGGGCGCGATCGCCATCGTCGGGTTCTCGCTGCTGCGGATGGTCGGCGTGGTGCTGCGCCGCTACTTCGGTCAGATGGCGCAGCGGCGCATGCAGGTGCACTGGTTCACCCTCGTGACCGACCGCTACCTCAGGGTCCCCCTCCGCTGGTTCGACGAGCACCCGGCGGGCGAGCTGCTGGCCCATGCCGACGCCGACGCCGAGCGGGCCACGATGGCGATGCAGCCCCTGCCGTTCTCCTGCGGCGTCGTGGTGATCGCCGTGGTGTCGGTCGTGCAGCTGGCGACCGTGGACCCGGTGCTCCTCGCCGTGGCCCTCACCCTGTTCCCCGGGCTCACCCTCCTGAACAACACCTACACCCGGCGGGTCGAGCGCCCCGCCGCGCGCGCCCAGGCCCGCGTCGGCGACGTGTCGACGGTCGCCCACGAGAGCTTCGAGGGGATCCTCGTGGTGAAGACCCTCGGGCTCGAGGGGCGCGAGGTCGAGCGGATGCGGGCGTCGGCCGAGTCGCTGCGGACGGCCCGCCTCGAGGTGGGTCGCCTGCGGGCCGGCTTCGAGCCGGGGCTCGACGCGCTCCCCAACCTCGGCACCGTCGCCGTCCTGTGGCTCGGCGCGTGGCGCGTGTCGTCGGGGGCGCTCACGACCGGTCAGCTCGTCCAGGCCATGGCGCTGTTCTCGATCCTCGCCTTCCCCTTCCGGGTCGTCGGGTTCCTCCTCGAGGAGCTGCCCCGCGCCGTCGTCGCCCACGACCGGATCGCGGAGGTGCTCGGGGCGAGCGACCGACCTCGACCCGCGGACCCGCAGGCGCTGCCCGACGGCCCGCTCGACGTCGATCTCGACGCTGTGTCCTTCCGCTACGGCGACGAGCTCGTCCTCGACCGCGTCTCCACCCACCTGGCCCCGGGCGAGGTCGTGGCCCTCGTCGGTTCCACGGGATCCGGCAAGAGCACCCTCTGCTCGCTCCTCGCCCACCTCGGCGACCCCGACGAGGGGCAGATCCGCCTCGGTGGCGTGCCGCTCGACACCGCCGACCCCGCCCACCTCGCCGCCGCCACCGCACTCGTGTTCCAGGAGACGTTCCTCTTCGCGGACTCGGTGCGGGCCAACCTCGCCCTCGGCGCCGACCTGCCCGACGAGGACCTCTGGCGCGCCCTCGACCTGGCCCGCGCCCGCCGCTTCGTGGAGCGGCTCCCCCACGGGCTCGACGAGGTGATCGGCGAGCGCGGCGTCACCCTCTCCGGCGGCCAGCGACAGCGACTCGCCCTCGCCCGCGCGCTCCTCCGGCAGCCCCGCCTGCTGCTCCTCGACGACGCGACCTCCGCCGTCGACCCTCGCGTCGAGCAGGCCATCCTCCTGGGGCTGCGGGGCGCCGCCCCGACGACCACGGTCGTCGTCGCCCACCGCGTGTCCACCATCGCACTGGCCGACCGGGTGCTCCTGCTCGACGACGGGCGCATCGCCGCCGAGGGCACCCACCAGGAGCTCCTCGACGTGCCCGCCTACGCGGCGCTCGTACGGGCCTACGAGGCGGAGGAGGTGGCATGACCACGGAGTCGGCCCGCCTCGACGACCACGACGCCGCGGTGGAGGTGCTGGCCGCGTCGGCTCCGCCTGGGAGCAGCGACCACGAGCGGACGCACCGGGAGCCCACCCCGGAGGAGGACGCGCTCGCCGGCGCCGGCGCGGTCGAGGTGCTCCGTCGGGGCCTGGCGGTCACGCCCGAGCTGCGGGAGGGGCTGGTGCTCACCGTGGTCCTCGCCGTCCTCACCGCCGCCGGCAAGCTGGCCGTGCCGATCCTCATCCAGCAGATCCTCGACCGCGGCGTCATCGGCGACGACGGCTACCGCCCCACCCTCGTCGGCGTCGCGTGCGCCGGGGCGGGGGTGCTCATCGGCGTCGTCTACGTCATCAGCCGCCGCACCTTCCTGCGCCTGATCCGGGCCGCCGAGGCGAGCCTGATGGGGCTTCGCGTCCGGACCTTCTCCCACATCCACTCGCTCTCGATGGCCGAGCACGTCGACCACCGGCGCGGTGCGCTCGTCGCCCGCGTCACGAGCGACGTGGAGACCCTCGCCCAGTTCACCGAGTGGGGCGCCGTGGCCTGGATCGTCGACTCCGTGTCGATCGTGGCGACCATCGGCGTGATGGCCGTGTACTCGTGGCAGCTCGCGCTCGTGACCGTCGGCGTCTTCCTCCCGCTGCTCCCGGTGATGCGGGCCCTGCAGCGGCGCCAGCTCGCGGCCTACGACGAGGTGCGCGATGCCGTGGGCGGGACGCTGTCGGAGGTCTCCGAGCTGGTGAGCGGCGCCCCCGTCGTGCACGCCTACGGCCTCGAGGCCCGCACCCGGGATCGCCTCGACGGGGCCATCCGGAAGCAGTACCGCGCCCAGCTGCGCGCGGCGCGCTGGTTCGCCGTGATGTTCCCGCTGGCCGACCTGTTCGGCGCGCTCGCCCTCGCGTCCGTCGTGATCGTCGGCGCCACCCACGGACCGGGCTGGGGTCTCGGGCTCGGCGAGCTCATCGGCTTCGTGTTCCTCGTGAACCTGCTGCTCACCCCGATCTCCGAGCTCAGCGAGATCCTCGACCAGACGCAGATCGCCATCGCCGGCTGGCGCAAGATCCTGGGCGTCCTCGCCACGCCCCTCGACGTCGAGGAGCCCGAGGGCGGCGTGGTGCTGCCTGCCGGTGCGCTGCCGGTCCGGCTCGACGACGTGCGCTTCGCGTATCGAGAGGGCCGCGAGGTCCTCCGCGGCCTCGACCTCGACCTCCCCGCGGGGACCACGGTCGCCGTGGTGGGCGAGACGGGCTCGGGCAAGACCACCGTCGCCAAGCTCCTGTGCCGGCTGGCCGACCCCACCAGCGGGGCGGTGATCGTCGGTGGCGTCGACCTGCGGGAGGTCGACCCGACCAGCCGCCGGCGCGCCGTCCGCCTCGTCCCGCAGGACGGCTTCCTGTTCGACGCGTCGCTCGCCGACAACGTCCGCCTGGGGCGTGTCGATGCCGACGACGCCGAGGTGGCGGCCGCCTTCGACACCCTGGGCCTCAGCGCCTGGGTGGACGACCTCCCCGGCGGGCTCCACGCCGAGGTCGGCGAGCGCGGCGGCAACCTGTCCGTGGGCGAGCGCCAGCTCGTCGCGCTCGCCCGGGCCCAGCTCGGCGACCCCGGGCTCCTGATCCTCGACGAGGCCACCTCGTCGGTCGACCCCGAGACCGAGCAGGCCCTCGCCGAGGCCCTGGCCCGGCTGGCCGAGGGACGCACCGTGATCAGCATCGCCCACCGCCTCTCGACCGCGGAGCGGGCCGACCTGGTGCTCGTCGTGGACGCCGGCCGCATCGTCGAGCGGGGGTCGCACGACGAGCTCGTCGCCCTCGACGGTGTGTACGGCCAGCTGTACGAGAGCTGGCTCGGGAACACCCGCACCGATCAGGCGTAGCCTCCCCGTCGTGGCCACCATCGATGACATCCGCCGCCTCGTGGCCCTCGACCACGGCCTGGCATCGCTGTCCACGCTCCGGGCCGACGGCAGTGTGCAGGTCACCGTGGTGAACGCCGGCGTGGTCGACCACCCGGCCGACGGGGCGCCGGTCGCCGCGTTCGTCTCGCGCCTCGCCACCGTGAAGCTCGCCAACCTGCGCCGCCACCCCCAGGCGACGCTGCTGTGGCGAGCGGGCTGGGCGTGGGTGGCTGCCGAGGGGTCCGTGGATGTGGTCGGGCCCGACGATGCCGGGCTGCCGGGCCTCCTGCGCACCGTCTACAGCGCCGCCGGTGGCGGCGAGCACCAGGACTGGGCCGAGTACGACCGGGTGATGGCGGCCGAGGGCCGGGTCGCCGTGCTGCTGCGACCGACGCGGATCTACGTCAACCCGTAGGCGCGTCGGCCAGTCGGTCCCGGATCCAGGCCGGGACCCGTTCCTGCATCAGCTCCTTGGCCTCGCTCAGGAGGTGACCGGCGCCCTCGCACACGACCAGCTCGTGAGGGCCGCCCACCAGCGAGCACACGGCCTCGCTGGAGAAGAGCGGGAGGATCTCGTCGTGCGTGCCGTGGAAGGCGAGCAGCGGCGCCGTCATGCCACCCGCCTCCTCGCAACCCGCGGACTGCGTGGCGAAGGTGACGACGCCCTTGGCCCAGCTGGTCATGGCCATGGCCGCCCGCACCGCGATCGCGCCGCCGAAGCTGTGGCCGCCCATCACGAACCCGGTGGCCCCCGTGCGCGCCGCGAGGTCGGCGGTGGCGAGGAGGTCGAGGGTGCAGAGGTCGATGTCGTTCGGCCGTCGCCACCCGACGCGGAGCACACCGATGCCCGAGCCCGGCGTGCCGAGCTGCTCGCCCAGCCACTGGTAGAGGCCGTCGGCGGGGCCGAGCAGGCCGCCCATGGCTCCCCCGCCGACGATCACCACCCCGGGGGCGTCGGGATCGCCGTGCCACAGCACGGTGAGCAGTCCCCGCATCGTGTACACCTCGACGTGGCGCAGCCCGGGGGCGAGCACCACCTCCTGCCGGGCGAGCGCCTCCAGCAGGTCGAGCGGACCGGCCACGGCTACGCGCCCGCCGCGGATCCGGCGATGGCCTCCACCTCGATCTCCATCCGCCACGCCTCGTTCAGCAGTGCCTTCACGACGACGGTGGTGTTGGCCGGTCGGATGCCGCGGAACACCTCGCCGTGCACCTCGGCCACGGCGTCGAAGTCGGCGGCGTCGACCAGGTAGATCGCGCGTGCGGACCACGTCGCCGAACGAGGCGCCCGCCGCGTCCAGCGCGGCGTCGATGATCTCGAAGCAGCGCCGGGCCTGGGCGCCCACGTCAGGGTCCACCGTGCCGTCGGGCCACTGGGGCGCGGTGCCCGCCAGCACCACGCGATCGCCGACGCGGACCCCGCGGCTGTAGCCCATGACGGGCTCGAACGGGGATCCGGAGGAGATGAGCTGGCGATCCATCGCCGGGACCCTACTGGTGGCGGCCCGACCGGCTGGTCGGCTAACCACTCGACCGTGAGCCTCCGCGACCGGGTGGTACCCCGGCTCCTGCCCTGGGTCCGCGACCGCTCGGCGGCCGTCGTGCACCGCGCCTGGTACCTGGTGCGCTGGGCCGGCGCGATCGGCCCGCAGGACCGGCTCGGTCGCCGCTTCGCGTCCTTCGGCGAGGCGTCGATCCTGGCCTTCCCGCCCGGCGACGTGTTCGGCGAGGAGCACATCGCCATCGGTCCCGGGACGATGATCGCCCCGCACGTGTCGCTGTCGGTGGGCATGGCGCCGGGCCAGCCGCTGCCACCCGGGGCCACGAGCCCGGTGCTGCGCATCGGCGCCCGCTGCTCCATCGGCCGGGGCAACCACCTCGTCGCCCACCGCTCCCTGGTGATCGGCGACGACGTGATCAGCGGACCGAACTGCTACCTCACCGACCAGAACCACGTGTACAGCGACCCCACGGTGCCGATCGGCCAGCAGTGGCCCGCGGAGGACCCCGTGGAGGTCGGTGACGGCTCCTGGCTGGGCGCAGGGTGCGTACTGCTCCCGGGCAGCCACCTCGGGCGCAACACGGTCGTCGCCGCGGGCGCGGTGGTGCGGGGCGAGTTCCCGGACCACGCGGTGCTCGTGGGCGTCCCGGCCCGCATGGTCCGGCGGTGGACGCCCGACGACGGCTGGCAGCCGGAGCTGCGCGACCTGCAGATCGAGCCGCCCGCCGACTGGCCGACTCGAGCCAACAGGTAGGGTCCGCCGGGCACCGTCCAGGTAGGGGGAGACAGCGATGGCGGAGATCCAGGGGACCTTCGACGACCGGTTCCAGGAGGTCGTCGACGTCCTGTCCGGCAACCTCGACAGCGGCAACGACGTCGGGGCGTCGGTGTGCGTCGTCCACGACGGCACGACCGTCGTCGACGTGTGGGGCGGCACCATCGATGACGACGGCACGCCGTGGGCCGAGGACACGATCATCAACGTCTGGTCGACCACCAAGACGATGACCGCGCTGTCGGCGCTGGTCCTCGCCGATCGTGACGAGCTCGACCTCCACGCGCCCGTGGCCAAGTACTGGCCCGAGTTCGCGGCGAACGGCAAGGAAGGCGTCACCACCGCGCACCTGATGTCCCACACCGCGGGCCTGTCCGGGTGGCAGGAGCCGATGACGCCGGACGATCTGTACGACTGGGAGAAGGCCACCTCCCTCCTCGCCGCGCAGGCGCCCTGGTGGGAGCCGGGCACCGCGTCGGGGTACCACGCCATCACGCAGGGCTACCTCGTGGGTGAGGTCGTGCGCCGCGTGAGCGGGCGCACCGTCGGCACCTTCTTCGCCGACGAGATCGCCGGCCCGCTCGGCGCCGACTTCCACATCGGCACCGGACCCGAGCACGACCACCGGGTGGCCAAGGTCATCCCGCCGACGTCCCTCCCCGACACGTCCGGCGTCGAGCCCGACAGCATCCTCGGCAAGACCTTCTCCAACCCGCCCCTCGACGCCACCAAGTCGTGGACCGAGGCATGGCGCCGAGCCGAGATCCCCGCGGCCGGCGGCCACGGCAACGCCCGCTCCGTGGCCCGGGCCCAGTCCGTGATGTCCCACGGCGGGGAGATCGACGGGATCCGCATCCTCTCCGAAGCGGGCTGCGAGACCGCCCTCGAGCAGATGTCCCAGGGCACCGACCTCATCCTCGGCGTGCCGCTCACCCTCGGCATGGGCTACGGCATCAACTCCCCCGACATGCCCATCGCCCCGAACCCGCGGGCCTGCTTCTGGGGCGGTTGGGGTGGCTCGATCGTGATCAACGACATGGACGCCCGGCTCACCGTGGCCTACGTGATGAACCGCATGGGCGAGGGCACCACCGGCGACGACCGCGGCATCGGCGTGGCGCTGGCCTCGTTCATGGCCGTGATGGGCTGATGAGCGAGAGCTAGCGCTGCCGGGCCACCTCCTCGTCGTCTGGCACCCGCGGCCGCCGTCGATCGCGCCGGCTGCGCGATGCGGTGCTCGCCGGCATCGCCGACGCCGGCACCGCGCTGGACGTCCGATCGCTCGCGGCCTCCGACGCCGACGTCGACGACGTGGAGGGCGCCATCGCGTGCGTGATCGTCACGCCCGAGAACTTCGGTGCGGTGTCCGGCCTCGTGAAGGACCTCCTCGAGCGCATCTACCCCTGGTTCGAGGAGGTGCCGAACCGGAACCCCGGCCTCCCCTACCTCCTCGTGGCCAAGGGCGCGTCGGACGGCACGGGCGCGGTGCGCGACGTCACGCGCATCCTCACCGGCCTGCGGTGGCGTGAGGTCCTCCCGCCGATCGTGATCGCGGGCGCGGTGAGCGAGGAGCACCTCGCCCACGTGCGCGAGCAGGCGGCCACGCTCGCAATCGGCGTCGACACCGGCGTCTTCTGATCGCGAGACTCCGCTGATGCCCCCCGTCGAGCTCGTCGTCACCGACCTCGACGGCACGCTCTGGCACACCGACGACGCCGTGCACGAGCGCACCCTCGCCGCCCTGGTCGAGCTGGAGCGGCGCGCCGTGCCCCTCCTGGTGGCCACGGGCCGGCGGGTCACCTCCACGAGGGTCCCGCTGGCCCGGTTCGGCCTCGCCCCGCCCGCCGTGGTGCTCAACGGCGCCCTCGGCCTCGACCTCGCCACCGGCGCGCGCTTCCACCGGGCCGCGTACGCCACCCACGAGGCGGTGGCCGTGATGGCCGCGTTCGCGGCGGTCGGGCTGCAGCCGGTGGTCTACGTCGACAACCCGCGCTGGGACGCGTTCCTCGGCCCGGCCCCCTCCACCAACCCGGAGCACGTCCGTCAGCTCGGCGACACGGCCACCACCGACGACCTGGCCCGGGTCGTCGGCGAGGAGATCGTCCTCGGCTTCGGGATGATCGGCGTCCCGATGGCCGACGGAGAGGCCGCGGTGGCCGCTGCCGGCGAGCTGGCCGAGGTCCACCTCGACCGCTCGATCGACTACACGGGCCTCGCCTCGCTCACCGTCGCCCCCCGCGGCCAGTCCAAGTGGGACGGCGTCCGGGCCTTCTGCGCGCTCCACGGCCTCCGCGAGGACCGCGTGCTCGCGGTCGCCGACGGCGCCAACGACCTCGAGCTGCTCGACAAGGCCGCGGTGAGCGTGGTGCCGGCCGTGGCCCACCCCGCCGCCCTCGAGCGGGCCGACCACGTGGTGCCCGCCGCGGCCGACGGCGGCTGGGCCGACCTACTCGCCTACCTCGGCTGACCCCACCCCGTTGGTGGCTCAGTCCTCGGGGTCGGTGTCGGGCAGGGCCTGGAGGCCGAAGGCGTTGGCGAGGCCCTGCGCCAAGGTGGCCGCCTTCTCCACGGCCGCGACGAGGTAGTGCTCGCCGTTCGTCCCCTGCCCTTGGAGCGGCGGGGCCCCAAGGCTGCGGATCAGCGCGGTGGCGTCGCCGGACTCGTCGATCGGCGCGGGGTCGGCCAGCTGGGGCACGGGCCGCCACAGGTTGACGCGCTTCGCCTTCTGCCCGCCGCCACCCTGGCCGTTGCCGCCCCCACCGCCGCCTCCACCGCCGCGACGGCGCCGCTTGTTCTTCTTCGGAGCCGGTGCTTCGGTCATGTCGAATCCTCCGTGAGGAGCGTGTCGTCGCGCAGGCCGAGGGCCACGCGGAGCTGGGAGGCGTCGAGGTCGGACAGCGAGCTCGACTTGGGGAGGACGAGGTCGGCGATGTGGCGCTTGCCGGCCACGACCTCCTCGACCCGCTCGTCGACGGTGCCGGGGCACACGAGCCGGTGGGAGACCACCGTGCGGGTCTGGCCGATGCGCCAGGCGCGGTCTCGGGCCTGGTCCTCCACGGCCGGGTTCCACCAGCGGTCGTAGAGCACGACGTGGCTCGCGGCCGTGAGGTTCAGGCCGGTGCCGCCCGCTTTGAGCGACAGGACCAGCGCGCCCGGGCCGGTCCCCTTCTGGAAGTCGTCGACGAGCTTGTCGCGGGCACCGCGGGCGAGGCCGCCGTGGTAGCAGGCGATCGGCACCCCGGTGACCCCGGTGAGGTGGTCGGCCAGCTTCAGGCCCCATTGCGCGAAGTGGGTGAACACCAGGATCCGCTCCCCCGCCTCGAAGACCTGCTCGACGATCTCCTCGAGGCGGGCCAGCTTCCCGGAGCGTCCGGCCAACGGGCGATCGTCGTCCTGGTAGTTCGCGGGGTGGTTGCAGATCTGCTTGAGCGCGGTGATCGCCGCCAGGATGGCGCCCTGCTTCGGCTCGCCGCCCTGCTCGACCGTGTTGGCGATCAGCCCGTCGAGCACCGCCTGGTACAGGCCGATCTGCTCGGCGGTCATCGTGCAGTGGTCGAGCTCGTCGATCTTGTCGGGCAGCTCGGCGGCCACCTCGGGCTCGCTCTTCGTGCGGCGGAACACGAGGATGCCGTTGAGGGCCCGCAGCGCCGCCTCCCCCTCGCCGGAGAGCTGGCTGATGAACGCGGGACGGGTGCCGACCAGGCCCGGGTTGGTGAAGTCGAGGATCGACCAGAGGTCACCGAGGCCGTTCTCGATCGGCGTGCCGGTGAGGGCGATCTTCGACGCGGCGCCGATCCGGCGCAGCTGCTGCGCGGTCTCGTTCGCCGGGTTCTTGATCGCCTGGGCCTCGTCGAGGACCATCCGGCTCCACTCGACGGCGGCGAGCGCCTCGACGTCGCGCACGGCGGTGCCGTAGGTGGTGATCACGACGTCCGCCTTGGCCACGGTGCGAGCCAGCTGCTTGGCGGTGGCCCGCGACGCGCCGTGGTGCACGACCACCTTCAGCTTGGGGGTGAACTTGGCCGCCTCGGCCGCCCAGTTGCCGACCACGGCGGGCGGGGCGATCACGAGGCTCGGGCCGCGGTCCGCGCTGCGGCCGATGTGGGCCAGCATCGTCGGGGTCTTGCCCAGGCCCATGTCGAGCGCCAGGCAGCCGCCGAGCTCGACGGCGTCGAGGAAGCCGAGCCAGCCGAGCGCCTCGGCCTGGTACGAGCGCAGCTCGCCGGTGAAGCCCTCCGGGACCGTGACTGGGTCGGTGGAGGCGGCGCCGGCCTTCTCGAGCAGCTCCGTGGCCCAGCCGCTGCCCTCGACCTGGATGCCGCCGGCCAGACCGGGGCCCTCGAGGCCGACGGCGTGGCGCAGGATCTCGGCCCCGGTCAGCTTCGTGCGGTTGGCGTGCTCGGCCAGCGCGGCGGCAGCCTCCTTGAGGTCGGCCCGGTCGAGCTCGACCCACTTGCCGCGCGACTTCACCAGCGGCCGCGCTTCGGCGGCCAGCTTGGCGATCTCCGCGGCGGAGAGCTCGACGTCGTCGAACACCGCCGACCAGCGGACGTTGCTGAGCTGGTGGGCGCCGACCACGGACTCCCCGGACGGCTCGGTGAACATGCGCAGGCCCGGCGAGGGCTTGCGGCGCGAGAGCACCGGCACGCGGGCCTCGAAGCCGGCCGCCTCGAGCCTGGCGTCCGGTGACCGTCATCAGCTCCCAGGCCTCGGTCTGGCTCAGGTACACCTGGCCGCGGCGCAGCGCGCCCGGCCGCAGGAGCGCGGGCAGCAGCCGCTCGAGGCGGGTGAGGTCGTCGGCGAGCGGGGTGGTGGCCCGGCTGTCGGTGAGCGCCTGCTCGATCGGCAGGAGCCCACCCTCGGCCCCGGGACCGAGCACCGAGAGGAACCACGCGCCGCCGCTGTCGGGCGGGTCGAGCTGCACGACGAGGCGGGTGCTGCGGGCCGGACCCACGACGGGCCGCGCCCAGCGGTCGAGGCGCTTCGACACCTCCGCTCCCGCCGCGACCGGGGCGTCGAAGCCCGAACCGTCGAGGCGGGTGATGAAGGCCTCGGCGACGGCGGCCGGGGTGTGCGAGCTGGGTGGCGGGGCGGGGAGCTCGAGCTTCCCGGCGGCTTCCCGCACGATGGCGTCCACCACGGCGCCGAGGACGTCGAGGGTGGTGGCGCGCGCATCACCCGGGGCGGTGTGCACGACGGCGCCGGGCATCGCCGCGGTGAGCTCGTCGAGCAGCTTGGGGTCGACGAGGGCGGGCGCCCAGCGCACGGCCAGGTCGAGGCTCTTGCCGGTGGGCCGCTTGGTGCCCCGCAGGGTCGGGACGACCGAGCCGCGGGCGACGAGGCGCACGGCCTCCACCGCCACCCGGCCCAACCACGTGACGCTGGCGCCGACGCCGGCCCGGCCCAGGCCGCCACCCACCGCAACCAGCCAGCCGAGTGACTCGTCGACGGGGATCGACAGCGCCGCGGCCCGCTGGCCGTCGGGCAGCACGAGGTCGGGGTGGAGGCTCCAGCCGAGCTTCGGCCCGCCGATGGCCTCCAGGCGGTCGGCCAGCTGGCCGTTGTCCGCCGGAGGGGCGTCGGGGCCGGCCGCCCAGACGACGACCACCCCGGCCTCCCAGCTCGCCTGCAGGCGGACCTCGCCGGCCGGGTCGGCGGCGGCGATGGCGGCGAGGGGGTCGGCCACCCGGGTGAGCAGGTCGTAGGCGGCCTCGAGCTTGCCGAGCTCCGACTCGAAGTCGGCGACCACCTGGTCCCGCTCGGGGCCGCTCAGGTGCCGGACGTCGTCGAGCCGGTCCTCGACGTCGTCGAGGAGGCGCTCGAGCGTGCGGCGCCAGCCCTTCGGGTCGGCTTCGAGCCGGGCCAGCTGCTCTTGGGTGGCCGTGCCCTCGGCGGCCGCCCAGGCGGCGTCCTCGAGGGCACGTGTTGCGTCTTGCATGCTCCGCCGGCCCCCCTTGGGCCGTCGTCCCCGGGCCGACGTGACCTGGAGCGTGTCCTGTGCTCCACCGCCGTGCAGGCGGGAGCCGAACCCGCACACCCTACCGCAGCCCATCGGCGGAGCGGTACCTGGCGGGACGGGCGATCAGGCCGGGGCGACGAGCGGCCAGGGGCGGGCCCGCTCGACGGCCAGGGCCACGTCGAGGAGCAGGGCGTCCTCGTGGTGCCGGCCGAGCACCTGCATCCCCACCGGAAGGCCGTCCACCGTCCCGGCGGGGATCGACACGGCCGGGTTCCCGTAGATGTTGGAGATGATCGTGAGGCCGCCCATGTTCACCAGGTCGGGGAACCGCTTGGACGCCTGGCCCAGCAGGTTGGCCGGCAGGCGATGGGCGACGGCGCTGACGACCCCCACCGCCCCGAGCAGGGCCGCCGCCACCCGCTTCGACGCCCCGCTGGCCATCATCGTGTCCAGGAAGCTCTTCTCGCTGCTGCTGGTGGTGGAGTCGGCCGGGAAGGCCGGACCCGGGTTGGTGGCCGCCACGATCAGGTCGACCTGGTCGAAGGCCCGGGCCATCTCCTCGTTGGCCTGGATCCGGAGCTCCTCGGCCGCCGCCGCGGTGCGCAGGTTGTAGAGCGACTCCGAGAGGCGCAGGCCGATGGACACCTCGTCGGTGAGGTCACCGGCGCACTTCGGCCAACGATCGCCCAGGTCGGCCAGGAGCGTCGAGAGGTTGCCCATCATCCACTGGGCCGCCAGGTTCGGCGGGTTGACCTCGAGGGGGACGATCACCATCCCGGTGTCCTTGGCCAGGGCCTCGGCCTCGGCGCGGATGCGCTCCTCGACCCCCGGCTCGAGGGTGATGCCGCCCAGCCGGGGGACGATGCCGACGCGCAGGCCCTGCAGCGGGTGGCTGCCGAGCCCGGCCTCCCAGCCGCCCGACGAGGGCAGGCTGGTCGGGTCGTAGGGGTCGAGGCCGGCACAGACGTCGTAGTAGCGGGCGGCGTCGCGCACGGATCGGGCGAGGTTGCCGAGCACGACCGTGTTCGGCCGCGAGTACGCGTGCGGCCCTCGGGTGATCCGCCCGAACGTGCCCTTCATGCCGAGCAGGCCCGTGTAGCCCGCCGGGATGCGGATCGAACCGCCGCCGTCACCGCCGTTGGCCAGCGAGACGAGGCCGCCGGACACCGCGCAGGCCGAACCGCCGGAAGACCCGCCGACCGTCCGGCCGTGGCGCCAGGGGTTGTGGGTGACGCCGTTGATCTTGGTGACCGACACGTTGAGGCCGCCGAACTCGCTGGCGGTCGTCTTGCCCACCGGCACCGCCCCGCCCCGCTCGATCAGCCGGGCCGTGTGGTGCGACGTGTAGGACGCGATGCGGTCCTTGTAGACGAGCGACGCCTCGGTCCACGGCCATCCGGCCACCGGCTCCAGCTCTTTGATGCCGGTCGGCACCCCGCCGAACGGGAGCTGCACGTCGGCCGCCGCGGCTGCCTTCCGGGCGCCCTCGGGATCCAGGAACGAGAAGCAGTTGAGGTCGCTGGCCTCGATGGCTGCCAGGCTCGCCTCGAGCTCGTCGACCGGGTTGTGGGTGCCCGCACGGAACGCGTCGACGAGCGAGCACGCATCGCCCTGCCAGGGAAGATCGGCCATCAGGGGTACCGTCCGAAGTTCTGGACGGCGAAGAGGTAGCCGTCGTTGGATGCTGCGACACCGATGCCGAACTCACCGCCATGGCCGTCGCGGATGTTGGCGACGTGGGTCGACGAGCCGAGCCACGCGCTCCAGATGCCGTCGACGTTGGTGGCGAAGGCGATGTTCTCGGCCCAACCATTGCACTTGCTGCAGGCCCTGAGGATCCGATCCTGCTGGTCAGCGCTCGTGCGGTGTCCGACCCCGAACTGACCGTTGGCGCTGTGCTCCGCCGCCAGCTTGTTCGCCCACTCCTGGGCAACGGCGTCGAGGGCGCTCGTGCGCTGCATCGTCGGCAGCCCGTGGCTGGCCCGGTCGGCGCAGAACCTGGCCGCCAGCTGGCCCGCGTGCCCGCTGGTGCTGGTGTTGCAGGTGGTGGGCGCGGGCGGGGAGGTGGGTGGCGTGGTCGGCGGGGTGGTGGGCCGGGTGGTGGGAGTCCCCGACGAGGGCCTCCTGGTGGTGGCCGTGGTGGCGCCCGGGCTGGCCGCGGCGGTGGTGGAGGTGTCGACCAGCGTGGTGGAGGTGGACGTGGAGCTCGAGGACGTGCTCGAGGAGGTGGAGCTCGACGTGGAGGAGGACCCCGTGGCCACGCGATCCTCGTCGCCGTCGTCGCCCCCGACGGCGAGCCCGGCCGTGACCCCGCCGACCGCCACCACCGCGACGGCGAGCGCCAGGAGCACCCGGCCGCGCGCCGTCAACCCGCCGAACCAAGACTCCATGGATGTCCAACCTAGGTGAATCGCGGGGGTTGACCGACTGCACAAGCGGCGCGACGTTGGGGGTGAGCACCAGACACCGGAAGGGGGTCTGCAGATGCAACACGGTCCGGCTTCGATGGAGCGTTCGCCGCCCCGTTGACCGCCGCCCTCGCCGGTGTCGACGTACCTGGCGGGCCCGCCCACTGCAACCAGCACGCTTGGTCGGCTGGTCTCGCGGGACTCGTGAACGGCCTCGATCGACCCACCGGCCTGGGCAACCCAGAGGCTGGGCCCCGGTGGAGGCGGACCTCGTGTCCGCGCCCTCCACCGGGGCCTCGTCGCGTCCGGGCACAGCTGTGGCCGGATGCGACCACCTCGGAAAGGCGCCAGACAGGGCCCGGGACCGTGCGTACGTTCGTGGCCATGTCCGAGCAGCCCACCCCCATCGCCGCCTTCCGCGCCCTCCACGAGGGGCCGGACCTCTTCCTGATCCCCAACCCGTGGGACGCCGGTTCGGCCAAGGTCCTGGCCGCCCTCGGCTTCGCCGCGCTGGCCACGACCAGCAGCGGCCACGCCTTCACGCTCGGCCGGCTCGACGGCGGGGTCACCCGTGAAGAGGTCCTCGTCCACCTCGCCCAGCTCGTCGACGCCGTGTCGATCCCGATCTCCGCCGACCTCGAGCACGGCTACGCCGACGATCCCGCCGGAGTCGCCGAGACCGTGGCCCTGGTGGCCGCCACCGGCGTGGCCGGCTGCTCCATCGAGGACAGCACGGGGCGACCAGACGACCCGATCTTCCCCGCGGAGCTCGCCGCTGAGCGGGTCCGAGCCGCCGTGGAGCACGCCGGCCACGGCGGCGAGCGGCTCGTGATCACGGCCCGGGCCGAGGGCTACCTGCACGGCCGCCCCGACCTGGCCGACGCCATCGCCCGCCTCCAGTCGTTCCAGGAGGCCGGCGCCGACTGCCTCTACGCGCCCGGCCTCAGCAGCCTCGACGAGATCCGCACGCTGGTGTCCGAGGTCGACCGCCCGGTCAACGTCCTCGCCCGCAAGGGCGCCCCGACGATCGCGGAGCTCGCGTCGGTCGGGGTGCGCCGCGTGTCGGTGGGCGGCGGGTTCGCCTGGGCCGCGGTCGGCGGCCTCGTCGACGCCGCGCGAGAGCTCCTCGACGAGGGCACCTACGCGTTCTGGGACCAGGCCGGCCGCGGCTGGACCACCGGCCGCGCCGCCGTCAGCTGATCCCGAACGCGGAACGACGCCGCTCCGGCGGCGTCGTCCCTGGCTCTGGAGGAGCGTGCTGTTGTTGAACGACGTGTGGTGGTGCTGACTAGCTGCAGCCGCTGGTGCTGCCGCAGCTGGGGCAGGCGTGGCAGGAGCCGGCCCGCTGCATCTGGACGCCGCACTGCATGCAGTACGGGGCGTCGGAGTGGCTTGCCTTGGGGCGGATGGTGGCAGCGGAGGTGCGCTCGCTGCTGCTCGCCTCCTTGGGGGCATCGGACAGGTCGGCCAGCAGCGGCGACGAGGCGTCGATGCTGGGCGGATCCGCCGGGAGGTCGCTGCCCTGGCGGGTCTCGGTGATGCCCTCCTCGACACCGGGCAGCGTCGGCTGGGTGCGCTCGCCGGTGGTGAGGATGTTGAGCTCGGTGCGCTCCTCGAGCGACAGGTAGTCGACCGCCAGGCGGCGGAAGATGTAGTCGAGGATCGACGAGGCGATGCGCAGATCGGGATCGTCGGTCATGCCGGCGGGCTCGAAGCGCGTGTTGGTGAAGGTCTCGACGTAGACCCGCAGCGGCACGCCGTACTGGAGGCCGTAGCTCACCGAGATGGCGAAGGCGTCCATGATGCCGGCGAGCGTGGAGCCCTGCTTCGACACCCGCAGGAAGATCTCCCCGGGACGGCCGTCCTCGAACTCGCCGACGGTGACGAAGCCCTTGCAGTCGGCCACCCGGAAGTCGAACGTGCGCGACGTGCGACGGCGGGGCAGCTTCTCGCGGGTCGGGACCTTGATGATCTTCTCGACGATCCGCTCGACGACCTTCTCGGCCGGGACCTCGGCGGCGTCGATCGGGACGTCGGCCACGGCCTTCTTGGCCGTGGAGAGGGGC
>CAVSIC010000008.1:0-318498 GCA_963727905.1 uncultured Microthrixaceae bacterium
GCGCAGCAGCGTCGACTTCCCGCAGCCGGAGGCGCCGACGATGCACACGAGCTCGCCCGCGTCGACGTGGAGGTCGATGCCGTCGAGGGCGACGATCGGCGGTGCGCCGACCGGCGGGGAACGCCTTCGTCACGCCGTCGACGACGAGGCCCTTCTCATCGGCTCCCTCCGACCAGGGCGCCGTGCGCCTGCGCAGCTGGCGCAGGACGAGGTCGCTCACCATGCCGATCAGCCCGAACACGATGAGGATGGCGAACATCGTGTCGACGCGGCGGAGAGCGCTGCGCCCGCACCACCCGGTAGGCCAGGCCCTCGTGGGCGGCCAGCAGCTCGGCCACCACCAGCATCAGCCAGGCGGCGGCCAGGTTGATGCGGGCCACGTCGATGATGCCGGGCTAGCTGTGCGGCAGGATCACCCGCCGCAGCACCGTGAGGCGCCCGGCGCCGAGCGTGTAGGACGCCTGCACCAGCTCCTGGGGCACGGCGCGGGCCACGTCGGCGATCATCAGGATGTTGAAGAACACCGTGCCGACGACGATCAGCGCGATCTTGGGCGCCTCGTCGATGCCCGAGCCACAGCAGGAACAGCGGGGTGAGCGCGCTGGCCGGGATGTAGCGCAGGAAGCCGATCTGCGGCTCGAGGAACGCCTCGGCCGAGCGGAAGCTGCCGACGAGCACGCCGAGCACGACGCCGATGGCCATGCTGATCGCGTAGCCGATGCCGATCCGCCGGGTGCTGGCCGGCGAGGTCGCCCAGCAGGTCGCCCGAGCGCTACAGCTCGAGCCCGGCGCGCCAGGTCTCCGCCGGCGTGGGGACGAGGAAGCCGCCGTCGCCCATGGCGGCCGACACCAGCCGCCAGCCACCGAGGAGCACGACGACGCCGACCACGCCGAGCCCCAGCGGCAGCGACCGCGGGATGTCGCCCCGCAGGCGGAGCAGGGCGCCCTGGCGCCGGCCGCGGACCCGGTGGGGGCCAGCGCCGGCGGCGACCCCGGGGACGACGGGCGTCGCCCCGGCCGGTCACCGTCGCCCGACCGGGTCATCCCGCCGTTCCCGTCGACGTAGTCCTGGGTGAAGCTCGGGTCGAAGAGGCCGTCGAGCGGGGCCTCCTCCTCGGTGAGGCCCGACTCGACACGAGGAACGGGTTGATGAGCCGGGCGGTGAAGAGCAGCGACGTGGTGTCGTCGCCGTCGTCGAAGGCGGCGAGCGCCGTCGTCGACGGAGAAGAGCGTGGTGCCCTCGGCGAAGCGACTCGTACTCCTCGGTGGAGAGCTCGGCGGCGTCGGCCAGGATCTGCGAGCGCCTCGTCGGGGTTGTCCTCGATGTAGTCGAGCGTGTCGTACCAGGCGTCGACGAGGGCCTGGACGTCGTCGGGGCGCTCGTCGATCAGCTCGGGCGTGACGACGATGTGGTCGGAGATCGTGCCGGGGAAGTCGGCGCTGTCGAACAGCGACGTGCGAGCCGGGCCGCTCGAGGGCGGTGAGGGTGAACGGGGCGAACACGCCGACGCAGTCGAACTCGCCGGCGGCGAAGCCGGCCGCGGCGGCGTCGGTGAGCACGCCGCGGAAGTCGATGTCGTCCTCGGTGAGGCCGACGGAGTCGAGGCCCTGCAGCAGCAGGAAGTGGTCGACGACGCCCTGCCTCGGCGGCGATCGTCTTGCCCTCGAGGTCCTCGATCGAGGTGATCGACTCGTCGCAGATGATGGCGTCGTTGCCGGTGGAGTTGTCGTTGATGACGACGATGACCTGCTCGTCGCCGGCGGCCACGGCGAACATCGTGTCGTTGAGCGTCTGGGTGTTGCCGTCGAGCTGGCCGGCCGGCCATGGCGTCGAGCGAGCCGAGGTAGTCGGCGAAGAACCGCAGCTCGACGTCGAGCCCGTGCTCCTCGAAGATGCCCGCCTCGTCGGCGACGGCCAGCGGGAACCAGCCGGGCCAGGCCGAGTAGCCGAGCGATGGTCTCGCCGCCGCTGGTGCCCGCCGCTCGGTCGTCGGCGGCGGCGTCGTCCGTCCGCGTCGTCGTCGCCGCCGCAGGCGGCGGCGATGAGGAGCAGAGCGGCGGCGCCGGCGAGCAGGCGCGTCAGGTCCGAGCGCGCATGCGGACGAACCTAGGCAGGCGCCGGTTCCAATCGAATGTCCATCGAAAATCAGCGCGTGAACAGCGCCTGACGTCAGTCTGACGGCGGCCCGGCGTTATCGCCATCTCGGCCACGAGGCCGCCGACCGCCCGGCGCGACGCCGCGCTGCCGGCCGACGCGAACCGGCCCCGCGAGGCCATCGTCGCGCGGCGAGGAGCGTGCGCGGCGGCCGGCCGGGCTTCGACCTGGCGGAGCATCGCCGCGACGATGCCGAGATCGGCGAGCAGCGGGCTCCACAGTCGTCGATCTACGACACTTCCGCTCGAAGTCCAGACTCCTGCGACATCCTCGGGGCGGTGAACCGGGAGCCGGTGGATCTCGTTGATCGTCGAGCGGGAGCCGCGCAGCGCCAGCACGTCCTGCGCGCACGAGGCGGTGCGGCCCGTCGGCACAACGAGCCCCGCCGGCCGCCCGCTCCCGCTCGACGATCGCCGAGCGGGACGCGGCGCCCGCTCGACGACGAGGCCGAGCGATCGTCGAGGGCATGGACCGGACGAGTGCGCCGTCGACGCCCGGCTTGGCCGCGGCACCGCTCGCCAACGACGAGGCCACGCAGCACTGGTCCGCGACCCCGGCGACGGCGGCCAGCCGTCGCCGGCCGCCCGCCACGTCGCCCTCGTGCGCGGTCTCGCCTCGCGCGCCCGGCCGCCCGCGACCGCCGCCGAGGGCGCACCCCGGCGACGCGGCTCCGGGTCCGCGGGCCGTCGGTCACGAGCTCGCCGCTGGCCTCGCCAGCGGTCGCGCTCGGCGGCGAAGGCGGCCTGCTGCTGCGGCTGCGGAAGGCGTCGATGTCGTCGGCCTCGGCGGCCAGGAACGCCAGGTGGTCGGCCAGGCGGAACGTGGTCGGCTCGATGTCGATGTCGAGCTCGCCGGCCTTGGCCCGGCCCCGCAGGTCGAGCAGCTCGTCGGCGCCCACCGGGTGGAAGCGGATCTGGTCGAAGGGGCGCAGCAGCCACGGCACGTCGGGCTCGTCGCCGGGGGTCGGCGCGTCGAGGTACCAGACCGGCACCGTGCGGCCGACGAACTGGTAGCCGCCCGGCCCCTCCATGCCGTACACGCAGAGGTAGGCGCCGCCGATGCCGACGGCGTTCTCCGGCGTCCAGGTGCGGGCCGGGTTGTACTTCGTGGTGACGAGGCGGTGGCGGGGGTCGAGCGGCGTGGCCACCGGCGCGCCGAGGTACACGTCGCCGAGGCCGAGCACGAGGTAGCTGGCGTCGAAGACGATGCGGCGCACGTCGTCGATCGAGTCGAGGCCGTTGACCCGGCGGATGAACTCGAGGTTGGACGGGCACCACGGCGCGTCGTCGCGCACGACCTCCATGTAGCGGCGGATGGCCTCGAGGGTGGCCGGGTCCTCCCACGACAGCGGCAGGTGCACGGTGCGGGCCTCGATCGCGAGCTCGTCGGTGGGGGGCAGCTCGTCGTCGCCCTGGCGCAGCGAGCTCGACCAGCTCGGTCGCGGTGACGAGCCCGGGTCGTACTGCACGAGCAGCGAGCGGACCCCGGGGGTCACGTCGACGACGCGCGTCGGACGCGTGGTCGGCCAGCCAGCGGTCGAGGGCGTGGACCCGGGCCCGCAGCGCCGAGGTCGAGCGTCATCGTCGCCGTACTCGACGAGCAGGAAGGCGTCGCCGCAGCGGCGGACGGTGAGCGCCGGGCCGGTCGCCGCTCGGCGGCGTCGGCGACGAGCACGCCGCCGGCGGGGTCGCGCCGGGCGGTGAGCAGCGGCGCCGTGCCGGGCGCCCGCAGCGTGGCGACGGTGACCTGCGGTGCGGCGGGCGAGGTCGGCGGCCCGCTCGGGGGCGATCGGCACGAAGCGCACCTCGTCGCCCGGCGCCAGCTGGCCGAGCTTCCAGCGCTCGGCCGCCACCACCGTGGCCGGGCAGGTGAAGCCGCCGAGGCTGGGCCCGTCGGGGCCGAGCACCACCGGGGTGTCGCCGGTGAAGTCGATGGTGCCGAAGGCGTAGCCGGTGTCGTGGATGTTCGACGGGTGCAGCCCGGCCTCGCCGCCGTCGGGCCGGGCCCAGCGTCGGCTTCGGGCCCGTCGAGGCGCACGCCGGTGCGGGCGCAGTGGACCTGCACCTCGCCAGCTCGGCGGCGAAGAGCGTCGTCGATGTCGGCCGGCGTGAAGAACGTCGGGCGCGCCGTGCGGGCCCTCGAGCACGCCGATGCGCCACGCGCCGGTCGATGCGCGGGCCAGCACGCCGGCGGCACCGCCGACGGCGACCCGCTCCGTGGCCTGGCGGCCGACCGGCAGCACGTCGCCGGCGCTCGAGCGTGCGGCCCTCGTGGCCGCCGAACCCGCCCGAGGGTGAAGGTCGCCCGGCTGCCCAGCACGAGCGGGCACGTCGATGCCGCCGCGCACGGCGACGTAGGTGCGCAGCCCGGCGCCGGTGAGCCGACCGAGGCGGAGCACCTGCGCCCGGCGCCGACCTCGAACGGCTGCCACCACGGCACCGGTCGGCCGTCGAGGTCGGCGTCCATGCCGGCGCCGCCGAGGCACACGACGGTCGGCTGCGTCGAACCGCAGCGTGGGCCCGGCGCGCGGTGCACTCCAGCCCGGCCGCGTCGGCGGCGTTGCCGACGGCCCGGTTGACGAGCCGGAACGACAGGTCGTCCATCGGCCCGCTCGGCGGCACGCCGACCATCCAGTAGCCCGAGCCGGCCCGGGTGGTCCTGCACGGTGGTGAAGCTGCCGGGCTCGAGGACCTCGAGCGTGGCGCTCACCGCGGCACCGCGCCGGCCCGGTCGGCGGTGGCCAGCCACGCCCGCCAGCCGCCGTGGGCGGTGATGTCCTCGGCGCCCGTCGACGGCGTGCGGCTCGCAGAGGAAGCCCTTGACCCAGGTGCCGTCGGCCAGCTCGACCGTGCCGATCGCCAGCGGCGCCGGCACCTCGTCGACGAACGTGCCGAAGCCGGCGGCGTCGAGCGCCCACACCTCGACCTCGAGCGCGCGCCGCCGCTCGTCGTCGGCCACCCGCACGACGCCGGGCTTGGGCGGCGCGGTGTCGAGGCGGACCATCCGGTAGGCGGCGCGGTGGCCGTGCGGGCGACCAGGCGGCGCCCCGCGTGCGGCAGCTGGTGGTTGAGCGGCTGGCCCTCGAGGTGGGCGCCGCAGACGGCGAGGAGCACGGCCGGCGCTCGGCAGCCCGGTCGCCGACGGCGGCTCCTGGCCGGCGACCGGGCGGCGGCCGCCCAGATCGCCGGTCGGTCCACGCCGGGCCGAGCAGCGGTCACGCCGAACGGGAGCCCGTCGCCGCGCGTGCCGCCGGGCACCGCGGCCGCGCACCAGCCGAGCAGGTTGCAGCCGTTGGTGAAGCGGCCGAGCGCGGCGTTCACCCCGACCGGGTCGGCGGCCACCTCGGCGAGCGTCGGGTGACGGGGGGCCGTCGGCACGAGCGACGGCGTCGACCTCCGTCCCAGACGGCCTCGGCCTGCGCGGCGCAGCTCGGCCAGGCGCTGCTGGGCGGCGCAGCGCAGCTCGGCGGCGGCGACGCCGCCGCGGCGGTCGATGCTCGGCCGCCACCGTCGGGTCGACGTCGTCGGGGTGGGCGGCGACGAAGGCGCCGACGGCGGCGTGGCGCTCGGCCACGAAGGGCGCCGCCGTAGAGCAGGTCGCCGGCGTCGAGGTACGGAGCCAGGTCGATGTCGACCGACGATCGAAGCCGAGCGTCGGCAGGCGGCGGCACCAGGCCGGCGAACGGCGGCCACCGCCGGGTCGCACCACGGCGGCGACACGTCCGGCGGCGGGCACGCCGATGCGGCGCACCACGCCGGGCGCCGGCGCCCGCCGGCCTCGGGCCGCGACCGGGGGTCGGCGGCGTCGAAGCCGGCCGCGGCCTCGCACGCCGGCGGCCGCGGTGGCCACGTCGCGGGCGAACACCGACGACGCAGTCGAAGCGAGCGGCACGGCCGGCACCACGCCCGGCGTCGGACAGCCAGCCCGGGGTGGGCTTGAGCCCGACGATGCCGCAGAACGCCGCGGGCACCCGGCCCGAGCCGGCGGTGTCGGTGCCCAGGGCGAGGTCGACCTCGCCGGGGGCCACCGCCACGGCCGAGCCGCTCGAGGAGCCGCCGCTCACGTGGCCCGGCGCGACCGGGCTGTCGCGCGCGCCGTAGGGGCTGCGGGTGCCGACCAGGCCGGTGGCGAACTGGTCGAGGTTGGTCTTGCCCGACGACCACCGCGCCCGGCGGCGCGCGAGGCGGGCGACCACCGGCGCGCTGGCGGCGGCGGGCTCGTAGGCGTAGGCCGGGCAGCCGGCGGTGGTGGGCAGGCCGGCCACGTCGATGTTGTCCTTCACCGCCAGCCGCAGCCCGGCCAGCGGGAGCTCGCCCCGGGCGCGGGCGGCTCGCACCTCGGCGGCGACCTCGTCCTCGGGCCGGCGGGTGATCCAGGTGGTCACGGCCCGGCGCCCGGGTCGACCACGACCATCCGCACCGGCGTCGGGTCGAAGCCGTTGCACGGGTTGTTGACCTGCGGGCAGTTCGACACCACGACGAGCACGTCGCGCTCGGCCCGCAGGTCGACCCACAGGCCCGGGCGCCGAGATGCCGTCGACGATGCCGAGGCTGCCGTCGGGGTCGACGGGCACGTTCATGAACCAGTTGATGTTCGACTGGAGGTCGCGCTTGCCCAGGCCGTGCGCGGCCGAGCTCGTGCACGAAGTTCTCGACGCAGGCGTGCTGGCGCGTAGGTGTGGAACCCGTAGCGGAGGGTGTTCGACTCCTTGCGAGCAGGCGCCGCCGATGGTGTCGTGGCGGGCGCACGACGTGCCGGTGATCGTCATCATCGGGTTGCCCTCGGTGGACAGCAGCACCGTGCCCGTCGACGAGGAAGACGTTGCCCTGGGCGACGATCGTGTCGGGCGCGCTGTAGCGCTCGACCGGGTCGTGGGCGTCGTAGCAGCACGCAGTCGACGGCCTGGTTGCCCGCCGACGTCGATGATGCGCAGCGTCTGCCCGGCTCGCACGACGTGCGACCACGGCGCCCGGGCCCGCACCACCTCGTCGTGCACGACCGGCCGGCCGGCAGGTCGACGTCCGTCGACGCTCATCGCCGCGGTAGGCACCGCCTGCTCGGTGTTGAGGTAGGCCCGCTCGCCCTCGGGGGTCGCGGTGCGGAGCGGGTCGTCGGCGGCCGCCGGCTCGCCCCGCCACGCCGTGACCCGCAGCGGCGTGACCGTGTAGTCGGGGCGGGGGTCGAGCGGGTGGGGCACGTTGCACGACGGTGACGAGCAGCGGGAGCTCGGCCCGCAGCTCGACGTGGCGCCCGGGCGCGGGGTCGCCGTCGAAGGTGAGCGTGCCGTCGGGCTCGACCCGCACGCCCTTGAACAGGTTGACGTTGGGGGCGACGTCGCGCCGCTCGAGCCCGTGCTTGGCCAGCGCCGAGGGCGAAGTGGTCGCGCCCGTTCGGGGTGCGGCGCCGTCCGGCGGCGCCGTCGCCGTAGCGGGCCTCGTTGGCCGCCTGCGTGCGTCGTGCCGCAGAGCGCGTCGTGGCGGCCCGAGGTGTCGTCCACGATCGGCGGCCAGCACCCGGCCCATGTCCGACAGCAGCAGCGACCCCGGCCCCGAGGTAGGCCTGCCACTGCACCTTCACGGTGTCGGCCACGTTGAGCCGCTCGGCCGGTGCGATCGGCGCGGTGCAGGAGCAGCCCGGCGCAGGCGTCGCCGTCGAGGTCGGTCGAGGCGCAGGCGGGCGCCCGGGGCAGCGACCACGCGAGTGTAGCCGCCGCCGGCCACCACCTCGTCCCAGAGCACGTCGGCCGGCGACCACCCCGTCGGGCAGGTCGGTGGCCGCGGTCGGCGGGATGGTGGGCATGGCGTCGACCCGCGTGCCGGCCATGGCGCGGGCGTGGTCGCGGGCGCCGTGCGTGGTCGCGGTGGTCGGGGCGGCTTCCATTTCGAAGCAGTATCGAAAATGGAGCACCCCAGGTCAATGGGCGAAACCCGATGTTCACACCGCCCGTTCAGGCGCGGGTCAGACGCGGCCGGCTCCCCGACCGATGGGTTCTCGCATGGATTCCGGGCCAGCGCTCCGTCTACGGGGCATGGCCGGTCCTCCGACACCCGCGCGACGAGCGTTCGTCGCGCTCGTGCGCGACGGGCGGTGCGTGGAGGTCGGGCCCGTGGCGTCAGGGCCGTGTGACGCCGCGTTCGTGGAGGACCTGCTGCGCTTCGACCTGGCCGCCCGCCGCCTCGGCTGGCGCCTGCGCCTCCGCGAGGTCGACCCCCACCTGCATGAGCTGCTGGACCTGGTCGGCGTCGCCGACCGGGTCGACCGCTAGACCCCACTGCTTCTGGCCCGGATCTCACGACCCAGGGGTCGTGTTTCCCGGGCCAGAACGAGTGGGGTTCAGCCCTCCAGGTAGGGCGGGAGGCCGAGCTCCTCGAAGAGGCCGAGGCGGACGCCGCCGTGGTCGTCGAGGAAGTTGTGGTGACCGGAGATCTTCCCGTCGCGCACCTCGATGACCTGGATGGCCCAGGGCTCCCAGCGGCCGCCGCCCTTGGGCTTGTAGCTGGCGAACCCGGCGGTGCCGTTGACATCGATCCGCACCAGCTTGGAGCCGGCGCAGTCGTGGCCGGGGCCGACCATCCAGCCGATGACGTTGTCCGGGCCCTCGAGCCACAGGTCGTGCGGGGGCATCGAGATGACGACGTCGTCGCGCAGGAGCTTGGCCAGCTCGGTCATGTCGTAGCGCTCGAAGGCGTCGACGTAGCGGGCCAGCAGGGCCTCGTGCTCCGGATCGAGGGTGGCATCGAGCTCGTCGATGTCGAGCGTGGCCAGGGTGGCCCGAGCCCGCTGCAGGGCGCTGTTGACCGACGCCACCGTGGTGTCGAGCAGCTCGCCCACCTCGACGGCGGACCAGCGCAGCACCTCGCAGAGGATCAGCACGGCGCGCTGGCGGGCGGGCAGGTGCTGCAGGGCGGCGACGAAGGCCAGGCGGATGCTCTCGCGGGCCTCGGCCACCTCGGCGGGGTCGCCGTCGGTGTCGATCACGCGGCCGTCGGCCATCGGCAGCACGAAGGTGTTCTCCGCCTGGGGCCGCAGCACGGCCGTGGCCACCGTGGACGACGGGCCGAGGTCCATCGGGCGGGCCCGGCGCTGCGGGGTGCGGTGCATGTCGACGCACACGTTGTTGGCGATCCGGTACAGCCACGAGCGGATCGACGACCGGCCCTCGAAGCTGTCGTAGGCCTTCCAGGCCCGGACCAGCGTCTCCTGCACGGCGTCCTCGGCCTCGGAGCCGGCGCCGAGCATCCGGTAGCAGAAGCCGGTGAGCTCACGGCGGTGCGCCTCGAGGAGCTGCGCGAGATCGGTGTCGATCACCTCGGGGGATCCGGTCACGGAGCGCGAGCCTACGCCCGCATCCCGGGGTCGGGTCGGTGCCAGCACGGTCGTCATGCCGGTCAGACGGACCGGCCCGTCCGAAGTCATCGGGCACCCTTCCTGGACATCGAACTATCCCGGATGTTAAGCATCCGGATATGAGGATGTCGGAAGGCGTGGAGTGGACCGTGCACTGCTGCACGATCCTCTCCCTCCTGCCCCCCGAGCGGTGCATGTCCGGCGCCCGGCTGGCCGAGTTCCACGCCGTGCCCGCCCCGTACCTGTCGAAGCACCTCCAGGCGCTGACGCGGGCCGGGGTGCTCGAGTCCGTGCCCGGCCCCAAGGGCGGCTACCGGCTGGCCCGCCCCGCCCACGAGGTCACCATGCTCGAGGTCGTGGAGGCCATCGACGGCCCCGAACCGGCCTTCACCTGCACGGAGATCCGCCGCCGTGGACCGGCGGGCGGGTTCCCCGCGACCAACTACCCGAAGCCCTGCGGCATCCACGCCGTGATGGACCGGGCCGACGCGGCGTGGCGGCGCGAGATCGCCGCCACGACCATCGCCGACCTCGCCCAGCAGGCGGCGGCCGCCGCCACCCCCGAGTCGGCCACGAAGGCCATGACCTGGTTCCAGGAGGTCCTGTCATGAAGGTGTTCATCGCCGGTGCGACCGGCGTGCTCGGTCGTGCCACGGTGCCGCGGCTCCTCGCCGCCGGCCACGAGGTCCGCGGCCACGCCCGCTCCCCCGAGAAGGCGGCCCAGCTCCGGGCCCAGGGCGCCGAGCCGGTCGAGGTCGACCTGTTCGACCCCGCGTCGATGCGCGCCGCCGTCGACGGGTGCGATGCGGTGGTCCACATGGCCACGCACATCCCGACGATGACGAAGATGGCGCGGATGTCGAGCTGGGCCGAGAACGACCGGCTTCGGCGCGACGGGACGCCGATCCTCGCGGCCGCCGCGATCGACGCCGGGGCGCAGGTCTTCGTGAAGGAGGGCGTCTGCTTCAGCTACCTCGACGGCGGCGACCGCTGGCTCGACGAGGACGCACCGATCGACGCCGGCGAGGTGATGCAGTCCGGCCTCATCGCCGAGCAGGCCGCAGTGGACTTCGGCGACGAGGCGACGGGGCGACGCGGGGTCGCGCTGCGCTTCGGGCTCTTCTACAGCCACGACGGGAGGTCGACGGAGGAGTACCTGCGGCTGGCCAAGGTCGGCCAGGCGCCCATGGTCGGTCCCGCCGACGCGTACCAGCCGTCGATCCACGTCGACGACGCCGGCGCCGCCGTCGTCGCCGCCCTCCACGCCCCCACCGGCATCTACAACGTGGCTGACGAGCCCATCACCAAGGGCGAGTGGACGGCCGCCTTCCGGCAGGAGTTCGGCCTGCGCAAGCTGCGGGCCACGCCCAAGCTGATGCTCAAGGTGGGCGCCAGCAAGGTCGGGCCGCTGGCCGCGTCGCGCCGTGTCTCGTCGCAGCGCTTCCGAGATGCCACCGGCTGGGCGCCGCAGTACGCCGATGCCACCGTCGGCCTCAAGGCTGTGGCCGCCGCCTACAAGGAGCAGCACGATGGATGAGCGCTCGCGGTCCGGACTCGTGGTGCGGGCGATCCTGCTCGCCGCCTCGCTGTCCAACGCGGTGATCGGCGTGTGGGCCACGCTCTCACCGCGGGGCTGGTACGACGACTTCCCCGGGTTCGGCCAGCATTGGGTCTCGGTCGACGGCCCGTACAACCAGCACCTCGTGCGCGACGTCGGCGCCTGGTCGCTCGCGCTCACCATCCTCACGGTCGGCGCCGCGTGGGCCCTCGAACGCCGCTTCGTCATCGCCGCCGGCATCGCGCTGGCGGTGCAGGGCGCCGCGCACGCGCAGCACCACTTCTTCGCCGACAACCCCTTCGACTCCACCAGCGAGCTGATCCGCAGCTCCAGCGGCATCGTGCTGCAGGGCGTGGTCGGCGTCGTGGTGGCGGTCCTGGCGTGGCGAACGCCCTCGGTGGAGTCGACGTAGGACGAGGTCAAGACACGCAACGATGCGGCGGCGGGGTCGCCCGCTCACGTCGTACGTGGCGGTGCCACTGCGAGGCATAGGTTCCGTCGCACACGGCCTGAGGCGATTGGTTCCGGATGCGGAACTCATCGCCTCGTGCAGCGTCGGCGGAACCTGCCTCGCGTGGGGTGTCACCGCTGCGGAGGACGTGAGCCAGTGACTGCGCCGCCGCTTCGTTGCGCCCTTGCCCTTCTCAGGGCAGCGCGCGGGTCAGGCGGACCACGGCGTCGTCGAGCTCGTCGACGGTCTGGGTGGCGAAGCTCAACCTCAGGGCATCGGTGGGGCGGGCGTCCACCGCGAAGGCGGTGCCGGGGACGAAGGCCATGCCGTGGTCGACGGCTCGGGCCAGGAGGGGCGCGGTGTCGATGCCGGGGAGGCGGGCCCAGAGGAACATGCCGCCGTCGGGGCGGTCGAACACGATGCGGTCGCCGAGGTGGCGCTCGAGCGACGAGGCCAGCGCGTCGCAGCGCATGGCGTAGGTCGCCCGCAGGCGGTCGACGTGGGGGGCGAGGAAGCCGGGGCGGGACAGCACGCGGTGGGCGATGCGCTGGGTGAGCGTGGTGGTCTGCAGGTCGACGGCCTGCTTGAGCAGGATCGAGGTGGCGGGCCAGCTCGCTCGGTCCGGCCGCCCAACCGACCCGGAGGCCGGGGCACAGGACCTTCGACGTGGTGCCGAGCGTGACGACGCGGTCGGACAGCGTGCGCAGCGCGACCGGTTCCTCGCCGCGCCAGCGGAGCGCGCCGTAGGGGTCGTCGTCGATGATCACGAAGCCGTACCGGTCGGCGAGGCGGGCCAGCTCGTGGCGGCGCTCGGTGGAGAGCGTGGCGGCCGTCGGGTTGTCGAGCTGGGCCACGACGTAGACGAGGGCGGGGCGGACACCGGCGGCGAGGTGGTCGGCGAGGACGTCGACCCGGAGGCCGTCGCCGTCGCTCGGGATGCCGAGGAGGTCGGCACCGCTGAGGCGCAGGGCCTGGATGGCGCCGACGTAGCCGGGGTCGGCCAGCGCCACGACGTCGCCCGGGTCGACCAGGGCCCGCACCACGAGCTCGAGCGCCTGCTGGGCGCCGTGGGTGATGACGACGTCGTCGGGGTCGGTGCCGTCGCGCAGCGAGTCGGCCACCCACGCCCGCAGCGGGGCGAAGCCGGCGGTCGCCGCGTACTGGAGGGCGCCGGCGGCATCGTCGGCCAGCACCTCGGCGGTGGCCCGGGCGATGTCCTGCACCGGGAACGCGTCGGGGGCGGGCAGGCCCCCGGCCAGGGACAGCACGTCGTCGCGCTCGGTGATGGCGAGCAGGTCGCGGATGGCCGAGGAGCGGATCCCCTCGGCCGCTCGGGCCAGGCGCAGCGTCGGAGTCGGTGGTGACGACACAGTGGCCTTGACGGGCATCCTCCGATCGTGGCAGTAGTGGACCATGGCGAACAGGGCCACTTCTGCACGAGTGGCCCGATCCGCGGACGCGCAGCGAGTCGTCGGCGAGCTCGGCGACTGGGCCTCCGGGACCGGGCCGCTCTTCCGGCAGCTGGCCCGCGGCGTGCAGGCGGCCGTCGAGCGCGGGGCCCTGCCGCCGGGCGCCCGGCTGCCGGCCGAGCGGGCGCTGGCCGACGCCGTGTCGGTCAGCCGGGGCACCGCGGTGGCCGCCTACGACCTGCTCGTGGCCGACGGGCTGGTCGAGCGCCGCCACGGCAGCGGCACGTTCGTGATCGGCGCCGGGTCGCTCGGGCTGCCGCCGGGGCGGGAGGGCTCGGCGCTCGTCGCCCGCCTCGTCGACCGCAGCGCCACCGCCGAGTCGCCGGTGATCGACCTGTCGATCAGCGTGCTGCACCGGCCCGAGGGACTGCCGGACGTCAGCGTCGGCACCGCCGACCTGGCGTCGGTCGTGCCCGACACCGGGTACTCGCCGTGGGGGCTGCCGGGCCTGCGTCGCGCCGTCGCCCGGCTCGTCGGCGACTGGGGCCTGCCCACCGACGAGCACCAGGTGGTGATCACCACCGGCGCCCAGCAGGCGCTCAGCACGGCGGCCGCGTGCTGGGTGCGCCCGGGCGACGCCGTGGTCGTGGAGGACCCGACCTACCCGGGCGCGCTGTCGGCCTTCGGCGCCGCCGGCGCCCGGCTCATCGGCGTGCCCGTCGACCGGCACGGCGTGCGGGTGGAGGGCCTGCGGGCGGCGCTGGCCGAGCACCCGGTGCTGGCCTACCTGCAGCCGACGCTGCACAGCCCGACCGGCGCGGTGCTGGCCGCGGGACGCCGGGCCGAGATCGCGGAGGTGCTGGCCGAGGCGCGCGTCCCGCTGGTGGAGGACCACGCCCTCGCCGGGCTCACGTGGGACGCGGCGCCGCCGCCGATCGCCGTCCACCGGCCCGACCACCCGGGCGCGGTGGTGGGCTCGCTCAGCAAGCGCTTCTGGGGCGGGCTGCGGGTCGGGTTCGTGCGGGCGGCCGAGCCGGTGGCGCTGCGGTTCGCCCGGGTGAAGGCCACCCACGACCTCGGGTCGTCCGCGGTCAGCCAGCTCCTGGCCCAGCGCCTGCTCGAGCACCCCGACAGCCGACCGCTTCGTCGCCGCCCGCAACGCGGACCTGCGCGACCGCTACGACGTCCTCGCCGGCGCCCTGCGCCACGAGCTGCCCGACTGGACCTGGGTGGAGCCGAGCGGCGGCCTGTCGGTGTGGGTCCGGCTCCCCCGCCCGGTGGCCGAGCCGTTCGCCCAGGCCGCCCTGCGCGACGGCGTGGCCGTGGCCACCGCGGAGGCGCTGTCGCCGTCGTCCGTCCACCCCGATCGCATCCGCCTGTCGTTCAGCGCGCCGGCCGACGAGCTCGTCGAAGGCGTCGCCCGCCTGGCCCGCACCTGGCGCTCGCTACCCTCGACGCCATGACGGACACGCTCCCCGCCACCGACGGCATCGGCCGCCTCTTCCGTGACCCGAGCACCTGGGCGGACATGACGGCGTGGCACGAGCGGGTCGACGAGGTCCGCCGCACGCAGCCGGTGCTGCTCATCGACGACCCGGGCTACGCGCCCTTCTACGTGCTCACCCGCCACCGCGACGTGTTCGACGTGTCCCGCGACAACGAGGGCTGGGCCAACACCACCAACTCCGTGCTCGGGTCCGACGCCGACCGCCAGCGCATGCTCGAGAGCGGCATGCCGGAGCCGCAGAGCCTCGTGCACCTCGACGGCCAGAAGCACCGCGACCACCGCGCCGTCACCAACGACTGGTTCAAGCCCGCGGTGGTGAAGCACCGGCAGCCGCGCATCGACGAGCTGGCCGACCTGTTCGTGCAGCGGATGCGCGACCTCGGCGGCGAGTGCGACTTCGCCAAGGACATCGCGCAGCCCTACACGCTGCGAGTGATCATGGACATCTACGGCGTCCCGGAAGAGGACGAGGCCCTGATGATGGACCTGACGCAGGGCATCTTCGGCGCCGCCGACCCGGAGTTCCTGGGTGACGCCGACGATCCCAGCGAGCGGGTGATGGCGTCGATCATGAACTTCATCCAGTACTTCGGCCAGCTCACCGAGGACCGGCGGGCCTGCCCGATGGACGACCTGGCGTCGGTGATCGCCAACGGCCAGGTGGACGGCGAGCCGATGGGCGACATCGAGCGGCTCTGGTACTACATCATCGTCGCCACCGCGGGGCACGACACCACGTCGTTCGCGCTGTCCGGCGGGCTCGAGCAGCTCGCCCGCGACCCCGATCAGCTGTGGTCCCTCCAGGGCGACGAGGACAAGGTCAACCGGGCCGCCGACGAGGTCATCCGCTGGACGTCCCCGGTGCGCCACTTCCTCCGCTACGCGACCCGCGACCAGGAGGTCGGCGGCGTGGCGATGCCCGAGGGCACCCGCGTGCTGCTCTCCTACCCGGCCGCCAACCGCGACCCCGAGGTCTTCGCGTCGCCGGACACGTTCGACGTGAGCCGAGCCCGAGGCCGACAAGCTCCTCAGCTTCGGGGTCGGCGCCCACTTCTGCCTCGGCGCCCAGTTCGCCCGCCGCGAGGTGCGCACGATGCTCAGCCGCCTCAGCCAGGAGCTCACGTCGCTCGAGCTGGTCGGCGATCCGGAGTGGGCGCTCAGCCACTTCGTCAGCGGCGTGAAGCACCTGCCCATCCGCTACACGATGCGCTAGAGGTCCTCGATGGCGACGAGGTCGATGCCGCGGCGCTCGACGACCTGACGGACCTCGGGGGCGCAGAGGGCCTCGAGGTCGCGCTTGCGGAACGCCTCGGCCCACACCGAGTCGGGGGCCTCACGATCGGTGAGGGCCTGCAGCTCGGGACCGGCGACACCTGGGTGGGCCATCACGAAGTGGGTGCCCGGGCCGATCTGCTCGAGCTGGTCGACGAACCAGGCGGGGCGGTCCTGCATCGGCCCGATGCTCAGGATGATGATCGACGCCCAGTCGTGGTGCGGCGTGACGCCCTCGTCGGCGTAGACGAAGCGCAGCCCTTCGCGCTCGCACACCGCCTCGTAGCCCTCGACGATCGACACGCCCATGTGCGGGTCGACGTAGGTGAGGTCGAGGCCGGCGGCCTTGGCGCGGTCAGCCTGGGCCAGCGCTTCGGCCACCGCGTCGGCCGGGGCGATGGACTCCTTGGCGGCGGCCACCGAGCGGTGCTGCATGCCGTCAGCCGCCCGCAGCGTCGAACCACCGGTGAGCGGTCCCCAGCGCAGGTACTCCCACTCGCAGGTGAAGGTCACGTGGAGCCCCACGGGCAGCCCGATGCGCTTGGCCATCGCCGCGCCCTCGCCGAACCACGGCGTCGGCGCCATCACGGACGACTGCGTGAGGATGCCCTCGGTGGCAGCCAGCCCGATGCCCTCGTTGACCGCCCGGCACATGCCGAGGTCGTCGCCCTGCACCACCAGCCGGATGTCCCCCATGAGCGGAGGACCCTACGCCTCGTCGAAGCCGAAGCCATCGGCGGCCATCGCCGCGAGCAGCGCGGCCTGCACGTCGGCCTGCGGGCCGGCGGACGGGCGGCTGGCGGCGACCACCTCGAGGGCGGCCTCCAGATCGAGGCCGAGCGACAGCAGCACGGCGGCGGCGATCGTGCCGGCCCGACCGATGCCGGCGCCGCAGTGCACGAGCACACCGTCGCCCGCGGTCACTCGGCTGCGGAGGTACTCCACGAGCGGTCCGGCCCGTTCTGCCTCCGGTGCGTGGAGGTCGGGGATGGGGAACCACACCGCCCGCTCGCCGGCGTGCTCCTCGAGCCAGGCCACGTAGCCCGGGTAGCGGTCTGCCAGCTCGTGGCGCTCGTTGAGGCACACGACCACCGCGGCGCCGGTGCGGACCAGCGCCTCCTCCGGGTCCGGGCCGATGAAGTGCTTGCCGCACAGCCACAGCCGACCCGGCACGCCGGGCAGCGGGACCTCGTCGACGCCGCCGTTGCGACCCCGCTCGTCGAGCCAGCTCACGCTTCCGAGCTCACGCTTCCGAGCTCACGCTTCCGAGCTCACGCTTCCGAGCTCACGCTTCCGAGCTCACGCGTCAGCCGGCGAACGGGCCGCCGGCGCCGAAGGCCAGCTCGTGGAACCGCTCCCCCATGCGCTGGTAGAGCGCCGGGTTCGGGTGGAGGTCGTCGGGGAGGTCACCGGCATCGTCGGGCCCGGCGAGGTCGAGGCCGCTGATGAGGTGGACGTTCTCGTCCCCCGCGGCCCGTCGGGCGGCGACGATCTCGGCGTGCAGCTGGCGGATGCGGCCCAGGTGGAGCGCGCCGACCGCCAGCGCCTCCGGCCGCTCGGCCGCGGTGCACTTCCCGTCGACGAACACGGAGGGGCCGACGGCCGCCTCGTGGGGCGGGCAGAAGATCGGCGTGACGATCACGAGCGGTGCGTCCGGATGCCCCTCGCGGATCGTGTCGATGAGGTTGTGCACGGCCGGCACGAACGTGCGCTCGCGCATCGTGTCGCCGTTGACGACGTTGATGCCGAGCTTGCAGCTGATGAGGTCGGCGGGCAGGTCACGGATGGTGCGGGCGGTGAAGCCGTCGAGCTGGCACTGGCCGGCCAGGCCGAGGTTCTGCAGGTCGACGCCGGCGAGGCGAGCGGCCACCACCGGCCACACCCCGGTGGGCCGCGTGGCCTCGAGGCAGTGCGAGATCGAGCTGCCGTAGTGGACCCAGCGACGGAGGCCTCGGTCCGGCGGCGGGGCGACCTTGCCGTCGGCCCGCACCTCGAGGAGGTCGACCACCGCGGCGTTGGGGAGCCACACCTCGACGAGCTTCTCCCCCGGCGGGAGGCCCTCGAAGCGCACGGTCGTCGGCCCGCCCGGCAGGAACTCCATCGCGCCGGAGGCCATGTCGATCTTCAGCGTGGTGCCGTCGCGGGTGACCAGGCCGTCGACGAGCTCGCCGTCGACCACGAGGTCGAACGCGGCGCCCACGTTGTTGTCGTCGAGCTGGATGATCGTGAGCTGCACCTCGAGCTCGACGGCGGTGGCGTCGGTGACCATCTCGACCCGACACCCCGACGGCATGCCCCGGATGAGCATCAGGGCCGGGTCGACCACCTGCGGCGCGGTCCAGCCGGGCAGGCGGTGCAGCGAGTGACCAGCGGCCGCCGGCTCGAGGTGGAGGACCCCGGCCAGGCGCACGGCCCCCCCGAGGTGGTCGACGGTGTGCAGGTCGGGCATGCGGCATCCTGCCCGATCCCGGTTCTCTGTGCGCTCAGCCTCCGAATGCGACGGCTTCGCGCATTCAGAATGCGATCAGGCCGGGTAGACGTCGATCTCGGTGGCCTTCACGGAGCACCAGATCCTCACGCCTTCGGCCAGCTCCAGGTCATCCGCAGCGGCTCTCGTCACCTCGGCGACCAGCGTGGGCGGGCCCTCCACGCGGACCCTGACGCGCTCGCCGACGGGCTCGACCGCGACCACCGTGCCCTTCCACGCGTTGCGGGCGGAGCCGCGGGGCTTGGTGCGGTGGAGGCTCACGGCCCGCGGGGGGACGGCGGCCAGGACCCGCGCGGCGTCCGGGGCCTCGGCCACCACGAGCTCGCCACCGCCGTCCACGGCGATGGCCTTGCCGGTGGCGGTCCCGGCCAGCAGGTTGAGGCCGGCCAGCGACGCCGCCCAGGCGGTGCGCGGCCGGGAGGCGACCTCGGCGGGCGTGCCCTCCTGCACGACGCGGCCGGCCTCGAGGACCACCACGTGATCCGCCAGCACGGCGACGTCGACGGGGTCGTGGGTGACGAGCAGCCGCACGCCGGGGAACTCCGCGAGGTGGCGCCGGAGGTCGGAGCGCACCTCGACGCGGGTGGTGGCGTCGAGGGCGGCCAGCGGCTCGTCGAGCAGCAGCACCTGCGGCTCGGGCGCCAGGGCGCGGGCCAGCGCCACCCGCTGCGCCTCGCCCCCGGACAGCTCCGCCGGGCGCGCGTGGGCCCGAGCGCCCACGCCGACCCGGTCCAGCCACTCCGAGGCCGTGGCTCGGGCTTCCGCCCGCGTGCGACCCGCGCAGCGCAGGCCGAAGGCGACGTTGTCCCGGGCGTCGAGGTGCGGGAACAGGAGGTGGTCCTGGAACACGACCCCGGCATGCCGCCGCTCCGGCGCGACCCAGATCCCGGCCCCCGCGTCATCCCACACCCCGGTTCTGGCGTTGTTCTGCGACGCCTGGCGTGCCGATGCAACGCCAGAACCGGGGTGGAGGTGGATCTGGCCGGACGTCACGGGGACCAGGCCGGCGATGGCTCGGAGCAGCGTGGTCTTGCCGGCGCCGTTGGGGCCGACGACGGCGACGGTCTGGCCGGGCGGGCACGTGAGGTCGACGTCGAGCACGAACGCGTCGAGCTGCACCCGGGCGCGGACGACGAGGCTCATCGGGTCGTCAACCAGCGGTCGCGCAGGGCCACGAGCACGGCCAGCGACACGCCGAGCAGCACCAGCGACAGGATGATGGCGGCGTCGGGGTCGGAGCCCTCGAGCTTCAGGTACACGAACAGCGGCAGGGTCTGGGTGGTGCCCTGCAGGTTGCCGGCGAAGGTGATGGTGGCCCCGAACTCGCCGAGTGCCCGGGCCCAGCAGAGCACCGTGCCGGCCGCCAGCGAGGGCGCCACCATCGGCAGCGTCACGCGCCGGAACACCGTGAAGCGCCCGGCGCCCAGCGTGCGGGCGGCGTCCTCCAGCCGGAGGTCGGTGGACCGGAACGCCGCCTCGAGGGTGAGCACGAGGAACGGCATCGCCACGAAGGCCTCAGCCACCACCGCGCCCGCGGTGGTGAAGGGCAGATGGACGCCGACGTCGTCGAGCACGCCGCCGGCGATGCCCCGCCGTCCGAGCGCCAGCAGCAGCGCCACGCCGCCGACCACCGGGGGCAGCACCATCGGCAGCGTGGTGAGCGCCCGCACGAACCGCTTCCCCGGGTAGGCCACGCGGGCCTGCACCCAGGCCAGCGGCACGCCGAGCACCAGCGCGACTGCGGTGGCCGACAGCGACGTGACCAGCGAGAGCCGCAGCGCGTCGCGGGCGGGCTGGCTCGAGAGCTCGGTCCAGGCCGACGACCACGGTGCCCGCCACACCAGCCCGGCGAGGGGCAGCGCGAACAGCAGTGCCGCCACGGCGGCGATGGCCACGGGCACCGCCGGGGCCCGCTCGGCGGGGCGGCGGGCCATCAGCCCGGCAGCAGCTCGACCACGACGTTGGTGGCCTTCACGACCGCCACCGCCAGGACCCCGGGCTCCAGCCCGAGCTGGTCGGCCGCCTCGCGCGTCATCAGCGACACGACGCGGTGCGGACCCGCCTGCACCTCCACCTGCGCCGTCACCTTGTCCTTCACCACGCGCGTGACGATCCCCGGGAAGCTGTTGCGAGCCGAGCGCCACTCGGCGACGTCCGGGTCGCCCTCGTGCAGCTCGACCGCGAACGCGGCAAGGGCGGCGCCGTCGACGAGGCGCTGACCGCCGCCGTCACGGGTGGCGGCGAGCCGGCCGCCGTCGATCCAGCGGCGCACGGTGTCGACGCCGACGCCGAGCACCTCCGCCGCCTGCCCGATCCGGTAGCTCGTCACGGTCATGCCGGTGCCAGGAAGCCCCTCGTCCGGAGTGCCTTCTGCCCCTCACCCGACACGAGATCCTCGATGTAGGCCTCGGCACCCGGGATGTTGCCGGTGGACTGCACGATCGCGACCGGGTGCTCGGCGACCACGTTGTGCTCGTCCGGGATCTCGACGCCGTCGCCCTTGTCGCCGGCGGCAGTGACGTCGGTGGCGTAGACGATCGCCGCGTCGGCCTCTCCGCTGGTGACCTTCGCGGCGGTGGACCTCACGTCGAGCTCCTTCGAGACCGGCGACACCTCGACGCCCGACTTGCCGAGGGCCTCGGCCGCGTACTTGCCGGCGGGGACGCTCTCGTCGGCCAGCACGACCTTCAGCTCCGGGTCGGCGAGGTCAGCCAACCCCTCGATGCCATGCGGGTTGCCGGGGGCCACGAGGATGGCGAGCCGGTTGCGGGCGAACACGACCGGCTCCCCGACCACACCGATGTCGACCAGCTTCTGCATCGAGGCCCGGTCGGCCGTGGCGATGATGTCGGCCGGCGCGCCCTCCTGGACCTGCGTCACCAGCGCACCCGACCCGGCGAAGCTGAAGGTGAGCTCGAGCCCAGGGTTGTCGTCCTCGAGCATCGCCTGGGCGTCGGTGAACGCCTCGGCGAGCGAGGCGGCGGCGAAGACGGTGAGGTCGCCGGGGATCCGGTTCGGCTGCGTGGTCGACGAGACGGACGACGTCGTGTCGTCGTCGCCACACGCGGCCGACCCCAAGAGCAGCGGCAGAACCGCGAACGAGACCAGCAGACGCGAGGTTCTCACGCCGATTGTCTAGCGGACGCGAGGAACTTCACTCGTTCTGGGATCAGGTCTTGGGGCGGTGCTGGACCTGGATCTCGGTGAAGGCGGCGAGGCCCCAGGGGCCGTTCTCGACGCCGAGGCCGCTCCACTTGAAGCCGCCGAAGGGCTGATGCGGGGCGAGACCGAGGTGGGTGTTGACCCACGCGGTGCCGCACTCGAGCTGCCCCGCCACGGCGGACGCCCGCTCCACGTCCTCGGACCACACCGAGCCGGACAGGCCGAAGCTCGTGGCGTTGGCCCGGGCGATGGCGTCGTCTCGTCGCGGTACGGGATCACCGGCAGGGCCGGGCCGAACTGCTCCTCGTCGACGATGCGGGTGCCCTCGGACACGCCGGTGAGGACCGTGGGCTGGAAGAAGTAGCCCGGGCCACCGACGGGAGCGCCGCCGGTGACGGCGGTGGCGCCGCCGGCCAGGGCCTCGGCCACCAGCTCGCTCACGCGGTCGAACTGCGGCTTGTTCTGGATCGGGCCCATCGTGTTCTCGGGGTCCATGCCGTCGCCGACCTTGGTGGCGGCGGCCTTGGCGGCGATGCCCTCGACCACCTCGTCGTGCATCGCCTCGGGCACGTAGACGCGCTTGATGGCCGAGCAGATCTGGCCGCAGTTGGCGAACGCGTGGGCGTGGATCCCCTCGATGACCTTCGCCGGGTCGGCGTCGTCGAGGATGATGGCGGCGTCGTTGCCGCCGAGCTCGAGCGTGACCCGCTTGAGGTCGGGAGCGGCCGACGCGGCCACGTGCTTGCCGGTGGCCACCGAGCCCGTGAAGCTCACCTTGCGGGGCGTCGGGTGCGAGGTCATCCACTTGCCGAGCTCGTCGCCGCCGGACACGACGTTGAGCACGCCGGGGGGCAGCACCTCGTTGAGGAGCTCCACCATCAGCAGCGTGCTGCGCGGGGTGTAGGGCGACGGCTTCAGCACCAGGGTGTTGCCGGCCCGCAGAGCGGGACCGATCTTCCACGAGGCCAGCACGATCGGGAAGTTCCACGGGGTGATGGCGGCCACCACGCCCATCGGCTTGCGCACGACCTCGGCGAAGACGTTGGCGTCGTCCTGGATGATCTCCCGCGGCACCTCGAGGTCGGCGAAGTACTTGAGCCACACCCCGGCGCCGAGCGCCTCGACGCCGGCCTCCGCCAGAGGCTTGCCCTGCTCGGCCGTGAGGACCGGGCCGAGCTTCTCGCCGGCCATGAACATGACGTTGGCGCAGGCGGTCAGGGCCTCGCGGCGGGCGTCCTCGTCGGCCTTCCAACCGATCTGGGCCTTGGCGGCGGCCTCGAACGCCTCGTCGAGCTGCTCCCTCGAGCACTCGGGGGCCTCGGCGTGGACCTCGCCGGTGGCGGGGTTGATCACCCCGAACGAGCTCGGAGCGGCGCGGCGCTCACCACCGATGATCATCGAGACGTCTGACATTGGGTCCCTCCCTGGGTGCTGTCCCCGTGTGCGGTAGATGATGCCAGGCCGCCCTACGCTCCGTCGCCGTGAGCCACCTCGACGAGCTGCGGACCTTCCTCGAGGCGCAGCCACTGCCGCCGGACGTGGACAACCCGACCTTCGTCCGCGCCCTCGGCGAGGCGGGCTGGGTGATGCCGCACTGGGCGCCGGAGCACGGCGGCCGAGGCCTCTCCGAGGCGCAGGCCGCGGAGGTGTTCGCCGAGCTCGACCGCCAGGGCCTGCCCCGTCAGCCGCGGGGGTCGGGCCTGGTGCTGGCGGCCCCGGCCATCCACCAGTGGAGCGAGGAGGCCACCAAGCGACGCTTCCTCCCGCCGATCCTCTCGGGGATCGAGCGCTGGTGCCAGCTCTACTCCGAGCCGGGAGCCGGCTCCGACCTGGCGTCGCTGGCCACCACCGCGGTGCGCGACGGTGACGAGTGGGTGATCAACGGCCAGAAGGTCTGGACCACCTACGCCCACGAGTCGGAGATGGCCATGCTCCTGGCCCGCACCGACCCGTCGCTGCCGAAGCACAAGGGGATCACCTACTTCGGCATGGACATGCGGGCACCCGGGGTGGACACGCGGCCCCTCGTGCAGATGACCGGGGAGACCGAGTTCAACGAGGTCTTCCTCACGGACGTGCGGGTGCCGGACGTGTTCCGCATCAGCCCCGTGGGCGAGGGGTGGGCGGCCACGCAGACCACCCTCGGCGCCGAGCGCACGGCGCTGTCCGGCACGAAGGGCAAGAAGAAGGCGTCCGACGAGATCCTCGGGGGCAAGACCGTGGTCGAGGTCCTCGACCTGGCCCGCTCCCTCGGCGACCGCCTCGGGCCCGCCCGCCGCGACGAGCTCGTGCGAGCGGTGATCGAGAGCCGGGTGCTCGAGCTCACCGCGGCGCGGCGCCTGCACGGGTCGCTCACGAAGATCGCCAAGGCCCGGACGAACCAGCAGCTGCAGATCGTCGCCATCGGCCTCCTCGGGGCGCGGGCCACCGCGTGGGATCCCGACGACGCCGAGGTGCCGGGCTTCGTCCGCGAGCTGCTGCGCACGCGGGCCAACTCCATCGAGGGCGGCACGTCGGAGATCCAGCGCAACATCGTCGGCGAGCGGGTGCTCGGCCTGCCGCGCGAGCCCGACGCGTTCCACGGCCGGCCGTGGTCGCAGGTGCCCCGCTCGTGACCGCGTCCCGCCGGGCGCCCGCGATGTGGTCGACTCGGGGCGTGGCCCCCCGACTCCCCCTCCTCGTCCTGCCCCTGCTCGCCCTGCTGGTTGCCTGCAGCGACGGCGAGACGGCGACCCCCATCTCCGATCAGGTCGCGCAGGCCACGGCGAAGCAGCTCGACCTCCCGATCGGCGACATCTCGGCCACCTGCCCCGCCGACGCCGAGGCGAAGCAGGGCGCCGAGTTCCTCTGCGAGCTGCAGGTCGACGGGCAGGACGTCACCGCCGGCGTGGTGTTCGCGACCGACAAGGAGTTCAGCGTGCAGCTGGCCGCCGAGGTGCGCGACAAGGCCGAGCTCGAGGGCGAGGTGAAGGACGAGCTGGCGCGGCGCTTCCAGGGCATCGACGTCTCGACCGTGGACTGCGGTGGCGAGGACGTCGTGGTGATCGCGGCGGGCAAGACCGTCGACTGCCAGGCCGAGGACACGGTCGGCGGCAAGGCCACCGCGAGGGTGGGGCTGAACGCCGAGGCCCGCGCGGAGATCCAGTCGGTGACCGACCCCGCGTACGCGCTGCCGAGCTAGAAGCGGCCCGCTAGCGCAGGCGGCGACGGCCGCCGAGCACCATCACCCGCTGGATGATGCCGGCCGGCACCAGTCGGGCGATGAGGTCGATGGCGCGGGCGTCGGCGCCGATGAGGCAGCGGCGAGCGTTCTGCTCCACGGCCCGCAGGATCACCTTCGCGGCCTGCTCGGGGGTGGTGCGCAGCACCTTGTCGAAGTCGCCGTTCTGCCCGTCGAGCGACGCGTCCATCCGGGCGTTGCGGGCGATGTTCGTCTTGATGCCGCCCGGGTGCACGGTGGTGGCCGACACCGGCGCACCCTCGATCTCGAGCTCGATGCGCAGCGCGTCGGTGAAGCCCCGCACTGCGAACTTGGCCGCGTTGTAGGCGGACTGCGTCGGGATCGCCATCAGGCCGAAGACGCTGGAGAGGTTCACGACGTGGCCTTCGCCCGACGCCTTCAGGTGGGGCAGGAAGGCCTTCGTGCCGTGCACCACGCCCCAGAAGTTGATGCCCATCAGCCACTCGAGGTCCTCGTACGACATGTCCGAGACCGAGGCACCGAGGGCCACGCCGGCGTTGTTGACGATGAGGTTGACCTTGCCGTGGTCGGCCACGACCTGGTCGGCCCAGGCGAACATCGCGGGCTTGTCGGCCACGTCGACCCGTGCGGTGGTGACCTTCACGCCACGGCCCTCGCAGGCGGCGACCGTCTCGGCCAGCCCGACCTCGTCGATGTCGCACAGCGCGAGGTGGGCGCCTCGACCGGCGAGGTCGACGGCCAGCGCCCGACCGATGCCCGATGCCGCGCCCGTGATGGCCGCGACCCGCCCGTTGAAGTCCTTCACCGGTCCCCCTCTACTTCTGCGAACCGGAGGCCGCGGACTCGCGGACCGGGTTGGAGAACTGCATGTACTCGTCCTGGATGCCCTTCAGCCGCATCGCGCGGTAGTCGGCGAGATAGCTGTGCTTGACCTGCCACGGGAAGACAGCGCCCTGCTTCGGGAGCAGGTGCGTCGCCCGGTTGAGGTAGCCCGAGTCGAGGCCGAACACGCCGCCCGCCTCCGCCACCGTGCCGTCGGACACGGGCATCGCCTGGCGCAGGCCCGTCGCGTGGAGGTGGTTGAGCAGCCGCGTGACGTAGTGGCAGCTGAGCTCGGCCTTCAGCGTCCACGAGGCGTTGGAGTACCCGATGGCCAGCGCCGCGTTGGGCACGCCCTCGAGCATCATCCCCTTGTAGGTGAGGTGGTGGGACGGATCGATCTTCTCGCCGTCGACGAAGACCTCGATCCCGCCGAGGAACTGGATGTTCAGGCCCGTCGCCGTGACGATGATGTCGGCCTCGAGCTCCTCGCCCGATCGGAGGCGGATGCCGGTCTCGGTGAAGGTGTCGATGTGGTCGGTGGCCACCGAGACGCGACCCTCGCGGATCGCCTGGAAGAGCGCACCGTCGGCGTCGACGCACAGGCGCTGGTCCCAGGGCCCGTAGGTGGGGGTGAAGTGGGTGTCGATGTCGTAGCCCTTGGGCAGGGCGCGCTCGAGACCCCGCCGGATGAATCGCTTGGCGACCTCGGGCCGGCGCTTGGAGATCACGTAGGTGGCCTGCGTGCCGAGGGCCATCATCCACTTCACGATCGGCGCGGCCACCCCCTTCGGGAGACGGCGGATCGCCTGCACCAACGGGTCCACCGACGCCCGGGCCGCGATGTAGGTCGGTGACCGCTGGAGCATCGTGACGTGGGCAGCCGTGTCGGCCAGCGACGGGATCAGCGTGATCGCGGTGGCACCGCTGCCGATCACGACGACGCGCTTGCCGGCCCAGTCGAGGTCCTCGGGCCAGTGCTGCGGGTGCACGACCGTGCCGCGGAAGTCGTCGAGCCCGGCGAAGTCCGGGAGGTAGCCGGCGTCGTAGCGGTAGTAGCCGCTGCAGGAGAAGAGGAAGGAGCAGGTGAGCTCGACCGCCTCGTCCGTGTCGGTGCGCTCCGCGGTGACGTGCCACCGCGCGTCTTCGGTGGACCACTCGGCCCGGGTGATGCGGTGGTGGTACCGGATCTTGGCGTCGGTGCCATCCTCCGCTGCCGTGTCCTTGATGTACTGGAGGATCGAGGCGCCGTCGGCGATCGTCCTCTCGCCCGACCAGGGGCGGAACGAGTAGCCGAGCGTGTGCATGTCCGAGTCGGACCGCAGACCCGGGTACTTGAAGAGGTCCCAGGTGCCGCCCATCGACGGGCGTGCCTCGAAGATGGCGAACGAGGCCCACGGGCACTCGGTCTTGAGGTGGTGGGCGGCGCCGATGCCGGACAGGCCGGCCCCGACCACGAGGACGTCGAGGTGCTCCGGCTCGGCCATCAGGCGACGGCGGACTTGCCGGCGCTGGCCAGCTTGTCGTTCAGCCGACCTTCGTCGCCGAACAGCTCGGCGCGCCAGAGCTCGACGAGCGCATCCGTGTCGCTGTCGTCCGGGTGGAAGTCGGGCCGGTCGTAGTCCTTCAGCTGCGCCCACACGTGCGGCGACATCACCGGGCTCTTGCGGAACCGCTTGAGGCTCTTCCGGAGCACGCCGCGCTTGTAGGTGCGCTTGTCCATGGCGAGGGAGACCACGACCTGCGTGGCGACGGCCGCCACGAAGCCGTAGCGGAGGAACTTCATCGTCCACACCCGCATGCGCTCGCTGCCACCGACGGCCTTGTAGACGTCGAACGCCACGGCCTTGTGCTCGGACTCCTCGAGCGCGTGCCAGGTGAAGACCTCCTGCACGGCGTTGGGGCCGAACTGCTCGCGGGTCTCCTCGCTCGTCATCACCAGCTCGGCCAGCGTGGCGGTGAAGTGCTCGAGCGCCGCGGTGACCGCGAGGCTCGACATCTTCGGGGCGTACTTCCAGCGGAGCTCGAGGCCCTTCTTGGTGATCTTCTCGTAGGCCAGGGTGGGGTAGCCGAGCTCGGCGAGGCGGGCGTTGAGCACGCGGTGCTCGCGGCCGTGGATCGCCTCCTGGCCGATGAAGCCGGCGACCTGGCGCTTGAGCTCCGGGTCGGTGATCTGGTCGCGGAAGTGGCGCACGGACTTCACGAAGAAGTCCTCGCCGTCCGGGAAGAGGGAGGAGAGGGAGGCGGCGACGTGGCTCGCCACGAGGTCGCCGTCGACGGCGAAGTGCTTGGGCAGGGTGGCCAGGGACTCCTCGAAGGAGATCCGGCGGGCCGGCACCTGGCGGAGGGGGTTGCTCGACTGCGTCGCAGTGGTCATGGGTCCAACCTAGAGGATTTGAGGGATTCACACAATGCCTCAAGTTGTGATATCCTGTGATCCATGGCACAGAGCAAGGGCGAGCTGACCCGCCAGGCGATCCTCGACGCCGCCATCCACCGGTTCGGCCGGGATGGCTACCGGGCCACCTCCGTGGCGGACATCGCGCGCGACGCAGGGGTGAGCGGCACGGCGGCCTACGCCTACTTCCCCAACAAGGAGAACCTCTTCCTCGCCGCCTGCGACGAGGACGCCGCCGCGCTGATCCACCAGGGCCTCCAGTCGGTGATCGCCCACCCGACGATCGACGACTGGCGCGAGGTCCTCATCTTCACGCTGGTGGGCGCGGTGCAGTCCCACCCGCTGGCCCGCCGGCTGCTCGCCGGCCAGGAGCCCGAGGTGACCGAGCGCGTGCTCGAGCTCCCCGCGCTGGCCGACCTGCGCAAGGTCGTCACCGAGCGCATCCGCTCCGAGCAGCTCGAGGGCACCGTGCGCCTCGACATCGATCCCGACCAGATCGGCAACGGGATCATCGCCCTCCTGCTGTCGATCCTCATGTCGGTCACCCAGCTCGGCCCGAGCACGCTCGTCGCCTACCGCGACGACGTCGTCGCCTTCTTCGAAGCCGCCCTTCGCCCTCCGAGGTAGTCCTCCTTAACGGGGGGTCCGGCCGTAGGGTCGCCTCGTGCCTCGAGGGACCCAGCACCAGCACCACGCGTTCCAGGAGCGCCACCTCGCCTGGCGGGCGCCGTGGCTGCGGGCCGCGGTGCTCGGCGCCAACGACGGCCTCGTCTCCACCGCGGCGCTCATGGTCGGCGTCGCCGCCGCCGACAGCGCCCGCACGCCGGTGCTCGTCGCCGGCTTCGCGGGGCTGGCGGCCGGCGCCATGTCGATGGCGGCCGGCGAGTACGTGTCGGTGAGCACCCAGCGCGACTCCGAGCTGGCCGACCTCGACAAGGAGCGGTACGAGCTCGACGTCGAGCCCGCCGAGGAGCTCGAGGAGATCGCCCGCATCTACCGAGGCCGAGGCCTGTCGCGCGAGCTCGCCGCGCAGGTGGCCGAGCAGCTCTCCGAGGGCGACCAGCTCGCGCTCCACGCGCGCGAAGAGCTCGGCATCGACGTCCACCAGCTGGCCCGACCCGTCCAGGCCTCGCTCGTGTCGGCGGCCAGCTTCACCGGCGGGGCCCTGGTGCCGATCGTCGTGGCGCTCGTCGCGACCTCGCACGCCCGCTTCATCGCCACGGTCGCCGCCACCACGGTCGGCCTCGTCGCCCTCGGGCTGGGCGGCGCCCGCCTCGGCGGGGCCCGGCCCAGCCGGGCGGTGGCCCGCGTCGTGGTCGGCGGCCTCGCCGCCCTGGCCGTCAGCCTCGGCATCGGCCACCTGGTGGGGCAAGCCCTCTAGGCGGAGCGCTCGAGACGCGCAGGAGCCCGGGGCAGGCCCCGGGCTCCTCCGCTCGGATCAGCCCCTCAGATCAGGGGAACGAGATGGGTGCCGTCGGCGCGCTGGCGGCCGAGGCGGCACCGGCGACGGGCACGAACCCGATCACCCGGTACTGGTAGCAGCCGTTGGGCGGCGTGTCCGAGACGATGCCGTCGTACTCGACGTCGTTGGCCACGCTCGACCAGTTGCCGAAGCCACCGAGGCAGCCCGGCAGCAGCGAGGCCTGGCGCTGCAGGTGGTACTGGGTGCCGACGCTCGGGGTCTTGTCCAGCGAGTAGACGATCGTGACCGTGCCACCGGCCCGCTTGATCTCCTTGATGACCGGAGTCGGGACGGTGTCGGTGCTGACGTTGAACGCCGAGGGGTTCACGTGCGACGGGTTGTAGTTGACCGTCACGGTGTCGCCCGGGTTCAGCACGGCGGCGAAGTCGTTGAAGCTCGAGTTCGCACCCTGGATCTGGTACGTGTCGTTCGGGTAGCCGAACCGGTAGGTGCGACCGCTGGTGCTGACGAAGTACTTCTCGGCCAGGTCGGCCTTGAACACCTCGACCGTGGTGGTGCCCGAGGGCGCCTCGGCCGGCAGCGCACCGGCGAAGAAGGCACCGGTGTTGGCGGCCTCGTCGCTGACGGCACCCGTGCCGCCGAAGACGTGCCCGAAGGTGAGGTTCGCCGAGTGGTTGTAGAGGTAGGTGGTGTTCGTGGCCTTGGCGCCATCGATGTTGTTGGCGTCGGCCGTGAGCAGGAGCGGAGCCCGCTCCACACCGCCGTGCGGGCCGGCGGCCAGGGCGTCCATGCCGGTGGCGCCGTTGGCGAGGTTCACGTGGTGGTCGGTGAAGCCGAGCTGCGCGATCGCGAACTCGGCCAGCTTCACCGCGGTCTCACGGCGGTCCTCGCCGGCGATGCGGTTGACGTTCACCGACAGGTTCTTCACCGTCGCCTCGACCTCGTTGGAGACCGACGCGGTGCCACCCATGATCAGCACCCGCTGGATGCCGAGCTGGGCCAGGCCCTGGCGGGCCTCGAGGCCGAGCGAGCCGCCGGGGGTGAGCAGGATCGGGAAGCCGCTCGCGTACGCGACCGGACCGGAGGTCAGCGCATCCGCGAAGTTGGTGCCGCTGGCGAGGATGGCGGTGCGCTCACCGAAGAGCGTGCCGATGTGGTGGGCGAGCGGCCGCTTCGCGATCTCGAGGGCGGTCTGGTACCGGCTCGACCCGGCGATGCGATCGACGAAGTAGCCATTCGAGCGCAGCTGGTTCTCGACGCTGGAGCTGATGGCGGACGTGCCACCCACGATCGTGACGCTCGCCGTCTTCAGGGTCTGCAGCGCGAGCGCCGTCTCGACCGGCAGCGTGTCGGGCGCGGAGAGGAGGATCGGGGCGCCCAGGTCACCGGCGAGGTAGCTCGCGGCGAGCGCGTCGGGGTAGTTCGTGCCCGAGGCCACGATGACGTGGTTCGCCTGGAAGAAGGTGTTGACCGCGACGAGGCGCGCCGTGTCGTACCGGTTGGGCCCGTTGAACGGGCGCAGGAACTGGAAGCTCGAGTTCGCCTCTGCAGGCGACAGCATCGCCACCGAACCACCGGCGAGCCCCAGCGCAGTCGCTGCGGCCACAACCCGAATCCACTTGCCGAATCCACCCACCGGTCATCTCCCCAATATTTCGGCGATCGTGGGCGGGAACTTACTGTGTCGTCACCCTCGCGTACATCATCCTCTTTGATCCGGTTGGCTCCCGTTCGGGCACTTCGCGATGCGGGCAACGGTCTTTCCTGCAATTTGGATGGTCCTCATGACTTCGGAACGCGGTCCCGAGTCAACCCCCGGGGGCATACGGGTCCTTTCCAGATGAACCCCTGGGGTTCTGTGCCGCTGCCCCCGGGGGTTGCCATAGTCTCCCCTGGTGCCAGACCGGCCGCGCGTCACGTCCGTCGACTACCAGGTCGCGGCGGCGCGGGTCACGTTCGGGGCCGTCGCTGCCGGCGCGGGTCGGCTCCTCCTGGTGGAGGGCGCACCCGGGACGGGCCGCACGACCACCGTGAACCGTCTCGCCGCGCTGGCGAGCCGGGCCGGACTGCGGACCATCACGGCCACGGCACTCCCCTTCGACGCCGAGATCCCCTTCGGCGTCGCCCGGACCCTCGGCGCTCGGGTCGACCAGGAGGTCGCCAGCGACGGTGCGCTCGCGCCGGGCCGCCTGGCCGAGCTCGCGACGGGGCTCCTCCAGTCGGCGCTCCACGGCGACGACGACGGCCGCGGCGCCTGCCTGCTGATCGACGACGCCCACTGGGCGGACGCGCCGTCCCTGTGGGTGCTCGTCCACGCGGCCCGCCAGCTGCCCCACCTGCCGGTGGCGTTGGTGCTCTCGCTGAGCCTCGACCTCGTGGACGACGCCGCGACGCCAGCCGTCGCCGAGCTGCGGGCAGTGCCGCAGACGGTGACGATCCGCGTCGGCGCGCTGGATCCCACGGAGGCCGACGAGGTCATCGAGAGCCGGATCGGCGCGACAGCGACGCCGACGCTGAAGGCGCAGCTCCTGCAGCGCACCGGCGGCAACCCGTTCCTGCTCACCGAGCTGGTCGACCACGTCGCCGCCGTGTCCCCCGCCGCCGCCCACGAGCCCGACGACGACCCCGACCTCGACGGCGTGGTCCCCCCTCGGGTGGCCGACGCGATCGCGGTGCGGCTGGCTCGGCTCGACCTCGATGCCCTGGCCGTGGCCCGGGTGGTGCACGTCCTCGGCGACGAGGCCACGATCACCCGGGCCGCCACGCTCGCGGGTCTCGACCGACGGGCAACCGAGGATGCCGCCGACGCCCTCGTCCGGGCCGGCCTGCTGCGGGCCGACGGCACCCTGTCGTTCGTCCAGCCGCTGCTGGGCGACGCGGTGGGCAGCGGCATCGACCCGTTCGTGCTCGACCGCATGCACCGAGACGCGGCCCACCTGCTCGTCGATGACCGGATCCCGACCGACCGGGTGGCCCGCCACCTGCTCGGTTCGAGCCCGACCGGCGACCCGTGGGTCGTCGACCAGCTCCGGGCCGCGGCCGGGGACCGCCTCGACGTCGGCGACTGCGCCACCGCCGCGACGCTCCTCCGTCGAGCGCTGGAGGAGCCCCCGCCCGAGGACCAGCGCATCCCGATCGTGCGCGACCTCGCGGTCGCGGAGAGCCGCGCCGGCCTGCCGGAGGCGGCCGCCCGCATCGAGGCGGCGCTCGCGATGGTCGGGTCGGTCGACGACCGGATCCTGCTGCTGCGGGAGCGCACGCGGCTGATGTGGCTGACCGGGCACCTCCCGGAGGCCGTGCAGGCGAGCGAGCTCGCCGTCGCCGAGTCGACCCCCGGGACCGACCTCCACGAGCAGCTGCTGGCCGACCTGCTGGCGGTCGCGTCGATGCACGACCTCGCCCCGATCTACGCCCGGCCGAAGCTGGTGGACCTCCTCGAGCGGGCCGGCACCGGGTGGGTGCCCGACTCGGCCGCCCTCGCCGCGACCCTGGCCACCGTCCTCCCGTTCGTCCTCGGCGACCACCGGCTGGTGGGCCCCCTCGTCGACCGGGCCGTGGTGGAGGACCTCTGGCGAGTCGACGCCCCGCCCTTCGGCCTGCGGCCCGACTTCGTGATCGGCTCGCTGTGGCTCACCGACGGCCTCGAGCGGGGCACGGCGTTCGTGCACCAGGGCATGACGGCCGTCGAGCCCGAGAACCTCTTCCGGCACGGGCTCCTCCACTACTGGCTCGGCGAGATCCGCTACGCGGCCGGCGACCTCCCGGGCGCCATCGGGGCGGCCACTCGGGCCCTGTCACCGGAGTGGGGTCCGTTCCTCAGCTGGTTCGGGTTCTCCTCGGCGACGCTGGCCCACGCCCACCTCGACCAGGGCGACCACCGGCGGGCCGAGGAGGTCCTCGCCAGCACCGAGGGCCACCTCGACCCCGACCAGCTCTACGGCATCGCGATCGACCTGGCCCGGGCGCGGCTGATGCTGCGCCACGACCGGGCCGACGAGGCTGTCCGGCTCACCGAGCTCGTGTCCGACCGGCTCGGCGCGCTCGGCCACCGCGACAGCCCCCAGATCGTCTGGCGCAACGTCGCGTGCACCGCGGCGGCGCGGATCGGCGAGGACGACCGCGCCCGCAAGCTCATCGACGAGGAGATCGACCTCGCGCGGGGGACGCACGCGCTCGGGCGCTTGGGCCGCGCGCTGCGCACTGCGGCCACCGTGTGCGACGCGCCCGCCAGGCTGCCACTGCTCGAAGACGCCGTCGAGGTGCTGGCGACCTCGGAGCGGCGCCTCGAGCACGCGCTGGCGCTGCTCGCGCTCGGGCGCGAGCACTACCTCCTCGGCGACATCGCGAGCGCCCGCGCCGCGCTCGCCGACGCGCGGGAGCTGGCGATGCGGTGCGGCGCCGGCGTCGCCGCGAACGACGCGCTGCTCTCGCTCCACGCCACCGGCGCCCGTCCCCGCCGGGCCGCGCAGAGCGGCGTCGACTCGCTCACCGGCGCCGAGCGCCGCACCGTGGAGCTGGCCGCCACCGGCAAGACCAACCGAGAGATCGGCCAGCTCCTCGCGATCGCGCCCCGCACCGTGGAGTGGCACCTCAGCCGAGCGTTCACCAAGCTCGGCGTCACGTCCCGGCGCGAGCTCGGAGCGGCCCTGGACGAGCGGCCCTGACCACGTCGGGTCAGCGGGCCCGCTTGCGGGTCGCGGCGATGGCCGGGGCGCCGAGCTCGTCGATCCACGGATCGAAGTCGGCCGCGTCGACGAGTCGACCGAGCTTCTGCAGCTCGCGACGCACGGCAAGCACGACGTCGTACATCGCGACGGGCTTCCCCGACTCGGCGGCGAGGAACGCCGCGGCGACGGCGACGTTGCGGATCGCCCTCCCGGCGATGTCGAAACGGGCGGCGAGCAGGTCCATGTCGACCGCACCCGCGCCCTTCGACCGCAGCGGCATGTTCTCGCCCAGATGGCGCCGCCACAGTCGCGTCCGCTCCGCTTGGTCCGGCATCGGGAACTCGATCACGAAGGTGAGCCGACGGAGGAACGCAGGATCGATGTTGTTGGCCAGGTTCGTGGTGAGCACCACCAGGCCGGGGAACCGCTCGAGGCGCTGGAGGACGTAGCTCACCTCGATGTTCGCGTAGCGGTCTTGGCCTCGGACACGCTGACCGGGAGCCGAAGAGGGCGTCCGCCTCGTCGAACAACAGGGCCACGTTGCCGGAGGCCGCGGCGTCGAACACCCGGTCGAGGTTCTGCTCGGTCTCGCCGATGGACTTGCTCACCACCGACGCGAGGTCGACCAGGTACAGGTCGAGGCCGAGCGTGCCGGCAACCACTTCGGCGGCCACCGTCTTGCCGGTGCCCGAGGGCCCGGAGAACAGCGCCGCGAGCCCGTTCGCGTGCCCGGCCGGGATCCCCCAGTCGCCGTGCCCGACACGACGCCTCAGCGCCCGCGACGCGGGCCGTCCGGATCGACCAGGTGGCCCCACGGCCCGAAGTCGGACTCGGTGAACAGGCGACCCAGCTTCTGGAGCTCTCGCTTGAGGCCGAGCATCACGGTGTCCATGTCGGCGGGCTTGCCGGCCTGGGCGGTGAGGAACGCGGCGCTCAGCGAGATGTTGCGGATCGCGCCGCCGGCCAGCTCGAAGCGCTCAGCCAGGAAGTCGTGGTCGATGGCGTTCTTGCCCTTGCTGAGCGGCATCCCCGCCCCGAGGTACTGGCGCCAGAGCCGCTCCCGCTCGTCGCGGTCGGGCATCGCGAACTCGATGCGCGAGGAGATCCGGCGCAGGAACGCCGGGTCGATGTTGCCCTCGAGGTTCGTGGTCATCACCGTGAGGCCGTCGAAGCGCTCGAGGCGCTGCAGGAGGTAGCTCACCTCGAGGTTGGCGTAGCGGTCGCGCGCATCGCTGACCTCGCCGCGCTCGCCGAAGATGGCGTCGGCCTCGTCGAACAGGAGCACGACCTCGCCGGCGGCCGCGGCGTCGAACACCTCGTTGAGGTTCTTCTCGGTCTCACCGATGTACTTGCTGACCACGGTGGCCAGGTCGACGATGTACATGTCGAGCTCGAGCGCCCCGGCCACGACCTCTGCGGCGACGGTCTTCCCGGTGCCGGACGGGCCCGCGAACAGCGCGGACAGGCCCGCCGCCGGGAACGCCGGGACGCCCCAGTCGCCGTGCACCACGCGTCGCATGCGATAGCGGGCGATCAGCTCCTCGAGCTGGCGCCGCGCATCGGGCTGGAGGACCAGGTCCTCCAGCCCCCGACGAGGCAGCACCCGACGGGCGAGGGTGCCGAGGGCACCGCCCCCGAGCCGGCGCACCGCCTGGTTCACGTCACCGCCCACCGCCGGCACGAGCGTGCGCAGCTGCCGCAGCTGGTCAGCAGTCAGCCGGTGGCCGTGCTCGAAGGCCTCCGGCACCGACGCCTCGACCTCGGCGAGGCTGGCGGCCCGGTCCTCGGCCTGGACCGCCCGCCAGGGCCGACGCGGAAGCCGGTCGACCGCGATGTCGTGCGGCGATGCCAGGCACCAGGCGAGGTGGCGGGCGCGCTCCACCCACCACCGCACCTCCGCGGGTGGGTGCCCGTCGATGTCGAGGTCGAGGATCACCCCTCGGCGGTCGATGGTGGCCTGGCGCACCAGCGCCTCCCACTGCGATCGAGTGGTCGGCAACGGCGTGAGGAGGAACGACGTGCCCCAGGTGGCTTCGATCGCGGCCTGCACGCGACGCGTGCGGTCGTCGCCGGTGACGAGCACCACGGGTTCGCCGCCGGCGAGCTCGAGTCCAGCGTCGATCCACTCGGTCTCCACCGGCAGGTCGACGTCGTCGGACAGGTCGCCCTCGAGGCGCCAGAGCACCACCTCCGGCACGGCCACCACCCGGGCCGCCCACGGCCCGTCGCCGACCGACAGGAGCCCGGCCCGCCGCAGGATGCTGTCGGGGGACGCAGCCCGCGCTCCCAGGTGATCCGACTCGAACAGGTCGCGCAGGGTCGAGAGGTTGGGCCGGTAGCGGGTGGGGTCGCCGTGGAGCAGCGACATCAGGTGCTGGCGCAGCGGGTCGAGTTCCACCGCGCAGCAGAGCGCCAGCACCTCTGCCGACCCCTGGTCGAGGCCCGCCCAGTCCGCGATCTGCGCGAACGGCCCTGGTTCATCGGCCGAGAGCACCGCTGCGAAACCCGCTCTCGCAGCGTCGACATCCGCGTGACCGGGGCCGTGCCGGGTGGGATCCACGCCGCGGGCGGGCGCCAGGCGGGCGAGCAGCGCGTCCGGCAATGCCGTCCACGACGGCACCGCAAGAGCCTGGGCAGCCCGACGACGAGCCGGAGGGTTCACCGACCCGGTCCCCTAGCCGTGCCAGGTGGGGCCGTAGCCCGAGGGGAGGTCCTCGTCGTCCTCGTCACGTTCGACGGCGTCCTCCTCCAGCTCGGTTGCGTACGAGGCATCAGGGCTGTCGGCGTCCGCCGCCGCCTCGGCCTCCGCGAGGGTCGTGTACGGGACCGTCGAGCTCTCGCCGTCCGCCGACGCCTCGGCCTCCGCGAGGGTCGTGTACGGGACCGCCGAGGTCTCGCCCTCAGCCTCGGCGTCGATCTCCTCCTCGGTCTTGTACACGGACGGCGCATCGTCCGCGGCGGGATCAGCGCTCGAGTCGCTCGACGGCACCACGCTGGGGAAGCTCCACGGGACCCTGTCGGGCGCCCCGCCCCCGGCGTTCACGGGGTCGGCACCGGGAGCCGGCACCGCGCTCGGGAAGGTCCACGGGACCCTGTCGGGCGCCCCGCCCCCGGCGTCGACCGGCGCCGACGACCCCCGGGCACCCCGGGCCCGGATCTCCTCGTTGAGGGTCGCCTTGGCCCGGGCCTGGCGCTCGTTGCCCGCCGTCTGCAGGAACTGCTGGTGCCGCAGCGTCAGGTCACCCTTGAAGATGTTCCCCTCGTGCTCCAACCAGCCCTTCGCCATCCGCGGATCGTTCGCTGCGAACCCCCCGAGCGTCACGTCAGCCGACCGTGATCCGGCGCCGGCCTCGGCCCGTGCGGCGTTGTCGGCGGGGCGCTCCAGCATCCGTCGGCGCGCCATCTCGGCCACCGCGGCATGGGTGTACTCCCCCTCTGGGCGGTAGTGCCCGCTCTGGTCGCCGATCTTCGTGACGTGGCCCTCCCGATCCAGCTCCACGCTGCCTGCCCCGCTCACCGTGCCACCCGCCAACGGCGAGGTGTGGTGCGGATTGGTCTTCTTGCCGGGGCTGACCTCGGCCACGTGGGTGAAGTTGAACGTGTGGACATCGCCACTGGTGGGGTTCATGACGAACCCGGCCGACTGCCGACCGGCGGCGTCGACGTCCGAGCCGTAGTCATGGGTCATGTCGAAACCGTTGCTTCGATCCTCTGGGTCCCACTCCGTCTTCGGCTTCAACCTCGACCTCTCCCGCGCCTCCGCAGAGGTGTCGTACCTGGTGGTGAGGTGATCCCCGGCCTCCCACGCCTCCCAGTTCCTGGTCCCCTCCTCGAGATCCATCTGGGGCACTGAAGCTGGGTCCTCGAAGCGGTCTGCCGCCCGCTTGCGCCTCCCCGCGTTCAGGCGCTCCGTCCGCTTGCGGACCGCCTCCTCCTTGCTGTTGGAGCCGATCATCGCCCGCCAGCCGTACTTCTTCTCCTCGCCCTCGTACTTCGCGAGGCGCGCCTTGCTCGGCAACGGAGCATCCACGGACGGCGCGCGGCCCGTCGTCCGGGTGCGCTGCCAGGTCGACTCCTCCTCCGGCGTCAACGCCCTGCTGGCTGGGTTCGCACCCCACTTCCCGTCGGCCCCCTTCTGCCACGACTTGTCGAAGTTGAGATCACCCCCTTCGGAGTCCCTCGTCCTGGTCTTCGGGATCGCCCTCTGGATCCGCGATCGGCGTTGCGCTCTGCCTTCGCTGATCCCCCGGGCGTCCAGCTCCATCCGGCGCAGGTCGCGCGAGGACATGCGTCCGCGCCCGCTCCTGGAGATCGCCGCATCGATGTCGGCGTCCCGAACGGGGGTGCGGTCAGGCGTGAGGCGCGGGGCTGCCGACTGCGGCTGCGGCGGCGGTTCCTGCGGCTGAGGCTGCGGCTGAGGCTGCGGCTGGGCGCCGACGGGCGCCTGCTCGGGGGAAGGCTCGGGATCGGCGGCATAGCTGGTGTAGCTCGTCGCCCCCTCCGACGCCGAGGGGGAGCCGTAGGCGTCGGACGCTGGCATCGACGCCGCCTCGAGCTCCGGCGCACTGGCTGGGACGGACGAAGCCTCTGGGTCCTCCGCGAGCCACCGCTCGAACTCATCAGCGTCCCTGGTCTCGCTGTAGCTGTCCGACATAGGAGCCCACCCCCGATGAGCAGGCGCGGAGCCTACGAAACGACGTGCAACGTCTGCGCAACACCCGGGGGTGCGGCCGCGGCTCGGCGACGACCAGGAGGGTCACCACCGGGGACCGCTAGGTGACCGGGGGAACGTAGTTGGGAGGGAGCTCGTCCTCGTCGTCCTGCTCGTAGGCCTCGTGCTCGTCCTGCTCGGGGTTGAACGTCGTCTCGACGTAGTTGGCATCGGGTTCGTCCTGCGGAACCGCCGGCGTTCGGACCGGGGGCTCCGGCTCCAGGACCGGGTCGACGTAGAGCGGTGCCTGCGCCGCCGGCGCGGCCGCGCGCTCGCTCTCGGCCACGAGGTCGTCCAGGTTGGCGTAGTTGTCCTCGTCGACGCCGCCGTAGGCGCCCGCCGGGCGGGGTTCCGTGAGCGCGGGATCCAGGACGTAGTTGGGGGCGCTTTCGCTCTGTGCCCGCTGCGGCGAAGCTCCCGCAGATCGTGTCGCGGCCTTCTTGGCGCTCCGATCCTGGGCGGCGGCCTGTGCCCCGGTCTTCCTCCCTGCTGCGTTCGCCTTCCCCGCCTTCCGCGCCTGCTTCCGGTCGGCCCGGCGCTGCGCGATCGTCTCCTTCTGGAACTCCTGGCCGCGGGCCTTGCGCTCCGAGGCCGTCTCGCCGGCGGCCTCCTCCTGAGCCCGCTTCGCGGCGATCTCCGCTCGGATGGCCGCTTGCTGTCCGACCGGTGCCGAGGGCGTCAGGGCACCCTGGCCGGCGCCGATCTCCTCGTTGAGGTTGACCTTGGCCCGGGCCTGGCGCTCGTTTCCGGAGGTCTGGAGGAACTGCTGGTGCTTCAGCGTGAGGTCGCCCTTGTAGATGTCGTCCTCGTGCTCCAACCATCCCTTGGCCATGCGGGGGTCGTTCTTCGCGAACCCGCCGAGGGTGACGTCCGCGGAGATGTTCCCCGGCCCGCTCTCCCGCTGGTCCTCCTTGGTGGCGGGTCGCTCCAGCATCCCCCGGCGGGACATCTCCGCGACCCCGGTGTGCGTATACGCGGCCTCCGGGCGGTAGTGGCCGCTCTGGTCGCCGATGTCCGTGACGTGGCCTTGCATGTCCATCGTCAGGTTGCCCGCCCCGCTCACGTTGCCGCCGGCAAGGGGGGTGGTGTGATGCCGGTTGCGCTGCTTGCCGTCCTTCTTGTCCGCGTAGTCCTCGCGAAAGGTCTGCACGTCACCCGTGGCCGGGTTGACGACGAACCCGGCGTGCTGCTCCTGCTCCCCGGTCCGTGGGTTGTTGGCGACCTTGGTGCCGTCCTTGTGGGTGAGCGCGAGCTCGTTGCTCGGCCCCGAGGGCCCCTCCCGGCCCGGCTTCGGCTCCCACTTCGTCTTGAGCCGAGAGCGCTCCCGGGACTTGGCGGAGCTGTCGTACTTGGTCGTGACCACATCGGAGGCCTCGACTCGCTCCCAGTCCTTGGTCCCCTGCTCCACGTCCGTCTGCTGCAACCTCGCCATCCGCTTGCCGACCGCCTCCTCCTTCGAGTCGGAGCCGATCATCATCCGCCAGCCGAGCTTCTTCTCCTCGTCCTGGTACTTCGCGACGCGGGCCTTGTTCGGCAGCGGGTTGTCCGCGGTGGGTGCCTGGCCCAGCGTCCGGGTCCGTTGCCAGCTGGTCTCCTGCTCAGGGGTCAGCGGGGCGCTGTTCGGGTTGGCGGCCCACTTGCCGTCGGCGCCCTTCTGCCACGACTTGTCGAAGTTGAGATCCCCGCCCTCGGAGTCCTTCGTCTTGGTCTTCGGGATGGCGCCCTGGACCCGGTCGCGCAGATCCTGGCTTCGCCCCTGGTCGCGCTTCTTGGCGTCCATCTCCATCTTGCGCATGTCCCGAGAGCTGATCCGCCCGCGCCCGCTCTTGGCGACCAGGGCGTCGATGTCCTCGTCCTCGACCTGCGAGCGCTCCCGCTCGAAGCGTGGGCCCTTCGGCCCGAACTGCGGCCCCGGGGCCGGCGGCGCCGCTGCGACGGGTGCCGCCGCGGCCGTCATCGGCGTGCTGGCCGGGGTGTGGCCGTAGGTGCTGGGGGTGTGCTGGTAGCCGTTGAAGGCCGGCTTCGGCGTGCTGGCAGGGGTCTGGCCGGGGCTCGGGGGTGGGCTGTAGCCGTTGAAGGCGGCCTTCGGCGCCGGCCGGAGCTCCGCTGCCTCGGCGGGGCTCGACTGCACCGCTGGCGACTGGATCCCGAACTTCCTCTTGAGCTCGTCGGAGAGCTCGGTCTCCTGGTAGTTGTCGGACACGCTTCCCACCCCTCCCGACGTCGCTCGCAACGGGCGCCAGGATGGAACGTACGAACCACCTGCAACAGCGCCGCAACGTCCGTGCCGCGGATCTGCCGCGCCCCTTTCGTAGCGTGCCGATCATGAGCCCGCTAGCGTCTCGCGGAGTGTCGGTGCGCATCCAGCTGCTGGGCACGGTGCGCGTCGACTCCCCTGACGGCGTGCTCCACGAGGCTGATCTCCGGGGGCGCCGGGCGGTGGTCCTGTTCGCTCGCCTCGCGGCCGAGCCGGGCCAGGCGGTCCCGTCGGAGTTGCTGGCGGAGGCCGTCTGGGGGTGGTCGCCCCCCGCCAGCTGGCCGGCGGCGCTGCGCAACGCCATCGCGGTGGTCCGCTCGGCCCTCGACACGGTCGGGCTCGGGGGGGTCGTCGAGTACGCGCGGGGCGCGTACGTGCTCGACCTGCCCACCGGCTCGACCGTGGATCTCATCCACGTCCAGGCCGCCGCCTCGGCCGCCGAGCTCGCCCTCTCCTCGGACGACTGGACCGAGGTCCGCTGGATCTGCGCCCGGGCCCTCGAAGCCGCGGCCGGCACGTTCCTGCCGGGGCCCGCCACCCCGTGGGTCGAGGACACCCGCACCGAGGTCCTCCAGGCGGTGTCGCGCATCCGTCGCGTGGCGGGTGAGGCGGCCCTCCACGCGGGCGACCTCGCCGAGGCCGAGGCCATCGGCCGGCGCCTCGTGGCCGACGCCCCGCTGCGCGAGGACGGCCATCGGTTCCTGATGCGGGCCCTCCAGGCCGGGGGCAACACGGGCGAGGCGCTCCGGGCGTACGAGGCGTGCCGCCGCGTGCTGCTCGAGGAGGTCGGAGCCACCCCGAGCGAGGCGACCAGCCAGCTCTTCGTCTCGATCCTGGGGACGGCCGACGTCGTCCCGGTGGAGGAGGCGCCCCGCCGGTCGCAGGCGGTGGCCCCGTTGTTGCTGGCCTACTCCGGCGAGGGGTTCGTCGGCCGGTCCGAGGCTCTGGCCGAGATCGCCCGTGCTCGCGTGCGGATCGGCGAGGCCGGCCCGTTGGTCGTGCGCATCCACGGCGAGTCGGGCATCGGCAAGACCCGCCTCGCGGCCGAGGCGGTGGCCAGCGCCTACGACGCCGGCTTGGCCATCCTCTACGGCCGCGCCGACGACCGGATCAACGTCCCCTACCGGCCGATCGTCGAGGCGGTCGGGGGCTTCCTGGCCACGTACTCGATCGACGAGCAGCGGGTCCTCCTGGGAGACCACGCCGGGGTGCTCGCCCGCGTGCTGCCGTCGCTGCGGGCCGCCGCCGAGGTCACCGCGCCGTCGGGCGTGGCGGAGGTCGACCACCGGCGCCTCGCCTCGGCCATCGAGCACGTGCTCGGCCTCGCCTCGGCGGGCCGCGGCGTCGTCGTGGTGCTCGACGACATGCACTTCGCCACCGAATCGACCCTCCGCCTGCTGCGCGACGTCGTCAGCCGGGGCACCCGCCTGCGGGTCCTGGTCCTCGTGCTCCACCGCACCGGGTCCGTAGCCGCTGGCGGGCTCGACGAGCTCGGCGCCGGGGCCGGCACCTCCACGATCATGCTCGGACCGCTCGACGAGGCCGCCGTTGCCGAGATGGTCCGCCGAACCCTCGGGCCGGCGCTGGCGGTGCCACCGGGACCGCTCGCCGCCGAGCTGTGGTCGCGCACCCAAGGCAACCCGCTCCTGGTCTCCGAGCTGCTCCGATCCGTCGATCCCGGCGGCACGCTCGAGCTGCCGGCCCGCTCGGAGCGAGTGGAAGAGCTGGTGCGCCAACGGGTCACCTCGCTCCCCGGCCCTGCCCTGGCCGTGCTGACCGTGGCGGCGGCGTCCGGCCTCGAGTTCGACCCCGAGGTCATCGCCGCGGCGGCCGGGACCCCGCGACCCGAGGCCGAAGCCGTGCTCGCGGCGGCTCGCCGCGACGGGCTCGTGGTCCCCGCTCCGACGAACCCCGAGCGGCTCGCCTTCCGCCACGCGGTGGTCCACGAGAGCCTCGTGGCGTCACTCGACGAGTCGGCCCGGATGGAGCTCCACCGCCGGCTCGGCATGGCCCTCGAGCAACATCCGGCAGCCGGCCCGCCTCCGTCGGCGGCGCTCGCGTACCACTTCGACGAGGCGGCACCACTCGGCGAGTGGCGCCGGGCCGTGCGCTACCTGCTGCGGGTGGCCCGCACGGCCGACGAGGAGTGGATGCCCGACGAGGCCTTGACCGCCGGTCGCCGGGCCTTGGCCGTGCTCGAGGAGGCCGGTGACCCCGACCCGGGGGCCCGGATCGATGCGCTGACCTTGGTGGGCCGCGCCTCCTCGCTGCTCGGAGAGGTCGCCGAGGGCGCCCACCTGGTCCTCGCCGCGTTCGACGAAGCGCTTGCCACCAACGACCCCGCCCGGGCGGCCCGAGCCGCACTCGCGCTCGGCCCGACGCACCTCGACAGCGACGTGCACCTGATCCCCGAGGACGTCCTCGCCCGTTGCGAGGAGGCACTCGAGCTCCTCGGCGACCTCGAGCCGTCGCTCCGGGCCCGCCTCCTGGCCCAGTCGGCCTGCGCCGTCGGGTGGTCCCGCGGCGGCGACGCCGGCCGCCAGATGGCCGACGACGCCGTCATCCTCGCCCGGGAGATCGACGAGCCGGCCACGCTCGTGGCCGCACTCCGGAGCCGCCGTCGTGCGCTGTCGGGCACCGGTGCGGTCCGCGAGCAGCGAACCCTCGAGCTGGAGCTGCTTCCCTTGGCCTCGGAGCTCGGCGACCTCGAGACCGAGCTGAGCACGTTGGCGTGCCAGTTCGAGACCGCGGTGGAGGCCGGTGAGGGGCCCGGCCTCGAGGGGCTCCTCGACGAGCACGACCGCCGGGTGGCGTCGGCTCGGGGTGGCCACTCGACCCACCTCGGCGCCTGCGCACGGGTCGCCCTGGCGCTGCTCCGAGACGACCTCGAAGGCGCCGATCGGCTGATCGACGAGGCCGCGGACGTCGGGCGCCGTCGCGGGGTCGACCCGCGCGTGGTCGACGGCGTGCGCCTGATCCAGCTGGCCGGGGTCCGGCGGGCGCAGGGGCGACTCTCCGAGGTCCGCTTCGAGATCGCCGCGGGGCTCGAGGCCACCGACGTCCCGGAGTGGCAAGGTGCCGTCGCCGCCATCGATGCCGAGCTCGGCGATCTGGACTCCGCCGCCAAGCACCTCGAGGCGGTGTTCGAGCGCTTCGTCGAGGGCGGCCTCCGACCGGGGCTGGGCATCGGCCACCTCGCCCACCTGGCCGCTCCGGTGGTGGCGATCGGCGACCTCGAGCGAGCTCATCAGCTCTACGACCTCCTCACCCCGCACTCCGGGATCGGCGCCTACGTCTCCTACTTCGACGGGCCGATCGACTGGCACCTCGGACTGCTCGGCCGGGCGCTGGGCCAGGAGCTCGCGGCGCAGGCCCACCTGCGGGCGGCGGAGCAGCTCTGCCACACCCTCGGCGCACCGCGGTGGACCGCTCGTTGCGCCGACGCCCGCAGCTGACCGCGCGGGTCGCAGCGAGCGCGGCGCCACGTTGCAGCAACCCGTTGCGCTGACGTTGCACCCGGCTGCCTAGGTTGCGCGATCAAGGGGGCGGGGGATGCCCACCTGGCCCCGTCGAGGCGAGATCGACGACCTGAGGAGGAGCACCCGTGCCGACCTACACCGCACCCGGCGTGTACGTGGAGGAGGTGTCGTCAGGGAACAAGCCGCTCTCCGGAGTGCCGACCGCCATCGCAGCGTTCGTCGGCTTCACCGCCAAGGCGCCCACCGACGACCCGAACGATCCCGAGGGCATCAAGCCCCGACTGGTCACCAACTGGGTCGACTACGAGAAGCTCTACGGCGGGTTCGCCCCCGGGTGCCTGCTGCCCCTGTCGGTGTACGGCTTCTTCCAGAACGGCGGCACCACCGCCTACATCGTGCGCATCGCGAACTCGGCGCCGTCGGGCCAGCCCTCCACGAAGGCCCTGCCGGCCGCGGACCGGGCGCTCGGTGCGCCGGTCGTCGTGTCGTCCATCGAGCCCGATGCCGCGCTCAGCGTGCGGATCGAGGTGGAGGATCCGGGCGAGGACGCCGACGGTCCCCGTCCCTTCGCCATCCACGTGGAGGAAGACGGCGCGGTCGTCGAGAGCTACCGGGGCCTCGGCCTTGGCGGCGACAAGGACGCCGCCAAGGTGGTCAACGCCGCCTCGACCCGTGTGAAGGTCGCCGTGGAGCTCGACAAGGGCGTCGATCTCAGCACCCTCATCGACGTGATGAAGCCGGGCGTGTACGAGCTGGCCAAGGCCGAGCCGAGCACCGTGCCAGTGAGCGGCCGGAGCTTCGCCGGATCCGAGGCGGCCCGCACCGGGATCAACGGCCTCGCCATCGCCGACGACGTCACGATGGTGATCGTCCCCGACCTCGCCACCGCTTGCCGCCAGGCCGACGGGTCGATCGACCTCGGCCTCTGGAAGGCGGTGCAGACCACGCTCCTGACCCACTGCGAGCTCCATGCCAACCGGGTCGCCATCCTCGATGCTCCCCCCGGGATGAACGCCCAGCAGATCCGGGACTGGCGCAACGACGTGGCCATGTACGACTCGGCGTTCGCGTCGATGTACTACCCGTGGATCAAGGTCGAGAACCCGATCGGCAACAACGGCGACCGCGAGGTCCTCATCCCGCCGAGCGGCCACGTCGCCGGCCTGTGGGCCCGCGTCGACGAGAGCCGGGGCGTGTGGAAGGCGCCGGCCAACGAGGTGCTCCAGGGCGTCCTCGACGTCGAGGTCAACACGACCCAGGCCGAGCAGGGCCTGCTCAACCCGATCGGGATCAACTGCATCCGGCCGTTCGGCTCCCGCGGGATCCGGGTGTGGGGCGGTCGCACGCTGCAGCTCCGATCCCGAGTGGCGCTACCTGAACGTCCGGCGGCTGTTCAACATGGTCGAGGCGTCGATCATGGACGGCACGCAGTGGGTGGTGTTCGAGCCCAACGACCACAACACCTGGAGCTCCGTCACCCGGAACCTGACGGCCTTCCTCACCGACCTGTGGCGCCAGGGCGCCCTGTTCGGAGCCACCCGCGAGGAGGCGTTCTTCGTCCGCTGCGACGAGACCACCAACCCGCCCGAGGCCCGCGACCAGGGTCGCCTCACCTGCGAGGTGGGCATCGCCCCGGTGAAGCCGGCCGAGTTCGTGGTGTTCCGCGTCAGCCAGTACCAGCCTGAGGCATAGGAGGGACCATGGCCGGAGACAAGAAGCCCAAGGTCGCCCGCAACAACGGGTTCTCCGTGGACCTCGGTGGCAAGCAGAGCACCTGGATCTCGGTGTCGGAGCTCTCGAGCAACGTCGACGTGTCGGTCGAGGAGACGGCCGGCACGGAGTCGAAGCACCGGGTCCGCGCGATCCCGGGCGAGCGCAAGTTCAACGACCTCACCCTCACGCGCTACGCCACCGACGACCACCTGCTGTCGGACTGGTTCAAGAAGGTGGTCATCGACGGCGACATGACCGACGAGAAGAACATCACCGTGAAGCTCTTCGATCCGATGCGCAAGCCGCTGGCCGAGGTGACCATCGAGGGGGCCCTGCCCATCTCGCTCAGCTACAGCGACTACAACGCACAGAACCCGGATCTGCAGACCGAGACGCTGACGATGGTGTTCACGAACTGGGAGCGGGTGAAGTAGATGGCTGGTTCCAAGGACTCGGTTCCGATCCTCGGTACGAACTTCGTGCTGACCATCGACGGCATGCCGAAGTTCCCGTTGCTGTCGGTATCGCTGGCCGGGCTCGAAGCGCAGAAGATCGAGGAGTTCTCGATCGACGGCAAGGGCGATCTGTTCAAGCGGGTCGCCGTGGGCGTACCGAAGAACGCGCAGATCACCCTGTCGCGCGCGTTCCTCGCCGACGATCCGAACGCGATGAAGCTCTACGACTGGCACAAGCAGGCGTTCACCGCCGGCTACGAGAAGTGCATCCGTGACGGCTCCATCGACGGCTACGACACGAAGAACAAGCTCCTCAGCTCGTTCCACTTCGAGAACGCCTGGCCCCAGGGGTACACGTGGCCGGGGCTCGACGCCAAGGGCGGGTCGATGCTCGTCGAGCAGATCACCCTGAGCTGCGACTATTGGTGGCGCGAGAAGTAGCGCGCCGCCGACATCCATCCCATGGCCCCGCTCCGCACCGAGGTGCGCTTCAGCCTTCCGAAGGGCTACGTCGACGCGTCCGGCGCTCCGCACCGCCGCGGGGCGATGCGCCTGGCAACGGGTCGCGACGAGCTCGAGCCTCTGCGCGACCCACGCGTCCTCGGACCCGACGACCCCTATCTCACCGTGCTGGTGCTGGCCCGGGTCGTCACGGAGCTGGGGACCGTTGCCGAGATCACCGCGGAGGTGATCGAGGGCATGTTCGCCGCCGACCTCGACTTCCTGCAGGAGCTCTACGGCGCGGTGAACTTCGGAACGGATGCGGAGGTCGATGAGCTGCTGGCAGAGGCGACGCCAGAGCTGACCGCGGTGGAGCCGGACGAGGGCGTCGGGTGATCCAGTACCCCGCCGATGCGCTGTGGGACGAGGTCGCGTACCTCGCCTACCACCTCCACTGGTCGCTGGACGACCTGCTGGACCTCGAGCACGGGGACCGGGTGCAGCTGCTCGGATCCGTCGCCCGGCTGAACGAGCGGGCTTGGAGCACCCTCCATGCCGAACTCCGCTGAACGACCCGCCGGCAACAGCTCCACCGCCTCGACGTTCATCTTCGAGGTGGACGGGGTCGAGATCGGCCGCTTCACCGAGGTCGAGGGGCTGGAGCTGCGCGTCGACGTCTTCCGCCACCACGAGGGCGGCAACAACGGCTTCGTCCACGAGCTGCCCGGCCGCGTCGACTGGCCGCACATCGTCCTTCGCGGGGGGCTGACGAAGGCGAACAGCTTCGAGAAGTGGATCTACGACACCGTCGGCGACGGCGCGGCGGGCAAGGGCCAGAAGCTGGAGCGCAGCACCGGTGCCATCACGCTGATGTCGTCCAGCGGCTCGCGGGTCCGATCCTGGGAGTTCGAGGGCGCCTTCCCGGTCCGGTGGCGCGGCCCCCGATTCACGCTCCACGACAAGCGGATGCCGACCGAGGAGATCGAGATCTCCCACCGCGGCCTGCGGGCGCGGGACCTGTCGTGACCACGATGCGGCGACGGGGCGCCCGCCGAGGACCGGGGCAGCTGGCTCTGCGCATGCAGCCGCGGGAGGACGGCGTCCCCACGCCGCGGACCGTGCCCGCTGACCGCCTCTGGCGACCCTCAGCAGACGCGGGGCTGCAGGCCGACGCGGTCGCGCAACCGACGGAACCTCCGCTGTCGGCCGAAGAGCGGCGCATGTTGCAGTTCGAGAGCTTCCTGGAGGCGTTCGAGGACGGCACGTTGGGGCAGGACCCCGCAGATGCCGCGCCGGACGGCAACGGCGACGGCGACGGCGCGCTCGAGCCGTCGTGGGCCGAGCCTGCGCCCCTGGACGCGGGGCCGGAGCCGGAGGTGCTGCAGGCGGAGGTCGTGGAGCCGGGTCGTCGTGGTGCCTCCGGCGCCGCGCCGGAGGGTCCGATCCGCCGCGCCGTCACCGCGGTCCCCGCGGCGGAGCGGGGCCCGGCGCGGCGGCGGAGCCGCGCCGTCGTCGACGACGGGGGCCGACCGCGGCGGGCGCGGTCGGAGTCGATCCTCGTGAACAGCGAGCCGGCGCCGACACCGACCGCCGAACGACCGGCTCCGGAGCCTCCGACGACGGACCCGTCACCGGATGGCGACGACGGACCGGGTGGCGTCCGCCGCCGCGACCCCGCGCCGACGGGCTCCAGCCCCAGCCCGGCCGCCACACCGGCTCCGGGGGAAGCGCAGGCGCCACCAGCCCGGCGCCGGCGGGCCGCTCCCGCCCAGGAACGCAGATCCCGCGGCGTCACCCCCGACACGGCACCGGCCGGCCCCGACGCCCCGCGCGACTCGATGCCGAACCGGGCGCCCGAACCCGATCCGACGCCGAGCCTGGCGCCTCCGGGAGCCGACCTGCCCACGGACACCGCGTCGGTCGCTGCAGAACCGCCGGCAGCTTCGCCCGCCCGCTTCCGGCGGGCCGACGCGCCCGCGGCTCCGGCACCGCCGGCTGCCCCGCCATTCGACACGACCGAGGCGGTCGTCCCCGCCGCCGACCCCCCCACCGAGCCCGTGCCGGCCCGACCTGAGCCCGGTCCGACCACCGTCGAGCGCCCGTCCCCGGCCGCGGTGGAGCCGGCCCGCGGGCCGAGCTCACGGACGACCGCCCGATCGCACGTCGACCCGTCGCCCGCCCCGCAGACCGAGGCGCCCGTCGCCGATCGGCCTACGGCCGACGTCCAGCCCACCGCGTCGGCGGCGGCGCTTCGCCCCGCGTCGCCCCGCGCGGTCCGCCCGCCCGCCGAGGCGCCTCACCCGCTCCCATCGATCCCCGCAGTCGAGCTGACGCCGGCGGCTCCCGTCGGCCGCGACCAAGCGGAAGTCGCGGAGCCGTCACCGCCGGTGCCGGTGCCGGTCCCCGCGAGCGAAGCCGCCGGACCAACCGCGAAGGGCCCCACCTCCGCTGAGCCCCCGCCGGTCCGAGCACCCGCACCGACACCGACGCCGCCGCTCCGTGGCGAGGTGCCGTCCACCCGAACGCCGGCTGAGCCGTCCGGCGCGAGCACGAACGAGCGCGCCGCAGGGCCCGCCCAGCCCGTCGCCACCGCGATCGAGCCCGTCGCCGCCGCCATCGAGACCGTCACGCGGGACCCGACGGAACCCGCTGTCGCGAGCACGGACGAGCCCACACCGGATGGGCGTCCGGGCGACGCCCCCCATCGGCCCGAGCCGGCCGAGCCCCTCGCGACACGCACCCGGCCGGTGGCGCCCCCGGCGCCGACGCCGCGTCCGGCGCCCGAGCACCGCTCCGAGCCCGCGCCGCCCCCGATCATCACGGCGACACCCGCCTCCGAGGTCATCGCTGAGGAGGAGCTCCCCCCGGGTCCGACTCGCGAACCGAACCGGGAGCCGGCGTCGCCGCCGGTGCTCGAGCCGGCCGCCTCCACCCCTCCGGCTCCCTTCCGGCCGCCCCTCGCGTCGCTGCCGACCCCTGCAGCGGAATCGGACGCCTCGGTGGGCCTCGTGGCGTCGCCACTGGCCCCCGCCAGCGCCGTGGCGCCGCGCCCGGAGCGATCGGCCGATCCCCTCGAAGGTCCGCGGCGGCCCGATCCCGAGCCGCGGCCCGCGGTCCGACCGCTGCGGCGCGCGATCGCCCCCGCACGAGCCGCTCGCGGCGAGCCGACGGAGACCACGGACGACCCGCCGAGCAGCCGGTTCGCCGCGGCACTGGCAAGCGGGGCCCCGGATCCGATCCGGGGCCTGCCGCAGGACTGGGACCACAGCGTCGACGCCCTGGCCGACGTCGACCAGGGCGCGCCGTCACCGGTGAGCTACCAGACCGGGCCCGCCACTCGCCGGGCGCTGGCCGCGGCCGGCCACGCGGCCGCCACGGTCGGGTCGGTGCTCTACCTCCCCGCTCCCCCGGCGGCCCCGGCCCCGCCGCGATCGCGCGAGGATGCCGTCGACACCTCGAGTGGCGCGGATGAGGTCGTGCCGCCGTGGTCCAGCGCCGCGTCGCCGATCCGGCGGGATGCCGACGCCGGGTGGTCCTCCCCCCCGTCGCGCTCGGAGCCGTCGTACTCCCCCGACGCGCCCGCGGCTCCGTCGTCCGACGGTCCGGCAGCCTCGCCGGGCCCCGTGGTGAGCGCAGGCCAGACGACGGCACCGGTCGTGCGCCACGAGATCTCCCACGCGGTGTCCAGCGGGACCGGCGGCCAGCCGGCCCGGTTCCTCGGCGACAACAACGACGACGAGGAGGAGCGGCGGGCGCGCCGGGCGGCCGACCAGGGTGGCCGGAACACGGTCGGGCGATCCGAATCGGGCGCCCAGAACCGCCGCCAGGCGCCGAGCGGCCGGCCGGTGCCGTCGCCGCAGCCGCTGCGCGAGGCCGAGCTGCGCCGCATCGTCGAACAGGTCGAGCGGAGAGTGTTGGACGAGCTGGAACGTCGGGGCCGTCGCCGGCCGGGGGTGCTGTAGACGATGCCGCAGGAGAAGGCGTTCCTCGAGACCGAGCTGAAGGTGCGCATCCCGTGCGCGTTCAACCCGAACGAGCTCCAGGTCACCCGCGAGAACCTGTGGGCGGCGGACACCGCGGTCGGGGCCGGCGTGCCCCGCCTGCGGTTCGCCGGCGCCCAGTCGGGGGTGCTCCGGGTCAGCCTGTTCTTCGACACGACCGCGGACGGCACCGCGGTCACTGCGCACACCGGCAAGCTCCTCGGGCTGATGGATCCGGACCCGGACCTGCCGGGCTCGGACGCCGCCAGCGGCAACGTCCGACCGCAGTGGGTCATCTTCCACTGGGGCGACCTCCACTCCTTCAAGGGCGTCATGTCCGCGCTCGACCTGTCGTTCATCTACTTCACGAACGACGGCGTCCCGCTCCGGGCCCGGGCAGACCTGGTGCTCACGCAGTACGAGCCCGACCGCGCCTTCGGTCCGCAGAACCCCACCTCGGGGACACCGCAGCCACACAAGGTCCACCGGATCGTGCCCAACGAGACGCTCGACCGCATCGCCGCCCGGCACTACGGCGATCCCACCCGCTGGCGCGACATCGCGGCGGCCAACGGGATCGAGGACCCGCAGTCCATCGTGCCCGGCACGCTGCTCTCGATCCCGAGGCTCGAGCAGTGAGCGACCCGGTCGCACTCCTCCCGCGGGTCACCCTCGGCCCCAAGGCGCTGCCCGAGCCGCTGCTGCGCAACCTCATCGAGGTGCGCGTGGAGCGGACGCTGAACCTCCCCGGGCGCTGCCTCCTGCGCTTCGCCGCCACCAACCCGCTGTCGATCGCCAAGGTCGACGACCCCGTCGAGGTGAAGTCGCCCGACGGCAAGACCGTCGCGTTCAAGGGCTCGGTCGTCGCGTTGGAGATGGAGCACCAAGCCGAGGCGCTCCCCGTTGCGACGATCATCGCCTACGACGCCGCCCACCTGCTCGCCGGGTGGAGCGGCACCGCCACCTACCTCAAGCAGGGTGCGACGCAGATCCTCGACAAGATCGGGCAGCGCCACCAGCTCGACATCAAGACCCGCGGGGTCAACGGGAGCTACGAGTACCTGGCCCAGGCCGGCTCCGACCTCGAGATGGTCGACGTGTTGGCATCGCGCTGCGGTGCCGACTGGTGGTTCGATGCCGGCGCGCTGCGGGTGGAGGTGCTCCGCACGGATGGCCCGGCGGCGGCGAAGGTCGCGCTGGCGGAGCTCGAGCGCTTCAGCGTGCGGGCCAGCGCCGACCGGCCCGACGAGCTGTCGGTGGTCGGCTGGAGCTCCACCGACCAGAAGCCGTTGCTCGGCAAGGCCACCTACCAAGCCTCGATGCTGAGCGCCACCTCGGCGCTCGTGGAACAGGTGGCGAAGGGCTCGAAGGCCAAGCAGCCGGCCCGCACCGGCAACGTCCCGGTCGCCAGCAAGGACGAGGCCGACGCGCTCGCCGAGTCGATGCTGCGCACGAGCGTGCAGAGCACGACGCGCGTCGAAGGTGTCGGCCGCAACCTCTGGGTGCTGGGCCCCGGAGAGCGCCTCGAGGTGACCGACGCCAAGGGGCTGGACCTCGACGGGACCTACCTCCTCAGCGAGGTCGAGCACCGCTACGACCCGGTCAACGGCTCCACCACCCGCTTTGCGTGCGGGAGCACCCGGCCCGTCGGGCTGGTCGACGTGCTCGACGGCGAGGGCCGGTCGCCCCTGCGCCACGTGGGCCTGCTGGTCGGCGAGGTCACCAACATCAACGACCCTCGCAAGGAGGGCCGGGTGAAGGTGCGCTTCCTCGGCCTCGACGACCAGGAGGAGAGCAACTGGGCGCGGGTGCTCATCCCGGGCGCCGGCGCCGACCGAGGCGCGGTGGTGCTCCCCGAGGTGAAGGACGAGGTGCTGGTGGGCTTCGAGGGCAGCGATCTTCGCAAGCCCATCGTGATGGGTGGGATGTTCGGCTCGAAGTCGAAGATCCCGGTGTGGACCGTGAAGGACGGCAAGGTCACCGCCCGGCGCACCACCTCGCGGACCGGCCACTTCATCGAGCTCGGCGACGGCAGCTCCGACAAGGAGAGGCACGTCGAGATCCAGCTGAGCGACGGGCGCACCAAGCTGCGCCTCGGCCTCGACGAGAGCCTGCTCGAGGTTCCGTCGGGCAAGAAGCTCACGATCAAGGTCGGGAACAGCTCGATCGTGTTCGACGGCAAGGGCAAGATCGAGATCAAGGGCACCGACATCCTCATCAACGCCACCAACGGGTTCGAGGCAAAGGGCAACCGGTCGGCGGCGGTCAAGGGCGGGATGACCGCGAACGTCGAAGCCGCGAAGCTCGAGCTGAAGGGCAAGGCATCTGGCACGCTCGACGGTGGCGGGCTGCTCGAGGTCAAGGGTGGGATGGTCAAGATCAACTGATGAGCGACCTCTCCCCGTACCGCGGCGTCGGCGCCGTCGATCCGGCCTTCGTCGGTCGAGGCCTCATGTGGCCGCTCGGCGTCGACCACACGGGCGCGCTCTCGCTCACGAACGGCGTCGAGGACCTCGACCGCTCCATCCGCGTCGTCCTTGCCACGGCACCCGGTGAGCGGGTGATGCGACCCGAGTTCGGCTGCCGCATCTGGGACCTGCTGTTCGAGCCGCTCAACGCCAACACGTTCGGGCTGATCGCCCAGGCCGTGCGCGATGCGGTGGCCCAGTGGGAGCCTCGCGTCGACGTGCACCAGGTCGTCGTGCACCCCGAACAGCACGACCAAGGGCTGGTGCGCATCGACCTCACCTACGTGGTGAAGACCACCAACGATCGCCGCAACCTCGTGTACCCCTTCTACGTGATCCCCCCCGAGGAGCGTGACGGCGGATGAGCCTGCCTTCGCCCGAGCTGGACGACCGCCGGTTCCAGGACATCGTCGACGAGGCGAAGCGCCTGATCCCGCGCTACTGCCCCGAGTGGACGAACCACAACCTGTCCGATCCGGGGGTGGCGCTCATCGAGCTCTTCGCCTGGATGACCGAGATGTTCCTGTTCCGGCTCAACCAGGTGCCGGACCGCTACTTCACGAAGTTCCTCGAGCTGGTCGGCATTGCTCCGTTCCCCCCGGCGGTGGCCACCACCGACGTCACCTTCCTCCTGGCGACGGTGCTCGACGAGACCGTCTCGATCCCGGCGGGGACCGAGGTGAGCACCTCGGGCTCGGTCACCGGCGAGGAGGTGGTCTTCAGCACCATCGAGGACCTCGAGATCCGCCAGCCGCAGCTGCGCGCGTGCGTCGTCAGCGCCGGCGGCAACGAGGAGCGCTTCGCCGACGAGTGGGACTCGCTGCGCTACGAGGGTGGCGTCGTCACCTGCTTCCCGTCGGCGCCGCTGGCGCCCGACGATGCGCTGCTGCTCGGCTTCGAGGAGTCGCTGGCCGGCAACGTGGTCCGCCTCGCCATCCAAGCCTCGATCGAGGGCATCGGTGTCGACCCGCGCAACCCGCCCCTGGCGTGGGAGGTGTGGACCGGCGAGGTCTGGTGGCCGTGCCTCGTCGACAATGACACGACGGGCGGCCTCAACCGCGACGGCTACCTCGTGCTCCACATCCCCCTCGAGCACCAGCCGCTCACGCTCGGCACCCAGCGGGCCCATTGGCTGCGGGCCCGCCTCGTGCGGCCCACGGCCGGGCAGCCGTGGTACCAGGCCTCGCCCCAGCTGCGCAGCGTCGAGGTCGCGAGCCTCGGCGGAACCGTGCTGGCCGAGCACGCCGAACGGATCGGCGCCGAGGTGCTCGGCCGAGCCGACGGTTCCCCCGGCCTCGAGCTGCGCTGCGCCCGCTTCCCGGTGCTGCCCCGCCGTCCCGACGAGCAGGTCGAGGTGCGGCTCCGCGACTCCGTCGAGGTGTGGGAGGAGGTGGCCGACTTCTCCCGATCGAGCGCCACCGACCGCCACGTCGTGTGGGACGGCGCCTCCGGCGCGGTCCGCTTCGGGCCGATGGTGCGCTACGCCGACGGCAGCATCCGCCAGCACGGCGCCGTGCCACCCGACGGGTCCGTCATCGCCGTCAGCGGCTACCGCCACGGCGGCGGGGCGAGCGGCAACCTCGGGGCGAACACCCTCACCACCCTCCGGGCGACGATGCCGTTCGTCGACCGGGTCGTGAACCATGCCCCCGCCCTCGGCGGCGTCGATGCCGAGACGGTGCAGGACGCCAAGGTCCGGGGGCCGCTCAGCATCCGCACCGGCGAGCGGGCGGTCACCGCCGGCGACTTCGAGCGGCTCACCCTCGAGGCCTCGGCCGAGGTGGCACGGGTGAGGTGCCTCTCGCCGACGGGCCCGCTCGAGCCCGTGCGGCTGCTCGTCATCCCGCAGGTGCGCGGCTCCATCCTCGGAGAGACGCTCGATGACTACGCCGTCGACGACGAGCTCACGGCCCGGGTCCGCGAGCACCTCGACGAACGCCGCCTGCTCGGGGCGACGATCGAGGTCGGGACCCCCTTCTACCAGGGCGTCACCGTGGCGACGCTGCTGCAGGCGCTCCCCGGCCGGCCCAACACGCTCATCCGCGACCGCGCCATTGACCTCCTCCACCGGTTCATCCACCCCCTGCAGGGGGGAGTGGAGGGTCGCGGTTGGCCGTTCGACACCGACCTCAACGCGGCCACCCTCGCCCAGCTCCTCGAGAGCGTCGACGGGGTCGACCGCGTGGAGGAGGTGCTGCTGTTCGAGTATGACCTGCGCACCGGCCGGCGCAGCGGGGCCGGGCGCGAGGTGATCCGACTGGCTCCTGACTCGTTGTTCCTGTCGGCGGGCCACCAGGTCGTCGTGCGATGAAGCGACACCCCGACTGGCTCCTGGGGCAGCTGCCGGTCGGCATGGTCCAGGAGGACTTCTTCCGCCGGTTCGTGTCGATCTTCCAGGAGATGGCCTCGACGTCGCTCGACGACGTCGACAACCTGGTTCATGTTCCCGACCCGTCGGTGGCCCCGACGCCGCTGCTGCCGTGGCTCGGGGCGTGGGTGGGCACGCCGGCGATCGATTCCTCGCTGCCCGAGCTCGTGCAGCGCGACCTCGTGCGGACCGGCAGCGCGGGGCTGGCCTGGCGCGGTACCCGCCGAGGTCTGGTCCCGTTCCTCGAGCTGGTCGCCGGCGGTCCGATATCGCTGGTGGAGACCGGGGGGATCTGGCGGGAGGGCGAAGCCCCGCGCGTGCCCCCGAGGGTCGCGATCCGCATGCCCTCGGCGGGGTGGCTGAACGACGAGGACCTCCTGGCACTCGTCCGCGAGGAGGTCCCGGTCAACGTCGAGCTCGAGCTGTGGGTCGGCGACAGCGAGCTGACCGCTCGTCGGGCCCCGCCGCCGGAGCCCGAGCCGTCACTCGAGATCGACCCCACGCGTCCGATGGCCACCGTCTACGACGTCTTCGATCGGTTCCGGGACGCCGATGACCCGGACGATGAAGCCGACGCCGCCGACGGCAACGCCACGGAGGAGCTCGACGTGCCCTCCTGGCTCCGCGTCTGGGAGAACGACGGGGACGCCGAGCCGTGAGCTCCATCACCTGCCCGAGCTGCGGCACCGTCACCTACCTCGGCGCGGTCCGGCGCCACGCCGAGGAGTTCTGCCGCACCTGCGACTACCCGCTGTTCTGGGCGCGGGACGCCGCCACGCTGGCCGGTAGCGACTCGGTGAGCGAAGGGGCCGGGTTGCGCCGGCTCCCCGGCACGGCGGGTCGCGTGACCCTGGCGAGCATCACCTGCTGGTCCTGCGACGAGCCGAACCTCGCCACCGCGATCGTGTGCGTCCGCTGCGGCGTCGACCTCTCCGGACCGCCCCCGCCACCCCCGCCGGAGCCGGTCTACCTACCCGAGCCCGAGCCCGAGCCCGAGCCCGAGCCCGAACCCGAACCCGACAGCGACCTCGTGTTCTGGCTGGTGCTCGCGGGGCTGGCGGCGGTCCTCCTGACGATCGCCCTCCTGACGTCGTAGCGGATCAGGGCGGCGGCTCGGGAGGCGCGGTCGTCGAGCTGGACGACGTCGGGGTCGGAGTCGTCGTGCTCGTGGGCGCCGCGGCGGTCGTCGTGGTGCTCGACGGCGGCGTGCCGACGCGGCTGGTGCTGAGGCCCCGGTCCACCTCCTCGCCGATGGCGACGGAGAACGATCCGCTCGCCGCCTGGTCGTGCACGCCGGGCGGCACGTCGACCTCGGCGGTCAGCTCGTAGCTGCCCGCTGCATCGACGAAGAAGGTGTAGTCACCGGCCTGTTTCCCGTCCCCATCGTCGCTGAGCGCCACCGTGGCGGTCTGTCCGGAGCCGGAGGCCCCGGTCACCTCGACGAGGGTGACCTTGGCACTGGTGGCCGGTGGGCTCTCGCCGTTGTCGTCGACGCTGAGGGTCCCGGTCACCCTCGCCTCCTGCAGGGTCGCGCTCGTCTCGAAGGTGGTGACCGCGCTCGGGTCCTCCGATCGGCCCGGATCGAGGGGGACGACCACCTCGCCGGAGTACGAACCTCGGCCGCCGCTCCCGGTGACCACGAGGGTGTAGCGGCCGGGCAGGACGCTCGAGATCTCGGCGACGCCGTCGACCGTCGATCCGCCGGCCGCGGTCTCGCCCGTGCCGTCGGCATCGGCGGTCAGGTCGACGGCGAGGCCGTCGGGCACGTCAGCACCCGACACGGCGCTCTCCACGGTGACCTCTACCGGTCTGCGGACCGGTACGAGGCTGATGTTCGCGGTGACGCGGGACAGCTGGGGAGGCTGGAGGGTCGGGAAGCTGCTCACCGGCGGCTCGAGGAAGCCGTCGGCATGGGCCTCGATGCGGTAGCGGGCGCTCACCTGGATCGCCAGCCTGGCGATCCCGTCGCTCTCGGTGGTGCCCACGATGTCAGCGATGCCGGCCACGTCGGTGCGCACGGCTCGGACCTCGGCGCCGACGACCGCCGGGCTCCCGCCCGTGCCCGTGTGGAACGCGCCCGTCACGGTGACCCCCAACGTCACCCGCGGCGAGGTCATCTCCTGGCTGATGGCGAGGGTGCCTCCGCGGGTGAGGCCGTTGACGAGGAAGGTCAGGGGGCTGTTGTACCCCTCCTTGCTCAGCGAGACCGTGACGTTGACGGCGGGAAGGTTCGGGATCGAGAACCAGCCGTGGTCGTTGGGGTTGTTCGGGTTGACCCCCGTCTTGCCCGTGACGGTGGTGCCACCCGGGAGATAGACCGTGATGTCGACGTCGTCCAAGAACAGCTGGTTCGACTCGCCGAGCCGTTCGACGATGTGACCGGTCAACGTGGCCGGGAGCGACTCGAGGACGAGTGGCGGAACCGTTGCGGAGCCCACCCCGACCGGGACCGTGACCGGAGGGCTGTAGGGCGCAAAGCCCGGCGGCGTGTCGGCGCTGGCGATCGTGACGATGTAGTCGCCCGCCTGCAGACCGAAGACCGGCTCGAGCTCGGTCCCCACCAGCTCAAAGACCCCCGAATCCGGGTCTGCCAACCCGGTCACCGTGCCGGAGGGACCGGTGGCCGTGACCTTCACCGCGGCCCCGATGGAGCTGAACGCACCCAGCAGCCGACCCTGGACCGTGCCCGTGAGCACGCCGCGCTGGCTGAGGTCGAAGGTCGTGGGCGTGCTCATGGCGCCGCTCTCCACCGTGAAGCAGACGCTCTCCGGGTAGTCGGTGCATCCCCCCGGCTGCGTCTCCGGCGGCTTCCAACCGACGAGTCCGGCCCGGAATCGGTACTCGCCGGGCACCAGGTCGGGAACGACCAGGGCGCCGGACCCGTTGCCCTCGAGCAGCGTGCTCACGGAGGAGCCGACCACGGTGCTCTGGCTCTCGATCAGGAACTTGGCGCCCGGCGGCACCGCGCCGGTCACAGGGTCCTTGATCAGGAGGGTCGCGCTCCCGTACTTCCACACGCCGACGTTGACCGAGGTGTTGGCCGTCCCCGGCACGACGGCGACCGTGGTCTTGCCATCTTCGACGTCGGCGCTGTCTTGCACGACGAAGGCGGACGCGGCGAACTGGAGGGTGTAGTGACCGGGACGGACCTTGCACTTGGCCGAGTCGATCTCCGTGGCGCACGGCGCGTTGGGGGCCGACACGTCGGGGTCGTAGATCTGGAACCGGCCGTCGGCCATGACCGCCGTCTTGAGCTTGCCGAGCGGCTGCGGGCGGGGCGCGGCGGTGGCCTGGATCCCGATCCCGCTCGCGTCGATCACGGGGCCGGCCTCGGGACTGTGGGTGTCGATGCGACCGCCCAGCGCCTGGGGGACCGCCTCGAGCAGGATGGGGATCGGGCCGGGTGCCGTGTCCGGGTCATCGTCGATGAGGCTCGAGAAGTCCACGGGGACCGACCGGCTCTTGAACGAGGTGGTGGCCGCCACCTCGAGGGTGGCTACGCCGCCGGGGGGAAGGTCGCCGGCTGGGATCGTGAACGCCCCGGCACCGTTGGTCATCACGTCCCTGGTGGTCGCCGCGCCAGGGCTGCCGTCGTCGAAGTCGTACACGCCCTTGATCTTCAAGGGGAAGTTGGCGAGCAGGGTGTCGTCGGGAAGGGGAGCGTCGGCCCAGGCGACCGTGCCGATGAGCCCCTGGTCGAACGTGGGGATGAGCGTGACGCCCACCTCGGTCACCACGTTCTGGGTGAGTAGCACGCTCCTCTGCGATCCGTTGGAGCCGTCGGCGACGGCCGCATCGATGTCGACGCGCTGACCATCGATCAGTCCGCTCGTGCCGTCGTAGACCTGGACCGCGCCGACCGAACGAGCGCTCGCGTGCGCAGCCCCTTCGATGGATTCCCTGACCTCGATGTCCGCCAGCACCGGCGCCGTCCCCGCGCCGCTCGGCCGCCAGGCGCCGACGGCCAGGATCGGATCCTGGTCGAGCAGCACCTGCTGGTGGTTGTTGGAGCTATCCGCGACCTTCACGTTCTGGATCACCTTGGTCTGGAAGCCGGGCCGCGACACGGCCAGCGTGTAGGTCGAGGATCCCGTGACCGGGTCCGTCGGCAGTCGGCGGTCGAGGACGACCTGGCCCGACCTGTCGATCCTGATCGGCGCCTCGCCGCCGGCAGGGAGGACGACCTCGACCGTCTCGCGGGTGAACTCTCCCGTCGCCTCGTCGAGCACCCACCTCGTGTCCTGCCCGGTGAGCCTCACCGTGGCGCCCTCGATCGGCAGGTTGTACACGTTGCTCGGGACGCGGGCAGCGGAGCCGACGGCGATCGTGAGGCTGGCGAGCGGAGCCATCCGCATCGTCTTGACCTTCGCGGCGCCGTTGAAGGGCACGACGATTCGGGTCCGGACCTGTTGGAAGCCGGCCGAGCCCGGGTCGGAGTCGAACTGGAGGTTGTAGGTGCCGGGAGGGACGCCCGTGATGGTGTACCCACCCTCGACGGTGACCGCGAGGAGATCGGGCCGCTCGACCACGCGGACCGCCACGTCATCGATCGGGATCTTCGTGTCCAGCGCGGTGACGAGCCCCGAGATCGAGCCCTCGCCCTCGAGCACGGCGGCGTCGAGCTTGACGAGCTCGGTGGTCGGCAGCGTGAGCTGCTGGCCCCGCGCGAGCGTGATGAGTGCGCTGCTGGACTCGTAGCCGAAGCGGTCGAAGGTGACCACGTAGGTGCCGGGCGGCACGCCGATGAGGGAGTACTCCCCCGGCGGGGTGTCGGCCGACGTGGTCGCGTAGCGGGCGCCCTCATCGGAACGGACCGTGACCCCGACGTTGGCCAGGAAGGGCCCGGATCCGCTGGAGGTCACCTCGCGGACGAGCCCCGTGATCTCGCCGGTGGTGCGCTCCATCGGTACCTGGATGCTGGTGTTGCCGGCGAGTGACACCTGCTGGGTGCTGGTCACGTAGTTGGTGCCACGCACCGTCACGAGGTACTCGCCGGGGATCTCGAGGTCGGGCAGGGCGAAGCTGCCCACCTGCCCTTCGGTGAGCGTGGTGGCCTCCCGCACCTGGTTGCCCTCGACGTCTTGCAGGGTGACGGTGAGGTTGCCCACGCCCCCCAGGGTGGTCAGCGCCGTTCCCGAGATGGTGCCGACACCCGAGGCCATCCGCAGCGAGACCGGATCGGACGTCCCGCCGGCGCCGACCTCCACGAGCGCGGTCTGCGTGCCGAACCCGTCGCGGCTGGCAGTCACGAGGAAGGTGCCAGGGGCCGGGAGCGCATCCAGCGCCCAGGTCCCGACGCCCTCCCCCTCCGACGGCGTGCGGGTCGTCAGGGTCACGGTGCCGTCGGACACCACGATGTCCACGTCGCCGAGCGGGCCGTCGGGGCCGACCACGGAGCCCGACGCGCTGCCGTCGCCGGGCTGGAGGAGGACGTCGACCACCACGGGCTCGGCGTCCTCCTTCACCTGGACCACGTTGCTGCGACTGCCGTAGCCGGGCTTGGAGAAGGTCACGAGGTAGTAGGCCGGGGCCCTCAGGCCGCCGAACGCCCACTGGCCTGTGGGATCGGTGATCACGCTGCGGGTACCGCCGAGCTGCTGGCTGTCGGTCGGCGCGGCCAGGAGCTTGCCCGCGGCGGCGCCCCGGCGGAACCCCAGCGGCTCGGCTCCGGCCGTGTCCTCGCTGGCCAACGGCACCGGCTCGAGCCGCACCGTGACCCCGGAGGGGTCCGGCGCGTCGACCGTGCCGCCGATGCGGGCCACCTCGGCGATGGGGGTGGCGCCCCCGATGCCCTCCTGCGCGGCTCCGTCCGCGCCGCCCGCCGCGCCCCCGCCCGCGTCGGCGCCCCCGCCATCGCTGCCACCGGGGGCGGGTGACCCCTCCGCGATCTGGGTGCCGCCGTCGTCGTCATCGTTCGTGATCCGGTTGAGCCCGATGCCGAGGCCGGCGATCCACAGGGCGACGACCACCAGGATCCCGACCGCCTTGACACCGCTGATCGGCACGAAGGCCCGCTGCGCGTAACCACCTTCGAGGTGGATCGGCGCGGCGGCGCCGTCGACGCGGACGCCGAACGGGAGGCGCTGACCGTGGCCTGTGGGACTGGTCTTCCCGCTGACCCTGCCGAGGACGCGGGTGGACTGTCCTGGGGCGAGCTCGATCGGGCCATCGGGAAGGTCGAGGTCGAGGCCGCCCTGAGGCGCGAGGCCGGCGAGGGTCACCGTGACCGGGTCGTGGCCGTCGTTGCGCAACGCCACCCGGAACCGGGTCGTCCCCCGACCTCGGACGATCGGCGGGTCGAGCTCAGCAACGAGCCCCTCCCCCCCGGCGATCACCAGGTGCAGCTGGGTGCGCACCGGATCGGACCCGTCGTCGGGGGTGGCGGCGACGCCGACGAGCTGCCGCGACGGCGGGAACCCGGTCGGCAGCTCGACGGGCAGCTCCATCTCAACGGTGGCGCCGCCGGCCAGGTCGGGCACCGACGCGACCGCCGACGGCTCGGTGCCCGGCGCGCCGATGAGCTCCACGGTGAACCCGCAGGACGTCGCCCCCACGTTGGTCAGGCGGACGACCACCCATGCTGGACGGCCGGGCACCACCAGGGTGTCGGACGCCTCGAGGCGGGCGCGGTCGCTCGGAACCGGTTGGCGGTGGTCACTCATGGCAGCCCCAGTGTCACATCGTCGAGGGTGATCGTCTCGCCCGCCTGGACGGCGCGCTGCTGTGACGTCTCGGGGTCGTCACCCTGCACCGCGTAGTCCAGGACGTAGACGTTCGGAGCCTCGAGCTCATCGAAGGTGTACTCGCCGGCCGAGTTCGTGACGGCGAGGCGGGTCGGCTCACCGGACGGGTAGTCCTCCTGCAGGAAGAGGCGCACGACCGCGAACGGCAAAGGGATCGGGTTGTTGTTGTTGTAGGACAGGACCTTGCCCGACAGCGACGCGCGGGCCACCAGCTCGGCATCCAGATCCGTGATCACCTCTCCGGCCGACACGGTGACGAGCAGCGCCGTGGGCGCCGAGCCGCCGCGGGCGAAGCTGAGCGAGTACGTCCCCGGCGGTATGCGGTGCAGCTCGTAGACGCCGGCGGGGTCGGTGGCGCTCGTGGTCTTGAGCGTGACCCCGTTGCCGGAGAGGGTGACGGTGACGTTGCCCACCGGTTGGTCCGACGTGTCGCGCACCATCCCCGAGATGCTGCCGTAGGCGGAGGTGAGGGACACGTTCTCGCCGGTCACGTTGCGGCGGCTGAGGCGATCGAGGGCCACCGACCTCGTCTGCGGCGCGAGGTCGGACCTCTCGAAGGACACCGTGTAGTTGCCAGGCACCGCGAGACCGGTCAGAAGGTAGGAACCGACCTGCCCGACCGACACCGAGACCGTTTGCACCACGCGTTCACCATCGGTGGCCCGCACGACGACACCGCCGGCGGGCCCGACGCCCGCTTCCTGCACGAGCCCGGCGATGGAGCCGGCACCTTCGGTCAAGGTGGTGTCCACACCGGCTCGGGTACCGCCGGGGGCGAGGTTCACGGTCAAGGTCGCGGTGGTGAAGCCATCGTGCGTGATCACGAGCGTGTAGGTGCCCGGCGTGGGCAGGTCCCGCAGCGTGTAGCCGCCGACGTCGTCGCGGGTGAGGGAGACGGCCCGCACCGAGGTCGGGCCATCGGTCGCCGTGATCACCGCGGCGCCGAGCGGCCCGTCCTTCGATCGGATGTGCCCCGAGATCGTGCCGTCGCCGCGGCGCAGGTTGAACGACAGACCCCCGCGCTCCTCCGCCGGTGCGAGGTTGATCAGCTGCGACTGGACGGCGAAGCCCTCGAGCTCCGCGGTCACCTCGTAGGTGGCCGGTGACGGTATGTCCGGGACCTCGAACTGGCCCGACGCGTCGACCACGACCGTGGCGACGATCGGGCCCCGGGACGGCTCGCCGTTCGCGTCGAGCCCGGTCCCGCCGGGCACCGCGCTCTGCGGGATGCGCACGTTGACCGCCGTGCCCGCGACCTCGTCGTCACCCCGCACGGTCCCGGCCACGGAGGCCGGGACGCCGCCCACGCGGACATCGATCGCCTGGGTGACGCTGTCCTCGCTGACGTCGACCTCCTCCGCGGTCTTGGGATCGAGCGACAGCGGGTACCAGACGTCGATGAACCCGGCGCCTCGGGCGCGCACCTTGTAGGTCCCGGCCGCCAGCCCCGTCACCGAGAACGCGCCCGTGGCATCGGTGGCGGTGGTGGCCGCTGCTGCCGTCAGGTCCTCCGTGGAGAACGCGTCGACCGTGACGCCGTCGACCGGCGCACCCGTGGTCAACGAGGTGATGGCCCCGCTGATCGAGCCCGGCGGACCGACCGCCTCCTCGTCCCCGCTGATGGCGTCGAGAAGAAGGCTGCGGTCCGCCTTCGAGCGGTCGGCAACCTGGCCGAAGGTGGTGGCGATGACACCGGCGAAGACGCTGATGGCGATCAGCAGACCGGTGAGGGCGAACACCCCGCGCGACAGCCGTGGCTTCTGGATGAACGAGCCCGCTGTCTCGGCGGAGGTGCCGTCGGCCATGACGGCCGCGACGCGCACGGAGCGGATCTTCGGGGAGCCGGTGATCGGGCGCTTCGCCTGCAGCTGGGTCCGCACCACCCTGCGCTGGCCGACTTCGAGCACCTGCGTCGGGGGGTCGAAGGTGAACTGCACCTCGTCGTCGTCGTCGTGCCCGACGAGCCGGAGCTCTTCGGGACCGTTGCCGCGGTTCTCGAGGATCACGCCGACCGTGGCCCGGCGACCGGACGACACGACGGCCGGATCGAGGGAGACCGTGGTGAGGTGGCGAGCCGGCACCTCGATCGCGATCTCGGTCACCGAGGTCGCGTCGGGCCGGGTGAGATCCCGCACCTGGACCGCGAGCTGGCGCACCCCCGCAGGAGCATCCGCCGGCAGCTCGACGCGCAAGGTCACGGTGCCGGTGTCGGCGGGGAACAGCGACAGCGGCCCGCCCTCCATGGTGACCCACTCAGGGTCGAGGCCGAGGACGTCGACCGCGTAGCCGGCGATCACGTCGCGGGTGTTGGTCACCGACACGATGACGAACGCGGGGACGCCGGGACTGGCGGCGATGCGCTGCGGGGTGACGTTGACCAGCACCGTCAGGGCACCGCGACTTCCAGGTCGATGTCCCGGACGATCGTGTCGCCGGGGGTGAGCTCCACCAGGACCGTCGCCGTTTCCCGGCCGGGGGCCGCCACCGTCATGGTGTAGGACCCGGGGGCGAGGCCCACGAGCTCGTACGCCCCCGCGGGCAAGGAGGCGGAGATCGTCGTGCGCACGTTGGTGCCATCGGTGACGGTGATGGTGGCCCCGAGCTCCGGATCGTCGTTGGGACCGCGGATCGTGCCCTTCAGCACGGCCGAGCGCGTCTCCATCGAGACGTTCGTGTTCGGAGCCGAGCCGGTGCGGGCCAGCTTCACGTCGACCGTGGTGGTGGTGTAGCCGGCCTTCGTGAACGTCAGCGTGAAGCTGCCGGGGGTCGGTAGGCCCGACACGCCGAACCGGCCCACCGTGCCGGTGGTGAGCGTGGTCGTCTGCACCGTCCCCGTCGGACCGTTGATGCTGACGGCGACGTCGCCGAGCGGGTTGCCGTCCTCGTCGGCCACCAGGCCGCTGATCGACCCGGTGCCCCGCGCCATCGTGACGTCGAGGTCCGAGCGGGACTGGCCGGGTCCGAGATCGACCGCCAGGATCTCGGTGCCGTAGCCCTCGGCTTCGAACGAGATCAGGTAGGTGCTGGGGGTCGGCAGGTCGTCGAGCCGGAAGGTCCCGACCGGACCGGCGGTGGGCGTGGCGGTCGTGAGCTCGTCGTCACCGCTCGCGACCTTGACGGTGATGCCACCGAGCGGGCTCCCGCTCTCGTCGGTGACGAGACCGCCCACGGCGCCCGTGCCCGCCGAGAGCCGTACGGCGCCCTCGATGCGGTTCTCGCCCCCACCCAGCGTCGTCACGACGGTGGCGGGTCGGAACTCGCCGGCGATCACCGTGAGCTCGTAGACGCCGGGGGTGGGCAGGCCGGCCACCAGGTACTGCCCGGTGCTATCGGCCGTGACCTGGCGGACCACGGCGGTGGGCACGCCGCCGATCAAGGCCCGCACCTGCACCTGCACCGTGGTGGTGAAGTTCCGGCCGGTGTCGACGGTACCGGAGATCGACCCCGGGAAGCCCGTGACGCTGGCGGGCGAGACGTCGAGCGTCTCCCCGGCCGAGACCGTGATCCGCTCGGCGCCGTCGAGGTCGATCGAGGCCGGATACCACTGCTCGAGGAAGCCCGGCGCGGTGTAGCGCAGCGTGTAGGTGCCGGGAGGGAGCCCACCGAGCTCGAACGCGCCGGTGTCATCGGTGGCGACCGTCGACGCGACCACCGGACCGAACCGGGCCAGCCGCACGGCCTCCACCGAGATGCGCCCGACCGGTTCATCGGTGCTCGCGGAGCTCACCGTCCCGTCCAGGCCCCCACGAGACGCGGGGTCGAGGCGCGCCGCCCCGATCGGGAGGTTTGGATCGGCGGCACCGCCCCCGGCGGCCACGACTTCGGCGGAGGTGGCGAAGTAGCTGGCCGGCGCCGCCTTCCCGGCCGTGTCCTCGGTGAGGATGCGCCCCAGGACGAAGAGGAACACCAGCGCCCAGATCGCCACGATCGAGCCCAGCAAGCCGGTGGTGAACACGCCGCGAGGGATCAGCGGCAGGTGGCTGAACGTCGCCGTGGCCTCGAGGTCGGGCTGCTCCTCGCCCGGGGTCTGGGCGGAGGCACCGAAGGCTCGGGGCGCGGCCTTGACCGTGAACGGCCGATCCGTGGGCGCGCCGAACCAGAGCCGCGGGCCGCGCACCTCGACGGTGGACACGACCTCTCCCGGCGGCACGTCGATGATGGCCGGCGTCACGGCGAAGCTCAGCAGCCGCTCGTGATCGTTGGCCGTCATCGCGAGGCGGAGCGTCCCGTTGCCGCGGTTCGACACCACGAGCCGCCCCGAGCTCCGACGACGAGCCGTGAGCCGTTGCGGTTCGATCCGCAGGTCGGCATCGAACCGGAGCGGGACCGTCACCTCCAGGGGCACCACCACGACCCCACCGCCGTGCGCCGACGACGCCTCGATGCCGAGCTCATGGGAGCCGGCCGCGAAGTCGGCGGGGAGCTCCAGGGTCAGCTCGACGGAGCCGCTCGTGTCCGGGAACAGCGCCAGCAGGTTGGGCTCGACGGTGACCAGGCCCGGATCCATGCCGACGATCCGGACCGAGATGCCATCGATCACGTCGGCGGTGTTGAACACCGACACGGTGATGGCCGCGGGCTCGCCGATCCGGACCTCGACGACCTGCGGGGTGACCTCGACGCGCACGTCAGTCCGCCGAGTCGTCGTCGCCGGGTTCGACACCCGACACGATCGCGTTGCCGCGACGGCGCCGGACGGGCCGCCGATCGGTGTCGGTCGTGGGGAGGCCCCGATGCGGCACCGGGAGGGGCGGCGCCGAGCGCCCGACGGTGACGCCGATCCCGTCGATCATCTCCCCCACCTCGAGCTCGCGCTCCAGGTCGATGAACATGCGGACGGTGAGCTCGAGGTTGGGCTTGAGCTGCCCGTCGAGCGAGTTCCAGAAGTCGTTCGGTCGGCCGTCGCCGGCGCTCACCTCGAGGTGCACCGGCCCGACGGCGGGGAGACCGGCGGCCACGTCGGCGTCGGCGACCGTCTCCTCGACGAGCGCCCCCCGCAGCACCGCGCCCAGGAGCTGGTGCTCGTCGCGCGGCTCACCGGCCCACGCCGTGACCAGGTAGCGGAACGCCACTTCGGGGTCGGGGACGCGACGACGGATCCCACCGTCGTCGAGCCGCTCCTCGGAGAACCCGCTCATCGCCGACCTGAGGTCCCGACGCACGTCCCAGAGGAAGAGGTTGACGGTCGGGCGGGTGCGGGCCGCGCCCCAACGCTTGTCGGGGGTGGCGAAGGAGACCTCGATCGCCTGCGGGAGCGGCACGATCCCACGAAGGTGCTGCTCCAGGGTGGAGTCGAGGAGGTGGATCATCGACCCACGGTCACCCGACCTGGCCTCGGACGGACCCGGGGTTGGCGATCGAGATGACCCCGCCCCAGCTGCAGACGCACTTCGACGACAGGCCGAGCACCGGCTTGCCGCCAACGAGGGTCCTCGGAGCGACGGGAAGCCACGGCCCAGGTACGGGGACGCACGGCATCGGGGTGAGGATCCCGAGCGCCGCCGCGGTGGCCGCCGCCACGGTCGGGTTCGACAGCGTGGTGCACATGCCGAACGGCGGGATGTTCAGGGCCGTCACGGAGTCGGCGATGGTGGCCGCCGGCTTGCCCTCGATCAGCACGCGGGCGATCGGCAAGACCGACAACGTCGACGGCGCCAGGCCGAAGGAGCACTGCAGCGTCGCTGTGGCCACCACCGGGGGCATCCCCATCAGAGCTCACTCCCCTTGAGGGTGCCCTCGACCCCCTCGGAGTCGACCACCTGCACGATGCAGGTGACGTCCTGGTCGCCATCGTCCCAGCTCCGCAGCGACGGCAACAGGTAGGTGAGGTAGAGGCTCGAGTCGACGTAGTCGATCCCGATGTAGTCGGCGAAGGGATCCACGCACAGCCGCTCGGCCTTCTGGCGCACCGCGTCGTCTCCCGGGTAGTCGTCGTCGTCGATCTTCCTGACCGCCAGGACCTCCTGGCTGTGCTGCTCCGAGCACGGCAGAACGTTGACCTTCAGCAGCTCGTCCTTCACCCGATCCGGGGGGTTGAGGCAATCACCGGACCGTAGGTCGAAGACGGACAGCTCGCCTGCTTCGGTGATGCGACCGGCATCGTCGCGCCCGATCCCGTCGTCACTGCACCCACCGAGGGTCGAGAGCATCGTGACTGCGGCAGCGATCACGAGGAACGGCGTACGACGCAACCGGGTCATCCGCACGCAGCCGGACGCCAGCGCAGGCCCGTGGCCCAGCCCTCGCAGCTCACCGCGGAGCAGACGGCGGCGCCACCCGAGCGCATGGTGGTCGTCTGACCGGCGACCGAGCACGACGAGCCGGTGGACACGACGTCGACCGAGTTGGAGCGGCTCGACGTATCCGAGCTCGTCGAGCCCACCGCGGTGGCCGGCCCCGCGTTGACCGTGGCATCGCCGGTCGCCACGTTGCCGCCGCTCGAGACGATCTCGCGGCCGAGGGATCGGGACTCGCTGTAGCCCTCGCTGGCCACGAGGACCATCGGCAACACGTCGTCGAAGAACACCCGATAGGCATCCACGGCGTCCTTGCAGAGGTCGCGGGCACCGATGCGCAACGCCCGGACCAGCGGGGCGAGCTCGGCGCCCGTGAACCGGTAGCGGGACAGCTGGCCGGCCAGCCGGGCCGGGGACCGGCCGGCGACGGCCTCGCAGGCGAGCGGCAGGAGCTCCTCGAGACCCGACTGCGTCAGGTTCGGCGCGCTGAGCTGGGCCCGAACGGCCGCGGCCGCGACCGCGGCCTGGTCGTAGCCCGCCGGCCCGGCGAGAGACACCGACTCGAGCTCCGGTCGATCGGAGCCGCCTCCGCCTCGGGTGGCCACCTGGCCGGCCAGGACGGCGGTCAACACGAACATCGTGGCGGCGGCCCCAGCGATGAGCCGGAACCGGATCACGGTCCACCACGGCCGCTCGGCCCCCCAGAGGAACTCCGGGACGGCCTCCGCCGTCTTCAGGTGCTTCGGGGCGATGGGCTTCGGGAGCCGGGGCTCGGGCGCGGCGGCCAGCGGGGGCGGGGGCGCCACGCCCTCCTCGAGGTCGGCGATCCGGAGGGTGTGGCCGGTGGGACGCCGCCCGTCGAACCACCGCGCCACACGGGGGTCGCGAGGATCCTCGAACCAGTATCCGCCACTCGTTTGCACCGGCATCTTCCTGATCGAACCTGTCACGACCGGCGCAACATCCGAGCAACGAAACGACCCCCGCGAGCAACGGTGGCACCACCGAGAACGAGGGTGGGAGGGGCCTGTACGATCCCGGGGCTGTGAGCGATCCGTTCGACACCCCGCGGCCCACGTCGCCCCTCACGGCGGTCGATTGGGCCAACGAGCCGGACCCCGACGAGCCCGGGGCGCTCGCCGGGCTCGAGCCCGACGCGGATCCGCTTCCGGCGTCATCGTGGATGACGGATCTGGAGGCGCGCCTCGACCTGGTGGCCAGGGCCCTGGGGTCCCGGCTGGAGCTCATCGCGGCCGCCACCCGCGAGGCCATCGAGGCCGCCCAGGAGCAGACGACCGAGGCGGTCCGGTCCGAGATCTCCCTCTTGGGGATGGCCATCGCCCAGCGGGCCGAGGCCGAGGCGGAGGCGGCCGCCGGGGTGGATGCGGAAGCGCCCCTCGCCGCGTTGGGAGACGAGCTGCGGGCGGCCATCGAGCAGGCCGTCGAGGACACCGCCGCGGCGGTGCGCCTCGACCTGGCCGTGGTGCGGGCCGACGTGACCGCCACCTCGGCGGCCGAACGGGAGCGCTCCGAGGGCCACCAGGCGATGCTCCGGACCGAGGTGCGACGGGTCATGAACCGGGCGGCGGTCGACACCCTCGCCGCGGTGCGGACCGACATCACCGAGCTGCAAAGCGCGCTCCGGGCGGCAGGCGCCGAGGCCAAGACGAACGAGGCGGAGGCCGTCGCCCGGTGGCACGACGAATCCCGCACCTTCCTCCAGGTGGCCATCCATGCGGCCTTCGCCGGCCTGCAGGACGAGGTCGTCGCGGTGAGGACGGCGATGGACACGCTGGAGCAGGCGAGCACGGCCACCGGCGCGGCCGTCGCCGAGCTGTTCACCGCCCGCTCCGACCAGGCCGACGCCATCGACGAGCTCCGCGACTCGCTCGGCCAGGCCCTGCTGGCGGAGGCAGAGGCACGCGAGGCCGTGGCTGCGAGGCAGCGCGATCAGGTCGACGCCCTCCGCGACTCCGAGGAGCGCGGCCTCGCGGAGCTGAGCGCGACGCTCCGCGAGACGACCGCCGACACCGCCGGCCTGCTCGAGCGGCTGCGGACGCACCAGGCCGATGCGATCGCGGCCCTGCAGACCGAGCTGGCCGGCGAGGTCGCCGAGCTCCGCACGTCCCTGGTCGGCGAGCTGGCACCTCTCCAGGCGGAGCTGGCTGGCGAGATCGCTGAGCTCCGCACGTCGATGGCCGGCGAGCTGGCGACACTCCACACGCACCAGGGCGACAGAATCGCCGCCCTCCAGACCGAGCTGGCTGGCGAGGTCGCGGAGCTCCGCACGTCGATGGCCGGCGAGCTGGCGACACTCCACTCGCACCAGGGCGGCGCGATCGCGGCCCTCCAGACCGAGCTGGCGGAGCTCCGGAAGGAGCTCGTCGGCGACCTGCGCACGTCGCGGACCGATCTGGCCGGCGACCTCGATGCCCTCCGACGGCTGGTCATCGCCGCCGGCCGCGCCGAGTCCGAGGCGCGCGGTGCGGCCTTCGCCGCCTCCGAGCGTCAGATCGACGACCTCGCGAGCGCGTTGACCGAGCTCGTCCGCGTCCACATCGGGCTGCGGGACCTGCTGGCGGAGCGACTCGGGTAGCCCCTCGGGTCAGGTCACCCGGAGCCGGCTGAGCAGGCGTCGACCACCCTGACCGACGCCCGCAAGTCGCGGTACCGGCTGCTCGCGGACACAACCCGCTTGCGCTCAGTCGCCCGCGAGGGCAGCGATGGCGGCGCGGAGCCTCGGCTCGCTCGGGCCGCCCTTCGGGCCCAGGGCCTGCGCGAACGTCGCCACCCGCAGCTCCTCGAGCTGCCACCGCAGCGAGCCATCGAGGTCGCGCCGGGCCACCGACCGGTAGTCGCGCTCGAGGGCCTGGACCACGGGAAGGCGAGCGCGGTCACGGGCGGGGTCGGTCGTCGCCTTCGTGAGGCGGTGCTCGACGGCCCGGGCATAGCGGGCGACGTCGTCGAGCCGATCGACGCCGGCGGCCGCGATCCAGCCGGGCGCCAGGAGCCGGCCGAGGTGGCCATCGATGTCGACGGCCGTCTCGTCGAGCGCGGCGTGGTGCAACGACGCCAGGCGGGTGTCGACGGTGGCGACGGTGGCGAGCACCTCCCCGACCGAGGTGGCCGCGGCGACGGCCGCGTCGACGAAGCGGGACCGCACCGAGGCGAGGAGCTCGGCGAACGCGGCGGCGTCCCACACCGGTCCCCCGGCGGCGAGCAGGAGGTGGTCGACGGCCGCCTCGATGGCGCCGCGGTAGGCCTCGGCGGCGCCCACCCGCTTGCTCGCGGTGAGGGCCAGCTTCGTGGCGTTGCCGAGCGAGCGGTCGAGCGTGCGGAGCGGGCTCCCGAGCTGGAGCAGCAGCAGGCGGCGAGTGCCACCCCACATCGCCGTCCGCTGCTCGACCTCGGAGGGCAGCACCCGCCGGGCCACGCTCTCGCCCTCGTCGACGAGCGCGGGATGGCCGGTGACGGCCATGCCGAGGTGGCGGACCTCGACCGTGCGCGGGAGGTCCGCGTCGGGCCAGGCGGTGAGGCCCTCGAGCGCGGGCAGGGGTGATCGCTCCGTGAGCGCCGCCCGCTGGCGTTCGACCACGCGCCGCCGCAGCGCGGCCAGATCACGGCTCCAGGCGACGGGCCGGGCCCGGTCGTCGACCACGCGGTAGGTGACGCGCAGGTCGGCCGGGACCTGGCGCAGGTCGGCCTCGGTGACGGAGACGGGTTGGCCGGCGATGCGCCCCAGGGCCCGCGGCAGCACGTCGAGCAGGGGCCCGTCGGCGGGGCCGGTGTCGGCCAGGATCCGGGGTACGAGCTCGGGGGCCGGACCCAGCGCGCGCCGCGTGTCCTTCGGGAGCGCCCGCACGATCGCGGTGACCAGCTCCTCGCGGCGACCCGGCACCTGCCAGTCGAGGCGGGCCTCGCCGACGCGATCGAGCAGGAGCAGCGGCACGTCGACCATGACACCGTCGACATCGGACGCGGGGTCGGCGGTGTAGGTGAGGGGCAGGTCGGTGCCCGCGACTCGCACCCACTCGGGGAACGCGGCGTCGGCGTCGAGCGAGCCCTCGCTGCCGACGAGCACCTCCTGCGTGAAGGTGAGGAGGTCGGGGCGTCGTTCCCGCTCGCGCTTCCACCAGCGGTCGAAGCGCTTGCCGGTGGTGACGTCGCCCGGGACGCGCTCGTCGAAGAAGTCCACGAGCTCGTCGTCGGACACGAGCAGGTCGCGCCGCAACCGGTGCTCGAGAGCCAGCACGTCGACGATCCGGTCGTGGTTCGCGGTGAGGAACGCGTGCGGGGCGTCCCACTCCCCCTGCACGAGCGCGTGGCGGAGGAACAGCTGGCGCGCAGCCGCGGGGTCGACGCGCTCGAAGCCGACGCGCCGACGGGGCACGATCGGCAGGCCGTAGAGCGACACGCGCTCGTCGACCATCGAGGCGCCCCGCTCCCGCTCCCACCACGGCTCACCGTGGCTGCGGGTGACGAGGTGGGCGGCCACCTCCTCGATGCGGTCGGGCGCGATCGCCGCCACCGTGCGGGCCCGGAGGCGATCGGTCTCCACGAGCTCGGCCGCCACGACCCAGCTCGGTCGCCGCTTCCCGAGCGCGGTGCCGCCGGCGAGGGTGAAGCGCGTCTCGCGGGCGCCGCGGTACTCGCGAGCCTCCTCGTCCCAGCGCCCGAGGTGCGAGAGCAGACCGGCGAGCATCGAGCGGTGCACGGCGTCGCGGTCCGGCTCGTCGGCCAGCCCCTTCACCGTGAGGCCGAGGCCGAGGGCCACCTGGCGCAGCTGGGCGTGGACGTCCTGCCACTCGCGGATGCGCAGGTGGTGCAGCAGCTCGTCCTTGCACATCCGCCGGAAGGCGCTCGACCCGAGCTCCTTCTGCTTGGCGCGGACGTGGCGCCAAAGCGCGAGCAGCGACAGGAAGTCGGAGTCGCGATCGGCGAAGCGGCCGTGGAGCTCCTGGGCCCTCTGCTCCTGCTCCCGGGGCCGCTCGCGCGGGTCCTGGATCGACAGGGCCGCCGCGATCACGAGCACCTCGGCCACGCAGCCGTTGCGGTCGGCCTCGAGCACCATGCGCCCGAGTCGGGGATCGACGGGCAGGCGGGCGAGGCGGCGGCCGAGCTTCGTGAGGCGGACCGGGTCGCCGTCCTTGCGCCGCTCGATGGCGGCCAGCTCCTCGAGGAGCAGGAGGCCGTCCTTGATGCTGCGGGCGTCGGGGGGCTCGACGAAGGGGAACGCCTCGACGTCGCCCATGCCGAGCGCGGCGAGCTGGAGGATCACGGACGCGAGGTTCGTCCGCAGGACCTCGGGCTCGGTGAACTCGGGGCGGGCGTCGTAGTCCTCCTCGGAGTAGAGGCGGATGCAGGTGCCGGGTGCCACCCGGCCGCAACGACCGGCCCGCTGGTCGGCCGACGCCTGCGAGATCGGCTCGATCGGGAGGCGCTGCACCTTCGACCGGCGGTTGTAGCGGGAGATGCGGGCAGTGCCGGCATCGACCACGCCGACGATGCCCGGGACGGTCAACGAGGTCTCGGCGACGTTGGTGGCGAGCACGATGCGCCGGCCGCGGTGTGACGAGAACACGCGGTGCTGCTCGGACGCCGACAGGCGGGCGTAGAGCGGGAGGATCTCGGTGCCGGGCAGGTCGAGGCGGGTGAGCGCCTCGTCGGTGTCGCGGATCTCGCGCTCGCCGGAGAGGAACACGAGCACGTCGCCCGGACCCTCGCCCGACAGCTCGGCGACCGCGTCGCAGATGGCCTGGACCTGGTCGCGGTCGTCGCCCGGATCGTCACCGATCGGCCGGTACCGGACCTCCACCGGGTACGAGCGGCCCGACACCTCGACCACCGGTGCCCCGCCGAAGTGCTCGGAGAAGCGGGCCGTGTCGATCGTGGCGGAGGTGACGATCACCTTGAGGTCGGGCCGCTCCGGGAGGAGGCGACGCAGGTAGCCGAGGAGGAAGTCGATGTTGAGGCTGCGCTCGTGGGCCTCGTCGATGATGAGCACCTCGTAGGCGCGGAGGCTCCGGTCCTGGGCGACCTCGGCCAGCAGCACGCCGTCGGTCATCACCTTCACCCGGGTGTTGGGACCCACCCGGTCGTTGAAGCGGACCTTCGACCCGACGAGACCGCCGACCTCGACGTGCAGCTCGTCGGCGATGCGCTCGGCCACGGCCCGGGCCGCGATGCGGCGGGGCTGCGTGTGGCCGATGAGGCGCTCCTCCCCGAGGCCGAGCTCGAGGCACAGCTTGGGCAGCTGCGTGCTCTTCCCCGACCCGGTCTCCCCCGCCACCACCACGACCTGGTGCTCGCGGATGGCGTCGAGGAGGACCGCCCGGTGCTCGACGACGGGCAGGTCGGGGTAGTCGATCTGCACCCGGCGAACCTATCCGTCGACCCGACGGCAGGAACCCGGCGTTCCCGGGCACGGATGCCGGTTCTCCGGTCCGGACGCGATCGGTACCTTCCCGCGATGGCGATCGTGCCCGACGAGAAGGACTGGACCTGGGTGCTGTCGCAGCGCTGTCCGGACTGCGGGCACGCGGCCGGCGAGGTGCCGCCCGCCGGCGTCGCCGCCGAGGTTCGGGCCACGGCGGCCCGATGGCAGGTCCTGCTCGCCCACCCCGCGGTGGCCGTGCGCCCCGACCCCGACACGTGGTCGGCCCTCGAGTACGCCTGCCACGTCCGCGACGTCTTCCGCCTGGGCGACTACCGCATCGGCCTGATGCTGCACGAGGACGAGCCGACGTTCCCGAACTGGGACCAGGACGACACGGCGGTCTCCGACCGCTACGACGAGCAGGATCCCGCCGTCGTCGGTCCCGAGATCACCGCCACCGCGGAGGTGCTCGCCCGCCTGCTCGACGGCGTCGCCGACCCCGACTGGGACCGGGCCGGCACCCGTAGCGACGGCGCCCGGTTCACCGCGGCGACGTTCGCCCAGTACGTGCTCCACGACCCCATCCACCACGAGTGGGACGTGGCCGAGGGCTACAAGTCGCTCGCCTGATCACGCTCGAGCACGGCCGGCCCCCCCACCACGGCCTTCATGTCGGCGATCCTCCCACTACGGTCCCCGCCCATGACGATCGAGCTCGAGCCCAGGGCCGCGGGGTTCGACCCGGCCCGCCTCGCCAGGATCGATGAGCACCTGCGTTCGAAGTACGTGGACCCCGGCAAGATCGCCGGCTGCCAGGTGCTCGTGGCCCGGCACGGCCACGTGGCCCACCGCAGCTCCATCGGGCTCATGGACCGCGAGCGGGGCATCCCGGTGGCCGACGACGCCATCTGGCGCTGGTACTCGATGACCAAGCCGGTCACAGGTGTCGCGCTCCTGTCGCTCGTGGAGCGCGGCCTGGCCAAGCTCAACGACCCGGTCCACCGCTTCCTGCCCGAGTGGCGCGACGTGCAGGTGAACGAGAAGCAGCCCGATGGTCCCCGTCAGCTCGTGCCGGCCCGGCGCCCGATGCAGGTCCGCGACGCGATGATGCACATGACCGGCATCGGCATGGGCCCGCCCGAGGCCCGCCTCGACCTGGCCGGCCTCGCCGACGGCGCCCCGGCCCGCAAGCTGCCGCCGGGCACGACCCTGCGCGACCTCAGCAGGCTCCTCGCCACCGAGCCGTTGCTGTTCCACCCCGGCCAGCACTGGCTGTACTCCTGGTCGACCGACATCTGCGCCGCGCTCGTGGAGGCCATCTCGGGCCAGACGTTCGGCGACCACCTCCGCGAGACGATCTTCGAACCGCTCGGGATGGTCGACTCGGGGTTCTCCGTCCGGGCCGACGCGGCCGACCGCGTCACCGCGCTCTACGCCCGCGGCGCGGACAAGGAGCTGCGGCTCCTCGATGACCCCGGGAAGGGCCGGCTGCTGCGCGAGCCGTCGATGCAGTCCGGCGGCGGAGGCCTCGTCGGCACGCTCGACGACTACGCCCGCTTCTGCCAGATGCTGCTCAACGGCGGCGAGCTCGACGGCGTGCGGGTCCTCGGCCGGCCCACCGTCGAGCTCATGCGCACCAACCACCTCGGCGAGGGGCGCGAGCTCCGGGACGTCGCCATGCCCAACGGCTACGGCGAGGTCGGCTTCGACGGCAACGGCTTCGGCCTCACCGTGGCGGTCGGCCTCGGCCCGGCCGCCACCGCCGGCGTCGGTCCGGCGGGCGACTTCATGTGGGGCGGCGCCGCCTCCACGGCCTTCTGGATCGACCCGACCGAGGACCTCTTCGTGGTCTTCATGACCCAGCTGATCCCGTCGGGCACGTTCGACTTCCGGGGCCAGCTCCGGGCCCTCACGTACGCCGCCATCGCCGACTGACCCGGTCCGCGCTCGCTAGCGGCAGATCGCGCCGACGACGAAGGTGCGCAGGTAGTCCTCGACCTGGTCGGGCGGCGGCACGAGCTCGGGCAGCGACAGGAACGTGAAGCGGATGTAGGTCAGCCAGCGCACCGCCTGGTCCGGGTCGACGCCGTCGCGCAGCGCACCGGTGGCCCGGGCGTGCTCGAGGTAGGGCCGCCAGTAGTCCGACAGCGCGTCCGCGACGCGGGGCGACTCCGCCACCATCCGGGCCGTGTCGTGCATGACCTCGACGCCAAGGATCGTCTCGATGACCTCGCGGTCGTCGGTGGCGGCAGCCCCCCACTGCAGCGCCCGGAGCAGGAGCGGCCCCGCGGGCCCTTCGCAGGGCAGCGCACTGTGGAGCTGGCGACCACGGGCCTCCGTGTGGCGCACGATCACCTCGAGGAGCAGGGCGTCCTTGCCGGAGAAGTAGCGGTACAGCGCCGGCCGGGCGATGCCGGCCTCCTTGGCGATGTCCTCCATGCGGGTGCGCACGTAGCCCCACCGGCGGAAGCACGCCGTGGCGGCCTCGATGATGACCTCGTGGCGCGCCGAGTCGGGGCGGTCCACGGACGTCACGCCGGGCACGGTAGCCATCGCCTCAGCCGAAGTACCCGGCCGAGAGCACGTCGTCGTCGACCTCGTCGGCCTCGCCCGCGAACCGCACCCGTCCACCCGCGAGGAGGTACACGACGTCGGCCAGCGCGAGGGCCTTCGCCGCGAACTGCTCGACCACGAGGAGAGAGACGCCCGTCCGCGCCAGCTCAGCCAGCGCCTCGTAGATCGAGTCGACCAGCTGCGGGGCCAGGCCCATCGAGACCTCGTCGAGGAGCAGCACCTCGGTGGGACGGGCGTGGGCTCGGCCGAGGGCCAGCATCTGCTGCTCCCCTCCGCTCAGGGTGCCGGCCTGCTGGTCGAGCCGCTCCCCCAGCCGCGGGAACGCGCTGACGACGCGGTCGACGGCGTCGTCGTCGCCCCGCGCCGCGAACAGCCGCACGTTCTCCCGGACCGACAGGCTCCGGAAGATGCCCCGACCCTCGGGGATGAGCGTGACACCGTGGGCGGCGAAGGTCTCGCTCGGCGCGCCGGTGCGGTCGATCCCGTCGACGGTGATGGACCCGGCATCGGGGCGGAGCTGGCCGCTGGCCACGCGCAGCAAGGTGGTCTTGCCGGCGCCGTTGGGTCCGAGGAGGGCCACGACCTTGCCGGTGGGCACGGTGAGGGACAGGTCCCGCAGGACCGTGGTGCCGCCGTAGCCCGCGGTGATCCCGTCGAGGCGCAGCGTCACGACGTCCCTCCCGCCGCGCCGGTGAGGACGGCGTCGTCCGTGCCCAGGTAGGCGGCCCGCACGACCGCGCTGGCCCGCACCTCGGCGGGCGACCCGGCCAGCAGCAGCCGGCCGAAGTCGACCACGTGGATGCGGGAGCAGATCCCGAGCACCAGGGGCAGGTCGTGCTCGACCAGGAGGATGGCGAGGTCCCGCTCGGCCAGCAGGTCGAGGAGCAGCGCGCCGAAGGCCTCGGTCTCGTGCTCGTCGAGGCCCGAGGACGGCTCGTCGAGCAGCAGCACGCTGAACTCACCGGCGACGACCCGGGCCAGCTCGACGAGCCGGCGCTGCCCGGTGGACAGCGAGCCGATCGACCGGTCGGCCAGCGCCGCGATCCCGCAGCGCTGCAGCGCGTCCGTGGCCGCCTGCGGCGCGACGAGGCGCTCGGCCCGGCGGGGCCGGAGCTGGCGCAGCGGGTTGCGCCCGGCGGTGGCCGACTCGCGCCCGAGCTGGACGTTGTCGTGCACCGTCATCGAGCCGAAGAGCTCCATGCGCTGGAACGTGCGGCCGAGGCCGAGGCGCGCCCTCGCGGCAACGTCGAGGCCCGTGACGTCGCGGCCGTGGAGGCGCACGGCACCCGCCGTCGGGCGGACGAAGCCGCTGCACGCGTTGAAGGTCGTGGTCTTGCCGGCGCCGTTCGGCCCGATCAGCCCGGTGATGGCCCCCGTCTCCGCCGTGAGGTCGAGGCCGTCGACGGCCCGCAGGCCGCCGAAGTCCACGGTCACCCCCTCGAGGGCCAGGGCCGGACCACCCCACGCGTTCTGGCCCGGAACAGACGACCCCTGGGTCGTGAGATCCGGGCCAGAAGCAGTGGGGGTCACAGGGTCACCGCCTCGGGGACGTCCGCCCGCAGGCGGGCGACGCGGTCGCGGGAGGGGGAGCGGTCGGCGCGGCCAGCGCCCCGGGGGCCGATCGACCAGTCGCGGTCGAGGACCGCCGCCACGATCAGGGCGGCGGCACCGAACCCGATGGGCTGCCACTCGATCAGGGAGTCCGGCAGGTACGACGGCACCACGGCGAGCAGCAGCGCCGCCATCGGGGCGCCCACGAGCAGGTTCGAGCCGCAGATCACCAGGACGCTGAGCCACAGCAGCGACTGGGTCAGGCCGAACGTGTCGACGCTGGCCTGGGTCGTCGCCGCGATCGAGAGCCCGCCGGTGACGGCGGCCAGGAACGCGGCGACGCAGAACACGAGCAGGCGGGCCACGTTGGCGTCGGCCCCCAGCGACGAGAGCCCGTCGGGGCTGTCGCCCAGGGCCCGCAGGATGCGGCCGAGGCGGCTGCGCTGCACGCCGGCGACCACCAGCGCGCACCCGACCGCGATCGCGACCACGACGGCGAAGTACCAGCGGTCGCTGTCGCCGTGGACGAACCAGAGCTCGGGGCGAGGGGCTCCCCGGAACCCCAAGCCCCCGAACATGACCCCCGCGGGGTACAGCAGGCGCTGCACGACCAGGCCGAACCCGAAGGTGGCCAGTGCAAGGTAGATGCCGGACAGGCGGATGGCCGGCACGGCGACGAACGCCCCGAGCGGCACCGCCGCGAGCGCGCCCACGAGCAGCGCCGGGAGCCACGGCAGCCCGGCGTCGCTCAGGTGGGCGAACGACGTCGCGCCGACCGCCACGAAGGCGGCGTGGCACAGCGAGATCTGGTTCGACGTCCAGGTGAGCAGCCCGAGCGACAGGAGCATCGGCGTGAGCACGGCGGCGTTCAGGTACACGGGGAGCTTGGCGTCGACGAGCTGCGGGACGATGGCCACCGCCGCCGACATCGCGGCGACCGCCACGAGCCGGGCGGGGGGTGACCACCGCCGGCCGACGCGTGCCGGCCGCGAGCGGGGGGCGGCGGTCCGCACGGCGAGCCGGCCGGCGGGGGTCACGAGCAGGGCGACGAACAGGACCAGGAACGGGACGCTGGTGGGGAGCCCGGCCAGGCCGGGCTGGTCGGCGACGAAGTGGGTGGTGAGCGAGGCGGTCACGCCGACGGCCAACCCGCCGACGTAGGTCCAGGGCAGGCTCGAGAACCGGCCGATGGCGGCGGCCCCGAACGCCTGGATGACGAGCAGCGTGAGACGGGACGGGTCCCGCCCGATCGAGGGCCCGATGAGGACGCCGGTCAGCGCGGCGAAGCTCGAGCCGATGATCCAGGCGGTGACGCGGACGCGCCTCGGCGGGGTGGCGCTCAGGGCGAGCAGCGCCGGGTCATCGACGACGGCCCGCATCGCCAGCCCGGTGCGGCTCGTGCGGAAGTACGCGACGAGGAGGCCGACGGCCACCAGCCCGGCGGCCGACACGATCAGCTGCTCGTACGTGATCGCGACGTCGGCGACCTCGACGTCGCCGCGGGGGAGGTAGCCGGGGAACGTGAGCGTGGCGGCGCCGTAGCGCACGGACAGCGCGCCCTGGATCGCGAGGAGCAGGCCGACGGTGGCCACGATGGCCAGGATCGGGCGGGCCTGGGACACCGCGCCCGCCACCCGGTCGACCAGCAGCCCGCCGACCACGCCGACGACCACCACCGTGATCGCCATGGCCAGCGGCCACGGGAGGCCGGCGTCCTCGTGGAGGTCGTAGAACGCGTAGGCGGCCACCGCTGCCACCGCGCCGTGGGCGAGGTTGAACACGCCGGTGGACTTGAAGGTCAGGACGAGCCCGACACCGGCGAGGCCGAACAGAGATCCCGAGGCGATCCCGATGACGACGAAGGGCAGGGCGTCCCTCATGCGTCGCAGGCCTCGCACGCCTGGAGGGCGCCACGCCGCGCCGTGGTGGCGGACACGACCGCGACGGCCCGGCCGGCGACGAGCGCGCAGCCGGGTCGGTGGACGAGGGAGCCGCCGCCCACCCGCCGCACCCGCACCGCATCGTCGGCCACCGCCGCGGACGGGGCGGACATCAGGAGCCCGTCCACCGCGGCGACGACCGCGAGCGTGCGGGCGGTCACCGTGCGCCGGAGCCCGAGGAGCCAGAGCGCGCTGGCGGCGGCGCCGACGAGCAGGCCGGTGACGGCCACCGCGATCCACGGCGCCTGCCGGTCGAGGGCGACCTCGTCGCGCGCGCCGAGCCACCCCGCCACGACGAGGACCAGCCCCACGGCCAGCCGGACGCCGAAGGCGCCCACGGCCCGGCCGCCGAGCCCGGCGGGCGCGCTCATCGGGTGGCGCGCCTCCGCCGGGGTCGGGCCCCGTCCTCGTCGACCGGCCGTGGCTGCGACGGCCGCCCGCGACGGCGAGGGGCGGACTCACCGTCGACGGAGGCGGCCGCCGCGTCCTGGGAAGCCTGGGCCTCGAGGAGGCGGCCCAGCTTCTGGTCGATGTCATCGAGCTTGCGCCACTCGTCGCGCAGGTCGGCCGAGAGCCACAGCACCGCGCCGAGGCCCACCGCGAACAGGCCGCCGATCCCGCCGCTCAGCACGTAGGGGATCTGCTGGCCCGGGTAGAGCGCGTCGTCGATCCCGAGCCACCCGAGCAACAGCGCCAGACGCGCCCAGCGCCACGAGCGCGACCGCGAGGGCACGGTCCCAGTTCGCCTTCACCCACGTCTTCAGATCCATGGTCCGCTCACTCCGGGGCCGGGCGGCTGGGCCGCGGGATCAGGCGGAGGACCGGGCCGACGGCCACGATCACCGCGGCAGCCGCGATCAGCAGCAGGTAGATGCCCTTGGCGTCGAACGGCTCGGCCGCCGCCGTGCGACGGGTCTCGATCGCCGCGCCACCCGAACCGGTGGCCGGCCGGCGCACCACACCCGTCGGGCTCGGGGTGAGGGTCGATCCGGGGTCGAACCCGCCACCGCCGGACACCACCGGCACCTCGACGCCGGGGGCGGCAGGGGTCGGCAGGGCGGACGCGTTGTCGAGCCGGGCCGAGGACTGGCCGAGGATCACGCTGATCGTGCCGGTGCCGAGCGGCCCGAAGTCCTGCGGCCGGACGAGCTCGAGGCCACCGGCCACGATGGCCGACTCCGTCTCGACGACCGGGAGCAGCCGCATCTCCAGGCCGGCGGCGGCCAGGACCGTGTTGATGGTGTCCGTCACGGGTGCCGGCACGGGCGTGCCGCCCACGCTGAACCCGTCGGCCGTGAGGTCGACCGTGAGCGCGCCGACCTGGATGGCCGACACCTTGAAGCTCGAGCTGCGCTGCACCTCACCCGACGCATCGCGTACAACCCGGGCGGTCGAGCTCACGCCGCCGATGAGGAGCGGTCCGATCCGCAGTCCGCTGATCGAACCGGCGGCGTCGACCACCACCGAGCCGTCGTCCGCCTGGCCGATGGCGGACGTGGCCTCGAGCGGGGCGAGCACCGCCCCCGACGCGCCCGGCGTACTCACGGCCTGAGCCCGCACCGACGACGGCGAGGCATCGGCGGTGAGCTTGCCGACACCGAGGTCGACCTCCTGGTGCGGGGTGAAGGAGTCGGCCTGAGCGGCGAAGGGGTACGGCGGCAGCGGCGGCGCGCTCGTCACCAGTGGCTCCACCAGCTCGCCCGGGAGCTGCACCTGGGCGAGCAGCGAGCGCACCTCGGCGGGGAGCCCGGGCACGTTGGCGTCGATGAGCCCGGGCAGGCTCGACACGAGACCCGGGGCCTGGGGTCCGAGGCCGGCGAGGAGCCCGGGCAGGTTCAGCACGACATCGCCCGGATACGGGAACGACGCCAGCGACGTCGAGGTGCCGAGCGAATCGAGGGCGGTCTGCGCCAACGGCCCGCCGCCGTCCACGATGTTCGGGACGAGCGGCGCCTTCGAGATCGTCATCGTGACCCGAGCACCGAAGGCCGAGCTGCTGGCCCCGAAGCCGGCCGGGGCCGCGTCGGACTCGTGCGGCACCGCCACGAGCACGGCGAGCAGCGCGAGCGCACCGAGGGCCGACACCCGCCACGAGGGTCGGCCAAGGGCGGTCACGGGCAGTGACGGGCTCCGCCGTCGGGGCTCACGAACGCCCCCCGTTGCACCTTCACGAGCCAATAGCAGGCGGGCATGTTGCCGGCGTTGTTCGAGGCTCCCCGCGTGAACGAGATCGGGTAGGTCAGGCCCCCGAGGTCGTCGCCACGGATGGCGTAGAGCCCCTCGAGGATGCCGGCCGAGGTGGTCGGGTCGGGGGCCTTGCGCAGCGCCGCCTCGAGGAGGCGGGCCGACACCCAGCCCTGGATGGCCGAGCCGTCGGCGGCGACGCTCGGCGCGTACGACCTGAGCACGCGGTCGAACTCGGCCACCGCCGGAATGCCGGTGGAGAACCACGGCGCGGTGGACTGCCCGACGTAGGCCCCCTCCATCGAGGGTCGCTTCAGCTCGGCAGGCGTCGTCGACTGGGCCGAGTGCACGAGCAGCGGGTGGAAGTCGACGGCCGCGCAGTTGTCGGCGAGGCGCTGGTTGGCCTGGCCGTCGAGCGCGACGAACAGCATCTGCGCGCCCTCGTTCTTCGCGGCCAGGCACGGGGCCGTGTAGTCGGGCTGGGCCAGCGAGGCGCGGGCCCGGTACACGATCTGGAGGCCGGCCTGGGTGAAGCCCGCCGCGGTGGTCGCGCTGGCGCAGCCCTGCGCCTCGGCGCACGACACCACCGCCACCTTCGTGAACCCCTTCGGCTTGCCGAGGGCGGCCATGAGGTTGCCGAACGAGCTCGCCAGCCGCGTGTCGCTCGGCATCTGGGGGAAGTACACGGGGCTCGTGAGGAACCACGGGCTCCCGCCCTCGCTGCCGATCACCGGCACCTTCTTGCCCTCGAGGTAGCTCACCGCGGACTGGCCGGACAGCGCCGCGGTGGTGTGCAGGAAGGCGACCACGCCACGCTGCTCGACGAACTGCTGCACGAGCGACCGGTGCTTCGCCGGGTCGCCGCCGTCGTCGGCCACCACGAGCTGCACCGGGTGCCCGGCGATGCCGCCGTTGGCGTTGACCCACGCCGCCCACGCCTGCGCCGCTCGCACACCCGGGGCGAGGGCGCCGCCGATGGGGCCGGAGGTCGTGCCGACGCTTCCCAGGCGGATCGGGGTGCCGGAGGCCGCGGCGGTCACCCCAACGCCACCGGTGCCTCCGGTCGATCCCCCCGTCGTGCCGCTGCCACCCGTGCCGCCGGTGCCGGAGCCGCCGTCGACCCCGAGGATGGGATCCAGGCCCTGGACGGCCCCGTCGTCGCCGGTGCCCTTCGTCGTCGTGTCGGTCGTGCGCTCGGTGCTGCCGGCGTAGAGCTTGGCGAAGTCCTCCTCGGAGCGGTTCGACCCGCACGCCGTGACCGCGAGGAGCAGGCCGATCGCGAGCGCGATCGCGCCCACCCTCCGTCGGCGGTTCCGAGGTGGTCTGATCTGCATCACGCTCCCACCCGCTTGAGGATCTCCACCCGACCGGCGGTGCCGTCCACCCGGATCCAGTCGCCCTCATGGATGCGACGGGTGCCGTCGCCCGTGCCGATCACGCACGGCACGCCGAGCTCGCGGGCGACGATGGCACCGTGGCTGGCCGCCGCGCCGATGTCGATCACCAGGGCCTCGGCCAGGCTGAACATCGGCGCCCAGCTGGGGTCGGTGAACCGGCACACCAGCACCTCGCCGGGACCGGGCGGCTCCGCCGCGTTCGGGTCGATGATCACGCGGGCCGTCCCCTCGACGACGCCCGCCGAGCCGGCGACGCCCTCGATCAGGTCGTCGGCGGGACCGCCCCGCTCCGCGAGACCGCCGTGCTCGATCGGCACGGGGGTCCCGGTGAACGTGGGGGGCAGGTCGACGGTCCGGTGGCGCTCGCGGCAGGCCCGGCGGTGGGCGACGAGCCGGCGGTGCTGGTTCGTGACCCCGGCCCGCAGCTCGTCGATCGTGAGGTAGCGGGCGTCCTCCGGGTCGTCGACCAGTTCGGCGTCCACGAGGTGCCGACCCACGAGCAGGGAGGCGTACCGGCCGCCGTCGATCGCCCGCAGGTAGCTGGCCTTGCCGACCTCCAGATCCTGCACGCAGCGCACGGACATGCGGCACAGCAGCTTGGCCACGGCCCGGCGGCTGCCGGGCACGGCCGCGACGAGCTCAGCCACCGCCGCCTCCCGCTTCACGGCGCCATCGGCCTCCCGGCGACGGGGCCGTTCGGACTCGGGCCGGGAGGCGAGCGCGGCGGCCAGGTCGTCGAGCCGCGCCGGGTCCTCCCGCCAAACGCGGGCGGTGATGTTGCCCTCGTTGGCCCCGTGGAACCCGTGGTGGCGCACGAACGCCTCGCGGGAGAGCTGGCCGTGGCCGACGCGCCAGAGGTCGTCCGCCACCGAGGTCTCGGCCACGCCGCCGAGGCCCGAGAGGACCCGCTGGACGAGGTCGGGCCGCCCGGCCTTCTCGGCCAGGGTCGTCAGCTGGCCCTGGATCGCCATCAGCATGAAGCGGGCCCGGACGTGGATCCGGAAGGCGTCGCGGAAGCGGCGGGCCGACTCCTCGAGGAGGCCCAGCGGATCGCCGGCGCCGCCCCCGTCGAGCACCTGCGCCGTCCACCACGCCGTCTGCTCGTCGGCCTCGCGATGCAGCCTGCGATGGGTGCCGAGCATGGCGAGCGGCACCTTGCGCAGGATCGTGCGGCTGCGACCCGACCGCGGCTCCGGCGGCAGGCCCTCGCGGACGAACCCGCAGATGTCGCGCTCGAAGTCGTCGGCCGAGGTGCCCGGCATGCTGTCGAACCAGCCCCGCAGGAGGTCCAGGTTCATCGCCGGGCGCCCCCGGAAGTGGGCGGTCATGAGGCGGTCGGCGCCGACGGGCACCTGCAGCTCGGCCTTCGACAGGATCCCGAAGTCGAAGTAGGCGAGGCGGCCGCCGGCCTCCATGTACGGGCCCCAGAAGCTCCAGCACATCGGCGACAGCACGTCGGGCGTCGCCTCACCGATGTTGGCGGTCGTCCAGTAGCGCGTGGGCTCGCACGCGGTGTCGGTCGGATCCGTCAGCTGCACGCCGCCACCTCCGCATCGCTGAACGTCGAGGCCCACTCCATCACGCCGAACCCCCGGGCGCCGCCCATGTGGACCTCGGAGATGGCGTTGTTGTCGTAGCGGCCGGGGCCGGAGTGCGGCAGGGGGATCGGCACGTGCCGGCGGGTGCGGGCCTCGAGCGTGGCATCGATGCCGGACCCGAAGCGGACCTCGGTCCGGTCGTACGAGCCGATGCCGGCGATCGGCTCGAAGCGGACGGCCACCTCGCGCGTGAAGCGGATGCCGTCGGCGTCGCACACCGCGCCCACCCCGACCACCTCGTCGCGGGTCGGGATGCCGATGGCGTTGCAGAAGACGCGTCCCTCGTCGAGGCACGACGCGGTCCAGAACGCCTCGAAGCGCTGCTGCTCGCTGCGCACCCCCCAGGAGTGGTCGCGGACGAAGAGCCCGCGGCCCTCCACCTCCACGTCACCCAGGCGCAGCCGGCCCGCCCAGCGGCCGCCCTGCTCGTAGTGCTCCTGACGGCCCATCTGCGGGCCGTCGGCGTCCTCCCGCAGCCGACCGACCATCGCGTCGAGCGCCGCCGCGAAGTCGACGACGGGCAGCTCGCTCTCGAGCCGGAGGTCGACCCCGCTGGCCAGCTCGCCCGGTCCGGTGTGCGTGAGCAGCCCGAGGGGGCCGGCGCCCTCGGTGAGCGGCGCGTCGACGGCGACCCGCCACTCCCGGAACGGGTCGAGCGCCTCGAGCGCCATCTCGGGGAGGGGCTGCGGTCCGTAGGCGCCGGTGAGCGTGGCCGACGCCACCCTGCCGTCCACCACCACGACCACACGCGCCTCCTGCTCGCCGCGCCCGGGCACCCGCTGCACGTGCGTCAGCAGCCCGGTGTCGGCCTGGTCGTCCCAACAGATGAAGAAGAGGTTCTCCTGCCAGCCGTCGGGCGGCTGGCCCGGCGGCGTCTGCAGCGCCTCGACCTCCGGCCCGAGGGGCGGCCGGGCCGCGGGGTCAGTCGACTTCGACACGGAAGAGGTCCCTGGCGTTGCCCGCCACCACCATGGCCGCCTCCGCCTCGCTCAACGACGCGGTGTACTCCTCGGCCACGTCGAGGCACCGGGGCCACGACGTGTCGGTGTGCGGGTAGTCCGTCTCGTACAGGACCCGATCCGCGCCGAGGCGCCCGAGGAGGTCGAGCCCGACGGGATCCCGGAAGAACGTCACCCACACGTTGCGGCCGAAGTAGGCGCTGGGCGGCTCCGGCATCTCGTCGGTGTCGATGCCGGTGAAGCCACCCGACATCTCCTCCCACACGAAGTCCGCCCGCGAGAGCACGTAGGGGATCCACCCGAGCTGCGACTCGGCCAGGCACACCTTGAGCTGCGGCATGCGGGCGAACACCCCCGAGAAGAGGAGGTCCGTCAACGTGAAGCCGGCGTTGAACGATGCCATCACGTTGGGGACGGCGGCCGGCGCGTCGGCGGCCAGCATCGGGAACCCGCCCGTGCCGATGTGCAGCGACAGGACCAGCTGCTCCTGTGCGCACACGTCGAACAGCGGATCCCAGTAGCGCGAGTGGATCGAGGGGTAGCCGAGCAGGTGGGGACCCTCGGAGAAGCTGATGGTGCGGAAGCCGAGGGACGCGAGGCGCTTCGCCTCGGCGACGGCGAGATCGATGTCCCAGAGCGGCACGATCCCCATCGGGACCAGGCGTCCGCCGGAGCCGGCGCACCACTCCTCCACGACGAAGTCGTTGTACGCGCGGATGCAGGCGAGCGCGAGCTCCTTGTCGGACGACAGCGAGAACTGCTGGCCGCAGAAGCGGACGAACATGTTCGGGTAGCAGACCGACGCCTCGATGCCCGAGAGGTCCATGTCGGCGAGGCGGGCGACCGGGTCGTAGCAACCCTTCTCGAGCTCGTCGAAGGTGACGGGACGGGCATCGACCTGGTCCCGCGGGACGCCGATGGCGGCGGCGATGCGCAGGATCGGGATGTACCGGCCGTCGTAGGACCACACGTCGCCGACGGCCCCGTCGTCGGTCACCTCGAAGCCGAGGTCACCGTTGTTGAGCGCCACCCGACCCTTCAGCCGCTCGACGCGCGGGCCGCGGTCCCGCAGGGCGGCGGGCAGGCGCGACTGCCACAGGTGCGGCGGCTCCTGGATGTGGTCGTCCGGTGAGATGACCCGCGGGATCCGTGCCACGACCGTCCCCCCGACGTCGTTGGTACTTATGACACGAACCGTAAGTTGTCACAGCGGGTTCGTCAACACCTCGAAGGCAGGGAAGCCCGGGGCGATGACGGCCAGCTCCTCGTCGGTGGCGTCGACGTCGAGGCCCTCGAAGAAGACCTTGACCTCGGAGCGCCACCGCACGACGTACTCGCGCAGGACGGAGAGCTTCTCGTCGTCGGGCAGCTCGCGCACGGCGATCGCCTCGACCCGACGGCCGACCCGCAGCCGTCCCTCCCCCGCCTGCCGGATGTTGCGCACCCATTGGGTCTGGCCGCGAGGGGCGACGAGGTAGCGATGGCCGTCGACCTCGAGGAGGTTGACGGCGGTGGTGCGGAGCTCACCGGAGGTGCGGCCGACGACCTGGAGCTCGCGCAGTCCTTTGGGGCTGAGGCCCAAGCGGGCCAGGCGCCGGATCGCCCGGTTCAGGACGTGCTGCGTGAACCAGGTGGGACGGAGGTAGCGGTCGGTGGTGGTGGTCTCGGCCATGGGGCTCCTTCAGGAAGAGAGCACTGCTCTCGTTTCCCGGCATCCTGCACCCGTGCGCCTTCGGAGTCAAGAGCACTGCTCTCGTTTCCGGGTAGGGTGGGCCCATGACGGGAACGCGGGCCCAGAACCGGGCCGAGGTCACCGAGGCGATCAAGGCCACGGCCCGGCGTCACCTGGCCGAGCAGGGCGCCGCCGCGCTGTCGCTGCGGGCGGTCGCCCGCGACATCGGGATGGTCTCGTCCGCCGTCTACCGCTACTTCCCCAGCCGAGACGAGCTCCTCACCGCGCTCATCGTCGACGCCTTTCACGCGGTCGGAGACGCGGCCGAGACCGCCGACGCCTCCGTCACCGATCGCACCGACATCCTCGAGCGCTGGACGCGGGCCACCACGGCCATCCGGGCCTGGGCGGTGGCCAACCCCCACGAGTACGCCCTCGTCTACGGCAGCCCCGTCCCCGGCTACGCCGCCCCCACCGACACCGTGGACCCGGCCGCCCGCGTCTCGCTCGTGCTGCTTCGGCTGTTGGCCGACGGCGTGTCTGCCGGCGCCATCTCGTCGGACGACCGCATCGAGACCACCCGATCGGTCCGCTCCGACCTCGCCCGCCTCCGGGTCCTCGCCGCCCCCGGTGTCCCCGACGCCGTGCTCAGCCGCGGCCTGCTCGTGTGGACCCAGCTCTTCGGCGGCATCAGCTACGAGCTGTTCGGCCACCTCCACCGGGTCATCGAGGACTACGACGCACTCTTCGCCCTCCAAACCCGCCGCGCCGGCCGCTACCTCCTCCAGGGCACCCCCTAGAACGCGAACTCGTGGGAGAAGTTGGGCATTCCTGCCGCAGCTCTCCCACGAGTTCACGTGGTTGGGGTGTTGGGATGGCGAGTAGGTCAGGCGGGGCGGCGCTCGGCGAGGCGCTGGGCGACGGCGGGGATGACGATGGCGGCGGCGACCAGGTGCGTGAGCATCAGGACCAGCTTGCTGCCGGTGTCGGTGGCGGCCGTGAGGTCCGGGACGAACGACAGGGCGACGAGCGCCACGGCGACCTGGACGAAGCGGCGGCTGGGGGCCGAGGAGCGGCGGCGGAGCAGGGAGGCGATGCCGAGGCCGACGACCGTGGCGATCAGGACCATCTGCGGGAAGCCGACCAGCGGGATGGCCTCGCCGTCGATCTCGAAGTCCACCCCTGCGGCCAGGGCGGCCCCGGCGACGACGGTGGTGGCCACGGCGGCCTTGGCTCCGGCGGCCAGGCCGCCCTTCCAGAGCGACGGCTGGGCCTCGGTGCTGGTGTCGGTGGTGCTGGTGGGAACGGCGACGGCGGTCATGGCTGGCTCCTGTGGTGTGTGGGGCCGGCGCTTCCGGCCACTACCTACACCACGAACGACGCGATCCCCGATCGACACCGATCGGAGGGTTCCTCGGATCAGCCGTCGAGGGTGGCGACGCCCTTCGGGGCCTGCTGCTTCATGAAGCCGAACAGGTAGCCGGCCACCCGGCGCATCTGGATCTCCTCGGCGCCCTCGGTGATCCGGTAGCGGCGGTGGTGCCGGTAGATGTGCTCGAACTGCATGTGCCGGGAGTAGCCGAGGCCACCGTGGGTCTGCATGGCCTGGTCGGCGGCCTGGCAGCACAGGCGGTTGGCGATGTAGTTGCACATCGAGACCTTGTCGGACACCGCGAAGGCGCCGTAGGTGTCCATCTCCCAGGCCGTCTTGTGGATGAGCGCGCGCAGCATCTCGCACTGCGTCACCAGCTCCACGATGGGGAACTGCACGCCCTGGTTGTGCGACAGCGGCTTGCCGAAGGGCTTGCGCTCGTTGGCGTAGGCGATGGCCTGGTCCATGCAGTACTCGGCGGCGCCGAGCGACGATGCCGCCTGCCGGATGCGGTTCTCGTTGAAGAACATCTGCACGACGCCGAGGCCCCGGCCCTCACCGCCGAAGATCGCCGAGTCAGGCACGCGGACGTCGGTGAAGCGGACGTGCGCGTGGTCGGTCGGCATGTTGAAGGTCCAGAGGTACTCGACGATCTCGAAGCCCGGGCTGCTCACCGGGGTGAGGAAGCAGGTGATGCCCTCGCCGTCACCGGCCTTGCCGCTGGTGCGGGCGAAGATCAGGTCGTACTGCGCTCGGTGGATGCCGGTGTTCCAGGTCTTCTCGCCGTTGATCACCCACTCGTCGCCGTCGCGGTAGGCGTTCGTCTCCATGTGCGTGGCGTCGGAGCCGTGGGCCGGCTCGGTGATGCCGAAGGCGAAGCCGCGGCGACCTTCGAGGAGGTCGTCGACCCACTCCGCCTTCTGCTCCTCGGTCCCGTGGTGGAGCATCAGCATGAGGCCGACGTTGTTGCCGACGATCGACGTCTCGTTCTGGAGGTCGTTGTGGAGGCCGAGGCCCTTGCGGGCGAGGTGCTCGCGGATGATCGCCATCCCGAGGTTGGTGCCCTCCCGGCCGCCGTACTCCTTGGGGAACGCGTAGCGGTAGTGGCCGGCGGCGTCGGCCAGTCGCCGCATCTGGCCGAGCAGCGCCTCCCACTCCTCGTTCGGGAGCCCGCCGCGCTCCCAGTCGGTGCGGGCGTCCTCCCGGCGGTGGTCGAAGAAGCGATCGTTGTCGTCCTGCTTCTGCAGGGGCACGATCTCGCGCTCGATGAACTCGTCGAGCTCGGCGAGATAGTCCTGGATGTCCTTCGGGATCGTGAAGTCCACGGGTGCCTTCCTTCTTCAGTTGGCGAGGTGCTTGGGGTTGGCGACGGCGAGCTTGTCGCGGACGCCTCTTGCGAGCGCGGGCCAGTCGTCGCCTTCGGACGGGCGTGGCTCCTGGCCGGAGGCTTGGGCGAGCTCGCGCTCGACGATGGCGAGCACGTTGGCGGCGACGCGGGCGTGGAACGAGACCTGGCCGGTGGTCGCCGGCATGACGTCGTCGGTGAGGTAGCCCCGCACGGCGTCGAGCAGCTCGCGCGCCGTCGGTCGGCCGTGCAGGCCCGGGGTGTCGGGCCGCGGCTCGGGCGGGCCCTCGGCGCGGGCCGCCGCCCATGCCTCCGGGGCCAGCAGCTCGATCGTGTCCCACTCCTGCTCCGCGGTGCGCCGGCCGATCGCCGCCAGCTCGTGCGACCGCACCGCGGCGGACAGGTGGGCGTGGGCCTGGCCCATGCAGCCGAAGCCCCACTGCACGGTCTTCTCGACGAGCCACCAGTGCAGCGCCGCTCGATCGACCGGCCGCCCGCCCGCCTCCTCGTAGGCGGCGATGAGCTCGTCGAGGGTGCCGAGGCCGGCCACCTCGAGCGGGGCGCCGAACCGCCACGCCTTCACGCAGATCCACGCCAGGTCCTCGAGCGGATCGCCGAGGTGGACGAGCTCCCAGTCGATGACGGCGGCCAGCCCCTCGGGACCGACGATCACGTTGCCGAGGCGGAGGTCACCGTGGACGATCACGGTCGCGGTGCGATCAGGCCGGTTGGCGATCAGCCAGTCGTAGGCCTTCTCGAGCGTGGGGCTCACGTCCTCCACGGTCTGGTAGCTCTCCCAGTACTGCGCCAGCGCGTCGAGCTCGCGCACACCGGGCACCTCGGCGGGATCGATGGCGTGGAGCCCGGCCAGGAACCGCCCGATGTCGCCCACGAGCGCGCCGCGGGCGGTGGCGTGCTCGTCGTCGCGCAGGATCCGGCGGGCCAGCGTCTCGCCGGGCACGCGGCCCATCACGAGCCCCGCCGTGCCGAGCAGGCGGCCGGCGTCGTCGGCCAGCACCTCGGGCACGCGCAGCCCCGCTCGACCGCACGCCCGCATGGCGTCGGCCTCCACCCGCATCGAACCGTCGACGCCGGGTCGGCCTGGCGGGTCACGGCGCAGGATCAGCGGTCGGCCCCCGGCCGTGAACGACCACGTCTCGCGCGACGCGCCGCCGCTCAGGCGCTCGAGCCCCGCCACCTCCACGTCACCGAGCACGGGTGCCAGGAGCGCGCGCAGCCCCTCCTCCGTCGGTCGTCCCCCCATCGGGCCGCACCTTAGCCAGAAACTTAGCGACCGCTAAGGGCCCGTCCTAGCCAGGATCTTCAAGAAGTAGGCGTCAGCCGTCCGGGAGGCAGAGCCGGCATCGGGCCAAGCGGTCGGCGGCCGACACGGCCCGCAGACCGGACTTGCCGATCACTGCCGAGCAGTCCGGCCGGTGGGCCAGCGAGCCGCGGGCGGTGGCCACGAGCGCCGACGCCGCTGGGCCCTGGGTCGCGAGGAGCGCGGCCTCGAGCCGCTCGATGGCGTCGACGATGGCCCGGCCCTGGGCCCGCTGCTCCCGGAGGAGCGCGGTGAGCCAGTGGGCGAAGTAGCAGAGGGCCCCGACGATGGCGAGGGTCTGTCCGAGCTCGGCGCCGGAGATCAGGTACGGGATCTGGTCGTAGAGGTTCGGCGTGCGTGACGCGCCCCGCCAGCCGATGAGCACCAGCAGGATGCCGACGGGAACGAGCGCGCCGGCCAGCACCGCCAGCCACCGACCCTCTGCCCACGCCGTCCGCCGGGCGCGCCGCAGGCCGCGCTCGAGGCGCTCGGCCCGATCGTCGCCCTTCGGCTCGTCGTCAGGTCTCTGATCGTCGGCCACGCGGCCCTCCCCTGCTGAGCGTCCGGTCCCCGTCCGCGCATCCTGGCCCACCGTCCACCAGCGACGCGTCCATCAGCCGCGCCGCGCCGATGCTCCACAACGGGAGCGACAGCAGCGCCAGCACCACGACGGCCACGCCCACCGCCCGCCCGGGCACCAGGCCCCCGGGTCCGCCCCCGCTGACGATGCGCGACGCGGGGCTCGCCACCAGGTCAGGCAGCGGGGTGGTGAAGCCGTCGGCGACCGGGGTGCTGGGCAGCCCCGCGTCGAACGCCGGTCCGACGGACACCCCGTCGTCCACGGCGACGGCGGGCGACGCGTCGACGTGGGCCCGGGCCGGGCCGATCGCCACCCCGACCACGTGGGTCTCCTTGAGGAGGTTCACGAGCGCCTGGGGCGAGGTGTTCAACGGAACGCCCGGGATGGCGTCGCCCGGCAGCTGGTCGGACGGCAGCAGCGCCAGCAGCTGGGCCAGCGGGTTGTCGCCCGAGCCGTCGAAGTCGAGCCCGATCCGGAGGCCGGCCGCGGTGGCCGTGGCGGCGGCGTCCTCGTCGTCGGTGGTGAGCGGGGCGAGCGTGACGTGCAGACCCGCGGTGGCCAGCAGCGGGTCGAGCACCGCCGCCAGTGCGGCGTCCAGCGGCGTCGCGGCCCCGGCCAGCTCCAGCCCGTCGGGGCCGACGCGGGCCGGGAGGCCGAGCACGCTCGCAGAGCCGACCGTGGTGGTGCCGGCCGAGCGACCGGACGTGCCGTCGGTGGCGGCGACGAGGTCGGTCACCACGTCGCGGAGCTCCACGAGGCCGAACAGCACCGCCACCCGCGCCACCTCGGTGCGGGCCCGGGCCACGACCCTGCCGTCCTCCAAGCCCGTCCGGCTCGAGGTCGTCACCCCGGCGACGTCGACCAGGCCGGGGACCTGGGTGGCGGCGAGCGTGCTGGTGGCGGTGGCCCCGCCGGCGGCCGCGGCCACCGTGGACGACGCGGTGCCGAGGTCCTGACGGCCCGACTCGGGGCCGGCCGGGAACGCGGCCAACGTGGCGATCGGGTACGACGGCACGATCCCGCCGCTGCCCGGCGCCGACTGCTCGACGAGCGCCGGGAGGTTGCCCACGAGATCGCCGGGATAGGCGAGCGAGCCGAAGGCCAGGGAGGCGGGCCCCGACGACGACGACGCCCGCGCCGTCGGCACCGTCACCTCCACCAGGGGCGGCGGCAGCGGCAGCACGCCCTTCACGTCGTAGCTGAGCTGGACGCCCCCGGATCGGCTGGAGGCGTCGAGGCCCCCGAACGCGGCGAACGGGTCCTCCTCACCGGCGGCGTGCGCCGCCGGCGCCGCGCCGAGCAGGACGAGGCCGATGACCGCCACGACGGCCGCGCCCCGGAGGGCGGGTCGCCGCAGGAGGTGCAGCCACGACACGACGATCCCGGCCAGGCCGTTCGGCTGCCGCCCGAGCGAGATGGCCACCGCGGCGATGCCCGCGAACACCAGGCCGGCGAGGTCGGGGTGGTGCGACTGCACGTACGGGAGGAGCGCGAACAGCGCGCCGCCGAGGAACGCCCCCGAGATCGTGGTGACGCCACCGACCACCGCGAACAGGAACAGCACGATGTTGTTGATCGGTTCGAACGGGATGTCCGAGACCGTGAGCTGGCTCCCGCCGAACAGCGCCCCGCCGACCCCGGCGATCGAGGCCGACAGGCAGAAGGCCAGGAGCTTGGTGCGCCGTGGGTCGAGGCCGAGGGTGGCGCAGGCCGCCTCGCTGTCGCGCACCGCGGCGAAGCGCCGGCCGAGCGGGCCCCGCTTGAGCGCGAGCACGGCAACGCCGAGCGCGGCGAACACGATCCCGCAGAGGACGAGGAAGGCGCGGTCGCCCTCGAAGGACACGCCGAGGACCGTCGGCCGCCCGACCTGCACGGCATCGCCACCGAAGAAGAACCGGTCCTGGATCACCAGCTCACGGGACACGGCCGCGAAGCCGAACGTCACCAGCGCGAGGTACAGGCCCTGCAACCGGATGGCGGGGAGCGCGACCACCACCGCGATCGCCACGGGCGCGAGCGCCGCGGCCACGAGCCCGAACGGCGACGAGCCGCCGAACGCCGAGCCCATCGCCCACGCGCCGAGGGCGACGAACACGTACTGGGCCAGCGAGACCTGGCCCGTGTAGCCGGCCAGCACGACGAGCGACAACAGGATCACGGAGAACACGAGGGCCCGGGTCGCGTCACCGAGGTCGGCCTCGGGCATCTGCGAGGCGACCACCCCGACGGCCCCGACGAACAGGACCGCCCGTAGGACCGAGGTCCCCAGCCCGGGCACCGCGGGGTCGCGGCGCCGCACGCGCCGAGCCACGGTCAGGCGGGCCTGAGGAAGGAACAGCAGGGCGACGAACAGGAAGATCCCCGGCAGCCCGAGGCCGATGCGGCGCCAGTGCTCGCCGTCGGCCAGCGCGAAGTCGCTCGGCCCCTTCGGGAACCAGAACGCCGAGCCCCAGCTCTGCACGAGCCCGAGCCCGATGGCGCCGACGAACGTCAGGGGCAGGCTGCGCAGCTTGCCGATCACGGCGGCGCCGTAGGCGTTCACCACGAAGAAGGTGAGCGTGATGGCGTCGAGGTTGGTCCCGGCGCCGATGAGCAGCCCGGCCACCATGGCCAGCTCGGTGCCGAGGATCCACGAGCCGCGGGCCACCGCGGTGGACGACGCACCGTTGAGCGCGGCCAGCGACGGGTCGTCGACGACGGCCCGCATCGTGGTGCCGGCCCGCGTGCCGAACAGCAGCGAGCGCAGCCCCAGCGCGATGGCGGCGGCCACGCCGATCTTCAGCACGTCGTCCCAGGTGATCGTGGTGCCGAACAGGTGGACCGGGCCGGAGATGATCGACGGCAGGTTGTGGGCCTGGTCGGGCTCGAAGAGGTACTGCGCCACGCCGATGCACAGCACCGTCACCGCGACCGTCATCACGATCCCGCTGCCCACCTCGGCTTGGCGCAGCCCGCGGAACGTGCGCTCGAGCAGGAGGCCGAGGACGGGACCGAGCCCGCCGAGCACGATCAGCGCGGCGACCGGCGCGGGCAGGTCCCACTCGACGGTGAGCTGCCAGTACGCGAACGCGCTGATCATCCCGAGGCCGCCGTGGGCGAAGTTGAAGACGCCGGTCGTCGCGTAGGTGAGGACCACGCCGGACGCCGCGATCGCGTAGACCGCGCCGGCGGCGATGCCGAGGATCGTGAACTGCAGGAGCTGCTCGAGGTCGGGCGCCCGCAGGACGACCGAGACCAGCAGCAGCGCCGCCACCCCCAGTCCCACCCGCCCCCGCGCCGTCACGCTCACGTCCCGTCGCCGAAGCCGGTGGGCGGGTACACGCGCCGCCACTGGCCGTCGCGGACCTGGGCGACCACGAAGGTCGGTGCCGTGACCTTGCCGGCGGGGTTGCAGAGGGCCAGGAAGCCATGGGCGTCGAACGCCGTGAGCTGGCGCAGGTGGGCCAGCACCTTCGCCCGGGTCGGCGCGGGCCCGGCCGCCCGGAGGGCCTCGACCATCATGTCGGCGCTCGCCCAGCCCATGGCCCCGTAGAAGTCGGGCGTGTGGCCGGGCGCCGTGCGGCGGAACCACTCGAGGAAGCGGGCCACCGCGGGGTTGTTGGCGGCGTTCTCGAAGATGTCGTGGTTCAGGGCGACGATCGCCCCCTCGGCGGCGCCATCGGCCAGATCGAGGAACGGGCGGCCGTAGTTCTGGTTGCCGTACGTCTCGACCTTGGGCTCGAAGCCGATCTGGTCGATCGCCTTGGCCAGCCGAGCGCTGCCGACCGGGTCGAGGAGGCCGAGCACGCCGTCGGCGCCCTCGTTCTCCAGCTGCTGCGCCACCGACACGAAGTTCGTCTCGGCCAGGCTCACCTCGTGGACGCCCGCCACCTCGAGGCCGGCGGCGGCGAGGTCGCTCACGTACGTCTGGCCCCGCGCTCGAGCCGCCGCCAGCGACACGACCACGATGCCGACGCGCCGCAGGCCCGTCGTGCGCTTGTACCAGCGCCAGTACGGGATGCTGCCGTTCGTCGTGCCGTTCGGATCGAGGGGCGCCGGCGAGAAGATGTTGCGCGATCGGAGGCTGTTGTCCGCGACCGCCACCTGGATCACCGGGACGTCGGTGCCCTCGACGGCGTCCGCGGTGCCGCTGTCCACGATCGACGCGCCGCCCACCAACCCGAACGCCTGGCCGGAGAGCCGCTTGGCCTCGATGCGGTTCTGCCCGCTGTCGGTGCGGTCGTCGCCGGTGATCAGCTTGAGCTTCCGGCCGCAGATGCCGCCCTGGCTGTTGATGTGCTCGAGGTAGGCGCGGGTGCCGTCGATGCCCGTCTGCCCGGCACCCGGGATCGGACCGCTCACCATCGAGATGTTGCCGAGCGTGATCTGGGTGTCGGTGACGCCGACCTCGTCGACGGGCTGCGGGCGGCAGCTGTCGACCGCCGGAGCGGTGGTGGCCGTCCGCCCGCCGACGACGGGGGCGCCGCGGGCCACCGTGGAGGCGGTCCCGTCGGCGGCGACGGGCGCGTCGCCGGCCACCGGACCATCGACGACGACCGTCGTGGTGGCTCCGGCTTCGTTCGCCGCGAGGGCGGCGCGCTGGGCGTCGTCGAGCTGCGCGCCGCAGCCGGCGACGAGCGCGAGCGCCGTCGCCAGCGTCAGCGCCCGCCGAAGGTGCCGCACCCGGGCGTCAGGCGCGCTGGGCGAGGTGGTCCTCGAGCGCCGCATACCCAGCGTTGTAGCCGGGGGTGAACGTGACGCCCGGCCCGCCATGGCATCCGGCGCCGCTGAGGTAGAGGCCCTCGACGGGAAGCTCCATGTCGACCCACCCGCGCGGCATCGGCCGGAACTGGCCCATGAGCTCGGGGTGGATGAGGCCGTGGCAGAAGTCCCCGTGCGGAGCGCTGAACATCGTGTCGTAGTGGAACGACGCGAACGTGGTGTGCCGGATGAGGATGTCCGGGAAGTTCGGGGCCAGCTTCGTCATCTTCGCGATGACCTTCTGCGCCATCTCGTCCTTCAGCTTCCCGTGCAGCGACGGATCGGCCTCGACCGGGAAGTACATGGCGAACGCGCTCATGGCGTGCTTGCCCTCGGGGGCGAGGCTCTTGTCGTAGATGCTCGGGATCTGGGCGCCGAACGACGGGTCCTCGGGGATGATCCCCCGGCAGCAGTCCTCGTACTGCTTCTGCATGTCCTCGGCGGACGCGAAGTAGCTGAGCGACGCCTGCATCTCGGGTCGGTTGAGGAACTCGTAGGGCGCGGCGTAGACGGGCAGCCCGTCGAGGGCGAAGTGCATCTGCACGTAGGCGGCCCGGTGGTCGACGCCGTCGAGCCGCTCGCGCATCGCCTCCGGCACGTGGTCGCCGTCGAGGAGCTGCAGGAGCGTCACCCCCGGATCGACGTTCGACAGCACCTTCGGCGCGGTGATCACCTCGCCGCCCTTCAGCTCCACGCCGATGACGCGGTCGCCCTCGGTGAGGATCTTCTCCACCTTCGCCTTCGTCCGGACCTCGCCGCCGTGCGACTCGAAGATCCCCTGCACGTGGCGGCCGAGGGCACCGATGCCGCCGTCGAGCTTCTTGAGCAGCCGGGTGTCTGGGGTGGACGCGAGCGCGAACGCGAGGCACGCCGCGCTGCCGGGGGTCCACGGGCCCTTGTACGTGGAGTTGATGGCGAGGAAGGCCATCATCGCCCGCACCATCTTGTGCTTCTCCGGATCGGGGAAGAACCGGTCGATCACGTCCATGGCGCTGCCGAAGAGCATGTCCTGCACGGCCTGGCGCTGCCGCTCGTCGTGCGCCTCCGCGAACATCTCGTCGAGCGAGCGCGGCGGCGTGCGGACCTCGAACCGCCCCAGCGCGCGGGACGGCGCGTCGGCCCACATCATCAGCTCCCCCATGCCGGCCATCGCCTCGGCGCCGTGCTTCTCGGACATGTGCTCGAGCATCTGCACAGGGTCGCTGTAGAAGATCATCGGCTCGTCGTCGGGGTTGCCGATGTTCACCGACATGATCTCGGTGTCCATCATCGGGCACTCCTCGAGGCCGAGGTCGTCGATCACCACCGGCGAGATCGGGAACAGCACGGAGCCGGCGATCTCGAACCGGAAGCCGTCGAACAGCTCGACCGTCGAGGCCATGCCGCCCGTGTAGTGGTTCTTCTCCAGCAGGAGGGTCTTGGCCCCACCCCGCTGGAGGATGGCGGCCGCGGCCATGCCGTTGTGGCCGCCGCCGATGACGATGGCGTCGTAGTCCGACATGCGTTTGGCACTCCTGGGGTCAGGCTCGGAAGTGGGAGGTGGTCGGCGACAGGACCATGTGGTCGGCCTGGTCCGGGTGGGTGCGCAGGGCGCGGGCGAAGAGCTCGTCCTCGGTCTCGCGCCGCTCGGGATCGTCGAGGCACACGTCGATCGGGCACACGTACGCGCACTGCGGCGTGTCGGAGAACCCGACGCACTCGGTGCACAGGTCCGGGTCGATCACGTAGAGCTCCGGCCCCATGGAGATGGCCCCGTTCGGGCACTCCGGCTCGCACGCGTGACAGCTGATGCACTCGTCGGTGATCAAGATCGCCAAGCTCGAAGTCCCCCTCGTCGACGCTCGACGTGAGCGTGTCACGACCAGCACAAACATGTCAACACTGACATCTTCCTCCTGGCGGAGTACGTTGACGACCGTGGCGATCGAGAACCGGCACGTGGCCAAGCGGCTGGCGACGCGGGACGCACTGCAGCGCGCCGCCCTCGCCCTCTTCGCCAGCGACGGCTTCGACGCCACGACCACCGCGTCGATCGCGGCCGCGGCCGGCGTCACCGAGCGCACCTTCTACCGGCACTTCCCCACCAAGGAGGCGGTCCTCTTCGAGGACTACGAGCACCGCCTCGACTGGCTGGCCAGCGCCCTGGCCCGGCGGCCCGCCGGAGAGGACCTCATCACCTCGGTGGTGATGGCCGTGCAGTCCTACCCGGACGACGTCGAGATCGTCCGGCAGGCCGCCCAGATGCGCCGCAGCCTGCTCAGCCAGGAGAAGGCGATCGCCCACCTGCGGCAGGTCCAGGGCGCGTTCGCCCACGAGATCACCGCCCACGCGCTGCGCCGCCTCGGCCCGATCGCCGAGGCCGACCTCTACGCCAACGTCGCCGGCCAGGTGCTGGCCGCCGCCCTGGTCGCGTCGCTCGACGTGTGGGGACAGCGGGGCTCCGACGACGACGACGAGCTGCAGCGCCTGATGGCCCTGGGGGTGGGCTTCCTCGCCAGCGGCCTCACCGACCCGCCCGCCACGGGGTGACCCACCTCGTCGAGCTCCGCGGGGTCCGCGCCGGCTACGGCGGGGTCGAGGCCCTGCACGGGGTCGACCTCGTGGTCCCCGAGCGGTCCGTGGTCGCCCTCCTCGGGCCGAACGGCGCGGGGAAGACCACCGTGCTGCGGGTGCTGTCCGGCCAGCTCGAGCCGACGGCGGGGTGCGTCCACGTCGCCGGGGAGCACGTGAACGGCGCGACGCCCGAGTCCCTCGCCCGCGCCGGGGTGTGCACGATCCCCGAGGGCCGGGGCGTCTTCCCCAGCCTCACCGTGCAGGAGCACCTGCAGATGGCCACCCACGCCGGGACCGGCGACGTCCGCCACATCGAGGAGGTGGCCTTCACCCGCTTCCCGCGGCTCGCCGAGCGGCGCCACCAGGTGGCGGGGACCCTGAGCGGCGGCGAGCAGCAGATGCTGGCACTGGCCCGGGGGCTGGCCGTCGATCCATCCGTGCTGCTGCTCGACGAGCTCTCGATGGGCCTCGCGCCCAAGGTCGTGGCCGAGCTCTACGCGCACGTCGCACAGCTCGCCGCCGACGGCGTGTCGGTGCTGGTGGTGGAGCAGTTCGCCAACGCCGTGCTGGACGTGGCCGACTACGCGGCCGTGCTCCGGTCGGGCCGCGTCGTCGTCAGCGGAGAGCCCGTCGACGTCGCCGACGAGCTGTCGTCGGTGTACCTGGGCGGCTGAAACAACTCTCTGTGCGCTCAGCCTCGGATTACGAGGGTTTGGCGCATTCAGAATCGGTCAGCTGAACTCGAGGCCCTCGAAGCGGCCGTCGGTGCGCCAGCGCTCGAAGAGCTCGAAGAACGCCACGGGGCCGCCGGGGTAGCCACCCCACAACCGCGTCAACGGGCCGTCGGCGGGCATGCCCTCGTTGTTGTAGTAGCCGGGGGTGCACTCGGCGCTGCCGAGGACGCCGCCCATGCCGGCGATCCCCGACATGATCTCCTGGACCCACGCGTCCTCGGCCTCCTGCGTGACCTCGACCACGTTGTGGCCCTGCTCGACGGCGTGCGCCATCACGCAGCCGATCGTGCGCCCGGCCTCGGTGAGGTTGTGCGGGTAGTTCGAGATCAGCGCGGCGCCCTGGGTGGCCTGCACCTGGAACGCGTTGGGGAACCCGTGGACGTGCATGCCGTGCAGGGTCCGCATGCCGTCGGCCCACTTCTCGGACAGCTTGAGCCCGCCCCGGCCGGTCAGGTCGAAGCCGGCCCGCCGCTCGAAGGGCGTGCCGACCTCGAAGCCCGAGGCGTAGATGATGCAGTCGACCTCGTACTCGACCCCGGCGACCACCACGCCCGTCTCGGTGATCCGCTCGACGCCCTGGCCGTCGGTGTCGACGAGGTGCACGTTCGGGTGGTTGTACGACTGCAGGTACTCGTCGTGGAAGCAGGGCCGCTTGCAGAGCTGCCGGTACCAGGCCTTCAGCTTCTCCGCGGTGGCCTCGTCGTCGACGATCGTGTTCACCCGGGCCCGGATCTCGTCCATCTTCTCGAAGTCGGAGTCCTCGAGGGCGGCCATGATCCCCTCGGGGGTCATCTGGTCCGCGGGGAGGCCCATGAACTTGGACTTCATCCGGGTGACCAGCTCGGTCCACCCGTCCTGGACGAGGTCCTCCTCGACGAGGGTGGCGGTCTGGTTGGCGGTGAAGTTCTCGATCCAGCGCTGCTGCCAGCCCGGGGTCGCGATCTCCGCGAACCACTCAGGGTCGATCGGGTGGTTGCCGCGCACATCGACCGACGACGGCGTCCGCTGGCAGACGTAGAGCTCTCCGCAGGCCTGGGCCAGGTGGGGCACGCACTGGACGGAGGTGGCGCCGGTGCCGATCAGCGCGACGCGCTTGTCGGCGAGGCCGGTCATCGGCGCGCCGGACGGGTCGCCGCCCGTGTACTCGTAGTCCCACCGGCTGGTGTGGAAGGTGTGGCCCTGGAACGACTGGAGGCCGGGGATGCCCGGGAGCTTCGGAAGGTGCAGGGGGCCGGTGCCCATCCCGACGAACTGCGTCGTGAACTCGTCGCCGCGGGTGGTGCGGACGATCCAGTGGTTCGCGTCGTCGTCCCACACGAGCTCCTTGACCTCGGTGTGGAACAGCGCGCCGTCATAGAGGCCGAAGTGCTTCCCGATGCGCTGGCAGTGCTCGAGGATCTCGGGCGCGTGCGCGTACTTCTCCGACGGCATGTGCCCGCACTCCTCGAGGAGCGGCATGTACACCATCGACGCGGTGTCGCACTGGGCACCGGGATAGCGGTTCCAGTACCAGGTGCCGCCGAAGTCGCCACCCTTCTCGACGATGCGGACGTCGTCGATGCCGGCCTCCTTCACGCGCGCGCCGGTGACGAGCCCGGCGAAGCCGCCGCCGATGAAGGTGAAGGTGACGTGGTCCCGCAGCGGCTCCCGCTGGACGACCTCGGTGTACGGGTCGTCGGCGTAGTGGCTGAGGTGGCCGGAGATCTCGACGTACTGCGCGTTGCCGTCGGCTCGCAGCCGCTTGTCCCGCTCGGCGCGGTACCGCTCCTTCAGCGCGTCCTTGTCGATCGTGCTCATGCCGTGCTGCCCCCCTCGTGGCCCCGCCCAAATCTAGAGGCGGATGCCTGCTGGAATCGATTTCTGAGATCGTCTACCGCTCGATGCCGAAGATGAGGCCGTAGTTGGCGCCCTGGCGCAGGTGGTGCCCGCCGTCGATGGGCAGGTTGGCCCCCGTGATCCACGACGACTCCGGCCCGGCGAGGAACCGGACGGCCTCGGCGATGTCCTCCACCTGGCCCACGCGGCCGAGCGGCATCCCGGCCAGGTAGTCCTCGAGCAGCGGCCCGCCGCCGGTGATGCCGGACATGAGCTCGTCGTCGACGATGCCCGGCTGCACGCTGTTGACCCGGATCCCGTGCGCCCCGAGCTCCTCGGCGGCGTACTTGGTGAGCACGTCGATGCCCGCCTTGGCGGCGCCGTAGGCCCAGAGGAACCGGTGCGGGAAGTGCCCGGCGCCGGACGACATCGTGATGATCGATCCGCCGCCGCGGTCGCGCATCGCGGGGACGGCGTGCTTGATCGTGATCATCGTGCCGATCAGGTTGAGGTCGACCGTCGCCCGCAGCGCGTCGACCTGGGCGTCGGCGAAGGGGCCGAGGTGCAGCGACCCACCGGCGTTGGCGAACACGATGTCGAGCCCACCGGTCGGCTCCGCCGCACGCGCGACGGCGGCCGCCATCTGGTCCTCCACGGTGATGTCGGCGGCGATGTGGCGGATCGACCCGCCCTCCCCGACGTGCGGCTCCACCGCCGCCACGGCCGCGACGAGCTTGTCCTCGGTGCGCCCGCAGATGGTCACGTGGGCGCCGTCGGCGGCCAGCCGGGTGGCGGTGCCGAGGCCGATGCCGCTGCCCCCGCCCGTGACGAGGGCGGTGGCTCCGGTGATGGACGACATGGCTACGAGACCTCCATGGCTCGGTAGGCGTCGAGGACCGGCTCGAGCTGCGCCGGGCTGCACCCGTGCATGATCACCCCGTCGCAGCCGAGCGCGAGCTGGCCGCGCACCGCGGCCGCGCACTGCTCGGGGCTGCCGGTGGCGCTCGGCTCGAGCCAGTCCTCGGGGATGAGGGTGGCGGCGTGCTCGAGCTGCTCGGTGGTGCCCTCGATGTCGAGCCCGCGGACCGACCCGACGACCGGGTCGGCGAGGAACCGCTGCAGCACGGCCTGGTCCCACCCGTTGGTCCGCACCAGGAGGTCGCCGTAGCCCTGCAGGTAGGTGCCGAGCCGCCCGACGGTCTTGAGCAGGCGGTCCTCGTAGGAGAGGTGGTCGCCGATGGTGGCGAAGCAGGACCACACCTTCACGTCGGCGGGATCGCGGCCGGCCTTCTCGGCGGCGTCCTTCACCGTCTTCACGCACCGGGCGGTGGTCTGGTCGGTGAAGTAGGTGTGGAGCACGACCTCGTCGAACGCGCGGCCGGCCAGCTCGAGCGTGTTCGGCCCGAAGGCGGTGATGCCCATCGGGAGGTGCTCGTCGAGCGACGAGTCGAGGTGGAGCACCGGCCAGCGACCGGCCGGGCCGTCGTGCCCGAACACGACCTCGCCCCGGAAGAGGCGGCGCATGATGCCGGCGAAGTCCTCCATCTGGGCCGTGGTGATCCGGCCCTGGCCGAAGGCGTCCTGGAGCGGCGTGATGCCGCGGCCGAGGCCGAGCACGAAGCGGCCGCCGGTGAGGCTCTGCATCGTGCGGGCGAAGCCGGCGGTCACCATCGGGTGGCGGGTGTTGTGGTTGGTGGCGGCGGTCTGGATCTGGAGCCGCTCGGTCACCGCGCCGGCCGCCCCGCAGAGCACGCCGGCCTCCTTCTTGTTGTACCGCTCGGACACGAACGCGGTGCCGAAGCCGAGGCGCTCGCCGTCCTGCAGCTCGGCGATGGCGTCGCGCGTCGTCGACCGGGCCTGGCCGGCGAGCACGTAGAAGCCCAGCTCGTCGTTGATCTGCGTCCCCCCGGTCATCGGCGGGACGCTACAAGAGCGAATCCGCTCAGCCGGCCTCGGCGGCCGCGGCCGCCTCACGGTCCTCGGTGACGGCGTCGAGCATCTCGTACTCGATCGTGGTGTCGGTCCAGGTCTCGAACTGGGTGACGCCGAGCACGTCGAACTTCTTCCGCAGCCAGCCCTCGTTGGCGTCGAGGAGACCGAGCTTCGAGAGGTTCGGCACGATCTTCGAGAACAGGAGCATCTGGAACGGGTCCTGGTTCTTGTCCTCTCCGAACGGGTTGAGCACCCGGATGGCCTCGCGGGGGTCGATGCCCATCCGCTCCCAGACCTCGCCGCCGACCAGCCGGTCGCGCATGCGCACCGCGGCCTCGAAGGCGAACTCCTGGCGCTCGGCCAGCTCGGCCGTGGTGAGGCCCTCGTAGTACTCCTTGAGCGAGAGCACGCCGAAGGCCACGTGGCGGGCCTCGTCGCTCATGACGTAGCGGAGCAGCTGCTTCAGGAGCGGCTCCTGGGTCATCGCCTGGGCCAACGAGAAGGCGGCGAGGGCGAGGCCCTCCACCATGATCTGCATGCCGAGGTAGGTGATGTCCCAGCGGCTGTCGGCGATGATGTCGTCGAGCAGCAGGGCGAGGTGCGGGTTGATCGGGTAGTGCCCGTTCATCTTCTCGTCGAGGTAGCGGGCGAAGACCTCCACGTGGCGGGCCTCGTCCATCACCTGCGTGGACGCGTAGTACTTGGCGTCGATCCACGGCACCGTCTCCACGATCTTGGCGGTGCACAGGAGCGCGCCCTGCTCGCCGTGGAGGAACTGCGACAGCGTCCAGTTCTGCTGCTCGATGGCGCAGCGGGTCCAGTCGGCCTTGCTCCACCTCTCGAACGAGGTGCCGGTGAAGTCGATGCCGGCGGCCTCGAGGACCTCCTTGCCCTGCATCGGCGAGGTGGCGGCCAGGAGCTCCTGGTCGACCTCGGTCTCCCACGGCAGGTCGGTGGTCGCGTTCCACTGCGCGCCCTTGGCCTTCTCGTAGAGCTTCGACAGCGGCGCCCGGGAGCGCTCGTAGTCCCACGTGAAGATGGCCGGCGCGTTGTCGCGGACCGAGCGGAGGATCGCGTGCGGATCGGACCGGAGGTCGAGGATCGCGTCGAGGTCGTCGACGCGATCGCGCCCGAGGATCTCGGCGTCATCTCGCATGCTGGTCATCTCGGCACTCCCCCTGGTCTGCGGTTCCGACAGGCTGTAAGTTACAGGTTGTCAGTTTATCTGTCGAGGGGTCCGGGGCGGTCAGTGGTCACAGGTGGCAACGTGGGGACGATGACGGGACCGGCACGGCGGGTGGGGCGGCCTCCCGGGCCGCGACGCGACCCGGTCGAGCGCAGGGACGAGCTGCTCGACGCCTGCGTCCGGGCCATCCGGGCGCTGGGCCCCGACCTGTCGATGGCCGACCTGGCCGCCGAGGCCGGCGTCACCCGACCCATCCTCTACGACCACTTCGGCGACCGGGCCGGCATCGCCGCCGCCCTGGCCCTCCGCTACGCGGACAACCTCGGCTCGGCCCTGTCCCCCGTCATGGAGCGGGAGGAGCCCTTCGCCCAGATCCTGCGCGACGGCATCTTCGTGTTCTGCGCGTTCGTCGACAAGGAGCCGGCGCTCTGGCGCTTCCTCCAGTCCGCCTCGGCGCCCTCGAGCGACGACTCGATCGAGTTCAAGGTCGGCCACATGCTCTCCGACGCGCTCGAGGGGGCCCTCGACCGGGCCGGCGCCGACCGGTCGGTCGCCCCCGTGTGGGCCGCCGCCATCATCGGCGCCGTCTTCCTCGCCGCCGAGTCGTGGTCCACGAAGCGCGAGATCCCGCGCCGCACGCTCGTCGACCAGCTCACCGCACTGCTCGTCGGCGGCCTCCGCGCCACGGGCGCCGACGAGGTCGCCGGCCCCTTCTGATGGCGCCCCGGCTGACCCCACCCCACTGCTTCTGGCCCGGATCTCACGACCCCTGGGTCGTGGATCCCGGGTCAGAACGCGTGGGGTTCAGCGGCCGTGGGACAGGAGGGTGCGGAGGATCTCCTCCATGTGCGTGACGCACATGAGGTGGCCCTCGTCGGGGAGCAGGTGGAGCGTGGCGCCGGGGATGGCGGCCGCCTGGCGGCGGGCGTGGTCGGGCGGCACGTTGACGTCGGCGTCGGCGTGCCACACGTCGGTCGGGACGGCGATGTCCTCGAGCCGGAAGCCCCAGTCCCCCGCCGCCAGCCCGAAGTCCTGCGCCGCGGCCCGACCGCTCGTGCGCGACGCCGACGCGAAGTCACGGCGGAACGCAGCCGCGACCTCGGGGCGGGCGACGACCGCCGCGTCGGGGGCGGGCATCCGCTTCCCCGCCTGTGCCATGACCCGGTCGGGGGCGCGTCGTCCGAGCGACGTCATCAGGCCGAACGGCACAGCGTTGACCATCGGCCACCGGCGGGCGATGCGCGTGAACAACCGGTTCGGGCCCATCATCCCCGCCTCGGTCCCGGGCTCGTTGACGGGGGCGATGCCGCTGAGCAGCCCGAGCGCCGTCACGCGATCTGCGAGGAACCGGGCGCACACCGCGGCGTGCGGGCCGCCGCCCGACAGGCCGACGACCCCGAAGCGCCCGAGCCCGAGGTGGTCGGCGAGCTCCCGGACGTCCTCCGCGAAGTCGGGGAGCGTGCGGCGGGGAGCGTAGGTGCTGGCGCCGTACCCGGGACGGTCGGGGGCGATGAACCGCACCCCCGCCGCCCGCAGCGGACCATCGTCGACCAGCACCTGGTGACTCGACCCCGGGGTGCCGTGGAGGGCCACCACCGGGAACGCGTCCGGCTCACCCAGCTCGCCCCACGCCAGCGTGCGGCCGTCTCGCAGTCGGATCGATCCCGTGTCCCCCATGGGGGCGCACGCTACGAGGTCAGCCGGCGGCGAGGAGCTCGTCGAGCTTCTGGTAGCCCTCGTTGATGCCGGTCGCCATGCCGCTGGCCACGAAGGCGTCGCGGCCCTCGAAGGAGTCGACCAGCGAGGTCGCGATCAGCCGGCAGCGGCCGCCGTCGAGCGGCTCGAGCCGCAGGGTCTCGAGCGAGACGCCCTCGGGGAAGCCCTCGTAGGAGAACGTCTGCACGATGAGCTCGTTCGGGCGCACCTCGTGGTAGCAGCCGCGGAACCAGTGCTCCTCGCCGTCGCGGCGGGACACGTAGCGCCACTCACCGCCGCTGCGGCAGTCCCAGATGTCGATCTCGTTGTCGAGGCTGCGCGGGCCGCACCACTGCACGAACAGCTTCGGATCGGTGTGGGCCCGGAAGACCTGTTCGGGCGTGGCGTCGAACTCCCGGACGAGCCGCACCTGCGGGACGTCGGGGTCGATGAGGATCTCGGTCTCCCTGGTGGAGGTGAACGTGGCCATCACTTCGCTCCTGTCTGCGGTGGGCGGTCGGGTTCGTCGGGCAGGTCCCGGAGGAGGGCGTCGAGGCGGCGGTACCGGTCCTCGGCCTCGCGGCGGTAGCGCTCGATCCACTTGGTCATCAGGTCGAACACCTCCGCCTCCAGGTGGACGGGCCGGCGCTGTGCATCTCGTCGGCGGCTGACCAGCCCGGCCTCCTCGAGCACCTTGAGGTGCTTGGAGACGGCCTGGACCGTGACGTCGTAGGGGGCGGCGAGCTCGTTGACCGTGGCGTCGCGATCGGCGAGCCTCGCCACGATGTCTCGACGGGTGGGGTCGGCCAGCGCCGAGAACACCCGTGAGAGCGGATCCTCCGCCGCGGCCCCCATCGCATCCTCCTGCCTCGTCCTCGTCCCGGTTATGTTCAACCGGTTGGTTGAACAGACCGTACGCCCGGGCTCCGCCGTTGTCAACCGTTCGGTTGAACAATGCTGACCGCCACCCTCTTCGCACTGGCCTCCGCCGGTCTCCACGCTGCGTGGAACCTCCGGGCGAAGCGCAGTGGTGACCGGTTCATCGCGCTGTGGGGCCAGTTCATCGCCGGCGGCTCCTGCTCGCTCGTCGTGCTCATCGCCACGGGCGGCCCCGGGTTCGACGCGCTCCCCTACCTGGCCGGCTCTTCGCTGGTGCACGTCGTCTACCTGGTGGGCCTCGCTCGCGCGTACGACCACGGCGACTTCTCGTTGGCGTACCCGGTGGCGCGGGGCGGCGGCGCCCTCGGCGCGGCGATCGGCGGCTCGCTGCTCCTCGACGACGTGCTGCGCGGGTGGAGCTGGGTGGCCATCGCGATCGTGGCGGTCGGGCTCTTCACGTTCGCCCCGCGCCGAGCCTCGTGGGAACCGCTCGCGCGAGCCGGGCTCGTCGCCGTGACGATCGCCGGCTACACGCTGTTCGACTCCGCCGGGTCCCGGCACGTCGACGACTCCCTCGCCTACGCCATGGCGTCGTTCGTGGCCTGCGCGGTCACGATCACGGCCTGGGGCTCGATCACGGGTCGGTGGTCCAAGGTCACCGCCTCGTTGCGGACCGACTGGCGCTCGCCGCTGTGGGCGGGCGTGGCCTCGGCCACCGCGTACGCGCTCGTGCTCGCCGCGGTGCGATGGGCACCGGTCGGCTACGTGACCGTGCTGCGCGAGTCGAGCGTGCTCCTCGGGCCGCTCATCGGCACGTTCGTGCTCCACGAGCCGCTCGGACGGGCCCGCAGCCGCAGCGCGATCGTGGTCTTCGCCGGCATGGCCCTCCTCATCGCCACCCGCTGACGTCGAGGCCCAGCGCGGCCACGCGGCGGACGTCGGCGAGCGCGTCGATGGCGACGATCCGGTCGTCGACCACGGTGAACGCCATGACCGTGGTCGGTCGACCCCGCGGGGCGACGACCACACCCGCCACCCCGTTCACCACCACGTGGTGGACCCATTCGGCGCCCTGGCGGAAGAGCAGGGCCCGCGAGGCCACCTCCTCGGCGCCGCGCACGACCGCGGTGGCGTCGGTCCGGGTGCCGCCGTCGGAGCGGAGGACCGCATCGGGGTGGAGCACGGCGACGAGCCCGTCGAGGTCGCCGTCACGGGCGGCGGCGAAGAAGGCCTCGACCACGATCCGTTGCTGCGCGAGGTCGACGTCCGGGGCCGGCGCGGCGTCCTGCACGCGGCGGCGAGCCCGGCTGGCCATCTGTCGTGTGGCCGTGGGCGTGCGCCCCACGAGGTCGGCGATGTCGTCGAACGGCACGGCGAACAGGTCGTGCAGCACGAAGGCGACCCGCTCGGCGGGCGCCAGCGCCTCGAGGACGACCTGCAGGGCGAGGCCCACCGCATCCGCGAGCAGCGCCTGCTGCTCGGGGTCGGGGATGTCGAGGCGCACCACCACGGGGTCCGCCATGTGGACGTCGAGCGGGTCCTCCCGCCGGCGACCGCGCGAGCGCAGCTGGTTCAGGCAGATGCGGGCGACGATCGTCGTCAGCCAGCCCCCGAGGTTCTCGACCTCGCGGCTGTCGGCGGCGCGGGCCCGCAGCCACGTCTCCTGCACGGCGTCGTCGGCCTCGGCGAAGGAGCCGAGCATCCGGTACGCGACGGACCGCAGGTGAGGCCGGTGCTCCTCGAAGCGCTCCGCCAGCTGGTCGTTCTCGTCCATGTGTCACATCCCGTCGTCGAGCGGTGTCATCCGGTTGACACCCCAAGCACGGCCGATGTGACGGCCGCCGATCGAGGAGGAACCCCCATGGAAGCACGCATGCAGAACCCGCTGTTCGCCGTCCCCGGCGCGATGGACATCGCGAAGGCCTTCCAGAAGGTGCTGCACGGCGCCGAGACCACCATCGACCTGGAGCTGCTCTCCCTGCGGGCGAGCCAGATCAACGGCTGCGCCGTGTGCCTGGACATGCACTCGACGGCGCTGCGCAAGGCGGGCGAGCCCGACGAGAAGCTCCACGCGGTCGCCGCGTGGCGGGAGTCGGCCCACTTCAACGACGCCGAGCGCGCCGCCCTGGCCCTCACGGAGGCGGCCACCCGCCTGGCCGACCGCGGCGAGGCCGTTCCCGACGACGTCTGGGAGGACGCCGCGGACCAGTTCAGCGAGCAGGAGCTCGGGCTGATCGTGCTGAGCATCGCCGCCATCAACTTCTTCAACCGCATCAACGCCACCACCCGCCAGGTGGCCGGCTGAGCCCGGGCGGGTGCGGTCTCGATGAGTTCCGCCCGCCAGTACCGTCAGACACCGGATCGCCGAGCCAGGAGGTTCTGATGAGCGCGTGGTCGAAGGACGGACTGGAGCGGCTCGACGAGCTCGTGGGCCGTCACGTCGCGACGGACGGGGTCCCCGGCGCCGCGTGGCTCGTCGCCCGCGACGGTGAGGTCCACATCGGCACCGCCGGGACCCTCGACGGGTCGACGCCCGTCGGGCGCGACAGCGTCTTCCGCATCGCGTCGATGACCAAGCCGATCACCGCCGCCGCCGTGCTCGCGCTGGCCGAAGACGGCGTCCTGCGCCTGGATGACCCACTCGAGCGATGGCTCCCCGAGCTCGCCGACCCTCGGGTGATGGTCGACCCTCGGGGCTCGATCGAGGACACGGTGCCCGCGGTTCGCCCGCCGACGGTGCACGACGCGCTCACGTTCCGGCTCGGTTGGGGCATGGACTTCGCCGATTGGGAGGGGCAGACGCTGCCCGGCCTCATGGCCGCGGCGATGGGCCTCGAGGTCGGACCGCCCGAGCCGTCGAAGAGCCCGCCGACCGACGAGTTCGCCGCCGTGCTCGGGCAGTTCCCGCTCGAGCACCAGCCCGGCGAGCGGTGGCTCTACAACACGGGATCAGACGTCCTGGGCATCGTGGTGGAGCGAGCCACCGGCCGGCGGTTCGGCGACGTGCTGGACGACAGGATCTTCGGACCCCTCGGCATGCGTGACACGGCGTTCCACGTGCCCACCGCGTCGATGGACCGCTTCGGGCCCTCGTACCTCCCGTCGGCGTGGGCACCGGGACCGGGGGCGACCTTCGACCCCGCCGATGGCGGCTGGGCGGCGCGGCCCGCGTTCGAGTCCGGCGGCGGCGGACTCGTCTCCACCCTCGACGACTACCTCGCGTTCGCGCTGGCGCTGCTCGACGGCGGCGGCGGCGTCCTCTCCCGATCGTCCGTCGCCGCGATGACCACCGACCAGCTCTACGCCGTCGACGGCTCCCTGCAGAGCGGCCCCGACACCAGCGGCGCGCTCGGTTGGGGCTTCGGCGTGGGCGTCGTCCGACGCAAGACCCACATCGCCGAGTCGCCCGGCACCTACTCGTGGACGGGCGGGATGGGCACCTCGTGGGCCAACGACCCGGTCGAGGGGTTGGTGGGGATCCTCCTCACCAACCAGCTCTTCAGCGGACCTTGGCTGCCGCCCATCCACCAGGACTTCTGGACGAGCGCCTACACCGCGCTGCCCTGACGAGGCCAGCGATGACACCCCGAACGTAATGTTACGTCTTGACTGATTCGTAGCATTACGTTATGAACACGGCATGGCCAGCGCCGCTCGTCTCGACGTGCTGCAGGCACTGCTCGGGACGAGCGTCGACCAGCCCGCGGATGGCACCTCGGTGATGGACCGGCTCCGCTCGGTCGGGCGGCCTGTGCGAGCCGACCGGCTCCTGCGCCTGCTCCTCGAGCTCGAACAGGCGGACCACGTCCACATCGAGCGGGCGGACGGCTACCGCTTCGGCCTGACCGCCACGGGTGAGGCCGCGGCGTACGACCTCGGGCCCGGCACCTCGGTCGAGCTCACCGTGGTGATGGTCGATCTCGTGGGCTTCGTCGCCTTCACCGAGACCCACGGTGACGACGCTGGCCTCCGGGCCGCGCTGCACGTGGGCGAGATCGCCCGCGAGGAGCTCAGCTCGGCGAACGGTCGGGTGGTCAAGCACCTCGGCGACGGGGTCCTCGGCTCGCTCCCGGTCGGGGTCGACCCGGTGGCGGTGCTGGCCGCCGTCGCCCGGCGGTGCGAGCAACCCGACGGTGCGCCCTGGGCGATCCGGGCGTCAGCACGGCACGGCCGACCCATCTCCCACGGCAGCGACCTGTACGGGGCCGACGTGAACCTCGCCGCTCGCCTCTGCGCCGCCGCCGAACCGGGGCAGGTGGTGCTCTCGGGGTTCCCCGCGATCCCGCCGGTCGAGGACCTCACCGTGCGCGGCAGGTCCACGCCGGTTCCGATCAGCCGGGTCGCCCTGCGATGACGCGCCTCTTCCGCCGCGGCGAGCTGCGCGACGCGGTCCTCATCGCGCTCGCCGGGATCGCACCGGCCAACGGCTACGCGATCATGCAGGCGCTCGGCGAGGCCATCGGGGGCTCGTGGCGGCCGAGCCCAGGTGCCGTCTACCCCGCGATCCTCGGCCTCGAAGACGCGGGGCTCATCGCAGGGACCGAGGACGACACCGGCACCGTCGTCTACGAGCTCACCAGCACCGGTCGAACCGCCCACGCCGAGGTGTCCGACACCCTCGAGCTCGTCGCGGAACGGTCCCGGCACACCGAGCCCACCCACACCCTCGGGTCGCTGCTCGACACCTTCGTCACGGACCTCGACGACCGATCCCGACGCCTCGACCCCGTGACGGTCACCGCGATCACCCGGGTCCTCGCCCGGACGACCACCCAGATCGAGAAGATCCTCAACAGGGAGAACAACACCGATGGATGACTTCGCAACCGCCGCGTTCCGGGAACGGGAAGCCCGGCGCATCCTGCGACGGCGCGCCTGGTGGCTCCACGGCGCCGTCTACCTCGCCACCAACTTCTCGCTGTTCTGGATCTGGGTGCTCACCGGCGGAGGGCACCCCTGGTTCCTCTACCCGATCCTCGGGTGGGGCATCGGCCTCGCCGCCCACGCGGCGTCGGCCTTCCTGCTCGCCAGTCCCCAGGACCTCGTCCTGGAGCGCGAGCAACGCCGCCTCGCCAAGGAGCGATCGGAAGGCCACTAGCGGGCGACCTCTGTCGCGAGCGGGATCACGATGGTGAAGGTGCTGCCCACGTCGGGCGTGCTCTCCACGCGGATCTCCCCGCCCTCGAGGCCGAGGAGCCCACGCGCGAGCGCGAGGCCGAGGCCGCTCCCGCCGTCCCAGCCGCTCGGAGACCTGCGGACGCCCTGGTGGAAGGGCTCGAACACCCGGGCGAGCTGGTGCTCGCCGATGCCGACGCCCGTGTCGCGGACGCTCAGCAGCACCGAGCTCTCCGATCGCCGGGCGATCACCTCGACACGGCCGCCGGGAGCGGTGTACTTCAGCCCGTTGGCGAGGAGGATCCCGACCGCTCGCTCGAGGTGCTCGGGGTCGACGCAGATCACCGGGAGCAGATCGTCGACCTCGGCCAACAGGGTGATCCGACGCGCGTCGGCGGCCGGTCGGACGGTCGCCAAGGCCCGGTCCACCAGAGGCCCCACCTCGGTCTCCGACGGGAGGCTGGGCAGGCGCCCGCTCTCGAGCTTGGCGAAGTCGAGCATGTCGGACAGCAGGTTCAGGAGCGCCTCCCCGGACTCGTGGATGTCCGCGACGTGCGCGAGCTGCTGCGGCGTGAGGGATCTCCCGTCGTGAGCCAGGAAGGCCGACGCCCCGAGCACCGCGTTGAGCGGGGTCAGGAGCTCGTGCGAGGTGCTGGCCAGGAAGTCGCGCTTGTGAGCAGCCACCGCGACCACCTCCCGCTGCGCCGACTCGGCCACCAGGCGAGCCTCGTACAGGCCCACCACCGACTCGCGCAGACGGCCCGCCACCCAGCCGACCACGATCCCGTTGGTGGAGACGATCGCGGACACGGCCAGCCAGTGCTGCGGGGCGTTGGGCACCCCGGCGACGGCCAGCGCCACGGCGTAGAAGACCAGCACCGCCGCGGCCTGGCCGACCAGGCTGCGAACGGAGGCCAGCGACGCGGCCGTGAGCAGGGGCCACCCGAAGCAGAACACCAGCACGTCCTGGACCGAGCCGAGCACCGTGACCCCGAGCGCGATCACCGCGAAGCCGCCGATCGCCCAGGCGTCCATCATCCCGGACGAGAACCCGCGGTCATCCGAGGACGCGATCCGTCCGATCGCCCAGGCGAAGAAGAGCGCCACGAACCCCAGCGCCGCGACGCCGACCCGCGCCGCGACGTCTCCGGGCGTGATCAGCGCGAACACCGGCAGCATGGCCGCGGTGGCCCTGGCGACGTGGCGTCCGACACGAGCGATCGCCAGGCGATTGGCCTGGGAACCGGGGATGAGGATGGCCTTGTCGAGCTCGCCCAACGAGGGCACCGCGGCACCGCCATCCGCGTCCTGGTCGCCGCGGTCGGCGGCCGGCCCGCGCACCGGCAGCTCGAGGGTGAACGTGCTGCCCCCGTGAGCGGCCGCGCCGGCCACCAGTCGGCCGTCGTGGGCCTCGCTGAGGCGACGGCACAGGGAGAGCCCGATGCCGCTGCCCGGGGCGGCCGCGGTGCCCTGCTGGTACAGCTCGAAGATGCGCTCCCGCTCGGCCGGGTCGATGCCCGGGCCACGGTCGGACACCACGGTCGTGGCCCACCCGTCGTGCTCCGACACGACCACGTCGACGACCTCGCCCCGGGGGGAGTACTTGATGGCGTTGCCCACCACGTTCCACAGGATCTGGCGGACCCGCAGCGGGTCCGCCCGCAGGTGGAGGTGCCGGGTGGCGCTGCGGACGCGCAGGGACACCCCCGCCTCGTGGGCCCGGTCCCACAGCAATCGCTCCACGGTGCGGGCGACCTCGCAGAGGTCCACGTCGGCGAGGCGCAGGGCCACCTCGCCCTCTCCCACCTTGCTGAGGTCGAGCAGGTCGTCGACGAGCGCGAGGAGGTCTCGACCCGAGTCCGCGATGTCGGCGACGAGCTCGCGCTGCACGGCGTCGAGGCGGCCGTCGAGCTCGTCCTGCAGCAGGTCGGAGAAGCCCACGATCGAGTTGAGGGGCGTCCGCAGCTCGTGGGACATCTTGGAGAGGAACACCGAGCGCGCCTCGTTCTGCGCCGCCAGCTCGACGGTGGCGCGCTCGATCCCGAGCCGAGCCTCGCGCTCGGCGGTGGCGTACTCGACGACCTGGCGCACCAGCCACTGCGCGAAGGTGCCCGACACCGCGATGCTGACCACCACCGCCAGCCAGTGCGTCAGGGGTGCCTCGATGTGGCTCCCGAACACGACCACGGCGCCGTAGCTCAACGAGAGCCCGATCATGTGGGGCAGCGCCCGGTTCATCGGCCGGACCAGGCACACGGACGTGCCGATGGAGACGTAGATCGCCGGGAGCACGATCCGCACCGCGGGTCCGCCCTGGATGCCGGCCGCGGCGAGCGCCACGTCCGTCGCCACGGTGACCGCATCCATCATCGGCAGCGGCAGGGAGCCCCGCCTCAGCGCGACCGACGCGACGATGGCCGCCGCGAGGAGAGCGAGGGCGCCGACGTCGTCGACATCGAACCGACCATCGAGCAGGACCGCCGTCGCGACCCCGGACCCGACGATCAGGCTCACGAGGGCACCGACCTGGGCGATCACCACCCGCTGGGCCACCGAGCCGCTGACCACGAACGCCTCGTGGATCCCCTCGCCGCGGGTGGCCCCCGGGATGGTCGGCATGCCCGACCGCAGGAGCCGGCTGCGCTTCACGGCGATGGTTCGAGGTAGGCCAGGAGCTGGTCGACGACGGTGCGCACGTCGATCGGCTTGGCGATGTACCCGTCGAACCCAGCGGCGAGGAACCGCTCCCGATCGCCCCGGACCGCGAACGCCGTCAGCGCCACGACCACCACGCCGCTCGTCCGCGGATCCTCCCGGACCAGCCGGAGCACCGCCTCGCCGTCGAGCGCGGACCCGACGAGCTGGATGTCGAGGAGCAGCAGGTCCGGAAGGGCGGCGCGCACCTCCTCCAGGGCCTCCTCGCCGGTGGAGACGGCCGTGACGTCGAACCCGTCGCGCTCGAGGACGTGGCCGATGAGCCGACGGCTCCGATCGTTGTCCTCCGCCACCACGACGCGTCGCCCGAGCGCCCTGGGCCCTTGCGCACCGTCCGTCATCAAGGCCCCCTTCCCGCCCCCGGGACCAGCCGCCAGCTCCGAGACGCTACCCCCGGCGGTTCTCGAAGTACTTCTTGTACTGCTCGGCGACCGTGCGGAGCTCGGGGTCGGCCTGGAACTTCGGCTCGAACTTCTGCCACGCCTCCTCTCGCTTCGCCGGGATGTACTCCCGGGGCCAGTAGCCCTCGTGCGGGCGGTAGCCCTTCAGCACGTTGCGAGCGACGGTGGCGATGTGGACCTCGTCGGCCCCGTCGGCCAGGCCCATGGTCGGGGCCGCCGCGTACATCGCCTGGAGCGGCGTGAGGTCGGTGGTGCCGAGGGAGCCGTGGATGTGCAGCGCGTTGAACGACACCTCGCGGAGCACCTTGGCCATCGTGAACTTCACGACGGCGATGTCGGTGCGGGTCTCCTGGGTGCTCGAGTTGTCGATCTTCCAGGCGGTCTCGAGCACCAGCAGGCGGAGCATGCGGATCTGCGCGTAGGACTCGGCGATCTTCTCCTGCACCATCTGGTGCTCGGCGATGATCTTGCCGTGCGACTCGCGGCTGAGCGCCCGCTCGCACATCATGTCGAAGGCCAGCTTGCACTGGGCGATCGTGCGCATCGCGTGGTGGATGCGACCGCCGCCGAGGCGGCGCTGCGCCAGCACCCGGGCGCCGTCCTCGGGTCCGAGGAGGTGGTCGAGCGGCACGCGGACGTCGTTGTACTTGATGTGGTTGTGGTTGCGCGGCTCGGGCATGATCTCGACGCCGGGGGTGGTGCGAGGCACCACGAACATGCCGCTGGTGGTCATCACGAACAGCAGGTCGGCCACGCGGCCGGCGCTGGTGAACCACTTCTCGCCGTTGATCACCCACTCGTCGCCGTCGCGGGTGGCGGTGGTGCGGAAGAGGCTGGGATCCGACCCACCCTGCGGCTCGGTCATCGAGTACGCCGACCACATCTCCTGGTTGAGCATCGGCGTCAGCCAACGCTGCTTCTGCTCGTCCGTGCCGTAGGCGGCGAGCATCTCCATGTTCCCGGTGTCGGGGGCGGCGGCGCCGAACATCTGGGGGGCCGAGGGGTAGCGGCCGATGATCTCGTTGAGCAGGCCGAGCTTCAGCTGGCCGTAACCGGGGCCGCCGAGCTCCTCATCGAGGAACAGCGCCCAGAGGCCCTGGGCCTTGATCTCGTCCTGGAGGCTCTTGACGAGGGCCTTGATCTTCGGGTCCGGCATCCGCACCGCGTAGGGGAAGACATAGCCCAGCGGCTCGATCTCCTCGCGGCAGAACTCCTCGACCCAGTCGAGCTTCTTCTGGAACTCGGGCTCCGTTGCGAAGTCCCACGCCATCTGCTGACCCCCTGGTCGTCGTCCCCCTACCTTCGCCGGCGATCATATGGACGCCTGCCCGCCAGGCCGAATCCGGTGTTCGCCATCGCTCGCGTTCGGCGAGCTCCTGCGAGCTGAGAGGCCGGCCTTCGGCCGCCTGAAGAGCACCGCTCCCGCCGCGCCCGCCTCGCGTCTCTGGCGAGCCAGAAGTCCACACCGCCGGACGACCCATCGCGACGCGGTCGCAGACTCCCCAGATCTGCTGGGCGCACCGCCAGGGGCCGGCCCCACCCGCCCACCCAACGCGGTCACGGGAGTCTGCGACCGCGCCGCGAATGGTGCCCCTCGCGGCGCGGACTCCCCGCTCCCGGGAAGCGCCGGGTCGTCGACGGGAGGTCGCCCTTCAGCCGGCCGCAGGCCGTCCGCTCAGCTCGGTGAGCAACCTCCGGTTGCGAACCGACAATTCAGAGGAACTCGAAGCGGCGGTGCTGCTGGCCCGGGAAGATCCGGCCGAAGCGCAGGCCGGGGAAGTGGGCGGCGGCCACCGGCACGTCCTGCATGTCGAACAGGTCGTTGCCGCCGAGCCCGAGGTCGACCAGCACCACGCGGTCGTTGTGCTCGTGGCGCACGAGGAACCCGCCGATCGTCAGCTCGAGCATCCCGTCGTCGCCGACCAGGTACTTGTGCGGCGCCCAGGCCTCGTCGTCGGGCTGGCTGGCGTACAGCTCCGACGCGGCATGGCGCCATGTGCCGTCGATCACCGGCAGCACCTCGAGCGCTCCGATCCGCATGCCAGGTGTCTACACCCGGGCTAGAACTCCGGCATGAGCGATGCGGAGCACCCCGCGCGGGCGATGTCGAAGCGGTCCATGGAGGCGGTGAGCCGCCATGCGAAGGACGAGTGGCTCGCCCTGTTCCACCCCGACGCCGTGGTCGAGGATCCGGTGGGGCCGTCTCCGCTCGACCCCACGGGCGAGGGCCACCGCGGCCACGCCGGGATCGGCGCGTTCTGGGATGCCACGGTGGCCACCATCGAGACGTTCGAGTTCGAGATCCACGACTCGTTCGCCAGCGGCGACGAGGTGGCCAACGTGGCCACCATCACCACCCACATGGCCGGCGGCATGACCATGCGCACCGAGGGGGTGTTCGTCTACCGCCTCGGTGCGGATGGCCTGCTGCACTCGCTCCGGGCCCATTGGGAGTGGGACCGGGCGATGGCCACGATCACGACGGAACTATGAGCACACGGGGGCGGGGCCGGACGTCTACGTGCCCAACAAGGGCGACTGTGTCGTCGGGTCGCTTCGCCGATCGGCGCAGCTCCCTGTGATCACCTCTTGGTGACGATGACCTCGACGTAGTCGGAGTCCACGGCCAGCGCACCGTCGGTGCGGCGGTTGCCGGCGTCCATGTGGGCCACGAGCTGCTCCTCGAACGCCACCTTGCCCTCGTCGTCCAGGGCCGCCCACGCCTTCACGGTCGGGCCGTAGAAGTCGCGGAAGGTCTCGAACATGTCCTGGGCCGACCGGTAGCGGAAGGTGAACTGCTTCGTGGTCACCTGCACGTCGGCGCCGGCGAAGAGCTCCTGGAGCTTCGCCTCGACGCCCCACTGCATCGGCGAGGGGATGCCGGCGGGCGGGGGCACGAGGCCGCCGATGATCTTGAACATCCCGCCGATGAAGCCGTCGGGGTGCCAGTTGGCGAGGCCGATCTGGCCACCAGGCTTGCAGACCCGCAGCATCTCGGCGGCGGCCCGCGGCGGGTTCGGCACGAACATCACGCCGAAGGTGGAGAGGACCGCGTCGAACGTGGCGTCCTCGAACGGCAGGTTCTCGGCGTCGGCCACCTGGGTGACGACGGGAAGGCCCTCGGCCTTCGCGCGGGCGGCGCCCAGGGTGAGGAGCTCGGGCACGTAGTCGGTGGAGATCACGTCGGCGCCGCGGCGGGCGGCGGCGAGCGAGGCGTTGCCGTTGCCGGCGGCCACGTCGAGCACCTTGGCTCCCGCGGGGGCGTCGATCGTCTCGCAGAGCGACTCGCCCACGAGCTGGAGGGTCGTGCCGATGACGGAGTAGTCACCGGAGCTCCAGGTGGCCTGCTGCTTGGCCTTGATGGCCTCGATCTGGTCGAGGGTCAGGGTCTCGGTCATTTGGGGTTCCTCCCGATGGGTGCGTCATCGCACGTCTGCCTTGGTCCCCTGACTCTGACGATCGAGGGCGCTGGCGACATCGGGCGACGGCCCCATTGCCGGCGGGAGCGCTGACGACGGGCGATGGGGCGGACGCCCCATCCGGCCTCAGACGAGCTCGTGCTCGAAGGCGAACGCCGTGGCCGCGGCCCGGGAGGACACGCCGATCTTCGTGAAGATGTTGGAGAGGTGCCGCGAGACGGTCTTCACGCTCAGGTGCAGCGCGGCGGCGATGTCCTTGTTCGACAGGCCCGTGGCGATCAGCCGCAGCACCTCGGCCTCGCGTGCCGTGAGGCCGTTCGGGAGGACCTCACCAGGCCCGTCCTCGATCTCGAGGCGAGCGCCGACCTGATCGAACAGCGCCCGGGCGGCGGCGAAGCACTCCCGGGCGCCTTCCTCGTCGCCCGAGACCCGGAGGGCCTGGGCCAGCAGGGTCCGGGCCGTGGCCACCTCGTACGGCACCTCGAGCTCGGTCCAGCGCAGCACGGCCTCGCGCAGCGAGGTGGCCGCCGCCTCCGCCTGGCCCTCGGCCAGCTGCAAGCGGCCACGGGCCAGCGACGCCATCGCGTGGAGCTGGGCCGTGCCGAAGGAGTCGGCGGTGGCCTCGAGCTCCTCGACGCTGGCCCGGGCCCCGTCGAGGTCACCAGCGGCGATCAGGATCTGGGCGTGCGCGGGGAGCCCCCGGGACCGACCGAGCGGGTTGGGTGACTGCCCCGCCATGCACCCGGTGATGATCCGGACCGCGGCGTCGACCCGGCCCTGGGCCAGGCGCAGCAGCGCGGTGCCCATGCAGGCGCCGCCCGTCAGCTCCTCCGCCCGGGCGAAGGCCTCCTCGGCCCGGTCGAGCTCGCCGAGCCGGCGGCGGATGTCGCCGACCTCGGCATAGGCCGACGCCGCGGCCGCCAGGTGCCGGTCGACCAGCTCCTCGCACGCCTGGCTGAGCTCGCGCTCGGCGTCGACCATGGAGCCCCGCCGGTCGAGCACCACCCCGTGGTGGAGCCGGCAGATCCCCGGGAAGATCGCCATCGGGTGCCGTTGCGTCCACCGGGTGGTGGCCTCGGTCCACTCGTCCGCCCGCCGCAGGTCGCCGACGTCCTCGCAGGCGCTGATCATGCTGCAGTACACCTTGCCGGTGGAGTACGGGCCGAGGCGGCCCTCCACCGCGAGGAGCATGGCCTCGTCGAGGTGGGCCAGGCCGCCGTCGATGTCACCGTCGTCGATCAGGATCCGGCCGATCGTCTGGAGCGCCTCGCCCTCGATGTCGGCCGAGCCGAGCCGGCGACCGAGCGCGAGCGCGGCCTCGGCGCGCTCCGCGCGCCTCCGTCAGCCGGCCGCCGCCGTGCCCCAGCTCGGCCTCCCGGAGGATGAGGGCGCCGAACTCGACGCACTCGGGGTCGTCGCCCAGGGCCCGGCGGGCCCGCTGCAACCAGGCGGAGCCGATCGACGGCCGGGCGTGCTGGCAGTTGCGCTCGTAGAGCCACACCGCCGAGTAGCCCGCCGCCCGCGCGTCCCCGGACTCCTCGTGCAGGCGGTACGCCTCCTCGCCGGCCTCGATGCTGTCCCCCATCCGACCCAGCCACCAGAGGACGGCGGCGAGCAGGTCGAGGCGCTGGGCGTCGACCACCGGGTCGTCGCCACGGAGGGACTCCAGCTCGGCGGCGGCCGCCGGCCAGTCGTGGCGGGCGGCCGCTTCACGAGCCGTCACCAGCACGTCGGGGAGCACGGCGGTGACGGTAGCCGGGGTCAGGTGGCGGCCAGCTGCGCCCCGATGTGCTGGAGCACAGGGGCGATCTCCGCGGCCGGGCTGATCTCGTAGAACACGGCGCCGCCGGTGGTCCAGCCGGTGTGCCCGGCGGGCCAGTAGTAGTACTCGCCGGCCTCGGTGGTCTCCTCGGTGCCGTCGGCGTAGCGGAGGGTCATCGAGCCCTCCAGCATCACGCCGTAGTGCGGGCAGGAGCACAGGTCCCCGGGGAGGCCCTTCAGCAGCGGGGTCATGTCGGTGCCGGCGGGCAGGTCGCAGTGACGGATGTGCTGGTCCCCCCACACGTCGCCCCGGGTCTCGAGCTCCCCGGCCTGCATCTCGAGCGTCAGCTTCTCTGCGGGAACGTGCATGGCAGTGCCTCCAAGATCGGGTCGGGGCGCCTCCCCGACCACCACATCGTGCGGGTCTGGCGCCGTCGCCCGCATCGGGCAGACCACCCACGTCCGGGGTGCGGCGGAGTCCCCGCCGATGGGGCGTTCGCCCGATGCGGCCGAGCTGCTGGACGGGGATGCTCGATGGGTGGACGATCAGTACATCGGGCCGGCCGGGTCCCCCACCGTCGTCGAGCTCATCGAGCTCGGACGTGATCGAGAAGCGGCCGAGCTCGCCCAACGCCAAGGAGCCACCATGGATGTCCTCAGCCAGCTCGACCAGCTCGGCCCCCTGCTCGACGACGTCGTCGGAGGGATCTCGGCCGACCAGCTCGGCAACAGCACGGCGTGCGCGGAGTACGACGTCCGAGGGGTCCTCGAGCACATGATCGGCGGCGCCACGGTCTTCACCGCGGTGTACCAGGGCGCCGAACCGGGAGAACCGCCCCTGGCCGACCTGCTCGGTTCGTTCGCTTCGAGCATCGGCGGCCTGTTCGACTCCATGCGGGCCCCGGGCGCCCTCGATCAGACGATCCAGGCGCCCTTCGGCGAGGCGACGGGAGCCGGCTTCGCCCAGTACGTGGTGCTCGACGGCATCGTGCACGGCTGGGACCTGGCCAACGCGACCGGTCAGTCCTACGACCCGCCGGCCGAGCTGGTGGCCGCCGCCCAAGCCTGCGCCGAGGCGATGCTCGATCCCATGCGCGACGGCACGACCTTCGCCCAGGCGACCGATCCCCCCGCCGACGCCACCCCCATCGAGCGCCTCGCCGCCTACACCGGCCGCAAGGTCTAGGGCCCCCACGCGTTCTGGCCCGGAACAACCGACCCATGGGTCGTGTGTTCCGGGCCAGAAGCAGTGGGGTTCAGGCGGTGACGTCGCGGCGGGCGAGGAGGACGAGCGCGGTCCCTGCGGCGACGGCGCTGTAGATCGCCGCGGTGAACAGGGCCCGGCCGAGACCGAGCTCGACCGTGCCACCCCGGATCATCGAGCCGAGGACCTGACCGGGGAAGACCTCGTAGCCCGTCCTCCACGAGTCCACGACGATGTTCTCGAACGGTCCCGCCCAGGCGAAGCCGACGCCGAGCGCCACCGGCACGGACCGGAAGATCACCGCGAGGGTCGTGCCGAACACGGCCCAGCCGGCCACCCCGGCGAACACCGTGGCGAAGTCGGTCACCGCATCACCCGCACTGCCCAGCGTGAACCACTGGCTGGTGGAGATGTCCTGACCGGGCGCGACCAGGAGGGACAGGGCGAACGTGGCCACCTCGGCCAACGCCACGACCCCTGCGGCCACCAGCAGGATGCCGGCCAGCTTGCCGACGATCACCCGCAGGCGGTGCGGCTCCCGGAGCAGGCTCGCCCGGAACGTGCCGCCGGAGAGGTCACCGGCGATCAGGGCGATGAAGACGACGAACACGAGGAAGCCGACGAACGAGGCGCCGACCGCGAACGCCTCGGTCCCCCCACCCACACCCTCGACGGCGGCCAGCGTGGTGCCGCCCTGTCGAGAGGCCACGACGTTGTCCGCCGCGGACGACAGCACCGTCAGCGACGACACCACGGAGAAGAGCAGCGCGCCGATCGCGGCGGCCACGACGGTCCGCCGGCGGAGCAGGCGGATGAGCTCGGCGTTGATGATCCTGGTCATCGTGCACCTCCCTGCACCATCGACAGGTAGCGGTCCTCGAGGGTCGTGCGGAGCGGGTGCAGCTCGCTGAGCACGATGCCCTCGTCGAAGGCCGATCGGTTGATCCAGGCGGCGAGGTCGACGGCGTCGTCGCCGTCGACGGCGACGAGGAGCCGCCCCTCCTCCACCCGGACGTCGCGCCCCTGGGCCGCGAGGTGCTCGTGGAGCACCTGCTGGTCGAGGGGATCGCTCGGTGCGACGGCGATGCTGGCGGCCGCGCCGCCGAGCAGCTGATCGGCCGGTCCCTGGAAGAGGGAGCGGCCGGTCTCGATGAGCAGCAGCCAGTCGCAGACCTGCTCCAGCTCGCTGAGGTCGTGCGAGGACACGAGGATCGTTCGGCCGCTCCGAGCCAGCGTGGTGACCAGGTGCCGCATCTCGCGGACGCCCTGGGGGTCGAGGCCGTTGGCCGGCTCGTCGAGGATGAGCAGGTCGGGGTCGCCGAGCAGGGCGGCGGCGATGCCGAGCCGCTGCTGCATGCCGAGCGAGTAGCCCTTGTATCGGTCGTCGCCCCGGTCCTGGAGCCCGACGAGCTCGAGGAGGGCGGGGATGCGGTCGAGGTCGTGGCCCCCCAGGGTGGCGAGCACCCGGAGGTTCTGCACACCGGTGAGCGCCGGGTAGAAGGCGGGGCGCTCGATGAGCGCACCGACCTTGTGGAGGTACTTCGCCGGGTCGGCGATGCTGCGGCCGAGGACCGTGCCGGAGCCGCCGCTCGGGCGGACGAGCCCGAGGAGCATGGCCATGGTCGTGGTCTTCCCGGCCCCGTTGGGGCCCACGAAGCCGGCGACGACACCCGTCGGCACCTCGAGGTCGAGGTGGTCGACGACCGTGCGATCGCCGTAGCGCTTCGTGAGCCCATCGAGGGTGAGGGCGGTGGTGGTGGTCATGGAGCCATCGTCCGGGAACGACAGCCTCCGGTCGTCGTCCGCGCGGAGGCGCTTCGCCTGCGCCCGGGGGCGTAGACGACGGCCCTCGGCTCGTCAGGAGGTCCAGCCGGGGCGGACGAGGCCGCTCTCGTAGGCGAAGACCACCAGCTGGGCCCGGTCCCGGGCACCGAGCTTGATCATCGCCCGGCTGACGTGGGTCTTCGCCGTGGCTGCGCTCATCACCAGGCGCTCGGCGATCTCCTCGTTGCTGGAGCCCTCGGCCACCAGCCCGACGACCTCGCGCTCGCGGTCGGTGAGCACGTCCAGCCCGGGTCCCGCGGCGGGCTCCTTGGCCCGGTCGGCGAACTCGGCGATGAGGCGACGGGTCACCCGGGGCGACAGCAGGGCGTCGCCGGCCACGACCGCCCGCACGGCGCGGATGAGCTCCTCGGGCTCCGTGTCCTTCACGAGGAAGCCGTTGGCGCCGTCGCGGATCGCCTCGAAGACGTACTCGTCGAGGTCGAACGTGGTGAGGATCACGACCTTCACCCCGGCACACCGCTCATCGGCGACGATGCGCCGCGTGGCCTCGAGCCCGTCGAGGCCCGGCATGCGGATGTCCATGAGGATCACGTCGGGCCGGTCGGTGACCGCCAGCCGAACGGCCTCCTCGCCGTCGGCGGCCTCGCCGACGACCTCGATGTCGGGCTGGGCGTCGAGCAGGGCCCGGAAGCCGGCTCGCACCAGTGCCTGGTCGTCGGCGAGGGCGACCGAGATCACGAGCGCACCGGCAGGTGGGCGTGGACCCGGAAGCCACCGCCCGGCGCCGGACCAGCCTCGACCGAACCGCCGAGCGCGGTGGCCCGCTCCCGCATGCCGGACAGGCCGTTGCCCGACACCGGCGTGCCGCCCACGCCGTCGTCCTGCACGTCGATGGTCACCCCGTCTGCGTAGCCGACGCTGACGACCACCGCGCTGGCGCGGGCGTGGCGGGTGACGTTGGTGAGCGCCTCCTGCACGATCCGGTAGGCGGCCAGCTCCACGGCGGCCGGCACGTCCGCGGGCTCGGGTTCCTGGTCGAGGCGGACGGCCACCCCGCCGCCGCGCACGCCGTCGACCAGCTGCTCGAGGTCCCGCAGCCGGGGGGCGGGCGCCTTCGGGGCGTCGCCGTCGCGGAGGAGGTCGAGCGCGGTGCGGAGCTCCTCCAGCGCGTCGTGGCTGGCCTGCTTGATCGCCGTCAGCGCGGGGCGGGCCCGGTCGGGCTGCTCGTCGAGGAGGTGGAGGGCGACGCTCGCCTGGACGTTCACCAGCGAGATGTTGTGGGCGAGGACGTCGTGCAGGTCCTGGGCGAGGGCCAGGCGCTGCTTGCCGGCCTGGCGCTCGCGGGCGTCCTGGTCGGCCTGGAGCTGCACCGCCCGCTGATCCCGGCGGACGCGAGCCTGGTCGGCCACCACCAGCACGACGACGAGCCACCCCGCGACGAGCGCCCAGTGCACCCAGGACGACCCGCCCGGGCGGCCGTCGATCCCGACGGTGACCAGGAACCCTGCGTAGCCGAGGCCGGCGAACATCCACGCCTCCCGTCGCCGACCGAGGAGCACCAGCCAGACCAGGGCGACGACGACGCTGACGAACACGGGCCCGTAGGCGTAGCCGAGGCCCAGGTAGACGAGGGTCGACCCGATCGCGGTCGCCGCGACCGCCCGGGGGAACCGGTCGCGCACGGCCAGCGCCGCCGGCCCGATCAGCACCAGCGCGATGGCCAGGGCCGTGACGTCCCTGCGCTCCGGCTGGTTGCTCGTCGCCCCGAAGGTGCCGACCACCTCGAAGGCGCCCACCGCCAGCGCGCTCACCCAGATGGCGACGCGGGAGGGGGGACGCATGCCGTTCAGGGTACGGACGTCGGAGGTCGCCGTCGTCGCCCCAGAGGCGCACCCGCGCCTACGCCCGCGGGCGTACGGCAGGGGATCGCACCGATGCGGCCTCAGCTCCGCGGCTCACGTCGTCCGCCGCGGTGACGACAACCCAGGCGAGGCAATGGGTTCCTTTCGTCCGAGCCCGAGGCGATTGGTTCCGGATGCGGAACTCATGACCTCGGGCCAGGGGCAGCGGAACCTATGACCTCGCGGTCACTCCTCGTAGGCCTGGCGGACGGGGGCGAGGTCGAAGTACTCGCGCCAGGCCTTGATGTGGCCGTCCTCGATCTCGAAGACGCCGGTGATCGGCAAGGTCACGGGCTTCCCGTTGAGGGTGATGTGGTCGACGCGCTCGTTCATCACGACGGTGTCGGTGGCGACCTGGTGGCGGACCTCGAGCCGGCCCGGTGGCTTGCCCTCGAACGACGCCACCCACTCCCGGATGGCCTCGCGGCCGACGATCGGTGTCAGCGGCGTCGAGTGGTACACCCCGTCCTCGGCGAACGCCGCGGCGATGCGGTCGGTGTCGCGTCGCTCCCACGCGGTCAGGAAGTCCCGCACCAACGCATCGTTGGCCGCCGCGTCGCCCACCCGCAGATCAGCTCTTGGCGCGGACGGTGCGCTCGAGGATGCCGAGGGTCGCCTTCAGGGCCGACTCGGGGATGATCGGCCACATGCCGCTCTCCTTCCACTTCTCGCCGATGTTCGACCAGTCGTAGATGGAGGTGACGAGCGTGCCCTCGTCGGCGGGCTCGAGCCGGTAGCCGTAGTAGTGGCCGATGCTCGGGAAGCCCTCGCCCGAGACCTCCCAGGTGATGAACCGGTCCTGCTCGTAGCCGGTGATCGTGACGATCACGTCGTACTTGCCCATGGGCAGGTCGCCGAGCGACTCGCGGTCCATGTGGATGATGAAGGTGTCGCCCTCGGCCTTGGCCGGCACGCCGTCGGAGCTCTGGAGCATGCCGGAGGCGTCGATGGCCACGTGGCCCTCGGGGCTCGACACGACGCTGAAGATGGTGGCCGCATCGGCCGGGATGGTCCGCTGGACCTCGAATCGCTCGCTCATGCCCGGCATCCTGCCAGGCCGGGGCTCACCGGGCGCCCTGCTCCTCGCGCCACGACGGCGGGGTGGCGCCCTTCGGCTCCTTGGGGAGACCGAGGACCATCTCGCCGACGATGTTGCGCTGGATCTGGCTGGACCCGGCGTAGATCGTGCCGGCCCGCGCGTTGAAGAACGACCCCACCCAGCTGGCGCTGTCGTTCGGCGCGCCCGGGTCGTCGGTCTGGAACGACGAGGCGGGCCACCGACCGGCGGGGGTCATCCCGTCGGCGCCGAGGATGTCGACGGCCAGCTCGGTGACGAGCTTGTGGTACTCGCTCCAGAAGAGCTTGAAGATCCCGGACTCGGGGCCGGGGTGGTGGCCGCCGAGGAACTGCGTGAGCGACCGCAGCCCGAGGTAGCGCATCACCTCGACCTTCGTGTGGCACCAGGCCAGGCGCTGCCGGATCACCGGGTCGGCGGTCGCCCCCCGCTCCTTCGCCAGCGCGACGAGCCGGTCGAGCTCCGTGCGGAACATGAGCGGGAACGTGGCCGCCGCCTCGCCCCGCTCGTAGCCGAGGAGCGTCATGGCCACGGCCCAGCCGCCGTTGACCTCGCCGATCACGTTCTCCTTCGGGCAACGGGCGTCGGTGAAGAAGACCTCGTTGAACTCCGACTCGCCGGAGATCATCTTGATCGGCCGCACCTCGATGCCGGGCTGGTCCATCGGGCACAGCAGGAACGTGATGCCCTTGTGCTTGGGCACGTCGGGGTCGGTGCGGGTGAGCACGAAGATCCAGTTGGCCAGGTGACCGGCGGAGGTCCAGATCTTCTGGCCGTCGATCACCCACTCGTCGCCGTCGAGGCGGGCCCGGCAGCCGATGTTGCCGAGGTCCGAGCCGGCGTTGGGCTCGGAGTAGCCCTGGCACCAGATGTCCTCACCGGAGAGGATCCGCGGGATGTAGTGGCGCTTCTGCTCGTCGGTGCCCCAGTCGAGGATCGTGTTGCCGACCATCTGGATCGAGAACACGTCGTTGGTGCCGCCGAGTGGCACACCCGCCCGCTGGAACTCCTCGGCCAGGATCACCTGCTCGAGCGCGGTGAGCCCGGGGCCGCCGTACTCGGTCGGCCACGAGGTGGCGAGGTAGCCCGCCGAGTGGAGTGTGGCCCGCCACTGCTTGGTGAACGGCTCGACCTCTTCGCGGGGAAGTGCGCCGATGCCCTTCCAGTCGGCCGGCAGGTGCTCGGCCAGGAAGGCCCGGACCTTCTCCCGGTAGGCGTCGGCTTCGGGCGGGTAGGTCGGGTCCATCAGTACACGTTGTTCTGGTAGTCGTCGTCGACGAAGGACTCCATGTCGTCCTTCGAGAACGGCATGGCGTCGCCGAGGTTGGCCTTGGCGTGGTCGTGCATCATCTCCCCCATCGTCGGGAAGTCCGCCGGGTCGACGTGGTTGGCGGTGCCCCAGAGGCCGCCGCGCTTCGGGGCCTTGCCGCAGTGGACGAACGTCTCGGTGATGTCGATCACGAGGGCCATGGCGGGGACCTTGCCGCCGACCGCCATCGTCGCGAGCAGCTCGGGCTCGGTGGTGAGCCGGCCGTGGCCCATCACCCGCAGCGTCATGTCGATGCCGGGCACCAGGAAGATGATCGCCACCTCGTCGACCTGGAGGACGTTGGTGTAGGTGTCGCACCGGCGGTTGCCCGGACGCTCGGGGATGGCGATCGTCGTGTCGTCGAGGACCTGCACGAAGCCGGGAGGGTCACCCTTCGGCGACACGTCCATGTGGCCGTCGGCGTCGCGGGAGGCGATCACGAGGAAGGGACTGGCCTCGATGAACCGGCGGCAGTGGGCGTCGAGGCGCGTGAGCACCTTGGCGTCGCTCGAGCCGAGGCCTTCGGGCAACACGGCCCGGAGCTCCTCGATGCTGCAGATGTCCGTCGAGCTCATGGAGTCCCCCTGGTCGCCAATGCGCACCTCGACCGTCAGTCTGCCCGAGTAGAACGCACAGGTGAGCCGGGAGCGCAGGACGATGTCACCCCTGGTCCTCGCCGGCCTCGGGGTCCTCGGGTTCAGCCTGACGCTGCCGACCACGAAGATCGTGGTGCGCGGCTTCGACCCGATGCTCGCTGCCATGGCCCGGGCGGTGCTGGCCTCGGCGCTGGCCGCCGTCGTGCTCTCGGTCGGACGCCGGGCCCGGCCGGCCCGCGCCCAGCTCCTGCCGTTCGCCGTGGTGGCCGGTGGGGTGGTGCTCGGCTTCCCGCTGCTCACCTCCTACGCCATCCGTCTCGTGCCCGCGTCGCACGGCGCGGTGGTGATCGGCCTGCTGCCCCTCGTCACCGCGGGTCTGGCGGTGGTGAGGGTCGGCGAGCGCCCGTCGCTGCGCTACTGGCTGTGCAGCGCCGCCGGCCTCGGCGCGGTGCTGGCCTACGCCCTGCACGAGGGCGGGGGCTCGCTCCACCTGGGCGACCTGCTCCTCGTCCTCGCCGTCGGCGTGGCGGCCCTGGCCTACCTCGAGGGCGCGGTGCTCACCCAGGCCATGCCGGGGTGGGCCGTGATCAGCTGGGCCTTGGTCCTGTCGGCGCCGGCCACGGTGGCGCTGGCTCTCGCGTCGGTGGTCGCATCAGGAGCACCCGACGCGACGGCGGGCCAGTGGACCGCGTTCCTCTACACCGCGGTGGTGTCGATGTTCGTGGCCTTCTTCGCCTGGTACGCCGGCCTCGCGAGAGCCGGGATCGCCCGCGCCGGCCAGCTCCAGCTCCTCCAGCCGGTGCTGTCCATCTTCTGGTGCTGGCCGCTGCTCGGCGAGGGCATCACGCTGGCCGCCGCGCTCACCGCCGCCGTCGTGATCACCGCGGTGGCCATCGGCCGCCGGGCCGACGTGGTCGGCGCCGTCGACGTCGAACCCGCCTGACCCCCTCCGTTCTGGCGTTGTTCGACGACGCCAGGCGTCACAGGCCAACGCCAGAACGCGGGGGTCAGCGGGGGAGCCAGCCGCCGGGTTCGTCGGCCGCGAGCCTCGGGGGCGCCGTAGGGGGCGTGGCCGGGGCGGACCTCGAAGCGCACCATCGGGCCCGTGGTCGCTCCGCCGTCGGGGCGCTCGACCACCACGCCCCGCTCGCGGAAGTGCGGGTGCTCGAGCATCCCGTCGCGATCGAGCACGGCGGTGACCGGCACGTCGTGGGCGAGCAGCCGGTCGACGGCGGCGTCGGTGGCGAGCGGGAGGATGGCGGCGGCGATCTCGGCGTTGAGCTCGTGCACGCGGGCGGTCCGCTCGCCGTTGGGCAGTCCGCCGTGGGGCAGGTCGAGCGCCGCGGCAGAGACCGGCCCAGAAGTGGTCCTCGTTCATGATCCCGAGCGCGACGTGACCGCCATCGGCCGTGGGGAACACGCCGTAGCCCGGCAGCCCCGCCAGCGGCTTCTCGACGCCGATCATCCGGACCTTCCCGACCGGCCCGACCCAGCTCGACAGGACGTCGGTGAGGGCCACGTCCACGCGCTCGCCCTTGCCGGTGGCCCGGGCGCCGAGCACCGCGGTGACGATGCCGAAGGCTCCGGCGATCCCGCCGCCGAGGTCGCCGATCGGGATGGTCGGCTGCCGCGGCGTCCCGCCCTCGGGCGCGAGCACGCCCGCCGCCGCGAGGTAGTTGACGTCGTGGCCGGCGACCTGGGCCAGCGGCCCGGTGGCGCCGAAGCCGGAGATGGAGCAGTAGACGACGGCGGGGTTGCGGGCCGCCACCGCGTCGTACCCGACGCCCAGGCGATCGGCCACACCGGGCCGGTACGACTCCACGAACACGTCGCACTCGGCGGCTAGCTCGAGGCACCGGTCGCGGCCCGCCTCGGACTTGAGGTCGAGGACGATGCTGCGCTTGTGGGCGCCGAGGATGTCGAACAGGTCGGGCATGGAGCGCATCGGGTCGCCGCCGGGGGGCTCGACCTTGAGGACGTCCGCGCCCTGTTCGGCCAGCAGCTGGGTGGCGTACGGACCCGGCCGCCAGATGGTGAGGTCGAGGACCCGGAGGCCGGCCAGGTTCCCCCAGCTCACGGGTTCGAGCTCACGGGTTCGCCGGGCTCACGGGGCGGACCGCTCGAGGATGTGCACGGCGCAGACCGAGCCCAGCCCGATCACGTGGGTGAGGCCGACCTTGGCTCCCTCGATCTGCCGGTCGCCGGCCTCGCCGCGGAGGTGGGTGACGACCTCGTAGATGTTGGCGACGCCCGTGGCCCCGATCGGGTGGCCCTTGGAGATGAGGCCGCCGCTGACGTTCACCGGGATCTCGCCGTCGCGCCACGGGCCCCGCCGGTCGATGAACGCGCCGGCCCCGCCGGGCTCGCACAGGCGGAGGTTGTCGTAGTGGACGAGCTCGGCGCTGGCGAAGCAGTCGTGCAGCTCGACGAGGTCGAGGTCCTTCGGGTCGACGCCGGCCTGCTCGTAGGCCTTGTCGGCCGCGAGCCGGGTCAGCGTGTTCACGTCGGGGTGGACGTGCCCGCTCGGCGTGTACGGGTCGGTGGTCATCACCGCGGCGGAGATCTTCACGGCCCGGCGGCGGACGTCGGGGTCGAGCGTGCGCAGCTTCTCGCCCGACACCAGCACCACCGCGGCGGCGCCGTCGCCGGTCGGGCAGCACATCGGCAGCGTGTTCGGGTACGCCATCATCTCGGCGCCCATGATCTCCTCGAGGCTGTAGGGCCGCTGGTACTGGGCCAGCGGGTTCAGCGTCGAGTGGGCGTGGTTCTTCTCCGCCACCTTGGCGAACTGCTCGAAGCCGACGCCGTCGTGCTGGCGGGCGTAGTCGGTGCCGGTCTGCGCGAACACGCCCCACATGTGGCCGGTGCCGAGCACGCCCTCGGTGGGCAGCACGTGGCCGTCGCGACCCGTCGGCGTGTAGCCCGGCTCCTCCGTCGGCTTCGACATCCGGTACGGCGCCGAGCCCGACGACATCTGCTCGACGCCGAGGGCCAGCCCGATGTCGGCCTCGCCGGCGCGGATCTCCATGATCACCGAGCGCACGGCGGTGGCGCCCGTGGCGCACGCGTTGTGGACGTTGTAGAGCGGGATGCCCGTCTGGCCGATCTGCTTCTGGATCTGCTGGCCGAACGTGTACGGCTCGAACTGGCTCCCCACCGCCATCACCTGCAGGTCCTGCACGGTCATGCCGGCGTCGCGCAGGGCGCCGAGGGTCGCCTCCACGCCGAGGTCGACGACGTCGCGGTCGAGGTGCCGGCGGAACGGCGTCATCGACGCGCCGATGATCCAGAGGTCGTCGCTCGCTCGCGTCACCGGTCTCCCTCGTAGGCGAAGCCGAAGGCGACGGCCTCGGTGCCGTCCTCGTCGGTGCCGGCCACGAACGTCTGCAGGCGCACCGGCACGTCGAAGTCCACGGCCTGGGCCTCCGGCGCCACGTCGAGCAGGTTGGCCTTCACGTAGACGCCGTCGTCGAGCCGCACGACCACCGAGACGAACGGTCCGGTGGCCTTGGGCGCCCCGCGGTGCACCACGGTGAAGGACTCGATCGCCCCGCGATCGGCCAGCGCGGTGCGGTCGAACGCCTCGCCCCCGCAGCTGGCGCAGGCGTTGCGGCGCTCGAGGTAGGTGGCGCCGCACCCGCGGCACCGGTGGCCGACGAGGTGCGGCGTCTCCGTCGTCCAGCACGAGGTGGTCCACCACCGGCACCTGCTGCGTCATGAGGCGCACCGTACCTGACACGCGTGTCAGAAACGGTCTCGGCAGACGGCGCGATGATCGGACCATGGCGATCGGCGTCTTCCCCGGGTCGTTCGACCCGCTGACGACCGCGCACCTCGCTGTGGCCGACGCGGTCACCGCAGCCTGCGGGCTCACCCGGCTCGACCTGGTCATGTCCGAGCTGGCCTTGGCCAAGGAGCACGGCGCCCACTCGACGCTCGAGGAGCGCCGGGCCGCGATCGCGGCCGTGGCAGGCGGTCGTCGGCACCTCCGGGGCCTGGTCACGGCCCATCGGCTGATCGCGGACATCGCCCAGGGGTACGACGTGTGCGTCGTGGGCGCCGACAAGTGGCACCAGCTGCACGACGTCGCGTTCTACGGCGGCTCCGTCGACCAACGCGACGCCGCGCTGGCCCGGCTCCCCCGCCTCGCGGTCGCCCCCCGGCCCGGCGTGCCCGCGCCGGAGCTGTCCGGCGACGCCGTGCTGCTCGACCTCGACCCCGCGTTCGGCGAGGTGTCCTCCAGCGCGGTCCGCCAGGGCCGGGAGGAGTGGCGAGCCTGAGCTAGCTAGCGGGGCTCGAGGACGACCAGCGGGATCTCGCGGTCGGTCTTCTTCTGGTAGCCGGCGTAGTGCGGGAAGTCGGCCACCACCTTGGACCACAGCTCGGCCCGCTCGACCGCGTCCGCGACACGAGCCCGCATCTCGAGCGTGGCCCCTCGGACGGCCACGGTCACGTCGGGGTTGGCCTGCACGTTGAAGTACCAGGCGGGGTGCACGTCGGTGCCGCCGCGCGACCCGACGACGACGTACGAGTCCTCCGTGTGGATCGGGGCGGTGAGCATCACCGTGCGGGGCTCACCCGACCTCCGCCCGACCGTCGTGAGCTGCAGCACCGGCATCCCTGAGCCGCGCCAGCCGAACCGCCCACCGGTGACCTTGATCAGGGCCCGATGGGCACGGTTCGACCAGGTGAACACGGCGTTGCTGGGCATGCGGGCGGAGGGTAGGGGTCAGGTCGCGATCGGCACGAGTCGGAGCAGCGGGATCGTGCGACCCGTCGTCGCCGCCCGCGCCCGGTAGTCGGCGTAGGCCGGGAACACGCGGTCGGCCAGCGGCCAGAGCCGGGCGGCCTCGTCGGCGTCCGCGATGACCTCCGCGCGGAACCGCTCGCCGCCGAGGACGACGTCCGGATGGGCGACGGCGTTGTGGAACCAGCCCGGGTGCCGGGGATCGCCGAGGCGGCTCGGCATGAGCACCACATCGTCACCGTCGTGGAAGTAGACGACGACGTTGCGGCGCGCCGTCCCGGTCTTCGCCCCGGTCGTCTCGAGCACGGCGCTCGGCAGGAGGAGGGTCGCACCGAGCCTCCCGCCGGTGAGGCGCATCACGATCGGGTCCAGCCGCCAGGCGAACGTCCGGGACAGCCAGCCCATCGGCCGGAGTCCCGAGACCCGCGCCCACCCGCGGTAGACCGGGCCGCGCCGCACGAGCGGGTCGACGTGGCGAAGGCCCCGCACCCGCGGCCTACCCGCGGGGTTCGCAGATCACGACGGGGATGTCGCGATCGGTGTTGCGCTGATACCCCTCGTAGCCCTTGTACGACTTGGTGATGGCCGGCCACATCGCGGCCTTCTCGTCCGGGGTGGCGGTGCGGGCCCGCATCTTGCGGGTCACGTCGTCGATCGTGACCTCGACATCGGGGTTGGCCTGCAGGTTCTTGTACCACTGCGGGTGGTCCTGGCTCCCGCCCTTCGATGCGATCACCACGACGCGGTCGGGTTCGCAGATCGGCGCCGTCAGCAGCGTCGAGCGCCGCTCCCCCGTCTTCCGCCCGACCACATGGAGCTCCAGGGTCTGCATGCCGTTGAGGGTCTTCGGCCAGCGGCCACCGCTGAGCTTGAGGGCGGCCCGGTGGCCGTTCTCGAGCATCCAGGAGCCGACCGCCAGCACGTTGTCGGGGGTGCGCATCGCGCCACCCTATGCACGGGCGTAGGGTCCGCACCCGTGGTCGAGGTGTGGGCGACGGGGATCTCGCTGCCGAAGGTGGCGGCTCGCATGGCGCAGCGCGCCGAGGCCGACGGGTTCCACGGGCTCCTCGTGGTCGACAGCCAGAACCTCGCCGGCGACACCTACGTGGCACTCACGGCCGCCGCCGCCGTGACGGAGCGGATCCACCTCGGCACCGGGGTCACGAACCCGTTCACCCGGCACCCGGCGGTGACGGCGTCGGCCATCGCCAGCGTCCACGCCGAGTCGGGCGGCCGCGCGCGGCTCGGCATCGGTCGCGGCGACTCGGCGCTGGCCCACCTCGGCCTGGCCCCCGCGCCGGTGCCGCTGTTCGAGGCCTACCTGGCGCTGGTGCAGCGCTACCTCCGCGGCGAGGAGGTGGGGTTCGGCGAGCTGGAAGCCGCCGGCATCGCGGGCGTCGCGTCCTTGGGGCTGGCCGGCGGCCCCGCGGCGAGCCGGCTGCACTGGCTGCCGCCCGACCTGCCCAAGGTGCCGGTGACCGTGTCGGCCACCGGCCCGAAGGTGATCGCGGCCGCCGCCCGCCACGCCGACCACGTCACCCTCGCCCTCGGCGCCGACCCCGAGCGCGTGGCCTGGGGCATCGCGCAGGCCCGGGCGATCCGACCCGACGTCGGCCTGGGTGCGTTCGTGAACGTCGTGTGCCACGACGACGCCGACACGGCCCGCGCGCTGGCCAGCGGCGGCATGTCGACCTTCGCCCGCTTCAACGTGATGCACGGAACCACGCACGGACCGATGCCCGAGGGCTCGCGGAAGCTCCTGCAGGACGTGCACGACGCCTACGACATGCGGGCCCACACCCAGTCGGGCTCGCCGCAGGCCGAGCGCCTCAGCGCGGAGTTCGCCGACGGGTTCGCGATCCTCGGGCCGGCCGAGCGCTGCATCGAGCGGCTCCGCGGGCTCGCGGCCCTCGGGCTCGAGCACCTGGTGATCGTCGGCCCGTCGCTCGGCTCGGATCCGGCCGAGGCCAAGGCCGCCCAGCGTCGCTTCGTGACCGAGGTCCTCCCCGCGCTCCAGGCCGGCTGAGACCTCGAACCGGTCGATCGACGGGTTCGAGGCCTCAGCCGCCGCGGGTCTGGGCGTGGCGGACGCGGCAGGACTCGATCTCGGCGATTGCAGCCGCGGCGCCCTCCCAACCGCGCACGTCGGTGTGCTTGTCGGGCTCGAGCGCCTTGTAGACCTCGAAGAAGTGGCCGATCTCGTCGGTCAGCAGGTCGGGCAGCGAGTCGAGGTCGGTGACGTGGTCCCACCGGGTGTCGTGGGCGGGGACGCAGAGGATCTTGGCGTCGGGTCCCTTGTCGTCGGTCATCCAGAACACCGCCACGGGTCGGGCCGAGATCCAGCAACCCGGGAACGTCGGCTCCTCGAGCACCACCAGGGCGTCGAGCGGGTCGCCGTCCTCGGAGAGCGTCTCCGGGATGAACCCGTAGTCGGCGGGATAGGCGGTGGCCGTGAAGAGCCGGCGGTCGAGCCGGATCACCCCGGTGTGGTGGTCGTACTCGTACTTGTTCCGGCTCCCCCGGGGGATCTCCACCACGACGTCGATCTCGGTGCTCATCGGCCCATCGTCCCACGGTCGAGATCGCTACGGTCTGGGCATGACCGACCAGGACCCGGACGCCACGCGCGTCGAACGTGCCGTCGACCCGACCTCGGTGTTCGCGGCCGAGGGCGCCGGCGGCCCCCCGACCTCGGCCCTCCCGCCCACGGGCGGCCCGCCACCCCCGCCCGACCGGCGACCGTGGATCATCGCTGCGGTCCTGGCCCTGATCGTGGTGATGCTGATCCTGCTGCTGGTCCTGCAGGACGATGACGACGACGGGGTCGACGCCTCGAGCACCACGACCACCGCGCTGGTCACGTCCACGACCACGACCTCCACCACGGCTCCGGCCTCCACCACCACGGCGGCCGCGCCGAGCACGACCTCGCCCATCGTCACCGTGCCGCCGGCCGAGTGCGCCGAGGCGGGCGAGGGCCCGGCCAAGCCGGGGCTCGCGGCGGAGACCGTGTACGACGCGTGGGTGCGGGGCGACGAGGCCTGCGCCGCGCAGCTGATGACGGGCAACGCGCTCGACGAGCTGTTCGACCGCGACGGCACCGGCGCGAACGACCAGTTCCAGGGGTGCACCGAGATCGACCAGCCCGATCCGCACACCGACTGCGCGTTCACCTACGAGGGTGGGTCCACCCACTACCTGATGAACTACAGCCCGACGGAGGGCTGGCAGGTCTACGACGTCACCCAGCACGCCGACTGATCCAGATTGGACGCACCTGGCGAACGTGACAGCAAGGAGTGGCTCCTCGGGCCGCGGGGCGCCGAGCTCGAGGCCTGGGACGACGCGGTCTCCAACCTGCCCGCGGCCGCCACGAGCCTCGCCGCCCTGCTCTGCGTCCCGCAGTCCGCGCCGACGGTGTGGGTGCGCGACGACGTCGTCCACGACCTCGTGGTGTGGGACGTGCTGCAGGCACTCGTCCGCCAGCACGACGCCGGCGACCGCGATCCCGAGGTCTGGACCCCGGTGCTCGACGGCCAGGCCCACCTCGCCGTGATCCACGACGCGTCGGCCTGACGCGACGGGCTGACGCGACGGGCCTACGTCCGGGGCGCCACCAGGTACGGGACCACCGGGGCGTCGATGCCGTGCAGCTCCGCGGGCGGCTCGGCGGTGAGCGCCCAGCGCCGCGGGTCGAGCAGGGCGCGGAGCTCGTCGCTCGCCACCACCGACCCGTGGGGCGCGACGCTCACGAGGCGAGCGGCCAGGTTCACCGCCGGCCCGAAGAAGTCGCCGTCGCGGGCGAGCACCGTGCCATAGGCGACGCCGGCCCGGGCGGTGAGCGACGTGCCCTCGGTGTCGAGCGGCTCGACGATGGCCAGCGCCATCTCGGCGATGGCGTTCGGCTCGACCGAGACGAACATCACGGCGTCGCCGACGAACTTCACGATGCGGCCTCCGAGGCCGGCGACCACGTCGGAGGCCCGCCCCTCGAACTCGGCGACGAACCGGGCGACGTCGCCCAGCTCGTGGGCGATCGACGCCGCCGTGTACCCGCTGAGGTCGGCGAAGCCGACGCTGAGGTTCAACGCCGTCTGCCCCTTCTCGATGTTCGCGGCGCCCGCCTCGAAGAGCCGGCGGACCGATTCGATGTGGTGCCGCAGGGTGAGGTCGAGGAGGTGGCCGAGCCGGGGGACGAGCTCCATGGCGTCGTGCCAGAGCTCCGCGGTGACGCGCTCGCTGCCGCTCCAGGCCACTGACAGGCTGGGCATCTCGGTGATGAACGCGCTCGACGTGGCCTCGGTCAGGCGCTCGATCACCGCCCCGAAGCGGCGGAGGAGCGGCCAGGCGCTGCCCTCCCCGAGGAGGTCGATGAGGAGCAGCGCGGTCTCGACGAGCTCGACGTCCGCAGCCGACGCGACCGGCACGTCGGCGCCGGGGTCGATGGCACCGAGCGACCGCCAGGCACGACGCACCACGTCGACGTCGGCCTCGAGCCGCCTGGCCACCTGGGACAGGGTGAAGGTGCCCGCGCCCGGCCGGAGGTACTGCTCGCCGGCGACCCGGAGCAGGCTGCCGCGCTCGTGGGCCCCCGCCAGCTCGACCACCGAGAGCCCCACCCCGAGCAGGTACTCGATGAGCGCCCGACGGTCGGCGTCGTCCACGCCTCCCTCGAGGAGGCCCGCCGCCTCGATCGCGTCCCAGTCCGGCTCCACGCACCCGACCCTACGGCCGCGCCGGATTCGCGGGCGGCCGGCGCCGGCTGCCATCGTGAACCCCGTGGAAGCAGAGGCCCTCTACATCCGTGACGGCGACGGCTACGTCGGCACGATCCTGACGCAGGGCGGCTGGGACCCGAACGTCGCGAACGGCGGCACGGTGCTGGCGCTGCTGGGCCACTGCCTCGACGACGTGCCCACCCTCGTCCCGATGACGCTGAGCCGCTTCACCGCCGACCTCCACCGCCCGGTGCCGATGGGCCGGCGCCTGCACGTCGTGCCCACGATCGTGCGCGAAGGCAAGAAGATCCAGGTCGTCGAGCTCCGCCTCCTCGACGGCGACGTCGAGCACGTGCGGGTCACGGCGCTGCGGCTGCGAGACGAGCAGGTGGGCGAGTCGCTGGTCGACACGACCGACTCCCGTCCCGGCGACGCGCTGCTCCCGCCGGAGTCCGCCCGCCACCTGCGCGAGCTCACGCCGAGCGTCCCCGGGTTCCTCCGCGCCGTCGACATGCGACGAGCGCGCACCGTCGACGGCACCGAGGTCGGCGCGTGGCTGCGCCTCTCCGTCCCGGTGCTGCCCGGCGAGCCGGTCAGCCCCTCCGCCCGGCTCGCCGTCCTCGTGGACTACGCCAACCTCATCGGCATGGACGGCCACCCGGGAAACGTGTCCATGATCAACCCGGACGTCACCGCCCACTTCCTGCGCCATCCGACGAGCGAGTGGGTCGCCATCACCGGCGACACCCGCTTCAACCCCGGCCTCGGGCGGGGGGTGTCGATGGCGCAGCTCAGCGACACCGACGGCGTGTTCGCCGTGGCCACCACCTCGCAGCTCGTCCAGCCCTGGCGGTCCCAGGGATCAGGGGCGACGGGCGAGGATGTCCCACGTGGCCACGAGCTGCTCCATGCGAGCGGGCCGGTCGCCGAGGGGACCCACGTGGGCGAAGCCGACGCCGGAGTAGTAGAGGATCTTCCCCCGCACCTCGGCCTCGAGGTCGTCGAAGCCGAGTGAGGTGAACGCGTCCTTGATGCGGTGGAACAGCGCCTCGTCCGCGGTGTGGAGCGCCGTCCGCGCCCGATCGTCGGTCTGGGCCCACTCGCGCATGGCCCGGTTGAGGTTGCGGACCCGCCGGTCGGCGAACTGCTCCATCGCGCTGACGAGGACGGACTCGGCGTCGGCCGAGTCCTCGACGGTGAGCGGGCCCGGAGTGCGCTCGCTCTCCTCCGCCCACTTCGTGGCGAGGGCGCCGAGGAAGGCGTCGACGTCGGCGAAGTGCCAGTAGAAGCTGCCCTTGGTCACCCCGAGGCGCTCGCACAGGCGGGGGACCTTCACCCCGCCGATGCCCTCCTCGACCATGATCTCGAAGGCGACGCGGAGCCAGTCGTCGGCGGACAGGCGCGTGGGCGCGACCTCTTCGACGGCTTCTGCGGCCCGTGCCATGCGAGGACCCTACCGATTGGGGCGCGTGGCCCGCAGCCCCGGCTGACCAGTGCCCTGGAGCGTCCGCCCCTCCAGGTGTCGCATGGTCAGACCGGGGCCGGGGTCGCGCTGGCCGGCGCGTGTCGGACGTCGGAGGCATCGAACACGCGGGTCCAGGCGGCGAGCTCGAGGGAGATGTCGTCGGGATCGCGGAAGTACACGGAGCGCACGAAGACGCCGGGGTGCAGCTCCTTGCTCGCGCCGTACTCGCTGTCGTCGTGGTTGACGATCGGGCTGCACTGCACGCCGGCGGCGATCAGCTGCTCGCGCAGGCGCTCGATGTCCTCCGAGGCCACGTCGAAGGCGACGTGGTTCATCGAGCTGATCGCCGACTTCCCGAAGTCGCGCTTGTCGAGCGACGAGTGGGAGACGCCGGGGACGGACTCGGGCGCATCGGGGTACCAGAAGAACGCCAGCGTCTGGCCGGTCCCCCCGCTGATGTCGAAGAAGAAGTGCTGCCCCATCCCGAGCGGCAGCTCCACGGTCTTGACGAGCGGGAAGCCGAGGACGTTCGAGTAGAAGTCGACGGTCCGCTCCATGTCCCGGCAGACGAGCGCGAGGTGGTTCAGGCCCCGAACCGACGCCCCGATGGTGTGCTCAGCCATGCCCTCAACCGTACCTCAGGGTACGGGCGCGTCGCTCGCCTCTCGCTGCTTGATCAGCAACGCGCCCCAGGCCCTCCGCCAGGAGGTCCACGTCGAACACCGTGTGGGCGCAGATCATGTGCATGTCGCGGTGGATCCGCTGCAGCTCGTTGCCGAGGTAGTGGACCGACGCCCCGCTCGACGCCATGACGTCGCGGACGATGTCCCGGCAGCGGCGGACGACGTGGGCGATCGCCACGCGCAGCTGCCTGCTGCTCGACCATCCCGAGGTTCGTCTGCGCCGTCCGCGTGGGCCTGCATCTGGCGGGCGATGTCGCGCAGCTGCGCCTCGACCGCGTCTGCCTCCACGAGGAGGTTGGCCAGCCGAACCTGCGACGGCACCCGGGTGCTCTGGCTCTTCGTCGTGCCGAACGGGATGCGAGCGAACAGGAGCTCCTGGAACAGCTCGACGGCTCGCCGGGCGGCGCCGATCGCCGGCATCGCCGCGGTGATCGACAGGAACGGGCCGATCGGGATGCGATGGAGGTACGGAGCATCGGGCCCCGCGGTGAGGACCGGCGGGATCAGCAAGGAGATGCGCCGCTCTGGCACGAGGACGTCGGCGGCGATGATGTCGCGGCTGCCGGTGGCGGCCATGCCGTCGACGTGCCAGGTGTCCTTGACCTCGACGTCGTCGACCCGCACGAGGAAGTTCCGCGGCGCCGGCGGCTCGTCGCCCTCGATCCTGCCGCTGAGCAGCACCCAGTCGGCATGGCAGATCCCCGTGCCGAACTGCCAGTGGCCGGAGAGCAGCGCAGCTGCCGTCCGGCTGCCGGACGGCCGCGACCGGTGGGGTTCACGCTCCCCGGGGCGAGGACGTAGGGCTGGGCGCCGAAGACCTCGTCCTGGAGCTCGTCGGGGAACAGGCTCAGGAGCCAGTTGTGCTCCATGTAGAAGGTGGTGATCCACCCCATCGACGGATCCGCGTGGGCGACCAGGATCCCGATGTCGAGGTAGGTCTGCAGGTCGATCTCGTAGCCGCCGTAGCGGACGGGCACGAACGAGCGGAACACGCCCGTGGCCTTGAGCGCCTCGATCACCTCGTCGTCGGGACGGCGCTGCGTCTCCGCCTCGAACGACCGCTCCGCGATCGAGCGGCGCGACCGCTCGGACCCGGTCGACCAGGCCTTCCTTCGGCAGGTCGGCGTCGACGTGGGGTGCGCTCATGGGCCCTTTCCATACCACGCAGTACGCCTGATTGCACACGATCCCGCGTCGTGCTGGGCCGAACCACTGACAACGGGTGCGCCCGGAGCCCAGTTGGTATACGTTCCGGCCATGCCGCGTCTACGAGAGATCCCCCGGGCCGAGGTCGAGTCGAAGATGGTCCTGTCGATGTACGACCGCCTGTTCGGCCCGGACCGCGACCCGGTGGCCGAGCCGGGCACCGCCACCGGCACCCCCGGTGACTGGTGGACGGTCTTCGCCAACTCGCCCGACGTGCTCGAGCACGCCTGCCGCGGGTTCGCCCTCTACGCCGACCCGAACCGGAAGCTCGGCCCGAAGCTCCGGGAGCTCGGGCAGACCCGCGCCGGCTACGTGCTCGGCAGCCAGTTCGTGTACTCGCAGCACTGCAAGGCCTGTCGGGCCTACGGCTTCTCCGAGGAGAAGATCGAAGGCATCAAGTCGTGGAGCGTGTCGGAGCACTTCGAGCCGAAGGAGCGGGCGCTCCTCGCCTACACCGACGCCCTCTGCCTCGAGCACGGACGCGTCCCCGAGGGCGTGTTCACCGCCCTGCGGGAGCACTTCGACGACGAGACGATCATGGAGTTCACGTACATCACCTTGACGTACGCCCTCCACGCGATCATGTCCCGCGCCTTGCGCACCGAGTTCGACGACCGTGACGACCCGATCGTCGAGGTCGCCGCGCCGGACGAGTACCAGCCCGCCAACCTCGGCCGCGACATCGCGTACGGCGTGAAGGAAGGCGAGGGGGGCTCCGACAGTTGAGCGACCCGCCCGCGACCGGTCCCCTCAGCGGGGTCCGGGTCCTCGAGCTCGGCAGCTTCATCGCCGGCCCGTTCGCGGGCCAGCTCCTGGGCGACTACGGCGCCGACGTGATCAAGGTCGAGGCGCCCGGCGACGGGGACCCGATGCGCCGCTGGGGTGTCACGCTCGACGGCGACAGCCTCTGGTGGCCGGCCATCGCCCGGAACAAGCGGTCGATCGTCCTGGACCTGCGCGAGGAGCGGGCCCGGGCGATCGTGCGGGACCTGGTCGCCCACTGCGACGTCGTCCTCGAGAACTTCCGGCCCGGCACGCTCGAGCGGTGGGGCCTCGACTACGCCACGTTGGCAGCGGTGAACCCGAGGATCGTGCTCGTGCACATCAGCGGCTTCGGGCAGACCGGGCCGCTGGCCGGCCAGGCCGGGTTCGGCAGCGTCGGCGAGGCGATGGGCGGCATCCGCCACACCACCGGGAGCCCCGACCGCGCGCCGGCCCGCGCCGGCATCAGCCTCGGCGACGCCCTCGCCTCGGTGTTCGGCGTGATCGGCACGCTCTCCGCCCTCCTGTCGGCACGCGAGCGCGGGGTCGGCCAGGAGGTCGACGTGGCGATCTACGAGGCGGTCGCCGCGCTGATGGAGTCGACGATGGCCGACTTCGAGCTCGGCGGTGTCGTCCGCACGCGCACCGGGAGCATCCTCCCCGGCGTCGCACCGTCGAACGTCTACCCGACCTCCGACGGTGCCGAGGTGGTGGTGGCCGGCAACGCCGACGCCGTGTTCGCCCGCCTCTGCAAGGCGATGGGCCGACCCGAGCTCGCCACCGATGAGCGCTTCGCCACCCACGGGGCCCGGGGCGCGAACCAGACCGAGCTCGACGACCTCGTCGGCGAGTGGACCGCCACCCTGCCGTGCGACGAGGCGCTGGCGCGGCTCGACGAGCACGGCGTGCCCGCCGGGCGGATCTTCACCGCGCCCGACATGCTCCGCGACCCCCAGTACCTCGCCCGCGAGATGGTGCAGCGCGTGACCTCCACCCAGGGCTGGGACGTCCCGATGACCGGCGTCGTCCCGCGCTTCACCGCCACGCCCGGGTCGATCCGCCACCCCGGCCCCGCGCTGGGGGAGCACACCGACGAGGTCCTCACCGAGCTGCTGGGGCTCGAGCCCCACGCGCTCGCCGAGCTGCACGCAACCGGGGTCACCGGAGCCGCATGAGCGCCGCCGCCGCCCCCGAGGTGCGCCTGCGCGACGTCACGCTGCGCGACGGCCTGCAGACGGAGTCGGTGGTGGCGACCGCCGACAAGCTGGCCGTCTTCGACGCCCTCGTGCGGGCGGGCGTGCGCGACCTCGAGCTCTGCTCGTTCGTCCGCCCCGACCGCGTGCCCGCGATGGCCGACGCCACCGAGCTGGCCGCCGCCACCGCGGGCGCCGATGTGGAGCGGTGGGCGCTCGTGCTGAACGAGCGGGGCGCCCAGCTGGCGCTGGCGGCGGGGATGGACCGCCTGCAGTTCGTGGTGAGCGTGTCCGACCGCCACAGCCGGGAGAACGCCGGCCGCAGCACCGACGACGCGCTGGGCGCCCTCGAGTCCATCGCCGCCGCGCTCAACGACGACGTCGCGCTCGAGGTCACGCTGGCCACCGCGTTCGGGTGCCCGTACGCCGGGCCGACCCCCGTCGCCGACGTGCTCGCGGTGGTCGAGCGCTGCCTCGCCGCGGGAGCGAGCGGGCTGTCCCTGGCCGACACCATCGGCACGGCCACGCCGCGCGAGGTCGCGAGCCTGGTCGTCGACACGAAGCGGCTGGCCCTCGACCTCCCAGTCGGCGCCCACCTCCACGACACCCGCGGGCTCGGCATCGCCAACGCGCTGGCCGCGCTCGACGCCGGGGCCGACCGGATCGACGGCACCGTCGGCGGTCTCGGCGGCTGCCCCTTCGCTCCCGGCGCGAGCGGCAACCTCGCCCTGGAGGACCTGGTGCACGTGCTCGAGGAGTCCGGCGTCCGCACCGGCATCGACCTCGAGGCCCTCATCGAGGTGGCCGAGCTGGCCTGCGGGATCGTCGGGCGGCCCGTCGACAGCCACCTCGCGAAGGCCGGGCGCCGGTTCCGCTCCCCCGCCGAGGCGCCGTCGTGAGCGCGACCTCGTCGGTCGCCGGCGCCGGCCACGCCTACGAGCAGGTGCGGGCGGCCATCGTCGAGAACCGCTACCCGCCGGGCCACCGGCTCGTCGAGCAGCGGATCGCGGAGGAGCTGGGGCTGTCCCGCACCCCCGTGCGAGAGGCGCTGCGGCTCCTCGAGGCCGAGGGCCTCGTGGTGAGCGAGCGCAACCGCGGCGCGATGGTGCGGCCGCTGTCCTCCACCGAGGTCGAGGACCTCTACGGCCTGCGCATCCGGCTCGAGAGCTACGCCGTCGAGCTCGCCACGGAGCGCGCCACCGAGATCGAGCTCGGCGCGCTCGTCGAGGCGGCCGACGCGTTCGGGGCCGCCGCCCGGGATCCCAAGAGCGGATCGGTCGAGGGGACCCGACGGATCCACGAGGCCAACCGAACGTTCCACGACGGCATCCTCGAGGCCGCCCGCCACCGCCGGCTGGCCTCGATGCTCGCCCGCACCGTCGACATCCCGCTCGTGTTCCAGGCGTTCCGCTCGTTCGGACCCACCGAGATCGAGCGCTCGAACGTCTTCCACCACCTGATCGCCGAGGCCATGTGCCGACGCGACGGCCAGCGCGCCGCCGGGCTCATGGCCGAGCACATCGCCCAGGGCCGCGACGCGGTCCTCGACGCCATCGCCACCACCACCGAGTCCGAGGGGGGACCCAGATGACCACCGACCGAGCACCCGTGTTCGAGACCCGCGGGGTGAACCACGTCGCACTCGTGTGCAGCGACATGGCCGCCACCGTCGACTTCTACGAGGGGCTGCTGGGCTTCCCGCTGTTCAAGACCGTGCAGATGGGCCCCGGGGGGCAGCACTTCTTCTTCGACATCGGCAACGGCGCCTCGCTGGCGTTCATGTGGTTCGCCGATGCCGAGCCGGCCGCCCCCGGCATCGCCAGCCAGCACCCCACCAGGTTCGGTTCGGCCGTGGCGTCGATGAACCACATCGCCATCGACGTGCCCCTCGAGAAGATCGACGAGTACCAGCAGAAGCTGCAGGACCTCGGCCTCGAGGTGCACCTCATCAACCACGACGACAGCCCCCGCGGCGCGAGCCGCGAGGTGCACGACGGCACGTGGATCCGGTCGCTCTACTTCTGGGACCCGGACGGCATCCGCCTCGAGTTCGCGGCCTACTCGCGGGCCTTCACGCCCGACGACGTCACCCACACCCCCGTCGACGCCACGGGGACCCCCGCGCGAGCTCGCGCCGGCGCCCTGACGAGTGGGCGCCATCACCGTGCCCTCCACCGACACCGAGCACCGCGCGCTCTGCCACGCGCTGTTCGACGCCATCGAGGCCGAGGACGCCGACGCCATGCGGGCCTGCTACGCGCCCGACATGACGCTCTGGTTCAACGTCACGGGCCAGGAGGTCTCGGGCGAGGACACGATCGCCGCGCAGGAGGCGGGCCGGAAGATCCAACGCCGCCGCACCTACGACGACCGGAGGATCAGCACCTTCGACGACGGGTTCGTCGTCCAGTACACGTGCAACGTGACGCTCCACGACGGGCGGCGGCGCTCCCTCTGGGCCTGCTCGGTGGCCACGGTCCACGACGGCAAGATCGTCCACCTGGCGGAGTACCTGGACTCGGCGAGGTTCGGCGCCCGATGACCACGATGACCGAGGGCGAGATCCGGGAGCTGTGCGAGGCCTTCTTCGACGCCTACCAGGACCGACGCGTCGACATCCTCGAGAAGGTGCTGGCCGACGACTGCATCATCTGGCACAACGTGTTCGGTCGCGAGACGACCAAGCGCGACAACCTCGACAAGTACCACGACAGCTACCGAGGCCAGCGGCGGCGCACCTACGACGACCGGATCATCGACGCCTTCCACGACGGCTTCGTGATCCGCTACCAGCTGCGCGGGGTGATGGCCAACGGCCATGCCGGCTCGTTGTGGATCTGCATCGTCGGCAAGGTGCGCGACGGCCAGATCACGCGCATCGACGAGTACATGGACTCGTCCAAGTTCGCAGAGTGGGCCGGCGCCACCGCGCCTGCGGAGAGAGGTGGAGCATGAGGAAGGACTGGCAGACGCTGGAGCTGTGCGATCGGTTCTTCGACTCGCTCGAGCGCCGGGACTTCGACGCGGTCGACGCCTGCTACGCCCCCGAGGCGATGGTGTGGCACAGCCACGACTGCCGCTACCAACCCGGGGCGGAGAACCTCGCGATGCTGCGCCGCGGCGGGGAGACCCAGTCGAAGGTCCGCTACCGCGACCGACGGGTGCGGGTCTTCGAGGGGGGCTTCGTGCAGCAGCACCGCATCGAGGTCACCTACCCCAACGGCTTCGAGGGCCGCATGGACGTCTGCTTCGTCGGCTACGTCCGCGACGGCCGCATCAGCCGGGCGTACGAGTACTTCGATACCGGTCAGGTGGACAAGTTCCTGCCGCCGAAGGACGCACCGGCCGACGCGACTCCCTAGGGGCAATACGGTGTCCGGGGTTCCGCCAGGAACGCAGGGATGCCCGGGAGGGGACGCGAAGAGATGACTGCCGTCATGCAGGGGGTTCGGATCCTCGAGGTCGCAGAGCACACGTTCGTGCCCGCGGCGTCGGCGCTGCTCGCCGACTGGGGGGCCGAGGTGATCAAGGTCGAGCACGTCGAGCGCGGTGACGCCATGCGCGGCCTGCTGAAGAGCAGCGGCCTGTCGTTCCTGAAGTCGAACGTCCACGTGCTGCTCGAGCACTCCAACCGCGGCAAGCAGAGCATCGGTCTCGACCTCACCACCGAGGAGGGGCTCGACATCCTCTACAAGCTGGCGGCGACCTGCGACGTCTTCCTCACCAACAAGATGCCGAGCGTGCGGACCAAGCTGAAGGTCGACGTCGACGACGTGCGCGCCCACAACCCCAACATCATCTACGTGCGGGGCACGGGCCAGGGCGAGCGGGGACCCGACGCCGACAAGGGCTCCTACGACTCCCTCGCGTACTGGAACCGCTCCGGGGTCGCGATGGGCCTGAAGGCCGCCGACGCCACCGGCGTCCCGGCCCCGCCCCCCGCCTTCGGAGACTCCATCGGCGCGATGACCATCGCCGGCGGGATCATGGGCGCGCTGTTCCACCGCGAGCGCACGGGAGAGGCCACAACAGTCGACGTGTCGCTGCTGGCCGTCGGGATGTGGTCGATGGGCGCCGGCCTCGCCCTGTCGCTGCAGCTCGGCATCCCGTGGGGTGGTGGGATCTCCGGCGCCGGGTCTCCCGGCAACCCGCTCATGGGCAACTTCCACACGGCCGACGGCAGGCAGATCTCCATGGCCTGCCTCCAGCCGATGAAGTACTGGCCGGAGGCCTGCGAGCTGCTCATCGGTCAGCCCGAGCTCGCCACCGACGAGCGCTTCGCCGACTACGAGGCGATGGGGGCCAACTCCGGCGAGGGGGCCGAGATACTCCGGGCGGCGATCCTGGCCCAGACCTCCGACGAGCTGCGGCCCAAGCTCGAGGCCTTCTCGGGCCAGTGGACGTGGGTGCAGAACACGCTCGAGGTCGTCGAGGACCCGCAGGCGGTTGCCAACGGGTACATCTCCGACTGCGCCAACTCCGAGGGCGAGGCCTTCCAGCTGGTCACCGCACCGATCCAGTACGGCGGGGTGCCGGCCCAGCCCGGCCGCTCGCCCGACTTCAACGAGCACGGCGACGCCATCCTCGAGGGCCTCGGCCTCGACATGGACGCGATCATCGACCTCAAGGTCAAGGGCGTCGTCGCCTGAAACCCCCGGTTCTGGCGTTGTTCTGCAGCGCAGGGCGTTACGGAACAACGCCGGAACGGGTTGGGTCAGAGCTTGGGCATGACCTCGTCGGTCACCGTGCGGAGGTAGCGCCAGGCGATCTCCGGAGGCAGGCCACCCGCCAGCGGCTGGAGCTGCAGCGGCATGCCCGTCTGCGCCATGGCCACCGCCTCCTCGACGGTGAGGATGCGGTGGCTGCGGCCCTCGGCCCGGAGCTCGTCCACCGTGGTGGCCCGGGAGAGGCTGGCGGTGTGGGTGTTGCCCTCGTTCATCTCGGCGTACGCGCGGACGTCGTGGAGGAGGTGGGGCCCGAGCTCGTCCCACGCGGTGTCGAGGTCGTCGGAGACGAAGACCGTGGTCGCCATGTCGGTGGGCGGGATCAGGCACGCGCCGGGCTCGCGGCCGTGGGCCCGGGCCTCGGCCAGGTAGATCTCCTCGAGCTCCGGTCCCCCGCCCTGCGCGAAGAAGTCGAGGCCGAACCGGGCGGCCCGCTTGGCCGCCGCCGGGCTGCCGCCGCCCCACATCACCGCCGGCCCACCAGGGGTGACCGGTGCGGGCGTGACGTGGATCCGACGACCCTCGTGCTCGAACGGCTCGCCCGTCTTGGCCTCGAGGAGCAGTGCGAGGTGGGCCTCCACGAGCCGACCGCGGCTGCCGAAGTCGGCGCCGTGGTGCTCGAACTCCTCGGGCCGGTATCCCACCGCCATCACGTAGCTGACGCGCCCGCCGCTGATGATGTCGAGGACGACCATGTCCTCGGCCAGCCGGATGGGGTCGTAGAGCGGGAGGATCGCGGCGGCCGTCATGATCGGCAGGGTGGTGGTGCGGGCGGCCATCGCGGCGGCCAGCACCAGGGGCGACGGCAGGTAGCCGTCCTCCATCGTGTGGTGCTCGGAGATGGCCGCCACCAGCCCGCCCCGACCCTCGCTGAAGGTGGCCATGTCCAGCGCCGCCGCGTAGAGCTCGGTCGTCGGCGCGCCGAACGCCGGCGCGCGCATGTCGAACCGCATCATGAACATCGGCCGCTGTCTCCTCCGGCGTCCGGGCCGCTTCGGCGGCGCGGAAGAGCATCGCAGATCGTGACTGCACCGCCGCCACGAGGCCGCCGTGGGTGATGAGTAGGGGCTCGTCGGTGACCACGGCGACCGGCGTCAGCCCTCCTGCGGCATGACGAAGTCGGTGTGCAGCCGCGTGAGCTTCGACGACGAGATGCGCCAGCCGTCCGGACCCTTCACGTAGGTCTCGTGGTAGTGCCCGTAGCCGTCGAGCCGCATGCCGTTGGGCCAGACCACGATGTCGTTCAGCGCCCAGATCCCGGTGGCCGTGGTGTCCGACGTCAGCTCGATCTCGGGCATGTGGCCCTGGTGGACGGTGGTGGCGCCGTCGAGCGCCTGGCGGAGGAAGGCGAGGAACTCGTCGGCGCCGGTCACGATGCCGCCGCCCGACTCGGTGGTGTCCATCACCACGTCGGCGGTGAACAACTGGCGCATGCCGTCCCAGTCCCTGGTGTCCATGGTCCGGAAGTAGCGGGCCTTCAGCTGCCGGATCGCGTCGAGGTCGTCCACGTCGGCGGACCGTAGGGCACGCGGCGCGGCCTCGCGGGCTTGCGGTTCGCGCCATCGGGGAAGGGCCGGGCGATGGCACGGCGGAGCAAGGTCACCGAGGTCGACTGCAATGGCCCTGGCATCCGTCGCCGACGGGCCGGCAAGGGCTTCACCTATTGGGACGGCAAGCGGCGGATCGCGGACGACGAGGTCGTCGACCGGATCCGGGCGTTGGCGATCCCTCCGGCCTGGGAGGACGTGTGGATCTGCTCGGACCCGCTCGGCCACATCCAGGCCACGGGCCTCGATGCGAGAGGCCGACGCCAGTACCGCTACCACGAGCAGTGGCAGGAGGAGCGGGCGCAGGAGAAGTTCGAGCGCATCGTCCGCTTCGCCGGTCAGCTGCCCGCGCTCCGCGCGCAGGTGGCCAAGGACCTCCGGAGGCGGGGCCTGCCGAAGGAGCGCGTGCTGGCCTGCGCGGTCCGCCTGCTCGAGGTCGGCTGCTTCCGGATCGGCGGGGCCGGGTACGCCGCCGAGAACGGCTCGTTCGGCCTGGCGACCATCCAGCGCCAACACGTCAGCGTGAAGGGCGACGTGCTCCGGTTCGACTACGACGCGAAGAGCGGCCAGCACCTCCGCCAGGCGGTCTCCGATCGGTCCGTGCGGAACGTGGTCGCCGCCCTGCTCCGCCGGCGGGCGCCGGCCGACGTGGAGCTGCTCGCCTACAAGGACGGGCGGCGGTGGATCGACATCACGGCCGAGGACATCAACGGCTATCTCGCCGAGCACCTGGGACCCGGCTGGACGGCCAAGGACTTCCGCACCTGGGTGGCGACGGCGCTCGCCGCCGTGGAGCTCGCCGCGGCCGAGCGGCCGACGAGCGAGCGGGCTCGCAAGCGCCTGGTCCGGGAGGTGACGGCCGACGTGGCCGCTCACCTCGGCAACACCCCGGCCGTCGCCCGCTCCGCGTACATCGACCCGCGGGTGATCGAGCGCTTCGATGAGGGGCGCACGATCGCACGGGCCCTCGACACGACCGAGGTCGAGGGCATCGAGCGGGCCGTCCGCCGCCTCATCCGCAGCGGCTAGCGCAACGGGGCGGCCTCCTACGGCGGGGAGCAGGTCCTCCGCGACGCCGTCGGCCGCCTCCGCCCGGTGCTGTCGCGGCCGTCCGCCGCGAGGGCGGGAGATCGTGACACCAGGCCGGGGGGTCAGGCGGCTGGCTCGGCGGGCGGGTCCCAGGCGGTCCAGAGGGCGAAGGCCAGCACGGCGGCGCCGAGGGCGATGTCGGCGAACACGAAGGTGTTCTGGAAGGCGTTGAGGTCGGAGACCGAGATGTCCGTGTAGTGCAGCGCGCTGATGAGCCCGCTGGCCGAGTAGGCCCCGAGGAACGCCGCCGCCTGGGGCCACCGGGCCTCCCGGAAGCGCCGGTACCCGATCACGCCGGCCGCGGTGAAGAGCACCCAGCTGACGGGGATGACCCACTGCTTCACGAGGCCGCCGAGGATCGACGGGTTCGCCACCGTGTAGTCGTCGTACTCGATCGTGTTGTCGAGGTAGTGCACGAACGACTCTGCGACGGTGACCGCGAACAGCACCTGGAGGAGCCGCAGCCGAGACGCCATGCGACTCACGCTAGCGACTGCTCCCGGACCATCCCGCCGTCGACGAGGACGTCGATGCCCGTGACGAACGAGGCCGCGTGCACCAACGCCCGCATCTCACCGTGTCCGGCGGCCGCCGACGCGAGGGCCGACACCGCGGTGGGATCGGCGACGTCGCAGGCGAGTCGATGCAGGCGCGCCCCATCCCGCTCCCCGCCCCGGTGACCACCGCGATCGTCCCCATCGGACCCCTTGCTAGCCGTCGCGGCCCGTAGCCGTCGCGGCGGTGCAGCGCGACCGCACCGGCGAGCGCGACCACCGTCGCCACGCCGAGCATCGTGAGGACCGCGGGCCAGTCGCCGCCGGGGTAGGTCTGGTCCGAGGCGAGCTGGGCCCCGCCGACGACCTGGGTCACGACGGTGGCCGGGCTGGCGCCGACGACCCACGGCTCGAGGCCGCCGAGGAGCCCGCCCGCCGCCTTCGGCAGCAGCACCGCCAGGACGACGATCGTGATGGCGGCGGTCGTCGAGCGGGTGAGCAGGCCGACAGCCGTGCCGAGGACGGACACCGCGACGATCGCCAGGACGAGGGCGACCAGCGCCGCCGGGCGGCCCAGGTCGTGCTCGCCGGGGGTGGCGGCCAGGCGCACGATGCCGAGCGACGCCAGCGCGGACACGAGCGCGCCCGTGCCCGCGATCGCGGCGGTGGCGGCCAGCTTGGCGCCGTAGAGGACGCTGCGGCGGGGGACGGTGGCGAGGGTGACCGACATCGTCTGGCGGGCGTACTCCCCCGCCGACAGCGTCGCCGCCCACGCGCCGAAGGCCAGGAGCCCGACGATCGTGCCGGTGGCCGCCCCGCTGGTGATCGTGTCGTCCACCCCGAGGCCGTCGGTGCCGACGACGAGCAGTGAGAACAGCGGCACCGCGACCGTGGCCAGCACCGCGCCCAGCCAGAGGCCGCGCACGGTGGTGATCTTCAGGACCTCGGAGCGGATGACGTCCCTCATGCCTCCACCACCACCTCGTCGATCAGCTCGAGGTAGCGGGCCTCCACCGAGGGTCGGCCGCGGCCGCCGGGCTTGCCGCCGACGAGGTCGCGGAGCGTCCCGGCGAAGCGGACCGTGCCCTGGTCGATGACGACCACGTCGTCGCCCACGAGCTCGACCTCGGACATCAGGTGGCTCGACACCAGGACGGTGCGGCCGCCGTCGGCCAGGGCGCGCAGCACGATGCGGAGCCAGCGGATGGCCGCCGCGTCGAGGCCGTTGTGCGGCTCGTCGAGGATCACCACGGCGGGATCGCCGATGAGCGCGGTGGCCATGCCGAGGCGCTGGCGCATGCCGAGCGACATCTGCCCGGTGGGCAGGTCGGCGATGTCGGCGATGCCCACGAGCTCGAGCATCCGGTCGACCGAGGTGCGTGGGAGCCCGTTGCTGGCGGCGACGACCGTGAGGTGCCCGCGGGCCGTGCGGCTCGGGTGGACGGCGTCGGGGGTGAGCAGGGCGCCGGCCACCGTGAGCGGGCGGCGGTGCTCCCGGAACGGCTGGCCGCCGATGAGCGCGCGTCCCGAGGTGAGGTGGTCGATCCCGAGGAGCGCTCGCAGCAAGGTCGACTTGCCGGCCCCGTTTGGCCCGAGGAACGCGGTGACGCGGCCGGGCTCGGCCGTGAACGACACGTCCTCGAGGACGGTGACGCCCTCGATGACCTTCGTGGCGGCCTCGACCTCGATGGCGAGGGGCGGGGTGCTCACCCGGCGTCGTCCGGGGCCCGACCCGACGGCTCGAACACCCCCTCGAGGTGCCAGAGGCCGGTGAAGCCGTTGAACGGACCGCCCTCGATGTAGCTGGTCCACTCGAGGGTGAAGGCCTTGGTGTCGGGGTCGTAGGTGCCCTTGGCCAGATCGCCGGTGGTGCTCGCCGCCGGCGCCGCCTCGAGGTACTTCTGGGCGACCCAGTCCCAGACCCTCTCCGCCTGCTCCTGGCCGGGCGCCTGGGCACCGGTGCTCAGCACCGGCTTCGGCGCGCCCTGGTTGAAGTCCTGGTTGTTCCAGGCTGCCGCCCAGGACGAGAGGTCGGCGACGAGCTCGCCGTCCTCGAGCCGCACCGTCGGCGGCGGGACCTCGGTCTTCGTCTGCGGGTCGACCCGGTTGGTGGAGATGCTGAACTCCACACCGAAGAACCGCGTCGGGACCGTGATCGCGTCGGCCCGCGAGTCGCCCTCCGCGTCGAAGGCCGGCGACGGCTGCGACTGGTAGCCCGCCGAGCGGAGCCCGCCGGAGGTGCCGGGGGCGAGCAGCGTGGCCTGGCCGCCGTCGGCGGGCGAGTCGGCGTTCTTCATGTACGGGCCGCGCTCGGCATCACCGCCGGGCTGGAGCATCCGGAACCACGTGCCGGTGATGCCCTCGCCGTCCACGGCGCCCGGGGTGAGCCGGAACAACCCGACGAGCTCGTCGCCGGAGCCGCCCTCGGCGCCGGTGTCGACATCGCCGCTCTCGGCGTCGCTCGAGCAGGCGGTGAGCGCGCCGACGCCGAGCAGCGCGGCGAGGAGGAGCGCGAGGGCTCGGGGGGTGCGGGTCATGTCGGTTCCTTCCGGCGGCGAGGCACCGCGGCGATCGCACAGGAGGCGGACACCAGGCCGAGGGCCACGAGCAGCCACGGCAGCGCGGCGAGCCCGGACACGCCGACGCGCCCCGTGATGCCGTCGAGGTCGTGGAGGTCCTCGTAGTTGTCGAGGTTGTCGTTGAGCGCACCGACGAGGGTGGCGAGGTCCGACGAGATCTTGGGCCACTGGTCGACGAGGGCGGCGATGTCGGCGGCCGCCGGCCCCGCCTGCGGAACGCTGCGGAACCCGGTGTCGAGCTCACCCACCACGTTGACCAGGCCGACGAAGTCGCCCTGGAGCTGGCGCACGTGCCCGGCGGTCATGACCGGCTCCAGCGTGTTCAGCATCCGCTCCCCCGCGCGGGTGCCGCTCGGCAGATCGCTCAGGAGCGGGTAGGCGATGAGCGCGACCGAGGCGAGCACCACCACGCCGGCCGCGGCCCGGCTCCGGGTGCGGCTGCCGCCCAGCAGCACGCAGGCCCCGGCCACGGAGGCGATGCCGCCGAGCACGATGAGGAAGGGCACCCGGTCGAACCCGCCGACGCCGGCCACCCGGCGGTAGTCCGGTTCGGCGGACACGATGCGGTCGAGGAGCTCGGAGGCCCGGGCGTCGATGGCCGGGGCCGTGCGGCGGTACTCGTCGACGCCGGGGAACTCGCCCTCCGGCACCTGCGCCTCGATCGCCACCTGGTCGATGGCGGCGGCACCCCGGCGCAGCACGTCGAGGTCCACCTCGTCCCGGGCGAGGGCGTCGGCCTCCAGGTGCGGCTCGAACTCGTCGATCAGCTGGTTGCCCGAGGCGACCTTGGCGAACATCCCGCCGGCGATGGGCCCGAGGACCAGCAGCACACCGAGTATGAGGAGCGCGACCGCCGGGGCCCGGCGCTGCCGCAGGGGCACCGCGATCCCGCGCAGCACGGGGGGTGCGACGGGGAGGTCGACCGCCTCCAGCACCTGAACCCCGTAATCCCGAGTGATCTGGTCATGTTATGGACGCCCGGGTGGGCGTCCAACCTCAGGTGCCGGCGCAGGCGGCGGGCAGGCGCCCCTGGAAGGGCAACCGGAGGTCCATCGCGCAGCCGTCCGCGCCCCGCAGCTCGACGCGGCCGTGCCCGGTGACGCGCAGCGTCGCGCCCGAGCGCTGGAGCTCCACGACCTCCGTCGGCGGCGACTCGAACCGGAAGCGGAGACCCCAGACCTCCCCGGCCGTGGCCACGGTGCGGTAGGTCCAGGAGGTCGGGTGCGCGACCACGTGGCCGAAGAAGCCCCAGCGGCGAGCCGTGGGCATGGCGCGGTCCCACACGCCGAAGGTGTGCGAGCCGCAGTGCACCTGGGCCTCGACCCGGGCCCCCGCTGCCTCCACCGCGTCGGCGAAGCGGCCCTGCTGGCCGTAGATCCCGGTCTCGGTGATCGTGTCGATGACCAAGGTGTCGAGGACGCGGTCCTGTGGGCAGTGGATGCCGTTGCCCGTGCTGGTGAACACGCGGGTGTGGCTGAAGTTCGGGGCCAGGACGTACGGGCTGGTGCCGGCGACGTAGGCGCCGTCGGGCGGGCCCCAGATCGCGGTGTACTCCACCCCCGCGGGAGCGGCTGCGGCGGTGACCGCCGCGAGTCCCAGCTGCGCGTCGAGGGAGCGCATGTCGGGCAGCGCGGCGGAGAGCGCGGCGACCGAGCCGAAGTACCCGGGCAGGACGGCGGCGTAGCGGAGGGCCCCCTGGCCGCCCATGGAGATCCCGGCGATCGCGTGCCAGCGGCGCTCGGACCGGATCCGGTAGCGCTCGTGGACCGCGCGCCGCACCTCGCCGAGGTGGAACGTGGCCCACGACGGCCCGCCCCGCCGCCCGCCGTTCCACCAGTCCATGTACATGCCGAAGGTGCCGCCCTCCGGCATCACGAGGATCGCGGGGAGGTCGCCGAGCACGGTCGTGGCGTACCCGCGCCAGGTGTCGGGGCCCCCGTTGGCGCCGTGGAGCAGCCACAGCACCGGCCAGCGTCGCGTGGGGTCGTCGTCGTAGCCCGCGGGCAGGCGCACGTTCACGATCGGCGCGGTGCGGCGCTTGGCCATCGTCCCGCCGGGCTTCGCCGCGTCGACGAGCGGCGTGGGCAGGGTGAGGGTCTCGAACCGAGCCGCGCTCGGCGCCGGGGCAGCGGACGCACCACGGCCGGCGCCGAGGGTGAGGCAGCCGGCGGCGAGGGCGACGGCCAGCGCGGTCCGGAGGGGGCGGCGGATCACCCGGCGAGGTCGTCGCGGAGCGCGAGGGTGAGGTCGACGTGAGCCCGGACCCGGGCGGCGTGGTCGGTGCTGCGCCAGGAGCTCTCGAGCGTGAGCTCGGGGATGCCGAGCGTCGCCACGTAGGCGTTGACGGCTTGCATCTTGAGCGTCGCCTCCCACACGCGGAGCACCCCGCGCTGCACCGGGCTCGACTCGGACAGGCCGGTCGGCTTCAGGCGGAGGCCGAAGTAGTCGCGCTCGGCCAGCGTCGTGCCGCCCGCCTCGAGGGCGGCCAGCATCCGCCGGGCCAGGCCACCGTCGACGTGCTGGTTGGCGAACATGAAGGCCGCGTCCTGGGGGCCCTCGTGCAGCGACAGCACGAAGTCGGGGCGGAAGTCGGCGACGGTGTCGCGCACCACCCGCGCCTCCTCGGTGCGGAACTGGATGAAGTCGCGGTTGATGTCGTATCCGTCGGCGTTGAACCGCGAGAGCTCGGCGGCGCCGATCGGGTTGACCGGGGTCAGCACCCGCAGGGCGACCGATCCCTCGCGGTCGTAGCGCTCGAGGATCTCGGGGATGCACATGATCCCGGCCTGCTCGTTGCCGTGGACGCCCGACACCAGGAGCAGCCGCTTCGCCGGCGCCGCCTGGCGCGTGGACACCGAGAGGATCGGCCGCGAGGTGCCGCGGTACGAGACCCGGCCGGCCTCGGCCACGTCGTAGCGATCGGCGAAGCCCCGCACCGCCTGCTCGAAGGCCTCGGGCTCGTAGCCGAGTGGCACGACGCCCATCCCCTCGTCCTGCGCGGGGTGGTCGTAGGCCCGCTGGCGCAGGTGGAGGCGGACGAAGTCGGGGACGTCCTTCAGGCTCGGCACGGCCGGAGCGTAGCGACGAGGAGCGTAGCGGCGAGGAGCGTAGCGACCCCTACTTCCGCGTCGCCCGCTTGGGCGGCTTCGGCGGGAGCGAGGATGCATAGCCGACGCCGCGGCGAACCCACGGTCCGAGCTGGCGCTTGGTGCGGACGTCATCGGCCGCGACGCGGACCCAGCCGCTGAGCTCGCGCCCCCGCATGACCATCGGGGTGGCGGCAGTGGTGTCCACCAGCCGCTCGGTCTCCGCCGGGTCCACCCGCACGAGGATCCCGCCGTGGGTGCTCGCGGTGACAGCGAGGTGGCCACCGATCATGAAGGCCACCCCGCCGAACATGCGCCCCTCGGTGCAGCCGGGCTGGTCGCCGACCAGCTCGCGGATGCGGTCGGGCAGGTCCTCGTCGACGGGCACTCCCCCATCGTAGGAAGCCCTTCCGACCGACCTGGACAGCGGCTACTCGCGGCCGACGCCGGCGGACGCCTCACGGATGGTCGGGAGGAGCTCGAGGTAGACGTCGAGCATGGCCTGGTCCCACGGGGCGCGGAGGGCGATGTTGACCTCGTCGGCACCGGCGCTCACGTACTCCAGGACCTTCTCCACCACGCCGTCCGTGGTGCCGCCGAGGGCACCGGCGGCGAGGAACGGGGCGGCCGGTCCGAACCCCTGGCCGGCGACGACCTCGACCACGTCGGTGCCGTCGCTCGTGAGGGCGAAGATCAGGTTCACGCTCCGGCGCAGCGTCGCCGGGTCCCGCCCCTCCGACTCGCACCACCGGTCGGCGACGGCGTTGAGCTCGCGGTAGCGATCGGCGCCGATGTAGGCGGCGTTCCAGCCGTCGGCGTGCTTGGCGGCGATTCGCAACGTGCGCTTCTCCCCCGTGCCGCCGATCCAGATCGGGAGGCGGTCCTGCAGGGGAGCGGGCAGGCAGGACGCGTCGACCGTGCGGAAGTGCTCGCCCCGGTGGGTGGTGCGGTCCTGGGTGAGGAGGCTGCGGATCAGCGGGAGCGCCTCCTCGAGCTGGTCGAGGCGACGGCCGACCGGCGGGAAGTCGTAGCCGAAGGCCTCGGCCTCGGGCTCGTGCCACCCCGCCCCGAGGCCGAGCTCGAAGCGGCCGCCGGAGATGTGGTCGAGCGTCGTGGCCGCCTTCGCGAGGAGGCCCGGGTTCCGGTAGAGCACGCAGAACACGAGGCAGCCGAGTCGGGCCCGGCTCGTGTCGGCGGCGAGGGCGCCGAGCGTGCTCAGCGCCTCGAAGTGGTCGATGGTGCCGCCGGCGGGCGGAGCCTCGTAGAGGTGGTCCCACACGGAGATCCAGTCGACGCCGGCGTCGTCGAGGCGGCGCCAGAGGCTCCGCAGCTCCGCCATCGGCAACGCCTGCTGGCCCACGTGCACACCCAGGGAGACGGTCATCGTGCGAGTTCCTAGCGGATCAGAGCGCCCGCCAGCGGATGGCGTGGACCAGCTCGTCGTAGGTGAGCCCGTCCGGTGAGCTGACCGTCACCTCCCGGGGCTCGCCCGGGAGGAGGTGGAGGACGTTGTCGCTCCACCGCGCATCGGCGTCCTGCAGCCGCAGGACGACCGACAGCGCCAGCGTCGACGACGACACCAGCAGCCGGGCCCCGTCATCCGCGGGCTCGGCCGCGATCTGCACCTGGGCCACCGGGAGGCGGAGGTCCTTGGGCTCGCAGAGAAGGAGCGTGGACTCGACGTCGGCGAAGGACGCGTGGACGACGGCGTGGTGCGAGGCGGCCAGCACGTCGGCGGGCAGGTCCACGGCGAGGACCTCGACGCTGCCGCCCGGACCGACGGCGGCATCGGCCTTCGTCGACCACAGGACGGTGCCGTCGTGGTCGACGGCCCGCACGACGAGCGTCCCGTCTCGCCCCTCGACCGAGTCGTTGACGAGGTGGGCGCGGAGCGAGTCGCCGTCTCGCCAGAGGCTGAGCAGCAGCGGCGCGTAGAAGCGCTTGGCCGCGAACCAGGCCGCCTTCGGGCGGAACCGGTGGTCGATCCACGCCCAGCTCTGCACCGGCCAGCAGTCGTTGAGCTGCCAGACGAGCGTGCCCATGTTGTGCGGGCGGAGCCGGCGGAAGTGCTCGATCCCGAAGCGCATGGCGTCGGCCTGGTTGAGCTGGCCGTAGTACACGAGGTCCGGGAGGGTGGCCGGAGCCGGGTAGTGGAGCCCGATGAAGCCGAGGTAGGTGTCGTAGCCCTTGCCGGTCTTGTCGTGCCACCGCATGCCGGGCGTGTCGACGCCGAGGTCCGCGGGGTCGAGGCACTCCTCGAGGGTGAGCAGGTCCGGCGGACCGGCGAAGCCGAACTCGCTCACGAAGCGGGCCGTGCACTTCCGGTAGTGCACCCAGTCGCCCTCGCCGTGCCACACGTTCCAGTAGTGGCAGTCGCCGGTGCCGTCGCCGCTCGGATCCTCCTCGGTCCCCCACGGGCTGCCGGGCCAGTACGGCGTGTCGGGGTCCTCGTCGGCCACGACCGCGGGCAGGACCTCGTCGTAGAGGCGCTCTCCCAGCATCGGCACCTGCCCGTAGGCGCCCATGTAGCGGAGCCACTGGTTCTCGTTGTTCCCGCACCAGAGCGCCAGCGACGTGTGGTTGCGCACGCGACGGACGGCCGCCCGCGCCTCGACCTCGACTGCACCCACGAACTCGTCGTCCTCCGGGTACAGCGCGCACGCGAACGGGAAGTCCTGCCACACGAGCAGGCCGAGCTCGTCGCACGTGTCGTAGAAGTCGGTCGACTCGTACAGGCCGCCGCCCCAGATGCGCAGCATGTTCATGTTGCACTCGACGGCCATCGCCAGCTGGTGGCGCAGCTGTTCGCGGGTGACCCGGGCCGGGAACGAGTCGTCGGGGATCCAGTTGGCGCCCTTGGCATAGAGCGGCACGCCGTTGACCCGGAAGCCGAACGAGGACCCGGCGTCGTCGGGCTCCTGCACGAGCTCGACCTCCCGCAGCCCGACGCGGTGGTCGATGCGGTCGACGACGGTGCCGTCGGCCACGAGCTCCACCTCGAGGTCGTAGAGGTGCTGGTCGCCGGAGCCGGCCGGCCACCACCGCTGCGGCTCGGCGATGCGGACGACCAGGTCGGATCCGACCGGTCCCGTGACCGCCTGGCCGGCGAGCCCCACCCGAACCCCGTCCGCCGACCCCTCGGCCTCGGCCCGCACGGTAACGGTGCAGCTGCCGTCGGCGTCGAACGACGACCGCCACGACCAGTCGAGCAGCCTGGCCTCCGGGATGCGCACGAGAGAGACCGGCTGCCAGATGCCGCAGCCCCGCAGGCACGGCCCCCAGTCCCAGCCCCACATGTACTGCGCCTTCCGGATCGGCGAGCGCGGCGTGAAGCCGAGGGAGCCCATGACGCTGTCGCCGAGGTGGGCGTACTGCTCGCGCCGCTCCGCCCCGATCCGGTGGGCCGCCTCGAACCGGACCTCGAGCGTGTTCGCCCCCGCCTGCAGCGTGTCGGTGACGTCGATCTCGTGGGGGACGAACATGTTCTCGAAGCGACCGACCTCGTGCCCGCTGAGGAGCACGGTGGCGAAGGTGTCGAGGCCCTCGAACCGGAGGACGTGGCGGGCGCCGGCGAGATCGGCGGCGTCGACCTCGAACGTCGCCTGGTAGGCCCAGGCCCGCTCGTCGACCCACTGCACGCCGCGCTCGTTCATCCGCTCGAACGGGTTCGGGATGATCCCGGCCCGCTCGAGGTCGAGGTGGACGTGGCCGGGCACCTCCGCCGGCAGCCACGCGTCGAGGTCGCTGTGCGGGATCGCCTCGGCGTCCAGCTCGCGGAACCGCCACCCGTCGTGGAGCAGGCGCTGCGTCGTCGTCATGGGCGCAATGATGGCTCGGATGGATCGCAACCAGGCCTGGCAGGTCGCGCCCGGAGCGGAAGTCGCTCACCTGACGGTCACTCGGCCCGCGTGAAGCGGACGACCGCGACCTGGAGCATCGCCAGGCCCAGGGCCAGCACGATCGCCACCTCGAGGAGCGGGGGGACCTCCCACCCCCACCAGGTGACGCCGGGGGCGAGCCGGTCGCGCGCCGCCTGGGTGATGTCGAGGTGGTCGAACACCAGCCGCCGCATCGGATCCACCGCGTAGGTCACCGGGTTCAGGCGGTTCAGCACGCCCAGCCAGCTCGGCAGGCCCGACACGGGGTACATCGCTCCCGACAGGAAGATCAGCGGGAACACGAGCACCTGCATCAGGCTGTTGAACGTCTGCGCCTGCTTCACCGCGGTGGCCACCATCACCCCGAGCGCCGACACCATGCAGGCGATGACCAGCTGCAGGCCGAGCACGCCGAGCAGCAGCGCCGGGTCGTACGGCACGTGCACCACACCGGCCAGCGCCAGCAGGATCACGCCCTGGACCATCGCGATCGTCGCCCCACCCAGGACCTTGCCCAGGATGATCGACGAGCGCCGGACGGGGGCGACCGTCATCTCCCGCAGGAACCCGAGCTCGCGGTCCATCACCAGCGACGACGCGCTGATCATCCCGCTGAACCACATCGCCATGCAGAGGACGCCGGGGAACATGAACGTGGCGAGGTCGACGCCGTCGGTGGACGCCGCCGACAGGGTGTCCAGCCCGGGGGCGAGCACGAGCAGGAACAGCAGCGGCTGGATCAACGCCGTCACGATCCTGGCGCGGTCGCCCCGGAAGCGGACCACGTCGCGCCACCACACGACTCGCACGGCCCGTCCCTCTGACCGCCACGAGCGCACGGGCACCCGGGCGGCGACGACCTCCACGACAGCTGCCATCACCGGGCTCCCTTCGAGAGCACCTGCTGGGTGCTGGGCACGCGGGCCGGCGAGGACTCCGCGTCGCGGATCGTCGACCCGGTGTGGCGCAGGAAGACGTCGTCCAGCGTCGGCTGCGGCTCCGCCACCGGCGTGATCACGACGCCCCGCTCCGCGGCGAGGCTCGCCTTGAGGGCCTCGGGCGTGTCGAGCACGACGATCTCCCCGCGGTCGATGATCGCGATGCGGTCGCAGTGCTCCGCCTCCTCCATGTAGTGCGTGGTCATGAAGATCGTCGTCCCCTCGGACTCCTGCAGCGCCCGCAGGTAGGTCCAGATCGCGCTGCGCGTCTGCGGATCGAGGCCGATGGTCGGCTCGTCGAGGAACAGCACGGGCGGCGAGTGCAGGAGGCCGCGGGCGATCTCCAGGCGCCGCTTCATCCCGCCCGAGAACGTCAGCACCGGCTGGTCACGGCGGTCCCAGAGGTCGACCATCTCGAGCATCTGGCGCATCCGGTCCGGGATGGCGTCGCGATCGATCGCGTAGAGCTCGGCGTGCAGGCGGAGGTTCTGCGTCGCGGTGAGCAAGCCGTCGAGCGTGGGGTCCTGGAACACGAGGCCGAGGTGCCGCCGGACGTCGTCGCGTCGGGTGACGACGTCGAAGCCGGCCACGCGGGCGGTGCCGGAGGTCGGCCGGGCGAGCGTGCACAGCACGTTGATGGTCGTGCTCTTGCCGGCCCCGTTGGGGCCGAGGAAGCCGAAGACCTCACCGCGAGCGACGTCGAACGAGACCCCCCGGACGGCCTCGACCTCGCCGTAGGTCTTCACGAGGTCCTGGACCTCGATGGCAGGTGCGTTCGAGGCGATCATGACTGCTGATGATCAGGGTCGACCTGCGCTTGCGGCAAGCCCCCCTCCCTCACGTACGCTGGGTCACAGCAAGGAGGACAGGCGCCGATGTCGGCGCCTGTCGCCGTTTTCAGGCCGTGGGTGCGCCCGAGCGCTGCAGCCGGCAGCCGGCGAGGTCGCCCGCATCGCGCCAGGACTCGAGGTGGGCGGCGTAGTCCATGAGGGGGCCCGGGAAGACGGCGCTGCGGGCGGCAGTGGTGGTGCGGGCGCCCTCGCTGTTGCCGTAGCTCGGGGTGCACGAGCGGTTGTACCGAGCCAGGGGCGCAGAGGCCGACCAGAGGCGCTCGAGCCACTCGTCCTCGGCCTCCACGGTCGCCTCGATGGAGGTGATGCCCTCGGCGGCGCAGTGGTCGACGAGCCAGGCGATGTGCTTCGTCGACTCCGACAGGAAGTGGACGAAGTTCAGGCCGAAGCCGGCCTGGATGAAGCTCACCACCATGAAGTTCGGCAGGTCCGCGGTGAGGATGCCGTGCAGCGAGTGGGTGCCGTCGTGCCAGCGCTCGCTGAGGCGCACGCCGCCGCGGCCGACCGGGTCGAACCCGAGGCGGCTCACGAGGCCGGTGGTGATCTCGAAGCCCGAGGCGAACACCAGCAGGTCGAGCGGGTACTCGGTGCCGTCGACCACGGGGCCGGCGGGCGACATCTCGCGCACGCCGTAGCCGTCGGTGTCGACGAGGTGGACGTTCGGCTGGTTGAAGGCCTGGAGGTACTCGTCGTGGAAGCAGATCCGCTTGCAGTGCTTGCCGTACCAGGGCTTCAGGTGCTCGGCGAGGGCCGGGTCGTCGATCACCTCGTCGACGCGCCGGCGCAGCCCCTCCATCACCTCGAAGTCGATCGACTCGAGCTCGGCGGCGTGCGCCTCGTCGACCGGCTGGCGCTGGGTGTCCTCGCGCAGCACCTCGCTCCAGCCGTCGGCCACGAGGTCACGGTCGGGTTTGCCACCGGTGACCACCTCGGTGAAGTTCCGCTTGCGCTCGGCCTGCCAGCCGGGCTCGAGCGAGGCGAACCACTCCGGGTCGGTGGGCCGCTGACCCCGGACGCCGACCGCGGAGGGCGTGCGCTGGAAGACGTAGACCTCCTTGGCCGTCCTCGCCAGCTGCGGCACGACCTGCACGGCGGTGGCGCCGGTGCCGATGATCCCGACGACCTTGTCGGCGAGGTGGTCCATGGGCTCGGTCGGGCTGCCGCCGGTGTAGGCGTAGTCCCAGCGCGACGTGTGGAACGCCTTGCCTCGGAACTGCTCGATGCCGGCGATGCCCGGGAGCTTGGCCTTGTGCATCAGGCCGCCGGCGGCCACGAAGAACTTGGTGCGGAGCTTGTCGCCGCGCGTGGTGACCAGGTCCCAGCGGCAGGCGTCGTCGTCCCACACGAGCGACTCGACCTGGGTCTGGAAGAGCGCCCGCTCGTACAGGCCGAAGTGCTTCCCGATGCGCTGGCAGTGGGCGAAGATCTCCGACGCGCTCGCGTACCGCTCGGTCGGCATGTAGCCGGTCTCCTCGAGCAGCGGCAGGTAGATGTACGACTCCACGTCGCACATGCAGCCCGGATACCGGTTCCAGTACCAGGTGCCGCCGAAGTCGCCGCCCTTCTCCACGATGCGGAAGTCGGTGATGCCGCGGCGGAGCAGGTTCACCGCCGCCAGCATCCCGGCGAACCCGCCGCCGAGGATGACGACCTCGGTCTCCTCGTCGACCGGGTCGCGCGTGGCCGACGGGTCCGCCCAGGGATCGCGGTCGAGGTCGTAGTCGCCGAGCTGCTGGTACTGCGCGAGGCCCTCCTCGCGGAGGCGCTTCTCCCGCTCGCGGGCGTACCTGGCCTTGGCCTCGTCGATCTCCACGCCCCAAAACTAGAACAGGTTCTAGTTTCCTGTCACCTCAGGCGCCCCAGCAGGTCCTGTACGGCGGCCAGCACGGCCTCGCGGTGGATGCGCGAGTCGTGGATCAGGTGGCCGGCGCCGGTGACGACGCGGCACTCGACCTTGGGGCTGTGCTCCGCGAGCAGCGCCAGGTCGGTCTCCCGCAGGACGGTGTCGGGGAAGGTCTGGTCTCCCGCCAGCGCGATGCCGGGCACGGGCAGCTCGCGGTGCGGATCGAACACCGGGGTGATCGAGCCGTCGAAGACGGCGTCGAGCACGGTGGCGTCGAGCAGGAGCATCGCCTCGGCCATCGCCTCCAGCGCGTCGTCGTGGATGAGGTCGCCGAACGAGGGCCCGGACGGGCTCGGGGCGGCTCGCAAGATGCCCACCAGATCGGCGACCGCCATGCCCGACTGCTGGAGCATGGGGATCGACTCGCGCATCAGCTGGAACCCGGCGGCCAGCGTGTTGTCGTCGAACTCGGTGGTGACGCCCGGCGCCGATGGCGTCATGATCGCCGGGTCCTCGAGCACGACGCCGCGGACGAGGTCGGGCCGGGTCTGGGCCAGGCCGGCGGCGGTGGCGCCGCCGAGGGAGTGGCCGACCACCACGGCGGGCTGGCCGAGGACCTGCTCGCAGATCGCCCTCGCGTCTGCGACGTAGCCGGGGAAGGCGTAGGCGCCGGGCGTCCGACCGGACCGCCCGTGCCCCCGGAAGTCGAGGCGCACCACGCGGTGGTCGGCGGCGAGGTGGGGCACGAGCCACGCCCAGGTGACCGTGCTCTGGGTGATCCCGTGGAGGATCAGGACCGGCGATGCGGCGGGGTCACCATCGTCCTCGTAGTGCAGGGTCAGCTCGTCGGTCTGCAGCTCCATGCCGGGCACCGTAGGGGCCGCGCGGGCGACACTGGGGGCCATGGCTGACGACGGCTTCCGAGTCCAGGGCTTCGACCACCTCGTGCTCCGCTGCGCCGACATCGAGCGGACGCTCGCCTGGTACATCGACGTCATCGGGCTGGAGCCCGTTCGCGTCGACGAGTGGCGGCGGGAGGAGGCGTTCTTCCCGTCGGTTCGGATCAGCCCGACGACGATCGTGGACCTCGTCGGCGGAGGCGACGGCGCCGACGGCCGCCTCGACCACCTGTGCATCGTGGTCGAGCCGTGCGACCTGCTGGCGGTGGCCGCGGGCAAGGGCCTCGAGGTCCTCGAGGGCCCGGTCCCCCGCTACGGCGCGCAGGGGGATGGCACCTCGATCTACGTCAAGGACCCCGACGGCGGCACCGTCGAGCTCCGCTTCTACTGAGGGGCGGGTCCTGCCAGGGCTGAGGACGCCGGGCAGGGGGAAGGGCGGTCGGACGACGATCGATCAGGAGGGTTCGTGATGCGGCTGGTTCGACGACTCGTTCCGCAGCTCGGTCTGCTGACCGTGGCGCGGTTGGCCTGGGGACACCGGGGCACCGTCGTGCGCCTCGGCGACCTGGCCACCCGCGTGCCCACCCTCGTCCGCGACGGCCGGACCGACGACCTCGCGTTGGAGGCCCGATCGGTGCTCGCGCTCGACGCCGCGTTGCCGACCGACACCGCCGTGCGCATCAGCGCGCTGGGCGAGGGGACGGTGCTGCTCCGGGGCAGCCCGAGCCCGGCATCGATCCAGTCCGCACGCGACGCCCTGTGCGGCATCGGTCCCATCGGCGACGTGCGCACCGACGGGACGACCCAGCCGACGCTCGCCACGTCGCTTGCCGCGGCGGGCTAGCTGACGCAGCGGTTGCCGACCGCGATGCCAAGGTCGCGCTTCGCTCGGCTGCTCTCGACCACCACGCCGATCCCGCCCTGCGGGATGAGCTCCGACAGCTCGCCCCCGACACCACCGACGACCTCGCGTTTCCCCGGCCTCGACGTGATCCGGGTCTGAGACGACCGACGAGGGCGTGGACCATCCGCGGCTACCGGCCCTTCAGCCACATGGTGAAGCGAAGGGTGCTCACGAAGCCGAGGTGCTCGAAGCCGGGACGGGAGAAGTCGCTGGTGAACGCCACCGCCGGGAGATCGGGGGCGGCGGCCACTCGGGTGCGGACCAACGCTCCCCACGCGCCGGTGCGGCGAGCCGCCTCCAGGGTCGCGGCCCCGCACAGGTTGACGCAGCCGTGGGCGACGTACCCGAGGCCGACGGCGACGTCGTCGCCGTCGACGGCCGCGATGTGGACGGCGACAGCCGACTCGGCGAGCGACTCAGGGAACGCCGAGCCGGGCTTGCCCTGCGCGGGCTCCAGCGGATAGCCGTCGGCCATCACCCGCTCGGCGGCGAGGATGTCCGCCGGCCCGGCCGCTCGACGCAGCTCGAGCCGCATCCCCGGCCGGGGCGCCGGCGGCCGTAGCTCGACGCCCGGGGTGCGGATCACGAACGCGGGGTGGCCGACCGGGTTCCAGCCCCGGTGCTCCAGTGCCGGGGTCGGCCACGCGGAGAGCAGCACCCACATCGGGGCGTCGCTCGACACGAAGAACTCCTCGACGACGTCGAGCACCGGGTCGTCCGGGGCCAGCACCGGGCGGAGCAGCAGCGCCTCGTTGAAGTACGGCACCAGGCAACGGCTGGCGGCCAGCGCAACGTCGTCGGTGCGAGCGGTGGTGCCCCCGAAGCGCTCCGCCATCAGGTCGGCGAGGTCCGCCTGGTTGTGGAGGAACTGCCGGAGCAGGTTGTCCTCGACGGGGGTGTCGGCCAGCCAGCCGGTCTCGGGTGGGCGCTCGCTCATGGCTCCTCCTCGATCAACCGCTCCAGGCCCTCTCGGAAGAAGGCCACCGCGTCGGCGACCGAGGTGATCGCCGACCGCGGCGCGAGGGCGCCGAACGACGCGTTCCAGAACGACGGGTCGCCGGGGCGGCGCTCGACCCAGGGGCCCACGTACAGGTACGGCTCCTCGTGGTGGTGATCGCCCGGGGACACCCCGAGGTCGCAGCGGTCGTCCGGGCCCGGTCCGACGAAGAGGAGGCAGCTGGCGTCGAAGTGCTCGGGCCACAGCTGGATCGGCGCCGGTCGATCGGCGGCGAGCCCGACCTGGTCGAGGGCCCGCCACCCGAGCGCGTACCAGTCGGCCAGCTCCGCCGCCGCCCTGCCGTCCAGGGAGAGTCGCGCATCGACGGCTCCGACCTCTGGGCTGTCGTTGCCCACGGAGAAGTCGGCCGTGAGGTCGACACCGACGAACGCGGCCAGCTCGGCCAGCGTCGATCCGTCCATGTCCACCACTCGCACGTCACCGACGCGCTCGTGCACCAGCAACGTCCCCGAGGTGCGGACGACCTCGATCGCATCGTCGGCGCCGAAGGCCGGCGTCCCGATCCCACCAGGAGTCGCTCGGAGGCCGAAGCGGCCAGTGACGTCGTGGCGACGCCGGGCCAGCACGTGGGTGGCGACCTGCTGCAGCGCGCCCCGGGTGGCGGTCAGCGCCTCGATCTCGGTGCTCATACGTCGCGGTTCGAGGTGGCGATGCTGACCAGACTCGGTCGGTCCGTGGTGGCAAGAGCGGCGGCCAGCGCGGGTCGGAGCTCGTCGGGTGTGCGGACCGAGAACCCGGCGGCGCCGCAGGAGGTGGCGAACTCCGCGAAGTCGGGGTTCACGAGCTGGGTCTGCCAGACGGGTCGGATGGCGCCGAGCTGCTCGCGGCTGATCTTGGCCAGCTCCCCGTTGTCGAGCACCACGTGGGTGAGCGGGAACCCCTCCTTCACCGCCGTGGTGACCTCGGCGAGGTACTGGCCGAGGCCTCCGTCGCCGGAGATCGACACGACCTTGCGACCGGATCCGGACCGACGGACGGCCACGGACGCGCCGAGGGCGGCGGGCAGCGCGAAGCCGATCGAGCCCAGGTAGCCGGACATGAGGACATCCTGTCGCCCTCGGCACTCGAAGAAGTGGCCGAAGCTGTAGGTGTTGTTCCCGACGTCGACGGCGATGGCGGCATCGTCGGGCATGAGCTCGCTCAGCACCTCGAAGACGAGCGCCGGGTGCAGGCGGCCGTGGGCGTCGACCAGGTCGCGGCGGGACGCCTTCTCGGCCCGCCAGCGCTGCCAGCGGGTGGCGATCGTCGCTCGGAGCGCCGGCCGGTCGACCGACGGCAGCCCGGCCATGAGCTCGTCGATCGTGCGGGCGATGTCACCCCACAGCGGCACCTCGACCGGGTGGAACTTGCCGAGGATCATGCGGTCGAGGTCCACCTGGATCGTCGGCACCCAGGTGGGGATCGACGTGTGGTTGGAGAACGAGGCGCCCAGCACGAGCAGGCAGTCGGCCTGCGCCACCGTCTGGCTGGCGACCGGGATGCCCGATCGGCCGAGCACCCCGCAGCCGAGCGGGTGGTCGTCGGGGAAGGTCCCCTTCGCCTTGAAGGTGGAGATCACCGGGGCATCGAGGTGCTCGGCCAGCGCCATCACCGCGTCGCGGTGGGGACGGGCGCCGTTGCCGACGACGATGGCCGGCCGCTCGGCGGCGCGCAGCAGCTCGACGGCGCGGGCCAGCTCGTCGGCCGGCGGGGCGATCGAGGTCGCTGCCATCCGGCCCGCCCGTGGACGCGGCGGCGGGTCTTCGAGGCCGGGGAGCTCCTGGACGTCGTCGGGCAGCACGAGGTGGGCGACGTCGCGCTGGACGATGGCGTGCTTCATGGCGAGGGCGGCGAGCTCGGTGGCGTTCTTCGGGGACAGGATCGTCTGGCCCCACTCGGCCACCGCGTCGAACGCCTTCTCGAGCGGCAGCTCCTGGAACGTCCCCGGACCGATCACCTGGGTCTGCACCTGGCCGGTCAGGGCGAGGACCGGGATGCGGTCGACCTTCGCGTCCCAGAGCCCGGTCAGGAGGTTGGTGGCGCCCGGGCCGGCGATCGAGAAGCAGGCGGCCGGGTTCCCGGTGAGCTTGGCGTAGCCGGACGCCGCGAACGCCGCCGCCCCCTCGTGGCGGATGCCCACGTAGGTGAGCCGACCGTCGGCCTCGGCCTTGCGCAGCGCATCGGCCATGCCGAGGTTCGAGTGCCCGACCATGCCGAACACGGCTTCGAGGCCCCAGTCGCAGAGCACGTCGACGACCTGGTCCATCAGGCTCGTCACCGGCTGGTGGGCGGGGACCTCCACCTCGAGGACGCTGTCGTCACCGGCGACCGCGCGGATGCCGTACGGCGTGGCCGAGTCCCGGAAGCCCGGCGGCGGCGCCCCCGTCTGCGTGTCGTACTGGTACGCGTGCCACGGGCAGATGAGCCAGCCGTCGTCGAGCTGCCCGTCCCCGAGGGGCCCGCCCTGGTGCGGGCACCGGTTGTCCAGCGCCGACCACGCGCCATCGGGGCCGTGGACCATGCAGACGGCACGGTCGCCGGCGATGACCGTGGTGACGCGGCCCTCGGGGATCGCCGGCCGAGCGACCCGGACCCACACCGTCTGCTCGTCCACTCCGACCTCCGTCAGCTCGGCACCAGGTCGGCCGCTCCGAACGCGGAGTCGAAGCGGTCGCACCAGATCACCACGCTCGCGTAGTCGAGCGGGTCGACGTCGGCCGGGATCGTGCAGTTCTGGTCGCCGAGGTTCCCCTGGAGCCCGCCGAGGTCCACGAAGGTGTCGTCGAACGCCCCTTCGGGGCCATCGGCCGGGTTGCTCGACAGGTACACGCGCACGACGGGCCCGTTGTCGGTGCGAAGCCCCTCGAGGCGGACGTAGCGCGACCCGTCGGCGAGCTCGAGGATCCTCACGCGACCGGAGGTGCTGTGGTCGAGCGACACCAGGTCGCCCGTCCCGAGCTCCGCTGGAGCTCGCCGACCACCCCGCCGCCCAGCTTCGCGATCTCGATCGTCACGTGGTCGGGGCCGCGGACCTCATCGGGCGCCGAGAAGTCAGCGAACTCGACTCCAGCCATTGATGTGCTCCCCTCGTCCTGGCCGACGGACCCGCCCGCCTCACCACGAGACGGTCCCCGCAGCAGGGCCCCGCGTTACGCCGACACTGCAACGGCGACCTTGCCGCGGGCCCGTCCCTCGCTCACGTGGCGGATCGCAGCGGCAACCTCGCTCAGCGGGTAGGTGCGCTCCACGACCGGCGCGACCCGCCCCGCTTCGACGAGGTCGCGGAGCGCGTCGAGGTCGCCGGCGTTCTCGGTCGACACGAGCATGGCGAGCGACTGCGACACGACCGGCGACAGGACGGTGGCCCGCAACGACCGACCGAACCCGCCGAGCACACGACCGCGGGTCTCCCCCCCGACGATCACGAGCGCCCCCTTGGGCGTCAGCGCTCGACGGAGGTGCCGCAACCGGCTGCTGCCTCCGATGTCGATGATGGCGTCGTACCGCTCGTCGCCCTCGAGGAAGGCTCCGCGGGAGTAGTCGACCACGTGGTCGGCGCCCGCGGCTCGGATCACGTCGAGCTTGGCCGTGCTGCCCACGCCGGTCACCTCGGCGCCGATCGCGCGGGCGATCTGCACCGCGAAGGTCCCGACCCCGCCCGACGCGCCGATGACGAGCACCTTCTGCCCGGGCTGCACGTTCGCCCTGCGGACCGCCTGGAGCGCAGTGCCACCGGAGATCGGAACCGTGGCGGCCGACTCGAAGGTGAGGTTGGCCGGCTTGCGCGCGAGCTGGCCCACGTCGACCCGGACGTACTCGGCGAAGGATCCGTCGCTGCTGCCGTACACCTCGTCGCCTGGAGCGAAGCCGACGACGGTGGGGCCGACCTGGTCCACGGTCCCGGCGAAGGCCCGGCCGGGGTTGGGTGCCTTGGGGGCGCGGACGCCGAAGCCGGCGAGCCGCATCGCGTACGGCATGCCGGTGAGGAGGTGCCAGGTCCCGAGGTCGATGCTGGCCGCGATCACCCGAACGAGGACCTCGTCGGGCCCGATCGCCGGCCGAGCGACCTCCGCCAGCCGGAGCACGCCGTCGGGATCGGACCCGTAGGCGTCCTGGACGATCGAGCGCATCTTCCTCCCGTCCATCGAAGAGGGGCCGGCGGGCTGGTCGATCGCTGCGGTGTTCATCTTGGCTCCGATGGTTCGTTGACTTACGATGTAAGCAACGTACACTTACGACGTAAGTTCGTCAACCCGCAGCAGAGGACCGATGGCCCCGAGGACCCCGCCCAGCCACGACACCCGGACGCCGCTCACCCCGCGAGCGTGCTGCGGGCCGCGATCGCGTTCGCCGACGAGCACGGGATCGGCTCGCTGAGCATGCGGAAGCTCGGCGAGACCGTGGGCGTCGAGGCGATGTCGTTGTACAACCACGTCGCCAACAAGAGCGACCTGCTCGACGGCATGACCGACGCCGTCTTCGCGGAGATCGATCTGCCGACCGATGCGCCCGACTGGAAGGCCGCGATGCGGCGACGCGGGCTCTCCGCCCGTGAGGTCCTCTGCCGGCACCGGTGGGCCATCGGCCTGATGGAGTCACGAACCTCGCCGGGCCCCGCCACGCTGCGACACCACGACGCCGTCCTCGGGACCCTGCGACGAGCCGGATTCAGTGTGGAGATGGCGGCTCACGCGTTCTCCGTGCTCGACAGCCACCTCTACGGGTTCGCCCTGCAGGAGGCAACCCTCCCGTTCGAAGACGGCGAGCAGATCGCCGAGCTGGCCCAGGAGATCCTGGCGATGGCCCCGGCCGACGAGTACCCGCACCTCACGGAGCTCAGCGTCGAGCACGTCCTCAAGCCCGGATACGACTACGGCGCGGAGTTCACCTTCGGCCTCGACCTGATCCTCGACGGGCTCGAACGAGCCGCCGGCCTCTCCCGGACTCGGCGCCCTCGCTAGCGGTCGGAGGCGTCCTGGTGGACGTGGGCTCGCTGGCCATCCCGGTCGAACAACATGATGAGCTCGGCGGGGCCATCGATCGCGTCCACCGCGTGAGGCGTCATCGTGGCGAACTCCGCCGCCTCCCCGGCCTCGACCACGACCTCCCGCTCGCCGAGGCGCAGCCGCACCCGTCCCTCCAGGACGAAGAACCAGTCGTGTCCGGGATGCACCCGCGGCTCGGGAGCCTTCCGGCTGGGTTCCAGGCGCATCTTGAGGGCGACCCTGCTCCCGGTCGGCCGGCTCAGCATCCACGTGGTGCGTCCCCCCGCGCGGCTGGGCGCCGGGCGGATCACGACGTCGTCGTCGCTCTCCACGTCGAACAGCGCGTCGAGGTCGACCTGCAGCGCGGTGGCCAGGGGCAGCAGGACATCGAGGCTGATCGACCGCTTCCCGGTCTCGATCCGGCTGATCGTCGACGGACTCAGGTTGGTGCGCTCGGCCAGCTCATCGAGCGACAGACCCAGCGTGTGTCGCAGGCTGCGCAGCCGCGTCCGGACCACCTGCTCGATCTCGCCGGCCTCACCCACAGGGGCCACCGGACCGGCCCGTCTTGCGAATGTTGCAAGAGGGCGTGCAGTTCACGTGGTTCACCGTAGCGTCGATCGCATGCCGAACCACTCCCCCCGAACCGTCGAGCGCCACTGCGATGTCGCGGTCGTCGGCGGTTCCGCCGCCGGCCTCGCCGGGGCGCTCCAGCTCGGGCGCCAGCGCCGCTCCGTGATCGTCGTCGACGCCGGAGAGCCCCGGAACGCCCCCGCCGCCCACATGCACAGCTACCTCGGGCACGAGGGCCTCGCCCCGTCGGACCTGCTCGAGATCGCTCGGGACGAGGTCCGCAGCTACGGGGGCGAGGTCGTCCAGGGCCGCGTGGAGCGCGTGCTCCGGACCGGCGACGACCGGTTCCGCCTCGAGCTGGTCGGCGGACATGTGATCATCGCCCGCCGAGTGCTCGCCGCCACCGGCCTCGTCGACGAGCTCCCGGACATCGACGGGCTCTCGGAGCACTGGGGCCGGGACGTCATCCACTGCCCGTTCTGCCACGGGTTCGAGGTACGGGACCGCCGCGTCGTCCAGATCGTCACCCACCCGATGGGGCTGCACACCACACCGCTCTTCCGCCAGCTCAGCGAACGACTGACGGTCGTCGTCCACGACGATGCGGGCGTCGACGAGGGCGCGCTCGAAGCCCTCCGTTCGAGTGGCGTGGAGGTGGTGCACGGGCACGTCGAGCGCGTCGTCGCCGGAGCAGACGGCCGAATCGCCACGGTCGAGGTCGCCGGCCAACCGCCGCTCGCGGCCGATGCGGTGGCGATCGCCCCTCGCTTCCGGGTGCGGGCGGAGGCCTTCGAAGCCCTCGGCCTCCGACCGGTGGCCCACGCGAGCGGGCTGGGCGACGTCGTGGAGACCGACCCGATGGGAGCAACGTCGGTGCCGGGGCTCTACGCCGCCGGCAACGTCACCGACCCGAGCCAGCAGGTGCTCCAGGCCGCTGCCAACGGCAGCCGTGTCGGCGGCATGATCAGCTTCAGCCTCGCGGAAGAGGAGGTTCGGATCGCCGCCCGCCCCTCGGCGAACGCGGCGGACTGGGACCATCGCTATGGCGGTGAGCAGATGTGGAGCGGCAACCCCAACGGGACGCTCGTCCACGAGCTCCGCGGTCGCACTCCTGGCCGTGCCCTCGACGTCGGCGCCGGCGAGGGTGGTGACGCGATCTGGTTGGCGGAGCAGGGCTGGGCGGTCACGGCAAGCGACATCTCACAGCGTGCGCTCGACCGCATCGGCGCGGAGGCCGAGCGGCGCGGGCTCCCGGTCGAACGCCTCCTCGCCGACGCGAACGCCGCCGTTCCGTTCGCGCCAGGCGCGTTCGACCTGGTGTCCGCCCAGTACGCCAGCATCCCCCGGACCCCCGACGACCGCGCCGTGGGCAACCTCCTGCGGGCTGTCGCTCCCGGGGGGATGTTGCTCGTCGTCAGCCACGACCTCGAGCCGATGCGGGCGGCGATCGACACGCACGAGCAGAGCCGGCCGTTCGACCCGGATGCCTACGTCCGGGTCGAGGACGTCCGCCGCGTGCTGGCGGCCACGCCCGACTGGGACGTCGAGCTGCACGAGTCTCGCCCCCGCCCCGCCGGCGCCGCGTCCGCGTCGCACCACGTCGACGATGTCGTGCTCCGCGCCCGCCGGCGCTGACGACGAAGCGTCGGATGTCCCGTAGGTTTCGAACGTGGACCTCCGACCGCCCCGATCCGACGGCGACGAGCGGGAGGTCCTGCTCGTCGCCCTGACCTACCAGCGCGAGTGCCTCCTCAGGAAGGTGGACGGCGTGAGCGAGGCCGACGCCCGCCGCTCCCCCGTCCCGAGCGGGACCACGCTGCTGTGGCTGATCAAGCACGTGGCCGCGGCCGAGCACATCTGGCTCCACGAGCGCTTCGCCGGCCGGCGCGGCGTGCTCGGCGGCCAGGTGGCCGACGACGACACCATCGCCGCGGCGAGCGAGCACTACCGGGCCAGCTGGCCCGAGCTCGACGCCGTGGTGCGGGAGAACGACCTCGCGACGGCCATCCCGGACCCGACCGGCGAGGACGTGCCGCTGACCCTCCGGTGGATCGTGGTGCACCTCATCGAGGAGCTGGCCCGCCACGCCGGCCACGCCGACATCCTCCGCGAGCTGATCGACGGCGACACCGGCCGCTGAGACGTTGACGCGGGCGGCGGCGTCGGGAAGCCCTAGAGCTGCCGGCGACCCCAGGCCTCCTCGGCCTCGCGCATCCACGGGTGATCGGGCTGGTCGCCCGCCGGCAGGGCGCGGGGCTCGATCTGCACCTCGGTCGCCCAGGCCCGGCGGACGTGGTCGCTCACGTTGGGCGTGGTCATGTGCAGCGTCCGGCAGTGGTGGAAGGTGGCGCCCCCGGGGGCGATCGGGACGGCAACGGCATCGGAGTCGTCGGGCAGGTCGGTCCAGAGGCCGTGGATGTTCGGGTCGTCGTCGATGTGCCGGTGGGGCCGGACCGGACCGGTGTGGGAGCCGGGCAGGAAGTGCATGCACCCGCTCTCCACGGTGGCGGGGTCGAGCGGCACCCAGCACCCGAGGGCCCGGTAGGCGAATCGGGTGTCCCAGTACGCCTCGTCCTGGTGCCAGGGCAGCGGACCGCCGATGCCGGGCGGCTTGAGGATCAGATGGCTCCAGGAGGTCAGGTCGGCGAGGTCGCGCTCGAGCAGCTGGGCGGCGATCGCACGCGCGTTGCGGACGGCGTTCGTGTCGTTGAGCTGGGGGAAGCGGAGCTCCGGGCTGATCACCTGCGGGATCAGGTCGACCCCGTCGGACTCGTAGGGCCGGGCGAGGTCGAAGTAGCCGCCCTTGAAGCTCCCCTTCGTCGCGAAGAGGTGGTCGTAGATGGGGCGGATCCACTCGAGCTCCTCGTCGGTGGTGATCCGCTCGACCGACGTGAAGCCGTGGCGGTGGAACTGCTGCACCTGCTCGTCGGTCAGCCGGACCTCGAGGACGACTTCGGGCGGCGGCCCCGGATCGAACGCCTCCATGGGCTCACGGTACCCGCCCTGCCCCGCTCCTACTTGGGGGCGAAGCGCTGGCCGGCGTCGAGCCGGATGCAGGACCCGTTGAGCATCGGGTTCTCGACGATGGCGACGACGAGCTTTGCGTACTCGTCGGGGCGACCCATCCGCTTGGGGAACGCGGCGTCCTTGGTGAGGGCGGCCTCGAACTCATCGGGGATGCCGGCGGTCAGCCCCGTGGCGAAGAGGCTCGGGGCGATGGCGAGCGCACGGATGCCGAGGCCACCGAGGTCGCGGGCCATCGTGAGCATCATCCCCGCGATGCCGGCCTTGGCGGCCGTGTAGGCGACCTGACCGATCTGGCCCTCGAAGGCGGCGATCGACGCGGTGCTGATCATCACGCCGCGCTCGCCGTCCTCCGGCTCGTTGCGCGACATGTGGTTCGCGGCGAGGCGGCACACGTTGAACGAGGAGATGAGGTTCAGCTCGATGCAGTTGCGGAACTCCTCGATCGGGTGCGGCCCCTCCTTGGTGAGGGTGCGCTTGCCGATCCCGCCGCCGGCGGTGTTCACGGAGATGTGGAGCTCACCGCCGAGGGCCTCGACGGCGGCGTCGATGGCCGACTCGGTGCCGGCGTCGTCCATCACGTCGACGGGGTGGAACGTGCCCCCGAGCTCAGCGGCCACCTCGGCACCGGCGGACTGCGGGCGGTCGAGGATGGCGACCTTCACGCCCCGCTGCACGAGCAGCTCGGCCGAGGCCTTGGCCATGCCCGACGCGCCGCCCACGATGATGGCCTTCGTCCCCTGCAGCTCCACGATGTCCTCCTGATCGATGTTCCAAGACGAGGGCCGACGCTACTGGAGTAGAAGTTCCCCATGGTCAGCCACCTCGAGCTGTACGGCCCGGCGCTGACGACCGGATCCGAGAAGCCGACCGGACCATCGAGTCGCTCGCATCCGTGGCGGGATCGAACCCATGCCTGGTCCGACTACATCCGCTCCCGCATGGGGCAGTGACGGGCCGAGGGCTCAGTCCGCGGCGACGGGGACCCGGGCGGTCGCGGTCACCGTGACGGGGACGCCGTTCAGGGCCGCGTTGCCGGTGAGCGCGTCGACGAAGTGCTCGTCGGTGACGTCGTTGGCGCTGGCGCCGGCGTGGGCGGCGGCCACCGACAGGCGGATGCCCTCGCGGTGGTGGCCGAAGCCGTGCGGGAGGCAGACGACCCCGGGCATCATGGAGTCGCTCACCTCCACGGGCACATCGATCGCGCCGACCGCCGACGTGAGGGTGGCCAGTGCCCCGTCGACGAGGTCACGGACCGCGGCGTCCGCCGGGTGAACGAGCAGCGTGCATCGCGGGTCGCCCTTCACCAGCCGCTCGCTGTTGTGCAACCAGGAGTTGTTGCTGCGGATGTGACGGCGTCCGATCATCACGAGCGCACCCTCGTCGGCGCTGCGGTCCAGCCGCTCGGCCAGGCGGGGCAGGTCGTCGAGGAACACCTTCGGGGCCAGCTCCACCGCCTTGCTCTTCGTGCGCAGCAGCTTGCGCAGGCGCGGCTCGAGCGGACCCAGGTCGATGCCGGACGGCGACCGCTTCAGCTTGCGCAGCGACAGGCGCCGGCGGCGCAGGAGCACGTCGATGATCCGGTCGGGCGTGAGGCCGCGGAACACCGTCCGCTGGATGCCTGAGAGAACAGGAGGCCCAGCGATCCGGCTGGTCAGCTCGGCGCAGATCTCCCAGTCGTGCCGCTGGTCGGGGCCGCGCTCGAAGACGGGAGGAACCCACCGCGCCGTGTTGCGCACGGCGAGCATCGGGAAGAAGAGGTCGTAGTGCGACCTCTCGAGGTGCGCGGTCGGCGGGAGGATGACATCGGCGAACCGGGTCGTCTCGTTCAGGTAGAAGTCGATCGCCACCATGAAGTCGAGCTGGCCCAGGGCCTCCTCCAGCCGGCGGCCGTTCGGCGTGGACAGCACGGGGTTGCCCGCCGCCGTGAGCAGTGCCCGGATCTGGCCAGGACCCGGTGTCTCGATCTCCTCGGCCAGCACCACCACCGGGAGCTCGTCGTTGAACTCCGGCAGGCCGCGCACCCGCGAGCGGTGGGCGTCGAACGAGCCCGCGGCCCGCGACGTGAGGCCCACCATGTCGATCGCCGGGGTGGTGACCATGAAGCCGCCGACCGTGTCGAGGTGCCCGGTCAGCGCGTTGATCGCCACGATCAGCCAGGTGCACAGGCTGCCGAACTCCTGCGTCGAGACCCCCACCCGGCCGTACAGGACCGCCCGCTCGGTCGTGGCGAGCGCGCGGGCGAGCTCGCGCGCCACGTCGGGGGAGACCCCCGTGACCGGTGCGGTCACCTCGGGCGCGTACGCAGCCGCCGCCGCCCGCAGCTCGTCCAACCCGGCCACCGGCAGCGTCGGGCGCGCCAGGTCCTCTTCGAACAGCACGTGGACCATCGACAGCAGGAGCAGGGCGTCGGTGCCCGGGCGCACGAAGTGGTGCTCGGTCGCCACCGCCGCCGACTCCGTGCGCCGGGGGTCGAGCAGCACCACCCGCCCGCCCCGCTCGGCGACCGCCTTCATCCGTCCCCGCACGTTCGGCGCCGTCATGAGGCTGCCGTTCGACGCGGCCGGGTTGGCTCCCATGCAGACGAACAGGTCGGTGCGGTCGAGGTCCGGCACCGGCATCAGCAGCTGGTGCCCGAGCATCTCCAAGCCGGCGAGCATGTGCGGGAGCTGGTCGACCGACGTCGCGGAGAACTTGTTCCTGGTCCGAAGCGACTTGAACAGCACCTGCCCGTAGGTCAGCAGGCCGAGGCTGTGGGCGGTCGGGTTGCCGTAGTACACCGCCACCGCGTCACGGCCGTGCTCGACCTGGATCGCGTTCAGCCGTGAGGCCACGAGGTCGAACGCCTCGTCCCAGCCGACCTCGCGCCAGGTCTCCCCCGTGCGGACCATCGGGTGTCGCAGCCGGTCGGGATCGTGGTGGACATCGGCCAGGGCCGGGCCCTTGGCGCAGATGTAGCCGGCGCTGAGCGGGTCGTCCTTGTCCCCCCGCACCGAGGTGACCCTGCCGTCCTCGACCGTGACCACGACGCCACAGGTGGCCTCGCAGAACGTGCACGTGTGCCGGTGCGTCGTCGTCGCCATGCCAGCCCCCTCCCTCTCGCCAGAGTCTGGCCGATCGGGCCGACATCCACCGTGGCTGCGTGTGAACATGCAGGGCATGGCGCTCAACGACCCCTTCGCGACCCACCCCGACGTCCCCAGCTTCACCGTCACCAGCACCACGTTGAACGAGGGCGACACCCTCGGGATCGAGCAGATGTCCGGGATCTTCGGCGTGCCCGGCGGCAAGGACCGCTCGCCGCAGCTGAGCTGGTCCGGTGCCCCGGCGGCCACGCAGGGCTACGCCGTCACGATCTACGACCCCGACGCCCCCACCGGCTCGGGCTTCTGGCACTGGACCGTGGCCACCCTGCCTGCCGACGTCACGGAGCTGCCCGAGGGGGCCGGTGACGACGACGGTCCGGGGCTGCCTCCGGGTGCCATCCAGTACCGGAACGACGCCGGGAGCGCCCGCTTCCTCGGCGCCGCGCCGCCTCCCGGCCATCCCGCGCACCGCTACTTCATCAACGTGTACGCCCTCGACACCGCCGACCTCGGGGTGCCCGCGGAGGCGACGCCGTCACTCGTCGGGTTCAACCTGTTCGGGCACACCATCGCCCGCGCCCAGATGATCGTGATGGCCGGCAGCTGACCACCGCCCCGGAACGTCAGGGCGAGACGCGGGCCTCGACGATCACGTAGCCGCTGGTGACCCGGAATGCGGACGGGTCCTCGTTGACCGCCTCGAAGTGCTCGTGGACCTTCGTGGCCAGCGCGTCCCATCGGCCCAGCGGCTCCAGCCGCGCCCGAGCCTCCAACCACATCGGGTGCGCCCGCATCTGGCCGTCGACGAAGCCGGTCGGCGAGGTCCCCGCGAACGCGAGGTCGTGCCGTTCCAGCTCGACGGTCCCACCGAACGGCGCGAGGAGCTCGCTGACCACGTCGCGGTCGTGCCAGGCGAACGGCGGCCCGCCGCCCGGCTCGAGGTCGGACATCGCCATCCGCCCCAGAACCATTCCCGCGACCATCGGTCCCTCGGGGAGCCAGGCCGAGAACACGAGCCGCCCACCGGGGCGCAGGGCCCGCAGGATCTCGCCCGCCGCCGCCACCGGGTCCGGGGCGAAGATCAGCCCGAAGACGGAGACCACCGCGTCGATCGATCCGTCCTCCACCGGCAGGTCCGCCGCCGTGCCCTCGGCGAACGTCGCCTCGAGCCCGGCCTCCGCGGCCCGCCGGGCGGCGACCTCGAGCAGCCGAGCAGACGGGTCGACGCCCAACACCTCGGTGCTGACGCCTGCCAGGAGCACGGTCGCGTTCCCTGTCCCGCACCCGAGGTCCACGATCCGCTCCCCGGCCGAGGGCGCCAGGCGGTCGACCACCAGCCGGGCCGCCGGCTCGAGCTGCACCGCCGTGTGCTCGTACTCCCCTGCTCCCCAGTCCATGCGCGTCGTCACCGCACCTTGAGGTCGTTGAACTGCTTCGCGGCCTCGGCCGTGCGGTGGTCGAAGAACACCGAGGCACCCGTGTCGAGGCCGGCGATGCCCTCGAGGTCGCCGTCGGTGAGCTCGAAGTCGAACACGTCGAAGTTCTCCGCCATGCGCTCGCGCCGGACCGACTTCGGGATGACCACGACCTCGCGCTGGACCAGCCACCGGAGCACGACCTGGGCGACCGACTTCCCGTGGGGGATCGGCATCTCGGCCCCGTCGTTCAGCGTGACGTTCGGGACTGTGGTCAACGGCGGCTCCTCAGCTCGGTCGACCCGAGGGTACGCGGCCAAGTCCGAGGTCAGCGCGGGCGGTCTCCCTCCACCACGCAGCGGCGCATCGTCCGGCGCTGCGGGAAGTGGTCGGTGAGCGCGCGGTGGCAGGTGGCCACCTCGTCCCAGATCGCGACGTCACCCACCTCCCAGCGCCAGCGCACCTGCACGTGGGGGTCGTCGAGGAGCCGGTTGAGCTCGCGCAGCATCCGGTCGCCCTGGCGCCGTTGGAGGCCGATGAGGTGCTGCAGGTAGAGCGGCGACAGGAACAGCAGCGCCTCGCCCGTGACCGGGTGCGTGCGGACCAAGGGATGGGACACCGGCGGGTTGGCCCGGCGGAGGCCGATGGCGACCTCCGGCCCGTGGTGGCCTTCGACCGACCGCAGCAGCGTCGGGTCGGCGGCGTGCTCGGCGCGGAGGGCGCGGCACGACTCCTGGACGTCGGCCGGAAGCGCCGCGAGCGCGGCGGGCAGGCTCGCCCAGAGGGTGTCGCCGCCCACGGCCGGGACCTCCACGGCACTCAGGATCCCGAGCGACGGCGGGGCGGCTGTCCAGCTCAGGTCGGTGTGCCAGTCGAACCCGGCCGGAGGCCGCTCGGCGTCGTCCTCGATGGTCGACACGGTGCGGTCGCTCCCGAGGAGCCGGTGGAGGGGCGACACGGCGAGCGGGCCGAGCTGCTCACCGAGGCGACGGTGCTCCTCGACCGAGAGGTGCTGACCTCGCAGGAAGACGACCCGGTGCCGATGGATCGCGGCCCGCAGGCCGCTGAGCTCCTCGTGGTCGAGTGGCGCGGCGAGGTCGATCCCATCGACCACGGCGCCGATCGCGCTCGTCAGGGGCTCGACGCGCAGCGCCGTGCGCGGAGGGGTGGCGGTGAGTGTCATCAAGCGGCGATCCTGCGCCTCATCGGGCCGGTCGACATCGGCCGGAGGGCCACTCGGCATCGGCCGTTCGGCCGATCCTGCCGCAACCGATCGTCGGTAGCCTCCGGCCATGGCGACCCACCGGGACGATCATCCCGGCCCGGGCACCCTGGGGGTCGCGGCCGGCGTCGTCGGCATCGCCGGTCTCCTGCTGCTGGACCTGGTGCTCGGCCGGACCTACTTCGGCGTGAACGCCGACGCGCTGCGGGCGGGCCTGCTCGTGGGTGCGACCATCCCCATCGCCCGCCGCCAGCTGCTCGGGGCATCCCTGCTGGCGGTCGCCGTCAGCCTCACCACCTCCTACCTCCTGAACGACTCGTACGGCGCGCCGGGGTTCCCCCTGCGGCTCGCGCGGGACGACTGGCCGGGCATGGCCGAGGGCGCCGGCCTCCTCCTGCTCCTGTGCTGGTCGCTCCGGGCTCTCGCCGCTCCGGCCGCCGCCGTGGTGACCGTCGGCGTGGGCACCGCCTTCGTCGCGATGTTCGAGGCCCGCGACGGCATCGGCTACGACCGGCTCTTCGCGGTGGCGTACTGCCTCGGGTTCTCCCTCGCCGCGGGGGCGGGGCTGTACCTGCGGTGGATCGACCACGAGCGACGCCGCGACCTCCACCTCGTCCGCCAGGACGAGCGGCTCGCCATCGCGCAGGAGCTCCACGACGTCGTCGCCCACCACATCACCGGCATCGTCGTGCAGGCCCAGGCCGCTCAGGCGGTGTGGCCGGACCAGCCCGAGGTCGCCCCCGATGCCCTCGCCCGGATCGAGGCGGCCGGGGCCGAGGCCCTCACCTCGATGCGCCGGCTGGTGAGCACGTTGCGGGCGGACCAGACCGGGCCGCTGACACCGGCGGCGACGGTCGCCGACCTCCAGGTCCTCGCCGATCGGAGCACGGCGATGGGGCTGCCCGTGCACCTCCACCTCCACGGCGTGGACGAGCTCCCGCCCTCGGTCGCTCCGTCGATCCACCGCGTCGTCGGTGAGGCGATCACCAACGCCCAGCGCCACGCGACGGGAGCCACGGCGGTCGACGTGCGCGTGCGGGCAGCCGGCGGCGAGCTCACCGTCGAGGTGGTCGACGACGGCAAGGCCGCCCGCCCGCCCCGGTCGGGCGCGCCCGGCTTCGGCCTCACCGGCATGGCCGAGCGCACCGAGGCGCTGGGCGGTCGGTTCGAGGCCGGCCCCGTCGACGGCGGGGGCTGGCGCATCCACGCTCGGCTGCCCCTCCGGGGTACCGCGTGACCAAGGCCCTGCGCGTCGTCATCGCCGACGACCAGGAGATGGTGCGGTCCGGGTTCCGCCTGATCCTCGAGGCGAACGGGATCGAGGTGGTCGGCGAGGCCACCAACGGCGTGGAGGCGGTGCGGCTCGGACGGGAGCTGCGACCCGACGTCTGCCTGCTCGACATCCGCATGCCGGACCTCGACGGCCTGGAGGCGACCCGGCAGCTCGCCGGCCCGGACGTCAAGGACCCGATCGCGGTGGTGGTCGTCACCACCTTCGACCTCGACGAGTACGTGCGGACCGCCATCGACAACGGCGCGAGCGGCTTCCTCCTGAAGGATGCGGGGGCGGCGCTCCTGGTCGAGGCGGTGCGGGCGGCCGCCAACGGCGACGCGCTCGGTGTCGCCGTCGATCACCGTCCGCTTCCTCGCCCACTTCGGTGGGGTGCGGGAGGCGCCGCCGCAGCCGCCGGTGACCCCGCTCACCGAGCGGGAGGAGGAGCTGCTCATGGAGGTGGCGAAGGGCAGCACCAACGCCGAGATCGGCGCCGCGCTGCACATCTCCCTCGGCACCGTGAAGACGCACCTCGGGAGCATCCAGGCCAAGCTCGGCGCGCGGAACCGCGTGGAGGTCGCCGCCTGGGCGTGGCAGACGGGCCGGATGCGCGACCGACCCTGAGGTCCGCCGTTCGGTGGAGGAGGTCCAGCCGGACGGCCGATGTGGCCGACCGCCCGCCGGGCGGACGCTCAGCGGGTGCCGTCCATCGCCCAGCAGCTCCGAGCCGACCGCCACCGCCGGGAGCGCCGACGGCGGGTCGGCCTCGGCCTGCTCGTCGTGCTCGCCGCCGTGCTGGGCACCCGGTTCCTCGCCGAGGCGAGCGCCGGGCTCGCCAGCGCCACGTCGGCCGACGGCGGCGCCACGCCGACCGCGCCCACGACGACCTCGGCGCCCACCACCACGACGGTGGCCACCGGCCTCGATGCCGGGTTGGTCGACGCGTTCGAGCGGGCCCAGGTGGCCGCCGCCGACGCCGGCCACCGGCTGACGATCACCTCGGGGTTCCGGACCGCCGCGGACCAGCGCGCCCTGCTGGAGGCCGAGGTGGAGGAGCGGGGCTCGCTGGCGGAGGCGCTGTGGTGGGTCTTCCCGCCGGAGCGCTCGATGCACGTGCAGGGCCTGGCCATCGACGTCGGCGACGGGCGGGCGGCGGACTGGCTCGTCGACCACGGCGCCCGCTTCGGCCTCTGCCGGACCCTCGACTGGGAGTGGTGGCACTTCGAGTGGCGGGAGCGCTGGGAAGCCGCCCGCGCCTGCCCTGCTCCAGCAACGGTGCCCGACGACGCCTCCGGGCCGTGAAGCCCTCGTGTCACCTGACACGAGAAAGTGGCGTGCTGTCTGCAATTTTCGTCGGCTCCGCGATCGGTAACGTTGTCGGATGGGCGATGACCCCCGAAGGCTCAGCGATGCCGACGCGATGTTCCTCACCACCGAGGAGGCGGCCGGCGTGCCGTTCGCCCCGGTGGGCATCTCGTTCAGCGAGGGCGGCCACGACGCGGGCGCGCTGGCTCACCTCCGCGAGGTGTCGGCCCGCCTGCTGCCCGCGCAGCGCCGTCGGATCGAGCGCGACCGCCTCTCGGTCGCGCTCCCCCGGTGGGTCGACGTCCCAGGGTTCGACCCCGAGCAGAACTTCATCCGACTCTCCGCCCCTCCGGGCGACGGCTCGCTGCGGGCACTGCTCGACTGGGCAGCCGAGTGGTCCCAGCACCCGATGGATCCGGAGCGACCGCCGTGGCGGTCGGTGACCTTCGAGGGCTTCGACCTCGACGGCCGCACGGTCGAGGTCACGGTCTCGCAGAGCCACCACGCGATCATCGACGGCCAGGGCGCCACGCGCCTCGGAAAGGCGATGCTCCAGTTCGAGCCCGACGGGCCCCTCCCCGAGATGCCGCCCCCGGTCGAGCCGGACACCACCACCGCCCGTGAGCGGTGGACGCAGGGGTGGGGGCAGGAGCTGGCAAAGGCCGGGCGCCACGCCCGGCGAGCCGGCCGCTGGGCCCGGTGGGCGGCGAGCGAGCCGGCAGCCGGTGCTGGCCGGGCTCGTGACTGGGCCGGCGCCCTGCGCCGCCTGAACGCCGCGCAGGGCAGCCGGGCCCGGAGCCCCCTGCTCGTACGGCGGTCACGCGCCGTGCGGTTCGACGTGGTCGAGGTCGACTGGGACGCCTTTCGAGCCGGCACCAAGGCCGTCGGAGGGTCGGTCAACGACGGCTTCATGGGAGCGCTGTCGGTCGCGCTGCACCGCTACCACCTCGAGCACGGTGTGCGCGTCGCGGCACTGAACACGGCGATGGCGATCAACACCCGGCAGGAGGGTGACCCCGAAGGCGGCAACCGCGTCATCGGCGTGATGCTGCCGCTCCCCCTCCACGACGATCCTGCGCTCGCCATCAAGGAGAGCCGCGAGCTGTCCCGATCCCACCGCGACGACGTCGACATCATCCGGCTCACCGACACCCTGCGGGCCTTCGCCAACCGCCTCCCGCAGCGGCTCGCCACCTGGGGCACCCGGAAGGCGCTCAGCGGCGTCGACCTGCAGATCTCCAACGTCCAGGGGATCCCCGTCCGCTACTGGGTGGCCGGGGTGGAGTCTCTCGGCGGCTTCTCGTTCGCCACGGCCGGGCCCGGGCTGTCGCTGACCTTGATCAGCAGCCGCGGCACCGCCGTCCTCGGCATCTCGACGTGCCCGGAGGCCATCAAGGACCCGGAGCGCCTCGCGGACTGCATCCGCGACGGCTTCGCCGCCGTCGCCGCGCTCGCGCCCTCCTAGGGCGGGTCACCTCCCGACGGAGTCGGCGAGCTGGGTGAGCTGGCGGACGAGCGGCTCGCGCAGGGCGATGATGGCGTCGCGGTCACCCATGGCCACCGGAACGGTGACGAGGGCCGAGGCAGCGGCGACGTAGCAGTCGCACGCGAAGCGGTCGCCGGGGTCCGTCGCCCCCACGAGGACGGCGATCGCCGATGCGACCCGGGCCTGCATGGCCGCCCGCCGCGCCAGCGCCTCTGCGCCGGCGGCATGGGCCTCGACCACGTACAGGCGGGCGAACGGCAGGTTCGCCGCCAGCGTGTCGATGTAGCTCTCGACCGCGGCCGCGGCCTGCTCGAGCGGGGTCCCGCGATGCAGGTCGAACCCGGCCCGGAGCTGGCCCTCCAGGACGTCGTTCACGAGGTCGAGGGCGTCGAGGAAGCAGGCCAGCTTGTTCTCGTAGAGCTGGTAGAAGGTCTGCCGCGACACGCCGGCCCGGTCGAGGATGGCGGCCACCGGCGTGGTGGCGTAGCCGTGCTCGGCGACCGCTTCGGCCAGCCCGACCAACAGCCGGAGGCGCTGCGAGGCCTCCACCGCGTCCCGGGTGAGGTTGTGCCGCCCGCGTGGGAGCGGGGTCAGGTCCCGGGATTCCATCGCGCTCCGTTCTAGGCCACGTATCCATAGACAATATTGTCTCTCTATTGTACGGTCGCCTCGGGGACGGGGTCAGCGAACCGAGCACGATGGGGGGACCACGCGTGTCGAACGATCAGGGGATCAATCGCCGGAGGATGCTGCAGGGGACGGGAGCCGCCGTCGCCGCCGGCGCCCTCGGGCTCTGGGGCGTGCCGCGGGCCGGCGCGGCGTCGAACGGCTTCGGCCTGTCGATCGTCGACCAGGCCGTGTTCGGCCGCATGAACTACTTCCGGTTCGATACCGCCAACATCGGGTGGGACCCCGGCGTCAACGTGCTCCTGCCTGACGACTACTACTCCACCAGCTGGCGGCGCTACCCCGTCCTGTACCTGCTCCACGGCGGCCTCCAGGACTTCCGCAAGTTCGACATGGAGGACGACATCCGCGGGCTCACCGCCGGACGCCGCCTCATCGTCGTGATGCCCGACGGTGGCGGGGCCGGCTGGTACTCCAACCCGGTCAGCTCCAACGCCGGGCCGCGCAACTGGGAGTCGTTCCACCTGGGCCAGCTCGTCCCCTGGATCGACGCCAACTTCCGGACCTTCGCCGAGTACGACGGCCGCGCGGTGTCGGGCTTCTCGATGGGCGGCTTCGGCGCCCTCAAGTACACGGCCAAGTACTACGGCCACTTCGCCTCGGTCAGCGCCCACTCGGGGCCGGCGAGCCTGCGCCGCGACGGTGGCCTCGTCGTCCACTGGGCCAACACGAGCTCCGCCTTCGCCGAGCTCAACGGCGGCACCGTCTACGGCGCCCCCCTCTGGAACGAGGCCCGCGTCAGCGCCGACAACCCGATCGAGCGGATCGAGAGCTACCGCCACAAGCGGATCTTCCTGGTGTGCGGTCTCGACGGCGACGTCAACGAGACCCCCGTGCGCGACGGACAGCGCGAGTTCCGTGGCCGCCTGCACGCCGCGGGGATCCCCCACGAGTGGTACGAGCTCCCGGGTGCGCACTTCGTGCGCCGCGACATGCTCCAGCGCGACGTCGACGGCGTCATCGCGCGCCTGCGCAAGGCCGGCTAGGGGGTGCTCACCTCGGCGTCGGCGGGGCGCAGCTCGAAGACCGGGATGGTCCGATCGGAGCGCTGCTCGTAGCGGGCGAAGTTGCTCCAGGTGCCGAGCAGCGCGTCCCACGCCCGTGCGCGGTCCTCGCCCCCGAGCTCGCGGGCGGTCACCGCCGTCCGCTCGCCCCCGACGGTCACCTCGGCCTCGCCCGCCGCGCGGAGGTTCTCGACCCACGCCGGCATGTCGGGTCCGCCGAAGTACGACCCGGCGACGAGCCAACCGCCTTCGCGGGGCACGCAGAGCAGTGGCGTGCTGCGCAGGAGGCCCGTACGCCGGCCGGCCACGGTGAGCACGAGGTTCGGCAGGCCGGCGATGTCCAGCAGCGACCAGCGGCCCCGACTCACGCGGTCGATGAACCGGTCGATCCGGACGATCAGAGGCAGCAGCCGCGGCATCCACGAGATCGCGCCGATGCGAACGGCGACCGGGGTCAGCAGGGACATGCGCCTCTACGTATCCACGCCCGCTCGACCGGAGCCCTCGCGGCGACCTGTCGGAGTACCCTCATCGCCGTGCGGGGGGGACGGATCGCTGTGATCACCATCACCGCGGTGCTGCTCGCCCTCCCGACGCCGGCGAGGGGCACGGCCACCGACGTGGTCGTGTACGCCCACCGCGGCGGTGCGGGCCTCGCTCCGGAGAACACGCTCGGCGCCTTCCGGCAGACCATCGCGCGCTTCGGCGACCAGGGCGTGTGGCTGGAGCTCGACACCCAGCTGACCGCCGACGGCCACCTCGTCGTGATGCACGACGACACGGTCGACCGGACCACCAGCTGCTCTGGCGGGGTCCACGCGTTCACCCTCGCCGCGCTGGCGCCCTGCGACGCCTCGGAGTCGTTCCCGGGGTGGCCGCACTTCGAGCGGATCCCGACGCTCCGCGACGTGCTCGTCGAGGGTCGGGCGGCGGGCTGGCGGTTGATGATCGAGATCAAGAACATCCCCCTCGAAGCCAACTTCGACCCGCTGGGCACCAAGGTCGCCGACGCGCTCCTCGCGGTCGTCGCCGACACCGGCTTCCCGGCCGAGGACCTGATCGTCCAGTCGTTCTGGCCGTTGTCGCTCGAGCGGATCGAGGTCCGGCGGCCAGCGCTGCGCACCGCGCTGCTGACGTCCTCCTCGCTCCCGGGCCTGGCCCAGGGCTCCGGCATCCCGGCGACCGCCAACCTGGGTACCTCCACGCTGTTCGGCTACGAGATCGCGGCGCCGGACGTGCGCACCGTCGACCTCCAACCCGAGGTCGTCGAGGTCGGCCACTCCCTCGGCCGGGAGGTCGTCACGTGGACCCCGAACACGCGGAGCGAGATCGACCGTGCCATCGCCCTCGGGGTCGACGGCATCATCTCCGACCGCCCCGACCTCGTGTACCACTCGCTGGCGCGCTGACCTAGAGGACGACGGTGACCTTGATCGCGCCGGTCGACTTGTCGCTCGCCGTGGTGAAGGCATCGGCGACCTGGTCCAGCGGGAGCTGGTGGGTGGTGAGCGCGGCGAGCTCGGTGGCCCAGCGCCCGGTGAGCCGGGCGGCGGTGGCGAACTCCGGCTCGCGGAGGCCGCCGCCGTAGCAGAACGACCCGAGCAACCCGACCTCCTTCATCATCAGGCGCTGCAGGTCGACGGGTCGGGGCCCGTCGAAGGTCCCCAGCAGGACGATCCGTCCCCCGCGGCCGACGACGCGGATGGCGTCGCCGATGGTGTCGGCCACTCCGCCCACGCTCTCGACCACGACCTCGGGCCGGTGCTCCTTGCCCCACGTCACGGCCTCGGCCTCGTCGAGCACGGTCACGCCGAGGCGCTCCGCGGCCGCCCGTTGGTGCGGGTGCCGGGTCGAGATGGCGACCTCGGCCGCCCGATCACGGGCGACGAGGGCCGCGCACAGGCCGATGGTGCCGGCGCCGAGGACGAGGACCCGCTCGTCGGGCTCCACCCGGGCCAGCCCGATCCCGCGCACCGTCACGGCCAGGGGCTCGGTCAGGCTGGCGATGACCGGGTCGACGCCGTCGGGAACCGCGGCCAGGTTCTCGAGCGGCGCGTCCACGAGCTCGGCCAGCCCGCCGTGGCGCCCGAGGCCGATGCCCGGGCCGCCCTTGCCGCACAGGTTGGTGCGACCGGTCCGGCAGAACGAGCAGCGCCCGCAGGTGACGTTCGGCGACACCGCGTAGCGCCCATCGGCCAGCCCGGCGGGCCCGTCGACCACGACACCGACGAGCTCGTGGCCGGGCGAGGTCCCCAGGGGTCGTCGGAGGTGGCCGTGCCAGAAGTGCAGGTCGGAGCCGCAGATCCCGCAAGCCTCGACCCGAAGGCGAGCCCACCCCGCCTCGAGCGGCCCGGGCTCGTCGTCGAGGACCTCGAGCCCGTCCTCGGTCCACACCGCCCGCCGCATCGTCATGGGCGGCAGCCTTGCCGGACCGCCGTGCCCGCCTCAAGCCCGAGCCGCGCTCGCCCGCTGGGCGACACGATGGGCCATCAGCGCGAGGCGATCGACGCCCCACCTAGTCGGCGTCGACGGCTGCAGGGTGGTGCACCCAGGCCACCTGGTAGTCGAGCTCGTGCAGCGTGTCGTGGGCCACCACGACGACGACGGGGGCCGGGCACACGGCCCAGGCCGGGTGCCCGGCGCTGGAGCGTCCCCACCCTTCAGCCACCAGGATCCCCAGCCGGGCGCCGCTCCTGGGGACGTAGTGGGCTGCGAGCTTGGCGATGTGCTGGTCGTCCGCCCGACCGCGCTGGGCTTCGATCACGGCGAACAGGCGGTCCCGGGGATCGTTGATGACGACATCGGGGAAGCGGCCCGCGAGGTGGAGCTGGTGGATGGCGTGGTGGGTCGGCAGGGCCCACGGCGCACCGAGCTCGTCGACGGTCGTCTCGGCCGCGAGCGCGCCGACGACCTCGTCGAGCGTGGCCGAGAGGTGCTGAGGAAGGTGTGCGCGCCCCACGGCCTCCAGCAGGGCGCAGGCGCCCACGCTCGTGGCGAGGTGCTCGGTCCAGCCCCGTTCGGTGCCGTAGCGACGCAACACCGGTCGGGTGAACACACCGGAAGCGTACATCGAACGCCTGTTCGTCCCCGGCATCAGCTAGGACGCGACTAGCTCCCCGAAGGCGTCACAGTCTGGGTTCTCGCAGACGAACCCCGAGTCGAGGACGTTCGACAGCTCCGCAGGAAGCGCGGTGACGCCGCACGAGGGACAGATCGGCGCTCGGCCCTCCGCTTCGTCCGTCCCGCCGTCCACGTTCGCCAGCATGCCACGCGGAGCTCCGGCGGGCACTTCGACGGACGGGCCAACGGGCCCTGCTTCCTCTGGCCTGGCAGCCAGAGTCAGGTGTCCACCGCAGCGGGTCAAGGTCACCGGCGGATGTCCCAGCTGAAGACGGTTTGCTCAGCAGCAGCTGGACGCTCCACGCCAAGATGCGGCGCCTCGCTGGGGGCCCCGGCACGCCCCTGCCGACCCAGGTGGATCTGGACGCCCTCGTGGCGGCCGCGGTGCACACGGAGCTGGCGGCGGTCCGGTGATCGCAACGGCCGGAGCGTGACGCTGGTGGTGCTCCGTCCGCTCCGGCCGTTCACCCTGCGTTCGCTTGACGCTCTCGAGGGGGTGGATCGGGCCCGACCACGTTGCCTGCGGCTCGAGCGGGCCTACGAGCCGAGGAGCAACAGGGTGGTGTGGATCGGGTCGAGGAGCGGGCGGAGAGCCGGGTTGGACGCAACCTGCCGGCTGATCACACCGCTCAGGGGACCGTCGACCACGAGGGGGTAGCCATCCGCCGTGTCGGGGATGGCATCACCGTCATCGTTCGTGTCCGCGTTGTTGCCGATGCCGTCCCCGTCGGTGTCCACCGACTCGCTCGGGTCCAGCGGGGACGCATCGACCGCGTCTTGCACGCCATCCCCGTCGTCGTCGGTGTCCTCGTTGTTCCCGATGCCGTCGCCGTCGGTGTCCACCGACTCGCCCGGGTTCAGCGGGAACGCATCGACCGCGTCCTGCACGCCATCCCCGTCGTCATCAGTGTCCGCGTTGTTCCCGACCCCGTCGCCGTCGGTGTCCACCGACTCGCTCGGGTTCAGCGGGAACGCATCCGCCGCGTCCACGACTCCGTCGTTGTCGTCGTCAGAGTCGGCGTTGTTGCCGACCCCATCGCCGTCGGTGTCCACCGACTCGCCCGGGTTCAGCGGGAACGCATCGACCGCGTCCTGCACGCCATCCCCGTCGTCATCAGTGTCCGCGTTGTTCCCGACCCCGTCGCCGTCGGTGTCCACCGACTCGCTCGAGTCCAACGGGAACGCATCGGCGCCGTCGCCGACGCCGTCGTCGTCGTCATCCGGATCCGCGTTGTTCCCGAGCCCATCCCCATCGGTGTCCACCGACTCGGACGCATCGAGCGGGAACGCGTCGTCACCATCGGCGATGCCGTCGTTGTCATCATCGGTGTCGGCGTTGTTCCCGACCCCGTCGCCATCGGTGTCCACCGACTCCGCGGGATCCAGCGGGAAGGCATCAGCTCCATCGTCGACGCCGTCGTTGTCGTCATCCGGGTCCGCGTTGTTCCCGATGCCGTCGCCGTCGTTGTCGGCCGTCTCGTTCCCGTCGTACGGGAACGCGTCCTCGGAGTCGGGGATGTCGTCGTTGTCGTCATCCGGGTCGGCGTTGTCGCCAATGCCATCGCCGTCGGCGTCGGCCGACTCCGTCGGGTCGAGCGGGAAGGCATCAGCTCCGTCGGCATGGGTGTCGTTGTCATCGTCCGGGTCCGCGTTGTTCCCGACCCCGTCACCGTCGGTGTCCACCGACTCGGACGAGTCCAGGGGGAACGCATCAGCTCCGTCGGCGACGCCGTCGCCGTCATCATCGGTGTCCGCGTTGTTCCCGATGCCGTCGCCATCGGTGTCCACCGACTCGCTCGCATCGAGCGGGAACGCATCCTCGACGTCATCGACACCGTCGTCGTCGTCATCCGGATCGGCGTTGTCCCCGACCCCGTCGCCATCCGTGTCCACCGACTCCGACGAGTCCAGCGGGAACGCGTCCTGACCGTCGTCGACGCCGTCACCGTCGTCATCGGCGTCCGCGTTGTTCCCGATGCCGTCACCATCGGTGTCCACCGACTCCGACGAGTCCAGCGGGAACGCGTCCTGACCGTCGTCGACGCCGTCACCGTCGTCATCGGCGTCCGCGTTGTTCCCGACCCCGTCACCATCCGTGTCCACCGACTCCGACGAGTTCAACGGGAACGCGTCCTCGACGTCGGCGACGCCGTCTCCGTCATCGTCCGGATCGGCGTTGTTCCCGAGCCCATCGCTGTCGGTGTCCACCGACTCACTCGCATCGAGCGGGAACGCGTCCTGACCGTCGTTCACACCGTCGTCGTCGTCATCCGGATCGGCGTTGTTCCCGATCCCATCACCATCCGTGTCGACCGACTCCGTCGGATCCAACGGGAACGCATCCGCCCCGTCATCGACACCGTCGTTGTCGTCATCGGGGTCCGCGTTGTCTCCCAGACCGTCGCCATCGGTGTCCGCCGACTCCAGCGCATCGAACGGGAACGCATCATCGACATCGTCGACGCCGTCGTTGTCGTCATCCGGGTCGGTGCCGTCACCGATCCCGTCACCGTCGAAGTCCCCAGTGTCACCTGCCTGCACCACCACAGGCGTGCCGACCGGATCGCCGATGGTGCCGATCCCCAGCTGACCGGAGCCGTTCGCTCCCCAGCAGTAGGTCTCCCCGCTCACGGCGATCGCGCAGACGTTGCTGCCACCACTGGCGACCGCCGACCAGGCCACGCCCGGTGGCGTCGAGATCAGCGTGGGCGACTCGGCCCAGTCGTTGACATCGGTGGACCCGATCCCGAGCTGTCCCTGATCGTTGCGCCCCCAGCAGTAGACCGCGCCGGTCGTCGTGAGGCCGCAACCCCCGAAGTAGCTGCTCCGGACCAGCTCTGCCCACACGACACCCGCCGGCGTGTCGACCGGCGACGGGCTGGGTTGTGAGCCGGAGATCGCCGGGCCGTTGCCCAAGCCACCGAGGCTGTCGATGCCCCAGCAGTACGCGGTCCCGGTCGTCGTGATGCCGCAGGCGTTGCCGTTGCCCGCCGTGATCCGTGCCCAGGTCACGCCGGCCGGCGTGTTGATCGGGTTCGGCGACGAGGCGAGCTCCGAGAGCGGCGGACCATCGCCGAACTCACCAAAGCTCTCGTTCCCCCAGCAGAACCCCGCCCCCGTGACCTCCACCGCGCACGCCGCGTTGCCCCCGGAGGACACCGACGCCCACGGCCCGCCCGGGACGAGGTCGGGCACATCGGTGAAGGCACCCTGGATGGACCCCCAGCAGTAGATGGCGCCGCCGGTCGTCAGGCCACACACGTGGTGCGTCCCGGGCGAGATGGTCTGCCACGCCACGCCAGGCGGCGTCGCGATCAGCGACGGCGACACCTGGTCGGCGGTCAGACCCGGACCGTTGCCGAGCTTGCCGTTGGCATCGGAGCCCCAGCAGTAGCCCGCGCCGGTGGTCGTCACCCCGCAGAAGATCCCTCGGTCAGCCTCGATTCCCCCGAACGCTCCGGACAGGCGGGCCCACGCGACACCTGCGGGGGTGTCAACGGCCGACGGCACGCTCTTCGGGCCGGAGGTCGCCGGTCCGTTGCCGAGCTGTCCGACCACGTCCGTGCCCCAGCAGTAAGCGACCCCATCGGCGGTCAACCCGCAGGTGGCGCTCTCCGAGACGGCCAGCTGGACGAACGCGGCCGGGGCAGGATCCGCCGACGCCCGTGTGGCGGAGCCGCCGACCAGCGCGACGAGCGCGGTGAGGAGGCCGGCCAGGGCCAGGACCCCGACCCGGCGCACCTTCGTACGGCCACGATCCTCGCGGTGCTGCCTGGTGTTCATGCTGGCCCCTCGCCTGGTTGTCCACCCATGCGGGGAGCATCCGCCCAAATCGAGCAGGCGTCTGCCGTAATCACCTACGACACTCGGCCGAACTCACACCGAACGTTCGGCAGCGGTCGAGTCGACATCCTGCACCCACCGGCAGGGTGGCGCTCGAAGACCCCGGAACCGTCCCTGCTTCGGCAGACGGCCGGGGTTTCGCCCTTCTCGCAAGAGAGGTCGAACCGATCCTGCACCTGCCGACAGGAATCCGAGTGAGCTCAGGTCGGTTGCACCCCGTTGCCAACCGGTTGCTGTGAAGGAACAACGCCATGTCCGACCTGCCCGACGTGATCGTGACCTACCAGACGGCTCATGACCGGCGAGACGCCAGCACGGCGCTCGCATCGTTCACCGAGAATGCTGTCGTCGAAGACGACGGCAAGACGTATCGGGGTCGCGAGGAGGTGGAGCACTGGCTGAACGCCGCTGCCAGCGAGTTCACCTACACGCGCACGCTCCTGTCCGCCGAGGAGACCGATGATGGATGGCTGGTCATGAACCACATCGAAGGCGACTTCCCCGGCGGCCAGGTCGATCTCCGCTACGCGTTCAAGCTCGACGGGGACCGCATCGAGCAGCTCACCATCGCTCCGTAGCCCAGGGCTACGACATCGACGACGCCACGGAGCTGATCCGGACCCAGCTGTTCGCGCTGCTGTGAACCACGGATCGTTGGGTTCTCAACCCGACGGTCGGCGGACTGTAGAAGAACTGTGGAAATCAGCCCGATCGAACAGCAGAGAGGCCCTCCCCTTGACGGAAAGAGCCTCTGACCTGCTACTTCAGTTGGTGGCGGGGGCAGGATTTGAACCTGCGACCTTCGGGTTATGAGCCCGACGAGCTACCTGACTGCTCCACCCCGCGGCGTGCCGGCCACCCTATCGGCGCACCCGCGGGGCGACCAACCCACCTCCGCCACGCGTCCCTGCGCCAGCCATTCGTCTTCGGCCGGACTCGGTGTCGCAAGGACGGGCCGGGTCAGGCGGTGTCGGCCTCGGGTGAGTCCTGGAACTGGGTGCGGTAGAGGTCGGCGTAGCGGCCGCCGGCGGCCAGGAGCTTGAGGTGGGTGCCGTGCTCCACGACCCGCCCGTCCTCCACCACGAGGATGGCGTCGGCCGCCTTGATCGTGGACAGGCGGTGGGCGATCACGATGGCGGTGCGGCCCTCGAGGGCCACGGCCAGCGCCTCCTGCACGGCCAGCTCGGACTCGGAGTCGAGGTGGGCGGTGGCCTCGTCGAGGATCACCACCTGGGGCTGGGCGAGCAGCAGGCGGGCGATCGTGAGGCGCTGGCGCTCGCCACCGGAGAGGCGGTAGCCGCGCTCGCCGACCACCGTGTCGAGCCCGTCGGGCAGCGAGCGGATGAGGGCGTCGAGGCGGGCGGAGCGGACGGCGCCCCAGAGGGCGGCCTCGTCGGCCCCAGGGGCGGCGTAGGCGAGGTTGGCCCGGATGGAGTCGTGGAACAGGTGCCCGTCCTGGGTGACCACCCCGACGGTGCGGCGGACGTCGTCGAAGGAGAGGTCCCGCACGTCGATGCCGCCCAGCGCCACCGTGCCCGCGTCGGGGTCGTAGAGGCGGGGGACGAGCGAGGCGATCGTGGACTTGCCCGCCCCGGACGGACCGACGAGGGCCACGGTCTGGCCGGGCTCCACCCGGAACGAGACACCGTGGAGGACCTGCTCGCCGAGCCGGTCGTCGAGGACCGCCACCTCCTCGAGCGACGCCAGCGAGACCTTGTCCGCCGACGGGTAGGCGAACTCGACGCCGCGCAGCTCCACGCCCACCGGGCCCGCCGGCATCGGTGTGGGCTCGGCCGGCTCCTGGATGATCGATTCGATGTCGAGCACTTCGAACACCCGCTCGAAGCTCACCATCGCGGTGACGATGTCGAGGCGGGCGGTGGCCAGTGCGGTGAGCGGCGCGTACAGCCGGTTGATGAGCAGCGCCATCGTGACCACGGTGCCCGGCTCCAGGCTGCCGTCGAGGGCGAGCCACCCGCCGAGGCCGTAGATCAGCGCGAGGGCCAGGCCGGACACGAGCGTGAGCGCCCGGAGGAACACCTCCGCCGCCATCGCCGACTTCACCCCGATGTCGCGCACCCGGGTGGCCCGCAGGCCGAAGGCCTCCGCCTCCTCGGACGGCCGCCCGAACAGCTTCACGAGCGTGGCTCCGGGAGCGGAGAACCGCTCGGTCATCTGCGAGGTCATCGCCGCGTTGTGCTCGGTGGCCTCCCGCTCGAAGCGACCGACCTTGGCCCCCACCCGGCGGGCGGGGATCACGAAGATCGGCAGCAGCACGACGGCCAGCACCGTGATCTGCCAGGAGAGCCGCAGCATCACGCCGAGCGTGAGCACCAGCACGATCACGTTGGTGACCACGCCGGACAGCGCAGAGGTGAAGGCCCGCTGGGCCCCGATCACGTCGTTGTTGAGGCGGCTGACGAGCGCGCCCGTGTGGGTGCGGGTGAAGAACGCGATCGGCATGCCCTGCACGTGGCCGAACACCTTGCGGCGCAGGTCGAGGATCAGGCCCTCACCCAGGCTCGACGACATCAGCCGCTCGAGCAGGCCCACCCCGGCGTCGAGGACGGCGACCAGGGCGATCGCGAGGCCGAGCACCACCAGCGTGCCGCGCTCCTCGCGGTCGACGATGGCGTTGACGGCGCGGCCGGCGAGCAGCGGCGTGGCCACGCCGATCACTGCGGAGGCGGTGGCCAGCAGCAGGAACGTGGTGATCGTGCGGCGGTGCGGACGGGCGAACTCGCGCACCCGCCGGCGCGTCTCGCGCGCCACCGGGCGGCGGGCCCGACCATCGTCCTGCATGGCGCTGTGCAGGAGCATCCAGCTGTTGATGTCGCTCACGCCGTCGAACCTACGGGCCCCGATCGTCGACGAGTGTCAGCAATCCCAGAAAGCGACCTGGGACCTAGGACCGCGGGCGGAGAGCCCTGGCCTAGGCGTTCGGCGCGGTGGTGGAGGTGGTGGAGGGAGCGGAGCTCGACGCGTCGGCGGCGAGGACCTGCTCGGCTTCGCGGGTCTTGTCGCGGCCCTTCTGGGTGAGCTCCTGGTACTTGGCCAGGTCCTTGGCGGCCAGGGCCTCGTCGGCCTGCGTGAAGAACGCGTCCGCCTCCTGGAGGAGCTTGGCCGCCTGCTGGAGCGCGGTGCCCGACGGCTGCACGGGCACCTCGGTGACCGCTCCGCCGGTGGCATCGGTGCCGCCGAAGCCCTCCTCACGCGTGTTGGGAGACTCGCCGAACACGGCGGTGAGCGCCTCCTGGAGGGTGTCGCGGATGGCGACGTTGCCCTGGAAGTACACGATCACCTTCTCGAGGCCCGGGATCTTGCTGTCGCTCGACGTCACGTAGAACGGCCGCACGTACACCAGGCCACCGTCGATCGGGATGAACGTGAGGCTGCCGTAGGACACCGTGGAGCCCGGCCCCGCGAGGAGGGTCTCGCTCTCGGAGACATCGGTGCTGCGCTGGATCTCGCCCTGCACGATGGCGGGACCGTTGACGGTCTGACCCCGTGGCATCCGGTAGACGCGCAGCTTCCCGTAGTCATCGCCGTCGCTCTGCCCCACCATGAACGCGGTGAGGACCTGGTTGTCGTCCTCGCGCGACACCGGCACGAACGGACGCAGGAGGATGAACTCCGGCTCGTCCCGCCCGGGCAGCTTCGTGAACAGGTAGTACGGCTCGATGCGGGTGTTGCGCGACGTGACGGTGTTGCCGTTGGCATCGGTGGTCCGGGTGGCTTGGGCGGCGCCGGTGGTGCCCGGGTCTCGGGCGACGTCCCAGCTGTCGTCACCGCCGTAGAACTCCTGCGCCTCCTTGATGTGGTACTTGCCCCACATCTTCGACTGCACCCGGAAGAGGTCCTCCGGGTAGCGCAGGTGCGACTTGAGCCCGTCGGGCATGTCGTCGAAGTCCTGGAACAGCTTCGGGAACGCGTCGCGGTAGGCCTCGATGATCGGGTCGTCGACGGGCATCACGTAGAAGTCGGTGGTGCCGTCGTAGGCGTCGACCACGGCCTTGACCGAGTTGCGCACGTAGTTGAAGTCGTGGCGCAGACCGCTGCGGGCATCGAGCTGCTCGTTGTCGCCGGTCTGCGCGTACGGGTAGCGGTTGGTCGTCGTGTACGCGTCGATCATCCACTTGATGCGACCTTCGATGAGCACCGGGTACGGGTCGGCGTCGTAGTGGAGGAACGGGGCCAGCGCCTCGACCCGGTCACGGATGTCACGGATGTACAGCACCTTCGAGTCGCCCTTGAGCTGGCTCGAGAGCAGCAGGTTGGGGGCGCCGAAGCGCAGCGCGAACGCCGCCCGCTTCAACGGACCGTCCAGCTTCACGCCGTCGTCGCCGTCGTAGGTCGTGTACTCGGTGCCCTCGTTGCCCTGGAAGTCGATCTCCCGCACCTTCGTGTCGGTGATGACGTAGCTGCCCAGCTCCTCGCCGAAGTACACGGCCGGCTGCGTGAGCTTCAGGGCGGGCTGGTCCGTGTCGTAGGGGACGTCCTTGCCCACGAACACCGGCGCGCCGTTCTCGTCCTTGGCGTTGGCCGGGGCGACGATGGCCCCGTACCCGTGGGTGTAGGCGAGGTGCTGCCCCACCCAGGACTTCTGCGGCACGCCGGCGGTGTTCAGGTCGCGCACCGACAGCACCACCTGGGTGGACTCGCCGCCCAGCTGGTAGCGGTCGATGTCGACGTCGTTCACGGCGTAGAAGTCACGGGTCCGCTGGAGCTGGGGGAAGGTCTGCCCGAGGATCTCCCGCGAAGGGTCCCAGATGCGGATGTTGCGCACCGACGCCTCGTTGGCAGCCAGATCGATGGTGTCCACATCGGTGTTGAGGTCGAAGTTCTCGATGATGACGTCGCCCTCCTCCTCGGAGAGGCCCATCGCCACCTTCGTGGCCTCGAGGTTCCGCTCGATGTACGGCCGCTCCTTCTGCGACTCGTTCGGCGTCACCCGTACCCGCTGGATGAACTCGGGGTAGATCGCCCCGGCCACCACGGCGACGAGTGCCCACAGGCTGACGCCGAGCACCGGCAGCGTCCAGCCCCGGCGCCAGATGTTGATGATGAAGAGGATGAACGCGGCCACCGAGATGCACAGCAGCAGGTAGATCGCGGGCAGCTGCGCCTTCACGTCGGTGTACCCGGCGCCGTCGACGTAGCCGCGGCTCGACACCGTGAGCTCGTAGCGCTGCAGCCAGTAGCCGACCGCCTTCACCAGGGCGAGGAGCCCGAGGAGCACCGACAGGTGGGCCTTCACCACGGGCGTGACCCGCTGGCCCATCGAGCTCACCCGGATGCCGCCGTTGAGGTAGTGGGCGACCGCGGTGACGATCAGCACGATCAGCAGCGACGCGAACAGCCAGCCGGACACGAAGCTCAGGAACGGCAGCTTGAAGACGTAGAAGCCGACGTCGGTTTGGAACTGCGGGTCCTTCACCCCGAACGAGCCACCGTGGGTGAACAGCAGCCACGAGTTCCACTCGCTCGACACCCCGGCGCCGGCGATCAGGGCAAGCAGCGCGGACACGCCGGCGCGCACCCAGCCGGTGCGGCCGGCGACGAGGTCGTGGTAGCGCTCGAGGAACTCCTCGTCCGGACCCGCCGGGCGGAAGGGCGGGGCCAACCGGTCCGCGATCACGAGGTTCGCCCACAGCATCACGAAGAACGCGCCGGTGAAGATCACGGCCAGCGCGATCTTGGCGCCGAGCACCCCGCTGAACACGCTCGACTTCCCGAGCGAGTCGAACCACAGGTAGTCCGTGTAGAAGCCGGCGATCCCCCGCAGCGACGTGAGCACCAGGAACAGCACGACGACGCCGATCACCAGGAAGGCCCGTCCGCGGCCGGGCGTGCGCGGCGGACGACGGGGCATCTCCGTGGGGGCACGCATGGGGGGACCCTATGCCGTGAGCGGGAGGACCAGGCAGCGGCAGCCCGGATGGGCCGGCGCGCAGCGGTCCCCCGTGGGGAACTCCTCGCCCTTGACGATGGGGCCGGCCAGCACGTTGTCGCCGCAGTCGGGGCAGGCCCCCCGGGCGGGATCCGGGACCCAGTGGACCTGGACCTCCGCCGGCGCGGCGTCGAGCAGGCCCCGGGCGTAGGCGGCCGCCACGTAGTGCGGCACGGCCTCGGCCAGGCGCTGGTTCTTCCACTCCCGGTACAGGGCCCGCACGCGGTCGGCCACGTCGTCGAGGTTGCCGTCCGACGCGACGAAGCTCCGCTCGATCCGCTCCCGCAGCGGCAGCACGAGGCCGCGGGCCAGCTCGTCGGCCAGATCGGCGGTAGGTCGAGGCGCCCCGCCCGACCACCGGGCGCCGGCCTGCGCGGCGGCGCGGAGCGCCTCGGCGGCCGCCTCCGCCCAGCGGCCGGCGTGGGCATCGGCCCCTGGCGCGAGGTCGTCGACCCCGGCGGGCTTGCCGCGGCGGAGCTGGTCGAGCACCTCGTTCTGCTCGTCGGCCAGCGCTCGCTTGAGCCGCTTGGCAAGGTCCTTCTGCACCGGCTCGAGCGCGGCGGCGCGGTCGTCGAAGGCGCGCTGCTCCGCCGACGGGTCGACCGCCACCTCGGGCTCGGGCTCCGGTTCCGGCTCGGGCTCCGGTCCGGCTCGACCTCCGGCTCGGGCTCCGGCTCCGGTTCCGGTTCCGGTTCCGGTTCCGGCTCGACCTCGGGCTCGGGCTCGGGCTCGGGCTCCGGTTCGACGATGGGCTCCGGCTCCGGCTCGGCAGCAGCCTCGACCTCCGGCTCCGGCTCCGGCTCGGGGTCGACCGGCCGGGTCCGCGGCCGCGGGGCCGTCTCGGGCATCGGATCGAAGTCGCTGGCGGCCGGCGCCGGCGGGTCCGGGATCGGCTCCGCGACGACGGGCTCGTCCACCGGAGCGATGGGCTCGCCGGTGGCCTCCTCGCGCTCACGACGCCCCTTGGGGATCTGGACCATCGGCGGGGTGACCCGCGTGGAGGTGATCGGCAGATCGGCCAGGTGGGCGGCGGCCAGCTCCTCCCCCAGCTCCTCGAAGCTCGGATCCGACTCGACGGCGACGCGCCGAGCCGCCGCCGCGGCGGCGGTGCGAGCGTCCGCGACGGAGGCGGACAGCTCCGTGGTGGCCGTGTCGATCGTGCCGCGGACGACCTCGTAGGCCTCGAGCAGCCGCTCCCGGCCGGCGTTCAGCTGCTCGATCTGCTGGCGGGCCTTGCGCCGGCGGACGGACAGGTCCCGCAGCACCTGCTCCCGGACGGTCTGCGCCTCGGCCACCAGCTCACGGCCCTCGGCCTTGGCCGCCTCCACGATCCCGGCGGCCTGCTCGGTGGCCCCGGACAGCATCTTCTGGGCCTCGTCGCGCGTGGCCTGCGCCTGGTGGGATCCCTCGGCCCGGATGCGGTCGGCCGCCTCCGTGGCCTCCCTCGTGCGCCGCTCGAGCTCGCCGCGCGCCGCCCCGAGGAGCTTGTCGGCCTCGGCCTTGGCGTCCGCGAGCCGCTTGTCGGCCTCGGCGACCGCACCCGTCCGGGTGGAGGCGGCCTGGGCGGTGGCCTCGGCGATGATCCGCTGCGCGCCCTCCTCGGCCTTGGTCCGGATGTCGGCGGCCGCCTCGCGGGCCGACGTGAGCACCCGGGTGGTCTCCTCCCCGAGCAGCTCGAGCATCGACGCCTCGTCGGGGTGCTCGCTGGCCTTCACCTTGGCCTCGGCCCGCTTCAGACGCTCGTTGAGGTCGGACTCGATCGTGAGGAGCCGGCTCAGCTGGGAGGACACCTCGTGGAGGAAGCCCCGCACCGCGTGCTGGTCGAAGCCGCGGCGCGTCACGTCGAACTCGCGGCGCGCGATCTCCTCGGGCTGCAAGGGCTCGGTCATGGCCTTCCGATGCTACGGCCCACCTTGCGGTCCGCCGCGGACGCCCATCGCAACCGGGCCGGGCCTACCCGCGGGTGAACAGGCCCCCGAGCAGGCCGTTGATGAGGCCGGCGAGGAGGTCGGTGACGGGGCTGACCAACGGGCCGAGCAACCCGCCGTCGCCCTCGCCCGGGTCGCCGGGGCTGGGCAGGGTGGTGGGGGGACTGCCGCCGGGTCGGGTGGTGGGGCTGGTCGATCCGCGGGGCGCCGTGGTGGCGGTGGAGCCGCTCGTCGTCGTGGTGCGGCCCCCGCCGGTGGGAGCCGTGCCGATGGCCAGCTCGGTGGAGTCGACGGCCCGCGTGACCGCGCCGAGCAGCGGGCTGGCGGCCACTCCCTGGTCGAGCGCCACCAGCCCCCAGGCTGCGCCGGCGTCGCGGAAGTCGAACACCGAGGCCCAGCGCTCGAGGAAGGTGCCCCGGCGGCCGAGGTCGACGATGGCCGCCCCGATCAGGGTCTCCCCGACGGGGCGCCGACCGTCGAGCAGCGTGGCCGTGAAAGCGACGTCGTCCACGAGCCCGGGCAGCACGTCCTTGAAGAACCCCGGAGTGCGCGGCGTGGTGTCGGGGAGGTTCTGCGTGTAGCCGTCGGACAGGGCCTGGAGGCGCTGGCCCAGGTCGATGGCCTCGCCGAGGAACCGGCGGTCCCACGGATCGCTGGGGTCGTACTCGAGCGGGCGGGCGGCCTCCGGCGGGTGGCCCGGCGCGGGCACCTGCATCTCGCGCAGCGCGGGCACCGACCGTTCCTGGCCTGCGGAATCGAGGTCGACATCGGCGTCGTAGGCGGCGACCTCGAGGCCGCTGCTGCGCGACGCCCGCGCCGACCCGGCGACGACGCGCACCCGGGTGCCGTCGACCGTGAGGGCGATCTCCTGGTCGGTGGTGGCCAGCACGTCGCCCGACTCGAGGACGGGGACCGGGCCCATCACGAGCTCGGTGTCCGGGTCCTCGCCGCTCCCCGCCCGGAGCTCGAGCTCGGCGCCGTTGCCGAGGTCGAGCCGACCGGTGCCCTCCGTGAGGGTGATCGCGTCGCCGACCCGGACGTCGACCTCGCCGTCGCTCACCGTGTCCTCTTCGCCGTCCTGGCGGACGATGACGGCGCGACCCTCGACCTCGAGCGTGGCCTCACCCTCGTCGCGACCGGCGTCGTCGGAGCACCCCGCGATGGGGCCGAGCGCGACCGCGAGCGCGATCGCCACCACGAGACCCCGGGGGGCGGCGCTCACGCGGGCCTCCGCCGGGCCGGACCGCTGACGGGGAGGCGCATCGCCACGCGAGTGCCCGATCCCTGCACCGACGTGATCACGAGGCGGCCATCGTGCGCCTTCACGATGCGGTTCACCAGCGCCAGGCCGAGGCCCAGGCCGCCGAAGCGGCGGGTGGCGGACGCGTCGACCTGCGTGAAGTCGTCCAGGACCGAGTCGATCCGGTCGGCGGGGATGCCCACGCCCTCGTCGCTCACGGAGATCTCCAGCTCGGGCCCGTCCTCTCCCTCGATCACGTCCGCCTCGACCACGATCTTGCCGCCGTCGGGCGAGTACTTCACGGCATTGTCCATCAGCTCGTCCAGCGCCTGCACCAGGTAGGCCCGGTCGGCCACGACCTTGGGGACCCCGCGGGCCACCCGGCGCCCGAGCTTGTGGGCCGGCGCGACGCGCTCGTCCCACGCCTTCACGAGCCCCTCCACGAGGGGTCGGACCGGCACGGCCTCGGGCTCGAGGATCAGTCGACCGCCGACCAGGGTGGCGAAGTTCACGAGCTGGCCGATCACCCGCTCCAGCTGGTCGGCGGCAGACGAGATCTCGGTGGCGAAGCCCTTGGCCTGCGGCGCCGGCAGGTCCCGCGTCTGGAGGATGGAGGCGAAGCCCTTGATGGGCGTGAGGGGCGTGCGCAGCTCGTGGCTGATGGCGGAGAGGAACTCGGTCTTCATCCGATCGAGCTCGCGCTCGCGGCGCTCGTCGCGGAGGACGAACACCGCGCCGGCGACCTGGCCGTCGTTGCCCCGGAGCGCGCCCGCCGACACCGACACCGGGACCTCGCGGCCGCCGCCCAGCCGGACGGTGCCGGTGCTGGTCCAGGGCTCGAGCACCGGACGCCGCAGCCGGCGCGACATCGTGGTGCCGTCGTCGGAGCGCAGGTCGATCACGTCGCCGACGGACCGGCCGCGCGCCTCCCGGGCCCGCAGGTCGAGCAGCTCCTCGGCGGCGGCGTTGAACTCGGTGATCCGGCTGTCGGCGTCGACGGCCACGAGAGCCTCGCCCATGCCGGCCACCACCGCCTCCAGCCGCGCCCGCAGCTCGGCCTCGTCGAGCGCCGCCGAGCGCAGCTCCGCCGTGAGGTCGGAGAGCGACAGGGCCATGGAGTCGAACGAGCGGCCCACGGCGCCGAGCTCGTCGTCGGTGGTCACGCCGCTGCGGGCGCCGAGGTTCCCGGCCTCGATGGCCGACGCCGCATCGGCCAGCCGGCGCAGACCGCCGCCGATCCGCTCGCCGGCGAGGCCGGCCAGCACGAGCGCGGCGGTGGCCGCGCCCATCGACACGAGGAACAGGATGCGGAACAGGTCCTCCCGGGTGGCGTCCTCCTGGCTGCGGGGCGCCGAGATCAGCAACGCCATCACCGGCGACCCGTCGGCCCCGGACACGGGCTGGGCGACGTAGAACCGGTCGCCCGCCGTCCGGGACAGGTCGCCGTCGGAGTTCATCGCGGCCCGCCCCAGCTCCCGGAGCGTGGTCGGGTCGAGTGCCGCCGAGCCGCCTTCGGCGGCGAGGGTCCGCTCGCGGTCGACCAGAGCGAGCGCCACCCCGGGTGTCTCCCGCTCGATCGGCGCATCGCGCAGCGCGAGGTAGGAGTCATCGAGGTTCGAGGTCCGCACGATGACTCCGCGCACCGCGCCACCGATGCGGAGCGGCGCGGCCGCCACCACGACCGGGCGGCCGTTCACCAGCACGACATCGCGCCGGGCCCCGCCATCGGCCAGCGCGTCGGCGATGACCGGGTGCCCGGTGAGCTCGAGCACGAACGAGGAATCGTCCGCCGGCGTGACGACGAGGGCCCGCCGGTCACGGTCGACCAGGAGAGTGGGCCCCCGCTGGAGGTCCTGGTTGGCCACGAACTCCGTGACGAGCCGGTCGATGACCTCGCTGATCGCCGTGCGGTCCGCGGTGGTGGAGTCGAGCGAGCGGGCCGGGTCGGTGGCCCGGCTCAGCGGGGTGGTCAGCGCCGGCGTGGACGACAGCACCTGCGAGAACAGGTTGGCCGACGGCAGCAGCCTGGTGGCCACGTCGATGATCGCGGAGGCCTCGCTCTCGGCACGGGCGCCGTAGCGGTTGAGGGCCTCGTCCTCGATGTTGTCGCTGACCACGGTGGACAGGGCCACGGCGACCACCGTGATGACGGCGAAGAGGATCATGGCGCCGGTGGCGGCGATGCGGGCCGAGATGACCCGGGCGCTGGCCCCCACGAGCGCGGCACCGATGCTGAGCGCGCCGAGGCCGCGGGCGAAGTCGCCCACCGTGCTCGCCTGGTCGTTCGACAGGGCCACCTCGGCCAGCACGAGCGCCACCAGGCCGATGCGGAGCAGCTCACGGCCGCCGCGGTCGTGCTGCCAGGAGCTCGATGCGGCCGCGAGCACCACGATGCCGCCGAGGCGCAGCGCGACGATCACCGGGTCGGTGGGATCGTCGAACACCAGCGAGCCGCTGAGGAGCGCGGCGATGGCCAGGGAGAGGAAGCCGAGCGCGGCGCCGGCGCGGGCCAGCGGCCGCACCACGAGCAGATCGGCGCGCAGGAACGAGAACCCCACGCCGGCGAGCGACACGAGGAACAGCGCGAACTCCGCCGCGAACCGCACCTGTACGTCGGTGGCCGACATGGGTCGGGGCTGTACCTCTCGCTTCGGGTGGTCGGGCGGGTTCGGCTATGGAGCCGAGGCGGCACCCGCCGGCTCGAACGAGACCCGGTCACCCCCGAGCGACGCCAGCGCGTCCAACGCCTCCTGGAGCGTATCGACTGCGATCACCCGCAGATCGCCTCCGACCTTGCCCTGGACCTCGTCGAACTCGTCACTCGGCACGAGAAACGCCTCATATCCGGCATTTCGGACAGCCACCGCCTTCTGCACGCCGCCACCGACCGGCCCGACGATGCCGTCGAAGTCGATCGTGCCCGTGACCGCGACCTTCTTCCCGCCGGTGAGCTCGCCTGGTGTGAGCACGTCGAGGATCGTCAGCGCGAAGGCGAGACCGGCCGAGGGCCCGCCGACCCGACCCGAGTCGATGGTGACCTCCACCGGGAAGTCGAACCCGACGATCCGCTCCTCCGGCACGATGCCGATCACGGCGCGGGTGGGGTCCTCGGGGGCAGCGATCGTGGTGATCGGCACGTCCACGCGCTCGTCGCTGCCGGCGGGCCGCTCGACCGTGAGGGCGTGCCCGGCCCCCGGGCCACCCACCTGCAGCAGGTCGCGCAGCTCCCCCATCACGTCGACGGGCTCGCCGTCGACGGCCACGATCACGTCGTCGAGCTCGAGCGCCTCAGCCGCCGGGGTGTCCTCGCCGATGTTGCGAACGACGGTGCCGGTCGTGTGGATCACCACCGCGTAGCCGAGTCGGCGGAGGGCGACGGTGGCGGCAGCGAGCTTGGACGTGTCCATCAGCTGCGCGTTGTACCGGCGGTTCTCCTCCCGCGACTGGTCCCCGCGCAGGATCTCGGTGGGGACCACCTCGAGGTCGTCGTCCACCCACCCGCGGAAGGCCTCGGCCAGCGTGGTCTCCCGTTGGGTCACGGTCGTGTAGGCGACCGAGTGCTCCGGCGGGTAGGTACGGGCGCCGTCGATCTGCACCAGGTCGGCGACGACCCGCGCCGAGCCGGGCTCGATGGAGAGGTACGGGATCGTGGGGAGCGCCGCCGCCACCCCGAGGGCGATCAGCAGCACGAGGCACGCGATCGCGATCCACAGCTGCAGCCGTGGGCGGTCGCCGGGCAGCGCCCCGGGCGACCGATCGGCCGCCGGTACGCTGGGTTCCCTCGTGAGCGTGCTGGTGGTCGTCGTCATCGTCGGGGTGGTCGTCGTCGTCGCGGTGACGTTGTCGGAGGACCGGAAGCCTGCCACGCCGGACGACGCGCACCGGCGCGACCCCGTTGCCCTCGCCGAGCCGCCCCGCGTGGAACCCGCCGACCCCGGGCCGGAACCCGTGTGGGCCGACGACTTCGAGCCCGCCTTCGGTCCCTCCGCCGCCCGCGCCCCCGTCACGGTGTGGACCCCATCCGACCTCGACGACGCCGAGGACACCGCGCCGTGGGACGCCGAGGTGCCGAGCCGGGGCCAGCGCCTCCGCTCGGCCGGCCTCCTCGGCCTCGCCGTCGCCCTCCTCGGAGGCGTGGCCGCCGCCGCCATCGGCGGCAGCCTCCTCGTCGGCTACCGCTTCCTCGACCGGGCGCTGGGATGAGCCCGCTCGGATGAGCGACGCCTCCCGCCGCCGCGCGGTGGCGCTCGCCGGCCACCAGGGCGACGAGACCACGGCCCGCGCCGCCCTCACCGACGCGGACCCCGGAGTGCGGACCACGGCCATCGGTGCCCTGGAACGGCTCGACCGGCTCACGGCACACGACGCCGAAGCCGCGCTCGTCGACCCCGACGCCGGCGTCCGCCGCCGGGCCTGCGAGGCCGCCGCCCGCTTCCCCGGTGATGCCGGCGTCGCGCTGCTCCCGGTGCTCCGCGACCACGACGCCACCGTGGTGGAGGTGGCCGCCTGGGCCAGCGGCGAGCGCACGCCACCGGAGGAGGGCGTGGTCGCCGTGTTGGCCCAGCTCACCACCTCGCACGACGACGCGCTGGTGCGGGAGGCCGCCGTCGCCGCGCTCGGCGCCATCGGCGACGAAGCGGGCCTGCCGGCGATCCTCCGGGCCACCGGCGACAAGGCCACCGTCCGTCGCCGGGCCGTGCTCGCGCTCGCCCCGTTCGAGGGACCCGAGGTCGACACGGCGCTCGCGAAGGCGAAGGAGGACCGCGACTGGCAGGTCCGCCAGGCGGCCGAGGACCTCGCCGACTGACCTACCCGCGGCTGGTGTGCGCCTGGCCGCAACGGTTGCAGCGCGACGTCCACCCCGCGGGGGTGACCTGGACGGTGAGGCGCTTGCCACAGGCCGAGCAGAACCGGGGCGGATCGAGCTCGGGACCGCAACCGCCGCACTGGTCGGCCGCCCGACCGCACCCCGTGCAGTGCAGGGCGGGCTCCACCTCGGTCAGATGGCCTTGGAGAGGACGCCGATGGGCATGCGGAGGTCGGAGAGCATCTGCAGGTCCTCCTCCGGCGAGCGGCCGAGCGTGGTGAGGTAGTTGCCCACGATCAGCGCGTTGATCCCGGACGTGAGCCCCATCGCCTGCAGCTCCCGCAGGGTGATCTCCCGACCGCCGGCGTAGCGCAGGATGACCGAGGGCAGGGCGAGGCGGAACAGGGCGATCCAACGGATGGCCTCGAGCGGCTGCACCGGCTTGCGGATCTGGAGCGGTGTGCCCGGCCGGGGGTTGAGGAAGTTGAGCGGCACCTCGGCCGGCTCCACGTCGCGCAGCTGCTCGAGGAGCTCGAGGCGCTGCCCGACCGACTCGCCCATGCCGAGCAGGACCCCGCAGCAGAGCTCCATGCCGTGCTCGCGCACGCGCTCGCAGGTCTCGAAGCGCTCCTCCCACGAATGCGTGGTGACGATGCTCGGGAAGAACGACTGCGAGGTCTCGAGGTTGTGGTTGTAGCGGTGCGTGCCCACCGCGGCGAGCCGGGCGGCTTGCTCGTCGGTCAGGATCCCGGCCGACACCGCGACGTTCAGGCCCGTCTCCGCCTGCACGAGCGGGACGAGCTCCTCGAGGCGCTGCATGGTCTTCTCATCGGGGCCGCGCACGGCGAGCACGATGCAGAACTCCGAGGCGCCGATCTTGGCCGTCTCGCGAGCCGCCTCGAGCACCTCGTCGGTGTCGAGGAACGGGGTGGCCTGGACCACCGTCTCGAACTGCGCCGACTGCGAGCAGAAGTGGCAGTCCTCCGGGCAGCCCCCGGTCTTGGCCGACAGGATCCCTTCGACCTCGACCTCGGGCCCGCACCACGCGAGCCGCACCTCGTGGGCCAGCGCCGCCAGCTGCGGCACCGCGTCGTCGGGCAGGGCGGCCAACGCCGCCAGCTCCTCCGCCGTCAGCTGCCGTCGCTCGTCGAGCAAGGCGTCGCCGGCAGCAGTGATCAGGTCCCGCGAAGAGGTCACCGGCGGAACGATAGGGACCTACCGGTCGGTAGTCCCAACCTCCGAGCTACCGCTGCGACCCCATGAACATGATCTTGAGGGAGTCGTAGGCCTCGATGCAGCGGCCGGCGCCGAGCACCACGCACTCCAGCGGCATGTCGACGAGGTGCACGGGCACGTCGGTCTCGTTGGCGAGGCGCTGGTCGAGGCCGGCGAGCATGCCGCCCCCGCCCACCAGCTTCACCCCGTTGAGGATCAGGTCCTGGGCCAGCTCCGGCGGGCTCATCCCGAGGCAGGCGATGACCGAGTCGCAGATCGCCGACACCGGGTCGTCGATCGCCCGACGGACCTCCTCGGGGCTGAGGATGATCGTCTTGGGCAGGCCGGTCATGAGGTCCCGGCCCCGCACCTCGGCCTTCACCTGGTCGCGCACGGCGTGAGCCGAGCCGATGGCGATCTTGATGTCCTCGGCGGTGCGCTCGCCCACCGCGATGCCGTACTCGCGGCGGATGAACGCGGTGATCGCGGCATCGATGTCGAAGCTGCCCACCCGGACCGCCTTGAGGGCCACGACCCCGCCGAGGGAGATCAGCGCGGTCTCCGAGGTGCCGCCCCCGACGTCGACGACCATGTTGGCCACCGGCTCGTGGATCGGCAGCCCGGCCCCGATGGCGGCGGCCATGGGCTGCTCGATGAGCTGCGCATCGGCGGCACCGGCCCGACGGGCGGCTTCGATCACCGCGCGGCGCTCGACCTCGGTGATGGCCGACGGCACGCAGATCACGACGCGCGGTCGGTTGAACCGGTTCACCCCGACCCGGTGCAGCAGCAGCCGGATCATCCGCTGCGTGACCTCGAAGTCGGTGATGGCACCCTGGCGCAGCGGGCGCACGGCGACGATGTAGCCCGGCGTCCGACCGATCATCTGCCACGCCTCGTGGCCCATGGCCAGCACCTCTTGGGTGCGCTCGTTGAGGGCGATGACGGTGGGCTCGTTGAGCACGATCCCGCGACCGCGCTCGTAGACGAGCGTGTTGGCGGTGCCCAGGTCGATCGCGAGGTCGCGGGCCACGTCAGCGGCTCCCGCGGCCCGAACCGGGGTCGTCGTCGCCCGGCGGCCGGAGCGCGTCCATCTCGCGACGGAACGCCTGGATGCCCGAGTCGTAGGTGTTCGGCTGGCGGTGCTGGTACCAGAGGACGCCGCACCCGACCGCGCTCACCACCAACGCCAAGGCAAGGAAGATGAGGGCGCCCATCTAGGCCACCAGGCCTTCCAGAGCGACCACGCGCACCGGTCGCACGCCGCGCGGTTCGGCCCTGCGCCTCTGGAGCTCGCTTCGCTCGCTCATCTACTTGGAACCGACTTCCGACGGGACCTGGGCCTCGAGGCCCCAGCTCTCCCCGCCGTCCCACGACTCGCGCTTCCAGATGGGGGCCGTGCGCTTCAGCTCGTCGATCGCGTAGCGAGCGGCCTCGAAGGCGGCCTCACGGTGCGGCGCGGACACCGCGACCACCACGGCGGCGTCGCCGAGCTCCACCACGCCCGTGCGGTGGAGCAGCGCGACCCGGCCCACGTCGGGCCAGCGGGTGCGGACCTCGTCGACCAGTGCCTCGAGGCGGCGGAGCGCCGGGCCCTCGTAGGCCTCGTACTCGAGGCGGTGGACACCGGGGCGACCAGGGGCGTGATCGCGGGCCGTGCCCGTGAAGGTCACCGCCGCGCCGCACCCCGGCTGGACCACCCAGGCAGAGGCATCGGCCACGGGGAGCGGCAAACCGGACAGCGCGGCCCAACGATCGCCCCCGGGGGCGCGGCAAGGGGTCCGCCGTCCATCCGGTGAACTGTATGCGGCCCGCGGTCCTCCCGGCAGGGGGCGCCGCTACCGTCTCCCGACGATGTCCCTGGACGACGACGACGCCGACGACGGCGCCGCACCCCGGCCCCCGCTGCCGCCCGACGACCGCCTGTGGCGGCACCCGTCGGAGCTCGGCCTCCACGGGACCGCCGCGAGCACGGCTCTGGTCGACGCCCCCCGCTCCGGGTCCCGGGGCGGCGGCTGGACCGTGGTGCTGGCAGCCGGCGTCGCCGGCGCCGTCCTGGCGGCCGGCCTGCTCGCCCTCAGCGGCCACATCACCGAGCGGATCGTGGAGCGCCCGGTGGTGGAGAAGGTGGCCGTCACCCCGATCGTCTCCGCCCCCACGATCCGGGGCGACTCCGCCTCGGGGGTGGCCGAGATCGTCCGGCGCCTCGACCCCACGGTGGCCCGCCTCGAGCTCTCGTCGCCCAACGGCGGGACCACCGGCTCGGGCGTGGTGTTCCGCGACGACGGGATGCTGCTCACGAGCGCCCACCTGGTCGACGAGGCCACGAAGGTCGGCGTGCGGCTCTCCGACGGGCGGCGGTTCGCCGGCCGTCTCGTGGGCCTCGACCTGCTCACCGACGTCGCGGTGATCGACATCGACGCCACCGACCTCCCCGTGGCCGTCCTCGGCACCGCGAAGGGCCTCCAGGTGGGAGCGTTCGCCGTGGCCGTCGGCGCCCGCCAGAGCGCCGGCACCGGGCCGGCCGCCACCACCGGCGTCATCAGCGACCTGCGCCACACCCTGGGCACCACCGGCGGAACTGCCCTCCACGGCCTGCTCCAGACCGACGCCCCGATCGCGGCCACCACCTCCGGCGGGCCATTGGTCGACACCGCGGGATGCGTCATCGGCATCGTCACCGGATTCGACGGCGACGAATCCGACGAGGCGACCCGGTTCGGCTTCGCCACCCCCATCGACCTCGCGCACCGCGTGGCGCTCCAGCTCATCGACGAGGGCAAGGCCCGGCACGGCTGGCTCGGCATCGAGGGCACCGACCTCTCCACCGACGACGCCGCCGCGATGGGCGTGGACGGCGGGGCCAAGGTCCGCGAGGTCGATCAGGGCAGCCCCGCCGACCGGGCCGGCATCGGGAGCGACGACGTCATCACCGAGGTCGACGGCCAGCCCGTCGAGTCGATGCCCGGCCTGGCGGTGGAGATGCGGGAGCACGAGCCCGGCGACGAGGTCACCGTCGGCTACTGGCGCGACGGCGATCACCGCGAAGCCGAGGTCAAGGTCGGCGAACGTCCGTAGGGTCAGACCGAGATCAGGACGCAACGAGGCGGCGACACTCCCATGGCGGGCGAGAGGTCGCGTCGACGCCATCCAAACCAGGGCGAGGCAATGGGTTCCGGGATCTGCCGCGTGAGGCAACTGGTTCCGGATGCGGAACCCATCACCTCGAGCGGTGCGCCGCGGAACCCATTGCCTCGCGGTGCACCGCTACGGAGGATGTGAGTGAGAGCTCGCCGCCGCCTCGTTGCGCGCTTGGGTAGCTGGGCTAGGCGCGGCGGCGAGAGCGTCGGACGGCGGAGATCACGCCGAACCCGATCACGCCCAGAACCACTGCTGTCGCCCCGAGGGCGAGCTCTTGGCGGCGCCTGGGGCTGACCGTCGCCCAGGGGGAGGGGCGGTGGTGGGCGACGAAGGCTTCCTCGTTCGAGCTCGAGGGCGTCCAACCGTCGGCCCGCAGGCGGTCGTTGGCCACCACCCAGGGGTGCACCGTGTAGGGCAGGAGCACCGGCGGCGTCTCCGCCAGGCCCAGCCGCCAACGCCACCCGGCCACCCGCAGGGCCACCCGCTCGGGCAACCGGAGCCGCGGGCCACCACCGGCGAGCGCGCGGGCGGTGTCGCCGTCGACCCAGCCGTCGGGGGCCACGTTGCGCGGGCCGTCGAGACGGGCCCGACGGGCGAGGTCGACGGCGGCCGCCAGGTCGTCGACGTCGAGGAACTGGGCCGGCGGGTCGTCGGCCGCCACGGGGAGCGAGGGTGACCGACCCAGCGCCCGAGCCAGCCACCCGTTGCCTTCGGGAGCCAGGGTGATCGTCGGGCGGAGGACCGCCACCGTCGCCCCGGGGTGGTCGTCGCGCCAGTCGGCGGCCGCCCGCTCGACCTCGGCCTTCTCCGCGGCGATGGCGACACCCGGGTTGGGGCGCAGCGGGGCGTCCTCGGTGAGCGGCAGCGGGTTGTTGGCCCACGCGCCGTAGGCGGTGGCGCTGGAGAGGAGCACGAGGTGCTCGACCCCGACCGCCGACGCGGCGTCGAGCACGCGGTGCGCGAGGTGGGCGTCGCCGGCCCAGGTGGAGGCGGAGGAGTCGCCCTCGCGCTCCGGGCGGTCGGCCTGGGCGAGGTGGACGACCACGTGGGCGCCCTCGAAGAGCGGCTTCAGGTCGGCCTCGCCCAGATCGGCCTGGACGAGGTCGACGGACGACGGCACGGCGTGGACGGGACGGCGGTCGATCGCCACCACGCGGGTCACCGCGGGGTCGGCTGCCGCCAGCGTGCAGACGCGGCGGCCGAGGGCTCCCGCGGCACCCGTGACGACCACCACCCCGAGGTCAGATCCCGATGCCATCGCCCTAGGCTGCCCCCATGAGCGAAGGCGGTCCACTCGGGAACCCGTTCGAGGGGATGCCGTTCTTCGGCGACATCGCCAAGCTCCTCGGCCAGCAGGGCGGGATGAGCTGGGACAACGCCAAGCAGCTCGCCGTCACGATCGCCACCGAGGGCACGAGCGAGTCCAACGTCGACCCCGTCGACCGCATCGCCCTCGAGCAGCTGGCCCGCGTGGCCGACCTCCACGTGGCCGACGTCACCGGCCTGCCCACGTCCGTCGGCGGCCGGCAGGTCAGCGCCGTCCCCGTGAACCGCACCCGCTGGGTGATGGACAGCATCGAGGCCTACCGGCCCCTCGTCGAGCACCTCGCCGAGGCCCTGGGGACACCACCCGAGGGCCTCGAGGAGGAGAGCGACGACCCCATGGCCGGCATGTTCGCCGGCATGCTCCAGATGCTGCAGCCGATGGTGCTGTCGATGACGGCGGGCTCGATGGTCGGCCACCTCGCGCAGCGCAGCCTCGGGCAGTACGACCTCCCGATCCCCCGCCCGGTGCCGAGCTCCGGCGTCGACGAGCTGCTCCTCGTCGTGCCCAACATCGATGCCTTCGCCGACGAGTGGTCGATCGCCCGCGACGACGTCCGCCTCTGGGTCTGCGTGCACGAGCTGGCCCACCACGCGGTGCTCGGCGTCCCGCACGTGCGGGCCACGCTCGACGACCTGCTCACCCGCCACGCGTCCGCCTTCCGCAACGACCCGGGCGCGCTCGAGGCGCGCCTCGGCGAGATCGACCTCTCCGACCCCGCCGCCCTCGCCGGGCTGCAGGAGGTCCTCGGCTCGCCCGACCTCGTGCTCGGTGCCATCACCTCGCCCGAGCAGGAGTCGCTCCGCCCCCAGATGGAGGCGCTCGTCTCGGTGGTGGTGGGCGTGGTCGACCACGTCCTCGACGTCGTGGGCGGCAAGCTCATCGGCAGCTACCCGATGCTCACGGAGGCGCTCCGTCGCCGGCGGGTCGCCGTCGGCCGAGGCCGACCGCTTCGTCGAGCGCCTGTTCGGGCTCGAGCTCGGCCAGGCCACCTACGAGCGGGGCGCGGCGTTCGTGGCCGGCGCGCTCGAGCGGGCCGGCGACGACGGGCTGCGCCGCCTCTGGGCCGACCCGGCCAACCTCCCGACCCCCAACGAGGTCGACGCGCCGGGCCTCTGGCTCGCCCGCATCGACCTCGAGCCGGACCTCTAGCCCCTGCGGCGACGCCCGCGGCGGCGGTCGTCCGCCACCCGGGTCTGGTCCACCCGGGTCTGGTCCACCGGCGTCTGGTCCACTCGCGGTCTGGTCCGGCCGAGCGGCGTCGCGACCGCCGCCCCACTCGGGATCGGCCACCTGCCAGCCGGCGTGGTCGCCGTCTTCGAACGCGCCGCCGTAGCCCAGGTCGGCGTGCGTGACGGCGTGCGTGAGCTCGGCCTCGGTGAGGTCGAGCCGCGTGAGATCCGGGCGCGCGAGCTCGGTGTCGTCTCGGGATTCCGCCTCCTCGGCCGCGACCGGACCCTCGGCATGCCGACGGTGGGCGGCCCGCTGGCCCGCCACGTAGGAGAACAGCGCGAACGCCGCGGTGATGGCGATGCCGGCGAAGCCCACCTGCTCCGGGATCGGCAGGAGCAGCAGCGGGAGCACCGCACCGATGACCCAGGCCAGCTGGAACCGGATCTCGAACCGGGCGAACGACCGGCCGCGGTTGGCGTCCGGGGCGTCGCGCTGCACGAGCGAGTCGAAGGCGAGCTTCGCGCCGGTGGACACGATCGCGATGGTGGCGGCCATGGCGGCGGACATGGCGAGGCCGCCGAAGGCCGCGCGCCGCGCCGCCGACCACCACCGTGACGCCGAGGAGCACCATGAGCATCCGCTCCTCGGAGAAGCGCTCGCGGAGCCAGGGCGCGACCGCCGCGCCGACGAGGGACCCGGCGCCGGTGACCCCGGCCACGACGCCGAGGTGCCAGCGAGGGTCCTCGCGGAGGTCGAAGAGGAGGAGCAGCGTGAGGAAGCCGACGATCCCGCGCACCAGCGCCATGGCCGTGGACGCCAGCACCACGCCGATGCTCCGGAGCTCGGCCGTCTCGGCCGCGCTCGGCGGCGCGATCGCCACCTGGGTCGCCGGGATGCGGAGCGCGGCCAGGGTGCCGACGAGGTACACGACCACGGCAACGCCGAGGATGCCCTGCGACCCGGCCAGCGCGTACGCCGGCGCGGCCAGGAGGCCCGCCGCCGGGAGCGGCCAGGCCCGAGAGCAGCTGCAGCTTGGAGTTGGCCTCGACGAGCTCCTCGTCGTTGCGCACCACGGTGGGCACGAGGGCGCTGCGGGCCACGCCGTAGGCCTTGCCGAGGGCCAGCACGGCGAACGCCTCGGGGAACAGCAGCAGGCTGTTGAGGTCGTCGAGCATCACGAGGCAGACGACGGCCCGCACGCCGTTGACGGCGACCACCATCCAGCGGCGGCCGCCGTGGGACCGGTCGAGGGCCGGCCCGATGAAGGGGGCCACGAAGGCCAGCGGGGCGACCGTGAGGAGCAGGTAGAGGAAGACCTTCCAGCGGGCCTCGTTGGGGTCGAGGTCGAAGAAGAGCGAGCCGGCCAGGGCCAGCGTGACCAGGGCGTCGCCCAGCGCCGTGAGCACGTGGGTGCGGGCCAGCCGGGTGAACGGCGAGAGGCGGAAGGCGTCGGCGCCCGCCCGGCGCCGGGGCGTGGACAGCGGCTGCCACCCGGCCGGTTCGGACATCACCCCATCGTACGGATGCCCAGCGACGCTCCGGGTCAGCCGGTCGCGACGACCCGGGGCACCTCGTACTTGTAGCCGAGGCCCCGGATGGTGACGATCCGGGCCGGGTTCGACGGATCGGGCTCGACCTTCGCCCGCAGGCGCTTCACGTGGACGTCGAGGGTCTTGGTGTCGCCCGACGTAGTCGGTGCCCCACACCCGGTCGATCAGGGTCTCGCGGGTGAGGACCCGGCCGGCGTTGGCCAGGAGGAGCTCGAGCAGCTCGAACTCCTTGAGCGGCAGCTGCACGCCCTCGCCGCGGATGACCACCTCGTGGCGCTCGGGGTCGAGCGCCACGTCGCCGACGCTGAGCGCCTCGCCGCTCGAGGCCGCGGCCGCCACCGGCTCGGCGCCCCGGCGGCGCAGCACGGCGCGCATGCGGGCCACCAGCTCGCGGAGCCGGTAGGGCTTGGTGACGTAGTCGTCGGCGCCCACCTCGAGGCCGACGACGGTGTCGATCTCGCCGCCCTTGGCCGTGACCATGATGATCGGCACCGACGACCGGCGCCGGAGCTCGCGGCACACGTCGATGCCCGAGACCTTGGGGAGCATCACGTCGAGCAGCACGAGGTCGGGCTTCACGGCGTCGAACATGTCGAGCGCCTCGGCCCCGTCGCGGGCGACCTGCACGCGGAAGCCCTCCCGCTTGAGCCCGACGGTGAGGGCCTCGACGAAGGAGTCCTCGTCCTCGACGACCAGGATCGTGGCGCTGGGGGTGGTCATCGGGATCAGCCTGCCTCGGAGGTGACGGCGACCGGGCCCGGATCCGACCGGGAGTCGCAGGGTGAACGTGGAGCCCTCGCCCTCGAGGGACTCGACCCGGACCTCGCCGGCGTGGTTGCTGGCGACGTGGCGGACGATGGCGAGCCCGAGGCCGGTGCCGCCGGTCTCGCGGCTGCGGGCCCGGTCGACCCGGTAGAAGCGCTCGAAGACGCGCTCGAGGTCGCGGCGCGGGGATGCCGATGCCGTGGTCGGCGACGGACGAGGTCGATCCAGCGGCCGTCGGTGCGGGCCCGCACCCGCACCGACGGAACCCGGGTCGCTGTACTTCACCGCGTTCTCGAGCAGGTTGTAGGTGGCCGAGACGAGCTGGCGCCGGTCGCCGAGCACGACCAGCCGGGCGCGGCGGCTCGACGACGTCGATGGTGATGCCCTGCTGCTCGGCCGCGGGCCGGACCCGGTCGACCGCCTCGGCGACCACGAGGTGGACCGGCGACCTCGTCGCGCAGCCCGGCCTCGTCGGCCTCGATCTGGGAGAGCGCGAGCAGGTCGTCGATCGTGCGGCCGACCCGGAAGGCCTCGGTGAGCATCCGCTCGGCCAGGCGCTGGGCGACGCGCGGGATCGTCCTCGGCGAGGAGCGTCTCGGCCAGCAGCGCCGAGCGCGCCGACCGGCGTCTTGAGCTCGTGGCTGATGTTGGCCACGAAGTCGCGGCGCACCGCCTCGAGGCGGCGCCGGTCGGTGACGTCGTCGATCACGACGAGCACGCCGAGGCGCTCGCCGCCCGCGGTCGAGCGGGGACGGCCCGGAGCACGAGCGTGCGGCGCGGCGGGCCGAACAGGTCGACGACCGGGTCGGCGGTCCGTCGTCCCGGTCGCCGCCGCGGCGGCCGTCGGCGGCCAGCTCGGCGATGGCCTCCTCGACGAGCGCCTCGCCGTGGCGGGCGGTGAGGTAGCCGGCGGCCACGTCGTTGCGGAAGGCGACCGTCGCCGTCGGCGTCGTAGACGACGACGCCCTGCGGGATGCATCGACAGCGCGCCGCCGAGCCGGCCGGCGCACGGTGCTCGGGCCGCGCTCGTCGCTCGAGCGCGCTCGGGCGACGGCCGCTCGACGGCTCGGTGGCCGCGCTCGAGCCCGCCGCCGACGGACGGCGGCCGGCGCCGAGCGCGGGCCAGCGTCGGATGCGCGCGACCGCGCGCCGTGCCGCGACGACCATCGCGACGAGCAGCCCCAGCGCCCGCCAGCAGCGCAGCGAGGACGCGGTCACGGCTGGTCGCCGGCCCGATGCGCCTCGCGGGCCGTCGGCCGGGCCGCGCCCGGTGTGCTCGGGCAGCCAGCCGGTGACCATGTACCGGACCCGCTCGCCGATGTTGACGGCGTGGTCGCCGATGCGCTCGTAGTAGCGGCCGATGAGCGCCAGCTGCACCGCCGCCCGCACGTCGCGCACGTCGGCGTGGAGCTCGAGGATGGCCTGGATGTACTGCTCGTGCAGCTGGTCGAGCGGGTCGTCCATGTCGTCGATGGCGGCCGCGAGGTCGGCGTCGCCGTCGGCGTAGGCGTCCATGGCCAGCCGGTAGAGGCGCACCGCCTCGTCGCGCCATCGAGGTCGAGCAGGCAGCCGGAGCCGGGGCGGGATCGTCGGTGCCGTAGATGCGCCGCGTCGCCTTGGCCACGTTGACCATCAGGTCGCCCGAGCGCTCGATCTCCGAGGTGAGCCGGATCGCGGTGACCACGGCGCGCATGTCGCTGGCCATCGGCTGCTGGCGGGCGAGCACGGTGAAGCAGCGCTCCTCGATGTCGAGGGTCGAGGGCGTCGATCTCGTCGTCGCCGTCGATGATCTCCTGCGCGGCGGCGAGGTCGAGGTCGAGCAGCGCGTCGGTGCCGCGGGTGATGACCTCGGTCACCCGGGCGGCCAGCCGGATGAGGTCGCGCCGGATCTCGTCGAGCTGCTGGTGGAACGTCGTGCGGCGACTCGGTCACGGCGGGGCTACCGGACCTCGGCGGCGAGGTGGGCGGGTTCGCCGGTGATCAGGTAGCGCAGGCGGGCGCCGATGATGGCGCTGTGGTCGGCGATGCGCTCGAGGGCCCGGCCGGCCACGAAGGCGTCCATGGCGATCGCGCACCGCGTCGGGCCCGTCGAGGTGCTGCAGCTCGCCCACGAGGCGCTCGTAGTAGAGGTCGAGGTTGCGGTTCTCGGTGGCCAGCGCGGTGGCCAGGCCGAGGTCCTGCGCCGACCAGGCCCGCAGCGCGGTGCGGAAGATCTCGACCGCCTCGTCGGCCACCGTGAGGAGGACGTCCCAGACGACCCCGGTGCGGCGACGAGCATCGGCTGCTCGGGCGCGAGCTTCACGACCCGCAGGGCGAGGTCGCCGACGCGCTCGAGCTCGGAGATGATCCGCAGCACCGACACGATGAACCGCAGGTCCGACGCCACCGGGCGACTCGCGGCCGAGCAGCAGGTAGCAGCGCTCGGTGAGCGACACGTTCATGGCGTCGATCTCGTCGTCGGCCGCGAACGCCGCGGCCGCGAGGACCTCGTCGCCGGTGCGCAGGACCGTCGCGCATGCGCTCGAGGTTCTCGTCGACGCGCACGCCCATGAGCTCGACCTGGAGGCGGAGCTGGTCGAGCTCCTCGTGGAAGCCGTGCCGCATCGGCTCGCCGTGTCGCGGCGACGGCTGCCATGTCAGCCGAAGCGGCCGGTGACGTAGTTCTCGGTGCGCTCGTCGGACGGGTTCGAGAACATCTTGTCGGTGCTGTCGAACTCCACGAGCAGCCCGGTGCGGGTGTCGCTCTCGGGGTTGACCTCGGTGGTGAAGAACGCGGTGCGGTCGCTGACCCGGGCCGCCTGCTGCATGTTGTGGGTGACGATCACGATCGTGTACTGGCCCTTGATCTCCTGCATCAGGTCCTCGATGCGGGCGGTGGCGATCGGGTCGAGCGCCGAGCACGGCTCGTCCATGAGCAGGACCTCGGGATCGGTGGCGATGGCCCGGGCGATGCACAGCCGCTGCTGCTGCCCGCCGGAGAGGCCCATGCCCGAGGCCTTGAGCCGGTCCTTCACCTCGTCCCAGAGGCCGGCGCCGCGGAGCGCCTTCTCGACGATGTCGTCCATGTTCGCCCTTGATGCCGGCGATCCGCGGGCCGTAGGCGACGTTGTCGTAGATCGACTTGGGGAACGGGTTCGGCTTCTGGAACACCATGCCGATCCGGCGGCGCACCTCGACCGGGTTGACCTCGCGGTCGTAGAGGTCGACGCCGTGGTAGCGTGACCGTGCCCTCGACCCGGGCGATGTCGATCAGGTCGTTCATCCGGTTGAGGCAGCGCAGCACGGTGGTCTTGCCGCAGCCCGACGGGCCGATGAACGCGGTGATCTCGTGGCGGTGCACCGTCGATGTTCACGTCGCGCACGGCCCGGAAGGCGCCGTAGTAGACGCTCAGGTCGTTGACGTCGAAGACGACCTCGCCAGCCGGGCGCGGCGCGACGGCGGCGTGCGACCGATGTCCGGGGTCGACGGCGGGTTCCGTCCACGGTCGGCGGCTCCCGTCAGGTCGATGGTCGGATCTCGGCCATGGCGTCAGTTCCTCTTCTTCTCGTACCGGTTGCGCAGGAGGATGCCGACGGTGTTCATGACCAGGACGATCACCAGCATCACGATGATGGCGGCGGCCGCGATCTCGTCGAAGCCCTGCTCGGGGGGTGCGGGCCCAGTCGGCGATCACGATCGGCAGGGCGGTGAACTGGTCCTGGAGCTGGCCGAGGTCGAGCAGGCCCTCGCTTGCCCGGCAGCAGGCCGGTGACGGCCCCGCAGAGGAGCAGCGGGGCCGCCTCGCCGATGGCCCGGGCCAGGGCCAGGACGGTGCCGGTGATGATCCCGGGCAGCGGCGTAGGGCAGCACCTGGGTGCGGATGACCTCCCACCGGGTGGCGCCGACGCCGTAGCCGGCCTCCCGCAGCGACTGCGGGCACGGCCCGGATCGCCTCGGCCGAGGTGATGATCACGATCGGGAGCACGAGGATGGCGAGGGTGATGCCCGCCGCCATGAGCGTGCGGCCGCCGGTGAGCCCCGTCGAGGTTCTGCACGAAGATCGTGAGCCCGAGGATCCCGTAGACGATCGACGGGCACGCCGGCGAGGTTGCGGATGTTGACGTTGATGAACCGGGCGAACCAGCCCTTGCCGCGTACTCCTCGAGGTACACGGCCGAGGCGACGCCGATCGGGAACGAGAACACGACGACGAAGATCCCGATCCAGAACGTGCCGCGGATGGCCTGGAAGACGCCGGCCGGCGGCCGCGTGGTGCGCAGCCCGCCGGCGAGGAACGACTCGGCCCGGTCGGTGAACACCGCGGAGCCCGTGGTGACCACGTCGTACGAAGAGGACGACGAGGACCGCGAGCGAGATGCCGAGCGAGAGCGAGGAGCAGGACGCGGAAGCACCTGACCCGCGACGTCGAGCCTGCCGCCGCGTGAGCTGCTCCTCGACCGACGCGCACGGCGACGCTCGCCGCCGACGCCGATGGTGATGCCGATGCGCCATCAGTAGGCCTGCCGGACCCGGCGCACGAACCGGTCGGCGACCAGGTTCAGGATCAGCGTGATGACGAAGAGCACCGCGCCGACGAAGTAGAGGCTCTGGAACGTGAGCGCCTCGCCGACCACCTGGTCGGTGCCCTGCGCCTGCGTGGCCATCGCCGCCGTCATGGTGAGGCCCGGCTCGAGCGGGCTCGGTCTCGAAGCGCCTGGTTCCCGGCCGCGCCGCCGGCGATGAACACGACCATCGTCTCGCCGATGGCCCGGGAGACGGCGAGGATGAACGCCGCGACCAGGCCGGACACGGCGGCGGGGACCACCACCCGTGACGACGGTGGTGATCTTCCGGGCGCCCATGCCGTAGCTGGCCTCCCGGAGGGCGAGCGGCACCGATCGGAGCGCGTCCTCGGACACCGAGGCGACCAGCGGGATCGACAGGATCCCGACGCCGATGCCGGCCGACAGCCAGGCTGAACGGCCGGCGCCGTCGATGAAGCGCTGGACGATCGACGGGGCGATGACCGAGCACGGCGAAGAAGCCGAGCACGACGCTCGGGATGCCGGCGAGCACCTCGAGGATCGGCTTCAGGACCCGGCGCACCCGGGGCCGGGCGTACTCGGAGAGGTAGATCGCCGCGCCGAGCCCGATCGGGCACGGCGACCGACCATCGCGATGACCGTGACCCAGCAGCGTGCCGACGAGCAGCGTGCGGATGTCGTAGACGCCCTGGCGGGGGAACCAGCCCGTCGGCGACGAGCACCGTCGACCAGTCGACCTCGGTGACGAAGGTGAAGGTCTCACGGGCGAGCGACCACGACGATCCCGGCGCTGATCAGCGATCGAGACGCCGGCGGCGGCGGTGAGGACCAGGCTGGACGAGCGCCTCGGTGCGGACCCGGCGGGGATCGCCTCGCAGGTCGGAGAGCTGCAGCGGCGGGCGCTGGCATCGATCGCGTCGGACAACGGGCCCGTCCTTGCTCGGTGGTCGCGGTGGACGAGTCCGGGGCCGGCCCGATGCGTACGGGCCGGCCCCAGGTCGGCGCGGTCGGTCAGCCCTCGCGGGTGCCGGTGGTCCTGGCTTCCCAGACGGCCGCGGGTGGCCTCGAGCTGGTCGGCCGGGAGGTCGACGTAGCCGACCTCGCTCGACGGAGGCGATGCCCTCGTCGCTCGAGGTAGTAGTCGACGTAGCCGGCGACGGCCTGGTTCTCCTCGGCGCTGGCCGCGTTCACGTAGATGTAGAGCGCGCGGCTGATCGGGTAGGTGCCGTCGGCGATGGTCTCCGCGCGACGGCGCGACGCAGTCGCCGCCGGGCTCGGCGGCGACCGCGAGCTCCTTGACCTCGTCGCCGGCCTCCTCGGCGAAGGCGAAGCCGACCCAGCCCGAGCGGGCTGTCGTCGGCCTCGATGGCCGGAGATGATCGGCGTGTCGTCGGCCTGCGAGGCGTAGTCGTTGCGGGTGGTCTCGACCTCGTCCTCGGTGATGTCGCCGGCCTCGACCCGGGCCTCGGCGATGTCGCCGAAGACGATCTCGATGAAGCTGTCGTAGGTGCCGGACTCGGCGCCCGGGGCGGTGATCGTCGAGGTCGGCGTCGGGGAGCTCGGTGGTCGAGCCCAGCTCGGTGGCCAGGGCCTGGGCGTCGCTCCAGTTGTCGACGCCCTCGGACTCCGGGCCGACCAGGGCGTAGAGGTCGGCGAAGCTCAGGCACTCGACGGCGTCGTTGGCCGGGTTGGTGAGCACGGAGATGCCGTCGAAGGCGACCTTCGAGCTCGATGAACTCGACGCCGTCGTCGGCGCAGGTCGGCGACCTCCTCCTCCTTGATCGGGCGGGAGGCGTCGGAGATGTCGGTCTCGCCCTCGCAGAACAGCGCGAAGCCGTCGCCGGTGCCGGGCCCGTCGACGGTGGCGTCGACGCCGGAGCAGTCGAGCAGCTTCTCGCCGACCGCGGCGGAGATGGGCTCGACGGTGGAGGAGCCGGAGACGTTCGACGTCGCCCTCGACGTCGGTCGGGCAGTCCTCGCCGGACGGGCGTGTCGCCGCCGTCGCCGGTGCTCGTCGGGCGTCGTCGTCGTCGCCGCAGGCGGCGGCGACCAGGCCGAGGGCGAGGAGCAGGGACAACCAGGCGAACGGCTTCTTCTTCGAGCACGGTGCGAGCCCTCCTTGGGCGAGCGGCGGGTGACGGCCAGGTGAACAGCGCCGTCACGGGCACCGTAGGGAGGCTCCGTGGCGCTCCCGGGAGGGCTTGGGTGAACGAGGGGTGAACGGCCCCCGAACGTTCGGGGCGCTGGCTCAGGTGCGCTGCCGGACCCGCCCGGCGGCGACGACCTCGAGGTGGTCGTGGGTGTCGACCGTCCCCGTCCGAGGCCCCCGGCTGCCAGGTCGCCGTCGGGGCCGAGCGCCCAGGCCAGGGTGTCGTCGGCCAGGTTGACCTCGAGGATCTCCTCGAGGCGCGCCTGGAGCGCCGGCTCGTCGCACCGGCACGAGCGCCTCGACCCGGCGGTCGAGGTTGCGGCGCATGAGGTCGGCCGAGCCGATGAGGAACATGGGCTGGCCGGGACCGGCGCCGTTGGCGAACCGGTAGATCCGGGAGTGCTCGAGGTAGCGACCGACGATCGAGCGCACGCGGATGCGCTCGGACAGGCCCGGGACGCCCGGCACGAGGCAGCACACCCCGCGGACGACGAGGTCGATCTCCACGCCGGCCTCGGACGCCTCGTAGAGGAGGTCGATCATCCCCTGGTCCGACGAGGCTGTTCATCTTCGCCGTGAACGCCGCCGGGCGGCCCTCGCGGGCGGCGGCGATCTCGCTCGCGGAGCAGCGCCGGCCAGGCCGTGGCGGACGCCGTGGGGCGCCACCAGCAGCGTCTGGTAGCGGACGTCGCGGCCGTAGCCGGTGAGGTAGTTGAAGAGCTGCGTGAGGTCGGCGCCGACGTCGGGGTCGCACGTGAGCAGGCCGAGGTCCTCGTAGACGCGGGCCGTCTTGGAGTTGTAGTTGCCGGTGCCGATGTGGCAGTAGCGGCGGATCCCGTCGGGCTCGTCGCGCACGACGAGCGCGGTCTTCGTGTGCACCTTGAGGCCCACGAGGCCGTAGACGACGTGGACGCCCGCGGTCTCCAGCGCCTTGGCCCACTCGATGTTGGCGCTCTCGTCGAAGCGGGCCTTGAGCTCCACGAGCACCGCCACCTGCTTGCCCCGCTCCGCCGCCCGGATCAGCGACCGCACGATGGGGCTGTCGCCCGAGGTGCGGTAGAGCGTCATCTTGATGGCGAGCACGTGCGGGTCGATCGACGCCTGGCGGATGAACTCCTCGACCGACGTGCGGAACGAGTCGTACGGGTGGTGCACGAGCACGTCGCCGTCGCGGATGACGGCGAAGATGTCGGCGCGGTCGTCGCTCCCCGGCGTCGAGGCGGGCCGGCGTGACGCGCTGGAACACCGGGTCCTTCAGGTCGGGGCGGTCGAGGCCGTGGACCGACCAGAGGCCCCCGAGGTCGAGCGGGCCGGCCAGCCGGTAGGTGTCGTCGTCGGTGAGGTCGAGCTCGCGCTGGAGCAGCTCGCGCGACCTCCGTCGGTGATGCCGGCGCTGATCTCGAGGCGGACGGCCCGCCCGAACTGCCGGCGGCGCAGCTCCATCTCGACGGCGGCGAGGAGGTCGTCGGCCTCCTCCTCCTCGAGGGTGAGGTCGGCGTTGCGGGTGACCCGGAAGGTGTCGTGGGCCTCGACCTCCATCCCCGGGAACAGCTGGTCGAGGTGGGCGGCGATGACCTGCTCGAGCGGCACGAACCGCTCGCCGTCGGGCATCACCACGAACCGCGGCAGCAGGTCCGGCACCTTGACCCGGGCGAAGCGCGTCTCCCCGGTGACCGGGTCCCGCAGCGACACCGCCAGGTTGAGCGACAGGTTCGAGATGTAGGGGAACGGGTGGCCGGGGTCGACGGCCAGCGGGGTGAGCACCGGGAAGATCCGCTGCTCGAAGGTCTCGACCAGGAACTTCTCGTCGTCGTCGTCGAGCTCGTCCCAGGACGACAACCGGATGCCGCGGTCGGCCAGGGCCGGCGCGACCTCGTCGAGGAAGGTCGCGCTCCTGGACGGCGAGGAGCTCCTCGACCCGCTCGCGGATCTCCAGGAGCTGCTGGGCCGGGGGGCGGCCGTCGAGGGCGGTGGTGCCGATCCCGGCGATCACCTGCTCCTTCAGGCCGGCCACCCGGACCTGGAAGAACTCGTCGAGGTTCTGGCTGAAGATGGCCAGGAACTTGGCCCGCTCGAGCAGCGGGCACGTCGGGGTCCGACGGCCAGGGCCAGGACCCGGGCGTTGAAGTCGAGCCAGGAGAGCTCGCGGTTCAGGTAGCGGAGCGCCGCTCCATCGGCCACGGCTCGAGCGTACCGACAGCCCGCCCGACCTCCAGATGGCCGGCAGGTGAACGGCCGGCGACGGCCGGGGGGACTACGTCCTCGGGGAGGCCGAGGTCCCAGTCGAGGAGGATGTTCTCCCGCTCGGCGTCCCGGATCACGCGCTCCCGGTTCCGGCGGAACTGGGGGTCGTGCGGCGGGAGCAGCACCAGCCGGGCCAGGACCCGGTTGCGGAACTCGTCGATGATCTGGCGCTCGCCGAAGTCGGAGTGGATCTCCCAGTGGGGCGCCACGGGACCCAGGTAGACGACGCGGGCGTGGGCACGCGGGGGCTCGAGGGGCTCGGTCGCGACGTCAGACATGGCGGCCAACGCTAGCGGGGAGCCGAGCCGGAGGCGAGGCGGCGAGGGAACTGCAGGGCCGTGGCTTGGTTCGACGCGCCGTCACCTCCTAGGCGCCGTCGCCCCTCCTGCCGAGGGTGACGTCGACGGTCCGGGTGTCGCCGCCACGGGCGAGCTCGACCTTCACCTTGTCGCCGGCCTCGTGGTCGAGGATGGCGTCGCGGACGCCGGCCGCCTCGTCGACGTCCTTGCCGCCGACCTTGGTGATCACGTCGCCGACCTCGATGCCCGCGTCGTCGGCGGCCGAGCCCGGCACGACCTCGGTGACGAGGGCCCCCTGGTCGACGCTGACCTCGAACCGGGCCCGCTGGGCCTCGGTGAGCTGGCCGACGTCGAGGGTGGAGACGCCGAGGAAGGCGGCGTCCGGGGTGACCTGGGCCGTTCCCGGCCTCGATGTCGTCGACGATCGGCTTGGCCGCGTCGATGGCGATCGAGAAGCCGAGGTTCTGGGCGTCGGCCACGATCGCGGTGTTCATGCCGACCACCTGGCCGGCGGCGTTCACCAGCGGGCCGCCCGAGTTGCCGGGGTTGATGGCGGCGTCGGTCTGGATGAGGCCCTGGAGGCTCACGCCCTGCGCGGTGAGGTCGCGGTCCTTGGCCGAGACGATGCCGCGGGTGACGGTGGGCTGGCCGCCGAGGTTGAGCGCGTTGCCGATGGCGATGACCTCCTCGCCGACCTGCAGGTCCTCGGACGAGCCGAGCTCGGCCGGGATCAGGTCGCTGACGCCGTCGACCTGCACCACCGCGATGTCGTCGTCGGGCGAGCTGCCCACGAGGGTGGCCGGGTGCTTGGTGCCGTCGGACAGGACCACGGTGATCTCGCCGAGGCCGCCGACCACGTGGGCGTTGGTGAGCACGAGGCCGTCGGCGCTGAGGATGATCCCCGAGCCGGCCGCCGACAGCTCGCCGCGGGCGGTGGTCTCGTTCGTCTCGATCGACACGACCGAGGGCTGCACCTTGGCGAGGATCGCCCCGATGTCGAGGCTGCCACTGCTGGTGGTGACCGGCGTGACCGAGGCACCGCTCGTGCGGACCGTGGCGGATCGTCGTCGAGGGCGACGGTGACGCCGGTGGCGACGAGGGCGGCCACCACGGCGCCGGCGATGGCGCCGAGGAGGGCGGCGGCGGCCGCGGGCTCGTGCCGCGCCGGAGCGGCGGGGGGCGGGCCGGTCCTCGGCGCGGTGGTCGGCGACGGCGGGCCGGTCCGGCTCCGGGCGGAGCACGGGGGCCGGAGGGGGACGAAAGGGTACGAAGGGGATGACTCGGAAGGGGTCACCGGGGCGGCGGCCCCATCCGGGTCGATGGGGGGTTGTTCGGTGGGTTCCACGGGGCCATCATCGTCCTTCCCTCCCGCGACCCCACCGCGGGCGGTGTCCCGACCGGCTCAGGACTTCCTCAGGGTTTCCGGGAACCAAACGGCCTGCCGATCCGTAGTACTAGGGCAGCGCTCGAAAGAAGGTTCGATGGACACCGAATGGATGGCCAAGGGGTTGTGCACGAACGTGCCCCCGTCGCGGTTCTTCCCCAGCGACGGCGCCGGCGTGGAGCTGGCCCGCAAGATCTGTGCGGACTGCCCCGTGAAGGAGCCCTGCCTCGAGCACGCGCTCGAGCACCGGATCGACCACGGCGTGTGGGGTGGGTGCTCGGAGCGGGAGCGCCGCCGCATCCTCAAGGCCCGGCGCACGCCCGGGTCCGCGGTGCGCGAACCCGCCGTCTGATCGCCGTCGGCCCAGGGCCGACGGATCAGGTGGTGGGCTTCTTGTCGTCGGTCGTCGTTCGCCCGTCCTTGATGCCCTCCTTGAACTCGCTCTGCGCCTGCCCGAGCGAGCGAGCGAGCTGCGGCAGCTTCGAGCCGCCGAAGAGGACGAGGATGACGACGAGCACGATGAGGAGCTCAGGAGCGCCGAGGTTCACGGGCACCGTACCAGGGCCACGGTCACCGTGCGGCCGCGAGGCTGCCGCCGGTGCTCGAGTGCGTCGTCAACATCAGCGAGGGCCGGGATGCGGGCCGCCTGGCACGGCTCGGCGCGGCCGCCGGCGACGACCTGCTCGACGTCCACCAGGACCCGCACCACCACCGCGCCGTGCTCACCCTCGTGGGCGAGGACGCCCCGCGGGCCGTGGCAACGGCCGCGGTGGGCGAGCTCGACCTCACGGCCCACGACGGCGTGCACCCGCGCCTCGGGGTCGTCGACGTGGTGCCGTTCGTCGCCCTCGACGGCAGCGACCCGGCCGACGCCGTCGGCCGCCCGCGACGCCTTCGCCGAGCTGGTTCGCGCCGACGCACGGCGTGCCCTGCTTCCTCTACGGGCCGGAGCGCACGCTGCCCGAGGTGCGCCGCGACGCGTTCGCGCGGGCTCGCCCCGGACACCGGGCCCGACCGACCGCACCCGACCGCGGGCGCGTGCCGCGGTCGGCGCGCGCCCCGTGCTGGTCGCCTACAACGTCTGGCTCGACCGACGACGACCTCGGCGGTGGCCCGTGCGATCGCCGCCGCGGTGCGCCGCCCTGGGCTCCGCACGCTCGGCCTGCAGGTCGGTGACCGCGTGCAGGTGTCGATGAACCTCGTGGACCCGGACCGGCTCGGCCCCGCCACGGCCTACGACCTGGTGGCCGAGGCGGCGCTCGCCGCCGGGCGCGCGGTGGCCGGCGCCGAGCTCGTCGGCCTCGTGCCCGCGCGCGTGCTCGACGCGGTGCCGCGCGGCGCGCTGGGGCGAGCTCGACCTGGCCGAGGACCGCACGATCGAAGCCCGCCTCGGCGGGCGCCGCTGATGTCGCCGCCCGCGGTCGTGCGGGCTCAGGCGGTGGCGCCGGCCCGACGGGCGATGGCCCGCTGACGGCGGAGACGGCGGCGCTCGCGCTCGCTCATCCCGCCCCAGATGCCGAACTTCTCACCGTTGGCGAGCGCGTACTCGAGGCAGTCCTCGCGGACGACGCAGCCACGGCAGACCTCCTTCGCCTCGCGCGTGGACGCACCACGCTCGGGGAAGAAGAGGTCCGGGTCGACGCCCGAGGCAGTTGGCGTACTCCTGCCACGAGCGGTCGTCGTCGTCGCTGGGCTCGATCGAGATGGGGATCTGCACCTGCCCCCCTTGGGTGTGCGCTGCGTGTGCAACGTGCACATGCGTAATTACAACGCTGTGATCTTGGCCCGGATCCGGGCCTGGCGCAAGGGGGAGCCCCGGAAAACCGGGGATTCGACGTCAGGCAGGACGGCGATCGCGGCCCGTGCGCATCGCCCGCTTCTGCTCGATGAAGTCGACGAGCACGTAGTCGCCGAGCGTCTCGGGCGTCGTGAAGAAGGCCCTGCCCCGGTTCATCTGCGTGAGCTTCTCGACGAAGGTCTTCAGGTACGGGGTGGCGTCGAGCATGAAGGTGTTGATGCGGATCCCCTCCTGCGTGCAGCGCGCCACCTCCCTCAGCGTGGCGTCGATCGTCGGCTGCACCGGCGGGTAGCTGAAGAACGGCGCCGCCATGCCCGGCTCGAAGTGGGCGGTGGGCTCGCCGTCGGTGATCATGATGATCTGCTTCGTGCCGGTCTGGCGGGCGAGCATCTGGCGGCTCAGCAGGAACGCGTGCTGCATGTTCGTGCCGTAGACGAAGTCCCACGACACCTCGGGCAGCTGCTCGGGGTGATGGCCCGGGCCACCTCGCTGAAGCCGACGATGCCGAGGAAGTCGCGCGGGAACTGCATCGAGATCAGCGAGTGCAGCGCCATCGCCACCTTCTTGGCGGCGAGGAAGTTGTCGCGCATCGGCATCGACAGCGACAGGTCGAGCATCAGCACCGTGGACGAGCGGACGGTCTGCTCGGTCTGCTCGACCTCGAAGTCGTCCGGGGTGAGCCGCACCGGCGTGCCCCCGCCGGTGCGGCGGATGGCGTTGCGGACGGTGCGCTCGATCTGGAGGTTGAACGGGTCGCCGAACTCGTAGGGCTTGGTGTCGTAGGTGCGCTCGTGGCCGATGCCGGTGCGCTCGATCTCGTGGCGTCCGAGCTTGTCGCGGGCCAGCTTCGAGAACAGGTCCGACAGCGCGTTGCGACCGATCTTGCGCAGGCCCTTGGGCGTGAGCTCGAGCCGGCCCTCCGTGTTGTTGATGAGGCCGGCGTCCTCGAGCTGCTGGGCCAGCTTCGTGAGCTGCTCGAGGCTGCGGGCGGCGTCGTCGCCGAGCAGCTCGCGGGCCCGGTCGATGTCGACCTCGGCCAGGGCCCCGGGGCTCGACGCGCCGCGGAGCATCTGCTCGAGCTGGTCGAGGTCGCCGAGCTCGTTGAGCATCTGGGCGGCCTCGGCGAACCCGAGCGGGTCCTGGCCGCTGAAGTCGTAGCTGCGGTCCCAGCCCATCTGCGGGAACAGCTGCTGCAGGTGACTGCCGAGCTGGTCCATCTGCCAGCGCAGGTCCATGTCCTCGAGCAGCTGCTCGGAGAGCCCCTGGAGCTGGGCCCGCTGCTCGGGCGTCATCGAGTTGAGCATCGACTGCATGGCCGCCATGCGCTGCGCCATCAGCTCGAGCAGCTCGTCGAGGTTCTCCGGGTTCTCCGGGAAGAAGTCGCCGAAGCGCTGCATGAACTCCTCGAAGGCGGGCTGGGTGTCCTCCCCCGCCTCCTTCATGGCCAGCAGCTCGTTCAGCCCGTTGAGCATGTCCTTCATGCGCTGCATGGACTCGGGGTTCACGTCCTGCATCGCGCCCGACATCTGGTTGAAGTAGCTCTGGGCGAGCTCCTGGCGGAGCTGGTCCATCAGCTCCTCGAACCGCTCGCGCGCCTCGGTGGAGGTGAACTCGTACTGCTGGAGCTCGCGGACCATGCCCGACAGGTCCGGCGGGAGCATGTCGAGCTGGAGGTTGCGCTCGGACACGACCTGGTCGGTGATCTCCTGCCGACGCTGGTCGCCGGACTCGCGGGCCTCCGACGCGAGCTCGTCGAGGCCGGCGCGCTCGGTGTCGAGCACCTCGCGGAGGGCCTCGGCGATCTCCTCGTAGACGCCGCCGAGGTCGTGCTGCTCGAGCTGGTCGCGCCGACGGCGCCGCAGGCGCTCCATCAGGTCGCGCATGCCCATGAGGTCCTCGCCGTTGCGATCCTTGAAGCCCTGCTGCATCAGGCGGCGCAGGGCCGCGTGCAGGTCGCCGTGGTACAGCAGGTCGTCGGTGATCTCCTCGAGGATCGACTCCGCGTCGAGGTCGAACCCGACCTGGGAGCCGTCCCACTTGGAGTACCGGAACTTGGGCGTGGGCATCGGGGCCACCGTATCGGCGCCCCGATGCCCACGTCGCTCCTTGCTAGATGCTCGAGAGGACCTCGAGCGGGAACGGCGGGCGGGCCAGGGGCCCGACCGCAGTGCGCACCAGGAGCAACGGGTTGTCGTCGCCGGCGGTGCGGTTGGCGCTGAGGGCGTCGCAGCCCGTGCAGCGGTGGATGAGGACCCACTCCCCGTCGCCCCGGACCGACACGGCGATGGGCTCCATCCGGGCGCCGCACTCGCTGGCGCGGTCTCCCGGTCGGTGCTCATCGAGGTGCCGGCTGAAGAGGCAGCACGGGCAGTGGTTGCGGTGCTGCGTCCCCGGTGCGCGCATCGAGACGTCGAGGCGGCACTGGAGGCAGCGGAAGGTGTCGGGGCCGCGCTGGTCGCGACGCCGACGGTGGTCGTTGGAGGACAACGTGATCTCCTGCGGTCGTTCGGACGGTGGGCACGAGGTGCCGCCGTCGACCGCGGAGGTCCGGCTCAGATGTGCGTGGGGGACCCTCCGCGAGGCCGACGAGCGGCGCGACGGGCCGTGGCGGTCGTCAACACGCTTCGCTCCTCCGGGGGTTGGGCCCGGGCCGGGTACCGGGGCGGACGCCTTCCTAGGGGCCGCATGACCGTCGGAGCGAGCGATTTGCGGGAAGGATCGCCGCCGGACGGAGGTTGGAGCAGCCGTGCAGGTCGAGATCTGGAGCGACATCGCGTGCCCGTGGTGCCTCGTCGGCACGGCGAGGTTCGAGCGGGCGGTCGAGGAGACCGGCATCGACGTCGACGTCGTCTACCGCTCCTTCGAGCTCGATCCCAACGTCCCGGTCGGAGTCGAGGCCCCGCCCCTCGTCGACTACCTGGCGAAGAAGTTCGGCGACCGCAGCCGCGTGCAGGCCGCCCACGCCCGGCTCACGCAGGCGGGGGCCGAGCTCGGCATCGACTTCCGCTGGTCGATCATGCGCCGGGCCAACACGTTCGACGCCCACCGGCTCCTGGCCTGGGCGCTGCGCACGGAGGGCGCTCCGACCCAGCGGTCGCTCAAGAAGGCGATCCTGCGGGCCTACTTCACCGAGGGCGCCGACGTGAGCGACCGGTCCGTCCTCGCCGACCTGGCTGCCGAAGTCGGGCTCGATCGAGAGCAGGCGGTGGAGGTGCTCGCCACCGACGCCGAGGCCACCACGGTGCGCGAGGAGGAGGCCCTCGCCCACCGGGAGGGGATCGCCGCCGTGCCGACGTTCGTCGTCGAGGGTCGCTGGATGCTCCAGGGCGCGCTCGAGACCGAGAAGTGGGTGCGGGCCCTCACCCGCCTCAGCGAAGAGCTCGCCGCCGAAACCGCGGAGGGACCACCCGCGTTCTCGTGATGTCTGCCGACGTCCTCGGTGAGCTGACATCACAAGAACTGGGGCCGGGCCGCGCTCCATAGGCTGACGACATCCCCCGGGAGGTTCGTGCGCGCGCCCACGGAGGCCCCGGGTGACGATCGATCGCGACATCGCCGACCTCGCCCGCCGTCAGTACGGCGTCGTGACGTTTCGCCAGCTGCCCCCGGGCTACGCCAGGACGCAGCTCGATCGAAGGGTGGCCGCCGGCCAGCTCGAGCGGATCAACCACCACGCCTACCGCGTCGCAGGCGCGCCGATCTCCTGGGAGGCGACCGTGATGGCGGCGGTGCTCGACGCGCCGGACGGCTCGCTGTCATCGCACCTCTGCGGCGCAGCCTTGTGGGATCTCGACGGGTTCGCCCGCCGCGGACAGCCGATGGTGTCGATCCCGCGCGGCACGATGCACCGCCCGACGGGCGTCCGCTGCCACAGCAGCACGGATCTCGACCGGTGCACGCCGGTCGCTCGTAGCGGGATCCCCACGACGGACCTCGCCCGCACGCTGCTGGACCTCGGCAGGTACGTCAGCTGGTCACGGCTCAACCGCATCACGGAAGACGCGCGCCGCAAGCATGAGCTCCAGCTCCCCACGCTGATCCACACCCTGATGCGACATGCACGTCAGGGACGCCACGGGGTCCGGAACCTGCGAGCGGTGATCGACGCACACGGCGACCGCACGGAGGTCACCGACAGCGAGTTCGAGATGCTCGTCCTCAGCCTCCTGGCGGAGCGCGGCATCCCGGCTCCAGTGCTGCACCACCGCATCCAGGTCGGGACGCGCCTCATCGCCGAGGTCGATCTCGCCTGGCCTGACCGTTGGTTGGCGGTCGAGCTCCAGGGCCAACACCACCGCAAGGACCCGGCAGTCTGGGAGGCCGACCAGCTCAAGGTCGTCGAGCTCCAGGGACTCGGCTGGGCCGTCCTCCCGTTCAGCTGGCGTACCTACATGGATCGACGGGAGTGGATGCTGACGCAGATCCGACGGCGCCTGGGCCCGCCCTGACCACACCCACCCCGCGTTCTTGTGATGTCAGCCGCTGCTTGGGGCTACCTGACATCACAAGAACGCGGGGTTTTGGAAGGCGCTGCGGCCGCAGGTTGGCGGGTGTGGCTAGGCCCTGGCGCGGTAGGTGGCTCGGGCGCCGACGGCGTCCTTGTTGAGGCGCTTGCTGAGGTGCAGGCCCTCGAGCAGGAGCTCGACGGCCGACGCCACGCTGGCGGCCGACTCGTCGCCGCCGGTGAGCTCGGTGACCGCCTCGCGGAGCGCCGGCTGCTGCTCGAGCAGCGCCACGTACTCGGCCGACGTGACGTCCTCGCCCACGTGGATCACGGCGCCTTCCTCGAACGCGGTGACGATCGGGCGGAAGCGCTCGGGTGTGAGCAGCTCCTTGAACACCGTGAGGACCGCCGCCTTCACGAGGTTCTCGGCGATCTGGGCGTCGCGGCCCTCCTCGAGGGACTCGATCTCGATCTTGCCCATCATCGACGCGGGCAGCGCCTCGAGGTCGCTCACGCGCGGGGCGACGTCGCGCTCGCCGTGCCGGAGCGCACGACGGGCGGCGTTGGCCACCATCACCTCGTGGTTCGTGATCGAGAAGCGCACCGAAACGCCCGACCGCTGGTTGATGTGCGGGCTCGAGCGGGCCAGGTGGGACAGCGTGGCGACGATCTCGGTCATGTACGGCGGCACGGTGACGCGGATGCCGTCGGCCTCGAGGCCCCGCGCCTCGTGCAGCGTGATGGCGACCTCGGTCGCCACCTCGAGCGGGTAGTGGGTGCGGATCTGGGAGCCGAACCGGTCCTTCAGCGGCGTGATGATGCGGCCGCGGTTCGTGTAGTCCTCCGGGTTGGCCGACGCGAGCAGCACGAGGTCGAGGGGCAGGTTGACCTTGTAGCCCCGCACCTGGATGTCGCGCTCCTCGAGCACGTTGAGGAGGCCGACCTGGATGCGCTCGGCGAGGTCGGGCAGCTCGTTGATGGCGAAGATGCCGCGGTTCGTCCGCGGGACGAGGCCGTAGTGGAGGGTGAGCTCGTCGGACAGGTACCGGCCCTCGGCCACCTTGATCGGGTCGACCTCGCCGATGAGGTCGGCGATCGACGTGTCGGGGGTGGCCAGCTTCTCGCCGAACCGACGGCTGCGGTGCACCCACTCGATCACCGTGTCGTCGCCGTGCTCGGCGACGAGGTCCTTGGCGTAGCGCGACACCGGGGCGTAGGGGTCGTCGTTGATCTCCGAGCCCGCCACGATCGGCATCCACTCGTCGAGCAGCTCCACCAGGGCGCGGATCATGCGGGTCTTCGCCTGGCCGCGCTCGCCGAGGAAGATCACGTCGTGCCCGGCGAGGAGCGCGTTCTCGAGCTGCGGGAGGACGGTGTCCTCGTAGCCCATGACGACGGGGAACAGCTGCTCACCGGCCTGGATCTTGGCGATCGCGTTGCGGCGCAGCTCCTCCTTCACGGGGACCGAGGTCCATCCGGAGGACCGGAGCTGGCCGAGGGTGGCGGCCGAAGGGTGCGGCGCGCCGTCGGGAGACGAGGTCATGGGCGCCAACCTATCGCCGGCCCCGAGGGGGCGTGCCGGCGGGTTCGGCATGGCACGACGGGCCGCCAGCGGCCACCATTCCCGCCGTGCGCCTGCGCTGGTTCATCGCCATCTCCTCGGTCCTCCTGTTCGTGATCGGCCTCACGGTCGTCATCGACGACTCGCTCCAGCGGATCACCGGGGCCGAGGACCAGGTCGTGTCGGGCGAGGACGCCACCACCACGACGCTCCCCCGGGAGGTCGACCCGAGCTCGCGCGCGGCGCTGACCGTGGCCGGCAAGGTGTCGTTCGTGCACCTCGAGGGCGCCGTCCTCGACCCGCGGGAGGTGCCCACCCCGCTCACCATCAGCTCCGAGCGCGGGTTCGGCAACGGCGGGAAGATCACCGGCGTCGAGGTCGCCGGGAAGTCGAGCAGCATCGTCTGGGACGGCGGCCGGCCGTTCGTCCTCTCCTCCGGACCGGGGATGGTGCTCGACCCCTCGGTGGTCGACCTGGTCGACGGGCAGATCCGCTGTGCGCTGAAGGGCGGTGCCCACGGGCTGCGGGCCGGCGACTACGAGCTCGACACCCCGGTGGCCGTGGGCGGCTCGGGGATGGCCACCCCCCGGGATCGCGTCGAGTTCGAGGCCGGCTCGAGGGCGCAGTTCGAGGGCCACGGCGACGCCGCGCTCCAGCTGACCGAGGACGAGCAGCACACGTTCACCGGGCCGGGGCTGGTGCACCTCGTGGGTGACCTCGTCGTCACCAGCGAGCAAGGTCCCCAGGCGGCCTCCAGCCTCGACCTCAGCGACGGCCCCTACGAGCTCACGTTCTCCCCCACCGAGGGTGGCGGCTGGACGGTGTCCGGTCGGGTGCAGAGCCAGCGCCTCGGCGACCTCCTCCTCGGCGACGGCTAGCGAGCGCTCGTGGAGCTCACCGGGACCTGGCGCGCCGCGCTCGCCGACGAGGCGCTGCGCCGGGAGTGGCAGGAGGACGGGTTCGACGCCGGCGGGTGGGAGGCCGTGGAGGTCCCCGGCCACTGGCGCTCGACGTCGGCGTTCGCGGACTCCGACGGGCCGCTGCTCTACCGGCGCTCCTTCGAGGCCGCCGCGGCGGGCTTCGGGCGCCGGTCGTGGCTGACGCTCGACGGCCTCTTCTACCAAGGCGACGTCTGGCTCGACGGCGCCTACCTCGGCGACACGGAGGGCTACTTCGTGCCGCACACCTTCGAGGTGACGGACGCCCTCCGGGCACGGGCGGAGCACCACCTCGCGATCGAGGTCACCTGCAGCCCCCCGGGCGACCTCACGGCGAAGCGGAACCTCACCGGCGTGTTCCAGCACTGGGACTGCCTCGACCCGGACTGGAACCCCGGCGGCATCTGGCGGCCCGCGCGCGTCACCGAGACCGGCCCCGTGCGCATCGCCGGGCTGCGCGTGCTCTGCCGCGAGGCCGGTGCCGAGCGCGCCGTCGTGGTGCTGCGGGCGACGCTCGACAGCGCGGGGCCCCGCACGGTCGTGCTGTCCACCACCATCGGAGCGGTCGACCACCGGCTCGAGCAGCCCCTGGCCGACGGCACGAACGAGGTCGAGTGGTCGCTCACGATCAACGACCCGGTCCTGTGGTGGCCGAGGGCCCTCGGCGAGCCCGCGCTGCAGGACGTCACGGTCGCCGTCGAGCTCGTGGAGGAGGACGGGGCGACGTCGGACGAGCGCCGGCTGCGGACCGGCCTGCGCGAGGTCCGGCTGCGCAGCTGGATCGCCTCGGTGAACGGCGAGCGGCTGTTCCTCAAGGGCTCCAACCAGGGCCCGACGCGCATGGCCCTCGCCGAGGCCTCCCCGGACGACCTCGCCCGCGACGTCGACCTCGCGCTCGACGCCGGACTCGACCTCCTGCGGGTGCACGCCCACATCTCCCGGCCCGAGCTCTACGACGCCGCCGACGAGCGCGGCCTCCTCCTCTGGCAGGACCTGCCGCTGCAGTGGGGCTACGCCCGGGGCGTCCGCAAGCAGGCCGTGCGCCAGGCGGCCGCGGCGGTGGAGCTGCTGAGCCACCACCCGTCGGTCGCCATCTGGTGCGGGCACAACGAGCCGATGGCGATCGAGAACGACCCCGCCATGTGGGGCGAGCCCAAGCAGCTCCGCAAGATGGCCGTGAAGGCCCTCGCCGCGCAGCAGCTGCCCACCTGGAACAAGACCGTGCTCGACCGCTCGATCAAGCGCTCCCTCGAGCGGGCCGACGGCACCCGGCCGGTCATCGCCCACTCGGGGGTGCTGCCACACCCGCCGCAGCTCGACGGCACGGACAGCCACCTCTACTTCGGCTGGTACCACGGCCACGAGCGCGACCTCCCCGGGTTCCTGCGGGCGATGCCGCGCATGGCGCGGTTCGTCACCGAGTTCGGGGCGCAGGCCGTGCCGACCACGGCCGACTTCTGCGAGCCGGAGCGCTGGCCCGACCTCGACTGGGACCGCCTGGCGCACACCCACGGGCTCCAGCGCCCGATCTTCGACCGGTTCGTGCCGCCGGCGGAGCACGACACCTTCGAGTCCTGGAGCGACGCCACGCAGGAGTACCAGGCGCTGGTCGTGCGCCGGCAGGTCGAGGCGCTGCGGCGCCTGAAGTACCGCCCCACGGGCGGCTTCGCCCAGTTCTGCTTCGCCGACGGCCACCCCGCCATCACCTGGGCGGTCCTCGGCCACGACCGCGCCCCGAAGCTGGCCTACGACGCCCTCCGGGCGGCCTGCTCCCCGGTCATCGTCGTCGCCGACCGGCCGCCGGAGTCGGTGCGGCCCGGCGATCGGCTCGAGCTCGACGTCCACGTGGTCAGCGACCTGCGCACGGAGGTCACCGGTGCGGTCGTCGAGGCCCGGGCGACGTGGGCCGGCGGCGAGCGCTCGTGGCGCTGGGGCGGCGACCTCCCGGCGGATTCCTGCGAGCGGGTGGGCATGCTGTCCCTGGAGGTCCCCGATGCCGCTGGGCCGCTCTCGATCCACCTCTCCTGCCGCCACGGGGAGGAGGAGGCCGACAACCGCTACGACACCCGGATCGCGGTTTTCTGAGGTCCTCCGGGCTGGGAGTAGCGTCCCTTCCAGGCAGATGGATCCAGCTCGTGGAGGCTGATCGACAGATGGCGACGACGATGGAGCGCACCGGACCCGACCCGGTGCACCCACGGCCGAAGCGGCGAGCGCCGTGGCCCGTGGAGTTCTACCGGTCGGCGGTCGGCAAGAAGTGGGTCATGGCCCTCACCGGGATCATGCTCATGGGCTTCGTGTTCTTCCACGCCGTCGGGAACCTGAAGGTGTACCTGGGCGCGGAGGGCTTCAACCACTACGGGGAGGCCTTACGGGACCTCCTCGTGCCGTTCGTCCCCCGCACCTTCGCCCTGTGGGCGTTCCTGCGGGTCGGGCTGATGGTGGCCTTCGCCCTCCACATCCACGCCGCCGCCACCCTCACCCTGATGAACCGGCGGGCCCGCGGTCCGGGTTACGAGCAGTCGCGCGACTGGCAGGCCGCCAGCGCCGCCAGCCGCTCGATGCGCTGGACCGGCGTCGTGGTCGCGCTGTTCATCGTGTTCCACCTGGCGGACCTCACGTGGGGCACGGTGAACCCGGACTTCGTGCGGGGCGACGTGTACCGCAACTTCCTCGCCACGTTCGACCGTCCTGCGATCTCCGCGATCTACATCGTCGCCAACCTGGCGCTGGGGCTCCACCTCTTCCACGGGTCGTGGTCGATGTTCCAGAGCCTGGGCCTGAACAACCCGCGGTGGAACGCCTGGCGGCGCAGCTTCGCGATGGGCTTCGCGGCGACGATCGTGCTCATCAACATCAGCTTCCCCATCACCGTGATGACCGGGATCCTCGATGCCAAGGACAACGACGACTGCACCACACGAGGTGACGTGATCGTCAGCTGCACGGGCTACGAGACCGAGGAGGCCCACTCGTGAGCGAGCGAAGCGAGCGAACCATGTCGCAGCTGCTCTACCCGGCACGCAGTGCCGATCGATCACTGCGCGCCTCCCGAAGGGAGCGCCAGTGATCGGCGAGCTGAACAGCAACGTCCCGGCCGGCGACCTCGCCGGGAAGTGGACCGAGCACAAGTTCGACATGAAGCTCGTGGCTCCGAACAACCGCCGGAAGTTCGAGGTGATCGTCGTCGGGTCCGGCCTGGCCGGCGCCAGCGCGGCTGCCACGCTCGGCGAGCAGGGCTACAAGGTCAAGGTCTTCACGTACCACGACAGCCCCCGCCGGGCGCACTCGATCGCCGCCCAGGGCGGCATCAACGCCGCCAAGAACTACAAGGGCGACGGCGACTCGGTGCAGCGCCTCTTCTACGACACCATCAAGGGCGGCGACTTCCGCTCCCGCGAGGCCAACGTGCACCGCCTGGCCGAGGTGTCCGTCGACATCATCGACCAGATGGTCGCCCAGGGCGTCCCGTTCGCCCGCGAGTACGGCGGCCTGCTCGACAACCGCTCCTTCGGCGGCGCGCAGGTGTCCCGCACCTTCTACGCCCGGGGCCAGACCGGCCAGCAGCTGCTCCTCGGCGCCTACCAGCAGATGATGAAGCAGGTGCACCTCGGCACCGTCGAGCTGCACACCCGCTCGGAGATGCTCGACCTCGTCGTGAAGGACGACCGGGCCTGCGGCATCGTGGTGCGCGACCTCGTCACCGGCGCGGTCACCCGCCACTCCGCCCACGCCGTGCTCCTGTGCACCGGCGGCTACGGGAACGTCTTCTACCTCTCCACCAACGCGATGTACTCCAACGCGTCGGCCACGTGGCGGGCCCACCGCCGCGGCGCCCTCTTCGCCAACCCCTGCTTCACGCAGATCCACCCCACGTGCATCCCGGCGTCGGACGACTTCCAGTCGAAGCTCACGCTCATGTCCGAGTCGCTGCGCAACGACGGTCGCATCTGGGTCCCGAAGAACCCGGACGACACCCGCTCGCCCGACCAGATCCCCGAGGCCGAGCGGGACTACTTCCTCGAGCGGAAGTACCCGAGCTTCGGCAACCTCGTGCCGCGCGACGTGGCATCCCGCAACGCGAAGACGATGGTCGACGAGGGCAAGGGCGTCGGCCCGCTCAAGAACGGCGTGTACCTGGACTTCGCCGATGCCATCAAGCGGGTCGGCAAGGACGTCATCACCGAGCGCTACGACAACCTGCTCCAGATGTACGAGCGCATCACCGACGAGGACCCGTACAAGGTCCCGATGCGCATCTACCCCGCCGTCCACTACACGATGGGCGGCCTCTGGGTGGACTACCACCTCATGTCGAACGTGCCCGGCCTGTTCGTGCTCGGCGAGGCCAACTTCTCCGACCACGGCGCCAACCGCCTGGGCGCCTCGGCCCTCATGCAGGGGCTGGCCGACGGCTACTTCGTGATCCCGTCGACGGTCGCCAACTACCTGGCGGGGCTGTTGGGCACCGACCCGGTCCCGGTGGACGACCCGGCGTTCGCCGAGGCCCAGGGCGACGTCGACGACCGCGTGAAGCGGTTCCTGTCGATCGGCGGCACCAAGTCGGTGGACCACTACCACCGCGAGCTCGGCAAGATCATGTGGGACTACTGCGGCATGGCCCGCAACAAGACCGGGCTCGAGAAGGCCCTCTCGGAGATCCCCGCCCTCAAGGCGGAGTTCTGGAAGGACGTCCGGGTGCTCGGCGACGGGCCCATGAACCAGTCGCTCGAGCGGGCCGGCCGCGTGGCCGACTTCTTCGAGCTCGGCGAGCTCATGGTGCGCGACGCGCTCGCCCGCGAGGAGTCGTGCGGCGGTCACTTCCGCGAGGAGTCGCAGACCGCGGACGGCGAGGCCCTCCGCGACGACGAGCGCTTCGCCCACGTCGCAGCGTGGGAGTGGGGCGGCGAGGCCGGTACGCCCAACCGCCACGAGGAGGCCCTCCACTTCGAGAACGTCCACCTGTCCCAGCGCTCGTACAAGTAGAAGGTCGATCCCAACATGCGCGTGAAGCTCCACGTCTGGCGCCAGGCGGGCCCCGGTGCCCCCGGCGGAATGGAGACCTACGACACCCCGGACATCTCCGAGGAGATGAGCTTCCTCGAGATGCTCGACGTGGTGAACGAGCAGCTCAACGCCGAGGGGCGGGAGCCGATCGCGTTCGAGCACGACTGCCGCGAGGGCATCTGCGGGTCCTGCGGGATGATGATCAACGGCCAGGCCCACGGTCCGCAGCGCGGCACCGCCACCTGCCAGCTCCACATGCGGAAGTTCAGCGACGGCGACGAGATCCACATCGAGCCGTGGCGGGCCGCGGCCTTCCCGGTGCTGCGCGACCTCATCGTCGACCGGACGGCCTTCGACGAGATCGTGGCCGCCGGCGGGTACATCACCGCCCCCACGGGCGCGGCCTCCGACGCCAACCTCACGCTCGTGCCCAAGGAGGTGGCCGACGCGGCCATGGATGCGGCGGCCTGCATCGGCTGCGGCGCCTGCGTCGCCGCCTGCCCCAACAGCGCCGCCCAGCTGTTCACCTCCGCCAAGGTCAACCACCTCAGCCTGCTCCCCCAGGGCCAGCCCGAGCGCTACGCCCGGGTGGCGGCGATGGTCGACACCATGGAGGAGTTCTTCGGATCCTGCACGAACCACGGCGAGTGCCAGGAGGCGTGCCCGAAGGAGATCTCGATCGACTTCATCGCCTACATGAACCGCGACTACGTGAAGGCGCAGTTCAAGAACCGGAAGACCCTCAGCCAGTAGGACTACGCGGCCGCCTTCTTCTGGCGGCGGTGCTTGAGGACCTCGAAGGCGATGGGGGCGCAGGAGATGCCCACCACCACCACGATGGCGAGCTCGATGTTGTCGGCGATGAAGTCGACCTGACCGAGGAAGTAGCCGAGGAGCGTCACGCCGAAGGCCCAGATCGTGCCCCCGATGACGTTCCAGCGCACGAACGTGCGGTACTCCATCTTGCTGACGCCGGCGCTGATCGGCACGAACGTGCGGACGACCGGCACGAAGCGGGCGATCACGATCGCCCGGGGCCCGTAGCGCTCGAAGAACTCCTGGGCCTTCTCCACGTTCGCCTGCTTGAAGAACCGCGAGTCGGGCCGCCGGAAGAGCGCCGGACCGACCCGCTGGCCGAAGGCGTAGCCGACCTGGTCGCCGACGATCGCGGCGACCCAGATCCCGAGGATCAGCGGCACGAGGGGCAGGTGCAACGAATCGGGGATGCTGCTCGGCCCGGAGGCGAAGAAGCCGGCCGTGAACAGCAGCGCGTCACCCGGCAGGAAGAACCCGACCAGCAGGCCAGACTCCGCGAACACGATGGCGAAGATGCCCAGGAGGCCGAACGTGTCGATGAGGTGCTCGGGATCGAGGAGGCCACCAGCGGCGAGGACGGTGCTGAGCATCCGGCGAGGCTAACGACCGGTCGTCGGGCGGTCAGATCAGCTGGGCCGATCAGGCTGGCTGGTTCCACTCGGTCCAGCCGACGCCGTTGCGGCCGTCGGTCGTGCGGAACCGGCACAGCGCCCGGGGGAACCGGGCCACCCGGGGGCCGGTGCCGTCGTCGTCCACGAGGTTGACCGGGGAGAAGGCCACCGGCTCGATGGCCATGTCGAGCGGCCCGCACACGACGTTGGCCGTGGTCGGGAACCCGTTGGCGTCGAGCTCTTCCTCCGCCGTGCACACCTCGATCTGCTCCGGCACGCCGCCGGGAGGCTGCACGTAGCCGGGGGCGAAGGCCTCCAGCCCGGGCACGCGGACGCGGGTGGTGTGGAAGCGGGTGCCGTCCTCGAGGCCACCGGCCGTCCAGACCCAACCGAGGCTCCACCAGTCGCGGACGCCCCAGCTGTGGTCGCGCTGGCCGATGCCGTCGAAGGCGATGGTCTCGTCGCCCACGAGGATCTCACCGTGCACGTTGCACGAGATCTCGTAGCGGGTGGTGCCGATCCACGGGTACACCTTCCCGTCGGTCTCCCACTCGAGGTCGAGCCCGAAGGGCACCCGGTCGCCGCGGAGGTCGCCGTAGACCTCGGCGGGGTCGTCCACGCCGACCGCGAACGCCTCACAGCCGAGGCTGAAGTGCTCGAACGGCGTCTCCACCGTGTGGTCGGCCCAGAGCCCTTCGCCCCGGATCGCGAGGCTCGGCGCCTTCGGCAGTGCGACCGCGTGGTCGATCACCGTGACCAGCGGGCGACCCTCTCCGACGAGGCAGGCCCAGTACCAGGCCACGCCGAGGTTGGGGTACAGGCCGATCCGGACGTAGCCGCCGAGGGTGCCGGCCCGGTCGGTGAAGTCGAAGTACCAGGACTCCCCCCACAGCCGCTCCGGGCCGGCCGCGTGGGCCCGCTCATCAGCTGCCGTCAGCACGAGGTCGCTCATCGCATCACGCTCATCAGGCGTGGACGGTGATCTTCACGGTGGCCTCCGCGACGCTCTGACGCGGATCCGGGGTGCTCGACGGGGGATTCGCGGGGTTCGAAATGGCACCGACGTGGATCGTGTACGTGCCCGGCTTCGTGAACGCGTGCTTGAACGTGTAGCTCTGGTTGATCACCTCGGGATCGGGCTTCGGGAAGACCGTGCAGCCCACGAAGGGCTCGCCCTCCCACGAGACGTTGATGCACTGGGATTCGACCTCAGCGTTGCGATCGATGGCCGTGCCGTTGACCGTGACGACCTGGCCGACCTTGGGCGAGGGGTCGTCGACGCAGAACGCGACCTCCATCGGAGCGTTGGCACCAGGGTTCGCGGTCGAACCACGGGTGCACACCGGATCGTCGGAGGCCTCGGTGGTGCTGGTGGTGACGGCGGGCTTGGTGGTGGACGTCGCCGGCTTCACCGTGGTCGAGGAGCCGCCCCCGACCGCCGTGGTCGACGTCTGGCCCGGCAGCGCGCCGATCGAGGTCGGGGTGACCTTCGTGGTGGTCGTCGACGGACGGGGCCGACTCGTGGAGGTGGCGATCGTGTCCACGTCGCCGTCGTCGTCGTCGGCGCTCACCAGGAGCGCCGCCGCGACGATGCCGCCCAGCACCAGGACCAGCGCGAGCAGCGCAACCACGACCCCCCGGCGCCGCCGGCCGTCATCGTCGTCGTAGTCGTCGTAGCCGCCGTCGCCCCCGACTCCGCCCCCGTCGCCGTCGTCGACGCGGTCCGCGGCGAGCGGCGCCGCCCGGCGGGGCCGGTCGGGCGCGTCGTCCCACTCCTCCTCGTCGACGATCCCGTCGATCTCATCCCAGTCGGTGACCCAGGGTCCGTCCTGATCGTCGTCGGCCATCAGCCCTCCTCGGGGTACGGCTCGTAGTACGGGCCCTCGTCGGCGACGCCGGCGTTGTCACCCTCCATCGCGCTCATGAACTCATACACCGGTTCCGGGAGGTCCCGGGGGACCGACCAGTCCAGCTCGTCCGCGATGCCCGCCACCTCGGCGAACGGCCGCAGGAACGTGAAGTACACGTAGGCGCCGGCACGGATCTTCTCATCTCGCGACATCCCCGCGATGGCCCGGTAGTGGGCGGACTGCGCCGAGCGCACCGCGGCCACGATCCCGTCGTACTCCTCGGGCGGGACCAGCCGGACCTCGCCGGGCGGCAGGTCGTCCGTGGTGTACAGCGCGAACCCGACCAGGTGGTCGAGGTAGTCCTCCGGGGTGTGGTTCGACGTGCCGAAGTCGGTGATGGTGCTGTCGACGCCGTCGAGCACGAGGGCCGCCGTGAGGTGGTGGTAGGGAACCTCCTTCGCGACCGACGACCAGGGGAAGTCGCCCTCGGCCAGCCGGTAGAGGTCGCGCACGATCATCGTGCGCCCGGGCTGATCCGGGACCGGGTAGGGGCCGGTGTCGCCGTAGCCCGCACGCGTGTCGAAGTAGAGCAGGAAGAGGTGGTTGACCAGCGTGGCGCTGAAGCGCTGCACGGCCGAGCGGTGCTCGTCGTCCACGATCGGCGTGACGCCGGACAGCAGCGTGGCGACGGTGGCGTCGTCGTACGGCATCGCGCGGCCGGTGTCCCAGGCCTGGCGCGTCCCGTCGCCGCGGTAGGCGATGGCGGTCCGCTCCCAGAAGTCGAGGACCGTCGCGGTGTTCACGGGGTCGTCGGCGGCCGGATCGAGCATCGCCAGGATCTTCCGACCGAGCAGGAAGAAGTTGGAGATGGACCACAGGTAGCAGGTGTCGACCTGGCAACCGGGACGGCGGGCACGGCGCCCGATCTCCTCGGCCGGCATCGCCGCGTCGATCTTCCGCACCATCTCCGGGTAGCGCAGGAAGGCCTCGGCACAGGCCACCACGATGTACGCCGTGACCGGGATGAGCGCGCTCTCGAGGGAGGTCCGCTCGCTGGTGAGCGCCCGCGAGATCGGCCCGTGGTAGTCGATCAGCCGGTTGGCCGTGGCGATCGCCGCGGCCCGATCGTCGTCAGGCACGGACCACCGCCTCGGCGCCGCTGCAGTCCAGCTCCACCTCGGCGCCGGCCGCCGGCTCGCCGTCCACGAAGGTGCACCCCATCACGCACGGGACCTGGAACTCCCGGCTCACGATGCCGATGTGGCTGCGCACGGTGCCGCTCGTGCAGATGATCGCCGTGAGCTCGTGGTAGATCGGCGCCAGGAACGTCGCCCCGGCGTCGCGCACGAGGGCCACCACGCCCTCCGCCCCGGAGTCCATGAGGGCCAGGACGTCGTCGGGCCCCTCCATGGCGGCGAACCGCCCCGTCACCGGGGCGTGGTCGAAGACCTTGGCCCCCCGTCCGATCTCCTCCATGGCGGCGGACCGTAGTGCCGACGAGCGCAGCTATGTGTGCGTGCGCTCGCGGAAGGCCCGGACCTTGCTGCGGTTGCCGCAGACCTCCATCGAGCACCAGCGCTTCGAGCGGTTGCGGGACACGTCGTAGAAGGCCCACTGGCAGGAGTCGTCCGGGCAGATCTTCAGGCGGGGCCACGAGCCCTTGATGCGCGAGGTCACGGACGCCGCCACGATGGCGGCAAGGCCGCTGCGGAGCCCCGTGACGCCCGGTCCCAACCCTGCCGGGCTGCCGACGGCGGTGAGGGGCAGCTCCCGGCACACGTCCTCGAGCTCGGCCCGCTGGGCGGCGTCGTGATCGCCGTCGTGGTTGGCCGCCAGGTCGGCCCGCAATGCGGTCCGGAGGCGCAGGGCCAGGCGGAGGTCCCGGCCGCTGGCCACCGTGCCCTTGGGGACGAGGCCGTGGGCGACGAGCCACCCGGCCAGCCGATCCGGGTGGTCGAGCTCCTCGGTGTCCTCGTCGACGTCGATCGTGTTCACGAAGGAGCGGACCAGCTCGACCTCGTGGGGGATGGCGGGGGTGTTGGCAGGCATCGTGTGCTCCAGGTCCTGGAAACCACTGTACCGGTGACGCTGGTGTGGCCTACGATGACACCATCCAAAGACGAACAGTGGTTACGACCGAGGGAGGTCGCCAGATGGATCACACCACGATGTGGCTCGCTCACGAGAGGACCCGGGAGCTGCGCCAGCAGGCCGCCGAGGCCCGCCGCGCCCGGGCCGGACGCCCCCGTCCCGCCCGCTCCCTGCTCCGCGCGCTGCGCGGCGACCGCTGAGGTTCGACTCCCCGAGGGGGAGCGATCCCCAGTGCCCGGTGAGCCGGTAGGTTCGCCGCGTGGCCGAGCCGCTCACGTCCGCCTGGGTGTCCGCCCTCGCCACTGCCGCGCAGGGTGCCACGGCCCCCGAGGGGATCGAGCTGGTGGTCCAGCAGGTCGTCGTCGACGCCGACGGCGCTGAGGAGCTGGCCTACGCCGTCCGGATCGGCGGCGGCACCGTCACCGTCACGGAAGGGCGGGCCGACGACGCCGACGTGACCTTCACCCAGGACCACGCCACCGCCGCCGCCATCGCGGCGGGCGAGCTGTCGGCCCAGGCCGCGTTCCTCGCCGGACGGCTCCGGGTCGGGGGCGACCTCCGCGCCGCGCTCGCCAGCGCCCGGGAGCTGGCCGCCCTCGACGACGTCTTCGCGAGCGCCCGTGCCTGAGCTCCCGGAGGTCCAGGCCCACGCGGAGCGCCTCGACCGCGACCTGGCCGGCGCCACCCTCGAGCGCTTCGTCCCGATCGCCTTCACCGCGCTGAAGACCGCCATGCCGGGGCCCGAGGTCGCCTACGGGCAGTCGCTCGTGTTCATCGGCCGGCGGGGCAAGCAGCTGCTCCTCGACTTCGGCACCGCCACCTTCGTGGTCCACCTCATGCAGGGCGGACGGCTCAAGCCCGACGAGAAGCAGTCGGCCAAGCCCCGCGGCGGCCAGGCCCGCTGGCGCTTCGCCGACGGTCGAGCGCTGCTGCTCACCGAGCAGGGCACCGAGCGCAAGGCCGGGGTGTGGGTGGTGGCCGGCGACCCCGAGGCCCAACCTCCGCTCGAGGACCTCGGTCCCGACGCCGACACCGTCGACGCCGCCCAGCTGCGCCACCTGCTCGACATCCAGTCGACCCGGCTCCACGGGTTCCTGCGCGACCAGCACCGCATCGCCGGCCTCGGTCGCCGCCTGGCCAACGAGGTCTGCCACCGGGCCCACCTGTCGCCGTTCGCCAGCACCACCAAGCTCGCCGACGAAGACGTCGAGGCGCTGGTCGAGGCCATCCAGGTGTGCCTGGCCGAGGGCCTCGCCTTCGAGCGGGGCCTCACGGAGATGTCGTCGTCCGCCGACCGCCCGGGCAACGTCCACCACCGGGTCGGCGAGGCCTGCCCCGTGTGCGGCGACGCCATCCGCTCGGTCGACTACGTCCGCTACCAGGTGGCCTACTGCCCCACCTGCCAGACCCACGGCAAGGTGCTGGCGGACAACACCACGTCGAAGTTCTTGAAGTAGATGCGCTCCTTCAAGAACTGCACCGTCGATCTGTGCTCCAAGGGGGGCTCAGCCCCCCTTCGCATGACCCCCAACGGCCTCGCGCGGCCGAGGGAGCGGCAGCCGGAGGTGCGTCAGACCAGGCCCAGCTCCCGGACGGCGTCTCGCTCGCTCACGAGCTCAGCGGCTGACGCGTCGATCCTGGTACGGCTGAAGTCGTCGATCCCGAGGTCCTGGACGATCGAGTACTCGCCGTCCTTGCAGGTGACCGGAAAGCTGCTGATGATGCCCTCGGGGACGCCGTAGCTGCCGTCGCTCGGGATGCCCATCGACACCCAGTCGCCCTTCGCCGTGCCGAGCGACCACGTGCGGACATGGTCCACCGCGGCGTTGGCGGCGGAGGCCGCGGACGACAGGCCGCGGGCCTTGATGATCGCCGCGCCCCGCTGCTGCACGGTGGGGATGAAGTCGCCCTCGAGCCAGGCCTGGTCGTTGCCCACCGCGTCGAACGCGGGCGTGCCCTTCACCTCGGCGTGGAAGAGGTCCGGGTACTGGGTGGCGGAGTGGTTGCCCCAGATCGTCATCTTGGTGACGTCGGTGCTGTGGGCGCCGGCCTTGGCGGCCAGCTGGGCCACCGCGCGGTTGTGGTCGAGGCGGGTCATCGCCGTGAAGCGCCCGGGATCGAGGTCCTTGGCGTTCTGCTGGGCGATGAGGGCGTTGGTGTTGGCCGGGTTCCCGACCACGAGGACCTTCACGTCCTTCTTGGCGGATCGGGACAGCGCCTCGCCCTGCGGCTTGAAGATCCCGCCGTTGGCGTTGAGCAGGTCCGAGCGCTCCATCCCGTCCTTGCGGGGCATGGCGCCGACCAGCATTGCGACGTCGATGTCGCCGAAGGCCACGTCGGCATCATCGGTCTGGACCATGCCGGCCAGGAGCGGGAACGCGCAGTCCTCGAGCTCCATCGCCACGCCGCCGAGGGCGGGCAGGGCGGGGGTGATCTCGAGCATCTGGAGGATCACGGGCTGGTCGGGGCCGAGCATCGAGCCCGAGGCGATCCGGAACAGCAGGGAGTACCCGATCTGCCCGGCGGCTCCGGTGACGGCGACCCGTACGGGGGGGTTGGTGGCCATGTCGCCCAACCTAGTGACCCCTCCGCGAGGCCGGGAAACCTGGCAACCTGCCGCCTGTGACCGAGCAGAGCGAGGGAACCAGAGACGCAGTGCACTCCGGCGCCGCCAGGCGCCGCGCTCACGGGGCACCATCGGCACCGACCGCGAGGCCTACCCCGTGAGCGACGACCGGTTCTCCCGCGACCGCCTCGTCGAGGAGGCCATGGCCCGCACGGGCGAGGACGACCTCGGCGAGCCGACCTGGCAGGAGGGGTTGGATGTCCTGCTCCCCTGCTTCGAGCAGGAGGCCCGCCTCCACGAGCTCGGGCTCGACCTCGCGGCGGGCGAGGTCGTGAGCTACCTGGCCAACCGGCTGGCCATCAACGCGTGGCGGCGGGACCACCCGGAGGTGGCGAAGGGGACGATCGAACGACCCATCGTGATCGTCGGCCAGCCCCGGACGGGGACCACGATCCTGTACGACCTCCTCGCCCAGGACCCGGGCCTCCGAGCCCCGCTGACGTGGGAGGTCGACCTGCCCGTGCCACCGGCGCGGAGCGCGACGTACGACACCGATGCCCGGATCGACGAGGTCCAGGCCACCCTCGACATGGCCGACTCGCTCATCCCCGGGTTCACCCAGTTCCACGAGATCGGCGCCCGCCTCGGCCAGGAGTGCGTGCGGATGACCGCCGCCGACTTCCGCTCGATGATCTTCCCGATCCAGTACCGGATCCCCACGTACAACCGGTGGCTGCTCCACGAGGCCGACCTCGCTCCCGCCTACCGCTGGCACCGGCGCTACCTGCAGCACCTCCAGTCGGAGCACCCGGGGCAGTGGCTCCTCAAGTCGCCGGCCCATCTCTGGCACCTCGACGCGCTGCTCGGCGAGTACCCGGACGCGGTGCTGGTGCAGACGCACCGCGATCCGCTGAAGGTCATCGCCTCGATCAGCGCGCTGGGCGCCCACCTCCGGCAGATGGCCAGCCGCGAGACGTCGGTGCCCGAGGCGGCCGAGCAGTACGCCGACGACATCTTCGTGGGCCTCGAGCGCGGCATGGACGCCCGCGACCGCGGCGTCCTGCCGGACGACCAGGTGGTGGACGTCCAGTTCACCGACTTCATCGCCGACCAGCTCGGAGCGGTGCGCGGCATCTACGAGGCGATGGGCCGCGACCTCACGGACGACACCGAGGCGCGGATGCGCGCGTTCCTCGACGCCCACCCCGGCGACGGCGGCGGCGGTGGCGCCAGGTACAAGTTCGAGAACACGGGCCTGGACGCGGACGTGCTGCGGGAACGGGCCAGTACCTACCAAAGCCGCTTCGGAGTGGCGTCCGAAGCCGTCACCTGACGGCTACGCGAGCGCGAGGCCCTGGGGGGTTATGCGAAGGGGGGCCGGAGGCCCCCCTTGAAGCACAGACGAGAAGGCGATGCAGCTCGTCAGAGCTGCATCGACTTCGTCTCGAGGAACTCCTCGAAGCCGTGGGTGCCGTACTCGCGGCCATAGCCGGACTGCTTGTAGCCACCGAAGGGGGCGTTGGGGTTGAAGGCCCCGCCGTTCACCTCGATCTGGCCGGTGCGGATCCGCTTGGCCACGCCCTTCGCTCGCTCGGCGTCGCCGGCCCACACGCCGCCGGACAGGCCGTACGGCGAGTCGTTGGCGATGGCCACGGCGGCGTCGTCGCCGTCGTAGGGGAGGATCGACAGGACCGGCCCGAAGATCTCCTCCTGGGCGATCACCATGTCGTTGGTGACCTCGGAGAACACGGTGGGCTTCACGTAGTAGCCCTGCTCGAGGCCGTCGGGCTTGCCGGTGCCGCCGGTGACGAGCTTGGCGCCGCCGTCGATGCCCTTCTGGATGTAGTCGTTCACCCGGTCGACCTGGGCCTGGCTCGACAGCGGGCCGAGGCGGGCGCCGTCGGCGAACGGATCGCTCGGCTGGTAGTTCGACTCGACCTCGTCCTGGGCGATGCGCTCGGCGTCGGCCAGGCGGGCGGTGGGGACGAGCATGCGGGTGAGCGCGGTGCAGGTCTGGCCCGAGTTGATGTACGCCTTGCCCACGCCGTCGCGCACGGCCTTGTCGAAGGCCGCGTCGTCGAGGTCGTCGAGGAGGATGTTGGCGGACTTGCCGCCGAGCTCGAGGGCGACGCGCTTCAGGCTGCCGGACGCCGCGGCGGCCACGGCCTTGCCGGCGCGGGTCGAGCCGGTGAACGACACCATGTCGATCTCGGGGTGCTCGGAGATGGCCTGGCCGACCTCGGCCCCGGAGCCGCACACCATGTTGAACACGCCGGCCGGGAGGCCGACGTCGTGGACGATCTCGGCGAGGATGTACGCGTCGAGCGGGGCGATCTCGCTCGGCTTCAGGACCACGGTGCAGCCGGCGGCCAGCGCGTAGGCGACCTTGGCGGCGATCTGGTGGAGCGGGTAGTTCCACGGGGTGATGGCCCCGACGACGCCGACCGGCTCCTGGATCACGAGGCTGTTGCCGACCGTGGTCTCGTACTCGTAGCTCTCCGCCAGCGCGGCGGCGGTGCCGAACGAGTTGATCGGGAGGCCGGCCTGCACGATCTGGCTCAGCCACTTCGGCATGCCCGCTTCGCGGGTGACGATCGTGGCGATCTCGTCCATGCGGCCCATGAGGCCCTCGGCGATGCGGCTGCAGTACTTGGCCCGCTCCTCCTTGGAGGTGGCGGCCCAGCCGTCGAACGCGGCCGCGCGGCCTTGGCGGCGGCGTCGACGTCGGCGGCGGTGCCGGCCGGGATCGTGCCGATGACCTCGCCGTTGGTCGAGTCGAAGACCTCGATGGTCTTCTTGCCCGCCGACGGCACCCAGGCGCCGTCGATGTAGATCTTGTCGTGCACCTGCACTGGTGTCCCCCTGGTCGCTGAACTGGTCACTGAACGCTTGCTCAGTCGACGCTACCGCCGGTCCGGTACGGTCCGCACATGGCCGACGCCCACGATCCCCGCCATCCCGGCGATTCCGTGTCCCTGCGCATCGCTGCCACCCCGGAGGCCCTGTACGAGCTGCTGAGCGACCCCGCCGGGATGGGGCGGCTCAGCCCCGAGTGCCGGGGCGGACGCTGGCTCGGGGATGCCATCGGGCCGGTGGTCGGCGCCCGGTTCAAGGGCCGCAACCAGCGGGGGATCGCCCGCTGGTCGACGACCAACACCGTCGTCGAGGCCGAGCCCGGCCGGGCGTTCGCCTTCGAGACCAAGCAGAGCGGCATGCGCTGGAGCTACCACCTCGAGCCGGATGGCGACGGCACGATCGTCACCGAGTCCCGGGCCGAGTTCAAGGCCCGTCCGCTCGTCGCCAAGGCCTTCGCCGCCGTCCTCCTCGGCGGGATCGGCGACCACGAGGAGGAGCTGCGCGAGGGGATGCGGGCCACCCTCGAGCGCCTCAAGACCGAGGCCGAGGGCTCCGCGGGCTGAAGCCGGTCAGGCCGTCCGGTCGAGCATCCAGGGGATCATCGCCTCGATGAACGCCCGGTCCTCACCGCCGGGCACCGTGGCGAAGGCGATCTCGAACGCGCCGTGGGCGGCGTCGGCGATCCCCTGCGCGAACTCGGCTGCGAACTCGATGCTGCCGTGGCGGCGCATGGCCTCGAGGACCATCGCCACGTCGTCCGAGCTGCGCTCCGCCCGATCCTGGTGGAGGTACCGCACGAGGTGGTCGCGCTCGGTGCCGGAGGACGCGCTGACGACGTGGTTCAGCATCAGGGTGCGCTTGCCCTCGTACAGGTCGCCGAGCACCTCCTTGCCGTAGGCCTCCTCGTCGCCGACCAGGTTGAGGAGGTCGTCGCGGATCTGGAAGGCGGCGCCCAGGTAGAAGCCGAACCGCACCATCGGGTCGAGGTCGGCCCGGCCCCACGACCCGATCAGCGCACCGACCCGCAGCGGGTGCACGGTGGTGTACCAGCAGGTCTTCCGCATGATCAGGTCGAGGTAGTCGTCGGGCGTGAGCTCCACGGCGGCGTCCTGCCGCCACCCGAGCTCGATGGCCTGGCCCTCCACCGTGTGGCGAGCCATGCGGTCGAACTCGTCGACCACCTCGGCGGCGATCCGCGCCCCGAGGCGATCGCGGTTCTGCCGCAGCGGCGCGGCGGCCAGCAGCACGAGGGCATCACCGGCGTTGACGGCGAGCGGGATGCCGTGGCGCTCGTGCAGGGTCGGCGAGCCGCGCCGCAGCTCGCTCCCGTCCTCGATGTCGTCGTGCACGAGGAACGCGTTGTGCAGCAGCTCGATGGCGACCGCCGACGGGAGGGCCTCGTCGAGCTCCCCGCCGAAGGCGACGCACGAGGCCAGGCAGAGGCTCGGGCGGATCGCCTTGCCGCCACGACTCGGGTAGTCGGCCACGAGGTCCCACAGGTGGGCGCGCGGTCCGTCGACGGGGAGGTGCTCCTGCAGCGCCTCGGCGGTGAGTCGTCCGTAGCGATCGAGGACGGCCTCGACGGACGTGCACTCCGGCGCCTGCGTCACGCCACCACCTCGAGCCGCACGGGGAGGACGACCTCCGGGAGCCCGGCGGCCAGCAGGTGCCCGTGGTACGACCCGGGCGCGGTGCCGGCGGGGACGACGACGCTGACCCGGACCTCGCTCGACGTGCGGGCGGCCGAGGTCTCGAGCACTGGCGGCGTGCAGGTCAGTGCGGCGCCGGGCACCACCGACCCGTCGTGGGCCACGAGGTCGGTGGCCTGCAGCGCGGCGGGCGCCGCCGCCGGACCGTCGAGCACGTGCAGCCAGGCGCTCGTGGTGGTGGTGGCCCCGGCCGAGGCCGGCCCGAGGACCAGCGCGGCGGTCGCGGCAGCGGCCGGATCGGCGCCTCCGCCGGCGACGGGCGCCGCACCCACGGCCTGTTCGGCGAGGGATGCCGCGCCGTCGACGAGCATCCGCGTCCAGTCGGCGTAGAGCTCGACGAGGCGCTCCGCGTCGGCCCGGAAGCGGCGAGCCTCCCGGGCCCGCTCCGCGGGGTCGCCCTCCGCCTCGGCCGCCGTGCCGTTGCTCGTCCCGTCGGGAGGGGCCAGGCCGGGGAGCCCGAACGCGGCGAGGGCCTGCTCGCTGTTGGCGGGCAGGGGCAAGCGGAGTCCCGGACGCGGCGGCCCGACCCAGCTCGAGCATGCGCTCCACCACGGCGGCGGCGCTGGCCAGCCCCGCGGCCGCGGCGTCGAGGCGCCCGTCGTCGTCAGCCACCGGCGCTCCTCGTTGGACGGAAGCCCGTGGTGCGATCGGTCAGCGGGCGCCCGAGCACCGCGTTCGCGGCCTGGAGCCCTCCGAGGGTGGCGGCCTCGATGCAGCCGGCGTTGAGCCCCGTGTCGAGCCAGTCGCCGGCCAGGGCCAGGTTGGCGTAGCCGCTGCCGTCGGCCCGGAGCCGGTGGACCCCGGAACCGGGGAGCGACTGCACGTAGCGGTCGGACGGATCGACGTTGGCCCGGACGTACTGGGAGGCCAATGCGTCGACGCCCTCCGCCCCGGGGGCGACGCCGGCGAGGAGGTCCCACCGGAAGTCCCCGGCATCGGTGGTGGCCTTGGGCCAGAGGTTGGCGGCCCGTTCGTCGAGGAACGCGGCTGCACCAGCGGCCACCTCGGCTCGCGCCGAGCCACGGGCCACGACCTCCTCCTCGAGCACCGCGCAGAAGGACACCGCGGTGCCGCGGTTCCCCTTCTGCGGGCCACTCCTCGAAGGGAAGGGTCTGGCTCATCGATGCGAACGTATCCAGTGGCGCACCGCAGCCCGTCACCGTGGCCGCCGGGTCGTCCCAGCCCAGGGTCCGCTCGTCGGGCGTGAGCCACAGCTGGACGGCCTGCGTGGCGACGGTGCCGACGTGGTCCACCATCGCCTGCCAGCGAGGGGAGGCGGCGATCAGGCGGGACGCGACGTGCGGCACCATCCCCACCGAGGTGGCGAGGACGAGGTGGTCGAAGTCACGGTCCGCCTGCAGCACGACCGAGGCGGCATCGGGCCAGTCGCAGCCGTGCGCCTCGAGCGGCTGACGCTCGACGTCCGCCCCCGCATCCACCTGCGAGAGGTCCACGCGGTCCGGGAACACGGGCAGGCCGCGGACCTCGACGAGCGGCTCGTACTGGTCGCGGCCGGCGGCCAGCGCCACCTGGCGCCCGAGGTGCACCTCGGCGATCGTGTCGCCGTCGGCGCTGGGGACGAGGTCGTCCAGGCGGTGGAAGAACTCGAACCGCACCCCACGAGCTCGGAGCGCCGAGTAGATCGGGGCGAAGACCACGTCGCCCATCCCCGCCTGCATCTTCCAGAACATGGCGCCGCGGTACGCGAAGAACATCCGGCCCGTGAGCACCAGGCTGGTGCCGGCCGCGATGCGCGGCTTGGTGCGGTCACCGTCCTCGTAGGCGAACGCCAGGTCGTAGGCACCGCGGACGAAGGGCGAGTCGATGGCCGCCTCGGACGCGCCGTGCGATCGCAGCCAGTCGCGCAGGTCCAGGTGGTCGATGGCGGCGAAACCCCGCACGAGCAGGCCGTCCGCCACGATCCCGCGCACCATCGCGAGGAGCACCTCGAGGAACCGCGTGGTCCGCTCGGCGGCCAGCCCCCCGCCCGCCACGGTCTGCACCCCGAGCCCCAGGCCGCGAGCCAGGCCAGCAAGCGCGCCCGGGCGAGGCGGGGGCGTCGGGCTGGCGGTCAGGACCGCCCGGGGCGCGGGTCGACCGTCCTCTCCGAGCGACGCGCCGAAGCGGCCGAGGAGCTCGAGCGCGTGCCGGACGAAGTCGACGGCCTCGATCGCATCGTCGCCGAAGCCGGCCTCGCCCGGCAGCCGGTCGTCTTCGGGGAACCACGCGATCCAGTCGTGCCAGTCGTCGCCGACGTCGTCGCCGAGCCCGATCACGCTGGCCGGCGTGAGCGCGTCACGCCACGTCTGGATCGGGCAGTCCGGAGCCGTCGTCGGGCGGTCGACCTCCGCGTAGGCCTCGCGGAGGAGCCGGAAGGCGTTCTCGTAGTAGCCGAGCCACACATGGAGGCCGTGCTCTTCGATCCGACCGTTGACGGCGCGCGAGCTCGCGCCCTTGCCACCGAGCCGCCAGCCGCGCTGGTAGACCGTGACGTCGTTGGCCGGGCCGTCGGGGTCCGACAGGCGCCACGCCGCCGCCAGGCCGGCCATGCCCCCTCCGAGGATCGCGACGCGCGCCACGAGGTGCGGATCAGCTCCGACCGGCCAGGAGCGCCCTGGCGTCTTCGGCGTCGGGCGAGGTGAAGTCGAGGGGCAGGTCGTCCATCAGCACGCCGAGGGCCGCCAGGTCGGCTGCGTCGCCGGTGTGCCGGCAGAGCGACGTCCGGGCCCACATCTCCACCAGCCGGTTGCGCTGGTGACCGGCGAGGACGATCCCCTCCCGGATCAGGTCCAGGCCGCCCTCGTCGCCGCGGGACAGCGCGACCTCGCCGCGGCGGCGCAGCAGCTCGGCGGTCCAGTAGCGGCAACCGGTCTGCTCGGCGACGTCCCACGCCTCCTGGAGCAGCGGCGCGGCCTCCTCGAAGCGGCCCTGGTCGATGTGGATCCCGGCGATCGTCCCGAAGAACGACGGGAGCCACGTCATGATCCCGAGCGCCTTGGTGAGGTTGAGGGACATCAGTGCCCGCATCGGCGCGTCCGGCTCGCCGGCCACCATCCCGGCGATCGCCTCGTTCAGACCGCCCACGAGGAGCCAGAAGGTGCTGCCGTGCCGCTCGGCCACCTCCTGGTTCACCTGGGCCCAGTGGGCGACGGCCTCGTAGTCCTTGCACGCAAGCGCGGACGCCGACCGCAACGAGGCGGCGTAGCAGGTGGAGAACGCGTTCCTCGGGAAGGGCTGCTCCGCCGCCAGCGCGAGCGCCTCCTCGAAGGTGGCGTTCGCCTCGGAGAGCCGGCAGTCGAAGGTCCGGACCATCCCCATGTGGCTCAACCCCGTGACCCGCGGGTCGTTCGGGTTGGCCAGCTGGCGCGGCAGCTGCACGCGCACCAGCGACTCGTGGGCCGACTGGAGCCTCGACTCGGCCGCCGCCCAGTCGCCCTGGAAGAAGTCCTCGAACCCGTGGGCCGACTGGAAGTAGTCGCGCAGGTCTCCCTCGGGCAGACGGGCGACGATTCCGTCGATGGACCGCCGGCACGAGTGGAGCCGACCCTGCAGCATGAACATCGACCAGAGACCGGTGAGCGCCCAGACGTGGTCCGTGCCGTCGGGACCTGCATCGATGCGGGCACCCGTCGAGGACGATTCGAGGAGCGCTTCGCAGGCCTCGAAGTCGGCGATGGCGTCGGGAGCTGCGAACCCCATCGCGGTCGCGGCGGTGGACCCTCGCATGAGGCGGAGGGAGAACTCGAGGTCCGCCCGACGATCGACCTCGACCAGCTCGACGAGGTCCATGCCTCGCGCCAGGAGCTCCCCGACCTCGCTCAGGGCGGCGAGGGACTGCGCCGCCTCGGCGGCGGCCAGCAGTGCCTCGACCGCGTCGCCGTACCGCTCGGCCTGCTCGAGGTGGTGGGCGAGCACGGCCGCGGGGGACTCGACCCCACGCTCCCGTCCGGCGATGAGGGCATCTGCCACCCGCTCGTGCGTGGCCCGGCGCGTCGGCTGGAGCTGCGTGTCGTAGGCGAGATCGGCGAGCAGCTGGTGACGGAACCGATACCCGCCGTCCGCCGCCACGAGGAGACCCGCCTGCACCATCGGCCGCACCTGTTCGATCACTCCCGCGGGGGAGGTCCCGAGGGTGCCCGCCGCCACCTCGACCGGGATCTCGAGCCCGATGGTGGCGAGGAGCTGGGCCAGTCGCAGATCGACGCCCGGCGCCGCGAACCGGGCCATCAGCAGGTCCCGGAGGGCCGCGGGGATCGACGCTGTCCGGCGGGAGAGATCGGCGCCGACGGTCAGCGCACTAGCCCGCACGAGCTCCTCGAGGAAGAGCGGGATCCCGTCGCTGCGCTGGATGAGCTGTGACAGCTGGTCCTCTCCGAGGTGGCCGCCCTCGGGGAGGCGTCGAGCCAGGTCGACCAGCTCGCGCTCGGACAGGCGCTCGAGCGCGAGCGTCGTCGGACTCGACCACGGCACCGGGTGGCCCTCCCGCACCGTGAGCACGAGCAGCAGGCCCGGCGCCCGCCCGCTGATGAGGCGGCCAAGCAGCTCCTGGGTGGTGGGGTCGGCCCACTGCAGGTCGTCGACGAGCAGCATCACGGGGCCGCGCTCCGCCGTGGCTCGGATCCACCGGTCGAGACGGCCCAGCACCTCCTCGCGCAGCTTCGCCCCCTCGAGCTCCGGGGCGGGGGACCACGGCTCGGGCGGGACCCCGAGGAGGTCGGCGAGGTACGGCAGCGAGTCGGCCTGCCCGACGGCATCGAGGGCGTTCCAGAGGCGGGGCAGGGTGTGCGCGCCGGTGACGCGCTCATCGACGTTCGCCACCTGGGCGAGGAGCCGGGCGACGGGGTGGAGGGCGGTCGTGGCGTGCATGGCCGAGCAGGTCGCGACCAGCACCGTGCCGTCGCTGGCCCGCGCTCGTCGTGCTGCGACATCGGCCAGCCGGCTCTTTCCGACCCCGGGAGGCCCGCTGATCACCACGGTGCGGCCGTCCCCTTCCACGGCGGCGGCCCACGCCTCCTCCATGACCTCGAGCTCCGAGGCGCGGCCAACGAACGGGCTCAGGTCGGCCTGGGCCTGGAGGCGCGAGGCCGTCGGCACGGTCGCCACCACTCGGTAGCCCTCGACCTTCCGCTCGATGCCCCGCAGCTCGAGCGGTCCGGTGGGCACGACGAGGAACCAGCCGCGCACCAGCGCGTAGGTCGAGTCGCTGATGAGGAGGCTGCCCGGCGCGGCCTGGTCCTGGAGGCGGGCGGCCAGGTTTGGGGTGTCCCCGACGATGGCATCCCGGTCGGGCACGGCCGTCGACCCCATCTCGGCCCGCACCACGACTCCGGTGTGCACGGCGACCCGGATGTCGAGCCCGACCCCGAAGCGGTCGTGCAGCTCGCTCGTGACCGGCTGCATCGCGTCGAGGAGGTCGAGGCCCGCCTGGACGGCCCGACGCGGGTCGTCCTCGTGGGCGGTCGGGTGCCCGAAGTACACCAGGATCCCGTCGCCGAGGAACCGGGCGGTGAAGCCGTCATAGCGGCGAACCACCTCGTCGCACGTCTGCTGGTACGCCCGGAGGACCTCGCGCACCACCTCGGGATCGCGCTGCTCGCTGAGCGGGGTGGACCCGACGACGTCGCAGAACATCACCGTGAGCTGTCGTCGCTCCCCCTCGTCGGGGATGGCGGCACCGGCCGCCTCGATCAGCCGGCTGGCCTCGGCGTTGCCGGGGTCGAGCGCGAGCGCGGCACGAGCCAGATCGCGCGCCGCACCCCAGTCCTGCGCCGCGGCGTGGTCCGCCGCGTCAGCGAGGAGCTCGCGGACGCGGTCCGCGAACCGGCCGCCCGCCACCGTTCAGACGGGGCCGGGGACCGGAGCGGACACGAGGATGTTCGTCTTCAGCTCCCCCCCGCCCAACACCATGATCCGACCCTGGTAGAGCCCGCCGGCGGCTCCCTGCCGCGGGTGCACCTGGACCAGCACCGTCGCGACCGTGCCTGCCGACGCCGCCGAGAAGGTGTTCGGCGTGAGGGTGACCACACCCGCCGGCACGAGGGTCTTCGTGGCGTCGGTGGCGGCGAAGAACTCGGGCACGATCGTGCAGGCGCCGGGGACCAGCACGGGGACGTTCTTCCCGTTGGCCGGCGCCAGCGACCGCTCGTCGACCGCCCACTCGACCGTGGCCTCGTAGATGAGCTTGAACGCCTCGCCGTAGCCGGCAACCACCGCACCCCAAGCGCGGAACGCGGCCTGCTGACCCCGCCGCAGGTTCTCCGCGCCCGTGGTCATGGCTGGTTGGGCTGCCCGGCGGGCGGCGCCGCGATCTTGGCCAGCTGCGTCCAGACCATCTGGAGGTTGCCGGCGTCGCGCATCATCTGGCCGACGACCGTGGTGAGGTTCTTCGTCAGCTTGTCGTTGTCCTGTGCCACCTCGCCGGTGAGCACCTTCCACATCGACACGTTGGCCGCGTGGTAGTTCGCCACAGCCGCGTCGTACATCACCTTGGCGGCGGCCGCGAGCTCCTCGATGCTCTTGGCATCCTCGACTCCAGGCATGGGTGCGCTCCTTGGTTCGGGGGGGGTCAGTGGTCCAGGTTGCAGCCGAGGGCCGCAAGGATCGTCAGCTCGGTCCAGAAGAGGTCGCACGACAGGCTCGGCCAGCTCGCGGCCGCGGGGTCCGCCCACTTCACGAACTTCTCCGCCTGGCACATGGTCTGCTCCGCCGGCGGGTTGAGGTCGTCGGAGTCCACCAGGATCGAACCCGCATCGACGAGGAGATCCCTCGTCGTCACGTTGGGCGGCATCTCGAAGTACAGGGCGAAGTGCTCGTCGGACAGGTAGACGCGGGTGAAGTCCAGCGGTGTCTCGAGCAGCTTGGTCGGGGTGAGGCGGACGTACTCCGTGAACCGGGCGGTCCAGGTCGTCGGGCTGCCGATCGGCGGGATCGTGGTGTCGGTCGTGACCATGTCCTCGAAGAAGATGCTGCAGTCGATGGGCCACGTGCGGGGATCGGTCCAGCGGGCGAAGTCGGTCGCGTCCCTCGGGGTGGTGAACCAGGTGACGATGCGCGTGGCCGGAACACCCTTGAAGCTCGACTCGTCGTCGTCGTCACACGTGGGGAGGTTGATCTCCTCGTCGCTGAACGCCAACGGGCCCGCCGCCGCGCTCGCGAAGGCCTCCCACGTGGGCAGGGTCTGAGTGGAGGGATCTGCCGTGACGGTGAGCGCGTCGACCAGCTCCGCCTCGGCTGACCCAGGAGGGGGCGGCGGCGCGGAGGTCTCCGCAGCGGGCTCGTCGGCCTGCGTCTGCTCCGCCGAACGCTCGGCCGTGGCGGAGTCGTCCGCCGTCGAGCGCTCCCGGTCGTCGGCACCCTTGACGCGGCGTCGCTCGTCCTCCCGCTCGTCGTCCTCCCGCTCGTCGTCCTCCCGCTCGTCGTCCTCCTGTGCGCGAGCCGCGACGATGCGCTCAGCCTCGGCCTTCTGCGCCTCGGCATAGGCCCCGAGGCCGCCGCCGGCTCGCTCGCGCAGCAGATCGATCCCGAGGGCGCGGGCTGCCTTTGCGAGGAGGCGCAGGCTCACCGTCCGCTGCGTGATGCGGATCCGCTCGTCGGTCAGCGCGGCGAGGTTGCGCAACGCCTCCTCGAGCGACGGGAAGGTGCCGTAGCCCGCCGCCTCGAACTCGCGCCGGACCTCGTCCTCGTTGGGGAGGGCCGCCAGCGCCACCGCCATGACCGAGGCGCGCTCGAGCGTCTTGTGCTCCGGCTCCGGCTTCCGCGAGACCACACCGCTGTCCGCCATGGGCGGGATGGTACGTGAACCCACGTCGTGCTGCGCCCCCCCGTGGCCGAACCGCAGGGAGCCGACGAACCACGGTGACGGCTAGCCGAGCACCTCGCGCGCCGCGGCGACGTCCAAAGGCGGGGCGCCCGAGGCCACGCGATCGACGAGGGCGGCGAGCCCCGACCGGACGCCGTCGTCCTCGCCGTGCTCGGCCAGGGTCGTGAGCGCCCACAGCTCGTGGAGCAGCGCCCCCCGCTCGGCTGCCAGGGTCGCCGCCTGGCGGACCCGGTCCAGGCCCGACCCGTCGCCCGTGGCCAGGCGGGCCACGCCCTCGAGTCGGGCCAGCTCCGCCGACCAGTAGTGGGCGGAGGTGCGCTCCGCGGTTCCCGATCCCGTGGCCAGCAGCGGCAGCGCCGTGTCCGGATCGCCGGCCTCCAGGTACGCCGCGGCCACGTTGGCATGGAAGTAGGGAGCCCACACGTGCACGCCGACCGACTCCATGAGCATCAGCGACATCTGGCACCGATCCCCTGCGCCCTCCACACCCGCCCGCAGGTCGCGGTACGCATCGTAGAAGCCGCCGACGATCGTCCAGAAGGTGAACCCGTGGCGCTCGGCGAGCTCCAGCAGGCGGTCCGTGTACGACTCGGCCACGTGGAGGTCGCCGCTCATCACCTCGAGCGAGGCCCGCATCGAGAGGACGTAGCAGAGGCTGAACGGGCCGATCGGGAACGGCAGCGTCGCCGCGAACTCGATCCCGCTGTCCGACAGCGCTCGAGCCTCCGGGAACCGGCATCGCACGCCCAGCACGTACGCGAGGTGGGCGCGATTGGTCGCGCGGGGATCGCTCGGCACCGTGAGGCGCACGGGCAGCGGGGCGGTCGGGATCAGCGCCTCGGCATGCTCGAGACCGGCGAGCGCAGCCGGGTAGTCACCCTTGAAGAAGTCGACGTACGCCGGCCCGGTCTCGAAGTACTGGCGGAGATCTCCGTCGGGCCGGAGCTGTCGGACCAGGTCGCGGTTCACCGCATCGGCACCGTCGAGGTTGCCTTGGAGGAGGAGGTTGGCCCACAGCGCGGTGGCGGACCACGTGAACTCGTCGCCGGCCACCGCGTCGGGGTCGTCGAGGAAGCCGCCGCTGCCGACGCGGGAGGCGACGAGGGTCTGGCACGCGGTGAAGTCCTCGATGGCCTGCGGAGCGGCGAATCCCAAGATCGACGCTGCGTTCGTGGCTCGGACGAGGCGCACGTCGAACTCCAGCCGGGCACGGTCGTCACCCTCGACGAGCTGCAGGAGCGTCATCGCGCGGGCGAGCAGCTCGGTGACCTCCGCGTTCGCGCCGAGGCCGTGCGCCGCCTCCGCCGCGGCGGCGAGGAAGCGGACCGCCTCGGCCGGGCGGCCCGCCTGCTCGAGGTGGTGGGCGAGGACGCCGGGGGCCACCGGCGGGATGTTCGTCGGTCCCGAGAGCAGCGCGTCCGCCACCTGACCGTGGGACTGCCGGCGGGTGCTCTGGAGCTGCGTGTCGTAGGCCAGCTCGGCCAGCAGGTGGTGACGGAACCGGTAGCCCTGGGGCTCACCGGGGACCACCGTGACGATGCCGCCGTCGACGAGGGCGGCCAGCTGCTCCGTGAGCAGGTCCAGGTCGACCCGGGTCACCTCGGCCACGAGCGGAAGCGGCGCCTCGTGGCCGATGGTGGCGAGCACCTGCGCGAGCCGGAGGTCGACCCCCGGCCCCGCGAACCGGGCCAGCAGGAGATCGCGCAGCGCGGCGGGGATGTGCGAGTCGGCCGCCGCCCCCGCGTTCGCCACGGAGGCGTTTCGGAGGAGCTCCTCGAGGTACAGGGGGATCCCGTCGCTCCGCTCGATGAGCTGGTCGAGGTGGTCGGGTTCGAGTCGACGGGCCTCGGGCGACCGGCGCGCCAGGTCGCCGAGCTCCTCGACCGACAGCCGATCGAGCGGGAGGGTGGTGGCCGACGACCACGGCACCTTCGTGTCGTCGCGGACGGTCGCGACGAGCAGGACACCTGGGATCGACGCCGCGATCACCCGCGTCGAGCAGCTCCTGGGTGGTGGGGTCGGCCCACTGGAGGTCGTCGACGACGAACAGGACCGGTCCCCGGTCGGCCACCGACCGCACCCACGCCAGCAGCGTCCCGAGCAGCTGCTCCCGGAGCTTCGGGCCCTCCATCTCCGGAGCAGGGCACCACTCCGTCGGGGGCAGCTCGAGGAGGCTGGCGACCAGTGGCAGCGCGTCCGCGTGACCGACGGCCTCCATCGCGCTCCACAGCTTCGGCAGCGCGATGTCAGGACCCTGATGGGGCTCGATGCCGGCCACCCGCTCCAGCAGCCGGCGCACGGGGTGCAGCGCGGTGGACCCGTGGTACGCCGAGCACGGCACGAGCCGAGCGGTGCCGTCGTCGGCCTCGACCCGTCGCCGCAGCACGTCAGCCAGACGTGACTTCCCGACGCCGGGCTGACCGGAGATCGCCACCGCCCGCGACGCCGCCGGCGCGCACCTGGTCCCAGGCCTCGAGCAGCACCTGGAGCTCCTCGGCCCGCCCCACGAACGGGCTGAGGTCGGCCTGCGCCTGCACCCGGTCGTCCTCGTTGCCCTCATCGACGACCTGGTAGGCCCGCAGCGGTTCGTCGATGCCCTTGAGGACGACGGGTCCGAGCGGTGCGACGAGGAACCAGCTGCGCACGAGCTCATAGGTGTCGTGGCTGATCACGAGCGTGCCCGGGGTGGCGTGGTCCTGCAGCCTGGCCGCGATGTTCGGGGCGTCGCCCACGATCGCGTCGCGGTCCGGCGTGGCCACCGTGCCCATGTCGGCTCGCACGACGAGCCCCGTGTGCACCGCCACTCGGATCCGCAGGTCGACGCCATAGCGGGTCCGGACCTCATCCGTGACCGGCTCGCAGCGCGTCGAGCAGGTCGAGGCCCGCCTTCACCCCGCGACGGGGATCGTCCTCGTGGGCCACCGGGTGGCCGAAGTAGGCGAGGACGCCGTCACCGACGAAGCGGGCGATGCGGCCCTCGTACCGGCGCACGACCCGATCGCAGGTGACCTGGTAGCTCCGCAGGACCTCGCGGACGAGCTCGGGGTCGTGGTCCTGGCTGAGCGCCGTGGACCCGACCACGTCGCAGAACATCACCGTGAGCTGGCGCCGCTCCCCCGCGGTCGGATCTGCGTCGTCGGCCCGCTCGAGGAGGGTCTGGGCCTCGGCATCGCCCGGGGCGAGCGCGAGGACGGCACCGGCGAGGTCGCGCACCGCCGCCCAGTCGCCCTGGTCCGCCGCCGTGCTCGCATCCGCGAGCAGGTCACGGACCCGATCGTCGTATCGCCCTCCCGCCATACCAGGAGAGGTTAGAGGTCAGGCGATGGTGACGTACCCAGGCACCCGCTGGTGCGGGGTGTCCAGGTACACCTTGGCCTCCGGTGGCTTCCCGAACCGCCCGTGGCTCCAGCGCACCTCCACGTGGCCGTCGACGGCGACCGTGGTGCCGGCGGCACGGTCCCGGACCTGGGCCTGCCAGCGGACCTGGGGCTGCCCGGCGTCGTCGCCCCAGACGTCGATGCGCTTCAGCTCGTGGGCCTGGCGCCAGTCCCAGGCCGTCATCACGCGCAGGCGCAGTGACTGGTCCTTGGAGGCGCCGAGCACGAAGTACGGCGCGCTGCCGATCCGGAGGAGCCGCCACAGCACGGCCTCGGCGTCGGGCCGCCGCCGCATCGCCGCCTTCCAGCGGTCGGCGGAGGCACGGCTCACCGCGGCGGCCAGGCCCGCGTACGCGGACTGCGCATCGGGTGACCACCCGGCGTCGAGGTAGGCCCGCAGCTCGGCGCGGTGTGCCGCCGTGAGGTCGGCCGCGTGCGGCGGGAGCGACGCGCGCGTGCCGAGCTCGGCGCGGACCACGCCGAAGAGCTGCTGGTAGGCGTCGGGCGCGACCTCCGCGTACCAGTCGCCCGCCGTGCGCGACGGACCGCCGGCCAGGCCGCGGTCGAAGAGGCGGGCCGGGGCGGAGTTGGCGAGGACCTTCGTGAGGTACTTGCAGCTCACGAGCCAGACGTGGTCGACGCGCAGGTCGGCCGGCACCACCTCGTCGCCCGGCGCCTGGGTGGGGCCCTTCCACTCGACCACCCGAGGGGGCCGGCCGCGCAGGCCCTCCTCCGCCGCGAGGAACGCCTGGCCGTTGGCCCAGGCCGCCGCGAACTCCACGCGGTGCCCTCCCGCGCGGTGCAGGCCGTCGAGCCGGTCCCACACCTCGGCGCCGACGTTCGCCACCGCCCGCTGGGCCAGCGCCGCCTCGATCGTCGGCGCGCCCGCGATCGCCAACCCCGTGACGATCTCGGTGATCTCGGTCTTGGCGGAGGGCACGGCCCCTAGGCGCCGGGGAGGAGGTCGCCGACCGGGGCGTCGACCCCGCCCGCGGCGTACACGGCGAGCCGGGCGGCGGCGCCGGGGGCGCGGAGCTCGATCGCGTCGACGAGCGTGGCGCCGCGGGCCGCCCGCAGCGCGGCGAACGGCGCCGAGCGGGCGGGAGGGAGGTCGGTGGTGAGCACCAGCACGCGGTGGCCCGCCCCGGTGAGCACCGAGGCCTCGCCCAGCGTGCGGAACAGGACGTCGGACCGGCGCAGCCCCGTGCGCACGACGGTGCTGCCGCCGGCGACCAGCACCACCCACTCGTGCCCGGCCGCGTCGGTGGCGAGCCAGTCGACGCTGAGGCCCCCGGCGAAGCGGCGCTTCTTGGTGACCTTGGGATCGGCGAGCTGGAAGCCCGCGCCGAGCAGCAGCTCGCCGGCGGCGGCGTTGGCGCGGTCGGGCAGCGCGACCTCGTCGTCGGGCAGGGCCTCGACCTCCGCCGCCACGCGCGCTCTGGCCGCCTTGGCGTAGGCCTCGTCGGTGTCGTAGCCGAGGTAGTGCCGGCCGGTGCGCACGGCGGCCACCGCGGTGGTGCCCGAGCCCATGAACGGGTCGAGCACGACGTCGCCGCGCCAGGTGTAGAGGTCGATCAGGCGCTGTGGCAGCTCCACCGGGAACGGCGCGGGGTGACCGACGCGCGTGGCGCTCTCGGGCGCCAGCTCCCAGAGGTCGAGCGTGGCCTCCATGAACTCGTCGGCGGTGGCGGTGGCCTCGGCGGGCAGGTCGAGCTGCGCCCGCTTGCGCTTGTCGACGGCGCGGTCGAAGCGGCCCTTGCTGGCGATCACCACGCGCTCGGTGAGGTCGCGCAGCACCGGGTTGGTCGGCTGCTTGAACGAGCCCCACGCGCAGTTGCCGCCGGCACCGCGCGCCTTCTGCCAGATCACCTCGCCCCGGAGGAGGAGGCCGAGGCGGTCCTGCAGGATCCCGATGACGTCGGCCGACAGCGAGCGGTAGGGCTTGCGGCCGAGGTTGGCCACGTTGACGGCGATGCGGCCGCCCGACTCGAGCTTGTCGACGCACTCCGCGAACACGTCCTCGAGCATCGTGAGGTACTCGACGTAGGTGGCCGGGATGTGCCCTTCGCCGAGCTCCTCCTCGTAGGCCTTGCCCGCGAAGTAGGGCGGCGAGGTGACCACGAGCGCCACCGATCCGGACCGCACCCGGTCCATCGAGCGGGCGTCGCCCACGTAGATCTGGTCGACCACGCCCGGGGGCGCCACCACCTCGTCGGCGCTGATCGCGGGGCCCGTGAAGCGGGCGTAGAAGCCGCTCGCGTCGTGGTTCTCCCGACGGGAGACGCCGAACGACGAGGTCGCGGTCGCTCGCTTCCGCTGCGCGCCTCCGTCCACCGGTGCCAACCCTCTCGTCGATCTCGTCACACGGGCACCCTACGAAGGGGATGTGACAGGCAGGGCCGAGGCCCCGGGTCCCAACGGTAGTCGTCGGGGGGTGCCCGGACGGGGCCCCTCCCGGGCACCGATAGCCTGGCTCGCCGTGACCTCGAAGATCGTCTACACCCACACCGACGAGGCCCCCGCCCTCGCCACGTACTCGCTGCTCCCCGTGATCCAGGCGTTCGCCGGAGCCGCGGGGGTCGAGGTCGAGACCCGCGACATCTCCCTCGCCGGGCGCATCATCGCCAGCTTCCCGGAGCACCTGCAGCCCGAGCAGCGGATCGGCGATCACCTGGCCGAGCTCGGCGAGCTGGCCAAGACGCCCGCGGCGAACATCATCAAGCTCCCCAACATCAGCGCCTCGATCCCCCAGCTGAAGGCCGCCGTGGCCGAGCTCCAGGCCAAGGGCTACGCCCTCCCCGACTACCCCGACGAGCCCGCCACCGACGAGGAGCGCGAGGTCCGGGCCCGCTACGACCGGGTGAAGGGCAGTGCGGTGAACCCGGTGCTGCGCGAGGGCAACTCCGACCGCCGGGCTCCCGCGTCGGTGAAGGCCTACGCCCGCAAGCACCCGCACTCGATGGGCGCCTGGTCCCCCGACTCCAAGACCCACGTGTCCACGATGGGCGTCGACGACTTCCGGTCCAACGAGCGGTCGGTCACGATGGGCGAGGCCGGCCCGCTCCGCATCGAGCTCCGCGGGGCCGACGGCACCACCACCGTGCTGAGGGACGCGGTCACCGTCGACGCCGGCGAGGTGGTCGACGCCACGGTGATGCGCGTCGCCGCGCTCCAGCGGTTCCTCACGGAGCAGATCGCCGACGCCAAGGCCAAGGGCGTGCTGTTCTCGCTGCACCTCAAGGCCACGATGATGAAGGTGTCCGACCCGATCCTGTTCGGGCACGCGGTGCGGGCGTTCTTCCCGACGGTCTTCGCCGAGCACGGCGCCGCCCTCGAGGCCTCGGGCCTCAGCCCCAACGACGGCCTCGGCGCGGTGCTCGACGGCCTGGGCGCGCTGCCCGACGACGTCGCCGCCGCGATCCGAGCGGGCGTCGAGGCCCGGCTCGCGGAGGGCCCGGCGATCGCGATGGTCGACTCGGACAAGGGCATCACGAACCTCCACGTGCCCAGCGACGTGATCGTCGACGCCTCGATGCCGGCGATGATCCGCACCTCGGGCCAGATGTGGAACGCGGCGGGCGACCAGCAGGACACCAAGGCGGTCATCCCGGACAGCTGCTACGCCGCCGTCTACCAGGTCGTCATCGACGACTGCCGCGCCCACGGCGCGTTCGATCCGTCCACGATGGGATCGGTGCCCAACGTCGGCCTCATGGCGCAGAAGGCCGAGGAGTACGGCTCGCACGACAAGACCTTCGAGATCCCCGCCGACGGCACCGTCCGGGTCGTCGACGAGCACGACGCCGTGCTCCTCGAGCACGAGGTCACCGCCGGTGACGTGTGGCGCATGTGCAACACCAAGGACCCGGCCATCCGGGACTGGGTGAAGCTCGCCGTCACGCGCGCTCGGGCCACCAAGTCGCCCGCCGTGTTCTGGCTCGACGAGGGCCGCGGCCACGACGCCGAGATCATCGCCAAGGTCCGCACCTACCTCGACGACCACGACACCGAGGGCCTCGACATCGACATCCTCCCGCCGGCCGAGGCCACCCAGGTCTCGCTCGAGCGCATCCGCCGCGGCGAGGACACGATCTCCTGCACGGGCAACGTGCTCCGCGACTACCTCACCGACCTCTTCCCGATCCTGGAGCTGGGCACCAGCGCCAAGATGCTGTCGGTCGTCCCGTTGATGAACGGCGGCGGCCTCTTCGAGACCGGCGCCGGCGGGTCGGCGCCGAAGCACGTGCAGCAGTTCGTGAAGGAGGGCCACCTGCGCTGGGACTCGCTCGGCGAGCTCCTCGCGCTGGGCGCGTCGTTCGAGCACCTCGCCGTGAGCACGGGCAACGCCCGGGCCCAGGTCCTCGCCGACGCCCTCGACCAGGCCACGGCCCGGTTCCTCGACGAGAACCGGTCGCCGTCGCGGAAGGTCAACGAGATCGACAACCGCGGCAGCCACGCCTGGCTGGCCCGGTACTGGGCCGAGGCCCTCACCGCCCAGACCGCGGACGCCGAGCTGGCCGCCCGGTTCGCCACGGTGGCCGCCGCCCTCGTCGAGGGCCAGGACCGCATCGACGCCGAGCTGCTCGAGGCCCAGGGCTCGCCGGTCGACCTCGGTGGCTACTACTCGCCTGACGAGGGCATGGCCACCGCCGCGATGCGACCGAGCCCCACCTTCAACAGCGCCCTCGCCCTGCTCGGCTGAGCCTCGCTCGCCTGACCCGGCTCAGTCGGAGTGCAGGTTGGCGTGCACCGCCAGCACCGAGCTCGACCGGTTCATCGCGTAGAGGTGCAGGCCCGGGGCACCCTCGTCGCGCAGGGCGGCGGCGAGCTCCGACGCGACCTCCACGCCGATCTTCGCCACCTCGGCATCGTCGTCGGCCACGGCGTCGAGCCGGTCCATCATCGGCGCCGGCAGCTCGGTGCCGTTCATGCCGGCCATGCGCCGGAGGCCGGCCACGTTGACCGTGGGCATGATCCCCGGGAGCACCGGGGTGGTGCAGCCGAGAGCATCCAGCTCGTCGATCATGCGGATGTAGTCGTCGACGGTGAAGAAGAACTGCGTGATCCCGAAGTCGGCGACGGCCAGCTTCTCGGCCAGGTGGCGCCGGTCGCTCGCGCGGTCGGGTGACCGAGGGTGGAGCTCGGGGTGGGCGGCCACGCCGATGGAGAACCCGCCCGGATGGGCGCGGACGGCATCGACCAGCTCCAGGGCGTTGGCGAAGTCGCCGGTGGGCTCGGAGCCGTCGGCGGGCGGGTCGCCTCCGAGGGCCAGGATGTTCTCGACGCCGTTGGCGGCGTACTCGTCGAGCAGCGCGGTGATGTCGGCCCGGGTGTGGCCGGCACAGGTGAGGTGGGCCATCGCGGGGAACTGGTAGCCCTGGTTGATCCGCACGACCACGTCGCGGGTGCGCTCGCGGGTGCTGCCCCCGGCCCCGTAGGTCACCGACACGAACGACGGCTCCAGCTCCGCCAGCTCGGCCACGACCTTCTCGAGGGCCCGGGCGGCCTCATCGGTCTTCGGCGGGAAGAACTCGAACGACAGCGTCCGCCCAGACGCGAGGAGATCGGCGATGCGGGTCATGGACCGACAAAGGTACCGGTGGCCCGCTCTGCGGCCTCGACGCAGTTGCGGAACAGCATCGCGATGGTGGTCGGGCCGACCCCGCCGACCCGCGGCGTGATCCAACCCGCCACCTCCTCGCACGCCTCGTCGACATCCGGGAGCAGCTTCCTGCCCTCGTAGCGGACCCCGGCGCCGATCACGACGCACCCAGGGGTGAGGTGCTCGGGCTGGATCATGCCGGGCACGCCGGCGGCCGCCACGACGATGTCGGCCTGCCTCACGAGGTCGGCCCAGTCGGGCACGCCCGTGTGCACCAGCGTGACGGCGGCGTTGGCCGTCGGCCGCTTCTGCGACAGGAGGATGCTCAGCGGCCGCCCGATGGTGACCCCGCGTCCGACCACCACCACGTGCCGCCCGGCGACGGGGACGCCGTAGTGCGTGAGGATCGCCTCGATGCCCGCCGGCGTGCACGACACCGGGCCGGGGATGCCGAGCGCCAGCCGTCCGACGTTGGTCGGGTGCAGGCCGTCGACGTCCTTGTCGGGATCGACCGCCATCAGCACGGCGTCGAAGTCGACCTGGGCCGGGCCCGGGTACTGCACGAGCATGGCGTCGACGTCCGGGTCGGCGTTGAGCCCGGCGACCGCATCGAGCACCTGCTCGGTCGTGACGTCCTGGGGCAGGTGCACGTGCGGGCTGCGGATGCCGAGCTCCTCGGCCTTCCGCATCTTCATGCCGACGTACCGAGCGGACGGCTCGTCGTCGCCGATCAGCACGGTGGCGAGCCCCGGCGTGTGCCCCGCCGCGATGAGCGCCTTGATGCGCGGCTCGAGGTCGGCGAACACGGCATCGGCCACGGGGGCGCCGGGCATCAGGACAGCGGTCACGCCCGGATCCTAGGGACTGGTCGGCGGGCGCCCCGCCAGCACCCTCAGAGGTCGTACGCTCACCCGATGGCGGGGACACGGCGGCGGGGACGGCCAGGGCCCGACGACCCGGCGGTGGTCAGCGACATCGAGATCCTCGACGCGGCGCTGGCGATGTTCGCCGACCTCGGGTACGAGGGGGCATCGATGCGCGAGCTGGCACGGGAGCTGGGTGTCAGCCACAACCTGATCCCCCAGCGGTTCGGGGCCAAGGAGCAGCTCTGGTACGCCGCGGTCGACCAGGGGGTCGGACGACTGTTCGTCGATCTGTGGACCGTGCTGCAGGACCCACCGGGAGACGCCGTCGGTCGCCTCCGCGCCGCGGTCCAGCGCTTCATCGAGGTGACCGCCCTCCACCCGTCTGTGCCGCGCGTGATCAACCAGGAGGCGACCACCTCCGGCCCCCGCCTCGACTACCTCTACGAGCACTACATCGCGCCGATGCGCGAGTTCGGCGACTCGGTGCTCCACACCCTCGCCGAGGAGGGGGCCGTCCGGACGACCTCCGCGTCGCTCTTCTACTTCCTGATGGTCCACGGCGCCGGGGGGTCGCTCTCCCTCGGCCCGCTCGCCGAGCGGTTCGGGGACGTCATCGACCCGTCCGACGCCGAGGCCGTACGACGGCACGCCGCGGACGCGGCGGCCATCCTGTTCGACGGGATCATCGGCCCGGGAGGGCCTCCCGCCGGCTCCTAGTGGAGGAAGTGCCGCTCGCCGGTGAAGACCATCGCCAGGCCGAGCTCGTCGGCCCTCGCGATGTTGTCGTCGTCCTTCACGCTGCCGCCGGGCTGGATCACCACGGCGACACCCGCGTCGGCGGCCGCCTCGATGCCGTCGGGGAACGGGTAGAAGGCGTCGCTGGCGCACGCTCCTCCTGCGGCCCGGCCGGCCGCCTTGGTGGCGGCGATCATCCCAGCCTCCACGCGGTTCTGCTGGCCGGCGCCGATGCCCCACGCGGTGCCGTCCTTCACGAGGACGATCGAGTTGCTCTTCACCCAGCCCACGAGCCGCCACGCCAGGAGTGCGTCGGCCCACTCCTCCTCCGTGGGCACCCGCTTGGTGACGACCCGGAAGTCGTCGCGGGTGGCCGCGAAGTGGTGCGCGTCCTGCACGAGCCACGACCCGGTGAGCTGGCGGATCTGGAGCGGGTCGGGGGTGGGCGGCTGGGCGGTCAGGAGCCGCGTGTTCTTGCGCTTCTTCGCCAGCGCCTCGATCACCCCGTCGGCGTAGCCCGGCGCGATCACCAGGTCGGCCTGGGCGGCGGCGACCATGGCGGCCACCGTGTCCTCGTCGACGGGGTGGGACAGCGCCACGATGCCGCCGAAGGCCGACCGCTCGTCGCACTCGAAGGCCCGCTGGTAGGCCTCGGCCAGGGAGCCGGCCACCGCCGCGCCACAGGGGTTGGCGTGCTTGATGATGGCCACGGACGGCTGGCCGGTGGCGGTGGCGAGGTCGTTGGCCAGGCCCCAGGCGGCGTCGGCGTCGAAGAGGTTCAGGTAGCTGAGGGCGATGCCGCCGTGCTGCTCGACGTCGTCCCACCACGAGCGCGTTCCGAGCTGCCGGTAGCGCGCACCGGTCTGGTGCGGGTTCTCGCCGTACCGCAGCTCCTGCACGCGCTCGAGCGCGAGGTGGAGGGTGGCGGGGAGCGGGTCCTCGGCGCCCTCGTCGAACCACGACACGATCGAGGCGTCGTAGGCGGCGGTGTGGGCGAAGGCGTTGCGAGCGAGGCTCCGCTTGGTGGCATCGGAGAGCACGCCGTCGGCCTTCAGCTCCTCGACCACCACCGGGTAGTCGGCCGGCTCCGTGACGATGCCGACGTCCTTGAAGTTCTTGGCCGCCGCCCGGATCATCGCCGGCCCGCCGATGTCGATGAGCTCCTCGGCCCGAGTGGCGCCGTGCTCGAAGTCGGCCGCGCTCGAGCCGAAGGGGTAGAGGTTCACCACCACCAGATCGATGGGATCGATGCCGTACTCGGCCATGTCGCTCTGGTGGTCGGGGTTGCGCCGGTCGGCCAGGATCCCGCCGTGCACCTTCGGGTGGAGGGTGACCACCCGGTGCCCGAGGATCGCCGGGAAGCCGGTGAGCTCGGCCACGTCGGTGACCGCGAGGCCCGCCTCCTGCAGGGCCTTGGCCGTGCCCCCGCTGGAGACCAGGTCCCACCCGAGGCCGCGCAGCTCGCGGGCGAGCTCCACCACCCCGGTCTTGTCGTAGCAGGAGAGCAAGGCACGCATTACGGAGCAGGTTCCTTCAGGATCGAGGGGTCGGCCAGGACGTTTCGGATGGTGGCGGGGTACAGGCGCCGCTCGACGGCCTTGATCCGCTCGTGGAGCGCGGCCTCGTCGTCGTCGGGCAGGACGGGCACGGCCTCCTGGGCGAGGATCGGCCCGGCATCGACCTCCAGCGTGGCGACGTGGATCGTGCAGCCGGTGACCTTCACCCCGGAGGCCAGCGCGTCGCGCACGGCGTGCCAGCCCTTGAACGACGGCAGGAGCGCAGGGTGCGTGTTCAGGATGCGGTGGGGGAAGGCGTCGTGGATCGACTCGGCGAAGATCGTGCCGAAGCCGGCCATCACCACGAGGTCGATCTCGTGGGCCACGAGGACGTCGGCCACCTCGGCGGTGTAGGTGGCGCGTTCGAAGGCGTCACCGAAGTCGGTGCGCTCCACCAGGACCGGCTCGATCCCGTGGTCGGACGCCACCTCGAGCGCCCGAGACGGCCGATCGACCACCACGAGCGCGACCGGGATCCCGTCGTCGAGGATGGCCTCCAGCAAGGTCCCGCTGCCCGAGGCGAGGACGGCGATGCGCACCCGCCGAACGTACCAGCCACCCCCGATCGCTCCGACCGCCGGATCCCCCTCACCCGCCGGGGTGCTGGGTTAGCGTGCCCTCAGTTCCGCCGTTCACCCCGGGAGGGCATCGTGGATCTCAGCAAGCTCAGCACGAGCGACAAGGTCATCGCCGGCTCCGGCATCGTCCTCTTCATCGCGTCGTTCCTGCCGTGGTTCAAGCTCTCGGCCTTCGGCTTCACGGCCGAGGCCAACGGGTGGGACGTCGGCTTCTTCTGGGCTGGGATCCCCGCCCTCTTGGGCCTCATCTCCGCCGGCATCGTGCTGGGCACGAAGCTCGGGAACATGGAGATGCCCAAGATGCAGGTGAGCAGCGGCCAGGCGATGCTCATCGCCGGTGCCATCGCCGCCGGCATCGTCGTCCTCAAGCTCCTCATCGGCGAGGACGGCCCGGTCGACCGGGCCTGGGGGCTCTTCCTCGCCACCATCGCCGCCCTCGGCCTCCTCGGCGGCGGGTACATGGCGTTCCAGGAGGAGAAGACCTCGTAGCGAAGCTGGAGCCTCGGCGTCCCGCTGCACCCGGGATCGCCTGACCGGTGCCCCGCCTCGGCGGGGCACCGTCGCGTCGATCGTGCCGAAATGGGCCGTGCGGCCTGTATCGCCGGACCCTCCGGGGACGTACGTTCCTCGCATGACGGATCACGCTGGCGCGGGCACCGCGCGCTTCTCCTTCCTCGACCGCCTCGGCCCCCGGGTGGCTCGTCGACCGCAGCCGCGGGCCTCGATCGCCCTCGCCGGCGCCGGGTGCGCCCTGGCCGTCGCCGGGGTGCTGACCCTGGCCGGCGACGCGGGGGTGAGCAACGACGGCGGGTTCAACAGGACCCCGGGCATCATCCTCAGCCTCCTCGTGGTCGGCGCCGGGCTGCTCGTGCTGCAGCTGCGCAACCAGGGCCCGCTGGCCACCGCCGGCTCGGTGGCCGTGGCCGCCGGCACCCCGGCCGCCATCGGGTTCATGGTGGTCGGCGGGGGCGACGGTCGGCTCGACACCGCGATCACCCTGTCGGCGCTGGCGTGGCTCGCCACCTACCTCGTGGGCCCCGGCCGCGGGCGCCCGGTCTTCCTCGGCCTCGCCGCCTACGGCGTCTGGTCCACGGTCCTCCAGATGGTCGGCGCCGGCGGCGCGACCTCGCTCCTCGCCCTCACCCCGCTCGGGTGGTTCGCCTTCGGCGAGTCCTGCGAGTACGACTCGTTCACCGGCTCGTCCGACTGCACGTCCACCGGCCCGTTCGGCATGCGCGGGTTCGACCAGCCCGACTGGGCCGCCCTCGGCCTCGTGTCGCTCGCAGTCGCCCTCGGCTACCTCCTGCTGAGCCGGTGGCTCGACCGGAACGGTCGCCACGGCATGTCCACCCCGTTCGTGCTCGTCGGGCTGCTGGCCGTCGTGCAGGGCGTCATCGCGCTGGGCATCGAGCTCGAGGACGCCCACGGCGCGGGCGCCATCATCCTCGTCGCCGGCGTCGCCCTGGCCGTGTTCGGCGGCAGCACCGGCCGTCGGTTCACCACCTGGTTCGGCGGGGCCGCCTCCGCCCTCGGCGTCGGGCTGATCGTCCTCCCCGACGTCGACTCGGCGTCGGCCGGCGGGCTCCTCCTGCTCGGCAGCGGCCTCGTCGTCGTCGCCGTCACGCACCTCGTCGCCGAGCAGCTCGATGAGCCCGACGAGCTCGCCACCGACCGACCGACCGATCCGGGGACCGGACGCCGGACGCTCGTCGCCCCGACCCGGGTTCCCGAGCCGGAGCCCCAGTGGGCCGCGGAGCCGACCCTGCTCGAGCTCGAGCCGCTCCCGGCGGCCGCGCCGGCCAAGCGCCCCCCGGCCAAGAAGGCCGGGAAGAAGGCAGTCGCCAAGAAGGCCGCGCCCAAGAAGGCCGCCAAGAAGGCCGCCCCGGTCAAGAAGGCCGCCAAGAAGCGCCCGTGACCCCACGCGTTCTGGCCCGGATTTCACGACCCAGGGGTCGTCTGTTCCGGGCCAGAACCAGTGGGGGTCAGCCCAGCGGGGGGTCCGTGCAGCCGTCGGCGCCACCGCCGGGGCCGGCGGGCTGGGTGCGCGGGTACGGGGTGACGAAGCCGGAGCCGGGGTCCTGGGTGGTGGCGAACCGCACCACCGCCCGGGCGATGGCCAGGCCCTCGACCTGCTGCACCGCCGGGTCGCGCAGGAGCGCCTCCTCGGGTGGGTTGCTGATGAAGGCGGCCTCGGAGAGCACGGCGGGAACGGGACGGGCGCGGCGGAGGATGCCGTAGTAGTCGCCGCCGTCGTTGGCGGGGCGGTACTTCGCTCCCGCGTCGGTGTCGCCGGCCCACGCGATGTCGTAGGCCGACAGCGCCTTCCGGACCTCCTCCCACACCAGGCCGGCGGCGCGGTGCGAGGCGTCCACGCCGATCTGCTGGTACGTCTCCGAGCCCGGCCCGTCGAACGGGCCGTCGGGCTCGGCGTTGTGGTGGATCGACACGAACAGCATCGGGTGCAGCGCGGTGACGATCGCCGCCCGGGCCAGCAGGGTGATGCGGTAGTCCCCGGTGCGGGTGAGCACGACGGTGGCACCGAGCCGCTCGAGCTCGGCCTTGGCCGCCTCGGCCACGCCGATGTTCACGCTCTTCTCCAGCGTTCCGGCCGGGCCCACCGCGCCGGTCTCCCCACCGCCGTGCCCCGGGTCGAGCACCACGGTGGCGCCGGTGATCCGGGTGCCGGTGACCGTGGCCTCGCCGCTGCACGGCGCCCGCACGACGAAGCGCCCGTCACCCAGGTCCTGCAGCACGGCCAGCGGGATGCCGGCCGGCGTCACGACCACGCCCGGCCCGTCAGCCGACACCGCCGGCCAGGCCACCGGAGGCTCCGTCGTGGTCGTGGGCGCGGTCGTGGTCGTCGTCGTCGACGGCACCGAGGTGGTGGAGCTGGTGGTCGGCGCACCCGCGTCGTCCGACGACGAGCAGGCGACCGCGAGGAGCGCGGCGCAGACGAGGGCGGCGGCGCGTCTCGTGCCTAGAGCCCCTTGACCACTTCGACCATCAGCGTGCCGGCCTCGGTGGGGTTCTGCCCCACCTTCACGCCGGCCGCCTGGAGGGCCTCCTGCTTGGCGGCGGCGGTGCCCTTGCCGCCCGACACGATGGCGCCGGCGTGGCCCATCTTCTTGCCGGGAGGGGCGGTGACGCCGGCGATGTAGGAGACGACCGGCTTGGTCATCTTGTCGGCGATGAAGGCGGCTGCCTCCTCTTCGGCGGATCCGCCGATCTCGCCGATCATCATCACGGCCTTCGTGTCGGGGTCGGCCTCGAACGCCTCGAGGCAGTCGATGAAGCTGGTGCCGGGGACCGGGTCGCCGCCGATGCCCACGCAGGTGGTGACGCCGATGTCGTTGAGCTTGAGCTCGTAGAGCGCCTGGTAGGTGAGCGTGCCGGAGCGGCTCACGATGCCGACGTTGGGCTGGCCCTCGACCGGCGCCTTGGCGATGTGGCCGGCGGTGATGCCGATGTTGCACTTGCCGGGGCTGATGATGCCCGGGCAGTTCGGGCCGAGGAGCTGGACGTCCGGGAAGTCGCGCTTGAGCTTGTTGAAGAACCAGGCCTCGTCCTGGGCGGGGACGCCCTCGGTGATGGCCACGATGAACTTCACGCCACCCTCGGCCGCCTCCATCACGGCGTCCTTCACGCCCGGCGCCGGGATGAAGATGCACGAGGCGGTGGCGCCGGTGGCGGCCACGGCGTCGGCCACCGTGGCGAACACGGGGATGCCCTCGACGTCGGTGCCCGCCTTCTTCGGGTTGGTGCCGGCCACGACCTGCGTGCCGTACTCCTTGTTGAGGAGCCCGTAGAACCTGCCCTGCGAACCGGTGAGGCCCTGGTAGATCACCTTGGTCGTGTCGTCGACGAAGATCGCCATGTCAGTCGCTCCTACTTGCCAGCGCCGGCAGCGGCGACGACGGCCTTGGCAGCTTCGACCATGGTGGGGGCCAGCTGCAGCTTCTCGGACAGGTGGGGCTCGAGGATGGCCCGGCCCTCGTCGGCGTTGGTGCCGTCGAGCCGGATCACGATCGGCACGTCGATCTGGACGCGGCCCATGGCGGTGACGATGCCGTTGGCGACCTCGTCGCCCTTGGTGATGCCGCCGAAGATGTTGATGAAGATCGACTTCACCTCGGGGTCGTTGTTGATGACCTCGAGAGCGCCCGCCATCACGTCGGCGTTGGCGCCGCCGCCGATGTCGAGGAAGTTGGCCGGCTTGCCACCGACCTGGTTCACGATGTCCACCGTGCTCATGGCCAGACCGGCGCCGTTGGCGATCACGCCGACGAAGCCGTCGAGCCCGACGTACTGGAGGCCCTTCTCGTGGGCGGCCTGCTCGCGCTCGTCGCGCACCTGGGTGGCCTCGTAGGCCTCGTACTCCGGGTGGCGGAACGTGGAGTTGCCGTCGAGCGTGACCTTGGCGTCGAGCGCGTGCACCTCGCCGGTGGGCTTGAGGATCAGCGGGTTGATCTCGCAGAGGTCGGCATCGCCCTCGGTGTAGGCGGTGTAGAGCTTGAGGAGGATGTCGACGGCGCCCTCGGTGGCGGCCGGGTCGAGCTTGGCCTCGGCCACCCAGGTGCGGGCCGCGGCCTCGGTGAGGCCGTCGACCGGGTCGATCCAGATCTTGGCGATGGCGTCGGGGTCGGTCTCGGCGACCGCCTCGATCTCGATGCCGCCCTGGGCGGAGAGCATGCCCAGGTGCTTCTTGGCCGAGCGGTCGAGGGTGAAGCTGGCGTAGTACTCCTCGGCGATGTCGGAGGCGAGCTCGATCCAGACGGTCTCGACGGTGTGGCCCTTGATGTCCATGCCGAGGATGTTCCCGGCGTGGAGGCGGACCTCGTCGATGTCGTTGGCCAGCTTCACGCCGCCGGCCTTGCCTCGGCCGCCGACCTGCACCTGGGCCTTCACCACCACGGGGTAGCCGATCTTCTCGGCGGCGGCGACGGCGTCGTCGACCGTGGTGACGGCCTCGCCCGGCGACACCGGGATCCCGTAGGAGGCGAAGAACTGCTTCCCCTGGTACTCGTGCAGGTCCATGTGGTCGATGCTCCCGGCGCGCAGGCCCTCGCTTGCCGGCCGTGCGCCGGACCGGTCGATACTAGGGGGGTGCCGATGCCGTCCCGCCAGTCGACCCAGGAGCCCTAGGTGCCCGTCGCCCAGACCCGCGGCCACGCCGGCAAGGCGCTGCTGATCGCGGCCGTGTCCGTGGCCATCCTGCTGGTCCTGACCCTGCTGGTGGCCCAGGCCGCGAACCGGGGCGACGTCGAGATCAACCTCGGCGACGACCGCTTCGACGCCGGCAAGGTGTCGGCCATCGCGGACTCGATCGCCGACGAGGACGGCCTGCCGCTCCTGTACCAGGACCTCGTCGGACGGGACCGGAACCTCTACGTGCAGCACCTCTCGACCGACGAGGGCAAGGGGTGGGTGGCGTTCGGGGCCTTCGACCCCGACGACCCCTCCTGCGGGATCGCCCTCGACCGCGATCGCAAGGTGCTCTACGCCACCTGCGACGAGGACCGGACCTACCCGCTCGACGGGACAGGACTGCGCTCCTACCCCGTCACGGTGGAGGACGGGCGCCTCTACGTCGACATCAACGAGACCGCCACCTCGACCACCAGTGCCTCGTAGGGCGCTGGCCGCGGTCGCGGCCCTCTGCCTCCTCGCCGCCGCTCCCGCCGCCGCGGGACCGCCCGAGCCGACCCGACAGGTCGACCGCCCGTTGCGGGCGACCTCCGGCGCGGACGCCCGTATCGTCGACGACCTCGGCCGCACGGTCCTCCTGCGGGGCGTGAACGTCAACGGCCTCGGGGAGTACCACCAGGAGCACGCCGACCTCCCGGCCACCCTGCCGCTCACCGAGGCGGACCTGGCCGGCATCGCCGCCCACGGGTTCGACGTGGTGCGCCTGCTGCTGTCGTGGTCCAGGCTCGAGCCCACGCCCGGGCAGATCGACACCGCCGAGCTCGACCGCATCGCCGAGGTGGTCGGCTGGGCCCGCGCCCACGACGTCTACGTGCTGCTCGACATGCACCAGGACGCGTGGGGCCCGGCGGTGGTCACCCCCGACGAGGTGACCTGCCCGCCACCCCTCGAGCCGGCGGTCGGCTGGGACGGGGCGCCGGCGTGGGCCACCCAGCTGGCTGGCACCGTCGCGACCTGCCGCCTCGAGCAGCGGGAGCTCTCGGTCGCCGTGCAGGCGTCGTTCTCCGCGTTCTTCACGGACCTCGGCGGGGTGCAGGGCCACCTGGTCGACACCTGGGCGGCGGTGGCCGAGCGCTTCGCCGCCGACCCGGCCATCGCGGGCTACGACCTGCTCAACGAGCCCAACCCCGGGCTCACCCCCGGCGTCGACGACTACGTCCTGCTCGGCGCGTTCTACGAGCGCGTGCTGTCCGCCATCCGCGACGCCGAGGCCGCGACCGAGGGTGGCCGGACCCACATCGGCTTCTTCGAGCCCGCCGTGATCACCGGCCAGCTGGCCATCCCCGGACCGCTCCCCGGGCTGTTCGGCGCCGGCGACCTCGTCTACGCCCCGCACCTCTACAACGAGTCGATCGGCATCCTGCCGGGCTCGATCGAGGAGGGGTTCGACAACGCCGCCGCCGCAGCCGCGTCGTACGGCACGACGTTCTTCAGCGGTGAGTGGGGCTGGTTCGGAGACCCTGCCGCCGACCAGGCGAAGCTCGAGCGCTACGCCGCCGCGGAGGACGCCCACCTCGTCGGCGGCACCTGGTGGCAGTGGGCCCAGGCCTGCGGCGACCCGCACGCGATCCCGGCTCGGCACGAGCGGCCACCGTGCGCCGGTCGCAGCCCGTACTCCGACGGGCTCGTCACCCGCTCCCCCGCCAACGTCGCCGTGCTCTCCCGGGCCTACCCGCGAGCCGCGCCGGGCGTGCTCGAGTCGATCGACGCCGACGTCCGCAGCGGCGAGCTGATCGTCACCGGCACCGCCGACCGACCCGGGGTCTCGGCCGACCTCTGGGCGCCCGCCCGCTGCGCTGCCCCGGCCGTATCCGGTACGAACGTGGGCCCCGCCGCCGCCCGCGCCGTGGAGGGCGGCTGGCGCATCGCCGTGCCCGTGCCCGACGCCGGGCCGTACCAGATCGCGCTCGCCTGCGACGCGCCCGCGGCCGCACCTTCGCCGTCGTCCACCGCCGCGGCCACCGGTGGTCAGCGCCTGCCCGCCACCGGCGGAGACGACCTTCGCGGCTGGGCCGCGACGTCGCTCCTCGGCCTCGCCCTGCTCGTGCGAGCGGGCCGCCGCGCGGTGCCGCGTCGCTAGGTGAACAGCTCGAGGAGCGACTGCTTCTGGACCTTGTTGGTCCCCGTGCGGGGCAGCTCGTCGACGGCCACCACCCGCTTCGGGACCTTGTAGTCCGACAGCCGCTCCTTGGCCCACGGGATGAGGTCCTCGGGGGTGGTGTCGGCGTGGTCGGCCAGGCGCACGACGGCGGCGGGCACCTCGCCCAGCTTCTCGTCGGGCAGGCCGATCACCGCCGCCTCGAGCACGGCCGGGTGCTGCTCGAGGGCCTGCTCGACCTCGAGCGCGTAGACCGAGTAGCCGCCGTGCTTGATGACGTGCTTGCTCCGGCCCTCGAACACGAGCAGCCCGAGGGGGCCCTTCTTGGCGAGGTCGCCGGTGCGCAGCCAGCCGTCCTCGGTGAGGACGGCGGCGGTGGCCGCCTCGTCGCCCCAGTAGGCGCTCAGCACGCCGGGGCCCTTCACCTGGAGCTCGCCGACCTGTCCGGAGGCCACCTCCTTGCCGTCGTCGTCGACGACCCGCAGGTCGTAGCCCGGGAGGGCGAAGCCGAGGGCCTCGCCGAGGATCCCGGACCCGGCCCCGACGAACGGCGGCGAGACCTTGGCGGCCACGCCGCCGCCGACCTCGACCATCCCATAGCCCTCGGCGAACGCGGCCTGGCCGAGCGCGCCCAAGAGCGGCACGGTGATCGTGGCGCCCATGCGCTTGAAGCGCTCCGCAAGGTCGGGCGGCATCGCGTCGGCGCCCGACGCCCAGACCCGGATCGAGGTGAGGTCCCGGTCGGCGGCGTGGGCCTCGTCGAGCATCCGGTACATCGCCGGCACGCCGACGAACATCGTGGCCCGCCGCTGCTCGATCGCGTCCAGCACCCGCACCGGGTTGAACTTGGGCAGCAGGAAGGCGGGGATGCCGGCGAAGGCCAGGCCGATGAGCACCGCGAAGCCCATGATGTGCGCGACCGGCAGCGCGATCACGGCCTCGTCGCGGTGCAGCCGCGCCGGCCACATCGCGGCGCCCGCGGCCTGACCGACGAGCGCCCGGTGCGTGAGGGCGGCGCCCTTCGGCGAGCCGGTGGTGCCCGACGTGTAGAAGAGCGCGCCGATGTCGTCGGGGGTGGCGGGGCGGGCCTGGCCGAGCGGCCGGTGGCCGTCGACGGCCGCCGCGCTCCGCAGGACCAGCCTGGCTCCGGAGTCGGCCACCACGTGGTCGACCTCCTCGCGGCGCATCTCGCTGTTGACCGGTGCTGGGATGGCCCCGGCCCGCGCGGCGGCGAAGCAGAGCAGGAGCTGCTCGTAGCCGTTGGGGGTGGCGATGACCACGACGTCGCCCGGTTCGGTCTGGGCGGCGATGCCCCCGGCCCAGCGGCGCACCCGCTTGGCGGCCTGCGCGTAGGTGAGCGACAGGCCCCCGTCCGACTCGGTGACGAGCTGCCGATCGCCGTGGACCTTCTCGAGGCGGTCCATCAACGTGCCGAGGGTGTGATCCCGCCGCAGCAGCAGCGACGCCCGGTCGATCGTCCTCGGCATGGGCCAACGGTCTAACTGCGCGCGCAACGAACTGCCAGCTGAGAGGCCCCCTCGGCCACCACCCCACCCGAACTGGCGCGAGTTCCTCGCTGCCGCCGACGAACAGGTCGCGCCAGTTCGAGCCGGGAAGATTCGTCAGGCGGCCGAGTTGGCCCTCACGAGACGGCGAGCGGCGGCGCGGCCCTCGCGGACCACCTGGAGCACGCGTGACGGTCGGTGCCACACGTCGATGTCGGTGACCTCGCGGGCGACGAACCCACTGGCGGCGAGGTCGACGAAGCGCTGACCGTCGAGCTGCCGATCGATGCGGCTGGTGTGGAACCGCTCGCTCTGCACCTCGAGGACGAACGGCAGCACCGGGTCGCGGAAGTCGACCCGTCCGATCCATCGGTCGCTCCCCGTGTCGACCTGTCGGTCGAGCGGCGGGTCGCCCGCCCGGTGGAGTATCTGCATGACGCGCGCCTCGAGGCCCGAGGCGGGGGGCACGTAGTCGAGGCCTCGATCGGTGAGGACGAGCCGCATCACCGCGGTGCCCGATCGGCCACGACTCGCCATCTCCTCGAGCATCGCGTGGAGGGTCCGGCCGCTCACGAGGCGCATGGACCACGCGGTGTCGACCATCCGAGCCATCCGCTCGACCCACCGGTCGTCTTGGGCGCCTCGTCGACGCTGTCCGGCGATCTCGAACAGCGCACGGGCCGGCACGACGGTGGGGACCCCTGCGAGGCGGACGATGTGGTGGGGAAGGAGCAGCTTGGGCTCATGGCAGCGGCCAGGAGTCTCGGCTCCGGATCGGCCGCGCTCGCGCAGGATCTCCAGGGGCTCGAGCAGGTTGCCGGGGATGCCCCACCACGCGCCGGCACTCGAGCCGTTCAGCGCCGCGTTGTGTCCGGCGGCCAGCACGGCGGCGAGGGCGCTGCGAGCGGGCGAGGCGGGCACGCCGACCAAGCCGAGGACGCGGGGCAGCACGCGCTCCCAACGTCGCCCGTCGACCAGGCGGTGGCGCTGGTCCTTGTCGTAGCCAAGCCGCTTCGCCTGGTCGACCGACACCAGACCGAGCTGGTCGGAGGCGAAGGTCCGGAGCGGGAGGTCGTCGATCACCCGCACGAGCCTGTCGTGGAGGTACGACACTCCGATGGGCTCCAGCCAATGGCAACGAACTGGCGCGTCATGTTCGCGTCCAGCGACGAGGAACTCGCGCCAGTTCGTTCGGTTGGTCTCAGAGGTCCAGGGCGAAGAAGCGGGCCTCCGGGAGGGGGTTGTGACGGTACGGCTCGCACTCCTCGAACCCCAGGCCCTCGTAGGTGGCGATGGCGGCCTCCATCCACGCGACCGTGTCGAGCAGGAGCCGCCGGTAGCCGAGGGCTCGGGCCACCTCCACGGCGGCCGCGGCCAGCGCCTGCCCCGCGCCGGTGCCGCGCCCCGTCGGGTCGACGTACATCCGCTTCAGCTCGGCCTCGCCGTCGGCGAACCGGCGGACCCCGACGACACCGAACGCGGCACCACCGTCGGCATCGCGGGCGAGGAGCGCCGCACCAGTCGGGGGGCCGTACTCCCGGGGCAGCTCGGCCAGCTCGCGGTCGAGGTCCTGGAAGTCGATCTCGAACGGCAGCTCGGCGAGGTAGGCGCGGATGAGCCGGTCCACCTCGGTCCACTGTGCGGGGGCGGCCGCCTGCTCCACCACCAGCGCGGTCACCGCGGCCTCAGAGCTTCTTCAGCGGTGCCCACGAGAGGAGCAGCCGCTTCTCCCCGACACCCGGGAACCGGATCACCGCCTCGGCCTTGTCGCCGCTGCCCTCGATCATGAGGATCACGCCCTCGCCGAAGGTGGCGTGGCTCACGTCGTCGCCCACCTGGAGGCCCAGGCCCTCGGCGCCGTGCTTGGCTGGACCCGTCGACGGCCGCATGGCCCGCTCGACGATCCGATCGCGGTTCGACGTGACGCCGGCCCCGCTCGACCCGTAGCCGCCCGAGCTCGCGCCGGTGCCGCTCGACCCGTACGCCCGACCGCCGCGGCTCGCCCGCCGCTGCTCGATGACCTCGATGAGCTCCTCGGGGATCTCGTCGAGGAACCGGCTGGGCGGGTTGTACTGCGTGCCGCCGTAGAGGGTCCGGCTCCAGGCATGGGTCAGGTAGAGGTGCTGCTGCGCCCGCGTGAGCGCCACGTAGGCCAGCCGGCGCTCCTCCTCCATCTCGTCGGGGTCGCCGATCGAGCGGAGGTGGGGGAAGACGCCGTCCTCGAGGCCGATCACGAACACGGCCGGGAACTCGAGGCCCTTGGCGGCGTGGACGGTCATGAGCACGACCTGGCTGTCGTCGCCGTCGATCTCGTCGGCGTCGGACACGAGGCTGACCTGCTCGAGGAACTGGTCGATCGAGTCGGCCTCCTGGGCGGAGCCGACCAGCTCGGCCAGGTTCTCGAGCCGGCCCTCGCTCTCGATGCTCCGCTCGGCCCGGAGCTCGTCGAGGTACCCGGAGCGCTCGAGCAGCGCCTCCAGCAGCGGCGCGGGGTTGTCGTCGGCCACGAGGTCCGCCACCCCGTCGACCAGCTCGAGGAAGTGGCGGATGCCGTTCACCGCGGTGCCGCTGACCCCGGCGTCGTCCCCCCGCCGGAGCGCGTCCATGAACGTGTAGCCGTGGGCAGTGGCGTACGCGTCGAGCTTGCCGACGCTGCCGTCGCCGATCCCGCGCTTCGGGTTGTTGAGGACCCGCTTCACGGAGACCTCGTCGGACGGGTTCCACGCCGCCTTCAGGTAGGCGAGGGCGTCCTTCACCTCGCGCCGGTCGTAGAACCGCGTGCCGCCGATGACCTTGTAGGGGATGCCGTGCCGGGTCAGGTGCTCCTCGAGCACGCGGCTCTGCGCATTGGTCCGGTAGAAGACGGCGACATCGCTCCACCGCATCGTGCCGCCGTCATGGAGCCGGGCGATCTCGCGGGTGACCCACTGGGCCTCGTCGACCTCGTCGTCGCCGTGGTAGCGGATGATCTTGTCGCCGTCGCCCTGGTCGGTCCACAGCTCCTTCGGCTTCCGCCCCAGGTTGTTGGCGATGACCGCGTTGGCGGCGGAGAGGATCCGCTGCGTCGACCGGTAGTTCTGTTCGAGCACCACGACGGTGACGTCCGGGAACGCCGTCTCGAACTCGATGATGTTCCGCATGTCAGCGCCGCGAAACTTGTAGATCGACTGATCGCCGTCGCCCACCACGCAGACGTTGTGGTGGCTGCGGCTCAACAGGAGGACGAGCTCGTTCTGGACGGTGTTGGTGTCCTGGTACTCGTCGACCATCACGTGCTTGAAGCGGCGCTGGTAGTGGTCGAGCAGGTCGGGGCAGCGCTGCAGCAGCAGGACGGCGTTGCCGAGGAGGTCGTCGAAGTCCATGGCTCCGGCCTTGAGCAGGCGGGCCTGGTACTCCTTGAAGATCTCGGCGATCTTCCGCTCGTAGATGACGCCGGCCCGCTCCGCGTACTGGTCGACGGACAGGCCGTCGTTCTTCGCGGCACTGATCGATGCGTGGATCGTGCGGGGCGGGAACCGCTTGATGTCGAGGCCGAGGTCGCGGATCACGTAGCCGGTGAGGCGCACCGCGTCGGCCTGGTCGTAGATCGTGAACTGCTTCGGGAAGCCGAGGCGGTCGGCGTCGCGCCGGAGCATCCGCACGCAGGCGGCGTGGAACGTGGACACCCACATCTTCTCCGCCACCGGCCCGACGAGGGCCCCGACCCGGTGCTTCATCTCGTCGGCGGCCTTGTTGGTGAAGGTGATGGCCAGGATCTCGAAGGGGCTGACGCCGTGCTCCCGGATCAGGTGGGCGATCCGATGGGTGAGCACCCGGGTCTTGCCCGAACCCGCCCCGGCCACGATCAGCAGCGGCCCGTCGACGTGCGTGACGGCGTCCCGCTGGACGGGGTTGAGCCCCTCCAGGAGGGGGTCGTCGGAGGGCGCCATGGGCACCTCAGGCTATCGGCCCCCTGCGACGCCGAAGACGGTTACGTTCCCCCCGTGGACGGGCCCCGGGACGTCGTCGTCGTGCTGCTCGACAGCCTGAACCGGCACATGCTCGGCGCCTACGGCGGGGCCGAGTTCGCCACGCCCAACCTGGATCGGCTGGCCGCCCGGTCGGTGCGGTTCACCAACCACCACACCGGGTCGCTGCCGTGCATGCCGGCCCGCCACGACCTGCTCGTCGGGGCGCTCGACTTCCCGTGGCGGCCGTGGGGCTCGATCGAGGTGTGGGAGGACGCGATCACCCACCAGCTGCGACGGAGCGCGGGCATCTCCACGATGCTCGTGTCCGACCACCCCCACCTGTTCGAGACGGGCGGCGAGAACTACCACGCCGACTTCGGCGCCTGGGACTACCTGCGCGGCCACGAGGACGACCCGTGGCGGACCCGACCCGACCCGTCGTACATCGGGACGCCCACGGCCCCCGCCGCCAGCCAGGGCGTGTGGGAGCGCGGCTACGACCTCTCCCGCACCTTCTTCCGGTCCGAGGAGGACTTCCCCGGACCGCGGACGATGGTGGCAGCCGCCGCGTGGCTCGACCAGGAGCTCGGCGCCGAGCGGGCCGACCACGAGCGGGCCCTGCTGGTGGTCGACGAGTTCGATCCGCACGAGCCGTTCGACACGCCGTTGCGGTGGGCCGAGCAGTACGACGCCGACTGGGAGGGTGAGCGCTTGATCTGGCCGCCCTACGCGCGGAACGCCGAGCAGGCCGGCCTCACCGAGCGACAGGGGCGGCACCTCCGCTCGCAGTACGGCGCCAAGCTCTCGATGATCGACCACTGGCTCGGGCGGCTGCTCGACGTCGTCGACCAGCGCGACGCCTGGGACACCACCGCGTTCGTCGTCTGCACCGACCACGGCCACTACCTCGGCGAGCGCGGGATCTGGGGCAAGCCCTCGGTCCCGGTCCAGCCCGAGCTCGGGCACATCCCCCTCCTCGTGGCGTGGCCCGGCGTCGCCCCTGCGACGTGCGACGCGCTCACCACCACGGTCGACCTCCACGCCACGCTGTGCGACGCCTTCGGCGTGACGCCTGTGCACCGGACGCACGGCCGGTCGATCGTCCCGCTGCTCGACGGCACCGCCACGTCGATCCGCGAGTGGGCGCTGTGCGGCGTGTGGGGTCGTGAGGTGCACGTCGCCGACGCCACCCGCACCTATGCCCGCGTCCCGGTCGACGGCAACCGACCGATCTCGATGTGGTCGAACCGCTGGTCCACGATGCCCGTGCGGGCCCTCCCCGACTTCCGGATGCCCCGACCGGACGACCGCGCCTGGCTCGACAAGGTCCCCGGGAGCCCGGTGCCGGTGATCCGCCAGCCGTTCGACCCGAGCGACGCCCTCCCGTTCTGGGCCATGGGCCACTTCGAGGGCGAGCTCCTCTACGACCGCGGGGAGTGCGACGAGCTCGGCGAGCTCCGCGACCACCTCGCCGACGGCGGGGGGACGAAGGAGGCCGAGGAGATGGCTGACCTCCTGGTCGAGGCCCTCCGCTCCATCGAGGCCCCCCAAGAGCAGCTGGTCCGCCTCGGGCTCGACTGACGTGGACTAGACCGAACGGCGATGAAGCTCCAGAAGCTCACCTCGACCGACGGGTTCATCGCCTTCGACCTCGGCGACGCCCCCGCCGTGGGCGTCGTGCGGGTGGCGCCGAAGGTGCTGCGCGACGGAGCCGAGCTCCTGGCCCGGTCCACCACCTACGCGGCGGCCAGCTTCGGCCTGCAGGTGGGCGGCGGCTCGGCCGGCATCAACGCCAAGCCCGACGCTCGCGATGCGGCGGTCGCGGCGTTCCTCGAGGAGGTCGGCGAGCTGGCGGGATCCGGTCGCTGGATCGTCGGGGCCGGCGTCGGCATCGAAGCCGACGAGCTGGCCTCCCTCCCGAACGCCGACGCGCGCGCCGCCGCGTTCGACCCGGTCACGCTCGGCGAGAGCGCCGTCGCCGCCGCCCTCGGCGCGCTCGGCAGCCTCGAGGGCAAGCTGCTCGGGGTCGTGGGCACCGGGCCCGCCGCCGACGCCGCCGTCGCCTCGGCCACTCAGAACGGCGCCACCGTCCACCCCGGCCTGGGCATCGACGGCGAGTGCGACGCCCTCCTCGTGGCCGGCAAGGCCGGAGTGCTCGAACACGACCTCGCCGCCACCGTGAAGGCCAAGGTGGTCGTACCCCTCTCTCCGGTCCCCGTCACCGCCCGGGCGCTGGCCATCCTGGGCCGAGCCGACGTGGTCGTGGTGCCCGACTTCCTGTCGACGGCCGGGCCGATGCTCACCGCCCTCGATGCCGGCGCCGGCGACCCCATGGAGCGGGTGCACGACGCCGTCGCCGCGCTCGCCGGCGAGGGCACCGGCCTCTGGATGGCCGCCATCGGCCGGGCCGAGGAGCACCTGCGCAGCTGGCAGGACGAGCTCCCGTTCGGCCGTCCCTTGGCCTAGCGGTGCACCCGTTCCGCTTCGGCCTCCAGTGCAAGGGCCCGGCCGACCGGGCGGGCTGGGCCGCCCACGTCCGCAAGGTCGAGGACCTCGGCTGGTCCGTGCTCACCGTGGCCGACCACTTCGACGAGGGCATGGCCCCGATCCCCGCGCTGATGGCCGCCGCGGACGCCACCACGACGATCACGCTCGGCACGATGGTGCTGGCCAACGACTACCGGCACCCGGTCGTGGTCGCCAAGGAGGCGGCCACCGTCGACCTCCTCAGCGGAGGCCGCTTCGAGCTCGGCCTCGGCGCCGGCTGGACCACCAGCGACTACGCCGAGGCGGGCATCCCCCTCGACCGCCCCGGCACCCGCATCGGCCGGCTCGGGGAGGCGATCGACGTGATCCGCGGCCTCTGGGCCGAGGGGCCCCTCACCTACGACGGGGACCACTACCTGATCACCGAGATGGACGGGCTCCCGAAGCCGTCGGGGTCCGGCCCGAGGATCCTCGTCGGAGGTGGCGGTGAGCGCCTGCTCCGCCTCGCCGCGTCCGACGGCCGACGTCGTCGGCATCAACGTCAACCTCGCCGCGGGCGTGATCGACGAACGGGCCTTCCCCGATGGCGTCCCCGCCGCCACCGATCGCAAGCTCGACTGGATCCGCGACGCCGCCGGCGACCGCTACGAGGACCTGGAGCTGCAGTCACGCATCCACCTGGCCATGGTCACCGACGACCGAGCCGGCATCCTCGAGCAGCTCTCGCCGGCCTTCGGCCTCACGTCCGAGGAGGCCGCGGAGACCCCCCATGCCCTCATCGGAACGGTCGACGAGATCTGCGATCAGCTCGTCGAGCGCCGAGAGCGCTGGCGCATCAGCTACCTCACCCTGAGCGCGGATCAGCTCGACCCGTTCGCCCCGGTCGTCCAGCGCCTCGCCGGCACCTAGCGCCGAAGAACGCGAACCGGTCGACATTTTCGTTGCTAGAGCGTGCGAAATGTCGACGGGTTCGCGATCTTGGCCGTCATTCCCACTCGATGGTGCCCGGTGGCTTCGACGTCAGGTCGAGCACGACGCGGTTGACCTCGCGGACCTCGTTGGTGATCCGGCTGGAGATCCTCTCGAGCACGTCGTACGGCACGCGGGTCCAGTCGGCCGTCATCGCGTCTTCGCTGGACACGGGGCGCAGCACGATGGGGTGGCCGTAGGTGCGGCCGTCGCCCTGGACGCCAACCGAGCGGACGTCGGCGAGGAGCACCACCGGGCACTGCCAGATCTCCCGGTCGAGGCCGGCGGCGGAGAGCTCCTCGCGGGCGATCGCGTCGGCTGCGCGCAGCACCTCGAGCCGCTCCCGCGTGACCTCGCCCACGATGCGGATCCCGAGGCCGGGCCCGGGGAACGGCTGGCGCCACACGATCGGCTCGGGGAGCCCGAGCTCGAGGCCGACGCGGCGCACCTCGTCCTTGAAGAGCGTGCGCAGGGGCTCGACCAGCGTGAACTGGAGGTCGTCCGGGAGGCCGCCGACGTTGTGGTGGCTCTTGATGTTCGCAGTGCCCGTGCCACCGCCGGACTCGACCACGTCCGGGTAGAGGGTCCCCTGGACGAGGAAGTCCACGGCCTCCCCGTGGGAGCCGGCCTCCTCGATGACCTCACGGGCGGCGGCCTCGAACACCCGGATGAACTCGCGGCCGATGATCTTCCGCTTCTCCTCGGGATCGGTGACCCCGGCCAGCGCGTCGAGGAAGCGGTCGCGTGCGTCGACGACCTTGAGGTCGACGCCGGTGGCGGCGACGAAGTCGCGCTCGACCTGCTCGGCCTCGCCGGCTCGCAGCAGGCCGTGGTCGACGAACACGCACGTGAGGTGCTCGCCGACGGCGCGCTGCACCAGCGCGGCGGCCACCGCCGAGTCGACGCCGCCCGACAGCCCGCACAGCACCCGCTTGTCGCCCACCGCGGCCTGGATGGCGGCCACCTGCTCCTCGATCACGCTGGTCATCGACCAGGTGGCCTCGAGGCCGGCGATGTCGAACAGGAAGTGCTCGAGCACCCGCTGGCCGTGCTCGGTGTGGAGCACCTCCGGGTGGAACTGCACCCCGGCGGACCGGCGGGCGAGGTCCTCGAACGCGGCGACCTCCGCACCGGCGGAGCGGGCCGTGACCGTGAAGCCGGCGGGGGCGGCGGACACCGAGTCGCCGTGGCTCATCCACACGGACGGCTCGGTCGGCAGATCGGCGAACAGGACCGACGCGGGGTCGGTGACCTCGAGCCGCGTTCGGCCGAACTCGGCCAGCCCGGTGCGCTCGACCGTGCCGCCCATCGCGAGCGCCTGGGCCTGGAAGCCGTAGCAGATGCCGAACGTGGGCACGCCGGCCCCGAACAGCGCCGGGTCGACCGAGGGCGCACCGTCGGCGTACACCGACGAGGGGCCACCCGACAGGATCACCGCGGCGGGCCGGCGGGCGAGGAGCTCGTCGACCGGCATCGTGTGCGGGACGATCTCGCTGTAGACCCCCGCCTCGCGAACGCGCCGGGCGATCAGCTGGGCGTACTGCGCCCCGAAGTCGACCACCAGAACGAGCGCATCACTCATCCGAGCGCGACCACCTCGGCCTTCTGGAAGTCCTTGAGGCTCTCGTAGCCGCACAGCGCCATCGACCGGCGCAGCGCGCCGAGCAGGTTGCGCTGGCCGTCGGCCTCGTGGGCCGGGCCGACGAGGATCTCCTCGAGCGACCCGCGCGGCTCGACCGCGACCCGCAACCCGCGGGGCAGCGTGGCGTGGGCGGCGGTGACGCCCCAGTGGTGGCCCTTGCCCGGGGCCTCGCAGGCCGCGGCCAGCGGCGTGCCGACCATCACCGCGTCGGCCCCGCACACCACGGCCTTGGCGATGTCGCCACCGGTGGTCATCCCGCCGTCGGCGATCACGTGCACGTAGACGCCGGTCTCGTCGAGGTGGCGCATCCGCGCGGCACGGGCGTCGGAGATGGCGGTGGCCATCGGGATGCCGAGGCCGAGCACCCGGCGGGTGGTGCCGGCAGCACCGGACCCGGCGCCGACGAGGACGCCGCGGGCGCCCGTGCGCATGAGGTGGAGGGCCGCCTGGTACGAGGTGCAGCCGCCGACGATCACCGGGATCTCGTAGTGGCGGATGAAGTCCTTGAGGTTGAGGGGCTCCTTGTGGCGGGCGACGTGCTCCGCCGACACGACCGTGCCCTGGATCACCAGGAGGTCGGGCTCGGCCCGCAGGATGTGCGGCGCCAGCGCCAGGGTGTGCTGCGGGGTGCAGGCCACGGCCACGGTGATGCCGGCCGCCCGCAGCTCCTTGATGCGCTGCTCCACCAGGTCGGGCTGGACCTCGGCGGCGTAGGCCTCCTGCAGGGTGGCGGTGGCGTCGGCATCGGAGGCCGCGGCGATGGCCGCCAGCTGCGGCTCGGGGTCGGCGTAGCGGGTCCAGAGGCCCTCGAGGTGCAGCACGCCCGCGGCGCCCAGCTCCCCGAGCTGCACCGCGGTGGCCGGCGACACGACGCTGTCGGCCGGGGAGGCCATGATCGGCACGTCGAAGTGGAAGGCGTCGATCTCCCACGAGACGTCGACGTCTTCGGGATCCCGGGTGCGACGGCTCGGGACGATCGAGATCTCGTCGAACCCGTAGGCCCGACGTCCCGTCTTGCCGATGCCGATCTCCACGTCAGCCATGGCGGCTGGCCCTCCGTCCCAGTGCTGGGGAAGGGGACATGGTAGTCCTCCACTGCCCCCGGGATCGCAACCTGGATCCTGGGAAAATCCTCGTCGAACGTGTCGAATCCCATGGGGATGCCCGACGTCGGTGTGTCACGTCGCCCGACGTGCGAACCATCCAGGCCAAGGAGGCCCACCAATGAAGTACATGCTGCTGCTCCGCTACGTCCCCGGCGTCGGTCCCGAGGAGGGCACGCCCGAGCACGACGCCGAGATGGCCCAGTGGGGCGCCCTCACCGGCGAGCTCGCCGAGTCCGGTGCGCTGGTCGCATGCCACGGCCTCGAGGAGGAGTCCACCGCCACCACCGTGCGCATCCCCGATGGGGAGCGGGTCGTCACCGACGGCCCGTTCGCCGAGACGAAGGAGGCGTTCTTCAGCTACTACATCCTCGACGTCGCCGACCTCGACGCCGCCATCGGGTGGGCGGCGAAGATGCCGTGCGCCGTCTACGGCTCGGTCGAGATCCGGCCCCTGTCCAAGTACTCGCAGGACGCCTGACCCGTTGGCCGCGGAGGCCGCCCACCTCGCCCTCGAGCGGGCGTATCGCGAGGAGTGGACCACGCTCCTCGCGACGCTCGCAGGGCAGGTGGGGGGCGACCTGGCCCTCGCCGAGGACGCGGTCGCCGACGCGTTCGCCGCCGCCGCCGCCGAGTGGCCGCGGCGGGGCGTCCCGGCCCGTCCGGGTGGGTGGCTGACGACGGTCGCCCGTCGACGGGCCATCGACCGCCTCCGGCGGGAGCGGACCCGGTCGGCCCACCAACCCGCCCTCGACCGCCTCGAGCAGCTCGTGCGAGACGACCCAGACGCCGGCGCCGACCCCGCCGGACACGACCAGAGCGGCGTCGCCGACGACCGGCTCCGCCTGCTGTTCACCTGCTGCCACCCGGCCCTCGCCCTGGAGGCCCGCGTCGCGCTCACGCTCCGTGCCGTCGGCGGACTGCAGGTCACCGAGGTGGCACGGGCCTTCCTCACGAGCGAGACGACGATGTACCAGCGACTGGTCCGGGCCAAGCGCAAGGTCAAGGCGGCCGGCATCCCCTACCGGGTGCCTGCGGACGTGGACCTGCCAGAGCGCATCGGCGGCGTGCTCCACGTCCTCTACCTCGTGTTCAACGAGGGCCACACCGCCAGCAGCGGCGAGGAGCTGATCCGCGCGGAGCTGTGCGCCGAGGCGATCCGCCTCACCCGGCTGACGGTCGAGCTCCTCCCCGACCACGCCGAGCCGCTCGGACTGCTGGCCCTGCTCCTGCTCACCGACGCCCGCCGCGCGTCCCGCACGGACGAGGCGGGCCGGCCGGTGGCGTTGGAGGACCAGGACCGCGCTCGCTGGGACCCGGCCGCGATCGACGACGGCACCTCTGCGCTCCAGCGGGCGCTCGCCCTGGGGTCCCCCGGTCCGTTCCAGGTGCAGGCCGCCATCGCCGCCCTGCACGCGGAGGCCCCGGCGTGGGAGCTCACCGACTGGCCCCAGATCGCGGCGTTGTACGGCGAGCTCGAGCGGCTGGATCCGTCGCCCGTCGTCACGTTGAACCGCGCGGCCGCCGTCGCACAGGCCGACGGGCCCCACGTGGGCCTGGCGGTCCTGGCCCCGCTCGTCGCGGACGAGCGACTGGCCCGATACCAACCCCTGCACGCGGCCCGGGCCGAGCTGCTCGCGCGGGCGGGCGACCGGGCCGGAGCGGAGTCCGCCTACGACGACGCCCTCGCGCTCACGGACAACCAGGTCGAGCGGGCCGCCCTCGATCGCCGGCGGCGCCACCTGCTGGCCCGCCTCGAGGACGAATAGCGGGTCAACGGACCGCGAGCAGGTCCGAGCAGAGGGCCACGAGGCCGCTCGTGAGGGGCGCGGGGGCCTCCCAGGGCACGAAGTGGCCGCAATCCCGCAGCAGGAAGGGCCCCACGTGGTCGGGGAAGACGACCGCCGCCATCCGATCGAACTCGGGGTAGAGGACGTGGTCGGAGGGGCCGAAGAGGATCAGCGCGCGGGTGGCCTCGTTGCGGGCCATCAACGGCGGCTCCGACACCGTGGCCGGGTCGAACACGCTCGTGTAGGCCCCGAACGACGCCCGGAGGTGCGCGGCGTCGCCGAACGGCTCCGTGTGGAAGTCGACGGCGTCCATCGCGAAGGCGCCGGGGTGGGCCCAGAAGCGGGACGTGTAGAAGGTGGCGATGTAGCGGCGCCGCTGCTCGGGGGTGGCGAGGTCGGCCGCCAGGCCGTCGGGGTCCGTGCCCTGCCGCACGAAGTAGTCCGACGCCTCGTACGGGGGGCGCGTGCGGAACCCCGCCATCCGCTCCTTGTCGTAGGGCAGCGGTGAGTTGAACAGGCACATCCGGTCGGTCAGCCCGGGGAACCGCAGGGCCAGGTCCTGGACCACGGGGCCGCCGAGGTCGCCACCGCACAGGACGACCCGCTCGTGGCCCAGGCCCTCGGTGACGAGGCCGTGGAGGTCCCGGCTGTGGGAGGCGACGTCGTGGAACCCGTCCGGTCCGACCTCGCTGTCGCCGAAGCCACGCAGGTCGGGGACGATCACCTCGAAGCCGGCGGCCGCCAGCGGGGCGATCACGCGCCAGAAGATCCGCTTGGACTCCGGCCAGCCGTGCACCAGCAGCAGCGGCACGCCCCCGACCCCCTCGCGGACGTAGGCCTGCTCGAAGCCCCGCCCTCCGAAGCGGTGGACCTCGAACCGCGCCGGGTCGATGTCCGGGTCGAGCATGTCGGGACCGTAGCCCTCCCACTACACTCTCTCCATGGAGACCCCTCCCAGCCCCTTCCCCGGCGGCAGCGACGGCGTTCCTCCGAAGTTCGCCAAGGAAGGGCTCACGTTCGACGACGTGCTGCTCGTGCCGGCGGAGTCGAGCGTCCTCCCCGCCGAGGTGAGCACCCGCACGCGGCTCACCCCCAAGATCGAGCTCGCGGTGCCGATCGTCAGCGCCGCGATGGACACGGTCACCGAGTCGTCGCTCGCCATCGCGATGGCTCGTCACGGCGGCATCGGCATCGTGCACCGCAACCTGTCGATCGAGGACCAGGTCACCGAGGTCGACCGGGTGAAGCGCTCGCAGAGCGGCATGATCACCGACCCCGTCACGCTCCCGCCCGACGCCCCTGTGAGCGCCGCCCTCGAGCTGATGGCCCGCTACAAGATCTCCGGGGTCCCGATCGTCGACGGGAACCGCAAGCTCGTCGGGCTCCTCACCAACCGCGACCTGCGCTTCGTCGAAGACCACGACCAGTCGATCGAGAACGTGATGCGGAAGGCGCCGCTGGTCACCGGGCCGCTCGGCACCACGCTCGACCAGGCCAAGGAGATCCTCTGGCAGCACCGCATCGAGAAGCTGCCGATCGTCGACGACGCCACCGGTGAGCTCCGCGGCCTGATCACGGTGAAGGACATCAAGAAGCGGAGCGAGTACCCCCACTCCACCCAGGACGAGCGGGGCCGCCTGCGCGTCGGAGCCGCCGTCGGCGTCGGGCCTGACGCCCTCGAGCGGGCCGAGGCGCTGGTGCGGGTCGGCGTCGACCTGCTCGTGGTCGACACCTCGCACGGGCACAACATCGGCGTGCTCGACGGCGTGAAGGCCATCAAGGGTGCCTTCGACGTCGAGGTGATCGGCGGCAACGTCGTCACCGCCGAGGCGGTCGACGCCATGGTCGCGGCCGGCGCCGACGGCGTGAAGGTCGGGGTCGGCCCCGGATCGATCTGCACCACCCGCGTCGTCGCCGGCGTGGGCGTCCCCCAGGTCACCGCGATCCACGACTGCGCCCAGGCCACCCGTCGCCACGGCGTCACGCTCGTGGCCGACGGCGGCATCCAGCTGTCCGGCGACATCGGCAAGGCCATCGCCGCCGGCGCCGACGTCGTGATGCTGGGCAGCCTCCTCGCCGGCGTCGACGAGTCACCGGGCGAGGTCGTGCTCCACCAGGGCGAGCGCTACAAGGAGTACCGGGGCATGGGCTCGCTCGGTGCCATGAAGGCCCGGTCGTACTCCAAGGACCGCTACTTCCAGGGCGACGTCACCGACAGCGACCAGCTGATCCCCGAGGGGATCGAGGGTCGCGTGGCCTACAAGGGGCCCCTGTCCAACATCATGTTCCAGCTCGTCGGCGGCCTCCGCCAGACGATGGGGTACTGCGGCACCCCCACGATCGCGGAGCTCCAGGAGCGCGGCTCGTTCGTCCGCATCACCTCGGCGGGGCTGCGCGAGAGCCACCCGCACGACATCACGATCACGAAGGAAGCCCCCAACTACTGGTAGCCACCAGCAGCTGGGGGCCCTTCCTCACTGGTCGGTGAACAGCAGGTGGTTGTTGGGTGTGCCGGGCCGGAGCAGGCCGCCCTGGGTCCCGGTCACGATGCCCTTGGTGGTGAGCCCCTTGATGGCGTCCTGCACCTGAGCCGGCGAGGCCGACGGGTGCAGCTGCAGGTACTGCGCAGTCACGCCGACCACGTGCGGGGTGGCCATCGAGGTCCCGCTGATCGTGTTCGTGGCGTTGTCCGCGGTGCCCCAGTCCGACGTGATGTTCACCCCGGGGGCGAACAGGTCGACGCAGGTGCCGTAGTTGGAGAACGACGCCGCGGCGTCGTTCTGGTCCGACGCCCCGACGGTGATGCCCTCGGCCACCCGCCCCGGCGACTGGTTGCACGAGTTGACCGGGAAGCCGAAGAGGTTGCCGTTGCCGGCGGCGATCGACACGGACACGCCGTCCGCGATCAGGCCGCGCACGGCGGTGTCGAGGGCGGCGCTGGCCCCTCCCCCGAGGCTCATGTTGGCCACCGCGGGCTGGCCGGGCTGGTGGTGGGCGGTGGCCCACTCGACGCCGGCGAGGATGGCCGAGGTCGGCGTGCTGTTGCCGCACCCGAACACGCGCACCGCCACCAGGCTCACGCCCTTGGCGACGCCATAGGTCGTGCCGCCGACGGTCCCTGCGACGTGGGTGCCGTGGCCATTGCAGTCCTGGGTGCTCGGCGTGCCGTCGACCGTGTTGGTCCCGGCGACGACCCGACCGGCGAGGTCCTGGTGCGTGGCCCGGATCCCCGTGTCGATGATGTACGCCGTGACGCCGGCCCCCGTGGCGTCGTAGGTGTACGTGCCGCTGACCGGGCGGTTGCGCTGGTCGATGCGGTCGAGGCCGAAGGTGGCCCCGGGCTGGGTGGTGCTGAGGGTGACGATGCCGTCGCGCTCGACCGAGGCGACGTCGGCCCGCCCGCGCAGGGCGTTGGCCTGCGATTCGTCGAGGTCGGCGACGTAGCCCCGCAGGGCATGCTCGAACACCTGGACGGCCCCCGGGCTCCCCACCTCCGCGAGGTCGGAGCGAGCCGCCATCGCCGGGTCGGCGGCCTTCGCAGCCTGCAGGGTGACGATGTACCTGGCGGTGGGTCGAGCCGCCGAGGCCGAGGGGCCGTTGACGGCGAACAGCGAGATGAGCAGCACCAGGCAGCTCAGGGACGAGGTGAGCACGACACGCCTCACACAGACCTCCACGTTCGCCCGTGGGTTGACGCCCGCTCGGCCCGGGACGCTACGGCCCGCCTCCGCCGCGCCGTGCGGAGGGGATTCCCCTAGGGGGTCGGCGCGACGTACTGGCGGCCGAGCGCCGCGAGGGTGTCGAGGCAGCCCTGGGCGCACTCCTCGATGATCTCGGCCACCGGGCGCACGCTGTCGATGCGGCCGGCGACCTGGCCGCTCAGCGCCACGGCCGCCTCCATGTCGCCGCCGAAGTAGAGCTCCATGGCGTTGCCGAAGAGGCCCATGGCGTTCTGCTCGTGGTCGAACTCGAGCGCGTTGGTGCGCTCGGTGCGGAGGGCGCGCAGCGCGGGCGAGGTGTGCTGGTTGAGGAAGACGGTGTCGGTCTCCTCCGCCGCGATCACGGCCTGCTTCCAGTTGTCGTGGATCGGGCTCTCGGCCGACGACACCATCCGGGTGCCCAGCTGGACGCCCTCGGCCCCGAGGGCGAGCGCGGCGGCCATGGTCGGGCCGTCGAGGAAGCCGCCGGCCGCGATCACCGGCACGTCGACCTTCGACACCACGAGCGGGAGCAGCACCATCGAGGCCACCGGGCGCGGGCTCTTGAAGCCGCCGCCCTCCCCGCCCTCCACGATCAGCCCGTCCACGCCGGCGTCGACGGCCTTGAGCGCGCTCACCAGGTTGGGCACGACGTGGAACACGGTGAGGCCGGCGGCCTTGAGCGACCCGGTGTACTTCGTGGGGCTGCCGGCCGAGGTGGTGACGAAGCGGACGTCCTGGCTCACCACGAAGTCGACGATCGACGGGTCGCGCACGAACGCCTGGGCGATGTTCACCCCGAACGGCTTGTCCGTGAGGTCGCGCATCTTGCGGATCTCGTCGCGGATGATGTCGAGCTCGCCCGACGACGTCTCGATGATCCCCATCGCGCCGGCGTTGGACACCGCGCTGGCCAGCTGCGACCGGGCGATCCAGCCCATGGGCGCCTGCACGATCGGGATGTCGACGCCGAGCATCTCGGTGACGCGGTTCTGGAAGCGGGGTGCCACGGCCGGTGAACCTACCTACATGTGGTCGAGCTGGCCGCGCCGGAGCGTGCCGGTGACCAAGCCGAGCAGCTGGCGGAGCATCGCGCCGGTGGCGCCCCACACGGTGTCGCCCACCAGCTCGAAGAAGAAGATGGGCCGGTCTTCGGCCCACGGGAACGTCCAGCGCTCCTCGCGGAAGATGGCGGGGTCGAGCAGCTCGGCGACGGGCACGTGGAGCACGGCGCCCACCTCGTGGGGGTTGGCGACGGTGTCGGGACGGCCCTCGGGAAGCGCGCCGACGTAGGGGACGATGAACGAGCGGCTCGTGACCGTGGCCAGGTGGTCGAGCTCGCCGATGCACTCGACCTGGGTGGTGTCGAGGGCGATCTCCTCGCGGGCCTCCCGCAGGGCCGTCTCCCAGAGGTCCTCGCCGTCGTCCTGGCGGCCGCCGGGGAAGCTCACCTCGCCCTGGTGGGAGCTGAGGTTCCAGGTCCGGCGGGTGAGGACGACGTGCAGCTCACCGTCCACCTCGTAGAGCGGGGCGAGGACGGCCGACGCCCGGTCGATCCCGGGCAGCAGCTCGCGCTCGGACCGCCAGGCCGGGCCGGTCGCGTCCAGCGCGGCCCGGACGTCGGCCAGTCGGGGGCGGCGGAGGTCCTCGGGCAGGTGGGCCCAGGGCGCGGGGCCGCCGGGCCGGGCGTTGAGCGGACGGGGGATGACCTGGGCCCCGCCCCGGCCCTCGGGCACGGGCGAGGTGGGCAGCGGGAACGGCTCACCCGGCTCGGGCCAGCCGGGCATGCCCTCGGCGGCGGCCTGGCGGGCCGAGAGCACCGGCGGGTCGTAGCCGTCGATCGGGTCGGCGACCGCCTCCTCGGGCGGGTCGGCGGGCGGCCAGCCCGAGCCCTCAGCCGGGGGCATCGACGGGCTGGGCCAGCCCCTCCAGCAGGTCGCGCATGCCGTGGGTCTTCAGGTTGCTGATCACCTTGCCCGGGGGCGTCTCGCCCTTCTCCCACTCCATCCAGTCGGCGAGGAGCTTGACGGGGTCAGGCAGCGGTCGATCCATGGCCGGAGGCTATCGCCGGGTTCGCTCCTCGCTGGTGGGGTCCGCGAGCCTGGTGGGGTGACCCGTCGTCTCGTCCTCGCCTCCGCGTCGCCCGCGCGCCTCGGCGTGCTGCGGGCGGCGGGGCTGTCGCCCGAGGTGGTCGTGAGCGACGCCCCCGAGGACGACGTCACCGGGCCGACCGACGACGTCGCCCGGACGCTGGCGGAGCGGAAGGCCACGGTGGTGGCCGACCGGCTCGGCGCCGGCAGCGACGCCCTGGTCGTCGGCTGCGACTCGGTGCTCGACGTCGACGGCGCCACCCGGGGCAAGCCCTCGTCGGTCGAGGAGGCCCGAGCCTGGTGGGCCTCGGTGGCCGGCCGGACCGCGGTGCTCCACAGCGGCCACTGCGTGATCGACACCGCGTCCGGCGAACGGGCCAGCGGCGTGGCGTCCACCCTCGTGCGGTACGGCACCCCCACCGACGCGGAGATCGACGCGTACCTCGCCACCGACGAACCGCTGCGGGTGGCGGGCGGCTTCACGATCGACGGCTACGCGGCACCGTTCGTCGACGGCATCGACGGCGACCACGGCACCGTGCTCGGGTTGTCGATGCCGCTGCTCCGTCGACTGCTGGCCGAGGTCGGCACCCCGATCATGGAGCTGTGGATCGCATGACGCTCCGCATCGGCCCGCTCACCGTCGATCCGCCCGTGGTGCTGTCGCCCCCATGGCCGGTGTCACCGATGCGCCCTTCCGCGGCCTGTGCGCCCGCTTCGGCGCGGGGCTGTACGTGTCCGAGATGGTCACGGCGCGGGCCCTGGTCGAGGGCAACGCCAAGACCGTCGCGATGCTCCGCTTCGACGGTTCGGAGGCCACCCGGTCGGTGCAGCTCTACGGCACCGACCCGCGGACCCTCGGCGAGGCGGTCCGCATCCTCGTGGGACAGCACGGGGTCGACCACGTCGACATGAACTTCGGGTGCCCGGTCCCGAAGGTCACGCGCAAGGGCGGCGGCTCCGCGCTCCCCGTCCGCCGCGCGCTCCTCCGCGAGATCATCCGCTCGGCGGTGGCGGCGGCCGGCCCCGTCCCCGTCACCATCAAGTTCCGCATGGGCGTCGACGACGAGATCCTCACCTACCTCGAGACCGGTCGCATCGCCGAGGACGAGGGCGTGGCCGCCGTCGCCCTGCACGCCCGCACCGCGGAGCAGCTCTACAGCGGCTCGGCCCGGTGGGACGCCATCGCCGCCCTCAAGGACGCCGTCACCACCATCCCGGTGCTCGGAAACGGCGACATCTGGGAGGCGGCCGACGCGCTCGAGATGGTGGCCCGCACCGGGTGCGACGGCGTCGTGGTCGGCCGCGGCTGCCTCGGCCGACCGTGGATGTTCCGCGACCTGGCCGACGCGTTCGCAGGACGTCCGCTGCAGCCGGCCCCTCCCCTCGGCCAGGTCACCGACGTGATGCTCGACCACGCCCGCCGCCTCAGCGAGTGGCAGGGCGAGCGCATGGGGATGAAGGCCTTCCGCAAGCACGCCAGCTGGTACCTCACGGGCTACCCCGCCGGTGGACAGCTGCGGAAGCGGGCGGCGCTGGTCGACACGATCGCCGACCTCGAAGGCGTGGTGGCCGAGCTCGATCCCTCGCTCGAGATCGCGCCCAACGCGCTGCGCGCCGCCCGGGGCCACACGAACGGCCCCCGCCCGGTGCACCTCCCGGAGGGCTGGCTCGACCTCGTCGACGACCCCACACCCCCCGAAGGCGCCGAGCTCCTCGTCTCCGGCGGCTGACGACCCGGTTCTGGCGTTGCTTCTCGACGCCCACCGTTGCGGTGCAACGCCAGAACGCGAAGGAGCCGGCCCGAAGGCCGGCTCCTCTGCACAATCGGTTGCTCCGAGGAGCAGGGCTACATCATCCCGCCCATGCCACCCATGCCGCCCATGCCACCCGGCATGCCGCCGCCGCCGGCACCCGCGGGCTCGGGCTGGTCGGCCACGAGCACCTCGGTGGTGAGGAGGAGGGCAGCGATCGACGCCGCGTTCTGCAGCGCCGCCCGGGTGACCTTGGCCGGGTCGATGACGCCGGCCTTCATGAGGTCCTCGAACTCGCCGGTCGCGGCGTTGAAGCCGATGGAGCCGGTCTCGCGCTCCACCTGCTGCACCACGACCGCACCCTCGTGACCGCCGTTGCTGGCGATCAGGCGGGCGGGGGCCTCGAGGGCCTGGCACACGGCGTTGGCGCCGGTCTGCTCGTCACCGTTGAGCTTCTTGGCCACCTTGGCCACCGCGGCACGGGCCCGGAGCAGGGCGGTGCCGCCACCGGCGACCACACCCTCCTCGATGGCCGCGCGGGTCGCCGAGAGGGCGTCCTCGATGCGGTGCTTCTTCTCCTTGAGCTCGACCTCGGTGGCCGCGCCGACCTTCACGACGGCAACGCCGCCGGCCAGCTTGGCGAGGCGCTCCTGGAGCTTCTCGCGGTCCCAGTCGGAGTCGGTGTCCTCGATCTCACGGCGGATCTGGGCGATGCGGCCCTTGACGTCGTCCTTGGAGCCGGCGCCCTCGACGATCGTGGTGTTGTCCTTCGTGATGACGACCTTGCGGGCCTTGCCGAGCAGGTCGAGCGTGGTGTTGTCGAGCTTGAGGCCGACCTCCTCCGCGATGACCTGGCCGCCGGTGAGGGTGGCCATGTCCTGCATCATCGCCTTGCGGCGATCGCCGAAGCCCGGGGCCTTCACGGCCACCGAGCTGAACGTGCCGCGGATCTTGTTCACCACGAGGGTGGCGAGGGCTTCGCCCTCGACGTCCTCGGCGACGATCAGGAGCGGCTTGCTCGACTGCATGACCTTCTCGAGGACCGGGAGGAGCTCCTGGACCGAGGAGATCTTGCCGTTGACGAACAGGATGTACGGGTCCGCGAGGACCGCTTCCTGCCGGTCGCCGTCGGTGACGAAGTACGGCGAGAGGTAGCCCTTGTCGAACTGCATGCCCTCGGTGAACTCGAGCTCCATGCCGAAGGTGTTCGACTCCTCGATGGTGACCACGCCGTCCTTGCCCACCTTGTCGATGGCGTCGGCGAGCACCTTGCCGATGGACGGGTCGGCGGCCGAGATCGAGGCGACCTGGGCGATCTCCGACTTGTCGTCGATCTCCTTGGCCTGGCCCTGGATGTCGGTCACGGCGGCCTCGACGGCCTTCTCGATGCCCCGCTTGAGGCCGAGCGGGCTGGCGCCGGCGGCCACGTTGCGGAGGCCCTCCTTCACGAGGGCCTGGGCCAGCACGGTGGCGGTGGTGGTGCCATCACCAGCGATGTCGTTGGTCTTGGTGGCCACCTCCTTCACGAGCTGGGCACCCATGTTCTCGAACGGGTCGTCGAGCTCGACCTCGCGAGCGATCGAGACGCCGTCGTTGGTGATGGTGGGGGCGCCGAACTTCTTCTCGAGCACCACGTTCCGGCCCTTCGGGCCGAGGGTGACCTTCACGGCGTCGGCGAGCTTGTTCACGCCGGCCTCGAGGGCGCGGCGCGCCTCGTCGTCGAACTTCAGGAGCTTGGCCATTGGGGCCTACTTCTTCTTCTTGTCGGCGACGACGACGGCGAGGACGTCGCGGGCGTTGAGGATCAGCAGGTCTTGCCCGCCATCGGTGATCTCGGTGCCGCCGTACTTGCTGTAGACGACCACGTCGCCGACCTTGACGTCGACGGGGATGATGTCGCCGGTCTGCTCGCAGCGACGGCCGGGGCCGACGGCGAGGACCTCGCCCTGCTGGGGCTTCTCCTTGGCGGTGTCGGGGATGACGAGACCGCTGACGGTGGTCTCCTCGGCCTCGCCCGGCTTGACGATGATGCGGTCCTCGAGGGGCTGCAGGGACATGGTGGGCGCCTCCGTGACGCGTGTGTGGCGGTAGCACTCGGTCGTCCGAATGCCGGTTGGCACTCGACTCGTGCGAGTGCCAACCCTACGCCTGGTCCCTGGCACTCGCAACTGGCGAGTGCTAACCGCTCTGGTCAGGCCTTCTTGGCCTGGTAGATCTCGACCAGCCTCTCGACCACCCGAGCTTTGCAGGCCTCCTCCGACAGCCCGTTCTCGGTGAGGTACCTGGCCGCCACGCCGTCGGGCTCCCGGTAGAGGGCGAGCAGCAGGTGCTCGGTCCCGATGTAGTTGTGCCCCATCTCGAGGCCGACGTAGAGGGAGGCGACGAGGACCCGAGCCGCACGGGGGGTGTGTGGGATCGCGATGTCCTCGTCGCCCGTCCCCCGACCGATGACCTCGAGGACGTGGGCCTCCACGGCCTCGGCGGTGATGCCGCGCTCGATCAGGACCTTGGCCGCCAGGGCATCCGGGGTGGAGAACAGGCCCAGCAGCAGGTGCTCGGTGCCGACGTAGGTGTGGCCGAGCTTCCGGGCGGCGATCCCGGCGCCGGCCACGCAGATCCGGGCCCGGTCGGTGAGGCGCTCACCGGAGAACGTCTTCGGGGTGAGCCGCTGCTGGGCGGCCTGCTTGCTGACGCCGAGGGCCTCGCCGATCTGGCTCCACGAGGCGCCGCCCCGCCGGGCCTGGTCGACGAAGTGGCCGAGGAGGGCGTCGGTGAGCTCGCCGACCTCGTTCTTGAGTCGGGCGGCCTCCTCGAGCTGGGCGAGAGGCTCGTCCGGCGCCGCCGAGCGGACGGAGGTGATCAGGGCGTCGAGGGTGACGGGCACCGCGGTCATGCGTCAATCAGTACTTGACGACTCGTCGATCGTCAAGCGCGGATTGACGCCTACGCGAACCCCACCGACGCCATGAGGTCCTGCATCTCACGCAGGTAGGCCACCCGGTTCACGTGCAGGACGTGGTTGCCCGGGAACCAGTGCATGCGGCACCGGTCCCAGTGCTCCCACAGCCACTCGGTCTGCTCGGGCGGGGCCAGCCGGTCGCCGAGGCCGGCGACGATCATCCGCCGCTCCTTCGCCACCTTCGGCGCGTAGGTGAGCGGCGACGAGAAGCGCAGCGCGTCGTCGACCTCGTCGCGGGGCACGCCACCCAGGCGCATGGCGCCGGCGAGGATCTGCCCGGCCGGGTGCCACGCCCGCATCACGCTCGGGAAGTCCGTGACCGGCGCGTTCGGGACGACGAGCTGGAGCCGGTCCTCCACCGCGCCGAGCAGCGCGCTCGTGTAGCCGCCGAGCGACAGGCCGGTGACGCCGACCTGCGAGGCGCTCGTGCCGAGGAGGTGGCTCGTGAAGACGCGGAAGTCGTGCACGCCCTGGGCCATCGCCTCGTTGAGGTTGGCGAAGCCGTGGGCGAACGTGCCGTGCCCGGAGTACGGCGACGTGCGGCTCTGACGACGGCCGTGGAACGGCAGCGTGTAGAGCAGCACGTCGTAGCCGTTGTGGAAGAACCACGGCAGCGAGAAGAACGCGCTGTTCACCCAGTAGGGCGACGCCGTGAAGCCGTGGATCACGCACAGCGTCGGACGCGGGCCCTCGCCGTCGGTGTGGCGCCAGTGCTGGGCGCGCGCGATCCGGTTGCGGTCGTGCGCGGCGTAGCGCTCGCGCATCGCCGGGTTCACCGCCTCGAACCGGCTCTCGAAGCTGAGCAGCTCCACCGTGCCGGCCTGGCCACGCAGCGGGATCGGCGTGATCCTGCGGGCCCGCACGGGGTGCTCCGGGTGCGGGGCCGGGAACGACCGCTCGACGTCGGCCGCCCTGGCGAGGTCGCGGTAGAACTCGAGGTCCTCGCGCTCCTGTCGGAGCTTGCCGCGGGACAGCGCCATCGGGAGCACCGACGCGGTGACCATCGAGGCCGCGAACGTCCGCAGCCCGATGTCGGCGAAGGCCGAGGCCTCGACGATCGCCCGCGTCCGCAGGCTCAGCTCCCGCTTCTCGGGTAGGCCGGTCTGCGGGTCGGCGGGGTGCAGCTCGGTGACGGACGCGTCAGGTGACATCGCGGTTCGAACCTACGCGGCGAGCGGTCAGGCAAGAGGGAGGCCGAGGTTCGGGTGGGCGCCGGTGTCGAGGCCGCTCGGGCCGTCGGACTGCCAGCGGTACCAGGCCGTGCTGGCCACCATCGCCGCGTTGTCCGTGCACATCGCCCGGCTCGGCAGGAAGCCGCGGATGCCGTCCTCCACGCAGGCGCCGAGCAGGCGCTCGCGCAGGAGCGAGTTGGCGGCCACGCCGCCACCGAGGCAGAGGCCCTTGGCCCCGACCTCCTGCGCCGCGATGCGGGCCTTCGTGACGAGCACGTCGACCACCGCCTCCTGGAACGACGCGGCGACGTCGGCCGTGCCGACGTCGGGGTGCTTGCGCACGTGGTTGACCACGGCGGTCTTCAGGCCGCTGAAGGAGAAGTCGAGGGTGCCGTCGCCGATCATCGGGCGCGGGAACCGGATCGCCTCCGGGTCGCCCTCGACCGAGATGCGGTCGATGGCGGGACCGCCGGGGTAGCCGAGGCCGAGGTAGCGGGCCACCTTGTCGAAGGCCTCGCCGGCGGCGTCGTCGATCGTGGAGCCGAGCACCTGGTACTGCCCGTGGCCCTCCATGTGCACGAGCAGCGTGTGGCCGCCCGACACGAGCAGCACGACGAGCGGCAGCTCGAGGTCGGGCTCCTCGAGGAACGCGGCGTAGAGGTGGGCCTCGAGGTGGTTCACGGCGATGAACGGCACGTCCCAGGCGAGGGCGAGGGCCTTCGCGGCCGACACCCCGACGAGGAGCGCGCCGACCAGGCCGGGGCCGTAGGTGGCGGCGACCGCGTCGACCGGGCCGGAGCCGTCGTCGCCGCCCCGGTCGGACAGGCCGGCCTCCACGAACGCCTGGGCCACCACGGGCACGAGCAGGTCGACGTGGGCCCGGCTGGCGATCTCGGGGACCACACCGCCGTAGCGGGCGTGGAGGTCGACCTGGCTGCTCACCACCGACGACAGCACCGAGGTGCCCCCTTCGACGATGGCCGCGGCGGTCTCGTCGCACGACGTCTCGATCCCGAGGATCACTCCCGGCGCTCATCGCGGCGATCTCCTCGACGATCGTGGCGCCGCGGATCCCGGCGGCCAGCTGTGCCCGACGGTCCGCCATGTCGTCGGTGCGCGAGGTCGTTGGCCCACATCACCAGGGCATCCTCGTTCGTCTCGACGTAGTACCCCTTGCGGATGCCCGCCGGGGCGAAGCCGAACCGGCGGTAGAGCTCCTTGGCCGGGTCGTTGCCGAGGCGCACCTCGAGCGTGAGGTTGCTCGCACCCCGCGCTCGATCGCCGGCGTCGGCGAGGGCGAGCAGCAGGCGGGTGCCGATCGAGTGGCGGTGCCAGGCGGGGTCGACGGCGAGCGTGGTGATGTGCCCGTCGTCGAGCACGACCATCAGCCCGCCGTAGCCGACCACCGTGCCGCCGACCCGGGCCACGAGGTACACCCGGCCCTCCCGGTACCCGAGCTCGCTCATGAACAGGCCCATCGACCACGGCCGGGGGTAGACCTTGCTCTCGATCTTGAGGACGCCGCGAAGGTGGCGCCGCTTCATCGGGCCGATCACCACCTCGAGGTCGTCGAGGTCCTCCATCGACCTCAGGGCGCGCGCTCACAGGCCGTGCCTCGTGGTCCAGCCGATCTCGGCGTCGGGCTTGCGGAGGTAGAGCGGCGTGAGCTCGGTCGGGGTGACGAAGTCCTCGCGGAGCGCCTTGCGCGTGGGCCAGCTGCACGAGCGATCCGGCCGACGGGTGGGCCACCCCCGAGTCGCCCATCTCGAGGCGGGTGATGCCCTCGAAGGCCGCCCGGTAGCGGAGGGCGCCGTCGCCGACGAGCAGGACCGGCTCGTCGAGCGCGTGCAGCTCGGTGGCCAGGTCCTCGGCGGTGCCGACGGTCGGCTCGGTGATCCGCTGCACGCCACCGGGCGACTGGCGGTAGCTGGCGTGGAAGATCTCGCCGCGGCCGGCGTCGATGGCGCACACGATCCGGCGGCTCGAGAACCGTGGCTGGAAGGCGAGCAGGTCGAGGCTCGGGACCCCGATCATCGGGAGGCGGCGGGCGTGGGCGAGGGCCTTGGCGGCGGCGATCCCGACGCGCAGCCCGGTGAACATGCCCGGGCCCGACGTCGACGGCGACGGCGCCGATGTCGCGCAGCTCGACGCGGGTCTGGCGGCAGAGGAACTCGATCGACGGCGTGAGCGTCTCGGCGTGGCGCTTGCCGCGCGACGAGTACACCGCACCGAGGATCCCCTCGTGGCCGCCGATGGCGCAGCCGACGCGGGCGGTCGACGTGCTGATGCCGAGGATCAGCATCCGCCACCGCCCGGCGCGTCGATCCACGGCGACAGCGCGCCGGCGAGCGACCGCCACCGCGCCGACCAACCCGGGCCGATCGGCCGCAGCTGCACGCGCGCGGTCGTCGTCGCCGTCCCCGAAGCGTCAGCCGGACCTCGAGGAGGTCGTGGGGCAGGACCGGCAGGATCGCGTCGCCCCACTCGACGAGCACCACGCCGCCGTCGTCGAGCATCTCGGCCAGGCCGAGGTCGAGGGCCTCGTTGATGCTGCTCGAGCCGATAGACGTCGAGGTGGTGGATGGGAAGGCGCCCCTCGTACACGTGGACCAGCGTGAAGGTCGGGCTGGTGATGCGCTCCTCCACGCCGAGCGCGCGGCCGAAGCCCTGGACGAAGGCGGTCTTGCCGGCACCGAGGTCGCCGGCGAGCACCACGACGTCGCCGGCCCGGGCCAGGCCGGCCACGGCCGCGGCCAGGTCGCGGGTGGCCTCCACCGACGCGGTGCGGGCGCTCACCGGGCCGGTCATGCGGGGGTCCCGTCGGCGAGGAGGAGCTTGGCCCGCACGAAGTCCGACCGCATCTGCGACAGCACCGCTCCGCCGCCGCGCAGGGCCGCGGCCGGGTGGAACGTCGGGACCAGCCACCCGGCGCGGAACGGGTAGGCCTGGCCGCGCAGCTTGGTGATCCCGATGTCGGTGTCGCAGCAGCCGCTTCGACGCGAAGTTGCCCAGCGTGATCACGACCGTCGGCGCGACCAGGTCGATCTGCGAATCGAGCCAATGGGCGCACGCCTCCACCTCGTCTGGCTTCGGATCGCGGTTCCCGGGCGGACGGCACAGGGTCGTGTTCGTCACCCGGCAGCTGATGCGGGTGCGACCGAGCTCCTCGGCGATCAGTCGATCGAGGAGCTGGCCCGACCGGCCGACGAACGGGAGGCCCTGCTTGTCCTCCTCGGCGCCCGGGCCCTCGCCGACGAACATCACGTCGGCCTGCGGGTCGCCCATGCCGAAGACCACCTGGGTGCGGCCCTCCGAGAGGCGGCACGCGGTGCAGGTGGAGGCCTGCGCGGCGAGGTCCTCGAGCGTGGTGGGCACGGCCCGAGCCTAGGAGGATCGGGGGGTCACGTGAGCTCCCGGGCGACCACGTCGGCGATGACCCTGGCGAGCGCGGCCACCGCTACTCGTAGGTGAGGAGCGACACGTGGTCGCGCCCCGCGAGGCGGGCGGCGCCGCCGAGGAACGCCAGCTCGATCACGAAGCCGAGCCCGACCACCTCGCCGCCGATCGCCTCGATCAGCGCCGCGGCGGCGGCCGCCGTGCCCCCGGTGGCGAGAACGTCGTCGATCACCGCCACGCGCTCGCCGGGCGCAACCGCGTCGGTGTGCACCTCGAGGCGGTCGGTCCCGTACTCGAGCTCGTACTCCTGGACCTGGGTGGTCCACGGGAGCTTCCCGGGCTTGCGGACCGGGACCAGCCCGGCCCCGAGCCGGTGGGCGATGGGCGCCGCGATCACGAAGCCGCGCGCCTCGATGCCGACCACCTTGTCCACCCGCCGGCCGGTGAAGTGCTCCGTCAGCCGGTCGACGACGTGGGCGAAGCCGGCTGCGTCGCCGAGCAGCGGGGTGATGTCCTTGAACCCGACCCCCGGCTTCGGGAAGTCGGGGATGTCGCGGATCAGCGAGGCGATGTCCGGCCCGTCAGCCATCTGGCCACCGTACCTACGCCGTGACGTAGCGGCGCTCGACGCGGGGGCCGATCGCGCAGACCACCTCGTAGCCGATCGTGCCGAGCACGGCCGCCCACTCGTCGGGCGCGATGCGCTCGTCGCCCTGGGCGCCGAGGAGCACCGCCTCGTCACCGGGGTGGACATCGGCATCGGGCCCGATGTCGACCATCACCTGGTCCATGGTCACCACGCCCACCATCGGACACCGACGCCCGCCGATGAGGACGTCCTGCCGCTCGAGCCCCAGGGCCCGGAAGACCCCGTCGGCGTAGCCGATGGGCAGCGTGGCGACCTGGGTGTCGCGCTCGACGTGGTGGTGCAAGCCGTACGAGATGCCCTCGCCCTTGCCGACCTCCTTCACGAACGACACCTCCGTCACGAGCCGGACCGCCGGCCGCAGGTCGATGGCGCCGACCAGCGCGGGGCCGGGGGCGATCCCGTAGACGGCGATCCCACACCGGACCAGGTCGTAGCGCGCCGCGGGTGGGCGATCGCCGCCGCCGAGTTGGCGGCGTGGCGGATGGGCACCTCGATGCCCTGGGCAGCCAGATCGTCGAGCACGGCGTCGTACCGCTCGAGCTGGAGCGCGGTGAACGGGTCGTGCGGCTCGTCGGCCACCGCGCAGTGCGTCCACACCGACGCCAGCTCGAGCGCCGGGTGGGCATCGACGATCTTGGCCAGTGCCACCGCATCGTCGTGCACCACGCCGACCCGACGCATGCCGGTGTCGACCTTCACGTGGATCGGCAGCGCGGGACCGCCGAGGGCGGCGCTGGCGGCGCCCAGCCGCTCGACCATGTCCGACGAGTACACGGTGATGTGCATCCTGGCGTCGAGGGCCTCGTCGACCTCGGATGCCCTCGGCTCGGACAGCAGGAGGATCGGCGCGTCGATGCCGCCGTCTCGGAGCTCCGTCGCCTCCGGCACCTGGGCCACCGCGAGCCAGGCCGCGCCGGCTTCCACGGCCGCACGCGCCACCGGAGCGGCGCCGTGCCCGTAGCCGTCCGCCTTCACCACGGCGCACACCTGCGCAGGGGCGGCCACCTCGCACAGGGCCGCGATGTTCGCCGCGATCGCCCCGAGCGACACCTCCGCCCACGCCCGGGCCATCAGCCACACACCTCGTCGAGGGCCGCGATGAGCAGGGCGGGCAGGTCGCCGGCGACGAGGCCCACGGTGGGGCCGAGGGCGGCGGCCCGGCCGTGGAGCCAGGCCCCGGCGGCCGCCGCCTCGAGGGCGGGGACGCCTTGGGCCAGCAGCGCGCCGATGACACCGCTGAGGACGTCGCCGGTGCCGGCGGTGGCCAGCCGGGCGTCGCCCGCCGCGACCACCCGCACCTCGCCGTTGGGGTCGGCCACGACGGTGGGCGAGCCCTTGAGCAGGACGACGGCGCCGGTGGTGGCCGCCAGGGACCGCGCCGCCTCGAGCCGGTCGGCGGCCGGGCGGGCGCCCGCCAGGCGCTCGTACTCGCCGTCGTGGGGGGTGAGGACCGTCGGGGCCGAGCGGTCGGCCAGCCCGTCGGCGGCGTCGGAGCCGAGCACCGTCAACCCGTCTCCGTCGACCAGCACGGGCAGGTCGGAGGACAGGAGCGCCCGCAGGCCGGACCGGGTGTCGTCGCCGGCTCCGAGGCCGGGGCCCGACCACGACGGCGTGGCACCGGTCGGCGGCGGCCAGGGCGGCGGCACCCCAGCTGTGGGCCGGGAGCGTCACGCCGACGGCCTCCGTGGGGCGCCCGCGGTCGTCGTCGATCCCCGGAGACCCGGCCCGGACCATGCCCGCGCCCGCTCGCTGCGCCGCTCGGGCGCAGAGGTGGGCGGCGCCGAGCATCCCGGGCGACCCGGCCACGACGAGCAGCGCGGACTGCCACTTGTGGGCCTGCGGCCGTCGGCGCGGGAGCCAGGCGGCGACGTCGTCGCGCTCGACGAGGCCCACCCGGCGCTCCCCCACGTCGAGTCCGATGTCGGCGACGTCCACGTCGCCCGCCAGGGAGCAGCCCGGCTCCAGCAGCAGACCGGGCTTGAGCGCGGCGAAGGTGACCGTCCGATCCGCCGAGAGGGCCCGGCCCGGCTCCTCCCCGGTGAGCCCGTCGACCCCGCTCGGGATGTCGACCGCGAGCACCGGCGTGCCTGGGCGCACCTGGGGGGCGCAGTGCTCGCCGTGGAAGCCCGTGCCGTAGGCGGCGTCGATCACGAGGTCGCACGGCGCGAGGCGATCGGGAGCCGCCCAGCGCGTCGACGACCTCGACTCGGGCACCACGACGCCGCAGGCGCACCGCCGCCGACCGCCCGTCGGCGCCGTTGTTGCCCTTCCCCGCCAGCACGACGACCCGACGACCGTAGGCCCCGCCGAGGAGGTCGAGCGCGGCGGCTGCGACCGCCGCGCCGGCCCGCTCGATGAGCACCTCGACGGCTTCGGGCGCGGCCGCGTCGACGGCGGCCATCTCCTCCGGGGTCAGGATCGGGATCACGGCTCGATCGCCACCGCGATCGCCTCGGCCACCCGATCGGTGTGGGTCATCGTGAGCAGCCATCGGCCGATGCCCCGCTCCTCGGCCAGGCGCTGGGCCCCACCGTGGAGCTGCACGGACGGCGCTCCGCTGTCGGCCCTGGCCACCTCGATCTCACGCCACTTGCAGGCGCCCACGCCCACACCCATGGCCTTGAGCACGGCCTCCTTGGCCGCGAAGCGCACGGCGTAGCGCTCCGTGGGATCGGGCCGACGATCGCAGTAGGCCTGCTCCTCCTCGGTGAAGAGGCGATCCCTGAGCCGGGGCGTGCGGGCCAGCGCGGCGCGCATGCGCTCGACCTCGCACAGGTCGACCCCGATGCCGATCATCCGGAGAGCCCGATCAACGGGTGCGCCAGTGGTCGGCCAGCTCGGCGATCGGCGCCACGAGCAGGTCCGCCGTGGGCACGGAGGCCAGCCGATCCTCCCGGAAGGTGGGCTCGGTCTCGAGCACCGCGTCGCGCAGCGCGGCCCAGCGGTTCCGGTAGCCCTGGAGCGCTCCTCGCGCGGCGCCCACCGACAGGTGGTCGTGGAAGCGGACGTGCAGGAGGGTGATGCCGGTGGCGAGATCGTCCTTCGTCTCCGGGACGATCACGATCGTGCGACCGTCCTCACGACCTCGGGTGACGAACACGAGGCGCTCGAGGGCGACCGTGTGCTTGGTGCCTCGCAGCACCGCGGCCCGCTCGGTGCGCGTGGGGATGTCGAGCGAGATGCCGCCCCGATCGACGACGGCCAGGGGGATCTCGCCGTCCGCGGCGTCGCCGTCGAGCTCGTAGCGGATCCAGCCGGTGACCTCCGCCACCGCGGGGTCGAGGTCGGCCAGCGTCCGGAGGGTCTTGTAGGTGAGCCGGTCACGGGCGGTGCCGGCGGCCAGCACGGCCTGCACGAGCGCCGGCTGCAGCAGCGTCTCGTCGGTGCGGGAGATGCCGACGGTGACGGTCTTGGCCTGGTGCTTGATGGCGTCGACCGGGCGGGTGAGCTCGTCGATGCCGAGGCTCAGCGCGGCGGTGAGGTCGTCGACCACGACGGCCGGCGTGCCGATGCGGCCGTGCTCGGCCTGGTAGCCGTCGAGCGAGGCGACGCCGATCGCGTACCGGAACGAGGACGAGAGGCGGACCGCGGTGCTGGCCTCGAGGTTGCCGTCGTAGCTCCCCGACCGGATCCCGTCGAAGAACCGCTGGGCGGCGTGGGTGAGCGGGTGCTTCAGCGAGCGGAGCAGCTCGTCGCCATCGGTGGCCACGGAGTCGCCCACCGCGTCCTCGATCGCGGCGCGGGCCTCGCGGAGCGGGAGCGCCTGCGCGTCGATGGCGAGGGCCGCCTCGTAGCCGAACAGGTGCCCGGCCATCGCCGCCAGCACGAAGGCCAGCTGCGGGTGGGAGGCGGGCACGGCGAGGACCTGGTGGGCCGCCGCGAAGCGCTCCTCACCGTCGCTGCACACGACGATCGGCGTGGCCTTGTGGGCCCGGTAGATCGCCACCTCCTTCGCCACGTCGTCGGCGGTGGAACCCTCGAGGCCGGCCGCGCACACGAGGATCATCGGCTCCGAGGAGAGGTCGATGTGCTTCTTGTCCTCGGTGGCATCGCAGGCGATGGCCTTGTAGCAGAGCTCGGAGAGCTTGATCCGGAGCTCCTCGGCGGCGATGCGGTTGGTGCCGTTGCCGACCACGGCCCAGTAGCGGTTCGACGGCGCCAGCTGCTGGGCGGCCGCCGCGATGTGCGGGCGGCGGGAGACGGTGGCCTCGAGCGCCGCCGGCAGCGCGCGGAGGCCCTCGACCAGTGCGGCGTCGACCTTGCCACCGACCTCCGCGGCGATCGCCCACGCCAGCAGGAAGCCGGCCGCGATCTGCGAGTAGAACGCCTTCGTCGATGCCACGCTCATCTCGACGTCACGCCCGTCCGACGTGTGCAGCACCCCGTCGGCCCGGTCGGTGAGGTCGGACTGCCGCCGGTTGACGATCGCGATGACGTGGGCGCCCCTGGCCCGCACGAGGTCGACCGTCCGGTTGGTGTCGGTGGTGGTCCCCGACTGGCTGATCGCCACCACGAGCGTGTCGGACATGTCGTTGCGGAGGCCGAACCCGGACAGCTCCGTGGCGGGGAGCGAGTCGGTGCGGAGGCGACCGTCGGGCAGGGCCGCGTCGAGGGCGGCGGCGAGGCTGGTGCCGGCCACGTGGGCGGTGCCCTGGCCGATCACCTGCACTCGGCGGATGCTGCCGTCGCGCAGGAGGGCCCGGATCGACTCGGGGAGCACGTCGGGGCCGAGGAGCACCGTGGGGCCGTCCGGTCCGTCGATGAGCTTGCCGCGCAGCGTCTTGCGGAAGCTGGCCGGCGCCTCGGTGATCTCCTTGAGGAGGAAGTGGGGGTACGCGCCGCGGTCGATGTCCCGGGTGGTGATCTCGGCCCGGCTGAGGTCGTCGGGGGACACGGGCAGCGGCGTTCCGTCGTAGCCCTGGCGCAGGATGCCCTCGATCGTGCCCGCCCGGCTCCCGTCGAGCACCAGGATCTGGCCGCGGCTGGCGGTGGGGTTGTCGGGGTTCGCCGGGGTCTCGCCGTCGAGGCGCACGTAGGTGTCGGTGAGCTCGACGACGCCGTAGGGCTCCGACGCCACGATGTAGCAGCCGTCGGCGAGGCCCACGTAGACGCCCTGCCCGCTGCCCCGGAGCGCGAGCAGCAGGTGGTCGGGGTGCGACGCCGAGCTGGCCCCGATGGCCACCGAGCCCTCGAAGCTGGCCACCGTGTCGCGGAACGCGTCGACGAGGTCCTTGCCCTCGGCCAGCCGGCGGGACACGAGCGTCGGGATGACCTTGGCGTCCGTGGTGATCTCGGCGGCCAGGCGGAGGCCGTCGGCCGTTCGCAGGTCGGCGAAGTTGTCGACGTCGCCGTTGAGCACGGCGGTGACGTAGGGCCCGTCGGGCCGCTCGAGCTCGGTGCTGTCGAGCGGGTGGGCGTTGGGCTGCGAGATGATCCCGACGCTCGCCCAGCGCGTGTGGCCGAGCACCATGGCCGATGCGGTGTCGCCGGCCAGCGCCAGCCGCAGGAGGTCGTCGCCGACGATCGCCGATCGGATGGC
>CAVSIC010000009.1:0-8117 GCA_963727905.1 uncultured Microthrixaceae bacterium
TCGTGATGGCGCTGTTCACCTGCCCGTCACCCGCCGCTCGCCCAAGGAGGGCTCGCTCCGTGTTGAAGAAGAAGCCGTTCGCCTGGTTGTCCCTCTTGCTCGCACTCGGCCTCGTGGCCGCCGCCTGTGGCGGTGACGACTCCGACAGCTCCGGCGACACCGATGGCACCACCCCCACCGAGGAGTCCGCCTACGCCGCGCTGTCGGGCTCGATCACCGGTTCGGGGGCCAGCTTCCCCGACGCCTTCTACCAGACGGCGATCGACGCGTTCTCCGAGGTCTCCGACCTCTCCGTGACCTACAACGCCGTCGGCTCCGGCCAGGGCAAGAAGGACTTCGGCAGCAACCTCAACGACTTCGCCGGCTCCGACAGCCTGGTGAAGGACGGCGACGGTCCGGCCGCCGGCTCCTACCTCTACGTCCCCACCGTGGCCGCCCCGATCACGGTGTCGTACAACCTCTCCGGCGTCGAGGACCTGCAGCTCAGCCCCGACACGCTGGCCGGCATCTTCCAGGGCGACGATCGCGAAGTGGGACGACGACGCGATCGTCGAGCCGACAACCCCGACGCCGACCTCCCCTCGAAGGACATCGTGATGGTCCACCGTGCCGATGGCTCGGGCACCACCAGCAACTTCACCAAGTACCTGGCCAAGGCCGCCCCGGACACCTGGACGCTCGGCGCCGGCGACACCGTCGCCTGGCCCACCTCCAGCCAGGCCGGCCAGAAGAACACGGGCGTCGCACAGCTGATCACCCAGAACGACGGGGCCATCGGCTACGTCGACCTGTCCGACGCCAAGGCCACGCAGCTCACGTTCGCGGCGATCAAGAACAAGTCCGGCGAGTACGTCGCTGCCGTCGCTCGACGGCGCCCGGCGGCGCTCGACGGCGCCGATGGTCAACGACGACCTGAGCTACGACCCGCTCGACGCCGAGGGCGCCGACGCCTACCCGATCACCGCGCCCACCTACCTGCTGGTGCGGACCACCTACGGCGACCAGGCCGCCCTCGACAACGTGAAGGGCTTCATCACCTTCGTGCTGACCGAGGCCCAGGACCTGGCCGCCGAGGTGGCCTTCGCCAAGCTCCCGGCCGAGCTCCACGACAAGGCGCTCGCCCAGCTCGAGAAGCTCACGGTCGGCTAGCTCGCACGATGGCCGGCCAGGACCTCGAGCTGCACGAGCGGCGTCGACGCCTCGATTCGGATCAGATCTTCAAGGTCGTGGCGCTCGGCGCCGGGGCCCTGGTGCTCGCGATCCTCGCGTTGATCGCCGTCAGCACGCTCAACCAGGCCTGGCCGGCCTTCCGCGAGTCGGGCTTCGACTTCATCACGTCGAAGCGCTGGATCCCCAACGACCCTGACGGCGACGGGCCGCTGGGTCCACAGTTCGGGGCCCTGGCGTTCGTCTACGGCACCGCTCGTGGTGTCGACGATCGCCCTGGTCCTCGCGGTGCCGGTGAGCATCGGCATCGCGCTGTTCACCACCGAGGTCGTGCACCGGCGGCTCCGGAGCCTGGTGGTCACCACCATCGACCTCCTGGCCGCGGTCCCGTCGGTCGTCTACGGCCTCTGGGGCATCGCCGTGCTGGCCCCGAACATCTCGGGCTTCTACGACGGGGTCGCCGACCTCGTCGAGCCGGTCCCGGTCCTCCACACCTTGTTCGGCGAGCGGTGGGACCGGCCGGAGCTTCATGACCGCCGGGATCATCCTGGCGATCATGATCACGCCGATCATCACCTCGGTCAGCCGCGAGGTGCTCACCACCGTGCCCTCGCGGCGAGAAGGCCGCCGCCCTGGCCCTCGGCGCCACCCGGTGGGAGATGATCCGCGGCGCGGTGCTGCCCGCACAGCTTCGGCGGCATGGTGGGCGCCGTGATGCTCGGTCTCGGACGGGCCATGGGCGAGACCATCGCCGTCGCCCTCGTCATCGGCTCGCTCGCCGCAGATCATCGCCAACCTCTTCAAGTCCGGCGACGCCATGCCGGCGGTGATCGTCAACCAGTTCGGGGAGTCCTCCGGGACGTTCCGGTCGGCCCTCATCGGCATGGGCGTCGTGCTCTTCGCCATGACGATCGTCGTCAACGTCACCGCCCGCGCCATCGTGCAACGGGCGGAGACCCGCCTGCGGGGGGTGACGTGAACGCGACCTCGACCTTGGAGCGGCCGGCGACCCCGCCGCCCGCCACGGACCTCCTGACCGCCCGGGTGAAGGGCCGGCGGCGAGCCGCGGACCTGCTCGCCACGGTCGGTCTCACCCTGTCGTTCGTGGATCGCCCTCGTCCCGCTCGGCCTGGTCTTCTCCTACGTCGCGTCGAAGGGCCTGAACGTCATCGATTGGCCGTTCCTCACGGACGACATCCCGCGCCAGTTCCGGGCCGTCGGCCCCGGCATGGGCCCGGCGGTCGTCGGGCACGCTCGTGATCACCGGCGCCGCGTCGCTGATGGCCATCCCGCTCGGCGTGCTCGGGGCCATCTACCTGAACGAGTATCGGCAGCGAGCGGCGCGCTGGCCCGCGTCATCCGCTTCATGTCCGACGTCATGACCGGCGTGCCGTCGATCGTCATGGGCCTGTTCATCTACGTGGTGTGGGTCGCGACGCTTCGAGGACCAGTCGGGCTTCGCCGGCGCGCTCGCACTGGCCTGCCTGATGCTGCCGATCGTCATCCGCACCACCGAGGAGATGCTCAAGCTCGTGCCCGACGAGCTGCGCCAGGGCAGCTACGGCCCTCGGGGCCCGCACGCTGCCGCACGATCGATGTCCGTGGTGCTGCCCACGGCCCTGCCGCGGCATCGTGAGCGGGGCGATGCTCGCCGTCGCCCGCGCCGCCGGCGAGACCGCGCCGCTGCTGTTCACCATCGGCGTCACCAACGACGTCGAACTGGAGCCTGTCCGGACCGAACACGACGCTCTCGGCCCAGATCTTCCGCAACGCCAGCCAGCCCTTCCCCGGCGCCGCAGGACCGGGCCTGGGGCGCGGCCCTCACCCTCGTCCTCCTCGTCTTCGTCCTCACCCTGATCGCCCGCTTCGTCGCCTCGCGGTTCTCCCTCGAGCACCAGTGACCGCCGCCGACGACGCCCAAGGAGCGCCCGACATGCCCCTCGACACCACCGCCAGCACCACCGGTCCGACGGCCGCCCCCGAGGTCGTCGCCGCGGTGGCATCGCCGCGTCCCGAGCGGGACACGGTCTTCGACGTGGACGGACCTCGACGTGCACTACGGCGCGTTCCGCGCCGTGCGCGACGTCGGCTTCTCCATCGAGCGGGGCGAGATCACCGCGTTCATCGGCCCGTCGGGCTGCGGCAAGACCACGGTGCTGCGCTGCCTCAACCGCATGAACGACCTCATCGACGGCGCCCGGGTCGACGGGACGGTGCACTACCACGGGCGTCGACCTCTACGACCCCCGGGTCGACCCGGTCGAGGTGCGCCGCCGGATCGGCATGGTGTTCCAGAAGCCGAACCCGTTCCCCAAGTCGATCTACGACAACGTCGCCTACGGACCCGCGCGTCGGCGGCGTCCGCCAGGGACCTCGACGAGGTCGTCGAGCAGGCGCTGCGCCGGCGCGGCGCTGTGGGACGAGGTCAAGGACCGCCTGAAGAAGTCCGCCATGGGCCTGTCCGGCGGCCAGCAGCAGCGGCTCTGCATCGCCCGCGCCATCGCGGTCGCAGCCCGAGGTCCTCCTGATGGACGAGCCGTGCTCGGCCCTCGACCCGATCGCCACCGCTCGCATCGAGGACCTGATGCAGGAGATCAAGGCCCGCTACACGATCGTCATCGTCACCCACAACATGCAGCAGGCCGCCCGGGTGAGCGATCGCACCGCCTTCTTCACCACCGAGGTCAACTCGGAGAGCGACACCCGCACCGGGCTCCTCGTGGAGGTCGACAGCACCGACCGGATGTTCTCGAACCCCTCCGACGAGCGCACCGAGAACTACGTCACCGGGCGCTTCGGCTGACCATGTCCACCAGTGCCGCTTCCGGCGAGCCCATGCGTCACGGCTTCCACGAGGAGCTCGACCAGCTGCGCCTCCAGGTGGAGCTGATGGGCGTACGCGTCGACGAGAACCTCGAGCGCATGCGCGTGGTGCTCCGCACCGGCGACGAGGTCCTGGCCGCCGCGGCGTTCGCGGCCGACGACGAGATCGACGCGATGAACGTGTCGCTCACCGAGCGTTGCTACCTGCTCCTCGGCCGCGAGTCGCCCGTGGCGTCGGACCTGCGCTTCGTGGTGTCCGTGGTCCGCATCATCTCCGAGCTCGAGCGGGTCGGCGACCTCGCGCTGCGAGCGGTCAAGCTGGCGCCGGAGCAACCGATGCTCTCCCGCTCGGGGGTGGTCTGGGACGTGCTGCTCACGGTGGCCGACGAGGCGGTGGAGGTCTTCCGCACCGCGCTGCGGGCCTGGTCCGCCCAGGACCTCGGTCTGGCCACGACGCTGGCCACGGAGAACCGCAACCTCGACCTCTACTACGAGCGACTCGTGGCCGAGCTCCAGGAGCTCACCGGTCCCGATGCGGTGCGCATCGCCATGGACGCCTTCGTGGCGGGTCGAGCCCTCGAGCGCATCGCGGACCATGGCGCCATCATCGGCGCCCGCCTCCGGTACCTGCTCACCGGCGAACCCGCCCACCTCGCCGCCGAGGTGCGCTGACCGTGGCCACGCTGGCCGTCGCCTGCGTGGTGCTGTCCGCCGCGCTGCTGGCGATGGTGGTCCGCGACCGCGCGTACGTGCGCCGGCTCCGCGATGCGGCGGCCCGACTGGGCAGCCCATCGACCGCGATCGGGCTCGGAGGCGCGGTCGGCGCCGTGGAGCACGCCACCGAGCGCGCCGGGGTCGCTCCGAGGCTGCCGCCACCGCCCGTCGTCGGCTCAGCGAGGCCCTGTCCGCGCTGCCACAGGGCATCGTGGTCTACGACACCGCCGGGGCGATCGCCTTCGCCAACGATGTGGCCGGCACCTACCTCGCGGCACGGCACGGCGACGCGCTGGTGGAAGAGGCGATCGGCGAGCTGGCGGCCCGGGCCGCGGCCTCGACCGACGCCGCCGACTCGTCGCCGGACCTGGAGCGGGCCGTGGACCTGTTCGGCCCGCCGCGGCGCACGCTCGTGCTCCGCTCGATCCCCCTGGCGGCGGGCGGGGTGCGCCTCGGTGTGCTCGTCGCGATCGACGACGTCACGGACCGGCGCCGGCTCGAGGCGGTGCGGCGCGACTTCGTGGCCAACATCAGCCACGAGCTCAAGACGCCGGTCGGTGCGCTCGGGCTGCTGGCGGAGACGCTCCTGTCGGAGGACGATCCGGGCGTGGCCCAGCGCCTCGCCGAGCGGATGCTCACCGAGGCGTTTCGGGTGGGACGAACGATCGATGACCTCCTCGCGCTCTCCCAGATCGAGGCCGACGAGGGTGGGCTCCACGACGAGGTCCCGATCCACCTCGTGGTCGCCGAGGCCGTCGACCGGGTCCGCCCCGCGGCGGAGCAGCAGGCGATCTCCATCGACGTGGTCGAGGCGCCCGCTCGCCTCGATCGTGCTCGGCGACCGGCGCCAGCTCGTCTCGGCGACCTACAACCTGCTCGAGAACGCGGTGAAGTACAGCGACCCGGGTTCCGTGGTGCGGGTTCGAGCCCGCACCGACGGTCGTTGGATCGACCTGTCCGTCGCCGACCACGGCATCGGGATCCCCCGTCGCGACCTCGAGCGGGTGTTCGAGCGCTTCTACCGGGTCGACCGGGCCCGCAGCCGCGAGACCGGTGGCACCGGCCTCGGGCTCGCCATCGTCCGCCACGTGGCCAGCAACCACGCCGGCGAGGTTCGCGTGGAGTCCCTCGAAGGCGAGGGCTCTACGTTCACCCTGCGACTCCCGGTCGGATCCGGGCCGGTCGCCGTCACCTCTGAGGCAGGCTGATCCCATGACCACCCCCAGCGCCACGATCTTGGTCGTCGAGGACGAGGACTCCTTCGTGGAGGCCCTCACCGTCGGTCTCAAGCGGGAGGGGTTCCGCGTCCAGGTGGCCCGAGACGGGGCGGAGGCGCTCGACATGTTCGACGCCGTGAAGCCCGACCTCGTGCTGCTCGACGTGATGCTCCCCAAGGTCTCGGGCATCGACGTGTGCCGTGAGCTCCGGCGCCGGTCGTCGGTCCCGATCATCATGGTCACGGCCAAGGGCGGCGAGATCGACACCGTGGTGGGGCTCGAGGTGGGCGCTGACGACTACGTCACCAAGCCCTACCGGCTCCGCGAGCTGGTGGCCCGCATGCGCGCCGTGCTGCGCCGCCGGGGCGCCGAGTCGGTGGCAGCCGCGACCTTGAGCGGCGAGGCGATCAGCGTCGGCGATGTGGCTCTCGACCCCGAGCGCCACGAGGTGGTCATCCGCGGAGAGGGCGTGCAGCTGCCGCTCAAGGAGTTCGAGCTGCTCGAGCTCCTCCTGGCCAACGCCGGCCGGGTCCTCACCCGCGAGACCTTGATCGACCGGGTCTGGGGCACCGACTACGTCGGGGACACGAAGACCCTCGACGTCCACGTGAAGCGCCTGCGGGCGAAGGTGGAGCCGGATCCGTCGAGCCCGGCCCGCATCGTGACCATCCGTGGCCTCGGCTACAAGTACGAGGTGCCTCGGGTCGTCGCGACCGGCTGACCCGGAGCGTCGCTGGGCATCCCTACGATGTGGTGATGTCCGAACCGGCCGGGTGGCAACCGCTGTCCACTCCCCGGCGCCGGGCGGGGGCCGACGCCTTCCGCCTCTCGCCGTTCACCCGGCTGGCGCGCACCCACGTGCTCACGGCGCTGGGCGATGCCCTGGTCACGCTGGCCCTGGCCGGATCGCTCTTCTTCGACCTCGACCCCAACGAGGCGCGCTGGAAGGTCTTCCTCTACCTGCTCCTCACGGTCGCCCCGCTGGCCTTCGTGGCCCCCTTCATCGGGCCCGCCCTCGACCGGTCCCACGGCGGCCGGCGCTGGATGGTGGTTGCCGTGAACGGCGTGCGGGCCGTCGTCTGCCTCGTGATGCTCGACGACCTCAACAGCCTGCTGCTGTTCCCCGAGGCGTTCGCCGTGCTGGCCCTCGGCAAGGCGTACGGCGTGGCCCGCAGCGCCCTCGTGCCCACCGTGGTGCACAACGACGAGGAGCTCGTCGAGGCCAACTCCAAGCTGCAGCTGCTCTCGGGCCTGGCCGCTCCCGGGGCGGGCCTCCTGGCCGCGCCGGCGTACGCGCTGGCCGGGTCGCAGGGCATCCTCGGCGTTGCCGTGGTCGTGTACCTCGCCGGCACCCTGGCCGCGCTCCGGATCCCGGCGGCCCAGGTGGCGATCGCGCCGCCGAGCGCAGCCGAGACGGCCGAGCTCCGGAGCATCGGCGTGGTGCTGGCGTCCACGGCCATGGCGCTCGTGCGCGGGATCGTCGGCTTCCTCACGCTGCTCCTCCTCTTCGGGCTCCGCGAGGACCCTCGCTGGCACCTCGGTGTCGTGGCCGGGGTCACCGGCGCCGGGTCCCTCATCGGCGCGGCGGTCGCGCCCTGGCTCCGCGAGCGCTTCTCCGAGGAGCGGATGCTCATGGTGCTCCTCGGCGTCACGGTGGTGGTCGGAGGCGCGGCGGCGGCCTTCGGCGGCCTCGCCATGTCCGCCGCCATGGCCGCCACCATCGCGATCGTGTCCACCGGCGCGAAGCTCGCGTTCGACTCGCTCGTGCAGCGCGACGCCCCGGATGCCAATCGCGGCCGGTCGTTCGCCCGGTTCGAGATCCGGTTCCAGCTGGCCTGGGTCATCGGTGCGGTGCTCCCGCTGCTGCTCCTGCCGATCCCGGAGCAGGTGGGCTTCGCCGGCATCGCCATCACCGCGGCGTTCGCGCTGTTCTCCTACGTGGCGGGGCAGCGGGCCGCCCACCGTCGGCATGCCGAGGGTCCGGTCGCGGCCGAGGAGGCGGAATCCCGAGACGACACCGAGCTCGCGCGCCCGGATCTCACGCGGCTCGACCTCACCGAGGCCGAGCTTACGCACGCCGTCACGCACGCCGACCTGGGCTACGGCGGCGCGTTCGAAGACGGCGACCACGCCGGCTGGCAGGTGGCCGATCCCGAGTGGGGCGGCGGTCGCGACGCCGCTCGGCCGGACCAGACG
>CAVSIC010000010.1:0-131086 GCA_963727905.1 uncultured Microthrixaceae bacterium
TAGGTTGCCGGGATGATCGTGTTCGTCCACGGGGTGCCCGAGACCGCCGCCATCTGGCGGAAGGTCCAGGCCGGAACGTCCCGTCCGTCCGTCGCCGTGGAGCTGCCCGGGTTCGGCAACCCGCGGCCCGATGGCTTCGCCGCCACGAAGGACGCCTACGTCGACTGGCTCGTCGACACGCTCATCGGGATCCGCCAGCCGATCGACCTGGTCGGTCACGACTGGGGGGCCGGCATCACGTTCGGCCTGATCACGCAGCGGCTCGCCGACGTGCCGCTGCGGTCGTGGGCCGTCGACTGCGGGAGCCTCGCTCACCCGGACTACGTCTGGCACCAGTTCGCACAGATCTGGCAGACGCCGGGCGCGGGGGAGGACTCGCTGGCGGCGCCGCGGGAGCAACCCGTCGAGGAGCGCGCGGCGCTGTTCGCCGGGATCTTCGGCCTCGATCAGGCGGACGCGCTCGAGCTGATGTCCGGCGGCGACGAGGTCATGGACGGCTGCATCCTCGACCTCTACCGCTCGGCCGTCCCGAACCCGCACGCCGACTGGGGCCCGCTCGCGCCGATCCCGGTGCCGGGCCTGGTGATCCACCCGACCGAGGACATGTTCAGCATCGGCCCCCAGGCCGAGGCGGTGGCCGGGTCGCTCGGCGCCCGCTTCGCGACGTTGGACGGCGCCAGCCACTTCTGGCCCTACTCCGCCCCCGACGCCGCCCTCGAGCTCCTCGAGAGCTTCTGGTCCGAGCTCGACTGATGGCCGGTCCGCGGTTCGACGCGCAGGAGCGGGTCGAGCTGTGCGACCTCTTCGAGGAGGTCGGGCCGGCCGCACCCACGTTGCTCCCGGGTTGGACCACCCACGACCTCGCCGCCCACATCGTGTTGCGCGAGCGCGACCTCCTCGCCGGCCCGAGCATCGCCCTCCCTGGACCGTTCCAGGCGTTCGCCGAGCGGGGCCGGGTGCGGCTCAAGGAGCGCCGGCCATACCCCTGGCTCGTCGATCGGATCCGGTCGGGCCCGCCTCCTGGCTTCTTCCGCCTCGGCTGGGTCCGTTCGTACCCGAACCTCAACGAGTTCTTCGTCCACCACGAGGACGTGCGCCGGCCCCACGGCTTCGAACCGCGCGAGCTGTCACCGGAGCTGGACGCGGCGCTGTGGAGCAACGTCCGCCGGGGGAGCCGGTTCCTGAGTCGGCGCCTCGAGGGCGTCGGGCTGGAGATGGGCTGGGCCGGGACCGACGAGAGGGTCACGGCCCGAAAGGGTGAGCCGGTCGTCCACGTGACCGGCCCGCCGGGCGAGCTCCTGCTCTACGCCTTCGGCCGCGACGTCGCACGGGTCGAGCTGACCGGACCCGACGCGGCGGTCGCGGCGGTCCGCGACAACCACTTCGGCATGTGACGACGGCTCAGCCGGCCAACCGCGACTTCACGAGCTCGGCGACGGCCCTGCCGTCGGCCCGGCCCGCCACCTTGGCGTTGACGGCCTTCATCGCGCTGCCCATGTCCTTGGGGGTGGTGAAGCCGCCCTCCGCCAGGGTCTTCGCCACGATCGCCTCCAGCTCCTCGGGCGTGAGGCCCTGCGGCAGGTAGGCGGCCAGCACGGCCAGCGACGCCTCCTCGGCGGCGGCGGACTCGGCCCGCCCGGCGCCGGCGAACGCCTCGAGCGCCTCCTCGTGCTTGCGGGCCGCCTTGGTGAGCACGGCCAGCACCTCGTCGTCGCTCAGGTCCTTGGCCTCGTTGCCGGCCACCTGGGCCTCGCCGACGGCGGCCAACGCCAGCCGGAGCGCGCCGGTGGTGACCTTGTCCTGGGCCTTCATCGCCGCGGTGAGGTCGGCCCGGAGCTGCTCGAGGAGGGTGGTCATCGTCCGTGCTGCTCGCGACGCAGCGACCGGCTCAGCAGGAAGGCCCGGACGAACGCCGTGACGGCGATCGCGAACATCAGGGCCTTCCCGGCCGGCGCCTCGACGACGAACATGAGGATCACCGCCGCGATGACCACCAGGCAGATCAGTGCGAGGCCGAGGCGGATCTTGCGACGGTCGACCTCGGGCTCCGGAGCATCGGGCATCGCCGCATCCTGACGGGTCTCCGTGGTGGGCGCCAGTGGGTCCGGCGCCAGGTCAGATCGAAGAAAGAAAGGTGGCCAAAGTGCCGCCCCAGGTCGAACGCTCGGGTTCACATCCGAGACATGAAGGCGTGACACCTCCTCCTTAGGTTCAGGCATGGGTCAGACAACGCGTCCGGCTCCTGCTCACGTGCCGAAAGGAAGGTGCATGTCTCTTCGTCCTCGTTCACGAATGCCCGGTGGGGCGGCGCTGCACACGAAGGCCCTCGTCGGCCTCGGTGTGGCGGCCGTGGCCTCCCTGGCGTTCACCGGTGTGGCCGGCGCACAGGAGATCGTCCCGGACGTCGACACCCTGGCCAAGAACACCAACCTGCTCTGGGTGGTCCTCGGCGCGGTGCTGGTGATCTTCATGCAGGCCGGCTTCGCCCTCGTGGAGACCGGCTTCTGCCGGGCCAAGCACGCGGCGCACGTCGTCAGCACGAACTTCGCCATCTTCGGCCTCGGCTTCATCGGCTACTTCGCGGTGGGCTACGGCTTCATGTTCGGCGGCTACTCGCTGCCGGTGATCGGCATGGACTCCGCGGCTGGCGGAGCCCTGATCGGATCCGGTGAGTCGATCTTCCTCTTCAAGGGCGGCTTCTTCCTCACCGACATCGTCGGCAAGGCCGGCGGCGCCGCGACCCTCGGGTTCTTCCTCTACATGGTGGCCTTCATGGACACCGTGGCCACGATCCCCACCGGGGCCATGGCCGAGCGGTGGAAGTGGAACTCGTTCGCCCTCTGGGGCATCTTCTGCGGCGCCATCTACTACCCGATCTTCGGTGCGTGGACCTGGGGCGGCGGCTGGCTCTCGCAGCTGGGCAACTCGATGGACCTCGGCTACGGCTACGTCGACTTCGCCGGCTCCGGCGTCGTCCACTCCGTCGGCGCCGTGGCCGGCCTCGCCGGCGCCATCGTGCTCGGGCCGCGCATCGGGAAGTTCAACAAGGACGGGTCGGCCAACACCATCGCCGGGCCACCACATCCCGATGGCGATGCTCGGCTGCTTCATCCTGCTGTTCGGCTGGTTCGGGTTCAACGCCGCCTCGACCTTCGCGGCGACCGACGTGCAGTTCGCCACGGTGGCGGCCAACACGGCGATCGCCGGTGCGTTCGGTGCCATCACCGCGATGCTGTACATGCAGCTCCGCACCGGCAAGCCCGATCCCGGGATGATGGTCAACGGCATGCTCGGCGGTCTGGTGGCCATCACGGCGCCGTGCGCCTTCGTCGACCCGTGGGCGGCGGCCGTCATCGGCATCATCGCCGGCGTGCTCGCCCCGTGGGCGGTCGGGTTCATCGAGCGTCGTGGCATCGACGATCCGGTGGGCGCCATCGCCGTCCACGGCGTTCTGCGGCAGCTTCGGCGTGCTGGCGGTGGGCCTGTTCAGCAACGGCCTCTACGGCGCCGGCTGGAACGTCACCACCGACGGCAAGATGTTCGATTCCGGCCTCGGTGTCACCGGCGTGTTCGGCGACCTCGACAACATGGACCTCGGGCTGCGCCAGCTCGGTGCCCAGGCGATCGGCGTGCTGGTCATCTGGACCGTGATCTTCGGCATCGCCTTCGCCTTCTTCAAGCTCCAGAACGCGCTGACGAAGGGCGGCATCCGCCCGCCGGCGGAGATGGAGATCGAGGGCATGGACATCCCGGAGATGGGTGCCCTGGCCTACCCCGAGTTCGAGTACGCCATCGAGGCCTCGGACCCGGAGATCGGCCAGCGCCAGCTCGTCGGCTCGTCGAGGGGCGACTTCCCGTCGGCCAACCCGAGCGCCGGCTACTCGGCCCCGCCGGTGCTGCGACCGGAACGCCCGGAGTAGCAGCACCGCTCGGCCAACCACTGCCACCGGGCGGGCACGGCACGTCCGTGCCCGCCCGGTGCGCGTCCCGACCCCTCCTGCCCTCTCCCCGAGCCCATGGACATCGCCGAGATCCTCCGCCACATCCTGATCGTCCTGGTCGCCGCCAAGGTGGCTGCCGAGCTGTCCGAGCGCATCGGCGTCCCGGCGGTCGTCGGTGAGATCGTGGCCGGCATCCTCATCGGCCCCTCGGTGCATCAACGCCGTGGGCGGCCACGACGAGGTCCTGCGCACGCTCGGCGAGATCGGAGTGATCCTCCTGCTGCTCGAGGTGGGCATGGAGATGGATCTGCGGGAGCTCGGCAAGGTCGGCCGCGTGTCGATGTCGGTGGCACGTGATCGGGGTGATCGCCCCGATGGCGCTCGGCATGGGCGCCATGGGCCTGATGGGGGAGGACTTCAACACCGCGCTGTTCGTGGGCGCTGCGCTCACGGCCACGAGCGTCGGCATCACCGCCCGTGTGTTCGGCGACCTCAGAGCCCTGGCCACCACCGAGGCCCGCATCGTGCTCGGCGCGGCGGTGGCCGACGACGTGATGGGGCTCATCGTCCTCACCGTCGTGGTCCGACTCGTGACCGAGGGGTCGGTGTCGGTCCTGTCGGTGGCCGGGATCATCCTCGTGGCGGTCGCGTTCCTCGTCGTCGGCGGCATCGTCGGGGTTGAAGGCCGCCCCCCCGCTGTTCTCCTTCATCGAGCGGTTCTCGCGCTCCACCGGCACGCTCGTGGCGCTGGCCCTCGCCTTCACGCTCGGGTTCGCCGAGCTGGCCGACGCCGCCAAGCTCGCCCCGATCGTCGGTGCGTTCGTGGCCGGCATCGCGTTGAGCCGGAGCCGCCAGGCCCACCGCATCGGCCGAGAGCTGGGCCCGGTGGGCCACCTGTTCATCCCGGTGTTCTTCCTGCAGATCGGCATCGACGCCGACGTGGGGGCGTTCTTCAAGGGCTCGGTGCTCCTCGACGCCGGGATCCTCCTCGCCGTCGCGGTGGTGGGGAAGCTCCTGTCGCCGATCGGCGCCTTCGGGAGCCCCGGGGACAAGGCGCTCATCGGTCTCGGGATGCTCCCCCGCGGCGAGGTGGGTCTCATCTTCGCCACCCTGGGCCTCCAGAACGGCGTGCTCGGCGACGACCTGTACGCGGCGCTGCTGCTGGTCGTGCTGGTCACGACGCTGCTCGCGCCCCAGCTCTTGAAGATCCGCTTCGCGCAGCTGCACCGCGCGACCCCGACGACCTCGACTCCCGAGGACACCCCACCGCCGGACGGCGGTTGGCTCGTGGTCAGCCGGGACGAGGTGGGCCTGGCGGCGCGGCCGCCCGACGGCGAGGCGCTGCGCCTGGCGCTCATCGCGGCGGTGCCGCTGGCCCGCCGCCGTCCGACCGCCGAGCTCCTCGACTGGCTGGCCACCGCCGCGCCGAGCGCGAAGTGGTCGCCGACGCTCACGTCCGCGTTCCTCGATGTGGTCGAGCGCAGCAACGCCCGCTCGTGGCGCTTCCTCGAGACCTCTGGCGTGCTCGAGCGGGCCTTCCCCGAGCTGGCCGCCTCCCTCCGGTCGCGTCGTGAAGACGACGTCGTGCTCGATCCGCTCGACAGCCACCGGGCCATCAGCCTGGAGCGGCTGCGCATGCTCGACGCCGACGACCCGCTCGTGCGCGAGATCGAGGCCCTCGAGCACGTCGATCGCGTGCTGCTCGCCACGTTCCTGGCCGACGTCCTCGACGACGAGCCGGACCCGCTCGAGGTGGCGGGGGCCGTCGTGGATCGCCTGGACCTCACCGCGCAGGACCGGGCGGCCACGGTCTCGCTGGTGACGGACCGCGACCTGCTCTGGTCGGCCAGCCGGCAGCCGTCGGCCACCGCCGAGGACCGGGTGCTGGACCTGGCTGAGCACCTCGACACCCCGGAGCAGGCTCGGGCCCTCTACGTGCTCAGTGCCCTGCGCGACGAGGGCAAGGAGCGGTGGGAGGGCCAGCGCCTCCGCGAGCTGGCCGGTCTGGTGCAGGCCGCGCTGGCCGATGATGAGCTGGCCGGCACCGAGGCGAGGAGCCTCGCGGACGTCCGGCGGCGCACGGCGGCCGCCCAGCTCGACCGTGAGCCCGGGGCGCTCGAGCGACTGGGCAGCGCGCCGCGGGCCTACGTCCTGCGCACGCCGTCGGAGGCGTTGGCCCGGCACGCTCGCCTGCTCGATCCGAAGCCCGCCGGGGAGCCCCGCATCGGGGTCACCGAGACCTCCGGGGGCTGGTGGGTCGACGTCGCGTGGCAGGACCGGCAGGGCCTCCTCGCCGTCATCACCCAGGCGCTCGCGGACGCGGGCCTCTCGGTCCACGACGCGGTGCTGGCGACCTGGCCGGATGGCGCCGTGCTCGACTCGTTCCTCGTCCGGGCGACGGAGCCGCCGGACGCCGACGCGCTGCGGCGGGCGATCGACGTGGGCGCCAACGGGTCGATGGTCTCCACTCCGCTGCCCGACGCCGAGGTGGCCGTCGACCAGCAGGCGTCGCCATGGCACACCGTGCTCGAGGTGCGGACCACCGACCGACCGGGGGTGCTCGCGGGGCTCGCCACCGCGATGGCGGCCGCCGGCGTGGTGGTGCGCAGCGCGAGCATGACCTCACACGACGGGCTGGTGATCGATCGGTTCGAGGTCGTCGACCGATCGGGATCGAAGCTCGACGCCGACGTCGCCGAGCGCCTGCGCTCGATGCTCCGGACCGGCACGACGGTGAAGCGACGCCGCTTCGGCCGCCGACTGGCGGTCAGGGCCGGGAGCTGACCTACCGGGGGACGTCCGTGTCGCGGAGCACGACGCCCCGGCGGCGCACCGACCTGAGCTCGAGGCCGAGGGGGCGCAGCCGCGCGTCGATGCGCGAGAGCACCGTCCGGACCGAGGCGGGGTGGGTGCTGCCCCCACGGGAGGCGTAGGCCTCCACGATCGCCTCGAAGCGGACCACGCGACCGAGGCTGGCGACCAGCAGCTCCACCACCGGCAGCTGCGCCTCGCTGATGGCGGCCCAACGCTCGCCGCGGCGCAGCATCCCCTCGGCGTCGAGGACGAGCGGGGGGCGCTCGGCGGCAGGGACGCGCTGGCTCAGGTGGTGGGCCCGGAGGAGCACCTCGTCGTGGCCGGCCGGCCAGCGCAGCCAGTCCTCGGCGGGGTCGAGCGCGTCAGGCGGGGCCTCCCCGGCGGCGACGAGCAGGAGGCGAGGCCGGTCGAGGGCGGCGAGGGCGTCACGGATCGCCCGCTCCTGCGGCCACCGGACGAGGGCCACGTCGAGGTCGCCGATCGCCACCGACGGGGGGAGGAGGGCTTCAGCTGCATGGGTGTTGGTGTCCGGCACGGTGCGCCGCCCCCTCAGGTGGCTGTCGTGCTCCTGACCGTACGGACGCGCGGTTTCCCCCTCGTGGGCCGGGCATTGCCGTGTCGGGGCAGGTTCCTGACGCGAGCCTGACTGGGGGTTGACGCGAGCCGGAAATACCGTCAGTCTGGCTGACACTATGGGGAGCGAGGTGGCGCAGATCGCCGACGGACGGCGGGCCCGGGGCGAGCGGTCGCGGGCGGCCATCGTCCAGGCGGTCGTGGACCTGCTGCCCGAGTCCGAGGGCATGCCGTCCACCACGAAGGTGGCCGAGCGCGCCGGCGTCACCCAGCGGACCCTGTTCCGCCACTTCGGCTCGGTCGACGACCTCCTCGCCGCCGTGATCGAGGAGCAGGCCGAGGTCATCGCCCCGTACCTGGCCCGGCTCGACGACGGCGGCCCGCGGGCCGACCGCATCGCCCGGATCGTGGCCAAGCGGGCCGAGCTGTTCGCCCGCATCGCCACGGTGCGGCGTTGGGCGCTGCAGCTGCGGGCGACCTACCCGGACATCGCCAACGGGCTGCGCCGGGCCGCGGTGGCCCAGCGCGCCCAGATCACCCACCTCTTCGCGGCCGAGCTCGACGCGATGGGCGCCGAGCGGCGGACGGTGGCGCTCGACGCCATCGACGTCGCCCTCTCGTGGCCGACGTGGGATCGACTCGTCGACGAGCAGCAGCTCGACGACCACCAGGTGGTGGAGGTGCTGGCCGCGCTCGTGGCCGGCGTCCTCCGCGACGACGACCAGTAGCCGACGCGGCTCGACACAGGGGGAAGCACACGATGGCAGTGGAGTTCGGCGGCAAGGTCGGCCGGTTCATGGACGAGTCGCAGGCCTGGTGGCCGCCGCTCCCCAGCACGCCCGAGGGCGCGCCCAACGTGATCATCGTGCTGCTCGACGACGTCGGGTACGCGCAGGTCGGCTGCTACGGCTCCGACATCGCCACGCCGACGTTCGACCGGCTCGCCGCCGACGGCCGTCGCCTGGCGAACTACCACACCACCGCGCTGTGCTCGCCGACGCGCGCGTGCCTGCTGAGCGGTCGCAACCACCACTCCAACGGCATGGCCCGCGTGGTCGAGCTGGCCGCCGGCTTCCCCGGCTACAACTCGCACATCCCGAAGGAGAACGGCTTCCTGCCGGAGATCCTCCGGATGAACGGCTACGCCACCTTCGCCACCGGCAAGTGGCACCTGTCGCCCGCCACCGAGATGGCGCCGGGCAGCCGCCGCGACACCTGGCCGCTCGGCCGCGGCTTCGACCGCTACTACGGCTTCATGGGCGGCGAGACCGACCAGTACCGACCCGAGCTCGTGCCAGGACAACACGTTCATCCCCGTCCCCAAGTCGCCGGAGGACGGGTACCACCTCACGGAGGACCTGGCCGACCACGCCGTCCGCTACATCAAGGATCTGCGGGCGGCGTCGGACCGGCCGTTCTTCCTCTGGTTCACGCCGGGCGCCTGCCACGCGCCGCACCAGGCGCCGGCGGCCTACATCGAGCCCTACCGCGGCCAGTTCGATGAGGGCTGGGACGCGTGGAGCGAGGCGACCTATCAGCGCCAGCTCGCGTCGGGCCTGCTGAAGCCGGGCACCGAGCGGTCCGAGCGACCGAGCTGGGTGCCCGCGTGGGACGACTGCTCCGCCGACGAGCGCCGGCTCTACGCCCGGATGATGGAGGTCTACGCCGGCTTCCTCACCCACACCGACGCGCAGGTGCAGCGGGTGCTCGACATGGTCGAGGAGCTCGGCGAGACGGACAACACCGTCGTCATCGTGATGAGCGACAACGGGGCATCGGCCGAGGGCGGGCCGACCGGCACGTTCAACGAGCAGTACTTCTTCAACTTCGTGCCGCAGAAGCTCGAGGAGAACCTCGAGCGCATCGACGACCTCGGCACTCCCGCCGCCAACAACCACTACCCGTGGGGCTGGGCATGGGCCGGCAACACGCCGCTGAAGCGCTTCAAGCGCGACACCCACGAGGGCGGCGTGGCCGACCCGTGCGTCATCCACTGGCCGGCCCGCTTCGGCACCGAGGGCGCCACGTGCCACCAGTACACGCACGCCATCGACGTGCTGCCGACGCTGCTCGACCTCATCGGCATCGAGGCGCCCGCGGTGATCAACGGCGTGGAGCAGACGCCGATCGAGGGCACGTCGTTCGCGGCGGCGCTGCTCGACCCGGCCGGCGGCGCCGACGCCCACCTCACGCAGTACTACGAGATGCTCGGCTCACGGGCGCTGTACCACGACGGCTGGAAGGCGGTCGTGTTCCACCCGTCGCCGATGCTCGCCTACGACGGCACCGACGTGTCCAAGCCCTTCGACGACGACATCTGGGAGCTCTACAACGTCCGCGAGGACTTCGCCGAGGTCCACGACCTCGCCGGTGAGCGACCCGACAAGGTGAAGGAGATGGCCGAGCTCTGGTGGAGCGAGGCCGAGCGCTACCAGGTGCTCCCGCTCAACAACACGCCCGCGTTCGGCGGCGACCCGCGCCACCGCCGGACCCGGTACGAGTACTTCGACGGCGTCGGCCCGATCGCCGAGGCAACCGCGCCGAACCTCAAGAACCGCCCGTGGGCGATCGCGGCCGAGCTCCAGGTGCCGGAGGGCGAGGTGACCGGCACGATCGTCGCCCACGGCGGCCACGCCGGCGGCTACGTCCTCTACGTGAAGGACCGCCGCCTCCACTACACGTACAACTACGTGGCCTCGAAGATCGTCACGATCTCCGCGTCGGTGGATCTGCCGGCCGGTCCGGTGGTGGCGAGGCTCGTGTTCACGCCGGCCGGTCGTCCTGGGCGTGGCGGCACCGCGCAGCTGTACTACGACGACGTCCCGGTCGGGGAGGGCGAGATCACCCGCTCCACGCCGATCACCTACGGCACCCACGGCTTCTCGGTCGGCTTCCAGGCCACCGGCGACATCGACCACGCCCTCCCCGGCCGGGCGACGATGCCCGATGGCGTGCTGAAGCGCGTGATCGTGGAGATCAGCGGAAAGGACCCCATCCGCGACGCCATGATGGACGCGAGCGAGGAGCAGGCGAAGGGCCCCACCCGAGCCGACCTCGCCACCCAGTAGCCCCAGATCGCGAACCCGTCGACATTTCGCACGTGACCACGTGCCGAATGTCGACGGGTTGCGATGGTTAGAGCGGGGCTGGGCGGGGCCGAAGATGCCGTGCATCTCCTCGGTCCACGTGCTCATCGACGCGGGCTTGGGGAGGCCCATCGCGGCGAGCTCCTTGGCGATGGGGTGGTCGCCGAGCGTCAGCTCGACGCCCTCGCCGAAGCCGATCGACGAGCCGGAGCCGCCCTGGCTGAACGGCGTGGTGTGGGCGACGCCGTCCTTGTAGCTGTAGGTCTGGATGGGGAGGTCGGGCATCTCGTCGGTGCCGCCGCGGGGCACGGTGACCTGCAGCACCCGCTGGCCGTCCATCGTGAGGGTCCAGGTGGACGACGTGTCGCCGTGGTCGGCGGTGATCTCCTGCACGGTCTTGGGGAAGCCCCAGATGGTCTCGCCCGCCTCGCGGGTGAAGGCCTGGTCGACGGGCAGGTGCACGATGAAGGAGCCGTCGGCGGAGCCGTCCGCCGGTGCGTCCACCGGTCGCACGAAGAGCGTGAGCCCAACCTCGAGGTAGTCGCCGAGGTCGTTCTCCTCGTAGTCGATGAGGGCGATCAGCAGCTGGGCCGTGCCCGGCGCCGACTCCACCACCTCGAAGGCGTCGCCCGGCAGGAACGCCTGCGCGGCGGCGAGGTCCACGTCGAAGAACGCCACCCCCGCCTTCGCCTTGCGCACCACCACCGGCAACGGGACGGTCTTGCCTTGGATCTCGTAGCTCGTCACGCCGGGCAGCGTAGGACCAACCCCCACCCCACGCGTTCTGGCCCGGAACAACGACCCATAGGTCGACAGATCCGGGCCAGAACCAGTGGGGTGGCCCTAGCCGTTCCTCGGGACGTCCTTGAAGGGGTGGGACTTGCTGTCGTCGGGCTCCCTCGGGAGGCCGAGGGCGCGCTCGCCGAGGATGTTGCGCTGGACCTCGTCGGTGCCGCCGGCGATCGACTGGGCGGGAACGGAGATGAGGACCTCGGCCACCATGCCGTCGGCCGGCGAGTCGGGCCCGGTGAGCATGCCGTCGGCGCCCGCGATCGTGGAGTGGGCGCGGGCGGCGGCCCGCGCCACGTGGCTGGCGGTGAGCTTGCCGATCGAGCCCTCGGGCCCGGGCGGGAGGCCGAGCCGGCGGGCGGCCATGGCCCGCTGCATCGTCCAGCCGGCCACACGCTGCATCGCCTGGGCGGTGGTGACCTGTTGCCGGACGACGGGGTCGCCGTGCCACCCGAGCAGGTCCACCCGGCCCATGCGCTGCGGGTACCACTTGTAGGTGGCGAGGTGGTCCTCGGCCTCGGCCCGGGCCTCGTCGAGGGCCCGGCCCGGCGTCGGCGCGTAGTGCGGCGCGAACAGGGACCCGAACCGGCGCTCGTGGGCGAGGGTCGTGAGCGCCACCCGCCAGCCGTCGCCGACGTCGCCCACCACGTGGTCGGCCGGCACCCGCGCCTCGGTGAGGAACACCTCGTTGAACGACGAGTGTCCGTTCATCTGGTGCAGCGGCCGCACCTCCACGCCCGGCTGCTGCATCGGCAGCACGAAGTAGGTGAGGCCGCCGTGCTTGGGCACGTCCCAGTCGGTGCGGGCGACGAGCATGCCGACGTCGGCGTGGTGGGCGCTCGTGTTCCAGACCTTCTGCCCGGACACGACCCACTCGTCGCCGTCGAGCTCGGCCCGCGTGGTGAGCCCGGCCAGGTCGGAGCCGGCGCCCGGCTCGCTGAAGAGCTGGCACCAGGTGGTGGCCCCGGTGAGCGTGGAGACGAGGAAGCGGTCGCGCACGGCGTCGGGCCCGTGCTCGAGGATCGTCGGCGCCGCCAGCAGCATCCCGCTCCCGACCGGCACGCCGGCCGCACCCGCGGCCACGAGCTCGCGCGACACCACGTCGTCCGCCCACGCCGGCAGCCCCCGCCCGCCGTACCGCTCCGGCCACGACGGCGCCGCCAGCCCGGCCTCGACGAGCTGCTGCCGCCAGGCGACCAGCGCCAGCTCCGGGTCCCACTCCGCCGCGACGAACGCCCGCACCTCGCGCTGCAGCTCCTCCGGCGTCACGAGCCGAGCGTAGGACGAGATCACCCGACTCGTTCTGGCCCGGAACAACCGACCCATGGGTCGTGTGTTCCGGGCCAGAATCCGTGGGGTGGGGCATGTGCGTGCCGAAGACGGTCGCCGCCGAGTACGAGGCGAAGCACCCCCTGCAAGGATGACGCCATGATCGACGCGTGGGTCCTCGAGCTGCTCGCTCCGCTCGGGGTCGACGTCGATCCGGCCATCGACGTGCGCCTCACCGGCGCCGACCCGGTGCTGGCGACGCCGTACCCGATCGGCGCCGCGTCGGGTGCGGCCATGGCGGCGGTCGGCCACCGTGGCGGCGCAGGTCTGGCACGACGCCACCGGCGAGGGCCAGGAGGTCGTGGTCGACGTGCCCCGGGCCGGCGAGTCGTTGATCTCGTTCCTGCTGCAACGGGCCCAGGGCATCGAGATGAGCCGGCACGTGGGCTTCGCCGAGACCACCCGGTTGGTCGAGGCCCGTGACGGCCGCTGGATCCACCTGCACGGCGGCTTCCCGCACCTGGCGACGCAGACGCTCGCCGTCCTCGGGTGCGAGCCCGAGGGGGTCGACGCCGCGGTCGCGACGCGCGACGCCTTCGAGCTGGAGGAGGCCCTGGCCGCGGCGGGCATGTGCGGCGCGGTGGCCCGCACGCGCGAGGAGTGGCTGGCCCATCCCCAGTACGCCGCCATCGCTCCGCTCGGCGAGGTCGTCGTCCGCAAGATCGCCGACGGCGACCCGCAGCCGGCGACAGATGGCACGCGGCCCTTCGGCGCGGTGAAGGCGCTCGACCTCACCCGGCTGCTGGCAGGTCCGAGCTGCGGCAGGACGCTGGCCGAGCATGGCGCCGACGTCCTGCTCCTCAACTCGCCCACCCTCGACAACATCGACCCGTTCGTCATCGACACGAGCCACGGCAAGCGCTCCGCTCACCTCGACCTCGACGACCCCGCCGGCGCCGACCGGCTCCGCGCCCTCGCGCAGGAGGCGGACGTGTTCGTGCAGGGCTACCGCGGCCGCAGCATGGAGCGCCGCGGCTTCGGCGCCGAGGCCTTGGCCGACGGCCACCGCGGCCTCGTCCACGTGAGCGTCAACTGCTACGGACCCATCGGCCCGTGGAAGGACCGACCGGGCTGGGAGCAGCTGGCCCAGTCGGCGAGCGGCATGGTCCTCGGCCACAGCGCCGGCCACCCCCGCCCCGAGATCGTCCCGGGCGCCATCTGCGACTACACCACCGGCTACCTCGCCGCCCTCGGCGCCGCCGTCGCGCTGCGGCGCCGGGCCCGCGAGGGCGGCAGCTACGCGGTCGAGGCCAGCCTCTGCCAGACCGCCACCTGGGTCGGTGGCATGGACCTCGTCGACGACCCGTCAGGCGCCGGTCTTCCGGGCACGGAGCTGGTCGAGACCGAGAGCGCGTGGGGCACGGTCCGCCACCTCCCACCGGTCCCGCAGCTCAGCCGCACCCCGGCCCGCTGGGCCCGGCCGCCCGCCCGCATCGGCGAGCACGCGGCCTCGTTCTGAGCGGAAGGTCCGGCCAGGGCCTTCTAGGCCTCGGCGACGGCCTTCACGCGCTCGAGGGTGCGGAGCATGTCGCGCTTGTTGCGGTTGGTGCGGAGCTGGCCGCCGAGCAGGCCGAACACCTTGGTGAGGATGTTGTCCACGAGGTGGAACGACTCGGTCACGTCGGTGCCGCCACCGGCCGCCTTGAACTCGTAGCGCCAGGTGTTCATCACCCGGTCGCCCGGTCCCGTCACCCCGAACTCGAAGACCTCGCCGGGCACGCACTCGGTGACCCGGCACTTGGTCCAGTAGGTGGGGCCGCGCTCGTTGCGCTTCACGTGGCCGCGGTACCGGGCCCCGACGGCCGGGCCGGTGGCGCCGTCGAGCCACTCGGCCTCGAAGACCTCGGGGCTGTACTCGCCCATCTTCGTGATGTCGCTGATGAGCTCCCACACCTTCTGGGGCTCGGCGTCGATGTGGAGGGTCACGGCTGCCTGCATGGCCGGGACCCTAGGGGAGCATCAGCGGAAGTGCGGGATGACCTGCTCGGCGAACAGCGTCATGGTCTCGGTGTCGGGGTAGTCGCTGCACCACGGGTAGAAGCCGTGGCAGCCGAGGTCGACGTACGACTGGATCTTCTCGGCCACCTGCTCGGGCGTGCCGACGAGGTTGCCGGCCGTCCAGCTCTCCACCGCCTCGCCGAGGAACGACCGCGACCCGGCCGCCTGCACCTCGGCCTCGGTCTACCGGATGAACACCTCGGGCGACCAGGTCTTGGTGATCTCGTCGTAGTCGCGGCCGACCGCCTCGCAGTGGCCCTTGAGGACCTCGGCCTTGTGCGACCACTCGTGCGGCTTGCCGCCGAAGTTGGAGTGGGTGGCGTGGCGGGCGACGACCCGCAGCGTGAGCTGCTCGCCTCCGCCGCCGATGAGGATCGGCGGGTGCGGGTCCTGCAGGGGCTTGGGGTCGCACTGCGCGCCCTTCAGCTCGTAGTACTTGCCCGAGTAGCTGACCGTCGGCTCGGTCCACATCGCCTTCACGATCTCCACGGCCTCGCGGAGCATGCCGATGCGGTCCTTGGGCGCCGGGAACTCGTAGCCGTAGCCGTTGAACTCGTGCTCGTACCACCCGGCCCCGATGCCCCAGAAGAGGCGGCCGCCGGAGATCACGTCGAGGGTCGACGTGATCTTCGCCAGCAGTGCGGGGTTGCGGTAGCCGTTGCAGCCGACCATCTGGCCGAGCTTGATGCGCGAGGTCCGCTGGCTGATCGCCGCCACCGTGGTCCAGCACTCGAACATGGTCTCGTGGGCCGGCACGGGCACGTTGTGGAAGTGGTCGTACCACCAGAGCGAGTCGTACCCGAGCTCCTCGGCCAGCACGGCGATGTCGACCGCCTGCTGCCACTTGGCCTGCGGGTCGGGGATGGACGAGAGCTCCATCTTCCAGCCCTGCGGGAAGAAGACGCCGAAGGTGAGCTCGGACATGGAAGGACCCCCTGAGCGTTTGACCGAAGCGAACGCTGTGCTGTTCTACCCAGCGCTGTCTACAGGGACTTCGCTCGATCTGCTCTCAGGGGGTCCGACCGGATCTGTGGTGGGCGAATCAGATGCGGCGGGCGGCGCGGCCTCCCGCGCCGCCCATGGCGCGGTAGATGAGCAGCGAGATCACGGCACCGCCGATGGCCCCGAGCCAGCCGACGGGGGCGAACGCCTCACCGTCGTCGGGACGGAACACGAGTCCGACGATCAGGCCGCCGACCATCGCGCCGACGATGCCGAGGCTGATGGTGCCGAGGATGGACATGGGATCGGGGCCGGGCACGAGGAGGCGAGCGATCGCACCCGCGATGCCACCGACGATGACCAAGCCGATGAGGTAACCGAGCATTGTTCGACTCCTTGGGACGGCCCGCCGTCTGGTGGCCTCCCGCCGTTGGGGCGGCGGTCGGCCGCCCGTGCAATACCCTGCGGCTCTGACGGCAAACCCGGCTCGGGTGGGGGACTGCGGTGCGAACGGGACGACGGGGGACAGATCGGCGACGCGGGCTGTCGGTGCTCGCCGCGCTCGCGGTGGGCCTCACGACGCTCGTGCCCACCGCGGCGGAGGCGGCCCCGCGCGATCGGCGCGGCCTGCGCCCGACCACCGCGGAGTGCGGCAAGGACGACCGCCCCGAGGGCCGTGTCTCCGGTGCCGTCCCGCTGAGCGCGCAGCTCGATGGCTCGGCGCGCGCCGGCACGCAGTGCAACCTGCGCTGGGTCGGCGGCAACGCGCTGGCTGGCGGCGACACGCAGATGACCTGGTACCGCGACTGCGCGTACCGCGTCGTGCCCGGCTCCGGCTCCGACGCGGTGGCGGTGATCGACGTGCGCGACCCCGCGAAGCCCGTGCAGACCGCCCGCCTGCAGGAGCCGCAGTGGGCCGGCCAGGGCGGCGTGCTCAACGTGCACGAGGGCATCCACGCCAGCGAGGCGTCGGGCCTGCTCGTGGTGCCGGCCGGTCGCTTCCTCTCGACCTACGACGTGAGCGCCGACTGCCGTCACCCGAAGCGGCTCAGCACGTTCGACACCGGGGTGGGGTCCGACCTCGTCAGCGCGCTCGGCGCCAACAGCGGCTACCACAGCGGCCAGCTCTCGCCCGACGGCACCTTCTTCTACGGCACCACCACGGGCGTCGAGGGCTTCATCGCCCCGCTCGGCCCGTGCCTCACCGTGACCGACCTGCTCGACCCGCGGCACCCGAAGGTCCTCACCCGGTGGGGCGGCGGGTTCCCGTGCCACGACCTCGGATTCGACACCACCGGCGACCGCGTCTTCGTCGGCACCTACAGCACGGTGATCGGCCACCCCTCCGCGGTGGTCGCCGCGTTCACGCCGGTGGGTGTGGCGTCGAAGGCCCTCACCGGCATGGCCGTGCTCGACGCCCGCCAGGTGCAGCGCCGGGTGCCCGGGGCGAAGCTCACGCAGACCGGCACGCTGCGCGGCGGCGACCAGCACACGGAGACGTTCGCCCGCATCGGCGGACGCGACTACGTGATCGGCGCCGAGGAGGCCACCTGCCCGAACGGCAACGCCCGCATCGTCGACGTCACCGACGGTGCCCACCCGAAGCAGGTCTCCAAGATCACGCTCGGCGTGAACCGACCCCGCGGCTGCGCCAACACCGTGCTCGAGACCGAGCGGTACAACCACCTGCTGCTCTACACGTCGCACTACGTGTCGGTGGACGACCCGAGCAACGCCAGCCTCGCCTTCTTCTCCTGGTACGCCGCCGGCCTGCGCGTGTTCGACATCCGCGACCCCGAGCACCCGGTCGAGGTCGCCTACTTCAACCCGCCCGTCCCGGCGAGCAGCACCCAGCTCCACGACAGCACGACGACCTACCCGCGCTACGTGCCCGAGACCGGCCAGATCTGGGTGGGCAGCGGCGTGAACGCCTTCTGGGTGGTCGAGCTCGATCCCCGCCTCCGCCCCGAGGCCCTGCGTGGCCAGCCGCTCCCGAAGTGGTCGCCGAAGGCCCGCCGCACCGGCCCGAGCGCCGCCTACGTGAGCAGCCTCACCGGCATCACCGACCGCGCCCCGAGCGCCTACTGGTGCAACGTGCAGATACCGTCCTGACCGTGGACGACGACGGGATCGACGACGAGGAGCTGGCGGCGCTGGCCCTGGCCGCCGATCCCGACGCCCCGCTCCCGGCCGACGCCGTCCCGTGGTCGCCCCGCGAGGCGATCGACCCCGGCATGGCCGACTGGTACATGGCCCCCACCGGCCTCGGCGTCGGCGCCACGCCCGGCTGGCGTCGCCGGGTCGCCATCGGCGTGATCGGCAGCATCGGCCTCATCAACGCCGCCGGCCTCTGCATCACCTACGGCCACGTCACCCTGGGCTGACGAACCGAACCACCCCACGGGTTCTGGCCCGGGATTCACGACCCAGGGGTCGTGAGATCCGGGCCAGAAGGAGTGGGGTGGCCCTGGAGCTACGGCTCGGTGCGGACCTTGCCGAGCTCGAGGGGGACGGGGAGCGGGCCGGACTGGAGCACGGCGGCGAGGTCGCGGGCGGAGGTCTCCTCGAGGCGGCCGAAGAGCTCGACGGGGTTGCTGCCGGACGCCAACCTCAGCGCGGCCTGGTCGAGCACGTCGATCACCACGGAGTCGACGACGAAGGCGACCCGCCCGGTGGGGCAGAGGGGCTGCTTGGCCCGGCAGGCCTCGGCGAGCGAGACGAAGGCGGCGTGGGCATCGTCGGCCAGGTCGAGGGTGACGCCCCAGCGGCCCTCCTCCACGGTGGTGCCGGCCACGGCGCCGATGCGGTCGGGCCCGACGGCGGGCGCCAGCTCGTAGGTGACCACGGCACCGGCGGAGTCGGCCTGCTGGAGCACGATGGGCTCGGCGGCGACATCGTCGCTCGTGGAGGTGATGTCGTTGCGGCTGCCGTCGCGGAGCGAGATGAGCGGCCGGATGCGCAGCTGCCCGATGCGGGTGGCGACCGCCCAGGCCCGTTCGAGCTCGCCTTCGGGGTAGTCGCCGACCTCGACGACGAGCCCTTCGGCTTCCACCTCGATCTCGGACTTGGTCACCCCGACGGCGGCGAGCCGCTCCCCGATGACCTCGAGCAGCTGCTGGCGCCCGCCCTCGGACGGGGCCTTGTCGACGTAGGCCAGCTGGGCGGTGGTCAGGATCCCGGCCGGCCCGCCGCTGTCGAGCGAGCAGGCCACGAGCAGCAGCCCCAGGGCCGTGGCACCGGCCAGCGCGCGCGTCCGCCGTCGCATGCGGGCGAGGCTAGGTGCTCCGACGCGTCGGGGTCGGGGACTCCGAGCTCGGGTGCAGAGCTCAGGAGCTCAGGTGTAGAGCGGGTTGAGCTGGCCCTCGGCCCACACCCAGCCGACCAGCACGGACACCACGTAGCAGGCCGCCAACAGCCCCCGGACGATCCGGCGCCGGTCCGGGGACCTGGCCATGCTCACGGCGACGAAGGCGGGCCAGACGCCGAGGGCGAACCTCGTCGCGCTCGTGATCGTGTTGGTCAGCAGCGGGCTGTACCAGGCCGCCCAGCCCCACACGAGGAGGGCGGACCAGCCCGCGCGGGCGGCCGGCTCGGTGAGCCCGGAGCGGGCCTGCCAGACGCGACGGGTCAGGAACCCGAGCACGATGGCGGTACCGGCCACGACCACGAGGTCGATCGCCCACGGCACCCAGGGTCCGGCGTCGCCGAGCACGTCGAACATCTCGCGGGCGCCCTCCGCGATCGCCACCCAGGGCGGCGCCGGCTCTCGCCCCCAGGCTCGCTGGGCGTCGAGGAACCCGAGGGCGTGCCCGGTCGTGACCTGCTGGGTCAGGGCGACGATGCCGAGGCTCATGGGCCCCGCGAGCGCGTAGGTCACGGCCACGGCGTCGACGCGCCGGCGAGCGATCACCCGTCCCACCGCCAGCGCCGGGCCGAGGGCGACGCCGACGGACCGGGTGACACCGGCGACCAGCGCCGCCCCGAGCGCTATCGGTGTGCGGTCCCGGCGGAGGGCCCAGATGCCCCAGGTCGTCGCGGCGATGAGCAGGCCCTCGGAGTAGAAGGCCGTCATCACCACCGAGGTCGGCCAGATCGCCAGCGCGACGACGGCGCGTCGGGCGGCGACGGCGTCGCCGGTCACGGCCGCGGTGGCCTGGTGGAGCCCGAGGAACGCGCCGAGCGAGGTGAGCGTCGCGACGAGGTGCGCGGCGGTGGCCGCGCTCAGCACCCAGGAGAACGGCTCGGCCAGCCACACCAACCCCGGGAAGAAGGCCACGTTCTGCTGGAGCCGAAACGTGCCGTCCACGACGTCGTAGCCCTTATCGAGGATCGTGCGGTACCAGTCACCGTCGAGCGTCCACACCGCGAGGAGCGGGTCGCTGCCGTTGAGCAGGGCGAGCGCCTGCTGGGCCAGGCGCCAGGCGACCCACACGGCGACGGCGAAGGGCACCCCGTCGAGCTGTCGGGCCCGCTCTCCCAGCCGCCGGACCGCGGCGGTCATGGCAGGAGCGACGCGGCCCGCGCGCCCACCGTCACCGGGGAGTAGCGCGCCGGCAGCTCCGACGAGAGCCGCTCGGTGGCGTGGGCGAGCGCGGGCAGCTCGCGGCGGGCGAGCGCCCGGAGCTGCCCGATCGCGGCATCGACGTCGGCGGCGGCCCACTCCATGCCGGGCTCGAAGAGGGCGGGGTCGGGGTGGTCGGCGTCGACCATGCGGAAGGGGAGCAGGCCGGGGTGGTCGGCGCCGAGCCATTCGACCTGGCCGCCGTGGCCGGTGATGAGCACGGGGGTTCCTTGGCAGGCGGCATCGAAGGCGCCGAGGCCCCACCCCTCGGCGGCGGTGAGCGACAGGAAGCAGTCGGCCCGACGGAGGAGGCCGAGCACCTCGGGCTCGGTCCACTCGCCGGTGTCGATGAGCACCCGGCCGTGGCCGGGGAAGGGGCGGAGGACCTCGGCGATGTGGGCGACGGTCGCCACGCCCTTCCCCCAGGGCCAGGCGATGGGGAACGGCGTCGTCTTCACGACCAAGACCGCGGGGTCGTCCTCCGTGAAGGCCCGGGCGAACGCCTCGATGGTGAGGTCAGGCCGCTTGCGCCACTCCCAGGCCGACACGGTGGCGACGACGAAGGCGTCGTCGGGGAGCGCGCACGGCGGCGGCGCCGGCTCGACGGTGGTGGCCACGTGGGGGACGACGTGCACGGGGACGTCGAACGCATCGGCGAAGGCCCGTCGGTTCCACTCCGTGGGCACCCAGAAGGCGTCGGCCTCCTGCATCTCGCGCCGCCAGCGGGCGGACAGTGCATCGGCCTCCCACACGCTGTGGCCGATCACGTGCGCGGGCCGCAGCGCCGCCTTCGCGTGGTGCCACCCGCGCGGGACGCTGTGCAGCACGAGCGTCTCGCCCTCGACCCGGTCGCGGAGGAGCGGCGCCAGCTCCGCGGGCACCGGCGTCCCCGCCGGTGCCACCACGCGGCCCTCCACCTGGTCGGTGAGCGGCTGCCAGCACGCGTCGACCCCCGCGGCCCGCAGCGCGCCCAGGCACCGCATCGCGGCCACCGCGTAGCCGGACGTGTCGAGCTCGCTCGCGTAGCGCAGCGGGCGGGTCATGGCGCCCTGGCTACCATCCGGCGGGTGCCCGGGACCGACCGCTGTCTGCTCGTGCTCCCGATCAGCCCGGCCGAGCCGGGCAACGGGCTCGCCCACCGCTGTCGCTTCTGGCGGGAGGTCGTGGGGGAGCTCGGCGAGCTCACGACCGTGGTGGTGCCCGTGTCGGGCCCGGCCTGGGCGGGCGACCTCGAGGTTCGCCTCGAGCCCGCGGTGGCCACCGACCTGCTCCCGGTCCGGTGCCGGCGCGCTACCGAGCCGGTGGGCCGGGCGTGGGCGAAGGCGGAGGCGGAGGGGCGCTTCGACGTGATCGTGGCGGTCCGGGCCGACGTCGCGCCGTTTGCCCTCGGCGTGTCGGCGGGCACCGACGCCGTGGTGGTGGTCGACCTCGACGACGACGACGAGGAGCTGCACGCGTCGATGGGCGACGCCGAGGAGGCGGCCCGCTACGCCCGGCTCGTGCGCGACGTCCGTTCGCGCGCCGACCTCGTCACCAGCGTCACCGGGTTCGCCGGCACCGTCGCGGTGCCGAACACCGTCGAGGTCCCGGACGACGCGCCGGCCCGTGAGCCCGTCGCTGATCGCATCCTCATGGTCGGCAACTTCACGTACGGCCCGAACCTCGAAGGGGTCCGCTGGTTCCTCGACGAGGTGGGACCGCGCCTCGCATCCGACTGGCCCGGGGTGGAGGTCGTGCTCGCCGGTCCGGGCAGCGAGGACCTCCCGGGTGGCCTCGGGTTCGTGGCCGATGTGGGCGCGCTCTACGCGCAGGCGTCGGTGGCGGTCGTCCCCCTGCTCCACGGGTCGGGGTCGCGCATCAAGGCCCTCGAGGCGTTCGCGTTCGTCGTGCCGGTGGTGGGGACCACGGTCGGGCTCAGCGGTCTCCCGGTCACGAGCGGGATCGACTGCCTGGTGGCGGACGACCCGGCCGAGCTCGCCGACGCCGTCGTTCGGGTGCTCGCCGAGCCGGCCCTCGGCGACGCGCTCGCCGCCGCGGCGTTCGCCGGTCCGCTCCGCGAGCTCGACCGCGATGCGGTGCGGGCGGGCGCGGTGGCCGCCCTCCGGGCGGCGGCCGCGGACGGCCCGGAGCGGGCGCTTGCGTGGGCGAGCGGCCTGATCCCGACGGAGACGCCGGCCGGGCTCGTGGTGATGGACGACCACGCGATGGTGGCCCATGAGCTGAACCCGGTGGCGTCCGCGGTGCTGGTGCTCGTCGACGGCGAGTCCACCCCGGCGGCGATGGCGGCGGAGCTGGCGGAGGCGTTCGCGACCGACCCGGCCGAGTCAGCCGCGATCGTCGACGCCGCGCTGGCCGAGCTGGTCGGCAGCGGGCTGGTCGTGTCGCGCCGTCGCGCCCAGGGCCAGTGACTTCACTCGGAAGTCGGCCCGGTCGGGCCGGGCGGCGGCGGCCGTGGCGTACACCTCGACCGCGCCGGCTCGGTCGCCGAGCTGCAGGAGCGCCTCGCCCCAGGCGTCCCAGGCCCAGTCGGTGAACATGGAGTTGTTGTAGGCGAGCGACTCTTCGCCCGGGTCGGGACCGAGGTCGAGGAGGCGGCGCAGGAGCGGGATGGCCTCGGCCGGGCGGCCCCGCCGGAGGTGGTTCTTCGCCCGCAGCCACATGGCGGTCAGGCACCAGGGGGCGAGGAGCTCGAGCTCGTCGACGAGGTCGGCGACGTCCTCGCCGGCGTCGACGAGCGCCAGGCCGAGGCTCGCGTAGGCCAGCGCGTCGACGCGCTCGGCCATGCCGAACCGGCGGACGACATCGACCCCGTGCTGCCAGGCGTCGATGGCGCCGTCAGGGTCGCCGAGCGCGGCTCGCACGTCGCCCAGGTGGTTCCAGAGGTACACGCGGTGGGGGAGCTCCACGACGCGCTGCTCGAGGAGCGGCAGGTTGCGTCGGTGCTTGTGGGCCTGGTCGCCCTCGTAGCCGTCATGGGTGAGGCGGACCGCGTCGGACGCGGCGATCGGCCGGTCCTCGGCGGCGCTGATGCGGCGGAGGTCGGCCAGCACCGTCTCGTGGATGCGGCCGACGAACCGCACGTCGGGCCGGTGCGGCCAGAGGCGGTACTCCCGGTAGGGGGAGAAGCCGGGTCGCTGCCGGAACCACACATGGGCGACGGCGGCCTCCCGGTGGCGGCGCAGCTCGTCGTGCACGTCGTGCCGCTCGACGGGCTCGGCCCACTCGTCGGCGTCGATGTACAGGATCCACTCGCCGGTGGCGAGGTCGAGGGAGCGGTTGCGGGCGTCGGCGAAGTCGCCGGTCCAGGGGTGGGTGTGGACCTGGGCGCCGTGGGCCCGCGCGACGTCGACGGTGTCGTCGATCGACCCGGTGTCGACGACCACGAGCTCGTCGCACCAGCCCGCGATCGAGGCGAGGCAGCGCCCCAGGGTGGCGGCCTCGTCGCGGACGATCATCGCCGCGGAGACCAGCGGACGTGCGCCTCCGGTCAACGCGGCGGGGGGGCTAGCGGTTCGTGCCCCCGCCGTGGCCGCCTTCGAAGCAGCCGATGAGCGAGAACGACGTCACGACCGGCACCATCGCCACGCCGCCGGCGAGGCCCATGCGGCGCAGGAACGCCCGGCGATCGATCTCCGGGGCCTTCTTCTCGTCGGACATCTGGTCCTCCTGGGAAGGGGGTAGGTGCTCGACAAGGTAGCCCAGGGCATCGATGATCTGCCGTCCATGTTGATCGCGTTCGCCAACCGCTTCTTCGATGAGTGGCCCTCCCCGCCGCCGTCTCCCCGGCACGACCTGCGCTTCACGCACGATCCGGCCGAGCTGGTGGAGGCCGATGCGGTGGTGTTCCACCTGGCGAGCCCCGGGCACCGGCCCGAGCTCCCGAAGCGGCCGGGGCAGCGGTGGGTGGCGTGGACGATGGAGAGCCGCGACATGTGCCCCGCCCTCCGGGACGAGGCGCTCATGGCCTGCTTCGACCTGACGATGACATCGGACCGGACGAGCGACGTCTGGTGCCCGTACCTCGGCCCGCGCCACGTGGCCGCCTTCGAGACGCCGTGGGAGCCGCCGGAGGCGCGGGCGGCCAACCCGGTGGTGTGGCTGTGCCGCAACCGCGACGACCGGATCGGCCGGGGCGACTACGCCGCCGCGCTGATGGCGCACGTCCCGGTCGACTCGTTCGGCGACGTGCTCCGGAACCAGCCCCAGCGCATCGCCTCGGGCGACGAGGCTCGGCTGGACCTCTACCGCCGGTACCGGTTCACGTTGGCCTTCGAGAACTCGGACTGCCCCGACTACGTCACCGAGAAGCTGTTCGATCCGCTGCTGGCCGGCTCGGTGCCCGTGTACCGCGGCACCGAGACGGTGGCCGAGCTGGCCCCGCACCCCGGCTCGTACATCGACGCCCGCGACTTCTCGTCACCCGAGGAGCTCGGCCGCTACCTCGTCCACCTCGCCGCCCACGAGGACGAGTACGCGTCGTTCCACGCATGGCGGGCCGAGGGCCCCACTCCGGAGTTCCGAGCGCTGGCGGCGCGGGCCGAGGAGGCGTTCTGGCGCCTTGCTGACCTCCTCGCCTGAGCCGCGGCCAGCGGTAGCGCGGCCGTGGGAGAATGGGCGATGCCCATGAGCGCGAGCGCACCGTGCGACGTGTCCGCGCAGCTCGTGTTCGACGTGGTCGAGCCGTCCACGATCGCCCTGCAGGTGGCGGTGGACCAGCGGCTGCACCGGCAGAGCGAGCGCCTGTCGGTCGTGCTCGACGGGGTGTCGGTGAACGTGCTCGAGGTGCTGACCGACCGCAACCGCGTCCACCTGGTGAGCGTCGCCCCGGGTCGGCTGGAGGTCGGGTACACGGCCCGGGTCGAGCGGCCGGGCACGCCGGCGCCGCTGGTGGGGCTCGACGAGCGGCTGATCGCGCTGCGCCAGAGCCGCTACTGCCACTCCGATGTGATGGACAGCTTCGCCGCCCAGGAGCTGGGTGACATCCGGGGTGGGGCCATCGAGGCCGAGGCCGTGGCCGAGTGGGTGTTCGAGCGCCTGACCTACGAGCTGGGCTCGAGCGGCCCGGGCACCGATGCCACCGACACCCTGCTGGCCGGCCGGGGTGTGTGCCGTGACTTCGCGCATCTCATGATCACGTTGTGCCGTTCGCTGGGGATCCCGGCCCGGCTGGTGGCGGTCTACGCGCCGGGCTTGTCGCCGATGGACTTCCACGCGGTGGTGGAGGTCCCGGGCCCGGAGGGCTGGCAGGTGCTCGACGCGACCCGCCTCGCGCCGCGCCAGACGCTGGTGCGCATCGCCACGGGGCGCGACGCCGCCGACACCGTGCTGGCCAGCACCCTCGAGGGCGATGCCGAGCTGGTGGAGAGCCTCGTGCTGGCCACCGCCGACGGCGACCTGCCCTTCGACGACCACGTGAGCCCGGTCGTCATCCCCTGAGCAGTTCACCCCGTGCGGGGTCTAGCGGCGGCGGTCCTCGTTGTGGAGCGAGCAGGTGAGGTCGCCGTTGTAGCGGGAGAGCTTGGTCTCGCAGCCCTTCTCGGAGCAGGTGCGGTCGACCTCGAACTGCTGGACGAAGCTGCGCTTGGCGAAGCGGGGCTTCGGCGCCAGGGGGCGCTGCGGGAGCGCGGGTCCGTCCTTCGAGGGGAGCGTGGGCACGGTGTCCTCCGGGGGACGTCAGGACTCGGGTCCGCCACTGCTACTCGAATCGGGGTGACACCCACCCTACGGCCGAAATGCCCTGAACCCGGCGCGCCGGATCGGTCCCGACCGGGAGGTCGTCGGGACCGATCGACGTTTCGGAGACACCACTCTCCCGGCGGCAGGAGCACCTCACCGCGCTGATCTTGTGCTCCCTACTACGGCGCGTAGGCCGTACGGCTTGAGCCATACGGCCCAGGATCATTGGGACATCGGGCCCGAGGCGGCCGGTCGGCGCGATCCCGGAAGCAGGGCTGGCTACCCAGTCAGGCCGATGCGGGCGTTGTTGCCGAAGTAGGCGTCGTTGCCGGCGAAGGTGGCGGTCCAGCCTCGGACGAGGAGCCACGGGAGCCGCGTCAGCGGGAACGTGCATCGGGCGACGCCGTCGGCCTGGGTGGTCCCGGTGCACACCGGGTTGCCACCGCTGGTGAACACCACGGGCTGACCGGCGAGCGGGGCGCCGCCGAGGCCGGTGAGGCGGGCCGACAGCTCGCCGACGGTCGTCACCCGCCAGCCGTTGCGCTGGACGAGCACCCGGAGGCCACCGAGGCGGACCGTGCTGGGGTCGCGCTTGGTGACGGTGATCGTCACGGTCGTCGGCGGGCCGGAGGGACCTTCGATCTCCGAAGGCACGTAGGTGAAGGTCTCCGTGCCGACGAAGGTGGGCGACGGCGGCCGGTAGGTGAACGAGCCGTCGGCGGCCATGGTCACGCGGCTGGCGGGCGTCCCGGCGACCGACCCGGCCCGGAGCGTGTGGCCGGTCTCGGTGGGCGTGTCGTTGGCGAGCACGCCGGTCCCCGCGGGGACGGTGAGCGTGAGGGCCTGGGGCACGGAGTAGCCGTCGGCGCCGGGCTCCGGCTGCGTGCGCAGCCCGAGCACCCAGTCCGAGAAGTGGCTGGTGCGCACGCGGATCTCGGCGTCGCCGATGAGGTCGGGGTCGCCGTGGTGGTCCACGAAGCCACGGGATTCGACGCAGGGATCCGGGTCGGCGGCGGTGCCGGGCTTGCAGCCCTTCACGACGATGCCGTTGCGGAACACCTGGACGTCGGCGGGCGCCAGGTCGCCGAGTGCGGACGCGTCGACCCGGAACGTCAGCACGTAGGGCTGGGCCGGGGTGGCGGCGGGGCCCTCGATGGCGACCTGCGTGCCGAAGAAGGCGAAGCCGGTCGGCGGGGGCTCGCCCTGGGTCGACGGCTGCGGTTCCACGGTGATGGGCTCCGAGGCGACGCCGGGCGGCACGACCAGGGAGGTCTGCACCGGCACCGCCTCCGAGGGAGCGGGTCCGGTGGACACGACCTCGCCGGGCGTCACGGGCGGCGTCGCGATGCTGCCGGGGACGACGGAGTACGACACCGAGGTGACCGCGGTGTTGCCGGCCCCGTCTGAGGCGGTGACCGTGAGCGTGTGCGTCCCGTCGTCGCCGGTCGGCAGCGCGCCGCCGGAGGTGACCGAGGTGGAGCCGACGGTGCCGGAGCAGGAGGTCAGGCCGGAGCCGCCCGTGTCGGCGCAGGAGAAGGTCGCCGTCGCAGACTCGTCGACCAGGAACGACGCTCCGGAGGTCGGCGCCGAGATCGAGGCGGTCGGATCGACCTCGTCGTCGGGGACCGGCGGGGTGGGCAGCGTCAGGCCCGTGGCGACGAACAGCGAGGTCACCTCGGCGTCGTCCGGGCCGGTGATCGTGCGCTGGCCCTGCACACCGCACGCAGTGGTCGGGCAGGAGACGCGGAGGACATTGGACGCGAGGCCGGCGACCGTGATCGGCACCTGGGGTTGTGCGCCGAGGATCGGGACCACGAGCCCGCGGATCGGGCTCGACCCGATGGTCTGGCCCACGGCGAGGCAGGAGGTCAGGGAGGCGGTGCAGTCGAGGGAGCGCAGCTGGTGCACCGGCGCGTAGCCGATCGGTTGCGTCCCGGGGACCGGATCGGAGTGCGTCGTGGTCCCGCTGTCGACGAGCGCGAGGTGGGACCCCTGGCTCGGGCCGAAGCCGGTGCCGAGGATGACCAGGCACCGGTCGATGGCCGAGCACTGGAGGTCCTGCACCCGGATCGCGTCGGGGATGATCGTCCTCGCGCCGGGGACGCCGTCGGTGATGGCGACCAGCACGGGCTTGTAGTCGGGCTGTGCGCCGCCGGCGACGCACGCGCTGGCGCTCACGCAGTCGACCGAGGTGAGGGTGACCTGGGTCTGGTCCTGGGGCAGGCGGTGGGCCGGGGCGGGGACGCCGTCCACGATCTGGAGCGCCGCGCTGCCGCTGTTGGAGCCGTCGGCGTCGAACGCCACCCCGATCGCGGTGCAGCTCGCGGCCACACAGGAGACCGCGGTCGCCGCGAAGGTCCCGCCGTCGTCGGCGACGAGAGAGGTGGCCTCGCTCAGCTCGCCATCGTCGAGGGTCCAGAGGCTTCCGATCTGACCGTCCTCGGTGAACGTGTACCCGACGACCACGCAGGTGTCCTCGCCGGAGCACTCGAGGTCGGTCACGATCGGGATGTCGCTGGGTGTCCCCTCGGGAACGCGCAGGCGGGTCGTGGCGACGCCGGCGTCGACCTTGATGAGGTCGGTGCCGAATTCGTCGCCGTCGATGACGATGTCGGCGTACCAGCAGGTGTCCGCGTCGGGGCAGTCGAAGGCGCCGGAGTATGGGAAGAGGTCCGTGAGGTCGGTGATGGTCGCGTCGGCCACGCCGAGGACGACGTAGGTGCGGGTGGTGCTGCGGGTGTTCCCGACGCCGTCCACGGCGGTCGCCACGATCGTGTGGACGCCGGGAAGGTCGGTGGGGACGTCGTCACCCGAGTCGATCGGCTCGCCGTCGACGGTGGCCGTGCAGGAGGCCAGGCCGGAGCCCCCGTTGTCGCCGCACGAGAACTGCGCGTCGGTCGCCTCGTCCTGGACGAGGTAGCGGCCCTGGGTCGGGCTCGTGATGTCGGCCCACGGGTCGCGGTTCTCGACTCCGGCGTAGATGCCCCAGGTCCCGCTGGGATCGGTGGTGCTGACGTAGAGCCAGAGCGAGCCGTCCTGCTGGAGGTAGGAGCTGGTGCCGCAGCCGTCCTCGCCGCTGCCGACGTCGGCGTTGCACGGGACGCCGTTGCGTTCGGCGTAGATCCACTGCGGGTCGTCATCCGGTCCGAGGAACCCCTCGTCGAAGGTGAAGATCAGCGAGGAGTAGCCGTCCGGCTGCATCGGAGGGATCGCGATGTCCACGAGGCGCGCGAGGTGGGGGGCTCCGGTGGCGGCCAGGCCCGTGGCCGGCCGCTCGGTGATCGAGGCGGTGCCGTCCGCGGCCTGCGCGAGGAGGAGCGTGTGGAAGGGGTCCGCGGGCGACGAGTGGAAGCCCGTGGTCACGATGCTGCCCTCGCGGAACGGCAGGGTGATGCCGGAGACGCCGTCGGCTCGCACGTCGAGGTCGATCGTGCCGGTGTCGGTGCCCCCGTGCCCGTCGTCGACGCTGACGGTCACCTGGTCGGGGCCGGTGTAGCCGGCGTCCGGGGTGTAGGTGAACGTCGTGATCGGGAGGTAGAAGGGGTTGGGCGTGTCGTCGGGCACGACCGTGCCGTGGTCGGGCCCGTCCGTCACCTCGTAGGTGAGGGGGAAGGCGTCCTGGTCACGGTCGTGGTCCGGGTCGTCGGCGGACATCACGAGCTGGCTGGGGGCGTCGGCTCGCACGGCGCGCTGCTGGTCGTCGAAGACCGGAGCCACGTTCGGGCTCGCCTCGATGTACGCGACCTCGATCGAGCTGGTGGTGACGACGCCGTCCCAGTCGGTGGCGCGCACCATGACCTTCCAGGTGCCGGGTCCGGGGAAGTCGGGCGCCGGGTTCGTGCAGGCCCGCTCGTTGCCGTAGGGGTACAGCTCGTCGTCCGGCAGCGCGGGGCAGAGCTGGTGGTGGTTCTGGTTCTCGCCGTAGCTGTCGTACCGGGTCTGCGTGGAGGGGTTGCCGTTGCCCGGCGTGACGCTGAAGGTGATCTCCTTGGCGCCGAGGGGGGTCGTGACGGTGGCCGTCAGCGTCTCACCCTCGGGGACGATCTCGTCGGGGGCCCGGTTGTAGGTGATCGCCGGAGGCGTGGCGTTGTAGGTGACGGCGCGGATCCAGCCGCGGTTGCCGGAGCGGAACGCGATCGTGGAGCCGTCGGCGGTGACGCTCACGTCGATCGGTCGGTGACCGGAGCCGCGTCCGGCCCAGGCCACGAACCGGCGGGCGTAGGGGCTCGCCTCGTCGTCGGTGAGGTCGGCTGCGGTGATGCCCTTCGCCGCGGCGTCGGTCAGGTGGAGGCTCTCGTCGGCCGAGAACACGCTCTCGGACATCACGTTGAACCGGGTGTGCAGCTGCACCTCGGTGTCCCAGAGGCTGGTGCCGTTGACGATGTAGCGACCGGAGGGCGAGGCGGTCGGCCGGCTCCCGTACCCACCCCAGGCGGGCTGGTGTTGGACGATGTCGGTCAGCTCGGCGACGAGGCCCTGCTCAGGGTCGTCGACCACGCTCGCCTTGCGGATCGTCCGGACGCTCGCCGTGGGGTTGGTGCTCGAGAACGTGAACGACGCGTTGTCGGCGAGGGCGGACCCGAGGATCACGTTCTGCCCGTCGATCGGCACCACCGGGTCGCCCGCGTTGCCGTTGTCGGGTAGCTCGTTGGGCTCCGAGGTGTCGTGCCAGAACACGCCGGGAGGGGAGAACGTGCCGGTGTAGCCCCGGTACACGAGGCGGGATCCGTCGGGGCTGAGCGCGAAGTCCTGGTAGTTGATGTTGCTGCTTCTGCTGACGGTGTCTTCTACGCCGGTGGTGCGGTCGAGGAAGCGCAGCTGGTAGCAGCCCGACCCGCACTGGTGGGGCACCGAGTACGCGATCCGCATGCCGTCGCTCGACATCTGGATCGGCGCGATGTGGAAGATCGTGGGCGGCACGACCGTGGGGATGGCAGTGATCTGCCCCGTGGTCAGGTCCTTCTCGAAGAAGCCCGCCAGTCCGTCCTCGTCGCCCTCGACCAGCCCGTCGGTGCGCGACACGAAGACGATCCGCTGCCCGTCGGCCGTGATCGACATCCAGTGGATCTCGGCGTCGATGACCAGGTTGCCGAGGCCCACGACGTCTTCCGCCACGGGGTCACCGCTGGCGGGGGTCGCCCCACCGAGTGCGAGTCCGGACGCTGCCAGAGCGAGCGCCAGCGCGCCGCCGATCCACCGCTTGCTCAATGGTCCTGCCCGATCTTCCGCCACAGGCGCCACCCGCCCGCGTGTCGGGTGTCACATTAGTCACGCAGAGTGACGGAACCCCCAGCTCAGGGGTGTGAGGGCGCCGGCGGACCGTCGGTCTCGAAGCCGAGCTGGTCCACGTAGCACCACCACCAGTTCTCGCCTGGCTCGTAGGAGCGGACCAGCGGGTGGCCCTCGGCGTGGAAGTGGCCGGTGGCGTGCTTGCCGGGGGAGCTGTCGCAGCAGCCGATGTGCCCGCAGGCCATGCACATCCGCAGGTGCACCCATCTGCCGCCGAGCTCCAGGCACTCCACGCAGCCATCCCCGCTGGGGTCCGGGGCCGAGAGTTCGTCGAGGTGCGTGCAGCTCATGGCGAAGAGTCTGCCGGGAGCCCGCCGGGATCCACGCCGGAGAACGGATGTGCCTCGAGATGACGGCGGTGGCGTCGATCCCGTCGTTGCCGGTGTTGACCGATCGCCGGAACCGTCGGGTGAACCGCCCCAGAGCGTCTCGCTGCCGAGCCGCGGCACCCACTCCCGCCGCACCGTCCAGGTGCGCCCATCGGGTCCGGTGACCGTCGCGCTCACGTGGCGGCGCGTCGATGTCGGCGACGTGGAGCCGGTAGGCGAACCGGTGGACGGAGGAGGTGTCGCTCACCCGACGAGGTTCGGGCGGAGCCGGGCCCCGGGGCTGGAGGGTCCCCCGGGGTCCGGTCTCCTGGCGGTGGGATGCGTCACACCGCCTCGGCGGTCCCGGAGCGGGCGGGACCGGGACCGCCGGATCTCTACGCCGCGTACCTCTTCCGCGAGCGTGTCAGCGACGACCGGCTCCAAGCGCCAGGTCGAGGACCTCGGCGACGTCCTTGACGAGGTGGATCTGGCATCTCGTCGCGGACGGCGTCGGGGAGGTCGTCGAGGTCGGGGCCGTTGCGGAAGGGGAGGATCACCTCGGTGAGCCCCGCCCGGTGGGCGGCCAGGACCTTCTGCTTCACGCCGCCGATCGGGAGGGCCCGGCCGGACAGGGTGACCTCGCCGGTCATGGCGAGCTCCTTGCGGACGGGGCGTCCGGTGAGCAGCGACACGAGGGCGGTGGTCATGGCCAGGCCGGCGGACGGGCCGTCCTTGGGCACGGCGCCGGCGGGGAAGTGGATGTGGAAGCGGCGGGCCAGGTCGTCGGCGGTGACGCCGTCGAGCGAGGGCGAGTCACCGATGTGCGAGCGCACCCACGAGAGGGCGATCTGGGCCGACTCCTTCATCACGTCGCCGAGCTGGCCGGTCACCTGCAGCGCCGCCTCGCCGTCGGACGAGCTCGAGGCCTCGACGAAGAGGACGTCGCCGCCGGCGCCGGTGACGGCGAGGCCGGTGGCGACACCGGGCACCGACACGCGGTCGGCCAGGTCCTCGGCGTGGAACCGCTGGCGGCCGAGCAGGTCGAGCCAGGTCGGCGGCGTCGACCGTCACCGGCACCGTCGCACCGCCGGCCACCCGCACGGCGACCTTGCGCAGCGCCTTGCCGAGCTGCCGCTCGAGCTCGCGCACGCCGGCCTCCCGGGTGTAGCCGGCCACGATGCCGCGCAGGGCGGCCTCGGAGACCGACACCTCGCCGTCCTCCAGCCCGTTGCTGCGGATCTGCCGCTGCAGCAGGTGGTCGCGGGCGATGGCGACCTTCTCGTCCTCGGTGTAGCCGTCGACGGTGATGATCTCGAGGCGGTCGAGGAGGGGACCGGGGATCGTCTCGAGGACGTTGGCGGTGGCGATGAACAGGACGTCGGACAGGTCGAGGTCGACCTCGACGTAGTGGTCGCGGAACGTGTGGTTCTGGGCCGGGTCGAGGACCTCGAGGAGGGCGGCGGACGGGTCGCCCCGCCAGTCGCTGCCGACCTTGTCGACCTCGTCGAGGAGCAGGACCGGGTTCATCGTGCCGGCCTCGGTGAGGGCCCGGACGATGCGGCCGGCCTGGGCGCCGACGTAGGTGCGGCGGTGGCCGCGGATCTCGGCCTCGTCGCGCACGCCGCCGAGGGCGACCCGCACGAACTTGCGGCCGAGCGACCGGGCGATGGACTCGCCGAGCGACGTCTTGCCGACGCCCGGAGGGCCGACCAGCGCCAGGATGGCGCCGGGCTTGCGCCGGCTCGTGCCGACGTCGTCGATGTTCCGCTCCTGGCCGCAGCTTGCGGACGGCGAGGAGCTCGACGATGCGCTCCTTCACCTCGTCGAGGCCGGTGTGGTCGGCGTCGAGGGTGGCGCGGGCGACGGCGACGTCGAGCTCGTCGTCGGTGCGCTCGGTCCACGGCAGGGCGAGGACGGTGTCGAGCCAGCCCTGGATCCAGCCGCGCTCGGTCTGCTGCTCGGGCATGCGCTCGAACTTGCCGAGCTCCTTGCGCAGCTGCGCGATGACGCTCTCGGCGACCAGGCCGCTCTCGGCCAGGGCGTCGATGCGCTCGCGGTAGCCGTCGACGGTCTCGCCGCTGTCCTCGGTGTCACCGAGCTCCTTGCGGATGGCGTCCATCTGGCGGCGGAGCAGGTGCTCCTTCTGCTGGTCCTCGAGGTCGTCGCGGACGCTGCCGGCGATCTTCGCGGCCAGCTCGCGCTCGGCCAGGGCCTCCTGGGCCCACTCGAGGACGAGGCGCACGCGGGCTTCGACGTCGACGGTCTCGAGCAGCTCGACCTTGCGCTCGACGCTCAGCTCCGGCCACCAGCCGACCAGGTCGGCCAGCGCCCCGGGGTCGTTCTGGTCGACGGACCCGAGGATGCTCTCGACGTTGCCGGCGCCCGAGGAACTCGAACAGCGCCCGCAGCGTGGCCCGCAGCTCGGTGCCGAGCCGCTTGGCCTCGTCGGTGATCTCGATGACGGTGACGGGATCGGCGTTGACCCAGAGGCCGCTGCCGGTGCCGACCACGCCCTGGCCCACGTGGGCCCGCCCGGTCCCCCGGACGACGAGGGCCTGGGTGCCGCCGGGCAGCTGCCCGGTCGACTCGACCTTGGCCACCACGCCGACCTTGGCGTAGGTGCTCCCGATCCGGGGGACGAGCAGCAGCGTGCCGTCGCTGTCCTCGGCGGCCCGGGCGGCCGCCTTGGCCTCGTCGGATTCGAGGGAGATGGTCACGACCATCCCCGGCAGCAGCACGTCGCCGGGAAGGGGCAGGACCGGAAGTGTGTTGTGCTCCGTGGAGCTCGCCATCGGGGGGCCCTCCAGTAGGGGTCACTTGCTGAGTGCAAGGGACTCAACCTACGGCGAGGGAGCGGTATTCCGGACCTACGGGGGTGTGGGGCAATCCGGCGGGGCCCAGGGGGGGGTGCTCGCGAGGGCGCCTCGCTCGACGACGCCGTCGCCCGCATGGAGCGCACCGTCGACGCGCTGGGGGACTGGCGCGCCCACGAGGTCTGGCGACGTTCGCTCATCGTCGAGCGCGGGTCCTCCGCCGCCGACCCCGTCGGCACCACCTGGCGCGACCGCCCCGCCATCGACCGCGGCGGCGCCCGCTACCTCGCCGGCGACGCCACGGCCGCCCCCGGCCTCCTCTCCGAGGTGTCGGTCAACAGCGCCGTTCGCGCCGCCGGCCTCGCCGTCGCCGACCGCCGCCAGCGCCAGTGGGCGCCGGGCTGGCCCACGGCCGAGCTGTCGACCGAGATGCGCACGCGAGTCCTGGCGTCGGTCCTGCCCGGCTCGAGCGTGGAGACGAAGCACGTCGCCGCCACCATCGACGAGGCCTGGACGGTCGAGCCCGTCGCCGAGGCCGAGCCCTACCGCACCCGCACGAAGCGCTTCGGCAAGACCCGCCTCACCACCGCCGAGCCCGCCCCGGACGGCGGCACGACGATCACGACCGTCACCACCACGCGGCGAGGGTGACTGTCACACCCCATCGGTAGACCGGGGGCATGGACTGGCGAGACGACGACCACGGCGGCCTCGACGACATCTTCGTGCCGCGCGACCCGTACACCGGTGACCCGGTGCCCGATTGGAGCGCCCGGCCGCGTGTCCCTGGTCACCAGCTGTCGGGCCGATGGTGGCGCTGCCGCCGCCACGGGCACCGCTGAACCCGGCGGTTGACTACTGGTGTCCGGGATCCCGGTCAATTGACCGGTATAGTGGTCATGACCCAGGAGACGCGTTCGATGGACCTGTCCGCCCCGATCAGCTCGGTGATCCCGTCCGGCCACGGTGCAGTGCTGGCCGTGCTCGCTCGTACTCAGAAGCCACTCAGCGGGCGGCAGGTGGCAGAGCTCGCTGACGGACTGATCAGCCGATCGCGCGTCAGCGAGGTACTCCGGGACCTCGTCGCCGCCGGCATCGTGCTCAGCGAGGACCATCCACCCGCGAAGGCGTACGTGCTGAACCGCGACCACGTCGGTGCAGACGCCATCGTCGCGCTCGCCCACCTCCGTACCGAGGTGCTGGAGCGGATGAGCGACCACATCGCCTCGTGGTCGGTCGCTCCGGCCCGGGTGGCGCTGTTCGGTTCCTTCGCTCGTGGCGACGGAGGTGTCGACAGCGACATCGACGTCCTCGTCGTCCGGCGAGGGAACGTCGGCGAAGCGAACCCGCAATGGATCGCACAGCTCGCCGACTTCGAGCGAGCTGTGCGCGGGTGGACAGGAAATTCCTGCTCGATCCTCGAGTACTCCACCGCCGAGCTCCAGGAGCTGGCCGACGCCGGCGACCCGATCGTGACCAGCATCCGGGCCGAGGGCGTCGAGCTCTCGGGCCGCGGCGTCACCCGCGCCGAGCGCGAGGCCATCGCGAGATGACCCCCAGCACGGAGGCGAGGGCACACCTCCGTAAGGCCGAGTTCCTGGCCGCCGCCCAGGACAACCTCGAGGAGCGCCGCTACGACGCGGCCACCTCGAGCGCAGTCACGAGTGGCATCAACGCGGCCGATGCCATGTGCATCGCGCTGACGGGCGTGTCCGCGCGCACCAACGACCACACCGACGCGGTCGCTCGGCTCAAGGCGGCCGGTGGGTTGGCCGCCCCGATGGCGACGACGCTCAACCGCCTCCTCGGCTACAAGAATCAGTCGCAGTACCAGAGCTCGCCGATGCCAGGAGCGAAGGCCGCGAACGCAGTGGCGTGGGCGGAACGCCTGTGTGGTGTTGCTCGAGAGGTCGTCACCTCACGCTGACATACACACGGTATGAGACTCCGTCGGACGTAACGCGCTCGTAGGGTGATCGCCGTGGCGGACATGCGATCGACCGGCGTGCTGTTGGCGTTCGCCATGCTGCTCGTGGCGACTGCCTGCGCACCACCGGGTGACGAGGACCCGCTCGCCATCGAGGCGACCAGCGGCACTCCCGTCATCACGGCGACGTCGAGCTCGACCTCGACCTCGACTTCCACGACCTCCTCCAGCACGACGACGACCGTCGTCGTGACCACGACCGCACCCACGACGACGGCGCCGTCGGCCCCCGATGTGCTGGCGGGCTTAGCGATCGCCGCCGAGCACCTGCCGGGGTACGACCGGGACCTCTTCAAGCACTGGTCCGACTTCGATCACGACGGGTGCCACACGCGATGCGAGGTGTTGGAGGCGGAACGTCGGCCAGATGTCGGGTGGGTCTCCATCTACGACGGCTTCGTCACCAACGACCCCACCCAGCTCGAGGTCGACCACGTGGTCGCCCTCGCCGAGGCGTGGCGCTCCGGTGCCTGGGCGTGGGACAACGGCCGCCGGGAGGCGTTCGCCAACGACCTCGACGAGCCGGATGCGCTGATCGCCGTGAGCTCGTCGAGCAACCAGTCCAAGGCCGACAAGGATCCCGCGGAGTGGCGTCCCCCCGCCCGTGGCTCGTGGTGCCAGTGGGCGAAGGGCTGGTTACGGGTGAAGGTGAAGTGGGGCCTCAGCGCCGATCAGCGCGAAGCCGACGCGCTGAGGTCGATCCTCGTCGACTGCTGACCCGACCGGCGAGGGCTCAGGTGCAGAACGTCTGACGCCAGTGCGGCTGGTCGTAGGGGGTACCGGTGCAGCTCTGCGTCGAGCAGGTCATCGGGACGCCCTGGCTCGAGAACCCCGTTGCGCCGGCGGGCGAGCAGAAGGCGCCCGGCGTGACGAAGCCACCCGTGGGCGGAGTCGGGATCGAGATGGACGAGGTGGTGGCCGGGGGCTGGCAGACCGTGCGGCTCATCACGGCGGCCGACAGGGCCGACTCGCCGCCGAGGACGATCAGCGAGTCCGGGTCGAGGCGGGTGATCTCGTCGTTGACCGCGGGCGGGATGCACGTCGGCTCGCTCAGGAGCATCGGCCCGGGCGCCAGGCCCGCCGGAGCGCCGCCGGAGAGCGCGTCGGGGAAGTTCCGGCCCGTCGCCAGGTACACGACGTCGGCGGCGTCGAAGGTCGACACGGACACAGCAACAGCGGTGGCGAAGCGATCGGCGCCCGACACGCGCACGACCGGGTCGTCGCTGTAGCTCTCCAGCTGGGTCTTCACCGTGTCGGACACGGCCGCGGTGCCGCCGAGGACCACCACCTGCTTCGCGCTGAGCCGCTGGAGCTCGGTCACGGTCGACGCGGGGATCGATCCGGGCTCGACGAGGAGGAGCGGTCCTTCGCCGTCGTCCGCGTTGACGACGCCGGGCCCACCGGACAGCGCGTCAGGGAAGTTGTGCCCGGTCGCGACGAAGACGGTCTCGGCTCCCAACGGGAACGCGTCGGCCGACACGGCCGCCGCCGTCGCGTAGCGGTCGGCGCCCTGGAGGCGGCTCACCGTCCCGTCCGTGTAGCTCTCCAGCTCGGTCTTCACCGCGTCGCTCACCGCTCCGGTGCCACCGATCACGAGGATGTCGGCGGGGTCGAGGCGCTCGAGCTCGGTCTTGATCGAAGCCGGCAGGGCGCCCTGGGGCACGAGGAGCACCGGTCCGCCGAACAGGGCAGCCGCTGGAGCGCCGGCCAGCGCGTCGGGGAAGTTCACCCCGGTGGCGATGTAGACGACATCGACCAGCGGGTCGAACGACGCCGCCGAGATGGCCGCCGACGTGGCATAGCGATCCGCACCGGCGATCCTGGTCGCGGTGACCGCGGCGTCCGCTCGTAAGGCGGGCACCAGGGCGGCGATGACCCCGACGGCGATCCCCCCGATGGCGGTCATCCGTCGAGCGGAGCGCGTGTTCCTGGACATGTGGGCCTTCTCCTCGTTCGGGTCGATGTGGCAGCGCGACCCCCTGAAGCGCCCACGACGACCGTAGTGCCGTTGTCGCGGCGGCGCTGCGGCGGCGGCCGTGCTGGAATCGGGCGGCGATGACGACACAGCAGCTGCCCCGCCGGCCCGTGGTGATCGATCGGGTCTTCGACGACCCGGCGGTCGTCGAGGCGCTGCTGCGCGCCCACCAGCCGTATTGGCCGGTGCAGCGCTACACGAGCACCAACGCCGAGTACGCCACGCTCAGCGGGACTCGTACGAGCTCTGCGCCCATCGTCGCCCCGGTGTTCCGCGGTGACTGGGCCCGGATGGGGGAGGTCCGCGAGGGCATCGAGCCGCTGCTGCACCACGAGCCGTTCGTCGACGCCGCGCAGCGGCTGTTCGACGCGGAGATCGTCCGGCCGCACACCGTCTACGTGAACCTCACCTGGCAGCTGCCGTTCGAACAGGGTCGAGGGCACACCGACATCCCGGCGTTCCGGGGCTTCGACCGGGGCACCGTGCCGATCGCCTTCCTCACCCTGCTCGGCCAGTCAGGGCTGTTCGAGGCCGAGCGCATCAAGGTCGCCACGGCCGTGTCCTGGTTCTACGAGGGCGACGACGGCGGGTTCGAGTACTGGCCCGACGGGCCGGCGGCGCCCTCCGCGGTCCACGACCACGACATCCACAACACCGGGATCGTCGGCGACAACGACTTCATGTGGCACCGGGTCCGCCCGACCGGCCGCCCCGAGGACGGCATGGTCACCCTCACCCTCGACGACGAGCTGCACACCGACGACGGCCGCTCGTGGTGGATCGAGTCAGAGGGCGAGCGGCTGGCCGAGTTCGACCGCTCCCGGGTGCGGGTCAGCCTCTCGTGGAAGGCCGACGCCTTCACCGACGACGACGACCGACGTCGCCACGACGAGCACCTCGACGACCTCGACCTCGCCGAGGTCCTCCGCCGCCTGTCCGACGACCTCGAGGCGCGGGGCATCGACCCGACCCCGCCCGACCCCGACGACCCGTTCCACGACGAGGGGTTCCTCGACCGCCTCATCGACGCCTACATGCACTACCCGGCGTAGCCGGCGCGGCTTCGCCTAGGACGCCGCGCCGGGGTCGGCGGCCTTGCGCCTCAGCCGTTCGCCTTCGCGGTGCTCGATGTAGGCAGCCGTCATCTGGCGATCGAGGTGGATGAGCATCGCCACGAGACCGACGACGCCGAGCGCGAGGAACAGCACTCCGCTCCCGACGGACCCCTCGATGATCCTGACGATGCCGCCGGCGATCGCGCCGACGAGGAGGATCGCTCCGATCACGAAGATCGAGTTCGGGCCGAACATGAACCGCCGGAAGGCGAACCGCCACCAGGCGGCGTCATGCACGACCGGCTCGGATGACGCATCGTCGGAGAAGTGGTGCACGTCAGTCGACCTCGGCCTCGACCGCGCCGAGGTACACCCAGCCGCCCGTGTCGTCGCGCACGAAGCGGCTGAGCTCGTGGAGCGACTGGGCCCGGCCGCGGCGTTCGTGGTGGGCCCGGAACTCCACGGCACCCTCCTGGTCGAGGAGCTCACCGGCCACCGTGGCCAGCACGTCGAGCCCGGTCCAGCGCTGCCCCGGCACGAACCGCACCTCCGCCGGGCGCGTCGACGGGTGCCACGAGCGCAGCAGGTGGGCCTCGTCCTCGAGGACGAAGGCCGTGTAGCGGGACCGCATCAGCCGCTCGGCGGTCGGGGCCGGCCGCTCGCCCCGCACCACCGGTCCACAGCACGCGCCGAGCGCGGCCCCGGATCCGCAGGGGCACGTCTGCTCGTCGGTCACGGGCCCGATGATGTCACCCACCTCTCGCGGCCCGCGCCGTCCCGTCACCGCATGGACGACACCCAGATCCGGACCAACGTGCATCTCGTCCTCGCCGGCGCCTTCCTGGCCGGGGCCCTGTTCGTGCTCCTCGAGGGCCGCCGCACGGGAATGCGCAACGCGTGGGTCTACGTCGTCCTTGCGTCGGTCGTGGCCTTCGCGTTCGGCTTCCCGCTGTTCCTCTGGGCCCGCGAGCGTCACCTCGCGTCCTCCGCGCCGGCCTGACGAACGGACCATGTGGCTCACCAGAATGAGCCACGAGGCGGTTGACGTATTTCGTGGTGTCCGGTTGGATCGAACAGGTGTTCGATGCACTCCACACGGCGATCGAGGGGCTGGCGGCGACGGATCTCGATGGCGTGCCCGCGACGGTCCTCAACGAGATGGTGGTCGAGCTCCAGCGACTGAAGGCGAAGCTCGAGGCCGCAGAGGCGCGGGTGCTGGCCCGCTGGGACGCCGAGTCCTGCTGGTCGATCGACGGTGCCCGGTCGGGTGCGGCATGGCTTGGGTGGCGGTGCCACCTGCCGAACGGTGTGACCAACCAGCGGATCCGCCAGGCCCGTGCGGTGCGAGACCTGCCCGAGGTTGCCGCCGCCTGGAGCGCCGGCGAGATCGACCGGACGCACCTCACCACGTTGCTTCGAGCTCGCACCCCGCGGACCGAGGAGGCGTTCGCTTCCGGGCACAAGGAGCTGCTCGACGCGGCCCGCACGCTCTCGTTCCACCACTTCCGCCGGGTGTGCGACGTGTGGGCCAACCTCGCGGACCAGGACGGGGCCGAGGACCGGGCCGCCGACGAGCGCGCTGGCCGCGAGGTCCACCTCTCGCAGAGCTTCGAGGGGATGTGGTTCGGCCGGATGACGCTCGACCCGGTGTCGGGCGCGATCGTCGACAAGACGCTGTCGATCCTGGAGCGCGAGCTGTTCGAGGCGGACTGGGCTGAGGCTCGTAGCCGCCTGGGTCGGGACCCGATGGTGTTCGAGCTGCAGCGGACGCCGGCGCAGCGCCGAGCCGACGCGCTGGTGGAGATGGCCACCCGCGCACGGACCGCTCCAGTCGGCGGACGGCGCCCCGCACCGCTGTTCGACGTGCTCGTCGGTGTGGAGACCTTCAAGGGTCCCGTGTGCGAGCTGTGGAACGGCACCGTCCTCACGCCGGGCACGCTCGCCGCGTGGCTGAGCGAAGCCGACATCGAGCGGATGGTCTTCGACGGGCAGTCCCGCGTCATCGACGTCGGTCCCCAGCGACGATTCTTCCGGGGCGCGCTGCGTCGTGCGATCGAGGTGCGCGACCGCACCTGCTTCCACGAGACGTGCGAGGAGCCTCCCGACCGCTCGCAGATCGACCACGTCCTCGAGTCGTCCAAGGGCGGGGACACCACGCAGGCCAACGGCCGCCTCGCCTGCGGCTTCCACAACCGCCTCCGCAACACCCGCCCCGACGACTCCCGAGCAGGGCCGAGTCCCCCGTGAGGACCTCGAGTCCGATCGCGGTCCGTGGCTACGACGCTGGCGCGAAGGTCCGGTCGAGGAAGCGGTGGACGGCCTCGCGGTCGTCGTCGTCGAACGGCCCGGGGGCGACCAGGAGGGGAGCGAGGGCGGTCGGCCAGGTGACCTCGTGGCCGGCGACCCGCACGGGACGCTGGCCCTCGGCGAGCTCGGTGTCCACGAAGCAGATGGCGCCGCGGACGGGGACCTCGTCGATGCCGACGTGGTCGAGCGCGTCCATCACGCCGGCGATCTGCAGGTCGAGGGCCTGCACGAGCGACGCACCGCTCCTGCCCCCGATGAGGAGCTCGTCGCCCGTGAGCGCCTTGCGCTCGACGGTGAGCTCGACCACGCCGTCCACCTGCACCGTGGCGACCACCCAGACGCCGTGCTCGGCGACCACGAGGTGGTCCAGCACGGTGCCGTTCCCGGTGATCCGGCGGTCGTGCAGGAGGTGGAGCTTCTCGGGGGCGAGGCCGTCGAGGAAGCCGGCCAGACCGGGAAGCTCGACGACACCGGACTCCTCGTCCGGCGGCCCGACCAGCGACAGGGCGGGGCGCTCCGGCACGGGGTCCAGCGCCCGCAGCGGCTCCTGGCGGCGGGACCGCGCCGCCTTCCCCTTGGGCCCCGGCGCGGCCTCGGGCTGGGGCTCGGGCGCAGCCGCTGCTCGGAGCGGTGTGCGCCGGTGGGTGGTGAGCTGACCCTCGACCGGTGCCGGAGCGTCGATGATCGGAGCCCCGGTGGGGGCCGGGCGGAGGGGGCGCCGGCGGACCGATGTCCGCGGCTCGGGGATGGAGGCGGGGAGTGACGACATCCCCTCAACCGTCGGCGAACCGTCCCCTTCGGGACATAGGTCGTTTGGCCTATTCCTGTGATCGCCTAGCGCCCGCGGGCGGTTACGGCGCGGTTGCGCGCCGGCTCGTACGGTCCGACCCATGACGCCCTGAGACGTGTCCAACCTCCGCCGTGCCCTGATCGCTCCGGTTGCCCTCCTGGTGATGGCGGCGACCCTCTCCGGCTGCTGGTGGCCTGGTGGCCTGGTGGCCCTGGCCCCGGCGTCTGCGACCCAGGGGATCTCGGCGTCATCTAGGTCCGTCGCCGGCGGCGGGCGCCGCCGTACCGTCACGGCATGAACGACACCCAGGTCCGCAGCAACCTGTACCTCGTGCTCGCCGGTGCCGGGCTGGTGGGCACGGGCTACTTCAACGTCCAGTGGTTCTCCGGCGACTTCGAGCACAGCGTCAGCGGGTTCCTCGAGGCCGCGTTCGCCAACTCGGCGTCGTCGTCGTTCGGCGTCGACCTCACGGTCGCCTTCCTGGCCGGCGCCCTGTTCATGCTGCTCGAGGGCCGACGGACCGGGATGCGCAACACCTGGATCTACGTGGTCCTGTCGTCGGTCATCGCCTTCGCGTTCGCCTTCCCACTGTTCCTGTGGGCCCGCGAGCGCCACCTGGCCTCGACCGCGGCCTGACGGGCTGGCGGGTCCTAGGCCTCCAGCTCGTACTTGATCGCCAGGGGTCCGTCGACGAACAGGCCGTAGTAGCGGCCGCTCAGCGGGCTGGTGACCAGCGTGGCTCGGGAGCGGCCGAGGTCGGCGAGACGCTGCCATCGCGGATCGTGCGCGGCCGGCTGGCCGAGCCACGGACCACCTCCGGTCACCAGCACCGAGCGCGGGTCGGCGATCGCGGTGGCGAGCGCGTCGCCGTCGAACCGTCGGTCGATGGTCCATGGCGGCAGGTGACGTGGCTCGAACGAGAACTGGACGTCCGTCGCCTCGTCGAGCACGAGGTGCAGGCCGTGCCCGCCGATGCGCTCGGCGAGCAGGTGGAGGTGCTCGCTGGCGGCGAGGGTCCGTCGCCGATCTCGCCTCGCCAGCTCTCCGTCGTCGCTCGAGTACACGAGCCAGTCGAGACGCCGCATGGTTGCCTCCTCATCGTCCCTGGCGTTGGCACCGTGCCGAACGGCCGGTTGCCGGACCGTCGACGGGCCAGGTCCCTCAGGTCCTCTGGATGAGATGGCTCACGGTACGCGCAGGGTGTGACGGGGAGGAAGGAGTTCCGTCGCGCGGGGGCGAACCTGCGACGGCGAAGAAGCAGATCTGTCTCTCCCGCGTCGCTGGTTGGCGTGGGCAGTTGAAGCCGCGACGCGGGGGATGCAGATCCGGGTTCCCCGCATCGCAGGTTCGCCGCGCTGCCGGTATGACTACCGCCGAGCGGTCAGTCGACGGGCAGGAGGCGGAAGGTGATCATCCGGCGCGGGCCCGCGTCGGTCTCGATCGTCTCCACGTCGTAGCGGTGGGCGGGGTCGACCTCGAACTCGCCGGCGTAGATGACGGTGCCTCGGCTGCCCTCGAAGACGCGGAGCGCGCGGCGGTCCTCGCGGTGGTCGCGGATGGCGCGGTTGCCTCGGTTGAACTGCTGGTCGCCGCTGCGGCCCTCGCCGCAGTAGTGGAACACGGTCCGCTCGGCGTTCCAGTGGTCGTGCTGGCCGTCCTGGCCATCTTCGAGCGGCTCGGAGAAGATCAGCACGTTCTTCGTGTCACGGCTCGGGGCGATGCCGCCCTGCCGGCCGCCGCCGAAGCGCTGCTGGAGCACGGTGCGGGTGATGGGGTCGCCGGGGCGGAGGTCCCAGTCGGCATCGGTGCTCTCGCGACCGGCCCGGCCCGGTCGGAACGGCGACCGCTCCCGGAGCTCGGGCGGACGGTCGTCGGGGCCGTCCGGGTTGAGGATGGCCTCCTCGGCCGCCCGCTCTTCGGCGGTCTGCGGCCCGAGCAGGTCGGCGGAGGACTTCCCGAACACGGCCGCCAGCGGCTCGGCCACGAGGGCGTCGGGCAGGGCATCGCCCACCTCGAGCGCCTGGAGGTCCGGCCACGCGAAGCCGGTGCCCACCGAGCCGGCGACCTTCTCGGCCACCTCCCGTCCAGCCAGGTTGAGCTCGTCACGCCAACGGCGTAGGCGGGCTCCGACCAGTGCCGGATCGATCTCGGGTTCCACGTGGCTCTCCAGACGTTTGCGCCGTCGTACAGCGAGGAGCCTTGTGCTCCGGGTCCCAGCCTACGGGGCCGAGGCCCGGACTCCCAGATCGGGTGTAGGACTTCCCCCGACCCCGACGATGGGGAGGGCAGTGAGCGAGGTCTCCTTCGGCGTGCCGGACCAACGGCGTGAGCTCGTGTCCCTGTACGACTCGGCGTTGCCCGAGGTGTACGGGTACCTGGCGTCGCGCTGCGGGTCGGCCACCGTGGCCGAGGACCTGGCCTCGGAGACGTTCCTGGCCGCCGTCGATGCCGTGAAGCGGGAGGCCGTGCCCGACCTCACGGTGGCGTGGCTCATCGGCGTGGCGAGGCACAAGCTGGTCGACCACTGGCGCAAGCGGGAGCGCGAGGAGCGCAAGCTCAAGGCGGTCGAGGCGCAGCCCGCCGGTGACAGCGACGACCAGTGGGACATCCAGCTCGACGCGATGGTGGCCCACCGCACCCTCGCCGACCTGGCGCCGCAGCACCGCAGCGCCCTGACATTGCGCTACCTCGACGGGCTCCCCGTCCGCGAGGTGGCCTCCTGCCTCGGCCGCACCGAGGGCGCCACCGAGGCGCTGCTCGTGCGGGCCAAGCACGCCTTCCGCACCCACTACGAAGGGGAGGACGCGCGATGACCACCGGGTCTCCGAACGATCCCTTCGACGCGCTGGCGAGCCCCGTCGAGCCGCAGACCCCCCGCCCGGCCTTCGCCCGGGACCTCCGGTCGCGCCTCGTCGCCGAGCTCGGCCTCGACCCCGCCGGCGCCCTGCCCACCATCGACCTGCCCCAGAGGAGCACCATGGCCACCACCCCTGCCACCACCACCCGCTCGACCGCGGTCGGCACCGCCCATGTCGTCCCGTACCTCGCCGTGTCCGACGGGCCCCGGGCCCTCGACTGGTACGCGGAGGCCTTCGGCGCCGTCGAGCAGCTCCGGGTCGTTGCCGACGACGGTCGCATCGGCCACGCCGGCTTCTCCATCGGCGGGGCCGACTTCATGATGTCGTCCGAGTACCCCGAGATCGGCGTCAACGCTCCGACCACGCTCGGCGGCACGACGTTCTCCATCCACCTGACGGTGGACGACGTCGACGCCGTGTTCGCCCGGGCCGTCGCCGCCGGTGCGACCAGCCTCGGTGAGCCGGAGGACCAGCCCCACGGCGCCCGCCACGGCACGCTCGTCGACCCCTTCGGGCACCGCTGGATGGTGTCGCAGGAGGTCGAGGCCGTCACCATCGCCGACTACGCCGAGCGCACCGCCGGCACCGGCTTCGAGGTCGTCCCCGGCCAGGCCGGTGTTCCCGGCCAGGCCGAGTCCGCCCGCGGCGGGGGAGCCATCTGGGCCGTCGCCTTCTACGAGGACGCCATGGCCGGGATCCGCCAGCTCGTCGACGTCTTCGGCTTCGAGGAGGTCATGGTGGCCACCGCCGACGACGGCGTCACCGTCGTGCACTCCGAGCTGCGCTGGCCCGACGGGGGCATCGTCCAGGTCGGCACCTACAACGCCGACAGCCCCTACGCGATCCCGCCGGGCACGCAGAGCCTCTACCTCGTCACCCCCAACCCGCAGGCGGTGTGGGAGCGCTGCGTCGCCGCCGGCCTCGAGGTGATGCAGGAGCCCTACGCGCCGCACTACGACCCGACCGGCATGGGCTTCACGGTCCGCGACCGCGAGCGCAACCTCTGGAGCGTCGGCAGCTACGGCACGGACCGCTAGACCGGGATGCAGGTGAACCGGGTCATCGCCGACCTCCCTGTCCGCGACATCGACGCGTCGCGGCGCTTCTACAGCGCGCTCTTCGGGCTCAGCCTCGAGGAGTTCAACCTCGGCTGGGTCGCCCGCTTCACCTCGCCCGACACCGGCGCCCACCTCCAGGTGGTCACCGCCGACGCGACGGCGCCCGAGGCCCCGATCGTCTCCGTGCTCACGCCCGACGTCGACGCCGCCTACGCGGAAGCGCAGCAGCTCGGCGTGGAGATCGTGCACCCGTTGACGACCGAGGCCTGGGGTGTGCGCCGCTTCTTCGTCCGGGACCCGGACGGCAACGTCCTGAACATCGTCCAGGACCACTGACCCCGATCAGGGATCGAGATCGCCTCCCTCGAGCAGGGCCTTGAGCACGAGCAGACGCTCCCGCCAGTACTGCTTCTGCTCGGCGACCGCCTTGGCGTCGGCCAGGCGGGCGTGCTCGACCGACACCGTCGTCTTGCCGGCTCCCTTGGCCTGGAGCTGGACGTGGATCCGGCTGGTGCCGTCGCCCCAGTCGAACCGTGCTCGCAGCGGGCGGGTGGCCGTCCTCTCGGACAGGTCGGTGTCCGGTAGCCACACCGCGCGTGTGGACTTGTCAGTGAACGCGTCGAACACCGCGTCGGGCGACGCCGCGATGGTGCGCGTGGCGTTCATCCCGAACCCGTCGACCCGGGCACCGAGCTCCCGCAGGCCGCGGGCCCGCTCGTAGCTGGTGGTGACGGCCTGGGCCTCCCACCCGAGCGGGCCGATGCCGAGCAGCTCCGCCACCTTCTTGGCGGTGGCCCGGTGGCCGAGCTCGCCGGCCCCCCACTCGTCGAGGAGGTCGAACCACTCCTCCCAGCCACGTCCGGTGCGCCGCCGGATGTCGGCGTCGGACGCCACCAGCACCGCCTCCGGTTGCGACGGCTCGTCGGCCGCCGCCAGCAGCACCTTGCGGGCCGCCGTGTAGCTCTCACCCGTCTTGTCCATGCGCACCCGGACGAGGCGCTTGAACGATCGGTCCTTCGTCATCCCTGGCTCCTTTCACAGGCGGGTGCGCCGGGACTCACGCTCACGGTGCCCCGCCGGAAAGGGCAGGACGAACTCGTCCCGAGAGCTCGAGGCTCCCTTTGCCCCCACAGGCCGGTGGCGTGAGCACCGGAACCGGGGGTTCGGCGATGGGACGTCGCCAGTGGTGATCTTATGACCGATCCGACGACCCGCCCCGCCAGAACTCATCGCGGCCTGGCACGAAGGGGCCGATCGGCCCATGGCGGCGGGAACAGCACCCCCCGAGACTGCGGACGTGACCTCGACCCGCCGCGCCCTGTGCCTCCTCGTCGTGGCGTTGTGGCTTCCACTGGGGGCGTGCTCGGGTGGCAACAGCGGCGGTGGTTCGGCGTGGGCGCGGATGGATGACATCGACTACCTGCTCGCCGGCGACCTCCCTGAGGGGTGGGTGGTCAACACCGCCACCTTGCGACCAGGCCGGCCGAGGTCGGAGTGGACCTATCGGGCGGACGTCTACACGGACGCCGAGCGCGACGCCTTCGTGGTGGTGGGCGCGGAGGTCGGACCTCCGGGTCGTCCCTTCCGTGGCACGGCGTCGCCGCCCGGAGCGCCCGACGATGCGGACCCCGACGACTACGTGTACGTCTTGGCCTATCTCGCACTCGGATGGGATGCCGAGGAGCCCTCGGCCCGCCAGGTCCGTTGGGGCTCTGGTTCGGCCGGCCTCAACGTGGCCCACCTCGGGGCCGACCCGGACGATGAGCTGATCCGACGCGTCGCCGAGCAGCACTCGGGGACCAAGGGCCTCGACTTCGGGACGCCGTCCGCAGTGACCGAGGCCGGGTTCGAGTTCGTCGGCTCGATCATCGACACCGAAGACGTGCCGGACTACACCCTCGTCTGGACGAGCGAGGACGCCGCGGGGCGAACCCGCGAGGAGGCGTCCGAGACCCGGCAGGGCGCACCGAGCCTGTCGATCAACGTCAGCAGCCCGATGTACGTGCACGTGCTGGCCGGGCCCGGGGCCACCCTCTCGGACGATCCCGACAAGGCCGAGCTGAAGGATGACGACGGCCGGCTCGACCTGGCGTTCCTCCGCGACGGCATCCCGGTCACGGTCGGCGGCTCGGGGGTCGAACCAGAGGTCGTTCGTGCCCTGGCCCGTTCCCTGCGGCAGGTGTCCCCCACCAGGTGGGAAGACGAGCTCGGCGATCGCCTGCTCATCGACGAACCCGAACCGCGCTGACGATGTAACACCAGCGCCGGATCTCGGAATGACAAGACATGTGTCCGCCTTGGTGTTCCGTCCGAACTGGGGTCCTGACCCTCGTCATCAGCGTCATCGGTGCCAGCCTCGTGGTGCTGGCGATGCGAGCGTTCGACGCCCGGCATTGGAGGCAGGTCACGCCGCTGATCGCGGAGGTCGCCCCGGATCTCTACGGGCAGGACTTCGACGGCAAGATGTTCGACCTCGGCACGGCGCGCGGGCGGTGGGTCATCGTGAACTTCCTTGCCCCCTGGTGCCTCGACTGTGAGATCGAACAGCCCGAGCTCGAACGGCTTGCCCGGCGTCACCAGCGGGCGAACGACCTCCAGATCATCAGCGTGGTCGTCGAGTCGGAGCCAGGTGACGCCATCGCCTTCTATCACCGGCACCAGATCACCTGGCCGTACCTGCTCGACCCGACGGGGGAGACATCCGTTGCCTACGGCCGCCTCTCCGTCCCCGAGAGCTTCCTCATCGCGCCGGACGGGACCGTCGCCGCCCGCCTCACCGGTGGCGTGGAGGCGGACCAGATCGATCGACTGATCGCCGGGTGACCTAGCCCGTGACGGGCCAGCAGACCTCGGCTCGGTCGTCCTCGGGGTAGTGCTCGCGGATCGGGACCCGCGGCGCCGATGGACTGCTGGGTGATCCAGGTGCCGAGCTTGCCGTAGGTCTGGTCGAGCTCGTCGAAGCTGCCCTCGTGAAGCATCACGGCCACCCGCACGGCCGGCAGCTCGCGCACCACGGCTCGGCCGGCGGAGGCCACACCCGCGTCGGGGTGGATCGCGACGAAGGCCGTCACCTCGCCGGCCTCCTCCTGGAAGAAGGCCTCGGCGTAGAGGGCGCCGTCGGGGCCGGCGGGCTCCACGCCCGCGGACTCGAGGAGCGCGTGCAGCTCGGCGTAGGCCGCCTCGAGCCACGGCGTGCAGTCGTCGAACGCCACCATCTCGGCGATGGCCAGGACGGTTGTCGCTGAAAAGCTGCGCAGCTCGACGTTGCCCGAACCGTGCGGCGCCGCCGAGAGCAGGGCTTGGAGCGAGGCGACCGTGAGCTGGGTCCGCTCGAGCTGCTCCTGCATGCGGGCCAGGTGCGTGAGGATCGCCTCGTTGCGGGTGGCCTCGTCGGGAGCGTCGAGCACCTGGCGGATGTCGTCGAGCGGCATCTCGAGATCCCGGAACCGGCGGATCGCCTGCGCCACCGGCACCTGGTCCGCGGAGTAGCGGCGGTAGCCGCTGTCGGGCTCCACCTCGGCCGGCTCGAGCAGGCCCACGTCGTGGTAGTGCCGCAGCGCCTTCACGCTGAGGTACGTCATCTTCGAGAACTCGCCGATCGGCACCAGGACCGCCATGCGCCCAGCATCCTGCCTCCCGCAGGGGGAGGGTCAAGGCCAGATCCGCGCTTGACCCTCCTGTCGCGGGAGGCCCGAGGGTGGATCCATGACCAACATCCACCTCGAAGCCATCACGTTCGACTGCGCCGACGCCGGTGCGCTGGCCGCCTTCTGGTCCACCCTCCTCGACCACCCGGTCGACGACGGTGCCAGCGAGGGCTACGCCGCCATCGGCCTGTCCGACGACAACAAGCTGCGGCCCGCCTTCGCCTTCATCCAGGTGCCCGAGGGCAAGACGGCCAAGAACCGCTGCCACCCCGACCTCGTCACGGGCGACCTCGCCGCCGCCGTGGCCAAGGCCATCGCCGCCGGCGCCACCCACGTCGCCGACGTCGAGGAGGACGGCACCCGCTGGACCACCCTCACCGACCCCGAGGGCAACGAGCTCGACCTCGTCGCCGGCTGAGTTAGGCGCTCCGGCTGCGCCGCACCTTGCGGCCGGAGCGCTCCCAGCGCTTGGCGTACAAGGAGAGGACCGGGGCCTTCAGGCGGTCCGGGAGGTAGTCGCCGACGCCGGTGAGCTTGGCATCCGGGCCGACCAGGTAGCGGTGCTTCGGCCACGACGACGTGAGCGCGTGGCTCACCGCCTTGGCCACGCGGGACGCGGGCACCCCGTGCTTCGGTCCGTCGGCCAGGAAGCCCGCCATCATGTCGAAGTGCCGCTGGTAGCGGTCGATGGTCTCGGCCGGGACCGTCGACTCGACCTCCGCGAGCACCTCGTCGCCCTTGGCCCAGATCGCCGACTGCACCTCGCCCGGCTCCACGCAGGCCACCTTCACGCCGAGGTCCGCCATCTCGAAGCGGAGCGACTGCGAGATCGCCTCCACCGCGTGCTTGCCCGCCGAGTAGGCCGCGAACATCGCGATGCCCACTCGCCCCGACACCGACGCGATGTTCACCACCCGGCCCTTGGCCTCGATGATGAACGGCAGCAGCTCGCGCGTGACGCGCACGAGGCCGAAGACGTTGATGTCGAAGTGCTGCTGCCAGTCCTCGTCCGAGAGCGACTCGAGCGGCCCACCGAAGGCGACGCCGGCGTTGTTCACCAGGCCGTCGAGCCCCCGGCCCTCGAGCTCGGTGCTCAGCCGCTTCACGACCGCGGCGAGGTGCTTCGGGTTGGTGACGTCGAGCATCACCGGCCGGACATCGCCGGTGATCGACGCCACGAGGTCGTCTCCGTGGGCCTTCTTGCGCACCCCGGCGTAGACGGTCCAGCCGTCCCCCGCCATGCGCTCCACGCAGGCCCGCCCGATGCCCGTGGACGTCCCCGTGATCAGCACCGTCTTGCCCATGCCCGAGATCATGACAGCACACGTCCCCTAGGGGGTTCTGCTGTCGGGTGCCATCAGGCACAGGTGGAGTACCCCGGAAGCATGACCAACACCAGGATCCGCCTCGCCGTGTTCGCCGCCGTCGCTTCGGTGCTCCTCAGCGCCTGCTGGGGGCCGACCCCGATCTAGCCACCCCCGCTCGCAGGGCGACCGCCGTCGCCATCGACCACAGGCCCGCAGCCACGAGGTCGATGCGCTGGAAGAGGCCGTCCGCGGCCCGGTCGTTCGCGTCCATCATCGAGCCCAGCACCCCGAGCGCGATCACCTGCACCGCGCCGAGCACGGTCGCCACCTGCCCGTAGCGGGTGCCCCGGAACAGCCACGCCGCCATCACCGTCGCCGTCAGCCAGGCGAGGAACGTCGGCGGCGACGCCGCGTTGTGCACCCACTGGCTGGCCGAGAAGCTGCCCTCGGTGGGGCAGCCGGCATCGCACGAGCCGACACCGGCGGCCAACGTCCCGACGGCGCTGATGCCTGTGACCACCGCCAGCGCGAGCAACGCCGGCCAGAGCCGCCGCACGCACAGCGCGAGCACGGCCAGGCTCACGCCGTAGACCAGGAACCCCACGGTCATGATCAGCCGGGCGTCCGACCCCTCCGCCGCCAGCTCGCTCACGAACTGCGTCCGGTGCGAATAGCCCTCGACCTGCGTCGCCCCCACGATCGCCGCGAGCCAGAACGCGAGCGGCCCCACGAACCCCGCTACCGCCCACGTCCGCGCCCACGCTTCTCCCATCACCCGGGAGGCTAGGACCCGTGACCTGCCCTTCTCGGACGCGCGGGTCCGCCGGATCATCCCGTGGCGAAGGCCGCGTCCGCCGTCGGCCTCGCGATCGGGATGCGTCGACCGCGCCTCGGCGTGCTGGCGCTACGTCTCCGCCATCGCGATGCTCGGCTGGGTGATCCAGACCCCCCGCACCTTCCCCCGCGAGCTCACGCCTGCCAGGTGAGGGCGCGGCCTTCGCCGCGGAGCATGAGGGAGCCGTCCATGAGGCGGAGCGACGTGGGCTCGAGGCGGAGGATGCCGAACTCGGGGGCGTCGGGCGACGGCCACTGCGGGATGATCGACGGGACGTAGCCGACTGGTGCCGGGCCGTTGGCGAAGCGGTCCCAGCCGGCCTGGCGCTCCTCCGGGGAGGTCTCCCAGACCGTGGCGCACCTGGCCGTGCACGTGTCGTGGGTCGGGTCCCAGTAGGTGAGCGACACGGCGGGGTTGGCGTCGAGGTCCTTGGCCTTGGGTGAGTTGGGGCTGGTGGCGATCCAGCCGGTGAGGCGGGTGCCGTCGAACTCCCAGATCGGGTGCAGGATCCGGGTCGACGGGGTGCCGGGGGGGCTGGCGGTGGCGACGGTGCACCACACGATCCGGTGGGCCATCTCCAGGAACGCGGGGGCGACTTCGTCGATCGTCGGCATCGGCACGTTGTAGTCGGTCGGCCCAGGGCACACACTTGGGGCATGCGTGCGACCGGGATCCACCACGTGTCGATCAACGTCAGCGACGTCGACCAGGCGATCGACTTCTACACCGACGTGCTCGGGATGACCATCCGGGGGGACCGACCCGAGTTCGGGTTCGGCGGCGCCTGGCTCGATGCCGGCCCGCAGCAGGTCCACCTGATCGAGGCCACCGTGCCCGAGGGGCTCGGCCAGCACGTGGCCCTGCAGGTCGACGACCTCGACGCCGTGATCGACGAGCTGCGGGCCGAGGGCGTCGACATCAGCGACGCCTCGCCGGTGGGCACCGGCCGCCAGGCCTTCCTGTCCGACCCCTCCGGCAACCTCGTCGAGCTGCACCAACCGGCGTAGCGAGGTTCAGCCGTCGCGCGGATGGGGAGACACCCCAGATGCGACCCCGCCTGCTCGTCGGCCTCTTCGTCGCGGTCGCGCTGGTCGCCGGCGCAGGCGGAGCCTGCAGTGGAGACGACGATGCCTCCGGCTGCGAGAGCCCGTCGCTGGCCGACGGGCCGCAGACGCTGGAGGTCGACGGCGCCGAGCGGACGTACCACCTGAACATCCCGCCCGGCCTGACCGCGCCGGCGCCCGTGGTCCTCAGCCTCCACGGGCTGGGCGGCAGCGCCGCTTCGCAGGAGGGGCTGACCGGGATGGCCAACGCCGGCGTGGCCAGGGGCTTCATCGTGGTGACACCGGAGTCGAACCGGCCCGACCTCGGCTGGGCCCTGCCCGGGATCGAGGGCGGGGACGCCGACGTCCGGTTCCTCGGCGCACTCCTCGACGCCGTGGAGCACGGGCTCTGCGTGGACCCCGACCGGGAGTACGCCGTCGGGGCGTCGAACGGCGCCGGGCTCGCGCTGGCGACCGCCTGCGCGTACCCGGGGCGGCTGGCCGGCATCGCCCCGGTGGCCGGGGTGTCCCTGCAGATCCCGTGTGCCGACCGTGATCCGCTCACCCTCGTCGCCTTCCACGGCACCGACGACACGGTGATCCCGTACACCGGCGGGGTGCCGGTGCTGGTGGGTCCGGTCGCGGAGTCGTCCGCGCTGGCCGAGCGCCTCGACGAGACCCCGCTGGCCCCGGTCGACCAGGTCGTCGCCACGTGGGCCGAGGGCTTCGGCTGCGGCCCCGCCGTCGCCGACCAGCCGGCGGAGGACGTCGCCCGCGCCACCTACCCCGAGTGCGAGGAGGGCGTCCAGGTCGAGCTCTACACCGTCGCCGGCGGCGGCCACACCTGGCCCGGTGGGCTGCCCGTGCCGAGCCTCGGCTCCACCACGAGCTCGATCAGCGCCACGCAGCTGATCCTCGACGCGTTCTCGCGCTAGTCGAGGCAGCTAGAGCACGCGCAGGGCGCGGAGGAGCTCCCACTGGCTCGGGTTGCTGGTGGCCCAGTCGTAGAGGCTGCCGCCGAGGGCGTCGCGGGTGTGGATGGCATCGACCATGCCGATGAGGTCCTCGGCGGTCACGCCGTCGGCGATGCCGCCGGCCACGTGGACCAGCATGTCGGGACGGCCGGTGGTCGCCCGCACCAGGTCGATGTTCTCGGCCACGTAGCGGGCACCGGCGCGCCACTCGGGGTCCGCGCGCACCGACCAGTAGGCCATCGGCACGACCACGTCGTACACCTGGCCGATCTCGGGCCACGGGAACCCGGGCCAGAAGCCGGGGTTGATGATCTGCTGCACCACGGCGTCGGGCGTGATGGCGGAGATGACCTTGGTGCCGACGGCGGCCCGCAGCTGGGTGGACAGGTCGAGGAGGCGACGGGTCCGCTCGCCCGGGTCGGCGACGGCCAGCGACTCGATGTCGACCCCGAGACCGTCGACCGGGAGGTTCGACGCCGCCACGAGCCGTCGCAGGTCGAGGGCCGGGTCCTCGAACATCGGCAGGTACCACGCCACCACGTGCATCCCGCGGGCATGGGCCCGGTCGATCATCGGCAGGAGCCGGTCCGGCTCCATCACGTCGGAGGCCGAGCGCCGATGGGAGGTCTGCAGGTAGATGGTCTGGATGCCCTGGTCGGCCATCTGGTCGATCGTGTCGGCGCCGACGCGGGGCGAGCCGCCGGTGATCTCGTTCGTCCAGTCGTAGACGTCGATCCAGACGCCGAGCCCCTGGTACGGCGTGACCGTCCAGGCGAACGGGCGGGCCGGGTCGTACCAGGCCGGGCCGGGCGGCAGCGTCGTCGTCGTGGTCGGCGGCAACGTGGTGGTCGTCGGCGGCGGGGCCGTGGTGGTCGGCGCCGCCATCGGCACGGCCTTCGCCGTCGCCGTCGCCGCCACCGGCGCGCCGCTGCCCTCGCTCAGCCGTGTCGCGAGGACCGTCAGGTCCAGTGCCAACACGATCAGGGCCGCGCACACCACCCGGGTGACCTCTGTCCGCCAGATCATCCGTCGCACAGTGACAGATCAAGCGCCCCTTGTAGCGGGGGATCTTCCGGCACTTTGGGGCGAACCGGGACAAGGCGCGCAACATGCGCAAACCGCCCTGGACGTCCTGGGTCCGCGCTCTAGCTGGCTTCGCTGGCCTGTTCGAGGGCGGCACGAGCGTCGGCGATCAAGGCGCGGATGCGCCGACGCTCGGCCTGAGACTGGCGGGGGGTGGGTGGTGGGCTGGCGAGCTTCTTCGCCGCCGCGATCCGGGCGACCCGGGCGCGGTCGTTGCAGTCGAGGCAGCTGATCTCGTGGCTGATGTCGTCGAAGCGGGCGAGCTCGCCGGCAGCCAGCTCGGCGGCGCAGCGGACGCAACGTCCCCTCCACCGGAGCTCGATCGCGTGCATGCCCATACCAGGAATGTGCACCTGGTGTGCCCGCTTGTCATGGGCCCCTCGGCCCATTTCGCGCGGCGGTCGCCGATCGGTTGCTCCGCGTCCAACCATCGTTGGCTCGCCTACCCAGAAACGGGCCGCCCGACCCATTTCGGACGGCCATCTCGAGGCGCAGTGTGGAGGCATGTCCCGCTCGATCGCGATCCGCCAGTGCTCGGCACGCGGCGCCGCCCGCGCCACCGATGCCCGCTACCAGAGCCTCCAGCGCCCGTGCCCCACCTGCGGCGAGCCGGGTGTCCGCATCGTCTACGGCTACCCGGGGGGTGCGCTCGTGCGAGCCGCCGCCCGTGGCCTCCTCGTCCTCGGCGGCTGCACCTACCGCGCCGCCACCCACCGCTGCCCCCACGGGCACGAGTGGGAGGGCTCCGACCCAGAGGGCTCCGACCCAGAGGGCTCCGACCCGGCCTGAACGGGAACGGGAGGTGCATGGCACTTCCCGAGATCACGACGCGGGACGAGTGGCTGGCCGCCCGGCGCGACCTGCTGACGAAGGAGAAGGCCCTCACCCGGGCCCGTGATGCCCTCAACGTCGAGCGCCGCGAGCTCCCGATGGTCGAGGTGACGAAGGACTACGCCTTCGACGGCCCCGAGGGCCCGGCCACGCTGCTCGACCTCTTCGAGGACCGGGCGCAGCTCATCGTCTACGACTTCATGTTCCACCCCGAGTGGGAGGACGGCTGCCCGAGCTGCACCGCCGGCGTGGACGAGGTCTCCGACGGGTTCCTCGACCACCTCTGCACCCGCGACACCACCTACGCCCTCGTGTCCCGGGCGCCGCTCGAGAAGCTCGACCGGTGGAGGGACAAGCGGGGCTGGAACCTGCCCTGGTACTCCACGAACGACGGCGACTTCAGCTACGACTTCGGTGCCACCGTCGACGCCTCCCGGGGCTACGACTCGTACAACTACCGCACCCTCGACGAGTGGGCGGCGATGGGCGAGGAGAGCATGCGGGACTCCGAGCAGCCCTACGACATGCCGGGGCAGAACTGCTTCCTGCGCGTCGACGATCGGATCTTCCACACCTACGCGGTGTTCGGCCGGGGCCTCGAGAGCCTCGGCGGCTCGTACTACTTCCTCGACAACACGGCGCTGGGCCGCCAGGAGGACTGGGAGGCCCCGAAGGGGCGCAGCGACTCCGTTCGCGGCAACACCCCCGACTTCGCCTCGTAGCCGCGAGACCGACCGGAGCGGTCGAAATGGGCCGTTTGCCTCAGGCGGCCGACCCCGTGATCGTGGTGGTGTCAGTGCATGGCGTTGACCCTCCCCGTGAGCCTGCCCGACCCGATGCGCACCGTCCGTCGGATGGTCCCGATCGCGTGGCTGCCCCCGGCCGCCGGCGTGGCCGTCAGCGCGTGGGTGCTGCAGCTGCTCGACGGCCACCAGCTCTGGGTCGGCCTCGGCGCCGTGTGGAGCGCGGTGGCCTGGTCCCAGGTCGCGTCGATCGTCCTCTGGTCCCGCGGCAAGCCGCACGAGCCCACCACCGCCGACCAGCTCCGCCCGCTCCGCAAGCGCGGCTGGCGGGTCGCCTCCGACGCCTCCCTGGCCGTGGGCCCCGGCGGCGTCCTCGTGGTCGACACCAAGTGGCGCAGCAACGCCACTGAGGCCGACCTCGCGTGGGCGGTCGACCAGGTCCGCGCCAGCCGGTCCGACGTGGCCAGCCGGGTCCGCCCTGTCGTGGGCGACGCGCCGGTCATCCCCGTGATGGTGGTCTGGGGCGACGGCGATGCCGAGCTCCCGACCGCGATCGACGGCGTGGCCATCGTCCGTGGCCGAGACCTCCCGGAGTGGCTGGCGGACCTCCCCGGCGACCTCCTGGCCCCGTCGCTCGTCGAGATGGCCTGGAGCGCGATCTAGCTGAAGTGCCCGCCTGACAGCCGGTCCATCAGGTTCCTGGTGATCTGCTCGACCTGCTCGTCGCGACCGGCCAGGCCGTGAGCCCAGTCGGTGGAGCCGCTGGTGATCACGACCCCGCCGGCCGGTGAGGTGTAGGTGCCGAGCACGGCGTGGCCCGCGGCGATCCGCTGGATCGACTCGGGGGAGCGGTCACCGAACAGGCGGGCGGCGAGGAACTCGATCTCGCTCGGCTGATCCGGAGGCGGCGGCCGCGTGGCCGTCTCGCGCGTGAAGTGGGCGGCGGGGGCGGTGCCGAGGATCACGAACGACTCGGGGGTGCCGTCCTCGTGGGTGGGCACGGGCAGGCCGTCGACGTAGGTGAAGGTGCAGCCGTCGCACTCGTAGCCGACGGTCACCGCCTCGGCCCCGAGGACGTCGCCGTAGCCGATGCCGGTGCCGTCGAAGAGCCAGTGGTCGGCCCGGTGGATCGTGTAGCCGCCGGCGCCGTTGGTGGCCCGCTTGCCGATGCGGTGGTAGCCGCCGCGGCTGAAGCTCACGCCCGTCATGTGGTTCTCGGGACGGCCGATGGCCGGCTCCGACCAGAAGCTCGTGAGCTCGCTGTGGTCGCCGCTGTCCCAGACCGGGTCGCTCTTGAAGGCGCCCTTGTAGCCGACCATCGTCGCCGCCGGACCCTCCGGCGTGGGGTCCTCGAACCGGACCTGCCAGAACGAGGTGTTGCCGGACAGGAACGCGGCGTGCCCGCCGCGCGCGATGTGCGCCTCGACCGTGTCGCGCATCCCGGCCGACCAGTACTCGTCGTGGCCGATCGACAGGTAGAGCGAGTAGCCGTCGAGGCGACGCGGGTCCTCGAGGTCGGGGTTGGTGCAGACGTCGATGGCGTAGCCCTCGCGCTCGGCCCACTGCAGGAACGGGAGCTCCCAGTCGGGCCAGCCCGCCGAGCCGGCCCACGGCGACAGGTGGTTGAGCCGCAGGTAGCCCACGTGGGCGTTCATCGTCGGGTCGTCGCGCTGGGTGAGGGTGACCCGGCGCCCGTGCCCCGGCGGCTTGTGCAGGTAGCCCCGCGACATCGGGCGCTGCAGCGAGACGCGGGTGCCACCGGTGTAGAGGTTGCGGCCGCCGAAGTCGTTGTAGGCGTGCCAGGTGTCGGTGGCCAGCGCCAGGAGGATCGGCGCGGTGGGGGCGCCGATGGCGGGCCGCAGCACGAAGAAGGCGTGGTCCTGCCGCACCTTGCCGTCGACCTCGATCTCGAGGACGACCTCGTAGTACCCGCTGCGCCAGCCCGCCTCCGTGGTGATCGTGCGGGCCACCGGCCAGTCGCAGCCGACCTGGGCGGCGTCGAGGGGCGTGGGGTGGTCGTCGGCGGGCACGGCCTCGTCGCGGAGCACGACCTCGCGCTTCCACCCGCACCGGGCGACCTCCACCCGCACGGGCCGACCTCCGGAGGAGGACAGGTGCAGGGCGACGGTCTGGCCCGGCTCGACGCTCTGCGGCCAGCAGTACCCGGTGACGGTCTCGCGCGGCATGAGCCCGGAACCTATCGGTCAGTCGCGGTCATGTTCTCGGCTGCAGCGCCAATCGCTTCACGTAGGGGCTCACCCGCTCCAGGGCCAGGCCCGCGATCGCCCAGTTCGGGCCCCACGCCAGCCGGATGAGCCCGTCGCCGCGCTCGTCGGAGTGGCCGCGGTAGCCCTCGCCCCACGGCACGTCGCCGACGGCTCGCCGGAGCGCCTCGCCCGTGGCCGCCTCCACCGCCCAGAAGGTCACCGCGTAGGCGGCGGCCCGCTCGACGATCGTGCGGTCCTTCAGCGTCGAGCCGACCACCTCGCCGGCGAGGCCGCCGATGCCGTAGATCGGCGCCATCCAGACGTACGACTCGCCCTTCAACCGCTCGTCGCCCACCCCGGTGGCGAGGTCCTTCACCGCGGTGAAGCAGACCTCGATGCCCCAGCCGAGGACGGCGTAGACCCCGAATCGTCCAGCGGCGCGCACACGTCGACGGTAGTTCGGGGTTTCCAGACCCGCAGCGTGGCGAGCATCACGAACGTGCCCAACCCCAGGAAGGTCCACTGGACGCCGAAGAAGGACACGCACACGCCCGCGATCGCGAGGCCGGTCAGCTCGGCGGTGCTCCCCGCCATCAGGTCGGTGGACATGACCCGTCCGTGGATCGAGACGGGGCTGGCTCGCTGGAGGAGCGTCCGCGAAGGGCCGGAGATCAGCGCGGTGGCGCAGCCCCACAGGGCCACACCGATGAACGAGACCACGATCCAGGAGGTGCCCATGTAGAGGATGGCGGTGAACCCCGAGCCGATGATGCCGATCACGACGAAGCCGAACTTGGCCAGGCGGTCGCCGAGTCGGGCGGCCAGGATCCCGCCGCCCACGAGGAACACGCCGAACACCGATTGCAACGCCGCGAAGGTGCTCGGCTCGCGCTCCAGGACGTCACGGACGTACAGCGGCTCCGAGAGGATCGCCGCCCCGTAGAGCATGTGCACCAGGAAGGTGCAGGTGACGAGCCGTCGGAGCGCGTCGCTGCGGGCGACCAGGCGCAGCCCCTGGAAGGCATCGCGCATGCGGACCTTCGGCTCCGGCTCGCCGTCAGCGCCCAGCGGCACCGGGGACAGGCGCACCAACGGCAGCGCCACGAGGCCGATGGCGTACGTGACGGCATCGACGATGAACGCGCCCCGGAACCCGAACGCGGCGATGGCGAGCGCGCCGACCACCGGACCGACGGTGATGGCCAGCTCGTCGGTGAGCGAGACGAGCGCATTGGTCCGGGCCACGTACTTCTCGTCGACGATGCGCGGCGGCAGCGACTGCAGGGCCGGCATCGAGAAGGCCGACGCGATGCCATGGAGGAACGACAGCAGGCCGAGGGCCCGGAGGTCGTGGGCACCGAGGAGCAGGAGCGAGGCGACGACGCCGAGGACCTTGGCCCCGGCCAACGTGGCCTTGGCGCCGATCCGATCCACGACCGTGCCGGCCAGCGGCCCGAGCACGGCGCTGGGGAGCGAGAACGACAGACCGACCAGGGCGACATCGGCCGCGGACGCGTCGTACTCGTAGGCGGCGTACCCCCAGATCACGAGCACGGTCGCGAAGGAGCCGATCGCGCTCAGCGACTCGACCGCGAGGAAGGTGGCGATCCGCGGCGAGGAAGGTCGGCGTTCGCCGGGCATGGCCCGACGGTAGGTCGGAGGGACGTGCGTACCATCGCCGGTTATGGACCTGATCGAGGGACTTCGGACGAACCCGGCCATCCGCGACTTCACCGACGAGGCCGTCGACGACTCCGTCATCGCCGAGCTGCTCGAGGTCGCGCGGTTCGCGCCGAGCGGCGGCAACCGCCAGCCGTGGCACGTCGCCGTGGTGAAGGACCGGCCGCTCCGGCAGCAGCTGGCCGACCTCTGCTGGCCGGTGTGGCAGGAGTACATGGAGATCGGGGCCACCGGCGCGACGCCGTTCGCGGTGGCCGGGCCCCAGCCCGAGCCGCTGGCGCTGGACCCCGTTCCCAACCCGGTGCTGTCCGGGCTCGTCGACGCGCCGGTGGTCCTCGTGGTCGCCGCGGATCTGGCGTCGATCGCGATGATGGACGGCAACCTCGGCCGCGCCACCCTCACCGGTGGGGCGTCGATCTACCCGTTCTGCCACTCGATCCTGCTGGCGGCCCGCGACCGCGGGCTCGGCGGCGTGCTCACCACGTTCGTGGCCCGGGCCGAGCCGGCCGCCCGTCCGCTGCTCGGCCTGCCCGACGACTGGGCCATCGCCGCCTTGCTCGCCATCGGCCACCCCGTCCGCCGCCCGAAGAAGCTCACCCGCAAGCCGGTCAGCGAGTTCGCCACCGTCGATCGGTTCGACGGGCCCGCGTTCTCCTAGCCTGCGCGGCCATGGCCCTCCCCACCTCCCTCGAGGAGCTCCTCGAGATCTACGCGATCCAGCAGCTCAAGCACCGCTACCTCCGCTCCCTCGACACCAAGGACTGGGACGGCATGCGCAGCTGCCTCGCCGAGGACTGCCAGGCCAGCTACGGCGGCGGGGCTCGGGAGATCGACGGCCGCGACGGGATCATGGCGTTCCTCACGGAGAGCATGGGCTCGACGGGGATGCTCACCAGCCACCGGTGCACGCAGCCGGAGATCGAGCTCACGGGCGACGGCACCGCCACCGGGCGATGGGCGCTGGAGGACGTCGTCATCCACCAGGACTACGGCGTGACCATCCACGGCGCGTCGTTCTACGAGGACACGTACAAGAAGGTCGGCGGGGAGTGGCAGATCGCGTCGACGGGCTACAAGCGCACGTACGAGGAGATCTGGCCGCGCACGTCGATCGAGGGTCTGAAGATCAGCGCGGACCTCTGGGCGACCGGTGGCCGGTCGAACCTGATCTGATCCTTCGGATCTGAGCCGCGGCCCCGGGCTACTCCGGGTCGTTGGTGGACTCGTCGCCGAAGGTCTCGTTGTGGCCCGTGTTGGCGACGCCGGCGCCGGCGTTGGTGGTGAGGCCGTTCTGGTCGACGATGGCGGGCCCGGTGGGCGCCTCGGTGATCGTGGCGTCCTGCCCGGAGCGGCTGTCCGACTCGCTGCCGCCGGCGGTGGCGTTGCCGGTGTCGATGGCGTCGCCGACGTTGAAGCCGGTCTCGGCCACGGCCAGGCCGAGGTTCAGCACGGCGTCGGCCTGGTCGACGAGGCGCAGCGTGCCGTCCTCGTCCTCCACGACGACCTGCTGGCCGACGAGGGTGTCGCTGGCGTTGCCCCACGCCGTGGCGTTGCCGGAGTGGTTGGCGTCGCCGTCGTTGTTGCCGGTGCCGGCGTAGGCGCCGCCCGCGCTGAGGATGAAGGCGTGCTGCCCGATGAGCGTGAGGCCACCGCCCTTGCCGGACGACACCGCCCCCTGCCGCAGCTTGGCGGTGGAGTCGTTGCCGGCGGCGCGGGCGTTGCCCGTGGAGTTGGCGACGGAGCCCTCGGACTCGTTCTCGGCCGAGTCGGAGTTGATCTGCTCGTCGTTGTCGTCGAGGTCGGTCTCGCTGGTGTTCTCGTCCGAGTTGCCGGTGGCGGTGTTGCTGCCGGCGTGGGCGACGGCGGCGCCGCCGTTGGCCTCGCCGGCGTCGAGCCCGCCGACGGTGGGATCACTGCCCGGGGTGGCGGTCAGCTGCTGCCCGTGGTCCGTGGACGACCGGTTGCCGACCGAGTCGGCGTCGCCCGCGAAGGCGGCCGCGGGGGTGAGCAGGCTGATGGCCGCGCCACCGCTCAGGGCGATCGCTGCCAGCTTCGTCGCTCGCATCTCTGGGGGTCCTCTCGTGGCGTTCGGGCTTTCGGAGAGCATTCCTCACCGACGTCTCCCGACCGGCACTCTGCGGTTTCCGCGACGTGAAAGATCACTGAGCGCGGTCTTGCGCAAGCCTGAACGCGACCTGACTACACGAACGCCTGGAGCAGGCGGGCCAGCGTCAGCGGGTCGTCGCCCTGCACGCTGTGACCCGCCTCGACGACGTGCTCCACGCGGGCGTCCGGCAGCCGGCGCAGGAGCTCGGCCTCGTCCTCGTCGCTGACCACCGAGCCGGTGCGCATCCCCCGTACGAGCATCACCGGCACCGTGACCGCGCCCAGCACGTCCCAGAGCGCCGGCGCGTCGCGCGTGGTGTTGGCCGCCCGCGCCGGGAAGCGGCGGTAGCGCCACACCCAGCTGCCGTCGTCGAGCTGCATCGCGTTGTGCAGGATCCCGCGCCGCAACGAGGACTCCGAGCGGGTCGGGTTGAACTGCATCGTGCGCGCCAGGAGCTCGTCGAAGTCGGGGAACGACTCGGGGCCGTCGACGAAGTCGAGGATGGCCTTGGCCTTCTCGTTGTCGACGCCGGGGGTGATGTCCACGAGCACCAGCTTGCGGACCAGGTCGGGGCGCAGCCCGGCGAGGGCCATCGACGTCATGCCGCCGAGGGACATGCCGACGACGGCCTTGGCGTTCGGCGCCAGCGCGTCGACCACGGTGGCGATGTCGGCGGCGTTGCCCTCGAGGTAGACCTCGGACTCGTCCCCGGGCCCGTCGCTGTGGCCGTGGCCGGGGAGGTCGATCGCGATGAGGGGTCGCCCGAGGGCCATGGCCACCGTGTCCCAGGTGTGCGCGTTCTGGGCGCCGCCGTGGAGCAGCACCAGCTCCGGCTCGGCGTCGCCCCACACCAGCGCGCTGAGCGAGCGTCCTCCGCTGACCGCCACTCGTTCCCGGCGGACGGTCGGGGGACCGTCGTAGGGGAGGCCGAACTCCTCGGCGTTCTCGTGGAAGAGGCCGAGCTCGTCGTAGGGGACCTTGGTCACGGCACGGAGGTTAGGCAGGATCCGAGGGGGATCTGTCGTTGCGGACGCGGGCGTCGGGGTGGATCCTCACAGCCATGCAGATCGCCATCGGCCTCTACCCCGAGTTCACCGCCCTCGACGCCATCGGCCCGTACCAGGTGCTCAGCCTCCTGCCGGGGGCCGAGGTCGTCATCTGTGCCGAGAAGAAGGGCCTGCTGCCCGACGACAACGGGCTCCTGAACTTCGACGTCGTGCACACGTTCGACGACATCGCCCGGCCTGACGTGCTGCTCGTGCCCGGCGGGATCATCACCCGCAAGCTGGCCCGCGACCGGGACCCGATCGTCGACTGGATCGCGTCGGCGCACGAGCACACCACCTTCACGACCTCGGTGTGCACCGGTTCGCTGCTCCTCGGGGCCGCCGGCCTGCTCGAGGGCAAGCTGGCCACCACGCACTGGCTGTCCTACGACGCCCTCGAGTCCTACGGGGCGACGGCCACCGAGCAGCGCGTCGTTCGTGAGGGGAAGATCTTCACGGCCGCCGGCGTCTCGGCCGGGATCGACCTCGCCCTCACGCTCGTGGCCGAGCTGGCCGACGAGGGCACGGCGCAGGCGCTGCAGCTGGCCATCGAGTACGACCCGCAGCCGCCGTTCGACTCCGGGGCGCCGTCCAAGGCCGATCCGGCGATCGTCGAGCTGGTGAGCGCCATCGTGCAGGGCCAGGAGGCCGAGGTGCTCGCCCGCTGACCTGCCGTTCCCCCTAGGGTGCTGCGGCTGGCTGCAAGGGGGGAGTCAACGGTGTCGGTGATCGAGGAGCTGGGGCCCGAGCCACAGGTGCCCGAGGGGTGGGACGCGGAGCGCGACCCGCGCTACCTGCGGATGCTGTTGCTGCTGCTCGTGTCGGCCGCGTTCTTCGAGGGCTACGACAGCTCGATCCTCGCCCTGCTGCTCCCCAACATCCAGAGCAGCTTCGGGGTGAGCGAGGCCACCCTCGGCATCACCCGCATCCCCATCGAGCTCGGGCTCTTCGTGGCCTTCTTCGTCGCCCGCCTGTCCGACCGCCTCGGTCGCCGGCCGATGCTCCTGTGGTCGGTCGTCGGGTACACGGTCTTCACCGCGCTCACGGCGATCAGCTGGGACATCTGGTCGTTCGCGTTCTTCCAGTTCGCCAGCCGCGTGTTCCTCGGCGCCGAGTACGCCATCGGCGTCACGATGATCGTCGAGGAGTTCCCCGCCCACCGTCGGGCCCGCGCCCTCGGCACGCTGCTCACCTTCGCCGCCGCCGGCACCATCGCTGTGGGCGTGCTGCTCGGAATCGGCCTGCAGGACACCTCGCTCGACTGGCGGGCCTTCTACCTGGTGGGACTCCTGCCGCTGCTCGTGCTCGGCTTCTACCGCCGCCGCATCCAGGAGACGCGCCGCTTCGAGGAGGTGCACGCCGGTCGGATCCCTGACGCGCCGAAGCCCTCGATGCTGGTGCCGTGGCGGGCGAAGTACCGCCGCAACCTCGTGCTCGTGGGGCTGATCCACATGTTCCGGTCGATCCCGCTGTTCGGGTCGACGGCCTGGTGGGCGTTCTACGCCGAGCGGGAGCGGGGCTTCACGTCGGCGCAGGTCGCCGTCTACATCATCAGCGCCTACGGGCTCGGGTGCCTCGGCTACTACGTGTGCGGGCGGTCGATGGAGCGCTTCGGCCGGAGACCCACCGGCCTCCTCTACGGGATCGGCGGCATCACCTTCACGATCCTGCTGTTCCAGACCACGAACCACACGATCTCGTTCTTCGCCCTGGGGCTCGGCGTGTTCTTCGGGCTCGGCAGCGCGCCGGCCATGAGCGCCATCGCCACCGAGCTGTTCCCCACCGAGATCCGGGGGCAGACGGCGGCCTGGATCCGCAACGTCTTCGAGATCGCCGGGTACGTGTTCGGCCCCGCCGTCGTCGGCATCCTCGGCGACCACCAGAGCGGCGCCATCGGCAACATCGGCGACACCGTCACCGCGCTCATGCTCCTGCAGGTGCCGACCCTCTACCTGATCTGGCGATATCTGCCGGAGACGAAGGGCCGCGAGCTCGAAGAGATCAGCGCATGAGCGCGGACGCGGCCACCGACGTGCTGGACAGCGATCAGGACCGCGCGTTCCTCCGGCCGTTCCGGCTGGGACTGCTCGGCGTCGCCATCCTCTTCGTGCTGCTCGGCGCGCTCATCGCCGCCTTCGGCTCAGGGGCCGAACGCCCGGCGGGTGTGGCCGAGCGCTGGCTGGCCAACGTGGGCGACCTGACCCGCGACGGCGTGAAGGACCGCGCCCGCCGCGAGGTCGAGGAGGTCGGCTCGTTGGAGCTGGCCGAGGGGCTGCTCGAGGGCGCCGATGCCGACGGCCGGGCCGCGTTCCTCGACCTCGAGGTCGGCAAGGCCGTGAACGACGCGGAGACCGGCGACAAGCTCGTGCCGTTCCGGCTCCACCAGCGCATCGACGGGTCGGCCGGGCCGCCCATCGACAGGGTCCTCGTCCTGTCGAAGGACGCAGACGACGACTGGGAGGTCGTCGGGGTCGAGGGGCCGCAGCCCGGCCTCGAGGTCCCGAGCGAAGGCGGTTCGCCGGCGGCGGAGGCGTCGCTCTGGCTCTTCGTCGGCGCCATCGCGGCGTCGTTCGTGATCGCGGGAGCCAGCGCGCTGGCGGTGCGCGCCGCCGGCCGCGGTGCCGACGCCTAGGGACTACGGCGCCGCGAGGATCTCGCCGCAGGGCACCGCGAACCAGGCGTCCGGGTGCTCTGCCCACCGGCGCCAGGCACCGGCGATCTCCGTGAGGTCGTCGCGGGTGGCGACGCCCAGCTCGACCGCCTGATCGGCCAGCCGGGTGGCCTGGGTGCGCTCGGCCCAGAGCCCGCCCCACCACGTCCGCTCGTCGGACGTCGCGTAGCACCAGGCCGTGGCCGAGCAGCGAACGTCGGAGAAGCCCGCCGCGGTGGCCCACGACAGCAGGTGGCTGCCCGCGTCGGGCTCGCCGCCGTTGGACTCCGCCACCGCGCAGTAGACCTCGAGCCAGCGGGTCAGGAGCGGGTCGGTGGGGAACCAGCTGAACGCCCGGTAGATGCTGTCTCGGGCGGCGACGACGCCGCCGGGGCGGCACACGCGGCGCATCTCCCGCAGGGCGGCGACGGGATCGGCCACGTGCTGGAGCACCTGGTGGGCGTGGACCACGTCGACGCTGTGGTCGTCGACCTCGAGGGCGTAGACGTCGTCCACCCGCAGCTCCAGGTTGTCGATGCCGGCGTCAGCCGCCGCGGCCTGGGCGGCGGTGATGGCGTCGGCCGCCGCATCGATCCCCACCACGCGACCCGGGGCGCAGCGCTGGGCGAGGTCGATGGTGATCGTGCCCGGCCCGCAGCCGACGTCGAGCAGATCGACGCCCGCACCGAGGTGGGGGAGCAGGTACGCCGCGGAGTTCTCGACCGTGCGCCACCGGTGCGAGCGCAGGACGCTGTCGTGGTGCCCGTGCGTGTACTGGTCGCCCACTACGCGAGGTAGGTGATCGAGTGGGTGAGCGTCGACCAGATCGGCCCGGTGAACCGGAACGTGTAGGTACCCGCCGCGAGGGTCGCGGCCAGCGTGGCCGAGGTGCTGCCGGTGGTCGTGGCGACCACCTGGCCGCTGCTGTTGACGATGTCGATGCGGTGCGAGCTGCAGCGCGAGCACGCCGTGGTCACCGTGACCCCGCCGGCCTTGACCGTGACGGCGCGCGACTGCTGCCCGCTGAAGGTGAAGCCGCCGCCGGTGACCGTGGTGGTCGTGCCCGGGCCCGCGGTGGTCGTGGTGGTGGACGACGTGGTCGAGCTCGTGGTCGACGACGTGGAGCTGCTCGTGGTGGAGCTGCCCTCGGTGCCGAGGACCGCGGCCAGCGCGGCGGCGGCGTCGATGCGACCGCTGCCCGGCGTGAGGGGGATGTTGGCCGGGTCGGCGGTGTCCTTGAGGATCGTGCGGATCTGGCTCGGCGTGAGCGACGGGTCGGCGTCGAGCAGCAGGGCGATCACGCCCGACACGAGCGGGGTGGCGGAGCTGGTGCCGGAGAAGCTGACCGATCCGCCGGTGCGGCTCAGCGACTGGTTCGTGCCCGGCGCCGCGACCTTCACCCAGCTGCCGTAGTTGGAGTACGAGGTGCGGTTGTCGTTCTGGTCGGTGGCGCCGACGCTGATCGCGGTCGGGTAGCCGGCCGGGTAGTGCAGCGCGGACGAGGTGTTGTTGCCGGCGGCCGCCACCAGCGGGATCCCCTTGGTCTCGGCGTAGGCGACCGCGTTCTTCTGCGCCGTGGTGCCGGACGCGCCACCGAGGCTCAGGCTGATGATGTCGGCGCCGTTGTCGGCCGCCCACACGATGCCGGCGGCGACGTTGCTGGACGAGCCGCTGCCGTTGGAGCCGAGGACCTTCACCGGGAGGATCTTGCAGGTCCAGCAGCCGCCGGCGCCCCCGGCGCCGTTGCCGCCGAGCATGGCGGCCACGCCGGCCGAGGCGGTGCCGTGGCCGTTGTCGTCGGTGGTGGTGCTGCTGCCGGTGATCACGTTGCGGCCGGTGCGCCGGCGGGTGCTGGCCAGGTCGGGGTTGGTGAACGTGACGCCGGTGTCGACGATGGCGATCACGATGTCGTCGTCGCCCGTGGTGGTGTTCCACGCCGCCGGGAGCTCGACCTTCTTGGAGCCCCACTGGTTGCCGAACCACGGGTCGTTCGGCGTGAGCGAGGCGGTGACCACGGCGTCGGGCTCGACCGTGGACACGTCGCCCCGGCCGAGGAGCTTCTTGCGGGCAGCGCCGGACCTGTCCGACGGCACCTCGATCGTGCGGACCCGAAGCTGTGGGATCTCCTGCACGACCTCGCCGTTGTCGTCGGCCACCGCATCCTGGGTGCGGTCGGGCGTGCCCTCCTTGAACGAGATCACGAGCCGGGACCTGGAGGACTCGGCCGTGGACGACGGGGCGCCGAGGACCGGGACGAGCGTCACGGACAGGGCGAGGAGGGCCAGGGTGGCGAAGCGGCGTCGCATCAGGCCAAGAGGGTACGCCAGACTCCCTGATCGTGGACTTCGACGAGACCGACACCCACCTCTCGATCCGGGAGGGCGTCCAGCGGGTCTGCTCCAAGTTCCCGGACGCCTACTGGCGCGATCTGGACGAACGGCACGAGTTCCCCTGGTCGTTCTACGACGCCATGGCGGAGGGGGGCTGGATCGGCATCGCGATGCCCGAGGAGCACGGCGGCGGGGGCCAGGGGATCACCGAGGCCTCGATCGTGCTCGAGGAGGTGGCCGCCTCCGGCGCCGCCATGAACGGCTGCAGCGCCCTCCACACGTCGATGTTCGGGATGAACCCGGTGGTGAAGCACGGCAGCCAGGAGCTGCGGGACCGCTACCTGCCGGACGTGGTGGCCGGGAAGCTCCACGTCGCCTTCGGCGTCACCGAGCCCGACGCCGGCACCGACACCACCCGGATCAGCACCCGGGCCACCCTCGACGGCGACCGCTACGTCGTGCGGGGTCGCAAGGTCTGGATGACCAAGGCGGCCTACTGCCAGAAGACGTTGCTGCTCGTGCGCACCACGCCGCTCGAGGAGGTCGAGCGGAAGATCGACGGGCTCACGCTGCTGCTGGCCGACCTGCAGGACCCGCGCGTCACGATCACCCCGATCAGCAAGCTGGGCCGCAACGCGGTGGTGTCCTGCGAGGTGAACTTCGACGACCTCGAGGTGCCCGTCGACCAGCGGGTGGGGGAGGAGGGCCGCGGGTTCACCTACCTGCTCGACGGCCTCAACCCCGAGCGCATCCTCATCGCCGCCGAGGCCATCGGCATCGGGCGCGTCGCCATCCAGAAGGCCGTGGCCTACGCCAACGAGCGGATCGTCTACGACCGCCCCATCGGCCAGAACCAGGGCATCGCCTTCCCGCTGGCCGAGGCCTACGCCCGTCTGCACGCCGCCGCCCTCGTGGTGCGCGAGGCCGGGTGGCGCTACGACCGCGGCATGCCGTGCGGCGAGCAGGCCAACCTCGGCAAGTTCCTCGCCGCCGACGCCGCCTTCACCGCGGCCGACCAGGCCATGCAGACCCACGGCGGGTTCGGCTACGCCACCGAGTACGACATCGAGCGCTACTGGAAGGAGGCCCGCCTCATGCGGCTGGCCCCCGTCCCCCAGGAGATGGTCCTCAACTACGTCGCCGAGCACGTGCTCGGCCTGCCCCGGAGCTACTGACACCGCCATGAAGATCACCGCCGCCGTCCTGCGAGCCGGGGACCAGCCGTACTCGATCGAGGAGGTCGAGCTGGCCGACCCGCGGGCCGACGAGGTGCTCGTGCGCATCGTCGGCGCCGGGATGTGCCACACCGACGTGCTCCCGCGCGGCGAGGCCACGATCTCGCCCCCGCCGATCATCTGCGGCCACGAGGGGTCGGGCGTGGTGGAGGCGATCGGTGCCGACGTCCAGGGCGTCGCCGTCGGCGATCACGTGGTGCTGTCGTTCGAGTCCTGTGGCGCCTGCGAGGCCTGCGTCGCGAAGCGCCCGTACGCGTGCGAGCAGTTCTGGCTGCGCAACCTGCTCGGCCGCCGCGCCGACTTCTCCACCGGCGTCACCGACGCGAGCGGCGCGGAGATCCCGTCGCGCTGGTTCGGCCAGTCGTCCTTCGCCACCCACGCCGTGGCCACCGAGCGCAACGTGGTGGTGGTCGATCCGGCCCTGCCGCTCGAGAAGCTCGGCCCGCTCGGCTGCGGCATCCAGACCGGGGCCGGCACCACGATGTCGTCCGACGCCCTCGACGTGCAGCCCGGCACCAGCATCATCGTGTTCGGCGCCGGCGCGGTGGGCCTGTCCGCGCTCATGGGAGCGGTGGTGAACGGCGCCACCACCGTGATCGCCGTGGACCTCCACCAGTCGCGGCTCGACCTCGCGATGGAGCTCGGGGCCACGCACGCGATCCGGGGCGACGACCCCGCCCTCGCCACCACCGTCGCCGAGCTCACCGGCGGCGCCGGGTGCAACTACGCGGTGGACACCACCGGCAACCCCGCCGTCGCCCGGGTGGCGATGGGGTGCGTGCGCCTCGGCGGGCGCGGTGCGCTCGTGGGCGCGGCCCTCGACGAGATGTCCTTCGACACGCTGTCGGTCACCGGCAAGACGGTCTTCTGGGTCCTCGAGGGCAACGCCGACCCCAAGTCGTTCATCCCGCGGATGATCGACCTGTGGCAGCAGGGCCGGTTCCCCTTCGACCGCCTCATCGAGGAGTTCCCCCTGAGCGAGATCGACGCGGCGGAGGAAGCCTCGCTGTCCGGCCGGGTCGTGAAGCCGGTGCTACGGCCGTAGCGGTCAGCTCTTGAGCAAGGCGTCCTGGGTGGCCTGATCAGCCGGGAAGAACTGCTCGATGCTCAGCTCGGCCAACGTGACGTCGAGCGCGGTGCCGAACGTGGAGATCGTGCTGAACAGCGACAGCACCGAGCCGTCGGACTGCTCCAGCTCGATCGGGAGGAACAGCAGCGAGGCGGCGTCGACGAGCTCCACGCCGCCGTCGACGACGCCCGGGTAGCCCCGCACCTCGTCGAGCAGCGCCGCCAGGCGCGGGTCGCCGCTGAGCGCGGCATCGCGCCGCAGCTGGGTGATGAGGTGCTGGCTGTACTCGGCGAGGTTGCGGACCCGTGAGGCGAGCCCGTCCGGGTGCAGGCCCAGGCGGTACACGTTGATGGGCGGCTCGAGGAGGTGCGCGGCGACGCCTTCGGTGAAGAGGCCGAGGGCGGGCGTGTTGGCGCTCACGAGGTCCCACGACCGGTCGACGATCACGGCCGGGTACGGCTCGTGGCCCTGGAGGATCCGGTCGAGGGTGATCCGCACGGGATCCATGTCCTGATCGTCGAGCGACCGCTCGGCATAGGCGGGCGAGTAGCCGGCCGCGAGCAGCAGCGAGTTCCGTTCCCGGAGGGGGACATCGAGGTGCTCGGCGAGGTGCAGCACGAGCTCCCGGCTGGGCTTCGACCGGCCCGTCTCCACGAAGGACAGGTGCCGGGCGGACACCTCGGCCTCGACGGAGAGATCGAGCTGGCTGAGCCGCCGGCGCTGGCGCCAGCCCCGCAGGAGGTCCCCGACGCCGGCCGGGGGCGAGATGGTGGTCACGGGTCGACGGTACCGACGGGCGCGGCCGTCGTCGCTTACCTCTCAGGTAATCGTCCTGCGTCGCCGAGGAGCGCAGGGTGGACGCATGACCACTACTGCGAACATCACCGCCACCACCACCGAGACCCTGGTCGACAGCTACTTCGACATGTGGCTGGAGACCGACGACGCCGCGCGGGAAGCGAAGATCAGCTCCGTGTTCAACGAGCACGGTCGGCACGTCGACCCGAACGCCGACGCCAACGGCCACGACGGCCTGGCCGAGATGATGGCCGCCGTCCACGCCCAGTTCCCCGGCCTCGGCATGCGCCGGACCACCGGCATCGACCAGCACAACGACCAGCTGCGCTTCGGATGGGAGCTGCTCGGCGCCGACGGCTCCGTCATCGTGACCGGCATCGACGTCGCCCAGGTCGGCCTCGACGGCCGCCTGTCCCAGGTCGCCGGCTTCTGGGGCGACCTCCCCACTGGTTGACCCCCACCTCACTCCAGAAAGCGTGGGGGGCTCGCTGTGCGGCCTGCCACCATGGGCCGCATGGCGAGCTCTCCCACCCTCACCGAGACCGATCGCACGAAGCTGCGGCGCCACTCCGAGCGCGGGGACTTCGACCGGGACGCCGCCGACGCGATCCTCGACGAGGCCTACATCGCCCACGTCGGCTTCGTGGTCGACGGGGCGCCCAAGGTCCTGCCGATGACCTACGGGCGCATCGACGACGTGCTCTACCTCCACGGCGCCGCCGCCAACGCGATGCTCAAGGCGTCGTCCGGCACCGAGGTGTGCGTCACCGTCACGCTGCTCGACGGGCTCGTGCTCGCCCGGTCCGCGTTCCACCACTCGATGAACTACCGCTCGGTCGTGCTGCTCGGCACCGCCGAGAAGGTCGAGGACGACGACGAGAAGGATCGGGCGCTGGCCGCCATCGTCGACCACGTGGTCCCAGGGCGCAGCGACGACGTCACGTCCCACCAGCGCCCTCGAGCGGAAGAAGACCGCGGTCATCCGTCTCGTGATCGACGAGGGCTCCTGCAAGATCCGCACCGGCGACGCCCTCGACGAGCCGGAGGACCTGGCGCTGCCCCACTGGGCCGGCGTCGTCCCGCTGCGCCTCGTCCCCGGCGACCCGATCGCCAACGCCGACCTGCCGGCCGAGCTCGCGGTCCACCCGCCGGCCGCGAACCTCTTCGTCCGCTAGCCCGCGGGACGCGCGGCGAGCACGTCGCGGGCCGCCGCCAGCACGGGCACGCCCGTGTCGCTGACGACCTTGGCGAGCGCCTGGTCGAGCGTGGGCAGGTGGGCGTCGCCGCCCAGCACCACGAGGTCCGCGGCGATGTGGACGGCGCCGATCACCGCGCCGTGCTCCTCGGCTCGGGCGAGCGCGGCCAGGAGGCCGGCTTCGGCCTCCTCATCGGGCCCGGCGAGCGCTCGGACCCGCAGGATCTCGCTTTCCGCCGCGGCGGAGCCGGTCTCGGCCACCAGCTCGAGGGCCCGGTCGGCCGCGCTCGCGCGCTCCGTCCCGGTCGCCCAGCCGGAGGAGCACCCCGGCCACACTGCCGTACATGGTCGCCGAGTGGGCCCGGACGCCCAGCGCGTGGAACATCTGGACCGACATCAGTGCCTCGGCCGCGAGCGCGGGCCCGCGCTCCGGTCCCGCCTCGGCCGCCTCCAACGTGCGGAGCAGGATCGACCCCCAGAAGAGCCACGCGTCGAACCCGTGGCGGGTCGACAGCTCGACGACCTCTTCGGCGCAGGCTCGGCCGGTCTCGACGTCGCCGAGGTGGAGGTGCATCGAGCCCTCGAGCAGCAGGACGTACCCCAGGGAGAAGGGCCCGAGCGGGAACGGAAGGCGCTCGCAGCGATGCCGGGCGGCAGCCATCTGGTCGACCGCCACCCGGAGGTCACCCAGCCACCCCATCGTGAGGCCGTTGTGGACGTACATCGACGCGATCGGATCGAGGGGCATCGCCCAGGCATCGGGGACCGAGGTGTCGTCGGCCCCGATCTCGCCGATGTCGGCCACCGCCACCTGCAGCCGGCGGCCGGACTCCCTGAAGTTGCCGCGGTGGAACTCGATCATCCCGAACCCGGCCTCGTTGGTGGGCAGCATGTGGCGGCGCGATCCCGCCGACAGGGGCCGGAGCGCGGTGGAGACGGTCCACGCCCGATCGAGGTCGGAGCGGTTGATGTAGTAGCCCCAGGCCGCGATGAGGGTGCGGTAGAGCTCGGGCCCCTCCGGCTGGGAGATGCAGAGCCCGAGGCTCTCGCGGAGGTCCACGGTGGCGTGCTCCGAGCCGAAGCCCTCGGCCGACACGGCGATGAACGCTCGGGCCAGGCGGAGGCGGACCTCGAGCCGGTCACGATCGCCGCCCGGCGGGGCCGCGGCGAGCCGCGTCGAGGGCCCGGTCGAAGTTGGCCCGGGCCTCCTCCAGCGAGCCGCGCCGGCGGGCGTCGTCGGCGGCGTGCTCCAGCGCCACCGCGGCGGCTGCGTGGGCGCCGCTGCGCTGGTGGTGCTCGGCGATGAGCGACCAGTCCGCCCCGGCGGCGATGTCGCCGGCGGCGAGGGCGTGGGCGGCGACGGCGTGAAAGCGCTCACGACCCGACGGCGGCTCCAGCTCGTAGGCGACCAGCCGGACCAGCTCATGGCGGAAGCGCACGGTGCGGCCGTCGCCGTGGTCGGGCTCGAGCACGCTGCTGTCCATCAGCTCGGTGAGCGCCTCGTCGAGCTCGTCGGCGGTGACTCCGCTCACCCTGGCCAGCAGATCGAGGTGCACGGTGCGTCCGATGGCGGCCGCCGCACTGGCCACCACCCGGGACTCGCCGAGGGAGTTCAGCCGGGCGGCGAGCGGCTCGTAGAGCGCTCGGGGGATCGACCCGTCGTCGTCGGCCGGATCGGAGGGCTCGAGGACGGCGTCGTCCCGACGGGCCCGCACCAGCTCCTCCACGAAGAGCGGCACGCCGTCGCTGCGGCTCACGACCTCGGCCGCGATGGCGGGAGAGAGCTCGCCGTCGTGGTGGCGGATGAGCTGCACGCACTCGTCGGGCCCGAGCGGTCCGAGCTCGAGCCGCTCCGTGGCCGTGCCGAGCGATCGATCGTCCCGGCTGGTGACGAGGACCAGCAGGCCCGGCGGGCCGGAGGTCACCAGGCGGGCGACCACGCCGCGGCTGGCGTCGTCGAGCCAGTGGAGGTCCTCCAACACGACGACCCCGGAGTGCCCGTCGAACCAACGGCACACCACCTCGTGGAGGGCGTCGGCGATCTGGCCCTCGAGCAGGCGGGCCTCCACCTCTACGGGGGCGTACCCGGCCGACGGGGCGATGCCCGCCACCGGAGCGATGAGGGAGAGCAGGTGCGAGAGGCCGTGGCGCTCGAGGTAGCGCCGCAGCGTGGAGAGCTGCTCGGAACCGGGTCGTTCCCGGCGAATGTCGGCCCACTCGCACACGAGCTCGCGGATGGCGAACAAGCCCTGGTGGCGGTGGAACGGTGAGCCGCCGAGGTCGAGCACGATCGTCCCGGGGGAGCTCGTCCACGAAGGCGCCGACCAGGCGTGACTTGCCCACGCCGGCATCGCCGACGACCACGGTGGCGAGCGGACGCGGTGCGGTGGTCGCCTCCGCCAGGCGGTCGCGCAGCGCCGCGAGCTCCGCGTCGCGGCCCACCAGCGGCGTCGGCCAGCGGCGGGAGATCCGGTTGGGCCGGGGGTGCTCGGCCACCACGCGGTGGAGGCCAGGCACGCGCTCCACGCCCTTCATCTCTCGTGCTTCGAGGGGGGAGGTGAGCACGCTGTCGGCCACCAGGCTCCGGACCTCGTCGGTGATCGCCACGGTCCCCGGGGCGGCGGCCTCCTGCACTCGGGCGGCGATGTTCACGGCCAGCCCGTAGAGCTCTTCGGTGTCGCGCTCGAGGTACACGAGCCCGCGGTGCACACCGACACGGGCGGCGAGCTCGTCGCCGGCTCGCTGGCGGATCTCCGCGGGGAGGTCGGCCAGCTCCCGGTGGATGGCCATCCCCGCCTTGACCGCCCGCAGGGCGTCGTCCTCGTGGGCGACCGGGTACCCGAACACGGCCAGCATCCCGTCGCCGCGGGTGTGCACCAGGTGGCCGTCGAACTCGTCCTCGATCACCCGGCGGCAGGCGTCCTTGTACGCACTCAGGACCGTCCGGTACGTCTCCGGGTCGAGGCGTCCGGACAGCGAGGTGGACCCGACCAGATCGCTGAACATGATCGTGAGCCGGCGCAGCTCGTCACGGGTGGCCGCGGGGGCGGGCGCCTCGCCGTCGGATGGCAGGCCGGAGGCCCCCGTGACCGGGACGAGCGAGTCGGGGTCGATGCCGGCCGTGGCCGCCGCGGCGCGCGCGACGAGGTCGTCGAGCTCATCGTGAACTGACCGCCCGGCCTCGTCGTCCATCGGTCCCCAACCTAGGGCGGGGCGGCCTTCCCGGACCGCAGGACCTCGTACTGGCGCTTGGGGTGGGTGCAGGGCACGCGGCGGGCGGCGGGTCCGGCGTCCGGATCGCCCTCCAGCACGTCCGCGCCGTCGGGGGCGTACTGCAGGATCCACGCCTTCCGAACGGCATCGGAGGTGTTCGGCCCGGTGAGGTGGGGCGTGAGCGACGAGAACACCACGGCGCCGCCGGCGGGCACCTCGACGGCGATCGCGTCGGGCACGTCGGTGAGGCACTCGTGCCCGAGCGGATCGACGTACCAGTGGGCCAGCGTGCCGAGGAGGTGCCGGCCGGGTGCAAGGGTCGGGCACCCGTTCTCGAGCGTGGCGTCGGTGAGCGCCACCCACACGGTGAGGTAGGCCTGCGGCTCGACGTAGACGTAGCCGTTGTCCTGGTGCCACGGCACCCGGCGGGGCTTCTCCGGCTTCTTGTAGACGGCCTGGTCCCAGTAGAGGCGCACGTCCGGGCCGATCAGCTCGGCGCACAGCTCCAGGATCCGGGGGTGCCGGCTCAGGTCGCGCAGCACCTCGCTGCGGGCCACGCCGTGCGGTGCCACCGTGAGCGCGCCGGTCTCCGCGATCGAGAACCGCCCGTCGGGCTGGGTCTGCAGGAAGGCGTCGACCTCGGCCTCGATGGCATCGAGCTCGGTCAGCGCGGCGGCGACCTCACCGGCCGAGAACAGCTCTGGCACGAGCACGTACCCGAGCTCGTCGAACTGCTCGACCCCGGTGTTCGCCCAGGCGAACTCGGTGTTCCACGGATGCGGCTCCACCGGCCGGAGCCTACGGTTCCCGGCCATGACCTATCGCGTGATCCAGTGGGCGACCGGGACCGTCGGCATCCACGCCGTGCCCGCCATCGTGGCCCATCCGCAGCTCGAGCTCGCCGGGCTGTGGGTGCACTCCGACAGCAAGGCCGGCCAGGACGCCGGCGTGCTGTGCGGCGGCAAGCCGGTCGGGGTCATCGCCACCCAGGATGCCGAGGCGCTGCTCGCGCTCGACGCGGACTGCATCTGCTACACGGCCAGCTCCGACATCCGGCCCGGCCAGGTGGTCGAGGACCTCTGTCGGATGCTGGCCGGCGGCAAGAACGTGGTGAACACGTCGTTCGTGCCGCTGCTGTTCCCGAAGGCGGCCGGCGACGGCGTCTACGACCAGCTCCAGGCGGCCTGCCTCGAGGGCGGCTCGAGCTTCTTCACCTCGGGCATCGACCCGGGCTTCGGCAACGCCGGCATCACGGTCCACGCGCTCGCCCTCTGCAAGGAGGTGCGCTCGGTCCGGATGATGGAGATCGTCAACTACGACACGTGGGACAACCACTTCACGATGTTCGAGATCATGGGCTTCGGGAAGGACGACCCCTCGCAGTCGCTGCTCCTGTCGCCGGGCAGCACCGCGATGGCGTGGGGCCCGGTGCTCGAGCTGGTGGCCGCGGCGATCGGGCCTGCAGCTCGACCGCATCGAGGAGCGCCACGAGATCATCCGGGCCGACCGCGACATCACGATCGCCTCGGGCACCGTGGCCAAGGGCACCATCTCCGGCATGCGCTTCGAGATCGTCGGGGTGGCCGACGGCGAGGAGCGGCTCGTCGTGGAGCACGTCACGCGCCTGCGCGACGAGGACGCCCCCCACTGGCCGCAGGGCCAGGGCTACCGGATCCTCATCGAGGGCGAGCCCCACGTGAAGATCGAGGTCGAGCTGTCCTCCGACGTCGGCGACCACAACCACGCCGGCTGCCTCGCCACCGCGATGCACGTGGTGAACGCCATCCCCTCGGTGGTGGAGTCCACCCCCGGCGTGAAGACGATGCTCGACCTGCCGGTGTACTCGGCGACCGTCTAGCTCACAGATCGGGCAGGCCCATGTCGAGGTTGGGCTGCTCGATGCCGCCGTCGACCTCGACCACCTTGCCCGTGACGTAGCCGCCGGCCGCCGAGGCGAGGAACAGCACGGTCGCCGCGATCTCCTCGGGGTCACCGATCCGCCCGAGCGGGGTCGACGACTCCATCTCCGTGCGCAGCCCGTCGTCCTGCAGGACGATGTCGAGCGCGGAGGTGGCGATCGACCCGACCGCGATGGCGTTCACCCGGATCCTGGGTGCCAGGTCCTGGGCGGCCAGGCGGGTCCAGTGCGAGAGGCCGGCCTTGGCCGTGCCGTAGGCGACGTAGCCCCGGCCCGACGTGCGGCCCATCATCGACGAGATCCCGACCACGGCCCCGCCGTCGCCCTCGAGCATGAACGGCACGGCGGCCCGGGTGAGGGCATGGGCGGTGGCGACGTTCCAGGAGAACGCCTCGATGAGACGCCGCGGCGACGTGTCCATGAACGGCCGGGGCATCGAGCCGCCGACGTTGTTCACGACGATGTCGACCCGCCCGAAGGCGTCCTTGGCCGCCTGGGCGAGGCCGGCGACGGCGTCGAGGTCGCTCAGGTCGGCCGGGACGATCACGGCCTTCCGGCCCGCGGCCTCGATCTCCTTCGCCACCTGCTGGAGCTGGTCCTCGGTGCGGGAGGAGATCAGCACATCGGCGCCGGCCTGGGCGAGGGCGATGGCGGAGGCGGCGCCGATGCCGCGCCCGGCACCGGTGACGATGGCGACCTGGCCGTCGAGGCGGAAGCGGTCCTGGATGGGCATCCCGGCATCCTGACATGACTCAGGGGAATCCCTTACTGACGCTGTCACCCGGTTGTCGTACAGTGCACGAGGATCCGGGATCGACCCTGCCGTCCTGATCCTCCTCTTCCCCCCAAGCAGTTCACTCGGAGGTCAGTCCGTGTTCGCAAATCTCGGTTCGTGGTGCTTCCGGCGCCGGAAGACCGTCGTCATCGGCTGGGTGCTCGCCGTGATCCTGCTCGGAGGTGTCTCCGGAGCCACCGGCAGCAACTACGGCCAGGACTTCACCATCCCGAGCTTCGAGAGCACCCGTGGCCTCGAGACCCTCGAGGAGCACTTCGGCGGGGTCGGCGGCGGCGTTCCCGGCCAGCTCGTGGTCGAGGCCCCGGCCGGGGTCGACGATCCCGCGGTCAAGGCCGAGGTCGAGCACCTGTTCACCAGCTTCCAGGCCCTGGCCGAGCCCGGCGAGATCGACGTCACCACCGACCCGCGCTTCGACTGGCTCACCGACGAGCAGCGGGCGGAGGTGGCCGGCGGCGACCTCGAGCTCTTCGACGGGATGCTGCTCGTCAGCCCGTACGCGCTGCCGCCCGGCCTGCCCTCGCAGACCAGCGAGGACGGCACCATCGCCTACGCCTCGATCGAGCTCCCCGGTGAGGAGTGGTCGGACGCCATGAAGATCGGCGAGGTGCTGGTCGAGATGGCGCCGGATCGCCCCGACCTGCGCATCGAGGTCGGTGGCATGGCCTTCGCCGGGTTCGAGGAGCCCTCCACCGAGGCCCTCGGCATCGCGTTCGCCGTCATCATCCTCGTGGTGGCCTTCGGGTCCGTGCTCGCCATGGGCCTGCCCATCGGCGTCGCCGTGGGCGGCATCGTGGCCGGCTCGATGGTGGTGACCCTGCTCTCGAACCTCGTCGAGATGCCCGACTTCGCCCCGTTCCTCGGGATCATGATCGGCCTCGGCGTGGGCATCGACTACGCGCTCTTCATCATCACCCGGTACCGGGAGAACCTGCACCACGGCCACACCATCGAGGAGTCCGTGTCGATCGCCATCGACACGGCCGGCCGCGCGGTGGCCTTCGCCGGCCTCACCGTCGTGGTGTCGTTCCTCGGCATGCTCCTCATGGGCGTGGCCTTCATCCAGGGCCTGGCCGTGGCGGCCGCCAGCATCGTGCTCCTCACGGTCATCGCCTCGCTCACCCTGCTCCCGGCGCTGCTCGGCTTCGCAGGGGAGAACGTCGAGCGGACCAAGTGGCGCGGCATCGTGGCCACCGGCTTCGCCGCCGTCGGCCTCGCCGGCTTCGGTCTCAAGGTCCCCGCCCTCCTGGGCATCGGCTTCCTGCTGGCCATCCTCACGCTGCTGGCCGGGTTCGTGGTGAAGCCGCTTCAGCAGGAGCTCGTCCGGAAGCCGACCAAGCCGATCAAGCAGACCGGTTGGTACCGCTGGAGCCGCTTCATCCAGCACCGCCCCTGGCCGTCCGCGATCGTCGGCATGGTCGTGTTGCTGGTGCTGTCGATCCCGCTCCTCAGCCTGCGCCTCGGCTTCTCCGACGAGGGCAACTACGCCGAGAGCTCCACCACCCGCCAGGCCTACGACCTCCTGGCCGACGGCTTCGGCCCGGGCTTCGCCGGGCCGCTGATCCTCACCGTCGCCGTCGACCAGGAGGCCGACCCGGCGGTCCTGCAGGGGATCGGCGCGGCGGTCGCGGCCGACCCCGACGTGGTGCAGGTGTCGCCGCCGGTGTCCGACGCGATGCTGCGCCAGCTCCAGGGCGAGGAGGCCGGCTCCGTCAACGCCTACTTCTGGCAGGTGACGCCGGACTCGAGCCCGCAGGACCAGGCCACCTACGAGCTCGTGGACCGGCTCCGCGAGGACGTGCTGGCGCCGGGCGAGGAGGCCCTCGGCGCGGAGATCTCCGTCACCGGCGCCACCGCCGGCAACGTCGACTTCTCCGGCCTGCTCTCCGAGCGCATGCCGTACTTCTTCGCCGCCGTCCTGGTGCTGTCGTTCCTCCTCCTGATGGCGGTGTTCCGGTCGATCCTCGTGCCCCTCAAGGCCGTGCTGATGAACATGCTGTCCATCGGGGCGGCCTATGGCATCACCGTGGCGGTCGTGCAGTGGGGCTGGCTCAGCGACCTCACCGGCCTCCAGCCGGGCCCCATCGAGACGTTCGCTCCGATGATGTTCTTCGCCATCGTGTTCGGGCTCTCCATGGACTACGAGGTGTTCCTCCTCTCCCGCGTGAAGGAGGAGTGGAACCGCACGGGCGACAGCCACACGTCCGTGGCCAACGGCCTCGCGGTCACTGCCCGGGTGATCACCGCGGCCGCCGCCATCATGGTGTTCGTCTTCGGCGCCTTCCTGCTGGAGAACGACCGCACGTTCAAGCTGTTCGGCGTCGGCCTCGCCACGGCGATCTTCCTCGACGCCACCATCGTCCGGATGCTGCTCGTGCCGGCCACGATGGAGCTCCTCGGCGACAAGAACTGGTGGCTGCCGCGGTGGCTCGACCGGATCCTCCCGAACATCGACGTGGAGGGCACGCCCGACAAGGTCAGCGACTTCGACGATGACGACGACCTCGACGAGGGCGCCAAGGAGCTCCAGCCCGTCTGAGACCCCAGAGCCCTATCCTCCAGGCCATGGCTGCTCGGATCGAGTTCAAGGACCATGGCCTGGGGGAGCACGTCGACTGGTCGCTCCACCGGCCGAAGATGGCGGTGGGGATGGGCGCGCTGTCGGAGGCGATCTACGCCAACACCCAGCTGGCGCTGCGCGAGCGGGAGGCGGCCCGCTGGACCATCGCCAACATCAACCACTGCGCCGTGTGCCAGGGGACCCGGGCCAAGGACGCCGACACCGCGGGGGTCGACGAGGCCTTCTACCGGTCGGTCGAGGACTGGCGGAACGCCGAGGGCCTCTCCGACCGGGAGCGCCTCTGCGCCGAGTTCGCCCAGATGTTCGCCCTCGATCACCTCGCCATGGACGACGCCTTCTGGGCCCGCATGCACGCCGCCTTCGACGACGGTGAGCTGGCCGACCTGATGATGTGCTGTGGCATGTTCCTCGGGATGGGCCGGACGATGGCCGTGGTGGGCGTCGAGGCCCCCGACGAGCGGATCCTGGTGTAGCCGTGCACGACCTCGTGATCCGCGGTGGCTCGGTGCACGACGGCACCGGCAACGCCGCCCGCACCGCCGATGTCGCCATCACCGACGGCATCGTCACCGAGGTCGGGCAGGTCGACGGACCGGCCCACCGCACCGTCGAGGCCGACGGCCTCCTGGTCACGCCGGGCTTCGTCGACGTCCACGTCCACTACGACGGCCAGGCCACCTGGGACGACCGCCTCATCCCGTCGTCCTGGCACGGCGTCACCACCGTCGTCGCGGGCAACTGCGGCGTGGGCTTCGCCCCGGTCCGACCGGCCGACCACCAGCGCCTCATCGAGCTGATGGAGGGCGTGGAGGACATCCCCGGCGCCGCCCTGCACGAGGGCCTGCCGTGGAGCTGGAAGACCTTCCCGGAGTTCCTCGACTCGCTCGACGGCCGCCCCTACGACGTCGACCTCGCCACCCAGGTGCCGCACGGCGCGCTGCGGCTGCACGTGATGGGCGAGCGCGGCGCCGCCCGCGAGGACGCCACCCCCGACGACATCGAGCAGATGGCCCGCATCGCCGCCGAGGGCATCTCGGCCGGCGCGCTCGGGTTCAGCACCTCGCGCACCATGAACCACCGGTCGAGCAACGGCGAGCTCACCCCCACGCTCACCGCGTCGTACGACGAGCTCGTCGGCATCGCCAAGGCCGTCGGCGCCACGGGCACCGGCGTGCTGCAGGTGGTGTCCGACTTCGGCGACGTCGACGCCGAGTTCGGCATCTTCCGGGCGATGTCCGTGGAGTCGGGTCGGCCGCTGTCGTTCTCCCTTGCCGACCCGTTCGGCAAGCTCTACCCGCGCCTGCTCGAGCTCCTCGAGCAGGCCAACGCGGACGGCGTGGCGATCAAGGGCCAGACCGCCGCTCGCGCCATCGGCATCCTCATGGGCCTGCAGTGCACGCTCCACCCCTTTCTCGGCAACCCGGTGTTCAGCGAGATCGCCGAGCTCTCGGTGGCCGAGCAGGCGAAGGCGATGCACGACCCGTCGTTCTCCGAGCGCCTCCTCGCGGAGGCGCGGCGCGCGCCCGGGATGCTCTCGGCGTGGGACCGCATGTTCGAGCTCGGCGATCCGCCCGACTACGAGCCCTCTCCGTCGACCAGCGTCTACGCACGCGCCCTCCGGGAGGGTCGGGGGCCGGCCGAGCTCGCCCTCGAGGTGCTCCGCGCCGACGAGGGCAAGACGTTCCTCTACCTGCCGTTCCTCAACTGGATCGACCAGCGCCTCGACGCGGTGGGAGAGATGATCGCCCACGAGCACACCGTCCCCGGCCTGTCCGACGGCGGCGCCCACGTCGGCACGATCTGCGACGCCAGCTTCCCCACCACGCTGCTCACCATGTGGGGCCGTGACCGAGCCGAGGGGCGCCTGCCGGTGGAGTACCTCGTGAAGCAGCACACGTCCGATACGGCTCGCCTCGTCGGCTTGCACGACCGCGGCGTGCTCGCCCCCGGCTACCGGGGCGACTGCAACCTCATCGACTTCGAGCACCTCCAGGCCCGTCGGCCCGAGATGCACCACGACCTCCCCGCCGGCGGCCGTCGCCTGCTCCAGCGAGCCGACGGCTACGTCGCCACGGTGAAGGCCGGCCAGGTCACCTACGAGCGCGGCGAGCCCACCGAGGCGCTCCCCGGCCGCCTCCTGCGCGGCGCCCGCTCAGCGCCGACCTGACCTGACCCACCTCCGTTCTGGCGTTGTCTCCCGACGCCAGACGTCGCAGAACCACGCCAGAACCGGGGTTCAGGAGCAGCGGAACCAGACCCGCTTGGCGTTGCCGTCCATCGACTCGGTGCCCCAGCTCTCGGACAGCTCCTCCACGATGCGCAGGCCGCGTCCGTGGGTGTCCTCCGGGCCCGGGTCGCAGAGCTTCGGCGGGTGCCGGCGGTCGTGGTCGACCACGGCCACGACCACGCCCCGACCGTTCACGCTCACCGTGAGGTCGAAGGGCGTGGCCGCGTGGCGCACGGCGTTCGTGACCAGCTCGCTGGCCAGCAGCAGCACCGTGTCGCGGTCGCCGTTCCAGTGCGAGTCCTCGAGCGCCAGCGCCACGACGCGGCGTGCTGCCCGGACGCTGGCCGGCCGGGGCTCGAAGTGATGGTGGCGATCGATGTGACCAACGGTACGACGTGATCCGTGGGTGTTCGGTGGACCGTCCCCTAGGCTGGATGCCCATGAGCGCCACGCCGACGCCGGCCTCGCCGCCGGTCCCGCGCGACGGACGACGCGCCCGCCGCCACCGCAGTCGCGATCAGGCGGTCGATGCGCTGCTCGATCTCCTCGAGGAGGGTGTCTCGCGGCCCACGGCCCAGCAGGTCGCGGAGCGCTCCGGCGTGTCGCTCCGTTCGATCTTCCGCATCTTCGACGACGTCGAGACCCTGCACTCGGAAGCGGGAGCGCGGCAGCTCCAGCGCAGCGCGCACCTCTACGTCGACGTCTCGGATGCGGGCCCCCTCGCGGCGCGGATCCAGGAGCTCGTGGCCGCCCACGATCGCCTCTACCTCGGCGTGGCTCCGGTCCGGCGCGCCGCCCTCCGGGTCGCCGCCGATGCCGGCGGGCTCGGCTCGATGCTCGACCTGGCCCGGCAGTACCTCGGCAGCGAGATCCAGCGGGTCTTCGGGGCCGAGCTGCAGGAGCGGACCGACGCCGAGGTCACGGTCCGGTCCCTCGAGCTCGCGCTGAGCTTCGAGGCGTGGGACCAGATGGCCTCGGCCCAGGGCCTCGACTCCGACGCCCGGCAGGCGACCACCGCCCACCTCGTCGCCGCGCTCCTCGCACCCACCGCCTGAGCGTGGCGCGGGTCCCGGACCGTTCGGGGCCGGGTGCGGCGTTCACCCTGACCGACTGGCTCGTCTTCGCGTCCATCGCGGGGATCTGGGGCGGCTCGTTCCTGTTCATCAAGGTCGGCCTCGAGTCGATGGAGCCCGGCGTCGTCACCCTGGCGCGCGTCGGCCTCGGTGCGGTCACCCTGAACCTGCTGCCCGGAGCGCGGGTCCGCTTCGAGGGGAACGACGGTCGTCGGATGCTCTGGCTGTCGGTGCTCTGGGTGGGCCTGCCGTTCTCGCTGTTCCCGATCGCCGAGCAGCACCTCAACTCGGCGGTGACCGGGCTGCTCAACGGCGCCACGCCGATGTTCACCGCACTGTTCGGCGTCCTGCTGTTCCACCGCCGGACCGAGGGAGCGCAGCTGCTCGGCGTCGGCGTGGGCTTCGCCGGAGTCGTGCTGATCAGCCTGCCCAGCATCGACGACGGCTCGTCGGCGGCGTGGGGCGTGGCGCTCATCCTCCTGGCGACCGCCTGCTACGGACTGGCCGTCCACATCGCCGCGCCGCTGCAGGCCCGCTACGGCTCGCTGGCGGTGATGGGCCGCATGCTCGCCCTCGCCACGATCTGGACCGCGCCGTTCGGCCTGTGGGGACTGCGCGACTCCCACGTCGAGCTGCGGCCGATCCTCGCGGTGAGCGTGCTCGGCGTGGTCGGCACCGGGCTCGCGTTCTTGCTCATGGGCTCGCTGATGGGCCGGGTCGGGTCGGTGCGGTCGTCGTTCATCACCTACCTGATCCCGGTGGTGTCGCTCTTCCTGGGGGTGGCGTTCCAGGACGACCACGTGGAGCTGCTGGCCCTGCTCGGCGTGGTGCTGGTGGTGGCGGGGGCGGTGCTGGCCGCCCGTCAGGAGGCGCCCAGCCGGACTGGGGGGCCCACCCTCTCGATCAGTCCGAGCTCCCGACCATCCGCAGCCGGGGGAGACGCCACGCCGCCACCGCGAGGCCCAGTGCCGTGATCATCAGCAGCCGCACGATCGCCGCGCCCCCCTCGGGCACGCCGCTTCGGCGCATGCTCTCGGCCACCTCGGCCATCCCGGTGAACACCGAGCGGGCTTCCCACGAGGGCGAGATCTGGGCGATGCCGCTCAGCGCGGCGCCGAGCAGGCGCTCCACCAGGAACACGAACGCCAGGGACCACACGGCGGCGCGCTGGGCGATGCTGCCGATGGCCATGAACACCGCCACGTAGGCCATCGCTCCGAACGCGGCCCCGAGCGCCACCGGCCCGACGCTGTCGGGTGTGCCCGCCACGAGCGCGGAGATGGAGAACGCCAGCGCCAGCGAGCCGGCGGCGATGGCGCTGCCGCCGATCCAGCGGGCCACCACCACCTGCCAGGTGGGCACGGGCGAGAGCCAGGTGAACGTGAACGAGCCGCGACGGATCTCGGCGCCGAGCACGGCGTCGCCGATCACCAGCGTGGTGACGGGCAGGACCAGCCCGAAGAGGGCGGCGGCGGCGACCTGGCCGAAGTGGTGGGACGCGTCGCCCCCGAACGTGCGGGCGATGATGCCGAAGAGGACGGCGGCCGCGCAGGGCACGAGCAGCCCGACGCGACGGCGCGGCGGCACCGACGCCTTCAGCGAGTAGGCCACGAGGGCGACGAAGGCCCTCACGACACGAGCTCCCGGAACAGCGCCTCGAGCGAGTCGTCGAGCGGTCGGACCTCGTGCAGGCGCACCCCGAGGTCGCGGGCGGCCTGGGGGAGCGCGACGGCGACGTCCTTGGCGCGGGTGGTGGAGATCACCAGCTGGCCGTCGTCGTAGGACACGCTGCGCACCGCGTCGTGCTGCAGCAGCGACGCGCCGAGCCGGCGGCCGTCGCTGGCCCGCACCAGGAGCTGGCGGGGGACGTCGTCCATGGCGTCGCGGATGGCGTGGCGCCCACCGGCCGCGGCCAGGCGGCCCTTCACGACGACGATGACCCGCTCGGCCATCGACTCCACCTCGTGGAGCACATGGGAGCTCACGATGATCGTGCGGCCCTCGGCGCCGAGGCGGCGGAAGAGGGCGACGAGGGCGAGGCGCTGGATCGGGTCGGCGCCGTTGAGCGGCTCGTCGAGCACGAGCACCTTGGGGTCCTTCACGAGGGCGGCCGCCACCTTGGAGCGCTGGCGCATGCCCTTGCTGAAGCCGTCCATCGACCGGTTGGCCACGGGGACGAGGTCGACGGTGGCCAGCGCCCGCTCGACCGGGTCGCCCCGGTCGATGCCGTGGAGGTCGGCCACGTAGCGGCACAGGTCGCGCGGGGTGAGCCCGATCGGCACGGCCTCGTCCTCGGGCACCAGGGCCAGGCCCGAGAACACCGTGCGGTCCTGGCGCGGGTTGCGGTCGAGGACGGCGACGGAGCCCTGGTTCACGGGGATGAGGCCGGTGAGGGCCCGCATGAGCGTGGTCTTGCCGGCGCCGTTGGGGCCGAGGAGGCCGGTGACGCCCGGCCCGAAGGAACAGCTCAGCTCGGACAGCGCCACCTTCTGGCCGAACCACACCGACACCGAGGTGGCCACGACGGTGGGGTTCGCCACGAAGGCCGGGTCGCCATCGGGGGACCCCGCGGCGGGCGGCGGGGGCGGCGGGGGGAGCGAAGACGAGGGGAGCGGAGGCGGGGGGAGCGAGCTCATCGCTCGACCTCGTAGTAGCGGACCACGAGGGCGCCGGCGGCGGCGAGGAGGACGACGACGTAGACCCCGGCGGCGGCGATCCCTCCGCCCTCGACCCCCGCGAGCTCGCCCTCCGGGCTGGTGTGGCCGAGGAAGACCACGTCGCGCAGGTGGAGCGGCAGGCCCCACAGATCGAGCAGCCCGGCATAGCCGCTCTTCGTCTGGAACGTGGTCTCGCTGGAGAACGAATCGCCCGGCCCACGGGTCGTGGTGGTGGTCTGCTCCTCGCCCACGAGCACGGCCGACACGATCGACGACACCAGGAAGACGCCGACGATGATCGCCCCCGCGGTGATGCGTCGCACCGTGAGCGAGGCGAGCGCCAGGCCGACGACGGTGAAGAACATGGTCAGCAGCGCCACCGACACCGGGACCTTCCAGAGGACATCGAGGTTGTCCGTGGCGTACGTGAGCGACCCGTCGTCGCTCACCAGCATCTGGCCGATGAACAGCACCACGTGCGGCAGGAAGCCGAAGGCGAACAGGATCGAGAACATGGCACCGACCTTGGCCACCACGTAGTCGATGCCCGTGAGGGGCCGGGAGAAGTAGAGGGGCAGCACGTGCTGGCGCCGGTCGGGGCAGAGCAGGTCGGGGGCGGTGAGGGCCACGAACACCAGCAGGGAGTTCGAGATGCCGACGTACTCCCGGTAGGTGAAGAAGTCGATGTCCGAGGCCGCGGTGTCCCGGGTGAGGTAGCTCACGCCGACGTTGACGATGGCCGGCACGACCGCGATGCCGAGGAGGACGAACGGGGCGACCTTCTGCCGCCAGGACCGGCGCAGCCCGAGGGCCCGCCGGATCGACGCGCGGTAGAGGGCGCTGCGGGCCGCGGAGCGTCCGCCGCGCGGCCCGTCGTAGGGCCGGTACCCCCGGTCGTAGACCGCCCCGGTGCCGACCTCCGTCATCGTGGGTGCTCCCGCTCGTCGCGGGCCTGGGCGGCGCGGGTGATGAAGACCTGGTCGAGCGAGGTCAGGCGGGTGGTCATGCGGTGGAGTGGCAGGCCGAGGTCGGCGACGACGTCGCGGACGACGTCGAGGTCCTCGTCGGACGCCACCTGGACGTCGACGGCGCCCTCGCCCTCCTGGGTGGGCAGGCCGCGGGCGTTGAGCCGTTCGATGAGCGCCGCCCGGTCGGCACCGACGTCGAGGGTGAGCACGCCGCTGCGCTCGAGGAGCGAGCCGGTGGCGCCGGAGACCACCAGCCGGCCGCCGTCGAGCATCACCACGTGGTCGCAGACCTGCTGCACGTCGTCGAGGAGGTGGGTGGCCAGGAGCACCGAGATCCCGAACGTGCCGAGGCGGGCCACCAGGGCCAGCATCTCCTCGCGGCCGAGTGGGTCGAGGCCGGCGGTGGGCTCGTCGAGCAGCACGAGCTGCGGGTCGCCCACGAGCGCCTGGGCCAGCTTCGTCCGCTGCTTCATGCCGGTGGAGAAGCCGGCGATGGGCCGGAACCGGGCCTCGTCGAGGCCGACCAGGTCGAGCACGTCCGATGCCCGCTGCCGGGCCGCCCGCGGCGGCAGCCCGCTGAGCTCGCCGAACGTGCCGACCACGTCGGCCGCCGTCTGGTCGAGCGGCAGGCACTCGTGCTCGGGCATGTAGCCCACGAGGCTGCGCACCCCGATGGGGTCGTGGGCGACGTCGATGCCGCACACCTCGATCGATCCCTCGCTCGGATGGCTGAGCCCGAGCATCATCCGGAACAGCGTCGTCTTGCCCGCCCCGTTGGCCCCGACGAGGCCCACGCTCCCGCGCGGCACCTCCACGTCGAGGTGGTCCGTGGCCGTCACCCCCGGGTACCGCTTGGTGAGCCCCCGAGCGTGCAGGAGGGGCGCGTCGGACATCCGCGAGAGTCTGTCAGGGCTGGGGCAGGCTCCTGGCGCGGTCGGGTCATTGACCTCGGCAGGTGAAATCGATTACAGAGGCGAACACTCTCAGGGGGGAAGGGGCGCGCGGGATGGTTGGACGACTGGCGATCGTGTTCGGCGGGGTGCTCCTCGTCGCGTCGCTGGTGTCGCCCGCGAGCCAGGCCGCCACCCAGCCGGGGTTCGGGAAGGCGCAGGCCGGGATCCTCATGCTGGACCCGCGGTCGGCGCAGCTGTCGTTCGGCGTGCGGTTCGGGCCCACCGTGTCCGACCACCGGAACCAGGTGGCGCGGGCCCAGGCCCAGTCCACCGACTACGGGCTGATCGGCAGCGCCCTCACCGGGTCGGGGTGTGACGGTGGCGACCCGTTCATCCGCGCCGAGGACCTGCCGAAGCCGATGCGGGCCGACTCGCGCAACCCGAAGGACCTTGCCGAGCGGGAGGTGTCGGAAGGCCCGATCACGCAGTCGGTGCAGGCCGACCCGCGGCCGTACGCGCGGGCGACGTCCCGCCTGGTCGAGGCCAGCCTGCCGGGCATCGCCGAGGTCGGCGGCTCCGCCACCGAGACCATCTCCGGGGTGGACGACGAGGGCATCCCGCTGGTGCGGGCCATCTCCGACATCGCCTCCATCTCGATCGCCGGCGGCGTCGTGAGGCTCGGCGGGCTCCACTGGGAGGCGCAGCAGCACGGCGACGAGGAGCCGACCGGCCGCTTCACGATCGGCTCGGCCACGCTCGGCGGCGTCCCCGTGCCCACGCAGGACGCGTCCGCCGTGGTCGCCGCCGTGAACGCGCTGCTGCAGCAGCTCGGCCTGAGCCTCACGCCGCCGGTCACCCACGTCGAGGACGACACGATCTTCGTCGATCCGATCAAGCTCGGCATCGCCCCCAACCAGACGCGCGACCTCCTCGCCGGTCAGCTCCTCGCCGCGTTGCAGCCCGCCCGGGAGGCGCTCTTCCAGGTGCTGCTCGACTCGTCGTGCGACTCCGGTGCCGCCATCACCGTCGCCGACATCCTCCTCGGCTCGGTGACCGGCGGCGGCTCGCTCACCGCCGTGATCGGCGGTGCCCAGGCCCAGTTCATCCCGCCCGCCCCCGGCGTCAGCTTCGGCGGCGACCCGGGCACGGGCGGGCCAACCCTCGGCGGCACCGACGGCTTCGGCAGTCCCGGCGCGTTCCAGCCGAGCATCGGCGGCCCAGCCGTCACGGTGCCCGGCAGCTCCACGACCACGCCCTCCACCCGGCCCGCGTCGGTCCGCACCTCGTTCGCCGACGACCACGCCGTGCCGGTCGCCCTGCTGGCCCTGCTCCTCGGCGCCCTCCTCGTGGAGGCCGACCGGCGCAAGATGCGCCAGGCCGGTGTCGCCGTCTCCACGCTCCCCTCCACGGAAGGACCGGGATGACCATGCCCGCCGGGCGCAGCCGCGACCCGATCACCGTCTGGCACCGGCTCCTTCGGGGCTACGGACCGTTCCTCCTCCTCGCCGCGCTGGCGCTGGGCATGGCCGTGTTCGTGCCGTCCCGTGTCCCGGAGCGGACGAGCTCGAGCACCGGCGACCGGTCGATCGTGGGCGACGGCAGCTCCGAGAGCCCCGACGGCGGCTCCATCGCGCCGGGAGTCCAGGAGTCCCCGGCCGAGGGCCAGGGCGGCAGTGCCCAGCCGCCGGCCGGCACGACCGGCTGCGGCGACCGCACCCTGCAGATCCCCAACGACCCGTACTCGCCGCCGTGCGTCGCGTTCAGCGGCAACAACGGCGGAGCCACCCACCAGGGTGTCACCGCCAAGGAGATCCACATCTCCGTCCGGCGCACGCAGGACGCCAGCTTCAACGAGGCCCTGGCCGGCATCGTCGGCGCGGGCATCGTCGACACGGCAGAGGACATCGAGCGCACCACCCAGGTGCTCGTCGACTACTTCAACCAGAACTTCCAGCTCTACGGACGCAAGATCGTCCTCGACTACTTCGATGGCCAGGGCTCGCTCGGGAACGAGCTCGTGGGCAACGGCCGGGACAAGGCCGAGGTCGACGCCACCCAGGTGGCCGAGGAGATCAAGCCGTTCGGCGACATCACCGGGCTGTCGGAGCCCTACGGCGACGCGCTCTCGCGCCGCGGGATCATGAACTTCGGCACACCGGTGCTGTCCCGCGAGTGGTACACCGCGCGGCGCCCGTACGCGTGGAGCGTGCTGCCCGACTGCTCGACGCTCACCGAGGAGATCACCGAGTACCTCCTCAAGCGGCTCAACGGCCCCACCGCCGACTTCGCCGGCGGCGACCTCAAGGGCGCTCCCCGCAAGATCACCGTGCTGGCGCCGGAGAACAGCTGGTACCAGGAGTGCGTCCGCGCCGCCGAGAAGGTGATGCGCGACGCGGGGCAGGCGTTCGACGTCGCGCCGATCTCCTACAAGATCGACCTCGTCACGATGTCGAACCAGGCGGCCAACCTGATCCCGCGGCTCAAGAGCCAGGGCGTCACCACGATCATCTGCGGCTGCGACCCGATCTTCCCGATCTTCATCTCGGGCACGGCCAACCGCGAGCGCTACTACCCCGAGTTCGTGTCCGGCTACGAGCAGGACTTCATCGGTCAGCTCTGGGACCCGACGTTCCAGCGCCAGTCCTTCGGCATCAGCCCGCTCGGCGCCAACAACAGCCAGCTCCCGCAGGACACCTACGGCTACGCCGCGTACAAGAGCCTCAGCGACGACGAGCCCTCGTTCAGCGTGGACGGCATCTACTACCAGCTGTACCTGCTGGTGATCGGCATCCAGGGCGCCGGTCCGAAGCTCACGCCCGCCACGTTCGAGAAGGGGATGTTCGACTACCCCGAGCACCTCGGACCGGCCGGGCTGTGGGGCTTCGGCCCGCAGGACTACACGCCGATGGACGACTACCACGAGTTCTACTGGGACGCCGACGGGGTCTCCACGTACAACGGCAAGACCGGCACCTGGCGTGACCCGACGCCGGGCAAGCGGTACCGGCACGGGGCCGACGAGATGGTGCCCGGCCCGCCGCCCCGGCCTGGTTCGTGACCGACTCGCTCCTCCTCCGCGTGCAGCGCCGGCTCACCGGCCGCCGCCTGGTGGTGGCCACGGTGGCCGCGTACGCGATCGCCTACGTCCTGCCGGGCACCGGCCCGATGCTCGGGCGCAACGCGCCGGTGGCGGTCGTCGCGATCGGCGTCATCTACGGCACGGTCACCGCGCTCGGCGCCATGGCGCTGATCCTCACCTACCGGGCGAACCGGTTCGTGAACTTCGCCTACGGCGCCATGGGCAGCCTCGTCGGCGTGCTCGCCATCGGCCTGTACCGGGAGCACGGCGTGCCGTTCTGGGCCGCCTTGCCGATCGGCGTGGCCGGCGGCGTCGCGATGGGCGCCCTGGTGGAGATCGTCGTGCTGCGCCGCTTCCGCGACGCGTCCCGGCTGGTGGTCACCGTGGCCAGCATCGGTCTGGCCCAGGTGCTCGGCGGCCTCGAGGTCCTCGGCTCCAAGGCCCTCGACTTCGTCGGCCTCACCCCGGCGTTCGAGATCGGGCTGAACCTGCACTGGGACCTCGGCGTGAAGCGCCTCGGCGGCGACGAGATGGTGATCGTCCTCGTGGCGCCGATCGTGCTGGCGGCGCTGGCCTGGTTCCTGCTCCGCACCGACCACGGCACCGCCGTGCGGGCCGCCGCCGAGAACAACGACCGCGCCCTCCTCCTCGGCATCCCGGTGCGCCGCAACACCACGATCGTGTGGATGCTGGCCGGCGGCCTCGCCGCCCTGGCCTTCATCCTGAAGGCGCCGTTCACCGGCTTCGCCCCCGGCGTCGCCACCACCGGCCCGACGGTGCTGCTCCCGGCGCTGGCCGCCGCGGTGGTGGCCCGGATGGAGTCGCTGCCCGTCGCCCTCGGTGCCGGCATCGGGCTGGGGATCATCGAGCAGGTGGCCCGCTGGAACACGAGCGGGTCGCCGTCGTTCGTCGACGCCCTGTTCCTCGTGGTGATCGTGGTGGCGCTGCTCGTGCCGCGAGCGGGCCGCTCGGCGGTGCGCGACGGCGTGACGTCGTCGTGGTCCGCCGTCGGATCCATCCGTCCGATACCGGAACAGCTCCGGCGCCTCCCGGAGGTGCGCGCCTCGGTGATCGGTGGCGTGGCCCTCCTGGCGGTCCTGGCCGTCGTGGTGCCGGCCACCTGGTCCGCCAGCAACCAGCTGCTCGCCGCGTTCGCCATCGTGTGGGCGATGGTCGGCGTGTCGCTCGTGATCCTCACCGGGTGGGGCGGCAACATCAGCCTCGGCCAGTTCGGCCTCGTCGGGGTCGGCGCCCTCGTGGCCGGCAACCTCATCGCCGACCAGAACCTCGACCTCATCTTCGTGCTGGCGCTGGCCGGGGCGGCGGGCGCCGCGGTGGCGCTGGTGATCGGCCTGCCCGCGCTGCGCATCGGCAGCCTCTTCCTCGCCGTCACCACGATCGCGTTCGCTGTCGCGCTCGACAGCTACGTGCTCAACGTCAACAACTTCCCCGACCTCGTGCCGAGCAACGTGCCCCGCCCGATGCTCTTCGGTCGGTACGACCTCGAGGACCAGTACGCGATGTACGTCGTGTGCCTCGTGGTGCTGGCCGGGTGGATCGCCATCGCCCTCGGGCTGCGCAAGGCCCGCACCGGCCGCACGCTCATGGCCACCCGCGACAACGAGCGGGCCGCAGCCGCCGCGGGCGTAGAGCCGACGCGGGTGAAGCTGGGCGGCTTCGTCATCGCCGGCACGATCGCCGGCGTGGCGGGGGCGCTCCACGTGCAGCTGCTGCACAGCCTGGCCCCTGGCAGCTATCCCGTGACCGACAGCATCACGGTGTTCTCCACTGCGGTGATCGGCGGGCTGAGCTCGGTGTCCGGGGCGGTCGGGGGCGTGCTGCTGTTCAAGTGGCTCGAGACCATCGACGCGCTCGGCGACCTCCGCCTCATCCTCACCGGCTCGGGCCTGCTGTTCGTGCTCTACGCCCTGCCCGGCGGCCTCGGCCAGCTGTTCGGCCGCCTGCGCGACGTCCTGCTCGAGCGCGTGGCCCGCCGCCGCGGCATCGACCTCGTGGCCCCGTCGGCCGACGGCACGATGGCCCTGTCGCCTTCCGCCCTCGGCGCCGCGGCGGAGGCGGCCCTCACCGACGAGGCCGAGGACGAGGCCATCGTCGAGGTGGCGCAGCACGCGCCGATCGACACCACCGCGGCGCTGTCGTGCCGCGGCGTCGACCTCGGGTACGGCACGCTCCAGATCGTCCGCGGCTTCGACTTCGACGTGGCCCCCGGCGAGCTCGTCGCGCTGCTCGGCACCAACGGCGCGGGCAAGTCCACCGTGCTCAAGGGAATCAGCGGCCTGCTCAAGCCCACCGCCGGCGAGGTGGCGCTGCAGGGCGAGCGCACCGTCGGCCTCCCGGCCGACGAGCTGGCGCATCGGGGCCTGGCCCTCGTGCCGGGCGGGCACAGCGTGTTCCCCACGCTGACCGTCGCGGAGAACCTGCGGCTGGCTGGCTGGATGCTCCGCCACGACAAGGCCCGGATGGCCGAGGCCACCGCCGAGGTGCTCGAGCTGTTCCCCGCCCTGGCCGCCCGCATCGACCTGCCCGCCGGCGCGCTGTCCGGCGGCGAGCAGCAGATGCTCGGCCTGGCCAGCGCGCTCATCACCCGCCCCGACGTCCTGATGATCGACGAGCTGTCGCTCGGCCTCGCCCCCACGGTGGTGGCCGAGCTCCTCGGCGTCGTGCGCCGGATCAACGAGTCGGGCACGACCGTGGTGATCGTGGAGCAGTCGGTGAACGTGGCGCTCGAGCTGGCCGCCCGCGCCGTGTTCCTCGAGAAGGGCCAGGTCCGCTTCGAGGGCCCCACGGCCGAGCTGCTGGCCCGTCCCGATCTCCTGCGCTCGGTGTTCATCGAGGGACGGGGCCCTGCCGCCGAGCCGAAGCGCCGGCGGGCCGCGGCGTCGACGCCGACGGCGAACGGTGCCGCGCACCCGGACCAGCACCCCGAGCTCGTGGCCAGCGGCGTCGTGAAGCGCTACGGCGGCATCACCGCCGTCGATGCGGTGGACCTCACCGTGCACCGCGGCGAGATCGTCGGCCTCATCGGCCACAACGGCGCCGGCAAGACCACCTTCGTGGACTGCCTGTCCGGCTTCACCCCGCTCGACAGCGGCCGCATCCGGATCCGGGGCGTCGACGTCACCGACCTGCAACCGCCGGCCCGCGCCCACCTCGGCCTCGGCCGGTCGTTCCAGGACGCCCGCCTCTTCCCGTCGCTCACCGTGGCCGAGACCGTGTCGGTCGCGCTCGAGCGCCACGTGTCGTGCCGCAGCGCGCTGGCCGACGGGCTGCAGCTCCCGGCGTCGTTCGAGTCCGAGCTCGTGGTGGCCGAGCGGGTCGACGAGCTGCTCGAGCTCATGGGCCTGATCAGCCTCCGCCACCGCCCCACGGGGGAGCTGTCCACCGGCACCCGCCGCATCGTCGACCTCGCCTGCACGCTCGCCCAGGAGCCGACCGTGGTGCTGCTCGACGAGCCGTCGAGCGGCGTCGGTCAGCGGGAGACCGAGGCCCTCACCGGCCTGCTCCGCGAGGTGCGCGACCGCACCGGCTGCGCCATGGTCGTCATCGAGCACGACATGCCGCTGCTCCGCTCGATCAGCGACCGCATGGTCGCCCTCGAGCTCGGCGGCGTCATCGCCCAGGGCACCCCCGAGGAGGTACTGGCCCACCCCGCCGTGATCGCCAGCTACTTCGGGAACGGACGAAGCCACGATCCAGCGCAGCGGCACCCGCAAGAAGGCAGCCCCGCGCAAGCGAGCGGCCGCGAAGCGCTGAAGGGCGCAACGATGCGGCGGCGGGATTCCGCCGGACCCGTACGCAGCGGCAAGGCGTGTGGTGTCACCGAAACCCGCCCCAGGCACGGGCAATCGTGACACCAGTGGGATTGGTGTCACCGTTGTCCGGGCTGGCGGCGGGTTTCCGTGACACCAACTCGGTCTGAGCCGTGGGAGCGCGATCGACCATCCCGGCCGCCGCTTCGTTGCGCTCTGTCCCTACCCGCCGCTGCTGGCGCGGACGATCAGGCTGGGGGCGAGGACCACGTGGCGGGCGGGGAGCTCCTTGCTGGCGGTCGCCAACAACGTGCCGGCTTGGCGGCCGATCTCGTGGGTGGGCTGGGCCACCACGGTGAGCTGCGGCGAGATGAGGGTGGTCCACGGGGCGTCGTCCCAGCCGACGATCAGCAGGTCGTCGGGGACGCGCAGGCCGGCCTCCTGCACGGCCCGCAGGGTGCCGAGCGTCATGAGGTTGTTGGCGACGAACAGGGCGTCGGGACGCCGGCGGGCGGCCAGGAGGGTGCGGGTGGCGGCGTAGCCGCCGTCCTCCTTGAAGTCGGCCCGGCGGACGAGGTCGGCGTCGGGCTCGATGCCGTGCTCGCGCAGGGCCTGCTGGTGGCCGGCCAGGCGCTCGCTGGCCGTGCTCACCCGCAGGGGTCCGGTGATGCAGGCGATGCGGCGGGCGCCGGCGGCCACGAGGTGCTCGGTGGCCTGGCGGGCGCCCAGCTCGTTGTCGACGACCACGGAGTCGATGTCGTCCTCGTGGCGCCGGGGGCGCCGGTCGACGGCCACCACCGGGATGTTCCGCTCGAGGAGCACGTCGAGCTTCGAGTCCCGGGCCGACGCCACGGCGATGACGACGCCGGCCATCTGCTCAGCCACCGCGATGTCCAGGTACGCGGCTTCCTTCTCGAGGTCCTCGTCGGTGTTCCCCAGCACCAGTCGGTGGTCCTCGGCCAACGCCACGTCTTCCATGCCCCGGACCATGGCCGTGAAGAAGGGGTTCTGGATGTCGGCGACGATGGCCGCCCAGACCCGGGTTCGCTGCTGCCGGAGGGCCCGCGCGGGGCCCGACGGGGTGTAGCCGAGCTCGGCGGCCGCCTCTCGCACCTTGGCCGCCCGCTCGGCGGACACGGACCCGGATCCGTTGAGGACACGGGACACCGTGGCCGGTGAGACGCCGGCCCGCTGGGCCACATCACCGATCTTCGCGACCCCCGCCATGGGCCGAGCGTAGTTGCGCCGGTGATGGCGATCCGGTGGTGCCAGGTCCTAGGCTGGAGACCGTCAACGAGGAAGTCACTAGGACTTGCTTGCAGTGAGATAGAGAGAACATCAGTGGCTACAGGAACCGTGAAGTTTTTCAACGCCGAGAAGGGCTATGGCTTCATCTCGCGCGAGCAGGGTGACGACGTCTTCGTGCACTTCTCCAACATCCAGGGCACGGGCTACAAGACGCTCGACGAGGGTCAGCGCGTCGAGTTCGACGTGGCTCCCGGCCGCAAGGGCGAAGAGGCCCAGAACGTGCGGGTCGTCTAGCAACCCCTGGTGTGCAGTGTGGGAGCCGCCGGCACCTGGTGCCGGCGGCTCCTCCATGCAGGCAGCGCGGTCGACCGCTTGCCTGGATGGTCCCCCCGAAGTCGACCGGTCGGTGGCAACGTGGCCACCGGGGATGGGAAGGAGAATCGCATGGCCGCACAGCGAACGAGCTTCGAGAAGCTCCAGCGTGACCGAGCGAAGAAGGCGAAGGCCGCCGCAAAGCGGGAGAAGCGCCTCGACAAGACCCCCGAGGAGGGTGAGGAGCTCGAGGAGCTCGCGCCCCTCGGTGACGGCGTCGAGCTCAGCGCGGACGAGCTGCTGAAGCGCGTGGAGGACCTCCACCGCCGCTTCGAGGACAAGAAGATCAGCTTCGAGGACTTCGAGGAGGAGAAGGCGGACCTGATGGCCCGCATCTCCGTCGACTGAGCTTCAGGAGCGCTTGCCGCCCAACAGCTTGAGTGCCTCCAGCGAGTGCTCCAGCCCCGCCGGGTGGTAGCTGTACAGCAGCGCGCGCCGGTCCTGGTCGGTGGTGTTCGGCCCCGTGGCGTGGGCCAGGTAGGCGCCGAAGAACACCACCGAACCAGCCGGCACCAGCACCTGCACCCGCTCCATGTGCGCGTTGGCGTCGGGGTCCATCTCGAGGTTCCCGAACGGGTCCGAGTCCTGGCGGGTCGGGTGGCGGCCGGCGGTGTGGCTGCCCGGCACGACCTCGAGGCAGCCGTTCTCGGGAGTGGTGTCGTCGAGGTAGACGATCGCGGTGGCGGTGTGATCGGGGTCCGGCGCCTCGTCCCAGTAGGGACGGTCCTGGTGGAGGGGGTTCGGGCCACCGACGCTGCCCCGCTTGAGGTTGAGCTTCTCGGTGAACAGGCACGGGGCCGGGTCGCCGACGATGTGCTGCATGGGCTCGGTGAACCGCGGGTCGAGGCCCCACCCCTCCAGCTCCGGGCTGAGGTGGGCGAACGGCTCGATGCCGTGGAGCGCATCGGTGTCGCCCTCCCACTTCAGGATCACGTGGTCGAGCAGATCGGCTTCGAACGTGTAGCTGCCCACGGTGAACCGGCGGCCCTGACGGCCTTCCACGAGGCCGGCGACGAGCTCCTCGCTCGAGCGGATCATCGATGCGACCTCAACCGGCGAGAAGACCGCCTCGCGCACGATGTAGCCGTCGCGCTCGTACTGGGCCTGCTCGGCGTCGGTCAGGTGGTGCATCTCAGGCCTCCTCAGGCACCGGCGATGGTGTCGCCGATGACCTCTTGGGTGGACGTCGTCTCGTAGGGGCGGCGGGCGATGTCGGCGATGGCGGCGGCCAGGTCGACGGGGGGCACCGACTGGGGCGTGGTGCAGTACACGTACGAGGTGCACGAGTAGTCGTCGACCCGCTCCCAGATCGCACCGGCGATCACGGCGTCCGGCATGCCCGTCATCAGGCCCTCACCGGCGATCGGGTTCGACACGTGGTATGCCTCGAGCTCTTCCTCCTGGCCCTTGAGGAAGAAGTGGGCGCCGATCTGCTGGATCGTGACCTTGAGGTCGCGCTCGAACATGATCGGGTCCGGGATGTGCCAGCGGTAGAAGGACACGAAGTCCGGCTGGACGCCCATGCCCTCCGCCGCGGCGCCGTGCTCGCTGAGGCACAGCGGGACGCCGCCGTAGGGCGCGTGGTGCTCGCCCATGCCCCAGGCCGTGCCGACGTAGTCCTCGAGCCCGGTGCCGCAGATGGTGGGCAGGTCGGTGTCGCCGTCCTTGTAGACCTTCACCTCACCCTCGCCGTACCAGCCGGCGTGGTCGATGATCCGCACCCCGATGGCACAGCCGAGGAACCGGCCCGGGCCCTTGAGCCCCTCGGTGATCACGAAGTCGCGCCGCATCACCGTGGGGTTCTCGCGGCGGAACGCCACGTGGAGGTACCCGATCTCGGCGGGCAGCTCGGGCTGCAGCGTGTAGTCGACCTGGTAGTAGAGGGTGACCTCGCGGTCGGCGTTGTTCGTGTACGTGATCGAGCACGCGTTCGCGGAACGGGATCGGCAGGTAGCAGTTGAAGCCGCGACCCTCCTGGGCGGTGAGCACCGCCGACGAGTAGGGCGCCGGGCGGCCGTGGGGGAGGCCGAAGAAGTCGAGGAGCGGGGCGGCGATGCTCGGCTCGTCGCGGCCGTCGTAGCGGAGCTCGATGATCTGCGACCGCATGCGCTCCGGGCGCATCACCGGGATCGTCACCCAGATGTGGCGGATCACGCCGGGGCCCTCGAGGTCGGCGAGCACCACCGACTCGCCGGGCTGCAGGGTCTTGTTGGGCGCCCCCTTGCGGCCGCCGTGGGCCGTGCCGCCGGCGCCGCGGGCGCCGGTCGGGTTCTCGAAGGTGGCGGCCCGCGAGTCGATCGTCGGATCGATGAAGGCCGGGTTCAGGATCTGGCTGTCGAGCGTCATGTTCTGGCATGGTGACACGGCTAGAAATCGATTTCAACTGTAGGTATGGTGGGTTCGTGCCGTACCCGAAGGCCACTGAGGCCGACGTCGCGTTCTTCCGGGAGCACGGGTGGATCGCCGTCGCCGACGCCGTCGCCCCCGATGACCTCGTCGACCTCGCCGAGAAGTGCCAGAAGATCATCGACCACAAGGAATCGATGGCCTTCGACTGGGCGTGGGAGGCCGGCAAGGACAAGTCGGAGCGTGACTTCAAGATCGTGCAGTCGAGCCCGTCGATCTTCTGGCAGGGCCGCTTCGACGATGCCCCCTTCCGCACGTGGGCCGTCGAGTTCGCCGCCACGCTCATGGGCTTCCCGCTCGAGTTCTGGTACGACCAGCTCCTGGCGAAGCCGCCGCACAAGAGCGTGGCCACGCGCTGGCACCAGGACGAGGGCTACTGGGGTCGCAACCTCGACGACCGCGGCATCACCTGCTGGATGCCGTTCCACGACGTCGACGTTGCGAACGGGTGCATGCACTTCATCGACGGCGGCCACCGCGACGGCGTGCTCGACCACGTGAACCCGGACGAGATCGCCAGCGACCTGCTGCAGTGCTGGCCCGACGAGTCGCGGGCGGTGGCGGTGCCGATCTCGGTCGGCAGCGTGACCTTCCACCACAGCAAGACCCCGCACATGACCACGCCCAACGTCACCGACACCTGGCGCCGCATCCTCACGCAGCACCTCTGCGCGGTGGGGTACGCGGAGGAGGGGGACCACTATCCCTGGCGGGTCATCGTGAACCAGGTGACCGGCGAGGTCGTCATCCCGGAGTCCCGGTGACCGATCCCTCGGAGGCCCTCGCCGCGGGGCAGGCCGCGCTCGACCAGATCGTGCGCGAGGTCCAGTCGGCTGCGGCCCGCTTCGACGGCGCCCGCCCTGCGCTCGAGCGCCTGCTCGCCGTGCGCGGCCGCGTCGTGGTGACCGGGCTCGGCAAGTCGGGCCTCGTGGGCGCCAAGCTCGCCGCCACCCTCGCCAGCACCGGCACGGCCGCCCTGTTCGTCCACGCCGCCGATGCTCTCCACGGCGACAGCGGCATGGTCGGCGCCGATGACCTCCTGCTCGCGATCTCGAAGTCGGGGAGCACCGCCGAGGTCGTCCGGTTCGCCGAGGTCGTCAGCGCCCGCGGCGTCGAGGTCGTCGCGATGACCGGCTGCGGTGGGTCCTCCGCCCTCTGCAAGGTCGCCGCCGCCACCATCGACATCGGCTCCGGGGCCGAAGCCGATCCGTTCGACCTGGTGCCGACCACCTCCACCGCCGTCACCATGGTGGTGGGCGATGCGCTGGCCGTCGCGCTGATGGTGGCCCGCGGCTTCGGACCGACCGACTTCCACCAGCACCACCCCGGCGGCGCCCTCGGCGCCCGCCTCGAGGACGAGACCTGATGGCCGACGTCGTCATCTTGGGGAGCTTCATGATGGACCTGGTCATCCGGGCCCCCCGTCGCCCGCGGGCCGGCGAGACCCTGGTGGGCCACGGGCTCGACGAGTTCCTCGGAGGCAAGGGCTGCAACCAGGCGTTCGCGGCGGCCCGGGCCGGGGCCTCCACCGCCATGGTCGGCCGCCTCGGCGACGACGAGTACGGCCGCCGCTTCCTCGCCGCCCTCGACGGCGACGGGATCGACGCCTCCTGCGTGGTGGCCGACCCCACCCAGGGAACCGGCATCGGCAACCCGCTGGTGGAGGACTCCGGCGAGAACTCCATCGTCATCATCCCCCGGGCCAACGCCAACGTCGGCCCAGCCGACGTCGACGCGGCGGCGGCCACCATCGCCGGGGCCAAGGTGCTGCTGCTCCAGCTCGAGCTCCCCGTCGAGGCCTCGGTCGCCGCCGCCCGCGGCGCCAAGGCCGCCGGGGTCACCGTCGTGCTGAACCCGGCACCGGCCGTCGCGGACCTGAGCGCGTTCACCGGCCTGGTCGACGTGCTCGTCCCGAACGAGGGGGAGGCGGCGCTCCTCACGGGGATCGCCGACGATCCCCTCGCCGCCGCCAAGGACCTGCAGGAGCGGTTCGACTGCTCCGTCGTCGTCACCTTGGGCGGGCGGGGCTCCCTCGTCCTCCAGGCCGACGGCGTGCACGAGTCCGTCCCCGCCCACCTCGTCGACGTCGTCGACACGGTCGGCGCCGGCGACGCCTACTGCGGCAGCCTCGGCGCCCGGCTCGCCGCCGGTGCCTCGCTCCTCGACGCCGCCCGCTACGCCAGCGCCGCCGGGTCCATCTCCGTCACCCGCCCCGGCGCCGAGCCGAGCATCCCCCACGCCCTCGAGGTCGAGGCCCTCCTCGCCTCCACCCACGCCTGACCTGGAGACCGCCATGTCCGCGCTGCCCACCACCGACCTCGAGGTGCTCCTCACCGAGGTGCAGATCGCCGAGTTCCACGAGCAGGGCTTCACCCACGTCGAGCGCCTCACGACCGACGAGGAGCTCGAGTGGCTCCGCGAGCAGTTCGAGTCGGTCTTCGACCCGAGGAACGAGAACCAGCTCGTCGGCGGCTTCTTCGATGCCTCCCGCCCGATGGGGTCGACCTCGGACGAGCTCGGCCCGCCGGTCCTCCCCCAGGCCATCCGCCCCGAGCTGGTGATCACCGAGCTGACGGAGACCATCGTCTACCGCAACGCGACGCGGATCGGCGCGCAGCTGCTCGGCCACGACGTGGACGAGCTCGAGCTGTGGACCCACATGATCGACAAGCCGGCTCGCACCGGCCACGACACGCCGTGGCACCAGGACGAGGCGTTCTGGGAGCTGGATCTCGGCTACCACGCCTGCGCGGTGTGGCTCGCCCTCGACGACGTCGACGTGGACAACGGCTGCATGCAGTTCATGCCCGGCTCCCACCAGCGGGGCATCCTGACCCACCGCCACCTCTACGACGACCCGATGGTCAGCGCGCTGGTGATCGACGACGTCGACGAGTCGCAGGCCGTGCCGGTGCCGCTCAAGGCCGGCGGGGCCACGTTCCACACCCAGACGACGATGCACCACACGGGTCCGAACGCCACCGACCGCCGCCGCCGGGCCTACGCCATCGAGGTCCAGCGCCCCCCGTGGAAGATCGACACCCCCAAGGTCCACCCCTGGAAGACACTGTGAGATCCCGCTCTTGTCGGCTTCGCCGACGGGCCGCTCGGGCCCTCTGAAGTACCGGCGGGGGATAGGTTCGCCTCGATGGACCAGATCCTCGAGGTGGACCTCCTGAGGTTCGAGACGGGCGACGGCGCCGCTCGCGCGGCCGTGGTCGACGGCGTGCGGCGCAGCCTCGCCACCGGGTTCGTCTACACGAGCCACGACCTCCCGGAGGAGGTCATCGACGAGGCCTACGAGAAGCTCGCGGAGTTCTTCCGGCTCGACGCCGAGACCAAGTCGCGGTTCGTCGCGCCCGGCTCCAACGGGCAGACGGGGTACACCGGCCTGCTGGTCGAGACGGCGGCGACCGCCGACGTCGCCGACTGGAAGGAGATGCTGAACTGGGGCGAGGAGGTTCCCGCCGGGCACCCCTTGCGGACGAAGTACCCCCACCGGTACCGCGAGCAGGTCCTGCCCGAGGCGGCGGTGCCGGGGATCGCCGAGGTCCTGATGCTGTTCCACCGGCGCATCTTCGACCTGCAGCGCCGCTTCCTGCGGATCATCGCCGTGGGCCTCGGCGCCCACGAGGAGCTCTTCGAGGGGATGCTCCAGGACGGCTCGACCTTGACGCGCGCCCTTCGCTACCCGCCCATGCCCGAGGCGCCGGGCGCCGAGCACGTGTGGGCCGGCGAGCACGCGGACATCAACCTGATCACCGCGCTGCCCCGGGCCACCGCGCCCGGCCTCCAGGTGAAGACCGACGAGGGCTGGGTCGATGCGGTCGCCCCCGAGGGCAAGGTCATCATCAACACCGGGATGATGCTGGAGCAGCTGTCCAACGGCGTGATCCCGCCCGGGGTGCACCGGGTGGTGGCGGCGCCGGGCGACGCGGGCGAGCGCTACAGCGTGGTGCAGTTCTGCCACCCGACGCCGTGGACGATCCTCCAGCCGCTCCCGTCGTGCTGCACGCCCGAGCACCCGCAGCGCTACGGCGCCATCGAGGCCGGCGACAAGCTCGACGAGGTGCTGTACCAGATCAACCTGGTCGAGGACGCCCGCCGGATCTAGCGGCCGTCCCCTATCCGAGGATCTGGTACTTCGGGTTCAGCAGCGCCAGCCGGCCCTTGTGCACGCCGACGGTGCCCTCCACCTGCATCCGCGTGCCCACGTCGATCCCGGCGATCCCGCGGCGACCGAGGAACACGATCGACACGCCACCGGAGCGGTCGACGAGCACGAGCTCCAGCGTGGGCGCATCGTGCAGGGGAGCGACCCGCATCGACCGCACCCGTCCGGCGATGGAGACGCGGGCGCGCCAGCGAACGTCGCCGATCGGCTTCGTGCCGAGCACCTTCTCCATGCCGAGGTCGAGGTCGGGGGCAGGGAGGGGCGGCTCGTCGTGGGCCGGACGGGCCGGCTCGCTGCGGGTGCCGACCAGCGCCGACAGCGCCACCCTGCGGCCCTCGGCGGCCTCGAGGTGGAACGGCACCGTGGTGACGTTGGCGTGCGGAAGGCGTGACACCTCCTCGAGGATCGCATCGGCGGTCTTGTCGTGGAGCACGCGGTGCCACAAGCCCTTGTACTTCCGATCGGGGAGCAGGACGCTGACCTCGGTCTCGCCGTCGGCCAGCTCCCGGGCAACGCACTCCACCGCGGCCCGGGTCAGACGGCGATCGGGGCAGTCGATCACCTCGAGGGGCACCCGCTGAAGGCCGGTGCGGCTCCACTCGTCGCGCAGCGCTGCGGCCTCTGCATCGTCGATGGCGAAGTGCACGACGCGGAGCTCGTTGGGGGTGAGGGTCCGTGCGTACTGGATCGCTCGGGCGGCGGCCATGTCGAGTCGGTCGACGAACACGAGCACCACGTGGCGGCGCAGGATCGGGGCGATCGCCGCCGCCGGGACGTCGTGCTCCAAGCGGTGGGCCTCACGCACGTACTGCCGGTTCACGCGCAGCAGGAGCAGCACGAACAGCGGCATGACGATGACCATCACCCAGGCGCCGTCGGCGAACTTCGTCGTGGTGACGATCACGACCACCGCGGCGGAGATCACCGCGCCGACACCGTTCACCACGAAGCCCTTCTGCCATCCCGGCTCCTTGCGCTGCAGGTGGCGCTTCGTCATCCCCGCCTGGGAGAGGGTGAAGCCGATGAACACCCCGATGGCGTACAGCGGGATGAGCTTGGTGACGGCGGCGTTCGTGACCACCACGAGCACCGCGGCGGTGCCCGCCAGGGCGATGATCCCGTTGGAGAACACCAGCCGGTGGCCCCGCCGCGTGAGCTGCCGCGGCAGGAAGCTGTCTGCCGCCTGGAAGCTGGCGAGCGCGGGGAACCCGGCGAACCCGGTGTTGGCCGCCAGGACGAGGATGAGGAGGGTTGCGAACTGGAGCACGTGGCTCATCAGCAGGCCGCCGGTCCCGTCGCCGTAGACCGCCTCCCCGATCTGGGCGAGCACGGTCGGGGTCCCGTCCTCGAACGGGATCACGTGGATCCGGCTGGCGAGGAGGGTGATCCCGGCGAACATCACGGCGAGACCGGCGCCCATGAGCACCAGCGTCTGGCGGGCGTTGCGCCACGCGGGTTCGCGGAAGGAGCTCACCCCGTTGGAGATGGCCTCGACCCCGGTCACGGCGGCACCGCCGGACGCGAAGGCCTTCGCGAGGAGGAACGCTCCGGCGCCCAGGTAGAGGCCGCTGTCGCGGTCAGCGTGACCGAGCTCCAGCGTGCCGTGCTCCGGCTCGAGGACCGGGAGGTCTCCGCTGACGAAGCTGTACAGGCCCCATCCGATCAGCAGGCCGATGTTGACCATGAAGAAGTAGGTGGGGACCGCGAAGAGCTTTCCTGACTCCTTGATGCCGCGCAGGTTGCCGTAGGTGACGAGGACGATGAACGCGAGCGCGATCGGGACCCGTGCGGAAGCGAGCCCCTCGAACGAGGAGATGAGCGCCGCAGCACCGGCCGACACGGACACCGCGACCGTGAGGAGGTAGCCGACGAGCAGCGAGGCACCCGCGAGCTGCGCGGGGATCACGCCGAAGGCGTCGCGCGTCACCAGGTAGGCGCCGCCCGACGAGGGGTACGCCTTGATCGTCTCGCGGTACGAGAGGATCAGGAGGAAGAGCATCGCCAGCAGTGCCCCGGAGAGGGGGACGATCACCGAGAAGGCAGCCACGCCGAGCACCGGCACGAGGACGTGGAGCATCTCCTCGGTGGCGTAGGCGCTCGACGACAGGTTGTCCGACGCCATGATCGCCAGACCGGTCGGCTTGCCCAGGCGCTGCTCGCCCAGCTCGTCGCTGTTCAGGGGCTGGCCGAGGAGGCGCCGCTTGAGGCGGTAGCCCCGACCGTCCGGCGGGAGGGGGACGACGTCAGAGGGCGGGAGAGGTCCGGGGGCGGAGGGCCCCGGGGCGCCGCCGCGGTCGACGGCGGGGGGATCCAGGTCGGCGGAGGCGGCGTTGGATCCTAGGCTCGTCACGGGACGAGACGGTACGTCGGATTCAGCAGCGCGAGGCGGGACTTGTGGATGCCGACGGTGCCGTCGACCACGACGCGGCTTCCGACCCGAAGTCCGGCGATGCCCCTCCGGCCGAGGAACACCACCGAGATGGCGCCCGTGTCGTCGACGATCACCAGCTCGAGCGTCGGCGCATCGTGTTGTGGGGCGACCCGGACGCTGCGCACCTGGCCGGCGACGGTGACGCGGTCGCGCCAGCGGGCCTCGATGATCGGCCTCCGCTGCGGGAGGACCGCCACGATCGCCGCCAGCGACGAGTCACCCGACGGATCCGGCTCGGGCACGTGGGGGTCACCGTGCGCGGCGAGGCCGTCGTACACGGGGAGGCCCGTCACCGGCACCTGGCGGGTGCCGAAGTGGAACGGGATCGTGGTGACGTTGGCGTGGGCGAGCTTGGACACCTGCTCCTGGATCGCCTCGGCGGTCTTGTCGTGGAGCAACCGGTGCCACAGCCCCTTGTACTTGCGGTCGGGGAGCAGGACGCTGACCTCGGTCTCGCCGCCGGCCAGCTCTCGCGCGACGCACTCGACCGCCGCACGGGTGAGCCGGCGGTCGGGGCAGGCGACGAGCTCCAGCGGCACCCGCTGCAGCCCGAGGCGGGCCCACTGGTCGGCCAGCGCCGCGGCTCGATCCTCGTCGAGCACGAAGTGCACGGCTCGCAGCTCGTCGGGGGTCAGGCTGCGGGCGTACTGGATGCTCCGCGCGGCGGCGCCATCGAGGCGGTCGACGAACACGAGCACCACGTGGCGGCGCAGGATCGGTGCGGTCGCGGCGGCGGGGACCTCGTGCTCGAGCTCCTCCGCCTCGGCCTCGTACTGGCGGTGCAGCCGGAGCAGCATCACGACGAACGCCGGCATCACGATCAGCATCGGCCAGGCGTCGGCTCGTCGGGTGACGAACACGACGACGACGACGAAGAACGAGATCACGGCTCCGACGCCGTTGAGGGCCAGGCTGACCTGCCAGCCCGGGTCCCGGTGGCGGAGGTGGTGGCGGGTCATCCCGGCCTGGGAGAGCGTGAAGCCCACGAACACGCCGATGGCGTACAGCGGGATCAGCTTGGTGACCTCGGCGTTGGTGACCACCACGAGGAGGCCGGCCACGGCCGCCAGGGCGATGATGCCGTTGGAGAACACCAGGCGGTGGCCCCGCTTGGTGAGCTGGCGGGGGAGGAAGCTGTCCCCGGCCTGGAAGCTGGCGAGGCGAGGGAAGTCGGCGAAGCCGGTGTTGGCGGCCAGCACGAGGATGAGCATGGTGGCGGCCTGCAGCGAGTAGCCGAGGATCTCGCCGGAGGTGCCCGTGCCGTACACGGCCTCGCCGATCTGGGACAGGACCGTCGGGGTTCCGTCCTCGAACGGGATGACCTTCACCCGGCTGGCCAGGAAGGACAGGCCCAGGAACATCACGCCGAGCCCGCAGCCCATGAGCACGAGGGTCTGGCGGGCGTGCTTCCAGGCCGGCTCGCGGAAGGCGGGCACGCCGTTGGAGATGGCCTCGACGCCGGTGACGGCAGAGCCGCCGGAGGCGAATGCCTTCGCGAGGACGTAGGCGCTGGCGCCCATCACGAGGCCGGCCCCGCTCTTGTGGCCGAGCTCCACCGCACCCTCGCCGTAGCTGGTGATCCGGGCCAGGTCCCCGCCCAGCCACCTCGCGATGCCGTAGACGAGGAGCACGGCCATGTTCAGCATGAAGAAGTAGGTGGGGACGGCGAAGACCTTGCCGCTCTCCTTGACCCCGCGCAGGTTGCCGTACATCACGATCGCGATGAAGGCGAGGGAGATGGGCACCCGGGCCGGGCTCAGGGAGTCGAACGACGAGATCAACGCCGCAGTGCCGGCCGACACCGACACCGACACCGTGAGGATGTAGCCGACGAGGAGGGATGCCCCGGCCACCTGGGCAGGGATGATGCCGAAGTTGTCCCGGGTGACGAGGTAGGCGCCTCCGGCGGACGGGTACGCCTTGATCGTCTCGCGATAGGAGAGGATCAGCAGGCCGAGCATCACCAGCAGGGCGATGGTGATCGGCATGACCAGCGCGAAGGCGGCGATGCCCACCGCCGGCACGAGGACGTGGAGGATCTCCTCGGTGGCGTAGGCGCTCGACGAGAGGTTGTCGGAGGCGAACACGGCGAGCGCCGTCGGTTTGCCGAGGCGCTGGTGGTCGAGCTCGTCGCTGTGGAGCGGAGGGCCGAGCAGCTTGTGCTTGATGCGGTAGCCGACCCCGTCCGGGGGAAGCGGGACGCCGGGATCGACGGGGATGGGTTCCGGGGGGAGGTGACCCCCGGTGGACACCCCCAGGGGATCGGCTTCGATGGCCATCGACGCGGAGCCTAGGGCCAGGCTCCGCGCTGCCTGCAATGCCGACGTGGTCCCGCACGAGACCTGACGGCGGCTGTGACATCGGTCCTGAGACGTGTCTCCATCGGGCGGGTGGGTAGGTTCTCCAACCGTGCTCGACCAGGTTGCGCCGCTCCCGATCGAGGCCGCCTGCGGCCCCGATCCCACCTTCATCTGCCGCGAGGTCCTCGAGCGGACCCACAGCACCTGGCTGGCCGAGCTGGCCGACGTCTTCTTCGCCAAGCCGCTCTCGATCGCGCTGGTGGTGCTGGTCGCGTTCGTCGCCAGCTGGGTGGTGCGGCGGGCCATCGGACGGTTCGTCGGCGCGATGGTCGGCGAGGAGAACACGAGCCGACGCCTGAAGCGGCGTCTCCGCGGGAGCAGGGTCGGCGCGGTGATACCGAACGCCGTGCTCATCACCGGCGCCGTCTCGCTGCGGTCGGCGGCCCGGGCCGAGACGCTCGGAGCGGTGCTGCGGTCGGTGGCGTCGTTCGTGATCTGGGGCCTCGCCCTCATCACGATCCTGGGTGAGCTCGGCATCAGCCTGGGCCCACTCATCGCCGGCGCAGGTCTGGCGGGCGTGGCGATCGGCTTCGGGGCCCAGAGCCTCGTGAAGGACTTCCTGGCCGGCATCTTCATCCTCGTGGAGGACCAGTACGGCGTCGGCGACATCGTCGACGTCGGTGAGGCCGCGGGCACGATCGAGGCGGTGTCGCTGCGGACGACCCGCCTCCGCGACGTCAACGGCACCGTGTGGCACGTGCCCAACGGCCAGATCCTGCGGGTCGGCAACAAGAGCCAGCAATGGGCGCGGGCGCTGCTCGACCTCGCCGTCGCCCACGACACCGACGTGGCCACCGCCGAGCGCGTGATCAAGGAGACCGCGGACGTCGTGTGGAAGGACCCCGCCTGGGCCGGTCAGATCCTCGAGGAGCCCGAGGTGTGGGGCGTCGAGCGCATCGGCCCCGAAGGTGTGACCCTGCGCCTCGTCGTGAAGACGCTCCCGGCCAGGCAGTTCGACATCATGCGAGAGCTCCGCGGCCGCATCAAGGTCGCGCTCGACGAGGTCGGCGTCGTCATGCCCGGCATCGCCCCGACCATCAACGTCGCAGCGCCCCCCGCCAAGAAGGCCGCCAGGAAGAAGCCCGCAGCCAGGAAGCCCGCCCCCCGCAAGACCCCCTGAACCCCACTGGTTCTGGCCCGGAACACACGACCCCTGGGTCGGGAATTCCGGGCCAGAAGGAGTGGGGTGGTGGGTCAGTCCACCGGGGGGAGCTCGACGGTGACCTGGAAGTCGGTGGCGGAGGTGGTCTCGAGCTCGGCGATGGCGCCGGCGCCCTGCACGTCGTCGGCCGCGGGGGCGAAGGCAGCGAGGCGGTCGGCGGTGTCGGCGACGACGACCTTGGTGACGTCGGCCCGCATCGAGCGCTTGGCCTCGGACTTGGCCCGGCGGACCTCGCGCGAGGACCTCGGCGGCCACGGTGAGCACGGCGGGGTCGCCGTCGGAACCGCCGGCGGCCCGGAGCCCGTCGCCCGAGGGCCAGGCCGAGCGGTGGATGCTGCCCTCCTGCCACCACGACCACACCTCTTCGGTGGCGAAGGGCAGGAACGGGGCGAACAGCTTGAGGTAGGTCTCGAGGGCGGTGCCGAGCGCGGCCTTGGCCGACGCGGCGCCGTTGCCCTCGCCGTAGGCCCGGTTCTTCACGAGCTCGAGGTAGTCGTCGCAGAACGACCAGAACGCGGTCTCGGTGCGCTCGATGGCCCGGGCGTAGTCGAACCGGTCGAACGCCGCGGTGGCCTCGTCCACGAGGTGGGCGAGACCAGCGAGCATCGACTGGTCCAGCGCGTGGGTGGCGGCGCCCCCGGTGGTGGACCCGAGGCCGAGCGCGAACTTCGACGCGTTGAGCAGCTTGATCGAGAGGCGCCGCCCGATCTTCATCTGGCCCTCGTCGAAGAGGGCGTCCATGCCCGGGCGGCCGGAGGCGGCCCAGTAGCGCACCGCGTCGGCGCCGTGGCGGGCGATGAGCTCAGGCGGGGAGTCGGGCATGTTGCCGGCCGACTTCGAGAGCTTCTTGCGGTCGGGGTCGACGATGAACCCGGAGATCGCCACGTTGGCCCACGGCGCGACGCCGTGCTCGTACTGGCTGCGCACCACCGTGGAGAACAGCCAGGTGCGGATGATGTCGTGGGCCTGCGGGCGCAGGTCCATGGGGAAGGTGCGCTCGTAGAGGTCGGGGTCGTCGACCCAGCCGGCCGCGATCTGCGGGGTGAGCGACGACGTGGCCCACGTGTCCATCACGTCGGGGTCGGCGGCGAAGCCTCCCGGCTGGTTGCGCTGGGTCTCGTCGAAGCCGGGGGCGGTGACCGTGGTCGGGTCGATCGGCAGCGCGTCCTCGTCGGCCAGGATCGGCGAGAGGAAGTCGGTGACGCCGTCGGCGTCGATCGGGTACCAGACCGGGAACGGCACGCCGAAGAACCGCTGGCGGGTGATGTTCCAGTCGCCGACGAGGCCGTTGACCCAGTTCTCGTAGCGGACGTGCATGAAGTCCGGGAACCAGGCCAGCTCCTTGCCGCGCTCGAGCAGCACGTCCTTGTCGGGGTAGCGGATGAACCACTGCTGGCTGGTGACGATCTCGAGCGGGCGGCTGCCGTTCTCCCAGAACTTCACCGCATGGGTGATCGGCCGGATCTCCCCGTCGATGAGCCCGGCCTCTTGGAGCAGCTCGACGATGCGGGTCTGGGCCTGCTTCACGGTCTTGCCGGCCAGCTCGTCGTAGGCGGCCTGGGCGGCGCCGGGGTCGCCGGCCTCCCACCCGGGCTCGCCCCAGGTGACCGGCCGGAGCCGACCGTCCCGTTGCACCACGGCGCGGACCGGCAGCGACAGCTCCCGCCACCACGTGACGTCGGTGGTGTCGCCGAACGTGCAGATCATGGCGACGCCGGTGCCCTTCTCCGGGTCGGCCAGCTCGTGGGCGACGATCGGCACGGACACACCGAAGAGCGGGGTGGTGGCGTGCTGGCCGAAGAGCGGCTGGAAGCGCTCGTCGTCGGGGTGGGCGACGACGGCGACGCACGCCGGGAGCAGCTCCGGGCGGGTGGTGTCGATCAGCAGCGGGGCGCCGTCCGGGCCGGTGAAGACGAGCTTGTGGTACGCCCCGGGGAGCTCCTTGTCGGTGAGCTCGGCCTGCGCCACCGACGTCTTCATGTCGACGTCCCACAGCGTGGGGGACTCGGCTCGGTAGGCCAGGTCCCGACCGACGAGCCGCAGGAAGCCCCGCTGCGAGACCTTGGTCGCGTGGTGGCCGATGCTCGTGTAGGTGTGGTTCCAGTCGACGGACAGGCCGATGTTGGACCACAGGTCCTGGTACTCCGCCTCGAACTCGGGCACGACCTGCTCGCACAGCTCGATGAAGTTCGGGCGGCTGACGGGGGTTGCCCGGGCCTTGGGGTCGACCTTCTCGGGCCGCCGGAAGTCGGTGTCGTAGGGGAGCGTCGGGTCGACGATCGTGCCTGTGAGGAGCTGCACGCGGCGCTCCACGTTGAGCCCGTTGTCGTCCCAGCCCATCGGGTAGAAGACCTCGAGGCCCCGCATCCGCTGGTAGCGGGCGACGAGATCGGTGTGCGTGTAGCTGAAGAGGTGGCCCGGGTGCAGCGAGCCGCTCACCGTCGGCGGGGGCGTGTCGATGGAGAACACCTCGGCCCGCGTCTTCGAGCGGTCGAACCGGTAGGTGCCGTCGGCCTCCCAGCGTGCACGCCACTTCGCCTCGAGGCCGTCGAGCGTGGGCTTGTCGGGGAGCTGCGTCACAGGGGCGCAAGGGTACTTGCGGCTCCCTACGGCTCCGAAGTCCGATCGCCCGTCGGGTACGGTCCGCGCATGGCGAAGCTGCGAGAGGCGGGGCCGCTGGGGGTGCCGGAGCTCGTCGGGGCTCGGCTCATCGGAGACGACGACTGGGAAGATCCGTATCCCATCTACCGCGACCTGCGGGCCACGGCGCCGATCATCAGCGTCCCCGACGAGGACGAGGTGATCGCTCTGCGGTGGGCCGACGTCGAGCGGGTCCTGCGCGATCCGACCTTCAGCTCCAACGTCGGGCACCGGCGGATGCAGAAGGTCGACATCTCCACGCCGACGTCGCTCGACCTCCCGATCCTCCTGTTCATGGACCCGCCCGACCACACACGGTTGCGCCAGCTCGTCAGCCGCGTGTTCACGCCGCGGACGGTCGAGCAGCTCCGGCCGCACGTGGCCGACCTGATCGACGGCATCCTCGACGGGGTCGATCCGACCGCGGGCTTCGACCTCATCGAGTCGGTGGCCTACCCGCTGCCGGTCACGGTGATCTGCGAGCTGCTCGGGGTGCCGGTCGCCGACCAGCACCTCTTCGGCCCCTGGAGCCACGACGCGTCGCGGTTGCTCGACGGCGATCTCGACGACGCCACCCTCAACTCCGGCCTCGCCGCGGTGATGAGCATCGTGGGCTACCTCAACGAGCTCTTCGCCGAGCGCCGGGCGGCTCCGCAGGACGACCTCGTGTCCGCGCTCCTGGCCGTGGAGGAGGAGGGCGACCGGCTGACCGAGACCGAGCTGCTGTCGATCGTGCTGCTGCTGTTCGTGGCCGGCCACGAGACCACGATGAACCTGATCGGCAACGGCACCGTCGCGATGCTGCACAGCCGCGACCAGTGGCAGGCGCTCTGCGCCGATCCCGCGCTCGCGCAGAACGCGGTGGAGGAGATGCTCCGCTTCGACGGGCCGGTGCACGCCACCCAGCGCTTCGCCACCCAGCCGTCCACGGTGGGCGGGGTCGACCTCGAGCCGGGCCAGGGCGTGATCTGCCACCTGGCCGCCGCCAACCGCGACCCCGATCGGTTCGACCACCCCGACCAGCTCGACATCGCCCGCCCCGACGCGCAGTCGCTCACGTTCAGCCACGGCATCCACTACTGCCTCGGCGCCGCGCTGGCCCGGCTCGAGGGCCAAGAGGTCTTCAAGGCGCTGACCCGCCGTCTGCCCCACGTCGACCTGGCCGAGGAGCCGGTGCACCGCGACCACTTCGTCCTCCGCGGCTACAAGGCGATCCACCTCGCCACATGACCGAGCTCGCCGCCGCACCGGCGCCCGGCCTCGACGGCCTCCGCCTCTACGACACCCGCACCCGATCGGTCCGGCCCTTCGTGCCGATCGACCCGCCGAAGGTCGGCATCTACACGTGCGGGCCGACCGTCTACGCGCCGCAGCACCTCGGCAACATGCGCAGCCAGATCGTCCCCGACCTCCTCCGCCGGGTGCTGATGGCCGCCGCCTACGACGTCACCTTCGTCACCAACATCACCGACGTCGGCCACCTCGTCGGCGACGTCGACGAGGGCGACGACAAGATGGAGACGGCAGCGGCGTCGTCGGGCCGGACCGCCGCGGAGATCGCCGCCTTCTACACGGAGCAGTGGGCCACCGACCGCGCTCGCCTCGGCTGCCTCGAGCCGGACATCCGCCCCGCGGCGGCATCGCACGTCGACGAGCAGATCGCCATGGTCCGCACCCTCGAGGCGCAGGGCCACACCTACGTGATCGACGACGGCGTCTACTTCGACACGGCGAGCTTCCCCGCCTACGCCGACTTCGCCCGCCTCGACCTCGACGAGCTGCTCACCAGCGGTCGGGTCGAGCAGATCGAGGCCAAGCGCCACCCCGCCGACTTCGCCCTCTGGAAGCTCACGCCGCCAGGGGTGCAGCGCCAGCAGGAGTGGGACTCGCCGTGGGGCCGCGGGTTCCCCGGCTGGCACATCGAGTGCTCGGCCATGGCCACGAAGTACCTCGGCGACCGGTTCGACATCCACACCGGCGGCATCGACCACGTCCGCGTGCACCACACCAACGAGGTGGCCCAGAGCGAGTGCGCCCTCGGCGTCCACCCCTGGGTCGGGTGGTGGGTCCACACCGAGTTCCTCGACCTCGGCGGCGAGAAGATCTCCAAGTCCAAGGGCGACCTGCTCCTCGTCGACTCGCTCGTCGAGCGCGACATCGACCCGCTCGCCTTCCGCTACTTCACCTTCCAGACGCACTACCGCCAGCAGCAGGCGTTCACCTACGAGGCCGTGGCGGCGGCGGGCACCGCGCTGCGTCGCCTGCAGGGCCATGCGATCACCGCTCGTGACGCCGGCGGCGAGATCACCGACGCCACGGCCGTGGAGCAGCTCCGCACCCGCTTCTGGTCCGCGCTGGCGGACGACCTCAACGCGCCGCAGGCGCTCGCCGTCGTGTCGGAGGTCGCCCGTGACGCGGGGCTGGCCCCGGCCGACAAGTGGGCCGTGCTGGCCGACGCCGACCGAGCCCTCGGGTTCGGCCTGGCCGACCTCGAGTCGGATGCCGGCGAGTCCGACCCCCGCATCGACGCGCTGGTGGCCGAGCGGGAAGGCGCCCGTGCCGCCAAGGACTTCGCCACCGCCGACCGCGTGCGCGACGAGCTCGCGGCCGAGGGCATCGAGATCGTCGACACCGCCCAGGGCCCCACCTGGCGCCGGAGGTAACCCCGTTCTGGCGTTGGTTCTCGACGCCAGGCGTCACCCCACGACGCCAGAACGTGCTTGGGTCAGCCGGCGAGGAGGGCGTCGACGCCGCTCGTGACCTCGGCCCGCACGCCGGGCATGCCCAGCCCGGCCGCCCGCTCGGCCGCCGCCTGCCAGGCGGCGGCGTCGCGCCGCTCGGCCACCCGCTGCTTCGCCACCCGGTGCAGGACGGTCGTGTCCCAGGCCGGGGTGTCGAGCGCCGCGGTGGTGAGCAGCGCGAGGTCGTCGGCGCCGACGGCGAGGAGCGGTCCGATGGTGCGCAGCAGCATCTGCTGGCCGTGGGCCTCGTTGCTCACGGTGTGCAGCTCGTGGAGGAGGTCCTGGAGCAACCGGAGGGCGCCCTCGGGGTCGTCGGTGGTGGCGATCTCGGCGAGCGTCCACCGGGCCTGGGCGGCGAGCACCGGGTTGGACACGCTGGTGGCGAGGTCGAGCGACCGCTGGAGGAGGGTCCGGGACCGGGCCGGGTCGCGGGGCACGAGCGCCCGGCCCTCGGCGAGGAGCGCCATCGACTCGATCGTGGGGCACCCGGTCTCGAACGCGATCTGGGCGACCTCCTCGGCGGCGCGCAGGGCCTGGTCCGTCATGCCGCCGTAGGTCTGCACCGTGACGGTCATGTACGCGGCGACCGCGGGGGCCATCGGCTCGACGTTCCCGTAGGCGCGGGCGGTCCGCCGCATCTTCGACTGCGCCGCCAGCCCGCCGGGGAGGTCGCCCTGCGTGAGGGTGGCCAGGCCGATGGAGCTGTGGGTCAACCAGGTGGACGGCTCGTTGGCGCCGAGCTCCTCCAGGACCCGACCGCCGAGGGCGAGGACGCCGGGGAAGTCGGCTCGCCGGATCCGGGCCTCGGTGGCGATGCCGGCCACCGTCGCGGCATCGGGCTGCGACCAGAAGCCGGGCATCGCGCAGGTGGCCTCCGCCCACTCGCCCACCTCTGGGCCGCGCATGGTCGAGTGGTGCATGAGCGATCCGAGGAGCGAGCTCAACGTCACCACGTCGGCCTGCGCGATGGCCCGACGCACGACGGCGCGCAGGTCCTCCCACTGGTCGGCGAGGGCCTGCACCCAGCGCACTTCGTCGGGGCCGCAGAGGCGGGCGGCGGCCGCCCGCGCGGCGTCGACGACCAGCGCGGTGTGCAGGGCCCAGGCGTCGCCCGCGTCGGGCTGATCCCCGAGCCGGCGTCGGGCGTAGGCCCGCAGCGTGGTGAGGAGGCGGTAGCGGCTGGTCCGGTCCGAGGAGCGCGGTGGGGCCAGCGCCACGAGCGAGCGCTCGACGAGGCTGTCGAGCAGATCCGTGCAGTCCTCGACGTCGAGGTCGGGCACCCGGACGGCGAGGTCGGCTGGCGTGAAGGCCCCCGCGAACACGGAGAGGTGCCGGAACGCCCGCTGCTCCACCGGGTCGAGCAGGTCGTGGGACCACGCGATGGCTGCCTCGAGGTCCTGGTGACCGTCACCGGCCTCGCCGCGCCGCCGCGGGTTGCGGAGCACTCGGACCTGCTCCTGCAGGAGGCGGTCGATCTCGGCCGGCTCGTGGGTCCGCACCCGGGCGGCGGCCAGCTCGATGGCCAGCGGCAGGCCGTCGAGGTTGGCGATGAGCGAGCGGACGGCGTCGTGGTGGGCGGACGCGTCGAAGTCTTGGCGCACCGCCGCCGCCCGCTCGACGAACAGGGTGATGGCGTGCTCGTCGGACAGGGTCGGCAGGTCGAGCAGGTGCTCGTCGGCGATCCCGAGCCGCTCCCGGCTGGTGACGAGCACCGCGGTCTGCGGGCAGCGGTCCCGCAGCGCGCCTGCCACCGCGGCGGCGTCGGACAGGACGTGGTCGCAGCCGTCGAGCACCACGAGGGCCCGGCGCTCGCTGAGCGCGCCGACCACCGCGTCGAGCGACGTGCCGCCATCGGTGACGGCGGACCCGAGCAGGTCGGCCAGCCGGCTGGCCACCCCGTCGATGCCGGTCGCCCCGGCCGCGAGGGAGGCCAGGGAGCAGAACCACACCCCGCCGGGCCAGTCGTCGCGGTGATCGCGGGCCAGCTCCACGGCGAGGCGGCTCTTGCCACCCCCGGGCGGGCCGGTGATCGTGACGGTGCGATTGGCCCGCACGAGCTCGTCGAGGCGTCGACGCTCCACGGCTCGTCCGAGCAGGCGACCCGACGCGGCGGGCACGCCGCGGCTCGGGTGGTGCTCGGTGCGCAAGGGCGAGAAGCGGGTGGAGAGGTCGGGGGCAAGGACCTGGTGGATGTGCTCGGGTTCCACGAGGTCGCGCAGCCGGTGCTCGCCGAGGTCGAGGAGCGTGATGTCGGCGGGGAGGTGGTGGGCCACCAGGTGGGCGGTGGCGCCGCTCACCACGATCTGGCCGCCGTGGGCGACGTCGTGGAGGCGAGCGGTGCGGTTCACGGTGGGCCCGAACCAGTCGCCGTCGCGCTCCTGGGCATCGCCGCTGTGCAGCCCCATCCGCACCCGGAACGGGCCGACGCGCCAGTGGCTCGCGGCGAGGGAGCGCTGGGCGGCCACCGCCGCGGCCACTCCGGCGCCGGGCTCCTCGAACACCGCGGCCACGCCGTCGCCGCGGAACTTGAACACGGCGCCGTCGTGGTCGGCGACCACCTCCGCCAGGAGCTGGTCGTGCTCGGCCAGGTCGTCACGCATCGAGGCAGGGGCGCGCTCCCAGAGCCTCGTGCTGCCCTCGACGTCCGTGAACAGGAACGTCCGGGCGGAGTTCACCGCCGCCTGCTCCACGGCCCCAGCCTGGCACGCCGGGGCTCCCCGCCCGGGCTCGCGGAGGGCGACCTACGGCAGGAGCGAGCCCTCGAAGGTGACGCCGGTGTCCGGGTCCGGCGGGCAGCCGATGACCTGGCCGCCCAGGCTGAGCCCGGTGCACCGATCGCCGAGGCTGAGCGCGAGGGCCGGGCCGATGCCGGCGGTGATCTCGAGCTGGGGCTCGACCGTGGTGCTCGACGACGGGGGCGGGTCGGGGGCGACGGTCGGTCGGTGTCGGAGGCGGTCGGGGTGGCGGCACCGGCGGCCGCGCCGCTGATGCGATCGCCGGTGGCCCGGGCGCTGGCCGCCGCCTGCACGGCGGCGATCATCGGCTCGATCCGGCCCCCGGTCCCGTCCTCGCCGTCGAGGTAGGCCTGGGGCTCCTTCGGGGCGGGGGTGGCGCCGAGGGCGCTCGAGGTGTCGGTCGGCGCCTCCGCCAGCTCCCCGTCGCGGGCCCGGCGCACGTCGGGGTCGCGGTCCACGACCAGGGCGCTCGTGATCCCCGCCGCGATCAGCGCCGCGGTGCCGGCCAGCAGCCCGCGCTCGGCCCAACGGGGCACGGGGCGACCGCCGGGCAGCACGAGCCCGACCGGTCCGACCCTCCGCTCGCGCTCGCCCCGCCAGAGGGCCTCCACCTCGTCGAAGAGATCCATCGGCAGCGGGAGGACGCTCTGCAGGAGGCGGCTCAGGTGCTCCGGCGCCGCGGGGACGTCCTGCCCGGCGGCGGAGCGATCGCGCTGCCACTGGGTGCGGAGGCCGGCGTCGGCGCGGGCGGCGAGGTCGGGCGCGCCCTCGGCATCGATGCCGAGCACGCGGGCGGTGTCGTCGAGGTCGATGCCCTCGATGGCCGGCAGCCACAGCACCGTGCGCCAGCGCTCCGGCAGCTGGTGGAACGCGTGCATCACCTCGGCCCGCCTCGAGCCGAGCTCGGGAGCGGCGCCCCTCCGCGGGTGACCGGTGCCCTGGTCGAGCACCACGTGGCGGGTGGCGGTGAGCAGCCGCAGCCGGAAGGGCACCTCGCTCCGGCGGGCACCCGGCCCCGACGGGACCAGCACCCGTGCGAAGCCGAGGGCGACGGCGTCGGCCGCGGACAAGGCGTCGCCGGTGAGGGCCAGGCCCAGCCGCCAGGCGGGTGGCGCGTCCTGCCGGTACAGACGGACGAAGGCGTCGTGCTCGCCCTCGCGGGCTCGCTCGATCGCGTCCAGCTCGATCGCCTGCAGCTCGGTCGCGGGGTCTGGGACGTCCGTCGGCATGCGTGTCCGATGCTAGGCCCCCCGGGCCGTACGCTCGACTGGGTGGGCGACGAGTACGGACCGTGGTCGCCGCTCGCCCCGGTGGAGGTGGCCGTGCTGCTCCACGGGGCGCCGTTCCGCTGGTGGATCACCGGCGGCCACGCGCTGGAGCTCCACCTGCACCGGTCCTGGCGCGAGCACGCCGATGTGGACGTCGGCATCTGCCGGATCGACGCGCCGGCGTTCCACGACGACCTGACCGCGGCCGGCCTCCTCCCGTGGATCGCCGCCGGGGGACAGCTCCGCCCGTGGGACGGTCGGCCCCTGTCCGCCGAGGAGCACGAGAACAACGTGTGGTGGCGCCGCACCGCGGAGGGCCCCTGGGTGCTCGACACCGCGATCGGCGACGGCACGGCGCAGGAGTGGATCTACCGTCGTGACCCGTCGATCCGCCGGCCCTGGTCCGAGGCGGTGCTGACCACCGCGCACGACGTGCCCTACCTGGCGCCCGAGCTGCAGCTGCTCTTCAAGTCCGAGGTGCGGAACCTCCGCCCCAAGGACGACCTCGACGCCGAGGAGGTCATCCCGCAGCTCGCGCCGGCCCGACGGGCCACGCTCGCGGGGTTGCTCCCCGAGGATCACCCCTGGCAGGCTATTACCGCGCGGTAACTTAGGTACCGACCCCCCGCACGACCAACGATCCGAGGTGTCCCCATGGCCGAGTTCTCCCTCGAGCTGAACGACGACCAGAAGCAGATCCAGTCCTGGGTCCACGAGTTCGCCGACACGGTCCTGCGACCGAACGGCGAGGAGTGGGACGAGCGGGAGGAGACGCCCTGGCCGATCATCCAGGAGGCCGCCAAGATCGGCCTCTACGGGATGGACTTCATGGCCCAGGCGATGATGGGCGACCCCACCGGCCTGACCCTGCCCGTCGCCATGGAGGAGCTCTTCTGGGGCGACGCCGGCATCGCGCTGTCGATCTTCGGCTCCGGCCTCGCCGCCGCCGGCATCGCCGGCACCGGCACCCCCGAGCAGGTCTTCGAGTGGGTGCCGCAGTGCTACGGCGACGCCGACAAGATCGCCGCTCGGCGCCTACTGCGTGTCCGAGCCCGACGCCGGCTCCGACGTGAGCTCGCTGCGCACCCAGGCCGTGTACGACGAGGCCAAGGACGAGTGGGTCATCAACGGCACCAAGGCGTGGATCACCAACGGCGGCATCGCCGACGTCCACGTGGTCGTGGCCAGCGTCGACCGCGAGCTCAAGGGCCGCGGCCAGGCCTCGTTCATCGTGCCCCCCGGCACCCCCGGCCTGAGCCAGGGCCAGAAGTACAAGAAGCACGGCATCCGCGCCTCGCACACCGCCGAGGTCGTGTTCGACGACGTGCGCGTGCCGGGCAGCTGCCTCCTCGGCGGCAAGGAGAAGCTCGACGCCAAGCTGGCCAAGGCGCGCGAGGGCATGAAGACCGGTGAGAAGCAGCCGGCCATGTCGACCTTCGAGTCGACCCGTCCTGCCGTGGCCGCCATGGCCGTGGGCATCGCCCGCGCCGCCTACGAGTACTCCCTGGACTACGCCAAGGAGCGGCACGCCTTCGGGAAGCCGATCATCATGAACCAGGCGATCGCGTTCATGCTCGCCGACATGGCCACGGAGATCGACGCCTCCCGCCTCCTCGTGTGGCGGGCCGCGTGGCTGGCCAACAACGGCGGCTACACCAACGCCGAGGGCTCGATGTGCAAGCTCAAGGCCGGTCGCACCGCGACCTGGGTCACCGAGCGCGCCATCCAGATCCTGGGCGGCTACGGCTACGTCCGCGAGTACCCGGTGGAGCGCTTCCACCGGGACGCCAAGATCATGGACATCTTCGAGGGCACCGAGCAGATCCAGCAGCTCGTCATCTCGCGTGCCATCAGCGGCCTCCGCATCGAGTAGCCGCCGGACGACCTCTCAATGTCAGCCGGCGGCGCGGCGGCCCTCGGCGGCTTCGGCGACGATCTTGTCCACGCGGCGGGCACGGGTGTCGGGCTTGCCGGCGCTGACGAGCATCCAGAGCATCTGCTTGCGGGCCGACGGGGGGAAGCCGTCCCACGCCTGACGGGCGGCGGGGACCGCGTCGAGGGCGCTGGTGAGGTCGTCGGGTTCGAGCAGGTCCTCGACAGGGTCGGAGATCGTCCACCAGCCGTTGGCCTGGGCGACCGCGATCGCTCCTCGGCCGGCATCGGTCATGCGGCCCTGCGCCTCGAGGTCGGCGGCGCGCCGCCGGTTGAGCCGGGTCCACGCGCTCTTGGCCTTGCGCGGGGTCATCAGCTGCAGGCCCCGGTCGTCATCGAGCGGGTTCACCGTGGAGTCGATCCAGCCGAAGCAGATCGCCTCCTCGACGAGGTCGGCATAGGGGACCGGCGCGCGCCCGCTCGGCTTGCGCCACGAGGCGACCCACACGCCGCGGGTGTCGTCGTGGTGGGCGAGCAGCCAGCTGCGCCAGGCCGCCAGGTCCTTCGGGTGGTACACGGGGTAGTCGAACTTCCAGGTGGCCGGGTGCTCCGACGCCGTCGCAGGGACTCTCGGCATGGGCGGATCGTAGGTCTGCGGGGCCCCGGGCTCCTGGACGACCCGACCAGATGTCAGGTCATGAGCTTCGCGAGGTTGTCCAGGCTCTCCGTGAGCTTGTCGACGCCGAACGGCGGGAACTGGAAGCGCTCACGTGCCTCGGGCGTCGCGTGCGACCAGTCGTAGGTGAGGGTGACATCGGTCCGGCCGTCGACCTCCGCGAGGTCGTAGCGCCAGGTCCAGCGGCCGGAGTCGCGTTGCCCGTCCTCGACGTAGAAGCCGGGCTCCCACCCGATCGCGGCGGGCGGCTCGAAGGCGATGACCCGGTTGGCGATCTCGTAGTCGCCGTCGGGGTGCTGCGGGTGGTACATCGCCATGTCGAACACCTCACCCTCGGCGGTGATCCGGGCGCCCTCCTGAAGGGGGCCCCGGACCCACCCGGTGCCATCGATGGCGGCGTGGTTGGCCGGATCCGCCAGAAGCGCGAACACGGTGCGAGGCGGCGCGTCGATGCGGCGCCGGGCGGTCAGGTTCTCATCCGTCACGGTCTCTCCGATCACAGGGGTCACGAATGAAGACGGTGTGGAGCCCACGCGCTCATCGGTGTCAGGTGAGACCGGCGTTCTCCGGGACGAACTGGCTGGCGACGAACGTGGCGCCCTGCGGGTCGCGGATGACGGCGTGCCGCACCCACGGGGCGTCGACGGGGCCGGCCAGCACCTTGGCCCCCAGCTTCGTGGCCAGGGCCACGGTGGCCTCGACGTCGTCGGTGGCGAAGGTGACGTCCCAGTGCGGCGGCGTGTCGTCGCCCTCCGCGATGGGCGTGATCTGGGCGACGACGTCGACGAACCCCTCAGGGGCGCCCGACTCGGCCGCCCCGGCCTTGAGCCCGGGGGTGAGCGACTCGAGGTGGTCGCCGTAGCCGGGCAGCATCCACATTGGGCTGCCCGGGAGCGACAGGTGCTTCCACCCGAACACCGCGCCGTAGAAGCGCTCGGCGGCGGCGAGGTCGCGGGTGGCCAGCCCGTTGAAGATCACGGCCCCGTGCTCGTTGACGACCTTCGAGCCGCGGTGCTCCCGCGCCTGCCACACGGAGAAGACCGCGCCCTCGGTGTCGGCCAGGACGGCCATGCGTCCGGCCTCTCCGACGTCGAAGGGCTCGGCCAGCACCGAGCCGCCGGCCTCCACGACCCGCTTCGCGGTCGTGTCCGCGTCGTCGACCCAGATGTAGGTGTTCCACGCCACCATCGGCGGGGCGCCCTCGGGCATCGACGACACGGCCCCGACGTCACCACCTCGGATGCGCCCGATCAGGTAGCTGCCGCCTGTGCCCTCGGGCATCGACTCCTCGAGCTCCCATCCGAAGAGCCCGCCGTAGAACTCCGCCGCCTTGGCGGGGTCGGGTTGGTTGGTGTCGATCCAGCAGGGGACGCCGGGGATGAAGCCGTCGCGCTCGGGCATGTCGTCGTTCCTCTCGTCGTGTGAGGTCACCGTACGGAGCCATCCCTGACACCGCCTGTCAGCTACACCCAGAAGAGCCAGCGTCCTGCCATCGGCGGACGCCTACGCTCCCGCGCCATGCTCACCGAGGCGGACCACGCTCGCGGGGCCACCGCGACCCGGCGGCTGGTCCTGCTGCTCGCCGTGCTGTTCGCCTGCAACACAGTGACGAGCTTCACGTCGCCCTGGTGGCTCGATCACCACCCGTTGGCGCTCGTGGTGGTCGACAGCCGCAACCGGTTCGTCTTCCTCACCGCACCGCTGATCGACGACGGGGTCGCGATGGTCGCGCTCGTGGTGCTCCGTCGCCTGATCTTCGACCCGGTGTTCTTCGCCTACGGGCGCGCGGTGCGGAACGGGTCCGCCGGGTTCAACCCCACGAGTGAGCGGGTCGTCGACGTCGTGAACCGCATCCTCGACGGGCCGGGCCGCTGGCGGACGCCGGCCGTCCACGTGCTCGCCTTCCTGGCCCCTGGCGTTCCCGGTTGCGTGCTCGCCGCGGCGGCCGGCATGCGGACCCGGGTGTTCATCGCGCTCGACGTCATCGGCACCATCGTCCTGGTCACGACGTTCCGTCTCGTCGCCCTACGGGCGGAGGGCCAGCTGCTGGCGGTCAGCCGATGGATCGCCGACAACGGCCTCCTCGCGGGCCTCCTCCTCGGAGTGCTCGCCGTCGGCCCGTCGCTCGTCAGCCGCCGCCGGAACCGCAGGCGCCTCGCGGAAGGCGAGGGCTGAGCGCCTCGACATCGAGCATCGAATCGCGCGCGGGGCTACCGTCCGTCGTCATGACGGCATGCATCGCACGTCCTCGCGCTGACCTCCGCATCCTGGCCCTCCTTGCGATCGGCGCGGTGGCGCTGGCGGGGTGTGGGCTCCCGGGCGGCGAGCCGCCGGTGCTGGAGCCGCTGGTGGTCGAGGTCACCTCCACCGACCCGCACGTCGCAACGCCCATCATCCTCGACCGGCTGCGGGCGACGATCGAGATCGAGGTGACGCGCGAGAACGACGGGACCGTCGGGTCGATGTCGATCGACGACGTCGACGGGCTGCCCACGGGCTGGAGCACCTCCACCGGCTCCTCGTGCACCACCACCCCGACCGAGAGCTCGTGCACGGCGACCATCACCGTCACCGGACCTGACGACACCAACCCGGGGGACTACCCGGTCGAGGTCGAGCTCGACGTCGACGGCGAGACCGTGCTCGTCGACGTCACCCTCACGGTTCCGTAGTCCTCAGGGGACCTCGGTGACGAGGTCGATCGTCCGCTGGGCGAGGTCGGCGCCGTCGGCGTCGGGGATGGTCTCGGCCGTGCTCGACATCTGCATCACGACCACGAACCGGCGGTCGTCGCTCCGCTCGAGCAGCCAGGACAGTGAGAGGACCCCGGGCTCGCTGCCGCCCTTGAAGGCGCCGCGGGGCCAAACGGTCCGGTCGAGGTCGAGGCCGAGCTGGTCGAGGACCTGATCGAGCTCGTCCGCGCCCGGCCGGGTGCGAGCGACATCGAGCCACAGGTGGGCGGCGGCCACCTCCTCGGCGGTGGCGAACCACTCCACCCGGTCGATCTCGGTCGGCTTCGTCTGATCGATGGAGAAGGGGTTCGGCACGGGCTCGTCCACGACCTCGGCGAGGATCTTCCGTCGACCGGCCTCGTCGGCGGGGGCGTAGTCGGCTGCCCTCGCGCCCCACTTCACGATGAACGCCTCGCGGGCGGTCAGGAAGGGGAGCGTGCGAGCCCGGGAGGCGGCGCCCATCCCCATCGGCTCGAGCATGGCCTCGACGGCATCGCGGCCGACGGTGCGGATGATCACGTCGGTGGCGTGGTTGTCCGACGGCCAGATCATCAGCGTGGCGAGCTCCTGCAGCGTGAGGACCTTGCCCGTCTGCGTCTCCAAGGTGCCAGCAATGCTCTGATCGCCCTCCTCGACGGTGACCTCCTCGTCCCAGGCGTGCTCGCCCGCGTCGATGGACTCGACGAGTGCGCCGAGCACGTAGAGCTTGAAGATCGAGCCGAGGGGCGCGATCTCGTCGGCCGCTCGCTCGTGGATGGCGTCGAGCGATCCGTCATCGTCCACCTCGGCGACGAGGATCGACGTCCGCTCCGCCAGAGCACGGAGGTCCAGGTCGAGCACGTCCCACTCGGCGGACGCCTCGGGGCCCTCGGCCGCGGATTCGCCGTCATCCCCGCCACATGCCGCCACCGCCAGGGCCATGGCCACCAGCACCACCGTCACCGATCGCATGGCCGGGCACGCTACGGCGAGACGGCGACCCCGAGGGTGTCCGCCGCCATGAACCTCGGCGCTCCGTCCTCGTAGAACACGTCCTGCTCGAGGATCGTGAAGCCCGCGCTGCTGATCAGGTCGGAGATCTGCCGGGTGAGGTGACAGCCTCCGAAGATCCGCTTCTCCAACGGCTCGAACCGGTGCTGCAGGCGCTGCACCTTCTCGTCCGGCGCCAGGCCGTGCTCGACGAAGTGGAACGTGCCCCCCGGCTTCAGCACCCGGCGGACCTCCTGGAGGGCGCGGGCGACGTCGGGGATGGTGCACAAGGTCCACGTGGACAGGGCGGTGTCACAGCTGTCGTCGGCCAGCGGGATCGACTGCCCGTCGAGCCCCGTCCGCTGCACGGGGACGGTGGAGTCCTCGAGCCGCTTCTGCGCCAGCTTCCAGCCGAGGTCGGCCGGCTCGACGGCGGCCACCCCGGTGACGGCCGTGGGGTAGTGCGGCACGTTCAGCCCCGACCCGAAGCCGATCTCCAGTACCTGACCGTGGAGCCCGGCGCAGGCCCGGTCCCGGATGGGCCTCGCGCTCTTCGCGCCGCAGGCGACGTTGACGATCCGTGGCAGCACCTTGTCGGCGTAGATCCCCATGGCAGGGAGTCTCGTCGAACCGGCCGTGCGTTACGTTCCTGAAGACCATCGAGGGGGGACGATGTCCGATCAGGTTGTCGAGGGCTGGGTCGATCCGCGGTACGAGCCCGTGGCGGAGGCGTTCCGCTCGCAGTCGGACGAGGTCGGGCGTGGGGGAGCGTCGTTCTGCGCCTCGGTCCAGGGGACCGTGGTGGCGGACCTCTGGTGCGGCCAGGCCGGCGACGACCGCCCGTGGGAGCGCGACACCGCGGCCTCGCTCTTCTCGTCCACCAAGGGGATGACCGCTGCCTGCATCGCCCTGCTCCACGACCGGGGCCAGCTCGACGTCGACGAACCGGTGGCCACGTACTGGCCCGAGTTCGCCGCCGAGGGGAAGGCCGACCTGACCGTCCGTCAGGTCCTGTCGCACACGTGCGGCATCACGGAGATCCCCGACTACCTCGACCTGCTGGGCCTCGACGGCACCGGGCACGGTGAGTACGAGGAGATCCGTCGGCGCATCGCCTCCGCCACCCCGCAGTGGGAACCGGGCACGGGCGTCGGCTACCACGTCATGACCTACGGCTACATCGCCGGCGCGATCATCGAGCGGGTCGACGGTCGGCCCCTCTCGCGGTTCTGGGACGAGGAGCTGGCCGGACCCCTCGGCCTCGATCTGCAGATCGGCGCCTCCGCCGAGCTGTTCGCCCGCAAGTCGACGACCCTCGAGCTCGACCCGCTCCCCGAAGACGGCATGGGACCGGCCTTCGAGGTCCTGCTGAGCGCGGCGCGCGACGAGTCCACGGTCATCGGCCGGGCCTGCATCGCCCGCGATGGTGTGGGCGTCCTCGACGTGCTCGACGTCCTGGGCAACAACGAGACGATGCTGCGCGATGCGACCTCCGGCGGGGTCGGCTCAGGTGACGGGATCGGCACGGCCCGCGGCCTCGCCGACCTCTACCGGCACCTCGTGGATCCGGAGCCGAACGATGCCACCCCCAGCGCGGCGACCCTCGAGTCGCTCAACAGGATCGAGCTGATGGACCTCGACAGGGTCCTCGGCATCCCCAACGCCTTCAGCGTCGGCTTCGGCCGGATGTTCTCCGCCGCCGGCATGGGCCCGTCCGAGGGGACCTTCGGCCACGGCGGCGCCGGCGGCCAGCTCGGCTTCGGTGATCCCGAGCTCCAGGTCGCGGTGGGCTTCACCCGCTCGCACCTCTCGCTCACGTCCCCACTCGCCGCGGGCTTGATCACCGCGCTCTACGAGGCGCTCGATCGCTGAGCGCTGAGGTCCCCGCTCTGCGAGCATGGGCGGCTCCACGGCGGGAGAGGTGTGCGATGGGCGTGGCAGTCGTCACAGGGTGCAGCACGGGGATCGGGTACGCGACGGCGCAGCGCCTCGCCTGCGACGGCTTCGACGTCGTCGCGACGATGCGCGATCCGTCGTCGTGCGACCTCGCGGGTCAGGACCGCATCGAGGTACGGGCGCTCGACGTCACGGTCGACGGCGCCCCCGACGAGCTCGTGGCGGCCGTGCTCGCGGAGCGCGGTGCGATCGACGTCCTCGTGAACAACGCCGGGCTCGGCGGGAGCGGCGGCGCGGTCGAGGACACGAGCCTCGACACCTTCCGCGAGATCATGGAGACGAACTACTTCGGCGCGCTGCGGTGCACGAAGGCGGTGCTCCCCTCGATGCGCGAGCGGGGGAGCGGGTGGATCGTGAACGTCACCAGCCAGGCCGGACGGCTGGCGATGCCGGCGATGGGCCCGTACTGCGGATCCAAGTGGGCGCTCGAGGCGGCCTCGGAGTCCCTGGCCTCCGAGGTGGCGCCGTTCGGGGTCAAGGTCGCGCTCATCGAACCCGGGGCGATCATGACGGCCATCTGGAGCAAGGTCGACATGACCCCGCCCACCGGCCCCTACGCCCCGCTCCTCAACCGCCTGGCGAAGGTGGTGATGACCGAGCTCATGTCCGCATCGACGGCCGACGAGGTCGCCGACTGCATCGCGGAGGCGATCACCACGAGCGAGCCGCGGCTGCGCTGGCTCGTGGGTCAGGGCGCGGAGCGGAACGTGCGCAAGCGGGGAGACCTGACCGACGCCGAGTGGATCGACGTCTGGAACGACCCCGACGAGGCTGCCTTCATGGCCCACATGCTCGACGACTGATCCGTCGGCCGATGGGTGCCCTAGCGCGGCGGTGACGCGAAGGGTCGGTTGCCGTAGCGGTCGACGTGCACGACCTCGCCGACCGGCGGGCGGGTGGTCGGGCCGTATCGGCCCTTGGCCCAGCCGATCGGGATGATGCAGACGGGGTTCATGGCCCGCGGGAGGCCGAGCACCTTGCGGGTGCGGCGGACGTTCCAGATCGGCAGCGTCTGCAGCGACGCACCCAGCCCGACGGCGCGACACGCGAGCAGGAGGTTCTGCACCGCCGGGAAGGTCGAGCCGTAGTACGACGCGACCGAGATCTGGGGCCGACCGATCGGACGGTGCTTGATGCCGCGGCGGTAGCAGGCGACCACGAAGACGGGGAGGTCCTCGAAGTGCTCGGCCTGCCAGCGACCGGGCGCGCTCTGCCGCTGGGCGGCCGGGTCGCCGGCGTTCTGCCGATCCTCGAGGGGGGCGACCAGCCGGAAGAGGCGCCGCCACGACCGCGCCAACCGAGCCTTCTGCTCCCGGTCCTGGACCACGAGGAAGCACCAGTCCTGGCTGTTCGAGCTGGTGGGGGCCTTGAGGGCGAGCTCGAGCAGCGGGACGAGCACGTCGAGGGACACCGGCTGGAGGTGCAGGCGACGCACCGCTCGTTGGGTTCGCATCGCCTCGTCCATGGGCATACCGAGCCGGGCCAGCGCCTCGGCCGTTGACGGCGGCTCGAAGGGATCGTCGGGGGTCGAGGCGTCCGCCATGGGCGGAGGGTATCGAGCCGCTACTCGTCGAGGAGGGCGAGCAGCTTCATCACGGTCTGCCAGCTGCGGATCGTCATCAGCTTGTACTCCGGGGTGCCGGCGATCCGGCCCATGCGGCTGGCCGTGCGCTTGGCCGAGAGCCGGCGGAAGTAGATGACGCCGCTGCCGGGCCAGGCGTCGTCCACGCCCTCCTTCATCTCCACGACCCCCATCGCCTTCGCGGCGGTGAGCGGGCCCTTCAGGAAGACCGCGTCGGAGTGGTACTTGGTCGGCTCGGTGCCGAAGCCCTTGGGGGCCTTCGCCACCACTGCCCGCAGCTGGCGCTCGGAGCGCACGGCGACCACGAGGGGCACGCCGAAGCGGGCCTCGAGGAGTCCCTCGATGTGGTCCTCGAGCCCCTTCGCCGGTCGATCCGTCTCGAAGAGGACGTTGCCCGACGCGATGTACGTGCGGACGCCCTCGTAGCCGCCGTCCTCCATCGTGGAGCGCAGGGCGGCCATGGGCACCGGGTTCTTCCCGCCGACGTTGATGCCGCGCAGCAGCGCGACGTACCGAGCACGAGCCATGGACGGAACGTACCCTCATCCCGAGGAGGGCCGACATGACCGACGACCTGCGCGACCGACGCCTGGCGGTGCTCGAGGAGCACTTCCAGTCCGAGATCGACCACGACTGGGACGCCTGCCTCGCCACGTTCAAGGACGTCCCGCGCTACGAGATCGTCGCGACGGGCCAGGTGCCCCCGGCGTGGCAGCATCGAGGGCCGTGACCAGCCGACCCGCCGACGACCAGCGCCTCGCCGATCTGGCCTGGCTGCGGCGCGTCCGGGACCGGATCGACCGGGACCACGCCCAGCCGCTCGACGTCGAGGCCCTGGCCAAGGGCGCCCACATGTCGGCGGGCCACCTGAGCCGCGAGTTCAAGAAGGCCTACGGCGAGCCCCCGTACGCCTACCTGATGACCCGGCGAATCGAGCGGGCGATGACGCTCCTGCGCCGTGGTGATCTGGCGGTCACCGAGGTCTGCTTCGCGGTCGGCTTCTCGTCGCTCGGCACCTTCAGCACCCGGTTCACCGAGCTGGTGGGCATCCCGCCCAGCACGTACCGCACCGAGGCCCGGTCGGCCACCGCCGGGCTGCCCTCCTGCGTGGCGAAGCAGGTGACTCGACCGATCAGGAATCGAGAAGCACCGGTGGGCGTCGCCCAGCGATCCTGACGCCATGGACATCACCATCCACGCCACCTTCCTCCCGCACACCGATCCCGACGCCTCGCTGGCCTTCTACCGCGATGCCATCGGCTTCGAGGTCCGCCTCGACGTCGGCTACGAGCAGATGCGGTGGATCACGATGGGCCCTCCCGGCCAGCCCGACACGGGCATCGTGCTCTCGCCGCCGGCCGTCGACCCCGGGGTCACCGACGACGAGCGCCGCACCGTCACCGAGATGATGGCCAAAGGCACCTTCGCCATGGTGGTGCTCGGCACCCAGGACCTCGACGGTGCCTTCGAGCGGGCCCAGGCGGCCGGGGCCGAGGTGGTCGAGAAGCCGACCGAGCAGCCGTACGGCGTGCGCGACTGCTCGCTCAGGGACCCGGCGGGCAACATGGTCAAGATCCAGGAGCTGCGCTGACCTCATGCCCACCAAGAAGCCGGCCAAGAAGGCAGCCGCGAAGACCTCCACGAAGGGCGAGCCCGCCGCC